>NZ_JBXANR010000005.1:0-538352 GCF_058801885.1 Herbaspirillum sp. GW822-FHT03A08 | reverse complement strand
CAAGTCTACGGTCCGGTGTTCGATGCGCTCGACTACATCGACACCATCGTCGACAAGGAAATCAACTCCGCCACCGATAACCCGCTGATTTTTGACAAAGAAGGCGGCGGTTTTGAAATCATCTCCGGCGGCAACTTCCACGGCCAGTATCTGGCGCAGGCGATGGACTTGCTCGCCATGACCATCACCGATCTGGGCAGCATCTGCGAACGCCGCATTGCGCGCCTGATCGACCCGACCCTGTCATGGGGCTTGCCGCGCAACCTGATGAGCGGTGTGCGCGGCGTCAACACCGGCTATCCGGTGGTGCAATGCTCGATGAGCTCACTGGTGATGGAAAACCGCACCCTGTCCATGCCGGGCAGCGTCGACAGCATTCCGTCCAAGGGCAATAGCGAAGACCACATCTCCAACTCGACCTGGTGCGCGCGCAAGGCTGCGACTGTCGTCGCCAACACGCAATACATCGTCGGCGTGGAAATGCTGCTGGCGGCGCAGGGACTGACCATGACGCAAGAGCTGTTGAAGGACTTCGTGCTGGGCGAGGGGACGCAGGCAGCGTATGACGAGATCCGCAAGCAGATACCGGCTTGCCTGGACGGCGACCGCTGGTTCCATAACGACATTCAGGTGGCGCATTCCTTCATCACCAGCGGCTCGGTGCGGGAGGCTGTTGTAGGCCGTATCGGCAAGTTTGTCTGATCCGTACATTTAAATAAAAACAAACAGGGAAGGGCCGGTATGTTTACCTCAATCAGAACGCGTATTTTGTTTTTCAGCATTAGCTTGCTCATTGCGAGTCTGGGGCTGGTCGGTGCAGTGTCGTACGTGATTGTCAAAACGGATAACGACCTCGCCATCGATCAGAGTTCACGCTCCATCGCCGATGGCTATGCCTCGGCGATCAACGAGTGGGTGGCGGCCAAGGCCAGCATGGCGGCTGCGGCGGCGGAGGGGGTGTTGCAGGCGGATCCGGTATTTGTGATCAAGCAGCTGCAGAAGAGCGGCGGTTTCTACGTCACCACCTTTGGCAAGGAAGACAAGACCGCTTTTACTTCGGCGGCAGAAGGATTACCGGCCGGTTACGATCCGACCGGCCGGTCGTGGTATCAGCAGTCGGTCAAGGCCGGCAAGGCGGTGGTGACCAAGCCCTACACCGACGTCGTCACCAAGAAGCCGATGGTGTCTTTCACCGCGCAGGTGAAGAAAGATGGGGTCTTGCAGGGCGTGGTGGCAGCAGCGGTGTTTCTTGACGGCGTCAGCAATGTGGTCAAGGCGGTGCACCCGACGCCGGCCAGCTTCGCTTTTTTGGTCGACCGCGACGGCATGATGCTGGCTCACTCAGATGCCCAGTGGATCAACAAGCCGGTCAAGGACTGGAATCCGGAGTTGACCGCGGAGCGTCTCAATGCTTTTGCGGGTGATGGCGCCAAAAAGGAAATCGTGCTTAACGGCGCCGCCAAGGTGGTTCAGGCGATTCCCGTGAAGGACACTGAATGGACCTTGCTGGTGGCGATCGACAAGGCCGACGTCAATGCCGGCATGCGTCACGCGACACAGTCGTCGCTGATTGCCATCGTGCTAGTGGCGGCATTGGCCGCGCTGATCCTGGGCATGATCACCAGAGCAGTGTTCAAACGCCTGTCGCAGGTGCGCAATGCCATGGACAGCATCGGCTCCGGCGATGGCGACCTGACCATGCGCCTGCCGGAAGACGGCAAGGATGAAGTCAGCCAGATCGCGCGATCATTCAACGTCTTCGTACAAAAGATCACGACGATCCTGCAGGAAATCCGGCGCACCAGCGATGCCGTCAAAGTATCGTCGTCCGAGATTGCGAGCGGCAATCTCGACTTGTCGGGCCGTACCGAGCAGCAAGCCGGTGCTTTGGAAGAAACCGCTTCTGCGATGGAAGAGCTGACGTCCACCGTCAAACAGAACTCCGACAATGCGCGCCAGGCCAATGAGCTGGCGCTTGCGGCATCGGCTATTGCAGCAGAAGGCGGAGAGGTGGTCGGCAACGTTGTCGCCACCATGGAAGCGATCAATCAGTCTTCCCGCCAGATCGTGGATATCATCGGCGTGATTGACGGCATCGCCTTCCAGACCAATATTCTCGCCTTGAATGCTGCCGTTGAGGCGGCGCGTGCCGGTGAGCAAGGCCGCGGCTTTGCGGTGGTCGCCAGTGAAGTGCGCAGCCTGGCGCAACGCAGCGCGCAGGCCGCCAAAGAGATCAAGGTGTTGATCGATTCATCGGTGTCGAAGGTGACCGACGGTGGCCATCTGGTCGAAAAGGCCGGGCAGACCATGGTGGAGATCGTGACCAGCGTCAAGAACGTCAGCGCCATCGTCAGCGAAATCGCCAATGCCAGCTCGGAGCAAAGCACCGGCATCGAAGAGATCAATCGCGCCATCACGCATATGGACGAGGGCACGCAACAGAACGCCGCCTTGGTGGAGCAGGCCGCAGCGGCGGCGCAATCCTTGCAGGATCAGGCGACGCGGCTGGCCACCATCGTCGGCGGTTTCAAAATGTAGTGTGGATGCCGGCGAGGTGACGGTGCTGAATGCATCGTCATTTTTCGCATGTCGATATGCGTGAAATGCACCATTTGCAAGTCTCATCGCAGAAATGACAGTCACCGGCTGGCGGTCACATCAAGTTGAACCTAGGCTCTCCTTGTTATCACACAAGGAAAGCTTATGCTGTCGAAACAATATTCACACCGTCTTCCCGTCGACTACGACATGGACATCATCCGTCGTCGTGCTGCGGCACGCGGCGCTCTGTGGGACGATACCAAAGGCCTTGCGTTCAAGGCCTTTGTCATGCGCGAAGCCAACAAGAATGGCGCCGCCGGCAATCTTTATGCCTCGGTTTATTTGTGGAACGACGATGCCGAGGCTGCCGACTTCATCACCGGCGACCGCTTTCAGAATGTGATCCGCAGTTTCGGCCGTCCCGCCATTGAACTGTGGCTTCCGCTTGATGTGCGCACAGGGCCGGCGCAGCAGGCAAAGTCTCTCTATCGCGAAAACATCCCTTTCAACGATATTGCTGACATCGCCGCATTGCGTGCGCAAGAGATAGCGCGCAATCGTCAACTGGCGCATCAGCCTGACACGGTTGCCGTGGTGACTTCCGTCGATTTGTCGGCCTGGCATCTCGTGCGCTTGCATCTGTCGTCGCGAGAAATTGACCCGGCACACGCCGGCGATGCTTATGAAGTGCTGTATCTGGCACGGCCGGAATTGTCTCGTCTGAATACGGCAGATTGACGCTGCACAACGATTGGCGAAGAAGCTCCGCATTCATGACGGGCGGCACAAGCCTCGATTGCGTGAGAAAAAGTTTCGCATAAGGACATACGAATTCATTCGTTTGTCGCCGGTTTTCCCTTACCTATACTTGATCGCAGATTTTTGCTCCGCTATTGCGGTTGTCTGTATCAACTTCAAGTAAGGAAAAACCATGACTCTGGATCGCAGAACTGTGCTCAGGCATCTTGCTGCCGGCGGTATTGGTGCGGGGGCTGCATTGCTGGGTCTGCAAGCGCGCGCAGCAAATCAGCCTGCGACCATACGTATCGGCGTCGCGCAGCCGGGCATCGGCAACCCGCCGCAGTTTTCCGGCAGTTCCGCAGCCGTCGCGAATGCCAAGGGATGGGTCGAAGAAGAGTTCAAGGCGGATGGCATCAAGGTCGAATGGTTTTTCTTCAAGGGCGCGGGACCGGCAGTGAACGAAGCGCTGACCAACAAGCAACTCGATTTTGCGTTTCAAGGTGATTTGCCCTCCATCGTTGCCAAATCGGCCGGGCTGAAAACCAAGCTGGTGCTGGCGACCGGCGTGCGTTCCAACATCTATCTGGCGGTGCCGCCCGACTCGCCGATTCAGTCGGTCAAGGACTTGCGCGGCAAGCGCGTCGCCATCTTCAAGGGCACCAACGCCCAGTTGCCGATCAACCGCGTGCTCGAAGCGAACGGCTTGCAGGAGCGCGATCTGCGCGCCATCAATCTCGACCAGGCAACCACGCTGGCGGCGCTGAGTACCAAGGATATCGACGCCGCTTTCGGCAATATCAATCTGCTGCGCCTGCGCGACAAGAGCGCTGCACGGATCGTTTTCAGCAGCAAGGGCGGCTCGCCGATTTTCACCACGCAGTCTCATGTCCTGGTCACGGAAGAGTTTTCGCAAGCGTATCCGGAGATCACTGCACGGGTAGTCAAGACCTTCGTGAAAACATCGAAGTGGGCGTCAGATGAAGTCAATCGTGAAGAGGTCTTGCGTCTCTGGGCCAAGGCTGGTACGCCATATGAACACTGGCGTGAAGACTACGACGGCGAACCGCTGCGCGTGCGCATCAATCCCAACTTCGATCCTTTCCTGGTGGCGCGCTACAAGGATTCGGTGGAGCAGGCCTATCGTCTCAAACTGAGCCGCGCCAAATTTGACGTTGACCAATGGATTGATCAGCGTTACCTGAAAGCGGCGCTCAAGGACTTGCATCTGGAAACCTATTGGCCGATCTTCCAGGTCAACGGAAAAATTCTGGGAACCTGAGCCATGAGTACGCAGCAGGCAGCGCTGGAATTATCGCCACCCCCACAATCTGCGCCGTCGAAACCGGCTCATCCCGCAGCAGCGCCGGCATCGCCGCAGGTGCGCTTCTACCGCAAGTGGTCGCCGCGCTGGCTGGCGTTGCCGTTCCCTTTGTTTCTGTTGTTGCTCTGGTATGTCGCCGCGCGTTTTGAATGGGTCGCGCCGCAGGTATTGCCGTCGCCGCAATCGGTGTTGCTGACCTTCATCGATCTGGTTGCTTCAGGCGAAATGTTCGACAACCTGAAGATCAGTTTGCTGCGCGTGGTGATAGGTTTCGGCGTGGGCCTGATCGGCGGCTTGCTGCTGGGCGTGGCGATGGGCTTGTCGCCGGTATTCAAGGATTACGTTTATCCCTTGTTCAAGGCTTTCAGCCAGGTCCCGGTGCTGGGCTGGCTGCCGTTGCTGATGCTGCTGGTGGGCATCGACGAGGCGCTCAAGATCATCCTGATCTCCAAGGCGGCGCTGGTGCCGATTGCACTTAATACCTACAAGGGCATTGAGAACGTGCCCGCGCGCTATGTCGAGGTGGCGCGCGTACTGAAATTTTCGCGCTGGCAGTTGCTATGGCGCGTGATCTTTCCCGCCGCGTTGCCGCCGATCTGGAACGGTGTCCGCTACGGCTTTACCCATGCCTGGCTGGCGCTGGTGGTGGTGGAGTTGCTGGCGTCGTCGGAAGGTCTGGGCTACATGATCGTCTTTGGCCGTCAGCTGTTCCAGCTGGATGTGGTGATGGCGGCGGTCGTGGTCGTCGGCGTAGTGGGCTACACGCTGGATCAGGTGCTGGCGCGGATTGAAGTGATCCTGCTCGGCTGGCGCCGCAGCGGATTCTGACCGGAGATCGCCATGTCCTTCCTTCATCCCGAAGACAAACACCCCGTGCCGAAAGTCTTGCGCGGCTGGGTCTTGCCGATTTTTCTGCTGGTGCTGTGGTGGCTGGCAGCCCGTTTTCACTGGACGACGTCGCCGTTGCTGGTGCCGGTCGACAAGGTGTGGGACACCGCCGTCGAGCAGGTGCGCAGCGGCGAGTTATGGATTGCGCTTGAAGCCAGTCTGCGGCGCGACCTCATCGGGTTCGCCATTGGCGTCAGCGGCGGTCTGGCGTTCGGCATTGCGTTTGGCTTGTCGCGCCTGTTCGAGCGCATGATCGGTCCGACCTTTCATACGCTCAAGCAGATTTCCTTGTTTGCCTGGATTCCTTTGCTATCGGTCTGGTTCGGTCTGGGCGACGCAGCGAAGGTGGCTTTCCTGTCGCTGGCGGCGTTCTTTCCCGTGGTGCTCAATACCTTTGAAGGCATCCGCAGCGTCCCGGGCGAACTGATCGAGGCAGCGCGCGTGTTGAAGTTCAATCGTCGCCAATGGCTGTTCAAGCTGATCTTGCCGGCGGCATCGCCATCGATTCTGGCCGGCATTCATCTGGCCTTGATCTACGCCTGGCTGGCGACGCTGGGAGCGGAGTATCTGCTGGTATCCGGCAAGGGAATCGGCAACACCATGATCGATGGCCGCGAATTGTTTCTGATGGATCTGGTGATTTTCGGCGTGATCGTGGTTGGCTTCGTCGGCTTTGCGCTGAACTGGCTGGCGGCGCGTCTGGAACGTCGTCTGCTGGCATGGCGCGGTCGATCTGTCGCGCAATTTTAAGGAGTGGAGATGTCATTGGCCGGCACGCTGGATATCCAGCATTTAAGTAAATCCTATCCCGTCAAAAATGGCGACCTGGCGGTATTGGAGGATGTGACCCTGACCATCCAGCCTGGAGAATTTGTCAGCATCGTTGGTTCCAGCGGTTGCGGAAAATCGACTCTGCTGCGTCTGATCGTCGGACTGGAAGAGGATTATCAGGGGCAGGTTTTACTGGATGGCCAACGTATCGTCGGCACCAGTCTGCGACGCGGCATCGTGTTTCAGGAACATCGGCTGTTTCCGTGGTTGACGGTGGAGCACAACATCCAGCTGGGATTGCTCAACGCCGATCTGACGCCGGGACAAAAGCGTCAGGCGGTGCGAGAGCACATCGCCCTCGTCGGACTGGAAGGTTTCGAGAAATCCTACCCGCATCAACTGTCGGGCGGCATGGCGCAGCGCGTGGCGATTGCGCGCGCGCTGGTCAGCAAGCCGGAAATCTTGCTGCTGGACGAACCTTTCGGCGCACTCGACGCCTTGACCCGCGCCTATCTGCAGCAGGAATTGCATCGCATCTGGCAGGCCGAAGGCATCACGATGATTCTGGTCACGCATGACGTGGAAGAAGCGATCTATCTCGGCGACAAGGTTGTCGTCATGGAGCCGCGTCCGGGGCGCATCCGGCGCATCGTGCCGGTGGATCTGGCGCATCCGCGGGAACGCGCGGCAACCGGCTTTGCCGAGGTCAAGCAAGAGGTATTGAAGGAATTTTCCGGCGACAGCGCCAGCTTTGCGGAGCCGCCTTTGCGTTCAGATGCCATCGATCCAGAGCAGATTCGCCAATGGCAATTCGCCATTTAAAAATAAAAAAGCAGAGACAACCGCAACGATGAGCAGCAAGATAAATTCTGAATCCGGGCGCAGACGTTTCCTGCGTGGCGGCGCCGTTGTGGGCGGCGCATTGGCTGGTGCGGCGTTCGCACCGGGCGCACGCGCCGAGCCATTGACGGTGGCGCCGTGGAGCAAGACGCCGGGCGAGCCGGTGCTGTGGCATCCCTATGGCCAGCCGTCGCCGTACGAAAAAAATGTAGTGCGCCGCTCGCGTGGCGCAACGCCGATTCCCGGAGCGAATTCATCGATGACGCCTTTGCAGAATCTGCACGGCATCATCACGCCGACCGGACTGGTATTCGAGCGGCATCATGCGGGCATACCGCAGATCGATCCGGAGCAGCATCGGCTTGCGGTGCATGGTTTGGTGGAGCGCCCGACAATTTTTACGATGGATGATCTGGTGCGGCTGCCGTCGGTGTCGCGGATTCATTTCCTGGAATGTTCCGGCAATACCGGGCGTGAATGGAAGGGGCCGGGCACCGCCTCGCTGCAGTTCAGCCATGGACTGCTGTCTTGCTGCGAATGGACCGGCGTGCCGCTGGCGGTTGTGCTGGAGGAGGTCGGCATCAAACCGGAAGGCTTGTGGATTCTGGCGGAAGGCGCCGACTCCGCCGGCATGACGCGCAGCATTCCGCTCAGCAAGGCGCTCGACGACGCCTTGTTGGTGTACGCGCAGAACGGTGAGCGTCTGCGGCCGGAGCATGGCTATCCTCTGCGTCTTTTTCTGCCGGGCTTTGAGGGCAACATGAGTGTCAAATGGCTGCGTCGCCTGAAGGTCGGACGCGAGCCTTTCATGACGCGCGAAGAGACGTCGAAGTACACGGATTCGATGCCGGACGGTATGGCGCGGCAGTTCACGTTTTTGATGGAAACCAAATCGGTGATTACTTTTCCGGCGCCGGATCATCGGCTCAAGGAGAAAGGTTTTTACGAAATATCCGGTCTGGCATGGACGGGGCGCGGGCGCATCAAACGTGTCGACGTTTCCACCGATGGCGGGCGGAGCTGGAATGCAGCGCAATTGCAGGAACCGGTATTGGATCGCGCGCTGACGCGCTTTCGATTTCCATGGCGCTGGGATGGTGCGCCGGCGGTGTTGCAAAGCCGGGCAGTGGACGAGACCGGCTACGTGCAGCCCAAGGCAACGCAATTGGTCGAGGCGCGCGGCGTCGAATCGAATTATCACTTCAACGCCATACAGAGCTGGAAAGTGGCGGGCGACGGAGTCATTACCAATGTCCAGGTTTAAGTCGCTCGTCGCCATCGTGATCGCTTTGGGCACGGTCTTGTTGACATCGCCGGTCGCGCAGGCGCAGGTCTATGGCATCGGCCAGGCCGCCGGCGAGCGTGATCTGGCGGCGTGGAATATCGACGTCGCCGCGGATGGTGCGGGACTGCCCAAAGGCATCGGCAGTGTCGAGCGAGGCCGCAGCATCTATGCCCAGGAATGCGCCGCCTGCCATGGCGTCAAAGGCGAGGGCGGTCTGGCTGATCAGCTGGTTGGCGGCAAAGGCTCGCTGGCGACAGCGAAGCCGGTAAAAACCATCGGCAGCTTCTGGCCTTATGCGACGACGGTGTTTGATTTCATCAAGCGGGCGATGCCGTACAACGCGCCGCAGAGCCTGAGCGCAGACGAGGTATATGCGGTGACGGCGTATCTGCTCAACTTGAACGGCATCGTCGCCGACAACGCCGTGCTCGACGCGCAGTCCTTGCCACAAGTGCGGATGCCCAATCGCGACGGTTTCATCAACGACAGCCGTCCCGACACCGCCAATGTCGCTTGTCGCAAAAATTGTCGTCCGTCTTCCGCAGCACAACCGTAAGACGCATTAGCCAGCGTTATTTCAATCAAGGAGATACAAGATGTCAGAAGCATTGCTTGATTTGCACCCCGTTGCCGGCCGTATCGGCGCCGAGATTCGCGATGTGCGCCTGTCCGGCGATCTGGGCGCAACGACCTTCGCCGCTATCCGCCAGGCGCTGCTGAAATACAAGGTCTTGTTCTTTCGCGGCCAGCAGCATCTTGACGACGCAGGGCAGGAAGCTTTCGCCAAACTGTGGGGAGACCCGGTAGCGCATCCGACAGTGCCGGTACGCGACGGCACGGGCTACCTGCTGGAGCTGGATTCCGCGCACGGCGGCCGGGCCAATTCGTGGCATACGGACGTGACCTTCGACGTGGCGTATCCGCAGGCATCGATCCTGCGCGCGGTGGAGATTCCGGCATACGGCGGCGACACTGTCTGGGCCAACACCGCGCAAGCCTATCTCGATCTGCCGCCGGCGCTGCGTCAGCTGGCAGATAATTTGTGGGCCTTGCATACCAACGACTATGACTACGCCTCGCGTTTCAATGCCAGCGAGACCGGACTGAAACGCTATCGCGAAGTGTTCACCTCGACCATCTATGAAGCCGAGCATCCGGTAGTGCGCGTGCATCCGGAAACCGGCGAGCGCACGTTGGTGCTTGGCCATTTCGTCAAGAAGCTGCTGGGTTATCCGACGGCCGATTCCGATCATCTGCTGAAGCTGCTCGACAGTTATGTCACGCGACTGGAAAACACTGTGCGTTGGCGCTGGTCGTCGGGAGACGTGGCGATCTGGGACAACCGCGCGACCCAGCATTATGCAATCAACGACTACGGCGATCAGCACCGCGTGGTCCGCCGCGTGACGATTGCCGGCGACGTGCCGGTCAGTGTCGACGGCCGTCGCAGCGTGGCGCGCAATGTGCCGGAGAAGACACGTTCTGCCGAGACAGTTTCTACGGCGGCGGTGGCATCATGAGTACACCGAAAAAACAACTGAAACTTGGCGCCTTTTTACAGGCAACCGGTCATCACGTTGCAGGCTGGCGCCATCCCCGGGCGCAAGCGAATGCCGGACAGAACATCGCGCATTACCGCCAGATCGCACAGACTGCGGAACGCGCCAAGTTTGATGCGTTGTTTCTGGCCGATGGCGTAGCGATTCGCTCGCACGATGCGGAGACCTTGCATCTGACTTCACGTGCTGCAACTTTCGAGCCCCTGACGCTGTTGTCGGCGCTGTCGCAGGTCACTGAGCACATCGGTCTGGTGGCGACGGTATCGACCACGTATAACGAGCCGTATCATGTGGCGCGCAAGTTTGCGTCGCTGGATCATCTGAGCAATGGCCGCGCCGGATGGAACGTAGTGACCTCATGGTCGGAGTCGGAAGCGCATAACTTCAATCTCGACAAGCATCCGGAACACGGCGCCCGTTACGAGCGTGCTGAAGAATTCGTCGACGTGGTGCGCGGCTTGTGGGACAGCTGGGAAGATGATGCTTTTCGCTTCGATCAGGCGGAGGGCGTGCATTTCGATTTCAACAAATTGCATGCGATCAACCACAAAGGAAAGCACTTTTCCGTACGCGGTCCGTTGAATGTGGCGCGTCCGGTGCAGGGGCATCCGGTGGTGGTGCAAGCCGGATCGTCGGAGCCGGGACAAGAGTTGGCGGCACGTACGGCCGAAGTGATTTTTACCGCGCAACAGTCATTGCAGGATGCGCAGAGTTTCTACAGCGGCTTGAAATCGCGGCTGGAGAAGTACGGCCGCCATCCGGATGAATTGAAGATCATGCCTGGCGTGTTCCCGGTGGTGGGGCGGAGCGAAAGCGAGGCGCAGGAGAAGTTCGAAGAGCTGCAATCGCTGATTCATCCGACCGTCGGGCTGTCGCTGTTGCAGCAGCATCTGGGCGGCATTGATTTGTCGGGCTATCCGCTGGACGGACCGTTGCCCGAAAATCTACAGGAACCGAACGGCACCAAGAGCCGCTTCCAGTTGGTGACGGCACTGGCGCGCCGCGAGAATCTGACTATCCGCCAACTCTATCTGCGCGTGGCGACGGCGCGCGGACACTGGTCGATTCATGGCACGCCGGGGAGCATCGTCGATCGTCTGGAAGACTGGTTCCTGAAGGGCGGCGCCGACGGCTTCAACATCATGCCGCCGACCTTGCCGGGCGGACTGGATGACTTCGTCGAGCTGGTGTTGCCGGAACTGCGCCGGCGCGGCTTGTTCCGTACGGAGTATGAAGGCAAGAGTCTGCGTGAGAATCTCGGTCTGGCACGGCCTGCCCACAAGCTGTATCAGCAGGCCGGCGGTGATTTGCTGGGGCGGGTGGCGTAGTACTTCTTCCCGCAATGAAAAACGGCCTGGCTGCTTTCGCAGACCAGGCCGTTTTTTTGTGCTTCAACGACTGATTGATTATGTCAGCGCGCGGTTGACGCTCAATGCCGCCAGCGAGCAGACTGCGCCCGACAACAGATAGATGCTGACGTAAGCCAGGCCGAAGTGCGCCGACAAGCCCAGCGCCACCAGCGGTGCAAAACCTGCACCAACCAGCCATGCCAGATCGGATGTCAGCGCTGCACCGGTATAGCGATACTTGGCAGGGAAGTTGGCGGTCACTGCGCCGGCAGCCTGCCCATACGACAAGCCGAGCAGGGCGAAGCCCACCAGGATGAAGATGTCCTGGCCGGTGTCGCCGCCATTGATCAGCGTCGGCACGAAGCCGCTGAGTACCGCAATCAGCACCGCCAGCGCACCAAGGGTGGTGCGGCGGCCGAAGCGGTCAGCGATCGGACCCGACAGCACGATACCCACCATCATCAGCACCGCGCCGAACACCTGCACCATCAGAAAGTCGCTCATCGAACGCATCGAGTACAGCGAAATCCACGACAGCGGGAACACCGACACCAGATGGAACAGCGCATAGCTGGCGAGGGCGGCGAGGGCGCCGATGATCAGGTTGCGGCCTTGCGTGCGGGTGATGTCAACGACGCTGGTCGGTTCCAGTTCACGTTCTGCCAGCAGGCTCGAATATTCCTCGGACGCTACCAGGCGCAGACGGGCGAACAGCGCAACCACGTTGATGGCGAACGCGACATAGAACGGATAGCGCCAGCCCCAGTCGAGGAAGTCTTCACTGGTCAGGTTGCCGATCAGATAAGCGAACACCAGACCGGCGACGATGAAGCCGACCGGCGCGCCCAACTGGCCCAGCATGGCGTACCAGCCGCGCTTGTTCTTCGGCACGTTCAGCGCCAGCAGCGAAGGCAGACCATCCCAGGAGCCGCCCAGCGCCAGGCCCTGGCCGATGCGCAGGACTGCGAGCAGGACGATGGCCGTGAAGCCGAGGTGCTCATAAGTCGGGAGGAACGCGATACCTGCCGTGGACAGGCCCAGCATGAACAGCGCCAGCGTCAGCTTGACCTCTCGCCCCAGTTTCTTTTGTATTGCCATAAAGATAATGGTGCCAAACGGCCGCGCAATAAACGCAAAGGCGAAAATGGTAAAGGCGTAGAGCGTGCCCTCCAGGCGTTGCTCAAAGGGGAAGAAAATTGTGGGAAAAACCAACACTGAGGCTATGGCATACACGAAGAAATCGAAGTATTCTGAAGCCCTTCCGATGACCACGCCGATTGCAATATCACCTGGCGCAATCACTGGATGATCAGATTTGGCATTATCAGAACCACCGACAGGCGTATTTGCAGAAAATTTGCCAGGAAGTTCAGGGTGATGAATATGAGTGCTAGCCATGATCATTGTCTCTCTTTCTTGGTTCGGTCTGTGACGCCGCTACGTTCCGCGAAGACATTGTCGATTTTTTTGTTATGTACCTGGACAGCTGGGTAGGACAAATTGTCCAATCGCCAATGCTTTACGGTAAGTGTACATTAGCATGATTTGATAGCTCCGACTGGACTTTCCCTGCATGTTTTCACATCTCATTCGCCGCGGATTCATTTTTCTGCCTGCAATTTTGTTGGCTGGCTGCAACACGGTAGTCCTGAATCCCTCGGGAGACATCGCCAGCCAGCAAGGCAGGCTGATCGTCATTTCCACTATTCTGATGCTGCTCATCATCGTTCCGGTGATTGCGCTGATCGTCCTTTTTGCCTGGCGCTACCGCCAGAACAATACCGCGGCCCGCTATGAACCAGACTGGGATCACTCGACCCAGCTCGAACTGGTTATCTGGGGCGCGCCTCTGCTGATCATCATCGCGCTCGGCCTGCTGACCTGGATCAGCACCCACACGCTTGATCCTTACCGCAAGCTGTCGCGCCTCGATGCGCAACGCCCCATTCCTGAAAACGTCAAGCCGCTGACCGTAGAAGTCGTCGCGCTGGACTGGAAGTGGCTGTTCATCTATCCGGAGCAAGGCATCGCCACCGTGAATGAACTGGCGGCGCCGGTCGACCGGCCTATCGAATTCAAGATTACTGCTTCGACAGTGATGAACTCGTTTTATATCCCGGCTTTGGCAGGACAAATTTACGCGATGCCCGGCATGCAGACCAAACTCAACGCCGTCATCAACAAGCCGGGCGAGTTTGAAGGCTTCTCCGCCAACTACAGCGGCGCGGGTTTCTCTGACATGCGCTTCAAGTTCCATGGCGTGAGCGATGACGATTTCGACGCCTGGGTCAAGAAGGTCAAGTCCAGCGGCGGCGCTCTGCAACGCGCGCAATATATGGCGCTGGAAAAGCCGAGCATCAAGGATCCGGTGCAGCATTTCAACGCTGTCGACGGCACACTGTTCCACGCGATCCTGAACCGTTGCGTCGCTGAAGGGCAGGTCTGCATGGACAAGCAGATGATGACCGACAAGAACGTCAAGGACGAAGGCAAGGGCGAAAAGACTGAAAAGGGCGCTGCCAAGGCAGCTCCGCAGGAAGTCGCCATGGCAGCCGGCCAGCACCACCATGAATAATCAATCGAAAGAACAGCCGGCGGCAGCGATGTACGTCACCGGCAAGAGTGCCATGCAAGTTGTAACGCATGGCGCCGCGACCTTCTTTTTCAGCGGAAAGTAACGATGCTAGACCATATTGACATGACCAAGCTGATCTTCGGCCGTCTCAGCTGGGAAGCGATTCCCTTTCATGAACCCATCCTGCTGATAACCTTTATCGGCGTGCTGATCGGTGGCGTCGCCGTACTCGGCGGCATTACCTATTTCCGCCTGTGGGGTCCTTTGTGGCGCGACTGGATCACCAGTATCGACCATAAGAAAATCGGCATCATGTATGTCATCCTCGGCATCGTCATGCTGCTGCGCGGCTTTGCCGATGCGCTGATGATGCGTGCCCAGCAGGCGCTGTCCTTCGGCGATTCGGCCGGCTTCCTGCCGCCGCATCATTACGACCAGGTCTTCACCGCCCACGGCGTGATCATGATCTTTTTCGTGGCGATGCCGCTGGTGACCGGTCTGATGAACTACGTCGTGCCGCTGCAAATCGGCGCGCGCGACGTGGCTTTCCCGTTCCTGAACAACTTCAGCTTCTGGATGACGACATTCGGCGCCGGCCTGGTCATGGCTTCGCTGTTCGTCGGCGAATTCGCCCGTACCGGCTGGCTGGCCTATCCACCGCTGTCGGGTATCCTCGGCAGTCCTGATGTGGGGGTGGACTATTACATATGGTCATTACAGATTGCCGGGGTAGGGACGCTGCTATCAGGGATTAATCTGATCGCCACCATCGTCAAGATGCGCGCGCCGGGCATGAACATGATGAAGATGCCGGTCTTCACATGGACTGCACTGTGCACCAACGTGCTGATCGTTGCTGCTTTCCCGATCCTGACGGCTGTTCTGGGCATGCTGTCGCTGGACCGCGTATTCGGCACCAACTTCTTCACCAACGATCTCGGCGGCAACGCCATGATGTACGTGAACCTGATCTGGATCTGGGGTCACCCTGAGGTCTACATTCTGATTCTGCCTGCTTTCGGCATTTTCTCGGAAATCGTCTCGACCTTCAGCGGCAAGCGCCTGTTCGGCTACACCTCCATGGTGTATGCGACCGTCGTGATCACCATCCTGTCCTACCTGGTCTGGCTGCATCACTTCTTCACCATGGGTTCTGGAGCGAGCGTCAATTCGTTCTTCGGTATCACCACGATGATTATCTCGATCCCGACCGGCGCCAAGATTTTCAACTGGCTGTTCACCATGTACCGCGGCCGCATTCGCTTTGAAGTGCCAATGCTGTGGACTATCGGTTTCATGATCACCTTCGTCATCGGAGGCATGACCGGCGTGATGCTGGCGGTTCCTCCTGCCGACTTCGTGCTGCATAACAGCCTGTTCCTGATTGCTCACTTCCACAACGTGATCATCGGCGGCGTGGTGTTCGGCATGTTCGCAGGCATCAACTTCTGGTTCCCGAAGGCTTTCGGTTACAAGCTGGATGATTTCTGGGGCCGTTGCAGCTTCTGGTTCTGGTGCATCGGTTTCTGGGTTGCGTTCACACCGTTGTACGTGCTGGGCTTCATGGGCGTTACCCGCCGCATGAGCCACTTCGAAGATCCTTCGCTGCAGATCTGGTTCCAGATCGCTGCGTTCGGCGCCTTCCTGATTGCACTGGGTATCGGTTCGTTCATCATCCAGCTGGTGGTCAGCTACCTGCGCCGCGACAAGCTGCGCGACACGACCGGCGATCCATGGGGCGCCCGTACTCTGGAATGGTCGACTTCCTCGCCACCGCCGGATTACAACTTCGCGTTCACTCCACGCGTGCATGACAACGACGCCTGGGCTGACATGAAGGCCAACGGCTACACCCGTCCGCAGGAAGGTTTCGTGCCTATCCACATGCCGAAGAACACCGGTTCGGGCTTCATCATTGCCGCGCTGAGCGCAGTGATCGGCTTTGGCCTGATCTGGCAGATGTGGTTGCTGGCAGGCGCCGGTTTCATCGCCCTGATGGCTGCGATCATCACACATACCTTCAATTACAAACGCGATTACTACATCCCGGCCGACGACGTCGTCCGTGTTGAAGCCAACCGCACACGCTTGCTGGATAGCCATGTCTGAGATTTCTAATTCCTCCGCCGCAACCATGGGCGCATCGCCAAGTTCGCGTTACTACGTCAAGGAACATCATCCGGAAAACGGCACTTTGCTGGGTTTCTGGATGTACTTGATGAGCGACTGCCTGATCTTTGCCTGTCTGTTTGCCACTTACGCCGTGCTGGGCCGCAACTATGCGGGCGGTCCGACCGGCGCCGAGCTGTTCGATCTGCCGCTGGTGGCGATCAATACTTCCTTGCTGCTGTTGTCGTCGATCACGTACGGCTTCGCCATGCTGGAAATGCAAAAGAAGAAGGTCAAGACCACGCTGATCTGGCTGGCCGTCACCGGCTTGCTGGGCGCGGGCTTTATCTACCTGGAACTGTATGAGTTCATCCATCTGATCCATGAAGGCGCGGGTCCGCAACGCAGCGGCTTCCTGACATCGTTCTTCGCACTGGTCGCAACCCACGGTCTGCACGTCAGCTTCGGTATCGTCTGGCTGATCACGCTGATGTTCCAGATCAATAAGCATGGCCTGACACCTGAAAACGGCCGTCGCCTGATGTGCCTGTCGATGTTCTGGCACTTTTTGGACGTGGTCTGGATCGGCGTCTTCACCTTTGTTTATCTGATGGGAGTCCTGCCATGAGCGCGCCACAACATCAAGCCCACCCATCGCACGCCGAGAAATACGGTCATGAGGACGGCTTCGACGTCCACCACCACGACCACACCGCCGACCACGGCAGCCTGAAGAGCTACACCATCGGCTTCGTGCTGGCGGTGATCCTGACAGCGATTCCATTCTGGCTGGTCATGGGCAACGTGATCGAAAAGTCGAGCACAGCAGGTTTCGTCCTGCTGGGCCTGGCAGTGGTACAGATCGTCGTGCACATGATTTATTTCCTGCACATGAACTCCAAGTCCGAAGGCGGCTGGACCATCCTGGCGCTGATCTTTACGATCATGGTCGTGGTCATCATGCTGGCTGGTTCGCTGTGGGTCATGTATCACCTGAATCACAACATGATGCCGGGCATGAGCCAGGATCTGATCCAGGAAGCCGTGCCGGGTTCGATGCAAAACATGCAGCACGACATGCCTGGCATGAAGTGATCTGCAGCTGATTTGCATCTTCTCCGCATCTTCTGAGTATCGTTCAGTGACAGATAGTCAGTCTCCAGGGCGCGCCGCAGCTTCTGCAACAATGGAAGCAACGGCGCGCCCTCGGTCTTCCGGGCTGCGCTTTTTTTTGGCGCTTTGCATGCTCGTCGTTTTTCTCGGTTTCCTCGCACTCGGCACCTGGCAGGTCAAACGCCTGTTCTGGAAGCTCGACCTGATCGAGCGCGTCGATCACCGTGTTCACGCGGCTCCCGTTGCCGCACCGGGCCCAGATGCCTGGCCGAGAATTTCAGCCGATTCCCATGAATATCTCCACGTCCGCGTCACCGGCACCTATCTGTATGCGCAGACTGCGCGCGTCCAGGCGGCTACCATCTACGGCAGCGGCTACTGGCTGCTGACGCCGCTGCGCAGCGCCGACGGCACGATAACGCTCATCAATCGCGGCTACATCGCCACGGGAGCGCATGACGTGAAAGAGGGCGCAGGCGACGCTCCCGGTGATGTGACGGGGCTGTTGCGCATCAGCGAGCGTGGCGGCGGTTTCCTGCGCCATAACGATCCTGCTGCCGATCGCTGGTTTTCGCGCGATGTGCAGGCCATTGCAGAAGTACGCAAGCTCAGCAATGTCGCACCTTATTTCGTCGATGCCGATGCTGCCTCCAATGGTTCCGCGCAGCAAGACGGGCGCGCCGCAGCTACAGCAGCAGGAGAACCTGTCGGCGGTTTGACAGTAATTGCTTTCCCCAACAACCACTTGGTTTATGCTCTCACCTGGTACGGACTGGCGCTGATGATGGCCGGTGCCGGCTTCTGGGTCATGCGCGACGAAAAACGCCGTCGCGCGGCCCGACTGGACCAGGAAAGCAACAATGGCAAGCAAGCCTGACAATACGCAGTTCATCACCCATCACGACATTCCTCCCCATCAGCAAGATATGCTGATGGATGGCGTAGCGCCGCTTGGCGCAGAAAAATCCTCGAACACCCCCGACCGCGCCGCCGGTCACAAGAACATGCTGCAGCTGATCCAGCTGCGCTGGATTGCGGTGTTCGGACAGATCACGACCATCATCGTGGTGATTTTCGGCTTCGACATTCATTTGCCTTTGCCGCACATGCTGGAAGTGCTGGCCTGCCTGATCGCCTTCAACATCGCCAGCCATCTGCGCTGGCACGAGCGGCCGTTCGTGACCAATCGCGAGCTGTTCCTGGCCTTGCTGGTCGACGTGGCCACGCTGACGGCGCAGCTTTATCTGAGCGGTGGCGCCACCAACCCGTTCGCCTTCCTGTACCTGCTGCAGATCATCATCAGCGCGGTGCTGCTGGCGGCCTGGTCGACCTGGACGATTGTCGTCATCACCAGCCTGTGCTTCGCCGGACTGTCGCAATTCTCGATCCCGCTGTCGTTGCCGCCGGACCATGGCAACGGCGTCTTCAGCCTGTATGTCGAAGGCATGCTGATCTGCTTCATCCTGATCGCCGCTTTGCTGGCCATCTTCATCACGCGCATCAGCAGTATCCGCCGCGCCGGCGATGCCCAACTGGCAGCCTTGCGTCAGCGCGCAGCGGAAGAGGATCACATCGTGCGCATGGGCCTGCTGGCGTCCGGCGCCGCGCATGAACTCGGCACGCCGCTGGCGACCCTATCGGTGATCCTCGGTGACTGGCGGCGCATGCCGGAGTTCAGCAGCAACCCGGAGCTGCTGGAAGAAATCAGCGAAATGCAGATCCAGCTGCAGCGCTGCAAAACCATCGTCAGCGGCGTGCTGCTCTCGGCCGGCGAAGCGCGCGGCGAATCCTCGGTCAAGACTACGCTCAATACCTTCCTCGGCGACATCGCGGAAGAATTCCGCGCCACGCGTCCTATCGTCGCCTTCGATTTTGAGAACTACATTGATCAAGACATGCCGGTGGCCTTCGATTCGGCGCTCAAGCAAATGATCTGCAACGTACTCGACAACGCGCTGGAGGCATCGCCACGCTGGCTGCGCTTCAGCGCCACGCGCGAGGGCAATATACTGAAGGTGACCGTGGACGACACCGGACCCGGTTTCATGCCGGGCATGCTGGACCAGCTGGGCAAGCCGTATCAGTCGACCAAGGGTAAAACCGGCGGCGGGCTGGGGTTGTTTTTCGTCGTCAATGTCGCACGCAAACTGGGTGGTGCGGTCACCGCGCACAATCGCGAAGAAGACGGTATCATCGCGGGCGCCACGGTCAGCCTGACGCTGCCCCTGTCGGCAATCAGCCTCGAGGCAGACGAGTCGGCGATGGAAGACGGCTCGGCAGTACAAGAAAATCCATCAGAACCCATGAAAGAGAATTCGCAACATGTCCACTGAGCGTCTGCTGTTGATCATCGAAGACGACGAGGCGTTTGCACGCACGCTGGGCCGCTCTTTTGAGCGGCGCGGTTATCGCGTATTGCAGGCTGCCAGCCAGGATGAGGCCGAAGCTATGCTCAGGCAGCACAATCCCGGTTATGCGGTAGTGGATCTCAAGCTCAACGGCAGCACCTCCGGCCTGGCCTGCGTACAGATGCTGCACCAGCACGATGAGAACATGCTGATCGTGGTGCTGACCGGCTTCGCCAGTATCGGCACCGCGGTGGAAGCCATCAAGCTGGGCGCCTGCCAGTATCTCGCCAAGCCCTCCAACACCGACGACATCGAAGCCGCCTTCGGCCACGTCGCCGGTACGACGGAGATCGAACTGACCAATCGCTCAACCTCCATCAAGACCCTGGAATGGGAGCGCATCCACGAAGTGCTGGTAGAGACCGATTTCAATATTTCCGAAACAGCGCGCCGACTCGGCATGCATCGCCGGACACTGGCGCGCAAGCTGGAAAAGCAACGCGTAAAGTAAGTCGATGTCCGCGGCGCCAATGACGCCGGGATGAGGCTGGGCCGCAGGAATAGCAATCGGGAATGACTCAGGAACCGCCAGACGCGGCCGAACGCAGTTGTTCCGAAGCAGGGTGGACATGCATGGCGCGCTTGACGCTACCGGCCAGTTCCGAGATCTGGAAGGGCTTGCGCAGCACGGCTTCCAGGCCGATCACCTTTTCCACCGCCTGCATGTCGGCATAGCCGGTTGCCATGAGAATCGGTAATTGCGGATGGCGTTCGCGCGCTGCTGCAATGACTTCCGCACCGTTCATTCCCGGCATCAGAAAATCCACGATCAGCAGGTCGAAGCGGCCCGCCTGCAGTTTCTCCAGTCCGAACCAGCCGTTCTCTGCCTGTTCCACGGTATAGCCGAGAATCTCCAGGCATTCGACAATGAATTGCCTGACCTCATCGTCATCCTCGATCACCAGAATGTTGCCGCTCTCTTTGGAAGCAAGTTCGTGATCGAGCGATTCCTGATACGGTTCATAGACGGGCAGGGCGCTGGCGACCGGCAGCCAGATCTCCACGGTGGTGCCTTTGCCGACCACGCTTTCGATGCGCGCCTGGCCCCCGGATTGGTCGGCGATGCCGTAGACCTGGCTCAGTCCGAGCCCGGTGCCTTTGCCGACCGCCTTGGTGGTGAAGAACGGATCGAATACTTTGCTGAGGATTTCTTGCGTGATGCCGGCGCCGGAATCTTTGACGGCGATAACGACATACATGCCGTCCTTGAGTACGCCGCCACGTGCCTCCCGCTGGTGTGCCTCTATACTCAGATTGCCGCCGTCAGGCATGGCGTCGCGCGCGTTGATGGTCAGGTTCAGAATCGCCATCTCAATCTGGTTGGCGTCGGCGATGGCGCGTGGCAACGCCTCCGGGATATTGACCGTAATGTTGATGCCGGTGCCGACCGAGACGGAAATCAGATCCTTCATGCCGTCGATGACCGCCTCGATATCCACCGGCTTCAGATCCAGCGTCTGGTTGCGCGAAAATGCCAACAGTTGCCCGGTCAGCTTGGCTCCGCGTTTAGTGGCATTGCGGGCCGAGCCGGCCATGCGCTTGATGCGCTCGTCCGAGGAGAGGCGCTCGATCAGATCGACATTGCCGATGATCACATTGAGCAGGTTGTTGAAATCGTGTGCGATACCGCCGGTCAGACGGCCGATCGCCTCCATCTTTTGCGCCTGCACCAGGGCAATCTGGGTACGCTCGCGCTCGGCCATTTCCCGCATGAGGCGATCATTGGCTTGCGCCAGTTCGGAAGTGCGCTCTTCGATGCGCGCTTCCAGCGTTTCATTGAATTGCTGCAAGGCGCTCTGGCTTTCCAGCAGGCGGTTCTCCGCTTCGCGGCGTTCGCTGATATCCAGCGACACGCCGGCCATGCGTACCGGCACGCCGACGCGGTTATGCATGGTCTGGCCGCGGATCTGGACCCAATGCACGGATTGATCCGGCCATACCACCTTGTACTCGATGGCGAAGTCTTCCTTGGACAGAACGGCTGCTTCAATGACATCCAGATGGCGCTGGCGGTCATCCGCATGGATCGCCTGCAGCAGATCGTCGTAGGTGAACTCGCTCTCGGGCGCAATCCCGAAATGCATCTTGCAGGTTTCCGACACGATCAGGATGGAGCTGTCCAGATCCAGGCTCCACGATCCCAGGCGACCGGCGTGCAATGCCAGGCGCAGATGTTCTTCAGAACGTGCGCGTTCGTGCAGATGGCTGCGGCTGAGGTATTGGCGGCGGCGCGCGCGCAGGGCCGAGACACTCGCGCGCACCAGCGTTTCGGCATTGACCGGGCGCTCCAGCAGAATCATGTTGATATGCTGTTCGAGCAGGTCGAGAGACGGATGGCGCTCCTGCCCGCGCCGCCGTGCGCTAAGGATGACAAAAGGAAAGTCGGACCACGATTCCTGCGCTTCGACCCAGCGATTGAGCATGCTGAAGTCCATGCCCATCAGCGCTTCCTCGGTAATCAGCGCCGCACCGGCACCGCTCGTGAGCTCCTGCAGCAAGGTGCTGTAGTCCGGGCAGACGATGCATTTGACCCGCTCGCGCGACAGCGTCTGCGAGATCACTTCCGCGTCGCGGCCGTGCGGTGCGAGGATCAGGATGCGTTCTTCAAGCGAAGAATTAAACGGCATTGTTCAGCATAGGCGTCTTGCCGCGATAAGACGGCAGGCCGCTCATGATGCCCTCGAAATCCTGCAGTGGCTCACCGATCTGCAGGCCCTGGCTGGCGCTGAGGCGGAACTCGTGAATCGTTCGGGCATGATGATTGGTGCGGCTCTTGATCACCGAGATCGCAGTGGAGATGTCGCCATGCGCCTCAAAGAAGCGGAACATCAGGATGGCGTCGCTCAGATAGCTCAGATCCACGTCCGAACGAATCTCGCCGACCAGTCCGTGTTGTCCCAGCACCAGCAGCGTGGTGACGCCTTGCAGGCTCAGATAGGTCAGTACTTCGTGCATCTGCAGCAGCAGGTATTTTTCACCTGGCATCGCCTGCAGATAAGCATTGAGACTGTCGATGGCGATGAATGTACGATCCTCTTGTTCCACGGCCTGGCGTATCCGGCTGGCGAATTCTCCCGGCGACATCTCTGCGGGGTTGATCTGGTACAGCGTCAGACGGCCATCGGCGATATAGGGCGAAACATCCATACCCAATGCGCGCGAGCGGATCAGCAAGGTGCCGATACCTTCGTCAAACAGGTAATACGCGGCACGCTCGCCGCGTTGCAGCGCGCTCAATACGCAGCGGATGGACGTCGTCGTCTTGCCGACGCCGGACGGGCCGCTCAGCAAGGTATTGGTGCCGCGCACCAAGCCGCCGCCGAGCAGCGTGTCCAGCTCCGCAACGCCGGTGCTGACGACGGCGTCGTCGAAATCGACGGCATGGTCAGACGCCACCAGGCGGGGAAATACGCGCATGCCGCCGGTTTCCAGCAGGAAGTCGTGATAGCCGCCGCTGAATTTGATGCCGCGCATCTTCACCACGCGCAGGCGGCGCCGTTCGGTACCAAATTCCTGCGCAAGCTGTTCCAGGCTGATGACGCCATGGGCGATGCTGTGCAATTGCAGATCGCCAGGATCGCTGGTGCGGTCGTCCAGCATCATCACGGTACAGCTGCGTGTGGCAAAAAAGTGTTTCAGCGCCAGGATCTGGCGACGATAGCGCAGCGGATTCTGCGCCAGCAGACGCATTTCCGACAGACTATCGAAGATGACGCGCGACGGCCGCAGTTCGTCCACGCGCGCCATCACGTTGCGAACGGTTTCGCCGAGTTCGACTTCGGACGGGTGCAAAATGGATTGCTGGAAATCGATACTGAGATCGTCCTCGTTGACCATCTCGTAGATGGACAGACCTTCCAGCGACCAGCCGTGCGAGGCGGCGACGGCTTTCAGTTCAGACGCGGTTTCCGACAAGGTGATGTAGAGGCCTGTTTCTCCCTCTGCCGCTCCCGTAAGCAGGAACTGCAGGCCGAAGGTGGTCTTGCCGGTACCCGGCGTGCCCTCGATCAGGTAGAGGCGATGTGCGGTAACGCCGCCCCCGAGCACGGCATCCAGACCGGCAATGCCGGTGGCGGCGCGATCGGAATATGCGGGATGGCGACCAGAAGTGAGGTTATTTTTTTGTAGATCCATCACATTGACGTCGTTTGAGTTGACAAAGTAAAACTTTTTTTCTGATGGCTTACTGTAGCAGCAGGGCCTTTTTGCCCCTGTCAGATGACCCCTGAAACCTTTGTAAGACAATTTGAAGTGGGTGCGGAAAGGCCCGGCAGGAAAGCCTTTCCGGCTTTTCGCGTGGAAATGTCTTTTTGTCGCCGGCATGTGAATTTGCGGCGGGGATGCTTTACTATCGAGGCTGTAAATTGCGCGGCGACGGTCGTCGCGCGCATGGACGATGCGGAATACCTCGCAAGCACAATTCCGCAGAACGGTACGGCATGAAAAGTACAGTACAAGAAACGATGCTGAACAGACAACACTGGCAAACATGATGACAAGCTTATCGACTCCTTTATCGGCCCCATCCATGACCGACGACAATTCCGGCCTGCAGATTCTGGTGGTGGAAGACAATCTCGACTCGCAGCAACTGGTCTGCGAACTGCTCGGTGCGCTCGGCCATCATGCCCACGGCGTGGGCAGTGGCGAGCAGGCGCTGGCCGTGCTGGAGCGGCGGGCCTTCGACGTATTGTTTACCGACGTCAGCCTGCCAGGCATGTCCGGCATCGAACTGGCGCAACAGATGAACGTCAGAGCGCCCGGCCTGAAAATTATTTTCGCCTCCGGCTACGGCGCCCAGATCAGCAAGAACGTCAGCAGCACCGCATTTTCGCTGCCCAAGCCCTACGACATCGATCAGTTGCAAAACATCCTCGACGGCATCAGCCGCGAGTTGCAGCGCACCGGTGATCTGGCGCACTGAGGGGAGAACCTTATCAATAAGCTGGAAGTTCTCGCAGATCTGGTCGAGCGCAATCGGGAGAGCCTTCTCTCGCGCTGGCGCACTCTGGTGCGCGCCTTGCCGTCGGCACAAAATCTCAGCATCCCCACGCTCAACGATCATGTGCCGGCCTTGCTGGATGAGATCGCGCTGGCGTTCCGCCGCAATTCGGACGAATCCATTGCCGAAGTGCTGGCCGACGGCACCCCGCCCGAACACGGCCTGCAGCGCTTGCACAACGGTTACATGATTGAAGAGGTGGTGGCTGAGTACAACCTGTTGCGCGGCTGCGTTCACGATCTGGCGACGGAACATCAGATCAATCTGCAGGGCAAGCCGTTTCATGTCATGAACCTGGTGTTCGACAGCGCCATCGGGCTTGCCGTGCAGACGTTTTCCATCAACCGCGCGTTGGAAGTACAGCGGCGCCGGGAAGAATATCTCTCTTTCATCGCCCACGATCTGCGCACGCCGCTCAATGCGGTGGCGCTGGCCGCCAAGGTGCTGGAAGCCACCTTTGCCGCCGATCTTCCCGATCATCGCGCAGCACGCATGATCAAAGTCTTGCAGCGCAACGTGCAAAGCATGTCGGGACTGGTCACCAAAGTCATTGAAGAGAACGACAACTTGCGAACCGAAAGCGGCGTCAAGCTGGAGCGCCGCGATGTCGATTTGTGGCCGCTCATCGAAAGCATGGTCTACGATCTCAACCCGGTCGCCGGCACCGGCAGCACGCGGCTGCTCAACGATGTGCCGGAAGAGCTGGTCGTCTACGCCGACGCCGATTTGCTGCGCCGGATGATGCAGAATCTGATCGCCAATGCCATCACGCATACGCCGCAAGGCGAGGTGGTGATCGGCGCGGCGCCCACGCCGGACGGCGGGGTTGAATGCTGGGTCAGCGACAACGGCATGGGCATTTCGAAGGACAGGCTGGAATTGATTTTCGAGAAATTCGAGAGCGAAACCAAGGAGGCGGGCGGTCTCGGACTGGGGCTGGCAATTTTCAAGACCTTCGTGGAGGCGCACGAAGGGACATTCGATGTCGATAGCGAAGTCGGCCGCGGCTCACGTTTCAGTTTCGTCTTGCCGGGACGGCCGCAGCGCTAAATATTTCTCCTGACCGACCCTGGCGGCGGCTTGCACGCAGGGTCGGCTCTGCTTGCGCTGCGCCTCTCGCAGCCTCAGCCGTCGCTTTGGGGAGAATCTCCCTTGAACACATCAAAGGCTTCATCTTCATGCCGGGGCGGCGCAGCCGGCGCTGCACCCTTGATCGCCTTATCCTCTTGCCGTAACTTCTCCTGTTTCACCGGTTTCTCTTCCGGTTTGTCACGCATATCGGCGTGACGTTGATTGCGGCGTGCCTGTTCATGCTCCTGATGGGATGCGTGGGACATGCTTGCTCCTTCCGAAATAAAAAAGCACCGGCCCATGCGGCGCCGTCTGGCGCAATGCATCGTGTCGGTGCGAGACAGGGTGTCGGCTGTCCGCGGATGATGGTTACATCACCGCGGCTTTAGGACCGCTCACAGTTTTCTCAGTGTTTTTCCGGATGCGATTTGCTGTCGCCGTCATCAAGCACATCGGCAAAGCCGTCAACGCCTTCGATGCCGGCAATACGGATTGTCGTGCGATGGCGCGCCTGCTGCACTTCGGCTTCGGCGGCATTGGCTTGCGAAGCTTGCTGCGGCTGGGGGACGCCAAGTGTCGAATGGTTCGAAGTAGATTTGGCCATGATGCGCTCCTGAGATGAGTGATAAGGACGGAAAATCCGCGTTGAAGTCAGATTAAGACCGTTGACGCTTGCGCGCCATCAGCCTTTGCCGCATAGCAGCGTAAGACGAACGGCAGCTAAAAATTCTCCTACAGGGCTTTGAGGCGCCCGCTTATAGGCGCACCCGTCAACGCTGACTAGCCTGAGACTGCATCCGTAACAACAATGTCAGGGCTGACTGCGGCCTGGCAGCCTTCTGACCGCATCTGCTCACACTGCACACTCGGTGCGCATCTTCCCATCATTGTCATCAGCATCACCATCACCACCAAGGAGTCCACCATGAATCAATCGGTCACCGGCGGCAACCATACCTACAAGATTATCGAAGTGGTCGGCAGTTCAGAGCAGGGCAGCGACGACGCCATCCGCAACGCCATCCGGGAAGCAGGGCGCACCGTCAATAATCTCGACTGGTTTGAGGTCATCGCTCAGCGCGGTCACATCGACGGCGACAAGGTCGCACATTTTCAGGTCTCGCTGAAACTCGGGTTTCGCATCGAGACCTAGATAGCTGGAAAGTCCGGCAGCGCAGGTCCGTCACGTGAGGCGAACAATCATGAGGCAGCAAGGACAATGCAGATGAACGCTTCGGACGACACGCCGGTAGGAGGCATCCTACATTGATATGCGCCGGTGTCCGATGGTTCACTGCAACATGATTGGATAACGTAGGGCCTGTAGAGAAAGGCAAGGTCTGCAAAAAATAACCACAACCCGGACGCCGATATCTGGCGCGTTAGCGCTTTTTTTAATATCGCGCTTTGCTTTTCTGAAGATGAATTTTTAATCCATGCAGACAATCAATAACGGGGTGGTCAATTGCAAGCACGTGTCCTCTTAGTCAGTTCTGAAGCCGTTCCCCTGGTAAAAACGGGCGGCCTTGCCGATGTCATCACCGCGCTGGCCGTCAGCCTGCGCCAGTGCAACATCGATGCTTCCATTCTGATGCCCGGCTATGCCGCGGCTATCGTCAATGCAGCGAATGCGGCTACCCAGCCGTTGACGCCAATCGCTTTGCCGCGGCCATTGCCGGGTGGCCCGGCGCGTTTGCTGCAAGGGACCATGCCCGGCACCGATGTGCCGGTCCTGATGCTGGACACCGAGCGCTTCGGCCAGCGCCGCGCCAATCCCTATATCGACCAGAGCGGGCAGGAGTTTTGCGACAACGCCATTTGCTTCGCTGATCTGGCGCATGCCGCCGTCGCGATCTGCGCCGGCGAGACCAGCCTGCCGGCGCCGCACGTGGTGCACGCCAACGACTGGCATGCCGGCCTGATTCCTTTCCTGCTCAAGACAGCAGGACTGCATCACATCGGCTCCATGCTGACCATTCACAATCTGGCTTTCCAGGGTAACTATTCCTTCGACCTCGCAGCCCAGCTGGGGCTGGCGAATCTGCCGGGCGACAGCATGGCGAGCCTGGAGTACTGGGGCAAGATCAGCTATCTCAAAGCCGGCATCCAGCACGCCGATTGCGTCACCACGGTGAGCGAAACCTATGCCGCCGAAATCCTCACACCGCGTTTCGGCTACGGCATGGAAGGCGTGCTCAATGCGCGCCGCCACGTATTGCGGGCAATCCCCAACGGCATCGACAGCGAGGTCTGGGATCCGAAAAATGATCCGATGACCACGTCGTCCTTCGAGATCGGCAAGATGCGCGGCAAGACGCTGTGCAAGTGCGATCTGCAAACCATGTTCGGGCTGCTGCCGGTCGATCCGTTCGCGCCTATCGTCGGCATCGGCAGCCGCATGTCGCACCAGAAGATGGCCGACGTCGTGCTGGACGCCTTGCCGGCCATCCTGAATCGCCATGAGCGCATGCAGCTGGTCGTTCTCGGCTGCGGCGAACGCAGCTATGAAGAAGGTTTCCTCGATCTGGCCAGCCGTTATCCCGGCCGTGTCGGCGTGCATATCGGCTACGACGAACGCCGCGCCCATGCGCTGCATGCCGGCAGCGACATGCTGCTGCATCCAAGCCGTTTTGAACCCTTCGGCCTGACGCCTTTATATGCAATGCGCTACGGCACCATCCCGATCGCTTCGCGCGTGGGCGGGCTGACCGATACCATTGCCGACGCCGGCATGCAGGGCGCTGCCGCAGCAGGCGCCAGCGGCGTGCTGTTCGACGGCGAGCGTGCGCAAGATCTGGAAGCCGCCGTCGAGCGCGCTTTTGATCTTTACCGCAGTCGCGACCAATGGCAAGGCATGCAGCGTAACGCCATGCAAACCAATTTCGACTGGCAGACCGCCGCCGCCGCGTATATCGACGCTTACAAAGAGATTGCCGCAGGCGAGGCCAAGGCCGCGTTCCGCACAGTGTTGCCTGCAGCGGCTACCGCTTCCATGCAGTCCGCCTAGACTTGAGACAAGTGAGAATGATCATTGGAAAACCATGTCACAGCGGAGTTTTCGCCGCGTATCTATTGCATCGATCCCACGCTGGTGGCCCGAGCCGGCTGGACCGATCTGCTCGAACGCTGTGCCGCCATGGACTTCGATCACATTCTCTTGTGCGGCGATACGCTGGTAGCGGATCTGTTCGCGGGCGGCGACGCTACGCCTGAACACAACGAGGGACAAGCGCAAGCCGCATCCGCCAATCCCCTGGCGGATTACGGGATGTGCAGCCTGGCACAGCTGGAAGACCTAGCTCATCTCTGCACGGAATACCGCCTGCGGTTGCTGCTGGATCTCTCGTTGACGAGAGTCAATGCCAACGATGAAACGCTGCAGCATCATCCGGACTGGTTCTGTGCTGCCGGAACATCGGCAGCCGCCAGCGTGCCGGGCCGCGATGTGTTGCCGGATCCCCGTTATCCTGGCGTGCGATCGCAACCCCATATGCCGCGCCTCGACATACCGGATGTCGCCGATGCCATGCTGGCCTGGTGGCATGCGCGTCTGGCGATCCTGATCGATGCGGGTGTGGCTGGATTCTGCTGCCGCGAGCCCGCCAGTTTTCCTGCGGATTTCTGGTGCCGCCTCATTGCGCTCACTCGCGAGCAACGCTCCTGCACGCATTTTCTCGCCTGGACGCCAGGTTGCACGCATCGACAACTCGATGAGATGGTGGGTTGCGGTTTTGACGCGGTATTTTCTTCCGGCGCCTGGTGGGACTTCCGCGCGCCCTGGTATTTCCGAGAGTACGACAAGCTGGCGGCAATTGCTCCGGTGCTTGCTTTCCCGGAAGATCCTTTCGGTCCGCGGCTGGCGCGCATTCATGGCTTTCGCGACAAGCAGACTAGACGGCTGGGTGCCTTGCGGGCACTGCATTTCGCCACCATCAGCGGCGCCGGCTGGCTGATGACGATGGGTTTCGAATTCGGCCTCACTGACGCTCTGAGCGTCGCGCATCATGCCGGCAGCGCCAATCGGCTTGTCAATCCACAGTCCTATGCGCAGGCTTGCGCCGACGCCGAGTTCGATCTCAGTAAGGACGTCCTTGCCGCCAATCAGGACATGGCGAAGCGGCGCGTTGACGGCGGTAATCCGCATCTGCGTCCGCTCAGTTCGCCGGATGCGCCGCTGTTGCTTATCGAACGGCGGGCCGCAAACGCCAGCCAGCTGATCACCGTCAACCCGCAACTCGACGCCAGCGCCCGCATCGGCGAAAGCGACTGGCAGCAGCGTCTGGGCGGCAGCACTGTGCAATGGCACGGCGAAGGACGCCAGGTGCCGCCCGGCGCGGTTCGCACACTCGATCTGGAAACCCCGCCCGCCGTCGGCAGCGACCCTAACCGCCGCAAGAAGCCGGTGCCGGACAAAGTCCGCTCAACGCGCATCGCCATTGAACATGTCGCACCTGCCGTGGATGACGGTCGCTTTGCAGTCAAACATACGGTCGGTGAACGTTTTATCGTCAGCGCGGACATCTTCATGGACGGCCATGATCACCTGGCCGCTTCGGTGCTGGTGCGCGCTGCGGATGAAAAACAATGGCATCGCATTGCCATGCACCATCACGACAACGACCGCTGGCAGGCGACGCTGTCCCTGTCGCGCCTGGGGCGCCACTATTTCTGCATCGAAGCCTGGAGCGATGTCTACGAAACCTTCCGCGACGGCCTGCGGAAGAAAGCCGGCGCTGGCGTAGATGTGCATCTGGAACTGGAAGAAGGGCGTCTGCTCATCGCCAGGCTCGTAGAGCAAGGTCTGGAAAATGGTATCGACGGCATCGTGCTGGAACGCAGCGCGGCCTTGCTCAAAGCCCTGACGCCGGCCACTGCCGGCAAGCGTGACGCCGTTAAAAATGCAAAGAAGGAAAAATTTGAAAAGCGCGCGGGCGACGTTGACAATGCGCCCGAATCCGACCGGATCTATGCAGAACGACTGGCCTTGCTGAGCGCCGACGACACCGCGCAATTGGTCGAACAACTCACCGCACTGGCCGGCGCGCGCGCTTTTCTCGCACGCAGCGCGGTCGAATATCCACTGGAAGCCGAGCGCGCTGCAGCAAGCTACGCCAGCTGGTATGAACTCTTCCCGCGTTCGCAGAGCGGCCATGCCGACGTGCACGGTACCTTCGACGACGTGATTGCACGCCTGCCGGCGATACGCGCGATGGGATTCGATACGCTGTACTTTCCGCCCATCCATCCCATCGGACAAACCAACCGCAAGGGCAAGAACAACAGCCTGACGCCGGAGGCGGACGACCCCGGCAGTCCCTACGCCATCGGCAGCGAAGAAGGCGGACATGATGCGATCCACACCCAGCTTGGCACGCTGGACGACTTCCTGCGCCTGCGCGACGCGGCAGCCGACCATGGACTGGAGCTGGCGCTGGACTTCGCCATTCAATGCTCGCCCGATCATCCCTGGCTGCGCGAGCATCCGGGCTGGTTCGCCTGGCGGCCGGACGGCTCGATGCGCTACGCAGAAAATCCGCCGAAGAAATATCAGGACATCGTCAACGTCGACTTTTATGCCGACGACGCCATTCCCGATCTGTGGGTGGCCTTGCGCGACGTGGTGATGTACTGGGTGCAGCAGGGGGTGAATGTATTCCGGGTCGACAATCCGCACACCAAGCCGTTTCCATTCTGGGAGTGGATGATCGCGGCAGTGCGCAGCCGCTATCCACAGGTGATTTTTCTGTCGGAAGCGTTCACCCGGCCCAAGCCGATGTATCGGCTCGCCAAACTGGGGTTTTCGCAGTCGTACACCTATTTCACGTGGCGTCACAGCAAACAGGAATTCATCGAGTATCTGACTGAGCTGACCGCCGACACGGGCGATAGCGATCAGCCGCGTGATTTCTACCGGCCGCATTTTTTCGTCAATACGCCGGACATCAATCCCGAATTCTTGCAGAAGTCCGGACGTGCAGGGTTTCAGATCCGGGCCGCCTTGGCAGCAACCTTATCGGGCTTGTGGGGCGTGTATAGCGGCTTTGAATTGTGCGAAGCGCAGGCAGTGCCGGGCAAGGAAGAATATCTGGATTCCGAAAAGTACGAAATCCGCGCCTGGGACTGGGAGCGGCCCGGCAACATCATCGACGACGTCACGCGCCTGAATCACATCCGTGCCGAAAACCCTGCGTTGCAAACGCATCTGGGCGTGCGCTTCCTGCCGGTGTCGAATGACAAGATCCTGTATTTCGTCAAAGCGACACGGCTCGCCTCGGCCGCCATCGGCAAGTCCGAATCTACCCGTTTCGGCGACAACGTGGTGCTGGTGGCAATCAATCTCGACCCCTTCCATGCACAGCATGGAGAGATCGACTTACCGTTCGACGGCTTCGGCCTGCCCGACGATGCGCGTGTGCAGGTCGAAGATTTGCTCACCGAGCACCGCTTTACCTGGAGCGGCAAACGGCAGCCGCTGAGTTTCGATTCACATGGGCGTCCCTACGCCATCTGGCGCATCCGCGCAGGAGAGGCATGAAATGGATATCCCATCGAACAGTACCGTCCTTCGTAACCGCGAGCCGCCTTCCGGCGACAAGAAAGATAATCCTGACGCCAAAGGCCGCAAGCAAAAGGCGAGCAAGGCAGAGCGTGCCAAGGCGACACGCGCGGGCAGGGCAGGTTTGCGCTTCACCGATGATCCGCTGTGGTACAAGGACGCGATCATCTATCAGATTCATGTCAAATCCTACTTCGACGCCAACGATGACGGCATCGGCGACTTCGCCGGCCTGATCAAAAAGCTGGACTACATCGCAGGTCTGGGCGTCAACACCATCTGGCTGCTGCCATTCTATCCGTCTCCACGCCGCGACGACGGCTACGATATCGCCGAATACAAAGGCGTCCATCCCGATTACGGCAACATGAGCGACGTGCGCCGCTTCATCGCTGCGGCGCATGAGCATGGCTTGCGCATCATCACCGAACTGGTCATTAACCACACTTCGGATCAACACCCGTGGTTTCAGCGGGCACGGCAAGCTCGCGCCGGCTCGGTGGCGCGCAATTTCTATGTCTGGTCGGACAACGACAAGAGCTACGACGGCACCCGCATCATCTTCGTCGACACCGAAAAATCCAACTGGACCTGGGATCCGGTCGCCAAGGCTTATTTCTGGCATCGCTTCTATTCGCATCAGCCGGATCTCAATTTCGACAATCCGCAAGTGCTCAAGGCGGTGCTCAATGTCATGTCCTTCTGGCTCGATCTCGGCATTGACGGCTTGCGCCTGGATGCCGTGCCTTATCTGATCGAGCGCGAAGGCACCAGCAACGAAAACCTGCCGGAGACTCACGCCATCCTCAAACGCATCCGCGCCGAGATGGACCGCAAGTATCCGGATCGGATGCTGCTGGCTGAAGCCAATATGTGGCCGGAAGACGTGCAGCAGTATTTCGGCGACAGCGACGAATGCCACATGGCTTTCCATTTTCCGCTGATGCCGCGCATGTACATGGCGCTGGCCAGCCAGGACCGTTTTCCGATCACCGACATCCTGCGCCAGACGCCGGACATTCCGGCCGAATGCCAGTGGGCGATTTTCCTGCGCAACCATGACGAGCTGACGCTGGAAATGGTCACCGACGCCGAGCGCGATTACCTGTGGAATTTCTATGCGCCGGACCGCCGCGCACGTCTGAATCTTGGCATCCGCCGCCGTCTTGCGCCGCTGGTCGAGCGCGACTGGCGCCGCATTCAGCTGCTCAACAGTTTCCTGCTGTCGATGCCCGGTACGCCTGTGATTTACTACGGCGACGAGATCGGCATGGGCGACAACATCCATCTGGGCGACCGTGATGGCGTGCGTACGCCGATGCAATGGACGCTGGACCGCAACGGCGGTTTCTCGCGCGCCGATCCGGCACGGCTGGTGCTGCCGCCGCTGATGGACCCGCAATACGGCTATCAGACCATCAATGTCGAGGCGCAGAGTGACGATCGCCACTCCATGCTCAACTGGATGCGCCGCCTGCTCAGCGTGCGCAAGCAGCATCAGGCCTTCGGCCGCGGCACGCTGACGCTGATCTATCCGAGCAATCGAAAGATCCTGGCTTATCTGCGGGAATACAGCGACCCCAAACAAGGCGGCGCCACCGAGACCATTCTGTGCGTGGCGAACCTGTCGCAATCGGCGCAAGCAGTCGAGCTGGAGTTATCGGCCTTTGCCGAACGGATTCCTATCGAAATGATGGGCGGTACCGCGTTCCCGCCGATCGGCAAGCTGAATTACCTGCTGACCTTGCCGCCGTTCGGCTTCTATTGGTTCCTGCTGGCGACCGAAGCCAATATGCCGTCGTGGTATGCCGCCACACCTGAACCGTTGCCGGAGTATGTCACGCTGGTGTTGCGCAGCGGTGTCGAAGAGATCATGGAAGCGCCGGCGCGCACCACGCTCGAACAGGAAGTGTTGCCGCACTATCTGCTCAAACGCCGCTGGTACGCCGCCAAGCAGCGGACTATAGAAAAGGTCGAGATGGTTGCGGCCACCACGCTGCCAATGTCAAAGAACGTGCCCGGAGCCTTGCCGGTGGTGCTGAGCGAAATCGAAGTCACGGCAGGCGCGCAGGTACAGCGCTATCTGTTGCCGCTGGGCTTCATCCGCGAAGAAGACACCGTCTCGGCTTTACCGCACCAACTGGCCTTGTCGCGCGTGCGCCGCAATCGCCATGTCGGCTTCCTGACGGATGCATTCGCCCTCGATTCCTTCATCATGACCGTGCTGGAACTGCTGTCCGAGCGCGCCCAGGTGCCTGCCGGGCAGGGACATGTTCTGTTCGCGCCGACTGCGGCCTTCGACGCCGCCGTCCTCAAGGCGCCGCTGCACTTGCGGCGTGTCGCGCAGGAGCAATCGAACAGCTCGGTGGTCATCAACGATGCGATGGTCATGAAGGTGCTGCGGCTGGTCAAGCCCGGCATCCATCCGGAAATCGAAATGGGGCGCTATCTCACCGAGCACGGCTTCCCCAATGTGCCTGCCACGCTGGGCGAAGTCACGCGCAACGGCGAAGATGGCACATCGTATGCGCTGATCGTCCTGCAACGCTATGTCGACAATCAGGGCGATGCCTGGCAATGGACCATGGATACGCTGGAGCGCGCGATCCAGAGCGATACCCTGACCGATCCCAACCACGCGCAGCACTCCCGCAATAACAGCAACACCGCGCTGGCCGAGCTGGCCACGTTTGCGCGATTGCTTGGACAGCGGCTGGGCGAAATGCATACCTTGCTCGGCAAGCCCAGCGACAATGCCGCTTTCTCGCCGGAGACGGTGCGCACCGGGGTCTGGCAATCGTGGGCGCAGTCGGCGGCGACGCAGCTCAATGCCGCCTGCGACATCCTGCGCAAGAAGAACGACTGGGTCACGGTGGATGAAGCGCGCCACGTCGGCCGTCTGCTGGCGCAGCGCGAACCGCTGCTCAAACGCATCGAGCAACTGGCGCAGGCCGGCGAAGGATCCTTGTGCATCCGACTGCACGGCGACTTGCATCTGGGGCAGATCCTGATCGCGTTCAACGACGTCTTCATCATCGATTTCGAAGGGGAGCCGGCGCGCTCGCTGGAAGAGCGCCGCGCCAAGGGCAGCCCCTTGCGCGACGTCGCCGGACTGATGCGCTCCTTCGATTACGCCGCCGCCTTTGGCCGCAACATGGGGCCCGGCGATCTGGACGATGCGGCGCGTGCCGGCAAGGAGCAAGTTCTGCGCCGCTTTGCGCCGGAATGCCAGGCCGCGTTCCTGGAAGGCTATCGCGTCGGCAATCCGGCGTTGGCGCACAGCCTGCCGCTGGCCGCCCAGAACGCCTTGCTGGATCTGTTCACCCTGGAAAAAGCAGCCTACGAGATTTGTTACGAAGCGGCCAACCGGCCTGCATGGATGCATGTGCCGTTGCACGGCATTTATGCCATCGCAAATCGCTTACTGGATAAAAAATAACATCGACGGGAGTAACGATGGCATTGCCTCAAATGAAGAGCACCATGGATAACGAACATTCCATTCAGCCGGATTCGTCGTACCTTCCCGGCACGGCGCTGGCGAGCAGCCTGCAGCAAGGGCAGCTCGGCGATCCGTTCGCCTTGCTCGGTCCGCGCTATACGAAGCTGGCGCAGGACGAGCAGCGACTGCGTCTGTGCTGCTACTATCCGGGCGCGATCGCCGTGCAGGTATTTTCGCGGCCGGCGGACGATATCGATCCGCACGGCGCGTTGCTGGGCAACCTGACGCCGCTGGAAGCAACGGAAGGCGTCGAGGCCGGCAGCGGTATTTTCTATGGCGAGGTGGTGTTGCCTGCGCATGCGGCGCGACGCGAGATTCCCTATGTGCTGCACGTTGCGTGGCCGTGCGCCGATGGCGGCGAAGAAGTGCAGATCACCGAAGACCCCTACGCCTTCGGTCTGCTGCTGAGCGACTTCGACTTGCATCTGTTCCGCGAAGGACGCCATCGCCAGCTGGGCCGCTGCTTCGGCGCGCAGGTCATGACCATCGATGACGTCGAAGGCGTGCGCTTTGCAGTCTGGGCGCCGAATGCGCGGCGTGTCTCGGTGGTCGGCGATTTCAATCAATGGGACGGCCGCCGGCATCCGATGCGTCTGCGCCAGAGCGCGGGAGTGTGGGAGTTGTTCATTCCCCGTTTGCGCGATGGCACGCTGTATAAATACGAAATCGTCGGACCTGACGGCACCGTACTGCCGGCCAAGGCCGATCCGATGGCGCGCGCTACGGAAGCGCCGCCGGCCACGGCGTCACGCGTCATCGATGACCGCGACGGCCGCCGCTGGCGCGACGAGAGCTGGATGCAGCAACGCGCGCAGCGGCAATCGGCGCAGTCGCCGATGTCCATCTATGAAGTCCATGCCGCCTCCTGGATGCGCATCCTTGAAGAGGACGGCCGCAATCTCGACTGGAACGAACTGGCCGAGCGCCTGATCCCTTACGTGAAGGGCATGGGATTTACTCACGTCGAATTGCTGCCGGTGATGGAACATCCTTTCGGCGGCTCATGGGGCTACCAGCCTTTGTCACAGTTTGCGCCCAGCGCGCGTTTCGGCGCGGCGGCAGATTTCGCAGCTTTTGTCGATGCCTGTCACGGCGAAGGCATCGGCGTCATCCTCGACTGGGTGCCGGCGCATTTTCCGTCGGATGCCCACGGACTGGCCCACTTCGACGGCACGCCGCTGTATGAGCATGGCGATCCGCGCGAGGGATTCCATCAGGACTGGAACACGCTGATCTACAACCTCGGCCGGCACGAGGTGCGCGGTTTTCTGATCGCCAGCGCGTTGGAATGGCTGGAACATTTTCACGTCGACGGGTTGCGGGTGGATGCGGTGGCGTCGATGCTGTACCGCGACTACAGCCGCAATGCCGGCGAGTGGGTGCCGAACATTCATGGCGGCCGCGAAAACCTGGAGGCGGTGGCCTTCCTGCGCGAACTCAACCAGACAGTCCAGGAGCGTTGCCCCGGTGCGCTGATGATCGCCGAAGAATCGACCGCCTGGCCGGGCGTGACGGCTCCGGTGGAGCAGGGCGGACTGGGATTCTCCTACAAGTGGAACATGGGCTGGATGCACGACACGCTGCGCTACGCCGAGCAGGACAGCATTTACCGCCGCTACCACCATCACGATTTCACCTTCGGCATGATCTATGCGTTTTCGGAATCCTTCGTGCTGCCGATCTCGCACGACGAAGTGGTCCATGGCAAACGCACCTTGCTGCAAAAGATGTCGGGCGACTATTGGCAGAAGTTCGCCAACCTGCGCGCCTATCTCGGCTTCATGTGGAGCCATCCGGGTAAGAAGCTGCTGTTCATGGGCAGCGAATTCGGCCAGTACGATGAGTTCGATCACGACAAATCGCCGCAGTGGGAGTTGCTGGACGACCCGCGCCACCGCTGCATCCAGCGCCTGGTGCGCGACCTCAACCGGATCTATGTCGATCTCCCGGCCTTGCATCGCTACGACTCACAGGCGGAGGGATTTTCGTGGGTGGTGGGCAACGACAGCGTCAACAGCGTGTTTGCCTATTTCCGCTACGGAAACGATGGCGAGGCGCCGCTGCTGACCGTCGTCAACATGACGCCGGTGCCGCGCCACAACTACCGTATCGGCGTGCCTCCGGGTGCCGGCAACAGCTACCAATGGGACGAAATCCTCAACACCGATGCCGATATCTATGGCGGCAGCAATCTGGGCAATGCCGGCGGGGTGACTGCGCAGGCGGAGCAATGGCATGGTTATCCGGCTTCCGTCTTGCTGACCTTGCCGCCGCTGTCGACCCTTGTTTTGCGCCGGCGATAGTCTGAGAACGACACTGAAAATGCAACCGCGAACGTAACTGAAAACGCAACTGAGAAAAGAACAATGACACTGATCACGCCAAGAAAACTGCAGGCAGGAGCACCTTATCCACTGGGTGCGCGTTTTGACGGACTGGGGATCAATTTTGCCGTATTTTCGGCCCATGCGAGCAAAATCGAGCTGTGCATCTTTGATGCCACCGGCAGGCGCGAAGTCGAACGCATCACCCTGCCGGAATGCACCGACGAAGTCTGGCACGGCTATCTGCCAGACACTTCGCCGGGACTGGTCTACGGCTACCGTGCATACGGCCCGTACGAGCCGCAAAAGGGACATCGCTTCAATCCCAACAAGCTGCTGCTCGATCCCTATGCGCGCAAGCTGGTGGGGCAGGTGCGCTGGACTGATGCCTTGTTCGGTTACCGACTGCATTCGCCCAAGGGCGATCTCAGCTATGACCGCCGCGACAGCGCCGCCGCCATGCCCAAGGGTGTGGTGATCGAAGAGATGCCGGTCGGCCAGAACTATCCGCGACCGCGTGTGCCATGGTCGAAAACCGTGATCTACGAAGCCCATGTCCGGGGCATCTCCATGCAGCGCCCAGGCGTCATGCCGCATGAGCGCGGTACTTTCGCAGCGCTGGGCCATCCCGATTTCATCGCGCATCTGCAAAAACTGGGCGTCACCACGCTGGAGCTGATGCCGGTGCATTCCTTCCTGCAGGAAAATTTCCTGCTGCAACGCGATCTGCGCAATTACTGGGGTTACAGCACGCTGGGATTCTTTGCTCCCGAACCCAGCTATCTGTCGACCGGCGACCTCAACGAAGTGCGCATGGCGGTGCGGCATTTCCATGCGGCAGGCATCGAGGTGATCCTCGATGTGGTCTACAACCATACCTGTTCGGGCAGCGAGCTGGGGCCGACGCTGAGTTTCCGCGGTCTCGACAACGCCAGCTATTACCGCCTGATCCCCGGGCAGGAACGTTATTACATCAACGACACCGGTTGCGGCAATACCATCAACATGTCGCATCCGCGCGTGATCCAGATGGTGCTGGATTCGCTGCGCTACTGGGCGCAGGCCTTCAATATCGACGGCTTCCGTTTCGACTTGTGCTCGACGCTGGGGCGCGAGCCGACGGGATTCGACCCGCATAGCGGTTTCTTCGATGCCCTGATGCAGGATCCCGTCCTGTCGCAGCTGAAGCTGATCGCGGAGCCATGGGATATCGGCCCGGGCGGCTATCAGCTAGGCAATCATCCACCGCGCTTTGCGGAATGGAACGACAAGTTCCGCGACGGCGTGCGCCATTTCTGGGCCGGCGGCGAGGGTCTGCGCGGCGAGTTTGCCGGACGCATGCTCGGCTCGTCGGATCTGTTCGATCACCACCATCGCAAACCGTGGGCATCGGTCAATTTCATCGCTTCACATGACGGCTTCACCTTACGCGACCTCGTCAGTTATGAGACCAAGCACAACGAAGCCAACGGTGAAAACGGCAATGACGGCCACAACGACAACTACAGCGCCAACTGGGGCGTGGAAGGCGAAACTGACGATGCCGCCATCCTGCAGTTGCGCGAAACGGTGCAGCGTTCCATGCTGACTTGCGTCTTCTTCGCACAGGGAACGCCGATGCTGCTGGCCGGCGACGAATTCCATCGCAGCCAGAACGGCAACAACAATGCCTATTGCCAGGATAACGAAATCTCATGGGTGGACTGGAATGCCGCCGGCAGCGACGCTGCGGTGGCGCTGACCACTTACGTCGGCCGATTGACGGCGATCCGCCGCGATTTTCCGGTATTGCAAGGCGACCACTTCCTGCATGGCCATCGCGAGATTCGCAAGGGCTTGCACGATGTCGCCTGGTTTGACGAGCGCGCCACACCGATCTCGGTCGAGGACTGGCAAAATCCGGTGGCGCGCGCGCTGACGTTGCAATGCGCCGGCACGGGCAATCTGCCCGAGGAGCAAGCGGAGGAAGACGCGCCGCCGCCGCCCGATATCGTGCTGATGTTTTTCAATGCCGGGCACGAAGCCATTGAATTCACCTTCCCGCGTCCCGACGATGCGCACTATCTGCTGATCGACAGCAATATTGCCGACGGTGCCGCATCCAGAGATGCGTATAGCGGGACCAGCGTCGAAGTCGCGGCTCATAGCGTGCAGGTATTCGCCAATCGCCCATGCCGGGAAAAATCATGAACAGTCTCGTTCCGCTCCATCCCAACAACGTTCGTTTCCACTACAAGCTGCCCTTCGGCGCCGAGTACCTGGGTAACGGTCGCACACGGTTTCGCATCTGGGCGCCGCTGGCCAAAACGGCTGCGGTCGAACTGGATGGCCAGCGTCGCGTCCCGATGTCGCCGTCATTGACTTCCTCCGACGAAGGCTGGTTTGAAGTCGAGACCGATTGCGAAGCGCTGACCCAGTATCACTACGTGCTGATGTCGCAGATCGACGGCGAGATCAGCGTCCCCGATCCTGCCTCGCGCTGCCAGGCCGGCGACGTGCATGCCGACAGCGTGGTCATCGACGCTTCCGCTTATGAGTGGCAGACGCTCGACTGGCGCGGCCGTCCGTGGCACGAAACGGTGCTGTATGAGTTGCACGTCGGCGCGCTGGGCGGTTTTGCCGGCGTCATGCAACGCCTGCCTGAACTCGCGGAACTCGGCATCACAGCGGTCGAGCTGATGCCGGTGTCGGAGTTTCCCGGCGCCTACAACTGGGGCTACGACGGCGTACTGCCGTATGCGCCCGATGCCAGTTACGGCACGCCGGAGCAGCTCAAGCAGCTCATCGATACCGCGCACAGCCTGGGCATGATGGTGTTCCTCGACGTGGTGTACAACCACTTCGGGCCGGACGGCAACTACCTCGCCAGCTACTCGCCGTTCTTCCGCAACGATACAGATACGCCGTGGGGACAGAGCATCGATTTTCACCGGCCCGAGGTGGCGGATTTCTTTGCGCAGAATGCCTTGTACTGGTTGCAGGAGTACCGCTTCGACGGTCTGCGTCTGGATGCCGTGCATGCCATCGGCGATCAGAGCTGGCTGCGTGCGCTTGCGGCGAAGGTGCGCACGGCGATCGCACTGGAAGACGAGGAAATCGGCCTCGGCAAGCGGCATGTTCATCTGGTGCTGGAACACGATGGCAATGCGGCGTCGCTGCTGGATGGCGGTGTCGGCGGAGGGGATGGAAGCGGCAAGTATGGCAAGTATGAGGCGCAATGGAACGACGACGGCCATCATGTCCTGCACGTTCTGCTGACCGGCGAAACCGGCGGCTACTATGCTGACTACGCGATCCAGCCCGCTGAAAAACTGGCGCGTTGCCTGCGCGAAGGATTCGTCTATCAGGGCGAACCATCTCCTTACCGCGGCAACGAGACACGCGGCGAGAGCAGCGTCGAGCTGCCCCCGACGGCCTTCGTGCTGTTTCTCCAGAATCATGATCAGATCGGCAACCGCGCCCACGGCGAACGGCTCACGGCGCTGGCGGACCCCGCCGCCTTGCGCGCAGCGCAGGCCTTGCTGCTGTTGTCGCCGCAGATCCCGATGCTGTTCATGGGAGAAGAGTATGGCGCAACGCAGCCGTTCTATTACTTCACCAGCCATGCCGACGAGAAGCTGGCCGATGCCGTGCGCACAGGGCGGCGCAAGGAGTTTTCACGCTTTCCGGAATTCTCGGACCCGGCGGCGCTTGACGCCTTGCCGGACCCCAACAGTTTTTCCACCTTCATGGCGTCGATTCCAGAACCTGTCGCGCCGGAAGAAGACGCCAGCGCCGGCCAGTGGATGGGGTGGTGCTATCGCCTGCTGCTGATCCGGCGCGAGGCAATTACGCCTTATCTGCCGGGCGCCGTTGCGCTGGACGCGAAAGCTATCGGACCTGCGGCGGTCTATGCGCGCTGGCGGCTGAATAACGGCACGGTGCTGTGCATCACTATCAATCTGGACAAGCAGGCCGTACAGGATTCATCGGACGCGATGCTGGATACGCTTGCCACGCTGGCCGGCGCCGATGTTCTGTTCGACAGCGGCGGCGTACTTGATAGATTGGCCGGAGGCGTATTGCCGCCGCATTCCATATTGGTCATTCGCGAGGCAGCAAGATGAACGGCCTGCCGGAATCTGCCGAACCAGCTGAACCAGCCGGGCACACGCCCAGCGACTACGACCAGGCCGTCTATAACCTGGCGGCGCTGGCCGGCATCGCAGTCAACTGGATCGACGCCTACGACCAGCCGCAAACGGTATCGCCGGCATCGTTGCGCACCATCCTGGCAACGCTCGGTCTGCCGTGCGACAGCCATCGGCAGGCCGACGAAAGCCGCGCGCGTCTGCAGGAAATCAACCGCTCGGCCGCGCTGCCGCCGCTGATCACTGCAGAAATCGGCAGGGATATCGTCTTGCCGGCCCAATGCGGTCTGCACGGACAATCCTGCCTGATTGTTCTGGAGTCCGGCGAACACGTGGCGCGCAAGATATCCGGCAACGACGGCAACGCGCCGACCATTGCCGCCCTCGACCGTTACGGCTATCACCGGCTGCAGGTGGCAGGCATCGAAGTCACGCTGGCAGTGGCGCCCCCGCGTTGCTACGGCGTGGCGGACGCCTTTCTCGACAAGGGCGACGCCAGCCGGCGCGGTTGGGGGCTGGCGCTGCAACTCTATGGATTGCGCAGTGAACACGACGGCGGCATCGGCAGCTTTGGCGGACTGGCGCAACTGGCGGCGAAGGCCGGCAAGGAAGGCGCAACCGCGCTGGCGATCTCGCCGGTGCACGCGATGTTTGCGGCCGACACGCATCGCTTCAGTCCGTATTCGCCATCGAGCCGCCTGTTTCTTAACGTGCTGCATGTTGACCCTGCAAGTATCCTGGGACGCGATGCAATGCTTCAGGTATTGCAGGAAGCCGGCCCGGAAGCCACGGCGCTGCAACTGCGTCTTGAGCAGGCGTCGCAGGTCAACTGGCCGGAAGCAGGGCGCCATCGCCTGCAACTGTTGCGGCGCTTGTATGGCATGTTCCGCATGCAGAGCACGCCTTCTGCTGAATTCGCCGCGTTTCGTTTGCAAGGCGGACAGGCGCTGAACGACCACGCATTGTTTGAGGCGCTGCATCACACGCTGGCTGCCAGGACGCCGGGCATCGCGAGCGACTGGCGGCACTGGCCGGAACGCTACCATCATCCCGATTCGGCGGAGATGCGTCGCTTCGCACAAGAGCAGGGCGGCGAGATCGACTTTCACATCTTTCTGCAATGGCAGGCCGCGCGCAGCTTGCAGCGAGCACAGCAAACCGCGCGCGACAGCGGCATGGCGGTCGGCCTGATCGCCGACCTGGCGGTCGGTGCCGACAACGGCGGCAGCCAGGCTTGGAGTCACAGTGAAGAAATGATTGCCGGCTTGTCGGTGGGCGCGCCGCCCGATTTGCTCAATACCCGCGGACAAAACTGGGGTATCGGCGCATTTTCGCCGCTGGCCATGCGCGCTGAGGGATTCCGTTCGTACATCGCAATGCTGCGCTCCGTGTTTGCCCATGCCGGCGGCGTGCGCATCGATCATGTGATGGGACTGACGCGCCTGTGGCTGACGCCGGAAGGCGCCGATGCCAATGACGGCGCTTATCTGCGCTACCCGGCGCAGGATTTGCTGCGGTTGATTGCGCTGGAGTCATGGCGGCACCGCGCCATCGTGATCGGCGAAGATCTCGGCACCGTGCCTGAGGGTTTTGATACGCAGTTGAAGGACAGCGGATTGCTTGGCATCGGCGTGCTCTGGTTTGAGCGGGAGCAAAGGCGTTTTCTGGCGCCGAAGTCGTGGCCGGCGCATGCCATCGCAACCACGTCTACACACGATCTGCCGACCGTGGCAGGCTGGTGGCGCGGCCGCGACATCGAATGGCGCGCCGAACTCGACCTGCTGATGCCGGGCGACACGGCAGCGCAGGCGCTGGACGACCGCAGGCAAGACCGGAGTTCCCTGTGGCAAGCCTTGCTCGACGCCGATTGTGTGAGCGGCGGACAACCGGCCGACGATCAGCCGGAAGCCGTGGTCGACGGCGCGGCCGCCTACATTGCCCGGACGCCGGCGCCGCTGGCTCTGTTGCCGATGGAGGACCTGCTGGGGCTGGAAGAACAACCGAACCTGCCTGGCACCGTCGCCGTACATCCCAACTGGCAGCGGCGTCTGCCGGGCGACGCATCGACCTTGCTCGAGCAGGCGCCATGCCGTCGGCGCATGCGTCTGCTGCAACGCATCGACCCGCGAAAGTAAACATGCCGATCTCTCATTCTCAGCAGCATCCACGCCCGTTGCAAGCGACCTTGCGCGTGCAGTTTCACCGGGGCTTCACCTTCGACGACGCACTGGCGCAGTGCGACTATTACGCGGGTCTTGGCGTCAGCCATCTGTATGCATCGCCGATATTCACGGCGCGCACCGGGTCGACGCATGGCTACGACGTGGTCGATCCGGGGCGCGTCAATCCGGAGCTGGGCGGCGAAGAAGGTTTGCTGCGCCTGGTGCTGGGTCTGCATGCGCGGCAGATGGGCTTGATCGTCGATATCGTGCCCAATCACATGGCCGTGGGCGGACAGAATCCCTGGTGGTGCGATGTCTTGCTATGGGGGCAGCACAGCCGCCATGCATGCTGGTTCGACATTGAATGGCTGGGCGCCGATCCGGCGCTGCACGGCAAAGTGCTGTTGCCGGTGCTGGGCAAGCCATATGGCGAACTGTTGCGCGACGGCGAGATCGGCCTGGACTTTGACCCGGAATCGGCGCGCCTGCATGTGTCCATCCCGGGTCATCGCCTGCCGGTGGCGCCCGAGGATTACGTCGAGATTCTGTCGGTGGCGGATTCGCCCCGGCTGAAACAAGCTGCGGCCGCTTTCGAGCGTGTGCTGGAGGCGGCGGTGCAGGAAGAGCGCCAGACGCAGGCCGAGCATGCCTGGCGCGAACTGGCGGCCGCAGTTGCCGACGCGGAGAGCATGTCATCATTGCATGTGGCGTTGGCGAGCTTCAGCGCCGCGACGCCGCACGGCGCACACGCCCTGCATGCACTGCTGGAGCGCCAGCACTACCGTCTGTCCGACTGGCGCAATGCCGGCGACGAAATCAACTGGCGGCGCTTCTTTGAAATCGGCGACCTGATCGGCATGCGGGTGGAGCTGGAAGAGGTTTTCGAAGCAACGCATGCTGCCTTGTTCCGTCTGTATGAAGATGGCCTGATTGACGGCGTGCGTATCGACCACATCGACGGACTGGCCGATCCCGGCGCCTACGTGCAACGTCTGCGCGCGCGCTTGCAAGGCATCCGGCGCGATACGGCGCCGTACATCATCGCCGAAAAAATCCTCGCGCCCGACGAAAACCTGCGCAACAAATGGGGCCTCGACGGCACCACCGGCTACGACTTCATGGACCAGGCCGGCGCCGTGCTGCACAACGGCGAGGGCGCTGCGGCGCTCGATGCGATCTGGAAGGAATACCGTGCCGATCCTGACGGATTCGACTATGTGGTGCTGGCGACGCGGCGGCGCCTGCTGAGCCAGAACTTCGCCAGCGAATTCAATGCGCTGACGTCGACCTTGCACGCGCTGGCGCGCTCAACCATCGCCACCCGCGACATCTCGCTGATGTCGATACGGCACTGCATGCTGGAGCTGCTGGCGTATTTTCCTGTGTATCGCAGCTACGGCGACCGTGACGGCTGCGACAGCCGCGATGCTTTCCTGATCAGGACGACTGCGGCGCGCGTACGCGATTACTTGCGCAAGCAGGATCTGACCACGCTCGATGCCATCAGCGGCTGGCTGGCCGATGCGCCGCAGCCGCCGAAACTGCCGATGCAAGACGAGCCCGTCGCCAATTACAGCAAGCTGCACTGGCGCGCGCTCACGCGGTTTCAGCAGCTCACGCCGCCACTGACGGCGAAGTCGACCGAAGACACGGCTTTTTATCGCTACGGCCGTCTGTTGTCGCGCAACGAAGTCGGTTCCGATCCGGCCCAGCTGGCTTTGCCGGTGGAGGATTTTCACCGGGACGTCCTGCGGCGGCAGCGCGATTTTCCGCGCAGCATGCTGGCGACGGCGACCCACGATCACAAGCGCGGCGAAGACGCCCGCATGCGGCTGGCGGTGCTGAGTGAAATTCCGGCGCACTGGCAACAGGCATTGCAACGCTGGCGCGCGCTCAATATGGCTGCACGGGTGCAGGCCCCCATTGATGCCGTCGACGAACTGATGCTGTATCAGACACTGGTCGGCGTATGGCCGCTGGCGCAGCCCGGAGAGGCCCGGACGGAGGAACTGGAGGAGCTGGTCCGGCGCGTCTCCGAATGGCAGCGCAAGGCCTTGCGTGAAGCCAAGCGCCGCACCGACTGGAACGCTCCGGATTCCGTTTATGAAGGACACTGCGAAGCTTTCCTGCAGCGTATCCTGCGACCGGATCCCGATAATCTCTTCTTGCCGGCCTTGCGTGCGTTCATACAGGAGATATCCGCGGCCGGCGCGCTCAACAGCCTGAGCCACACCATGTTGCGGCTGACCGTGCCGGGCATTCCCGATCTGTATCAGGGTTGCGACCTCTGGGATTTCAGTCTGGTCGATCCGGACAACCGCCGTCCCGTCGACTATGCGTTGCGGCAGGAGTTGATGGCGACCAACCGCCTGCAGGCGCTGACGCTGGATGACTGGCGCAGCGGCGCCTGCAAGCAGCAGATGATCAGCACGCTGCTGCATTTCCGTAGCGGACGGGAGGGGCTGTTCACGACTGGCGACTATGTACCGCTGACGGTCGAAGGCGAACTGTCGGACCATCTGCTGGCGTTCGCCAGGAGTGCCGGCGACGTCACCGTGATTGTCCTGTGCAGCCGTCATGCCGCGCGGCTTATCGCTTCGGGCCATTCGTCGCAATCGCTGCAATCCGCCGCACCGCTGATCCCGCCGCAGCACTGGGCGGATACGGCAGTACATCTGCCGCTGGCGTGGAGCAACGGCGAATGGCAAAGCATCCTGACGGGAACGCAAGGCGCGATCCGGCAACAATACATCGCAGCGGCTGACGTTTTGCGCAGCTTTCCGGTGGATGTGCTGGTGCTGTCGCGGTGATGCCGGCCGGTATTTTTTAACGTCAATTCCTACAGTCGAATGCGTGGCGCACCTATCGTCGCCATGACGATACCGGGATAGGCTTTTGAACAAGGCTCAACGGAGTCTCGACGACACTTAACGGGAAGGAGTTCTGTCATGTCCTCTATCATTGTCGGCAGATTTCAACTGCAGGATGAAACCGAATACGCCGTGGACGAACTGGTGCAGGCCGGCTATCCGCGCGACGCCATTACCACCTTTTATCTCAATCCGGCCGGCCAGCACGATCTGTATCCGGTCGGCGGTGACCGTGACAAATCACCCGGCGCCAAAGACACCGACGCCGGCGTAGCGGCAGGTGCGGCGACCGGGGCCATTGTGGGGGCAACCATAGGTTCCGCCACGGCGCCGGTGACCGGAGCCGCCGGCCCGGCGCTGGGCGGTCTGGTGGGTGCGCATCTCGGTTCGCTGGTCGGTTCGCTCAATGCCACCGATGACACCGACACCAGCAATCGCCATGCGCAGGAAGTGGAAGTCCGCAAAGCCGGCATGCGGGTGGCGGTCGCCGTAGACGGCCAGCCACAAGAGAACGAGGCGATCGCTTTGCTGCACTCGCTCAAAGCCGCCGATATTGAACGCAGCGAAGGCCACATCGAGCACGGCGACTGGGACGATTTCGATCCTCTGGCGCCGCCGCGCTATGTCGATCTACAGGGGAATCGCTCCTATACAGGCCGCATCTGAACGCTGAAGAGCGCAGAGGCATTTACGGCCAGGGCATTGGCGTGACGTCTTCGTACTGCGCATTGTGCGCATTAGCCGGACCGGCTTGTTTTGCTCCGGCATGCAGGCGTGCTCCCAGCAACAACGCGACTTCGCGGTCGCTGGCGATGAAATCCGATTGCTGCAAGGGCTGCTCGGTATTCGGCCAGTTTTCCACCACCCAGCGGCGCAGTTCGCGATAGCGGCGCATCAGTTCGTCGGCATACTGTTCGCGCGCCAGCGGTTCGTTCGGATGGGTGTCCATTGTCAGCTCCTGAATGATGAAGAAAGAGTAAAGAGTTAGCGCAGCCTAACGCTGTCGCGTCTGCACAGGCATCGGACAGGAACTGATTGCCTTGTAGGACAGGACGGCGGCGCTGACAACAAAAGGGTACCCACATGCCACGCAGCGCCAGCCGGCTCATCCATCGTTTGCTGCAGCCGGAGAAGTCCTCGCGGCTGATCATCTACGCCGCGCTGGCCGGCAATTTCATGGTGGCCTTGACCAAACTATGGGCGGCCATCTGGACCGGCAGTTCAGCCATGCTCAGCGAAAGCATCCACTCTGTCGTCGACATGGGCAACGAGTTGCTGTTGCTGTACGGCCTGCATCGCGCCGGGCAGCGGCCTGACCGCGACCATCCGTTCGGTTACGGCCGGGAGGTCTACTTCTGGAGTTTTGTGGTGGCGGTGCTGATCTTCACGCTCGGCGCCGGCCTGTCGATTTACGAAGGCATCCGCCACATCCTCGATCCCAAACCGATAGAAAATGCCACCGCCAGCTATCTGGTGCTGCTGGCGGCCGCGATTTTTGAAGGCGGCTCATGGCTGCTGACGCTGCACAAGTTCAAGGGCGCCAAATCGTATGCCGAGCTGCCGGAAGAAGTCCTGCGCAGCAAGGATCCTCCGACCTTCATCGTACTGCTGGAAGACACTGCCGCGATACTCGGCATTGCCGCTGCATTCGCCGGGATCTGGCTGTCGCAATATCTGAACGAGCCGATGTATGACGGCATCGCCTCCATCGTCATCGGCGTGATCCTTGCGGTGACTGCCGCCATCCTGGGGCAGGAAACCAAGGGGCTGCTCATCGGTGAGCGCGCACACCAGGACATCCTCGATTCGATCCTGGCCACCGTTACGGCGCTTGACGGGGTGGTCGGCGCTAACGGTGTGCTGACGGTGCATCTGGCGCCGCATCAGATTCTCGCGGCATTGAGCGTGGAATTTGAAGACGACCTGAAGACGCCGCAGATCGAAGCCCTGGTGATCGACATGGAGACGCGCATCCGCGGCAAGCATCCGGAAGTCGTGGTGCTGTTCATCAAGCCGCAAACTGCAGGCCGCTTTCAGCAGATGCAGCAGATGCAGCAGCGGCACCGGAGCGGCGACGGCGTGCAGGTCTGAGATTCAATCGTCGTCGGCGAAGCCCAGCCGCTGATGCCATTCCAGCAGCGACTCCTTCGGGAATTGCCCGAACTGCTTGTCCTTGCGGCCGGCCTTGACCTCCACCCACGGCGCCTTGTAGTCCAGCAGCAGGTGCGTGTATTCAGGCGGCGCCGGCAGGGGTGTGTCGATGGCCGAGGCGAAGGGATGCACCAGATCCGGCCAGGTCGGGTCGTATAGCCATAAGGCGCTGCCGCAGCGACGGCAAAAGTGGCGCTGGGCCGTGCTGGTGTGAATACGCTTTTCACCTTTGCGCTTGAGGCGCGCGTGATAGACGCTGACGTCGTCGGCGCCCTTGACCTTGAGACTGTGAAAGTCGCCGCCGAGATTGACCGCATATCCGCCGCCACCCTGAGTCTTGCGGCAGATCGAGCAATAGCAGCGCTGATACGGGTAGGGCGTGTCGCTGTTGAGCGAGAAGGTCACGGCGCCGCAGTGGCAGGAGCCTTTGAGTTTCATGCTTTCCTCGTACTAAGGTTTCATGCGAAGGTTGGAACAGGCTTAGTCTAACCTCAGGCGCCGCCCATGGAGATCATCGCTTCCTTGATCTTGGCCATGCCGAAGTGCCAGATCTGGTCGAGCTTGATGTGCGGCATGACCGGCAGTTCGGACGGATCGATGAAGACGTTGAGCACGGCCGGTCCTGGTGTCGCGAGGAAGGGCCCCATGGCTTCTTCCAGTTCTGCCGCCGTCTTTGCGGTGTAGCCGCTGGCGCCGCAGGCGGTGGCAAACATGGCGAAATCGAGGTTGGGGAAGTTCGATCCTTCAAAGGCGGGCAGGCCGGCTTCTTCCATTTCCAGATGCACCAGCCCCCATTCGCGGTTGTTGAACACCACCACCTTGACCGGCAGCTTGTGTTCAACCGCGGTCATGAATTCGCCCAGCAGCATGGTAAAACCGCCATCGCCGACCGCCACGATCACCTGACGGTCACGGTCGAGCGCCTGAATGCCGTTGCCTTGCCCCAGCGAGGTGCCGACGGCAGCGTTGTTGAACGAGGCCAGGATGCGCTGCTTGCCGGTCTGGCGGATCCAGTTGCCGCACCATAGCGTGACGACGCCGGTGTCGACGACGAAGACGGCGTCTTCATTGGCGCGATCGCTCAGCCGCCGCGCGAGATATTGCGGCTTGATCGGGCCTTTTTCGGGATTGGCCGGCGGGGCGGCGTGCTTGTCCAGCGTCATGTTCCAGTTGTGGCGATGATCGCCGACCTTGTTGAGGAAGGCCGCATCTGTCTTGCCGTGCACCTGTTGCAGCAATTGCGCCACCGCGGGTCCGACCGAACCTGTGATGCCGAGATCGACCGGCATGCGGCGGCCGAGCACAAAACCGCGTTCGTCGATCTGGATGGTCTGGGTGCGGGTCGGCAGGAATTCCGAATACGGGTAATCGGTGCCCAGCATCAGCAGCAGCTCGGCGTCGCGCATCGCGTCCATACCGGGCGCGCCGCCGATCAGACCGACCCCGCCTATCCAGTGCGGGTGATCGTAGGGCAGCATGTCTTTGCCACGGAAGGTGTGAATGATCGGTGCCTGCAATTTTTCCGCGAGGGCGGCGATCTCATCGATGCTGGAACGGCCGCCGTTGCCGACGAAGATGGCAACCGATCTGGCGGCATCGATCAGGCGCGCCGCCTGGCCGATTTCGCTTGCGGGAGGCATGACCTCCGGTTGCGGGCGCAAGGTGTTGATGCTCGATACCGATGCGGCGGCGGTGATCTTGCCGCCGATCACATCGGCCGGAATGCTGATGTGCGCGACACCGCGCTGGTGGTAAGCCTGCGCGATGGCCTGATGCACGACTTGCACCGCTTGCGCCGGGTTGATGATGGTTTGCGTATAGGCAGCGACGTCGCGAAACAGCAGGTCCGGTACGTTTTCCTGCAGGTAGTCGATGCCACGCCGGCTGGCTGGTACGCCGCCGGAAATCGCCAGCACCGGCGCATGGTCCTTGCGCGCTTCGTACAAACCGGCGACCAGATGGTTGGCGCCCGGGCCGGTGGTGCCGCAGCAGACCGCCAGTTTGCCGGTGAGTTTGGCTTGCCCGGCGGCGGCGAGCGCGGCGCCTTCTTCGTGGCGTACGCCTATCCATTTGATGCGCCGGTCCTTGCGTACGGCTTCGGTGAGGGGATTAAGCGCATCGCCGACGACGCCGAAGATCTGGCGTACGCCGATGCGGTGCAAGGTGTCGACGAGCATCTCGGCTACGGTGGTTGACATGGGAATCCTTTGTTGGCAAATGAACGGGCGGTGGCGCAGGGCAGGTTGAGCGACGGGGCGCTGAGAACTGTCATTCAGCATAGGCCTGCATATCGGCAATCTCTATCGGCGAGTGCGGTAAATCGCTGTAGGAATCGATGGCGCTGACCGTCTTGCCGTGGCGCTGTAAGGATGTGGGCATTCGCCGACATTCCTCAATTCTTACAAGCAGCAGCGGTACTGTCCGATTTCGCCATGGCCGTGGTGGCACTACATTGTCACCATGTTGTTTGCCACGATGTCCGGTATGCAGGGTGTTAGCGGACACACGTGCAGACCCACTTTCATCCAAATAAGGAGAATCACCATGTCGCAGCCGCAATTTCGCCCACAGTTACGCATGCAATCGGCACGCCGTTCCGGCACCATGTTCAAGATCCTGGGCCTGACCGCCATCAGCGTTGCGGGCCTGGCGCTGGCGATCAACCATGCGCGTGCCGACGATTTGCCGCGCGGCGACAAGAGCTTCATCAATAGCGCGGCCGAAGCCGGCAATGCCGAAGTCAAGGCCAGCAAGATTGCACTGGAAAAGACCTCCAATCCTGACGTCAAGGATTTCGCGACCCTGATGGTCGACGAGCACACCACCGTCGGCGACAACCTCAAGAAGCTGGCTGCCAGCAAGAACGTCGAAGCGCCCACCGAACCGAGCATGGCGCAGCGCGCCAAGATCGCGGTGCTGGAAAAGCTGGACGGCGATACGTTCGACAAGCAATACGTGCGCATGATCGGCGTGGCGGCGCACAAGGACGCCGTCAAGCTGTTCCGCAAGAACGCCACCGACGCCAAGGACCCGGACGTGAAGGACTTTGCTGCCAAGACCTTGCCGAATCTGGAGCATCACCTGGAAATGGCTAACGCTCTCAAGGCCAAGCTGGATGCGAAGAAATAAGACCATCAGGAAGCTGACAACGAATTAAGCAGTAAGCCAAAGCAGCACGCATAACAATAACGGGACCCCGTTCACCGGTTCCCCCTCTGCCGTCAGGACGCGGTTCCCCATTGAAACGCTCCTGACGGCGGTTTTTTTGCTTTTACTTTGCTCTTACTGTGTTTGTGACTGTTTGTGCATTCTCGTCCAGGAGGAAGCATGAGAAAGACAGCCGTGAAAATCGCTGCGCAGCCGGTCCAATTTGTACCCTGCGTACTCAAGCTCGACAAGCGCAAATTCGCTTGTTACGTCGAGGAATACATCGACCGCGTTCCGCCGCTCGGCATGGCCGCGAATGCGGTAAAAATCTTTTCCAAACGCAAGAAGGCCTGGCGCACCGCAATCGCCATGGCCTTGGCCCTGAGGCGCGCCGATCGTCACAACGGTCGCCATAGTCATCGCGCCGATACCGCAGGCAACAAGAGCGGCAGCAAATCATCCAGGAGCATCCGGGCTTAGCCGGCCTGCGCATCTTTCATCCGTCAACAACGCGGCGACGATTTGGCCGGCGCTAACGTTTGGGTATACGTCTGGTATTCACCACGGAGGACATTTGCAAATGATGACATCCACTCCCTGCGCACTGACCGCAGATCAACGTGAAATCCATCGCCTGCTTGCGGCCAATCAGGCCAAAGACAGCAACGGCGGCATGAATGAACAGATGCAAAGCTGCATCGATGCCTGCACTGAGTGCCATCAGGCATGCCGGCGCGTACTGGCTGCGCTCAGCCGCAGCCGCGGCGGACTGCAAGTAGAGCCGAGCATGCAGGTGTTGCTGGAATGCAGCGACCTGTGCGCCTTGTCGGCCAGCCTGCAGCTGGAACAATCGCCTTACAGCCAGAGGGTGTGCGAGATTTGCGCCGATGCCTGCCGCGAGTGCGAGCATCAGTGCATGGGTACCGAAATCGGAGATGATTGCGCGCAAGCCTGCCGTGTCTGCGCTGAGAGCTGCGAGGCAATGGTGGCTTAAAAGATGTACGGCAAGGAGAAGCAACGCCGCCAGCAGCGTTTTATCAGCGGCTCTTAGCCGTGCGGTTGTTCTTCGAGTACCAGCTCAAAGCAGATCAGCACCGGATTACGTCCGCGCGCCAGAACGCCTTCACAGACGTTGCCGCGCGGGTCGATCAGCGCGATGTCCAGATGGCAGCGCAGGCCGTCTGCGGTCGGTTGCACCTCGCCGTTGCGCACCAGGATCTCGGTCGCGAGATCTTCCACCACACGCCCATCCTCAAACTCGGCCCCGATGATGCTGCCCACGCTGCCGCGCACCTTGGCGTGGCGGATACCGTGCGTGCGGCAGACATCTTCAATCGCCATGTTCAGGTCTTCGTCGGGACGAATGCGCGCCAGCACCGTGCGCGGACCTTCGCTCTTGCCGCCGGCGTGCTTGCCGGCCGCTCCCAGATCGACCACGGCAGGGTGGAACAGCGTGAAATTGGTTTCCGGGTCGAAGCGGGTTTCCATCGTGGCGTTGTGCAAGCCCCAGGCATGGGCGGTGGCAGCTTCGGCGACGATGGTCTGATCCATGAGCATGTGACCACCCTGGCGCTTGCCGCCGGCGTCGCGCCAGATGGCGTGGCAATGCACGAACGGTGCACCGTCGCGGCGGCCGTAGGTGGCACAGGCCAGCTCGATGACAACGCCGCCTTCGACTTCATGCGGCGCACTGTAAAACGCTGCGTGCTTGCCGTCATGCGACAAGGCCGGCATCAGGAAATGGTGCGGCGACACCCGCAGATTCTCGAATCGTACCGTTGCTCCGCTGATACCCGCCGCAGCCAGCGGCCCGCTGATGGCATCGCGCAAATTCATGCCTGCTTGCAGAGTAAAGCTGGCAGTGGCGGCATCGCCGGCAAGGCTGACGATGCGAACCGGATCTGGCGAGCCGGGATGGCGGGCGCTACGGGCAAAGGGCTGGGTGGCCGGCAGTACTGAGGATGCTTGCATGCGTGTCTCCTGGCCGGGCGATATGTGCTCTCGGCTTGCTGGGTTGTTGTCCTCGGCCTTGATGTGACGGTGGGGACGGATGGGACATGGTAGCGTGGTTTCGTTTTTTCTGTCGGCGAGGGCAACTGGCGATGATTTCTGCGAGACAGGATGTGGCGCATTGGATTAAATATTTCCATGTGGAATTATTTAATCCAGTGTGTGCTTTTTTCATCGGCACTGATGAGGTGAATTTGCGCCTCTTATTTCTTCTTTGCATTTTGTTGTCATGCGGAAGTAATACTTGAATGCAAGAATGCTGCGGCGTCGAGAGTGGTTGACCAGCGCAATAGCTGCGTAACGACAAGACCACGCGAATGCCTACCGCCACCAGGGAAAACTCCTCATGACTATCCGTCTGCGCATTACCTTGCTCGTCATTCTTACGTTCATCGCGATTTCCGCCATCGGCGGTTATGCGGTGTTTCAGTCCCGCGGCAGTGCGGTGGAAGTGAAGTCGGTTACCGAAGGCGTGGTGCCGAGCGTGCTGGCATCGTCCGATCTGGTCGGACAACTGAAAGATGTGCAACTGGCCGCCATGGTCATGGTGACTGAGACCGACAATAATCTGGTCGGCCAGGAAAACGAAAAGCTGGCGGCCAAGAAGGCGACGCTGGAAAAGGCCCTTGAATTCCAGGCCAGCCAGGCCGTGAGCCAGGCGCAAAAAGGCCTGATCGAACAAGCCAAGGAAAGCCTCGACAATTACTTCGGCGCCATCGACAGCACTGCCAAATTCAAGCTGGCCGGCAAGGATTCTCTGGCGCAGGCCTCGTTCTTCGGCGGCGTGGTGCAATACCAGGCTGAGCTGGAAGGCGTCGTCGATACCTTGCGCATCGAAAAGAACCGCAGCAAGGACACCGCCATCGCCGCGCTGAATGCCAATCTGGCGTCGACGGCCACCATGATTTCCATTGTGACCGCGGTTGCCGTCGTGGTGCTGACGCTGATCGGCTTCCTGTTGTATCGCCAGATCACCGGCCCGATCAGCCGCATGCAGACCATGATGACCGAGATCGCCGTCAATCAGGATTTTACGCGCCGTCTGCCGGTGCACAGCATGGATGAAGTCGGCCACTCCATCGTCGCCTTCAACGGCATGATCGAGAAAATCCAGGAAGCCTCGGCTCAGGTCAGGCAAAAGACCGCCGACATGCAGGCGATGCTGCAAAACATCCCGCAAGGCATTCTGACCATCGTTGATGGCAACAAGGTTCATCCGGAATATTCTGCCTTCCTCGAAACCGTGTTTGAAACCACCGATATCGCCGGCCGCGACCTGATGGATCTGGTCTTCACCGGCACGACCCTGGGCGCGGATACGCTGTCGCAGATCGAAGCTATCGGCGGCGCCTGCATCGGCGAAGACGTGATGAACTTCGAATTCAACGAGCATCTGATGGTTGGCGAAGTCGAGAAGAAGATGGCTGACGGCCGCGTCAAGATTCTCGATCTGAGCTGGTCGCCGATCACCGACGACGCCGATCAGGTGATCCGCCTGATGCTGTGCGTACGCGACGTGACCGAGCTGCGCAAGCTGGCAGCCGAAGCCAACGAACAAAAGAACGAGCTGGAAATCATCGGTGAAATCCTGGCTGTGAGTGCGCCGAAGTTCCAGGAATTCATCGTGACGTCGCGCCGCTTCCTCGACGAGAACGAACAACTGGTGCATCAGAATCCGGAAGCCACCGCATTCGCCATCGCCAAGCTGTTCCGCAACATGCACACCATCAAGGGTAACGGCCGTACATACGGCCTGCTGCACCTGAGCAACGTGGTGCACAGCGTGGAAGAACATTACGACGACCTGCGCCATCCGGAAACCGGCGCCGTCTGGGATCAGGAATACCTGCTGCAGGATCTGGCCAAGGTGCGCGTCACCATCGACCGTTACGCCCGCATCAACGAAGTCACGCTGGGTCGCCAGGCCGCACCGGAACAGGCTGCCGCCGTCGAGCGTCACATCATGACCATCGACCGCAAGCACATCCTGGAAAGCCTGCACCGTCTGGAAACAGTCAACACCGCCAACCTGCACGAACTGGTCGCGGTACGCAACGCCGTGCGCAAGACCTTGCGGCTGCTGGGTACGGAAACGATAGCCGAAGTGCTCGCCAGCGTGACCGATTCGCTGCCGGCGCTCGCTGCCGATCTGGGCAAGGCCGCACCGGTCGTCGAGATCGAGGACAACGGCTACGTCATCCATGCGCATTCGTCGGCGCTGCTGAAAAACGTCTTCATGCATCTGATTCGCAACGCCGTCGACCACGGTCTGGAAACACCGGAAGAGCGTCTTGCCAAGGGCAAGCAAGAGGTCGGCGCAATCCGCCTGCAAATGGGCGTGATGAACAACATGCTGCACATGGCGCTGTCGGATGACGGCCGCGGCCTGGCGCTGGCGCATATCCGCCGCACCGGCATCGAGAAGAATCTGATAAGCGCCGACCAGGCCATGACCGATGCTGAACTGGCGCAACTGATCATGCGTCCGGGATTCTCGACGCGTAGCGAAGTCACTGATGTGTCGGGACGCGGCGTAGGCATGGATGCGGTGCTGGACTTTGTTACCCGCGAACACGGCAGCATCGAGATCCAGTTCCTGGATCAGGCTGAAGGCGCCGATTTCCGTCAGTTCCAGGTCAATGTGCTGCTGCCGGAAAACGTCGCCGTGGAAGTCGATGGCATCGACGTGGCTTATCCGGTGCCTGAGCACGATCAGATTCTGCCGGCCGGCACGCTGACCGCAGGAAACGATCCGCAGGTCGCGTAATCAGGCTGCAATTGAGGCAATTGAGACAGTTGATGAAGGTAGCAGTGCAGGTCAGTTGTGTAGTTCCATTGCAAGGATGTGTTTCATGATGTTGAATTCGATTCTTTTTGTTGTGCTGGGAATGCTGCTGTCCGGCGTGCCGCTGGCTCTGCTGTTCAAACGCCAGAACGCGCGCATGAAGCGCATGGTTGATCTGGAGCAGGTCGAAGTCCTCAAGCAGAATGTCGAGGCCACGCTGCAGGAGCAACAAGCCAACATCGATGCCCATCAGCAGGAACTGGAAGCGCAGCGCCGCGACAACGATCTGCGCCTGGTGCACACCCGGCGTGAGACCGAACAGGTCGTCGCCCAGCTCAGCTCGCGCAATTCGGAAAGCATGGCGCGCGTGCTGGAAAATTGCGATGCCTCGCAAGAGACTATCGGCAATCTGCTCGGCCTGATGCGCACCTTCGAGCGCTGGCATGACGACATGAACGTGCTGATCACGCATAACCGTGAAATGCACCGCAAGAACGACGAGTTCGCGCTGATCGTCAACCAGGTCATCATCGTCGCGCTCAACGCCTCGATCGAAGCTGCCCGCGCCGGTGCGCATGGCCGCGGCTTTGCGGTGGTGGCGTCGGAAGTACGCGACCTGGCGCAGCGCGCTGAGAAGCTGTCCAAGAGCTACCGCGCCAACCTGTACCAGAATGACCTGATCACGACAACCACCTTCCAGGATCTGCAGGCCGGCGGCAAGATGATCATCGGCGCCATCATCGGCCTCGACCTGATCAACAAGAAAACCAAAGAAGCGCTGGCAGCGTAAGGAAGGACAATCATGTTGAGCCAATCCGCCAAAGACGGTTTTGACCTGCTGCTGACGCAGTCGCTGAAGAACAGCCTTGTGCCCTCGGGCGCCGGGGCGCAGATTTCGACCTTGCCGGACTCCGGCGATTTTCCGGAAAAGCAGATGGTGGTGTTGACGGTGTCGTCCTATCTGTTTCGCCTGATGGTGATGTTCTACTTTTCTCCCGATGCAGCGACACGCGGCCATTTTGCACGCCTCAATAATATCGACGAAGAAGAGATGAGCGAACAGACCTTCATGGACGCCATCGCCGAGAGCGGCAATCTGTGCTGCGGCATTCTCAATCGTGATCTGGGTAATTTCTTTCCGCATATCGGCATGTCGACGCCCAACGTCATCGACAAGAACTGCGCGGCCTACCTGCAAAAACTCAACAGCCAGCATATCCAGCATTTCGCCGTCGATATGGATGGATCTCCGCGTTTCCATGTGAGCCTGTGCGTGTCTGCGTATGCCGATATCGACTTCAGCGTCTCGGCCGAAGAGCTGGGAAGCGATACCGGCGAGCTCGAGCTGTTTTAACTTTTTCCCTTATCAAAAGAAAATCTCATGGCACAAATCCTGGTAGTTGATGACTCAAGCACCGTTCGCGCCGAAGTGGGCGATTTCCTCAAGAAGAACGGCCTGGACGTCGCCCTGGCTGTGGACGGACGCGACGGCCTGACCAAGCTCAAGGGCGATCCGTCCATCAAGCTGGTGGTATCCGACGTCAACATGCCCAACATGGACGGCCTCACGATGGCCGAGAAGATTCGCAGCGAACTCGGCAACGCCAGCGTCAACATCATCATGCTGACCACGGAAAATTCGCCGATCATGAAAGAACGCGGCAAGGCAGCAGGCATCAAGGGCTGGATCGTCAAACCGTTCAAGGGCGATGCGGTGCTGGCAACCTTCAAGAAACTGGTCGGCGTTTAAGAGCAAGCCTGGGCCGGCAGGCTGACTCGGGCTGCGCCAGGCTGGTGCAGGCGTAGCCCGACAGATTCACTTTTCACCAAAGATGTTCGTGCGTTGCGCCGGTACGGACATGTCTTCGATACCCATGTGCTGAATTGCGCTGCACCGCACTGCAATTTATTGCGGCGCTCCAATTTATGTTCCGCAGGTGATGCTCCTTTGCTATATTGGTCGCTGACACCGATAAAGGTCAGCCATGCCTCTGTATCAATTCACCCATACGGCCGGTCCCATGACCTATCAGTTTCGCGATCTTGCGGATCTGATGGCCAAGGCGACGCCGCTGCGTTCCGGCGACATGCTGGCCGGCGTGGCCGCGGAGAGCGCGGAGCAACGCGTGGTGGCGCAGATGGCATTGGCGGCGCTGCCGTTGCGGATATTTCTGGAACAGGCGCTGGTGCCTTACGAAGAGGACGAAGTCACGCGCCTGATTTTCGACGATCATGACCCCGCGGCATTCGCTGCGATCAGTCATCTGACGGTCGGCGACTTTCGCAACTGGCTGCTTGGCGATGATGTCGACAGCGAAACGTTGCGCGCCGTTGCGCCCGGTATCACGCCGGAGATGGCTGCGGCAGTCAGCAAGATCATGCGCAATCAGGATCTGATTCTGGTTGCGAAGAAATGCAGCGTCGTCACCGCCTTTCGCAACACCATCGGTTTGCCGGGACGGCTGTCCACTCGCCTGCAACCGAATCATCCGACCGACGACGCCACCGGGATCGCCGCCAGTCTGCTGGACGGACTCCTGTATGGCAGCGGCGACGCCGTATTCGGCATCAATCCTGCCACCGACAACGTGCCGCAGGTGATCCGGCTGGTTACGATGATGGACGAGATCATCGCGCGCTATGAGATTCCCACGCAGTCCTGCGTACTGACACATGTGACCAATACGATTGCCGCGATCGGGCGCGGCGCGCCGGTCGATCTGGTGTTTCAGTCGATCGCCGGCACCGAGGCCGCCAACCGCGGCTTCGGCATCGATCTGGCCTTGCTGGCGGAGGCGCGCAGCGCTGCCTTGTCGCTGGGGCGTGGCACGTCCGGCGATAACGTCATGTATTTTGAAACCGGGCAGGGCAGCGCACTCTCCGCCGGTGCGCATCACGGCGTCGACCAGCAGACCTGTGAGGCGCGCGCCTATGCCGTGGCGCGCAAGTTCAAACCGCTGCTGGTGAACACGGTGGTCGGCTTCATCGGTCCGGAATATCTGTACGACGGCAAACAGATCATCCGTGCCGGCCTGGAAGACCATTTCTGCGCCAAGCTGCTCGGCCTGCCGATGGGCTGCGATGTCTGCTACACCAATCACGCCGAGGCCGATCAGAACGATATGGACAACCTGCTGACCTTGCTGGCCGCCGCAGGGTGCAATTTCGTCATGGGCATACCGGGTTCGGACGACATCATGCTGAATTATCAGACCACGTCTTTCCACGATGCGCTGTATATACGGCGGGTGCTTGGCCTCAGGCCGGCGCCGGAATTCGAGGCGTGGCTGCAACGTATGCAGATATTCAGTACCGATGAGCAATTCCGTCTCGGCGACGGCTTGCCGCCGACTTTCCGCGACGCCTTGCAGCGCTTGTCTTGATATCGCTGACATGGCAAACGACAAATCCCCGGTCATCGATAATCCCTGGCAGATGCTGCGCCGGTTCACCGCCGCGCGCATAGCGCTGGGACGTGCCGGCGTCAGCCTGCCGACGTCGCCGCAACTGGCTTTCCAACTGGCGCATGCGCAGGCGCGCGATGCCGTGCACCTGGCGCTGGATGCCGGGAAGTTGCGTCAGCAATTGCTCGGCGCCGGCATTGCAGGCGCTGAGGCGAGCCTCATCCTCGACAGTGCCGCCGGCGACCGGCTGACGTATCTGCAGCGCCCGGATCTGGGGCGGCGGCTGAGTGCTGCGTCGCGCAGCGAACTGGCGTCGACAATGCCGGAGCAGGAGCCGGGCGGCAGTCGCCGTCATGACCTTGCTATCGTCATTGCAGACGGGCTGTCCTCGCTGGCGATTACAAAGAATGCCCTCCCTTTTCTGGCCGCCTTGCAGGAACGCATTGCCGGACACGGCTGGAAGCAGGCGCCGCTCACTATCGTGCGGCAGGGCCGGGTGGCGGTCGGCGACGAAATCGGCAGCCTGCTGCAGGCGAAGCTGGTGGCCGTGCTGATCGGCGAACGTCCCGGGCTGAGTTCGCCCGACAGCATGGGCTTGTACCTGAGCTGGATGCCGCGTCTCGGTATGACAGATGCGGAGCGCAACTGCATTTCCAATGTCCGGCCTGAAGGGTTGAGCTACGAAGAGGCGGCATTCAAGCTGGACTACCTGATGTCAGAAGCACGCCGCCGTCAATTGACCGGCGTGGCGTTGAAGGATGAGAGTGACGCAGCTACCGGGATAGATAGCGCCCCGGCCCGAAATTTCTTACTGGGCGATCGCTGACCTGCCGGGAAGAGCTCCATGGTGGCAGATGGGACTGTATGCAGAAAGTAATAAATTTTCAAAATGTGAGACAGGCGGTCAAGTCTCCTGGCAATTTGCTGTGAAAATAAAGGCCAGAGCAACCGGAACAGGCGTATCGCCTGGTCCTGGCTTAAAAAACGGAAGAAAGAGAAAAGCAATATTCTCACTTTTGACCTCGACGCCCGATGCGCATGTATCGGGCGTTTTTTTATGCCCGTGGCGGTAATGAACAGGCAGGGCGCTTCAATCGGATTGACACCAGCGCAGGCATGCGACATCGTAGGCGTTTTGATGCCGGATGGGTGGCATCAACACAATAAGAACTCACACTGAGAAAGCCCTGCATGAACCGCGACCAGAAACCTGACATGGTGACTATCGTCATCCAGCACGATATCCGCACCGGCTCCCAGTCCGATTATGAGCAATGGCTCAAACGCATCTTGCCTGTCGCGGCCGAAGCACCCGGTCATCGAGGCGTCACCGTAATCAAGCCGCCGGCCGGCACAAACCGCTATACGGTCACCATCCGGTTTGAAACGCTGGAACACGCGCGACAATGGCTGGCGTCACCGGCCCGGCGCGATTTGATTAAAGAGGCGGCGCCGTTGATGGAACAGCAGGAGACGGTCGATACCATCACCGGCCTGGAGTTCTGGTTCACGCCGCCGGCCGGCCAGCCGCAGAAGCGTGCGAAGCCCTGGAAGCAGTTTTTACTGACGTTGTCGGTGATTTATCCGTTGACGCTGGTCTTGCCGTGGTTACTTGGCCCGGTATTTGGAGCGGTACCGGCTTTGCAGCATCAGTTAATCGGCAAGCTGATTGCAGCGGCGATCATCGTCGGCTTGATGACCTACGTGATCATGCCGCGCTACACGCGGCTGGCGCAGAAGTGGCTGTTCAGTTGATGCCGGCAGGTGTTGCAGCCTGCGGACTCGACTGGAATTGCTTGCGGTAAGCCGATGGAGACAGATGCAAGGCGGCCTGGAAATGTTGTCTCAGGGACAGGCTGGTGCCAAAGCCGGCTTCCTGGGCGATGACTTCTATCGATGCCGCGCTGCTTTCAAGCATGCGTTGAGCATGCGCCAATCGCTGGCTCAATATCCATTGCTTAAACGACGTGCCGGTCGCATGGCGAAAGTGGCGCGTGAAGTTGCGTCGGCTCATCGCTGCGCGCCGGGCCAGCGATTCAATGGTGTGCGCGTGCTCCAAATGTGCCGCCACCCATTCAAGTATCTGGGACAAGCGGCTGTCGCTACTGGTAACCGGCATCGGTCGTTCGATAAACTGCGCCTGGCCTCCCTGCCGATGTGGGGCGACCAGCAGCCTTTTGGCGCGGCGATTTGCGACCTCGGCGCCGGAAATCCGGCGCAATAAATGCAGGCAGCAGTCGATGCCTGCAGCGACACCGGCTGAGGTGAGCACGTCGCCCTCGTCGACATACAAGACATCCGGATCCACTTTCACTTTTGGATATCGTTCTGCCAGCGTATCAACGCATTCCCAGTGCGTGGTGGCGGTTCTTCCATCCAGCAGACCAGCCTGAGCCAGAGGAAAAGCGCCCACGCACAAGCCCACTATGCGTGCGCCTGCATGGTGAGCCCGCTGCAGCGCCTCAATCAATGCAACCGGTGCTTCGCGGCAATCGTCGTGCCACGAAGGCATGATCACAATATCTGCAGAGTCCAGGGCGGCCAGGTCGAAGGGCGTGTCGATAGTAAAGCCCGCCGTCGTGCGCAATGGCCCCCGGTCCTCCGAACAGACCATCACGTCAAAAATCGATATCCCCGGATCAAGCGAATTGCCATTGAAAATTAGGCAGGGCACCGATAAGTGAAACGGAATGATGCCGTCGAAGGCAATGACGGCGATCTTCACGCGTTGGAGCGGAGAGGTTGATTTACGCATGGCCCGATTATATCGAATATTGTCCTTTGGGCCGCTGTCCGGGTAGGCGGGATAAGCTGACAATGTTCGTCATGGAGGCAGTTTCTGCCTGTCGTCCCAGTCCGGTGCACGGATGGGCAAACCAGCATGAGTGAACAAGGACATGATGAACAACCCTGAAATCCTGGGCGTGAAGATCCCGGACAGCCGCATCGCCAGAGAAATAACTCAGCTCATCCGCGATACGGAAAGCGACCTGCTGTTCCAGCATTCCCGCCGCGTTTATTTTTGGGGCGCCCTGATCGGACAGCGCAAGGGACTGAGGTTCGATCAGGAACTGTTCTATGCCGCCGCAATGTTCCATGACATCGGCATCACCCCGCAGTACCACGACAGCCAGCTCCGCTTCGAAGTGGACGGTGCAAACGCGGCGCGGGACTTTCTCCGCAGTCATGGCATCGCCGAAAACGATATCGAGAAAGTCTGGCTTGCGATCGCACTCCACACGACGCCTGGCATCCCGGAACATATGCATCCCGAAATCAGCCTGGTGCAAGCCGGCGCCGGCATGGATATGGCAGGCCGCAACTATGAAGACTTCACAAGCGATGAGCGCGAGGCGGTGACGGCTGCCTGTCCCCGCGGCCACGACTTCGGGCCGCAGGTCATAGAGACCTTTTATCAAGGACTGAAGCATCGGCCGGGCAGTACATTCGGCACCTTCAATGACGATTTTCTGGCATTCAACGATCCTCATTTTCAGCGGGCGAATCTCTGCAGCATCATCTTGCACTCGCCCTGGCGCTGCGACCATTCCATGCACTTCACCGAGAAAGTAAAATGACTATTCATCCACAAAACAAGCACTTTTCATCAAACCTGCGGGCGCTGATTTCGGTTGCCTCAGGAGCGTTGCTGGCATCCACCATGGCTTGTGCCGTTGCGGCCGGCCAACCCGCTCAAGCTGCGCAAGACGACTACTTCCACACCGGCGCCGGCTCCCGCTATCTGAAGCGCGCCGATTCAGATCTCGTGGTGCAATCCTTGCGTGGGAATATCACCGTGCTGATGGGGTCGGGTGGCAACATCACCGTCTATTCGGGGAGGGAAGGGAAGTTCCTGGTCGATGCAGGCATCAGCAAATCCCAGGACAAACTACAGACCGTTCTTAATCAGATCAGCGCCGCGCCTCTGAAATATGTCGTCAACACCCATTGGCATTGGGACCACACGGACGGCAACGCATGGATGCACACGGCTGGCGCCACCATCATCGCTCATCAAAACACCTTCAAGCATTTGACGGAAACCACGCATGTGGACGCCTGGAACTGGACTTTCGATCCGGTGCCGGCAGCGGCGCGTCCGACGCTGCTGATCGATAGGGAGAAAACCTTCACCTTCGCAGAAACCGGGGTGAATGTTGAGAATTTCGGCGGCGGCCATACCGATGGCGACTTGTGGGTCTATTTCACGGCGGCGGATGTGCTGGCCTTGGGAGACACATTCTGGAACGGTATCTATCCGTATATCGATAACGAGGACGGCGGCAGTATCGACGGAGCGATCAAGTGGGCGAACCTGGCCGTCGCGCGGACGACAGACCACACCATTGTGATTCCCGGCCACGGTGCAGTCGGTACACGCAGCCAGCTGATCGAATTCCGCGACATGCTGGTCACCGTGCGCAACAACGTCGCCCAGCTGAAACAACAGGGGAAGTCACTCGACGAAATTCTTGCCGCCAGGCCGACAGCTGCTTTCGATGCCAAATGGGGAAATTTCGTTTTTAACGGAGATCAATTTACCCGGATGGTTTATGCGGGGCTGCAGACGGAGCAATAAGCCGACCGGGCGACGGAGGAAAACCCCCAAGCTCAGGCTGGGGGTAAGCAGTGCAGATGTTTTTCAGGGGGATCGTTATTGGATGTGGGTTCAATGGTGGTCAACTATCTGTATATGTTATTTGACGAATCTCCAATGTCAAAATCTCATAGTTCAACTATTCAAGAGTCATTAAGTTTTCAATCTTCTACTGTCCTGCAGATCCCAAGTGGTCCTAAGCTCTACGTGCACCACTTCGAAAGTCGATCACCGCGGGCGCAACCACGCGAGCCCACGAAAAATTTACATCCGATGCTGCCGTAATCGGACGCGAGATCATTCCTTAAACACTGGCGGAAGCCGTCAAAGCGGGCATCGTTTTTCAGTTCGTTTCGCATCGCACCGGGAGGTCACGTAGGCCCTTCCCCAGGACGTTTGCCATATCTCCCGCACACATTAAGCCTGGTATTTCCAGCCGCTCCTGAGAGGGGGGACGCAACGATGCAGGCATGCGGGCCGAAATTAATGAAATTGCCCTGCGGGAATGTTTCGAGTTGTTCCCACTGCTGCGATACGGCCTACCGAATGGATATGCATTTTATTGCGGTGCGCCATGCGGGAAACCTCTGATTTGTCGGGATATTTTTAAAAAAAATGAGACAGGAAGTCAACTCTTGTGGCAATTCAGTGGCAATATTGCGTGCAGAAAAATATCCTCATTTTGCGAGGATAAACTTACGCACATCAACGATGGCGGCACGCCTTATGATGAGTGCGGGACGACAGTTCATTGCGTCGTAAAAATAAAGGCAAGATTAAATCACCCTTGCAGGACGGGGCTCTGCTTGTTAAGCGGATAGTTTGCTGAAATAAACAAGCTTGCCGATGTTAGGTCGGAAATGCTCAGGGGGAGCGGGATGCTGGAACGTATTGTGTCGGAGAACACTATCATTGCCGCGCTCAGAACGCGGCTGCTGGCAGTGCCGACGGTCTCGGCCGTCCATCTCGCCGTTGCGGCGGCGAAGGAGGAAGCGGAGGCGGGTGTCGGCCTGGTCGCCTATGCCGTTGGCGGTCAACGCAGGGCTTTGGATGCCGCCATCGCGGACTCGGGGTATCCGGGGCCGGTAGCGCTGGTGCGCGTGCATGCTTTGCCGCTGCGGCCCGACGGCTGCGTGGATGACCATGCCTTGGCCGCATTGCCGGCCTGGGTCGAGGCCTCGTTGCCGCCGACTGCCGTCTATCGGCCGATTGTGCCGTTGCGGCAGCGCATCCATCTGGCGGATCTCCTTCCGGATCATCCTTTGCTGGCTCCCGCTTTGCAGGAAACACTGCTTTCCCGGACGCCGGCGAGCGGTGCGGCCGGCAAGCCGGCGGTGTCCCGTCTCAGACCGCTTCCTGCACAGCTGCACATGCCCGCCAATCTGGCCGAAGCATTGGAGCGCGCCGCGCAGCATCCTGAACTCGGCATCGTCCATGTCGCCGCCGATATGAGTGAAACCCGGGTCAGTTATACCGAACTGTTCGATCAGGCGCGGCGGATACTGGGCGGCTTGCGCACGCACGGCGTTCGCAGCCGCGATGTAGTTCTTGTCGACGCAACAAACAGCCGTAGCCTGCTGCCGCTGTTCTGGGCCTGCATACTCGGCGCCATGGTGCCGGCGCCGTTCAAGCTTGCTGCTGCGGCAGCGGGCGGCGCGTCGCTCAAACGCCTGCGCGATTCCTGGGAAGTGCTGGGGCGACCTGTCATTGCCGCCGATCCGGCCAGCTTGCAAGCGCTGGCGCCGCTGGGCGCGGATGCGCTGAGCGGAATGACCTTGCTCGATACGTCTGAACTTTGCTGCGCCGAAAGCGCAATCCCTGCGCCGGCAAGCGATCTGCAGGCCTTGTCCATGGTGTTCATGACCTCGGGCAGCACCGGTCTTCCCAAGGGTGTCATGCTGAGCCAGGCGAATGTACTGGCGATGATCGGCGGCGCAGCCGAACGCGGCGCCGCGCTGACACCCGGCGCGACGACCATGAACTGGATGCCGCTCGATCATGTCGGCGGCCTGGGCTTCTTGTCGATCTTGCCGCTGGTGCTCGGCATGAACCAGATACAGGTCGACACCGCCACGGTGCTGGAAGCGCCCGTACGCTGGCTGGATCTGGCGCACCGGCATCGCGTCTGCATGGTCTGGACGCCCAACTTTGCGTTCGAGCTGTTGCAGCAAGCGGCTTCTGCGCCCGGCACGGGATGCGATTGGGATCTGTCGAACCTGCGCATGATCCTCAACGGCGGCGAGGCTGTTTCCGATAGTGTGCTGACGGCTTTTTCTGCGCGTTTCGCAGAGAACAAATTACCCGCTGGCGCGATCTGGCCGTCGTTCGGCATGACGGAAACCGTCAGCGGATTTTCCATGTCGCAGTGGGCGCCGGGCAACGGCGAGGTGGTTTCTCTCGGTCTGCCGATCTGCGGCGCCGCATATCGCATCGTCGATCAGCATGGCGAAGTGGTCCCGGAAGGCGTCATCGGCGCCGTCGAGCTGTCCGGCGACTCCCTGTTCATGGGATATTTCGGCCGCGACGACCTGACGGCCGAAGTAATGCACGGCGACTGGTTCCGCTCCGGCGACATGGGCATCATCCGCAATGACGAGCTCTTCGTGGTCGGGCGCATCAAGGAAATGATCATCGTCAACGGCGCCAATTTCTACAGCAGCGAAATTGAGGAAGTCGCGGCGCAGACAGAGGGCGTGGAGCGCATCAGCATCGCGGCTGTCGGTGTGCGCGCGCCGGCTGCACGAACGGATCAGTTGGCCTTGTTTTTCCAAGTTTCCGGAGTTTCCGATATTGCCGCTGTGCGCGATGACGTTCTCAGGCGCGTCATGCAAGACATGCGCATGCGGCTGGGGAAGCAGCTGACGCTGATGCCGGCGTATTTCATCCATGTGCCGGCCGATCGCCTGCCGCGCACCAATTCCGGCAAGGTCCAGCGGCTCGAGCTCAAGCGCCGGCTGGAAGCTGGGGTTTTCGATACCGAGATCAAGCAAGCCGCCTGCCTGCTGGAGGCTCCCGGCACCATTCCCCGCTGGTTCTCCGAACCGTTCTGGAAAGCTTGCCCGATAGCTGCCCCGGCAGGAGAGTCTGTCCAGGGACAACGCATCGCCGTACTGGGAGACGCCTCCGCCGGCGATACCGCGACCCGGGCAGCGCTCGCGCAAGCGGCCGGCGATATCGACTGGCAGCCGTTCGTGCTGGAAGAACAAACCGATCCGCTGGCTTCCCTGAATCGTCTTTTCCACGCGATGGCGCAGCAGGGATTGCCCGAAGCCATTCTTGTATTGCCCGGCTGGGCGCGCTTGCCCCGGCTGCTGTCGTTATGCCAGGCGCTGGCAGCGACCGCGCGCGGCAACCGGCCTGGAAGGCTGATCGTATGCGGCGGCGCTGATGTTGCTGATGCCGCCGAGTACGCTGCAGCCGCCGCTTTTTTGCGGACGTCGGCGGCGGAGATCGACGGCGTGCATTGCATGCATATCCGGTTTTCAGGCAAAGACCTCAGCAGCGATGCCGGCATGATTCTCGACGACCTGCGCAAGCGCACGCGAGAAACCGAACTGGCTTATATCAACGGCGCGCGCCACCTGCGACGCTGGCGTAACGTCGAGTTGGTCAAGGCGGATCGCCCAGCATTGCGTTCCGGCGGCCTGTATCTGATCAGCGGCGGACTCGGCGGTGTGGGGCTGCTGCTGGCGCGGCATCTGCTCGACCGTCACGACGCAAAATTATTGATTGTCGGCCGTACCGAACCGGCAAAGCTGGACGCCGCGCGCGCGACGGCGCTGCAGGAACTGGAGCGCAGCGGCCGCGTGCTGTACGTCAGCGCCGACGTGGCTGATATGGCAGCTTTGCATGTGGCCGTGGCGCAGGCGCGTGGGCGTTGGCAGTGCGGACTGGACGGCGTCCTGCATCTGGCGGGCGAGGGCCGGCAGACCGAATTGAGCCGCGAAACGGCAGCAACGCTGGCGCAGACGATGCATGCGAAAGTTGCCGGCAGTCTCGCCTTGCAGGCGCTGGCCGAAGCGCATCCCGGCGCCTGGCTGGTTCTGGTCGGCTCCGTAGCCGGCATGGTCGCGGGCCGGCAGGACGCGGCCTATGCTGCCGCGAACGCCTGGCAGGCGGCGATGGCGGAACAACTGACTGCGTCCGGCAATATGCGCTGCCGTTACCTGGGATTTTCCTCCTGGCGCCATACCGGCATGAGCAAAGACGCTGCGCCGGTATCGACGGTGGAAGCGGCAGGGTACTTTTCGCTGGAGCCGGAATATGCCGTCGCCAGCTTCGACATTGCGCTATCGGCTTCCGTGCCGGTGCTGGCGATCGGTCTCGACCTGCAGCATCCGCGCCACGCAGGATTGCAAGATGCGGCCATTGCGGTGGATGAAGCGCTGGTCTTTGAAACCGGCGCCGCTTCGCAAGGTCCCGTGATGTTGCGCGACCACTTGGGCCGCAGCCTGCCGGTCGCTGTGCTGGCGGTAGACGCAATACCTCGCACCGAATCGGGCGGCGTTGATCGTGAACAGCTGGCTCGGATAGCCGGTGGATTCTTGCAGCCGGGCCGGCCAAGCAGCGAATTCGAACGCTACATGGCGCAGCTGTGGAAGCAGATTCTTGAGCTGTCCACATGCGGCGTGCACGACGACTTTTTCGCACTGGGCGGCAATTCACTGCGCGCAGCGCAAATCGCAGCGGTCACGCGTGAACGGCTCCGTCTCGATGCGGGGATGCCCGACCTGCTGCAAAACCCCACCGTGGCAGGATTCTGCGCCCACGTGCGGCGCGGCGAAAGCAAGCCGGGCATCACCGAAGCCATCTCTCGCCGCTGGCTGGAAATAGAACAAATGACACCCGAACAAAAAGCGGCACGCGTTGCTGCGAGGACTGTATGACGATACCTGAGATGCCGGCGATGGAGACTGGATTGGATGCGGCACTCGATGCAGCGCTGCTGGCCGATCTGTTGGCCGAGGACGGCTTCGAACTGCCTTCAGAAGAGGCGGCAATCCCTCGCCGCGCGGCGTCGGCGCGCGTGCTGGCGACACCTGCCCAGCAACGGCTGTGGACGGTTGAACGCATCGACGGCGTGACCGGCGAATTCAACCTGGGCATGGATATCCGTTTCAATGCTCCGATCAACGTCGCCGCGCTGGAACGTGCTCTGCTGGCGCTGCTGCAACGTCACGAGGGCTTGCGCGTCGGCTTTTTCGAGCAGGATGACGGCGCCATCGGGCAGACCTTCAAGCAAGTCGACAGCCTCTCCCTGACGCAGCATGCCGTGCCCGCAACGTCATGGCCGTCTTTCTTGCGCGAGGCTGTTGCAGAGCCTTTCGACCTCGCTGCCGACCTGTTGCTGCGGGCGCAACTTTTGCACGACGACGATAGCGGGAGCGGAGGTGGTAGTGAGGCGTGCGCCTTGCTATTGACCTTTCATCACAGCATCATCGATATGTGGTCGGGACATCTGCTGCTGCGCGATCTGGTCGTGCTGTATGCGCGCGAACTCGGCCAGGTCGATGAAACGGTGACGCTACCCGAGCCGGTGCCGTTCGGCGACTATGCGACGTGGCTGCGCGAGCCGCAGCAAGTCGCCGCGCGCGAAAAATTGCACGGCTATTGGAAGACGCGGCTGGCGCAGTTGCCGGTAGCACTCGAATTGCCGTTTTCAGGACAGCGCGGACAAGCCGGCGCGACATTGTGCGAACGTATCCCGGTGGTCTTGCCGGCGCCGCTGACGGCCACGATCAAACGCTTTGCCGATGCCGCCGGAACCACGCCCTTCGTGGTGGTCCTGGCAGCGTTCCATGCCGTGCTGACGCGTTATTCCGGCATGGACGACATCGCTATCGGCGTTCCGGTCGTCAATCGTCCGCGGCAGCAGGAACAGGACGTTGTCGGTTTCCTGAGCGAGAACATGGTGTCGCGCAATCGTTCGGAGCGCAGCCAAAGTTTCGGCAGCCTGACCGAGCAGGTGCGCGATCACATGCTGGAGGACTTGCGTCATCAGGGACTGCCGTTCGATGAAGTCGTCAAGCTCATCAATCCGGAGCGCCGCACAGGACTTGCCCCGCTGTTCCAGGCCATGCTGGTGTTCCAGACGATGCCGCCGCTGCAGGCGCAGGCAGGTGAGGTGTGCGCACAGGCCGCATCCGTGCCGCTTCCGGCCGCCCGGGCGGACTTGCTGCTGGAACTGGAGGCCGGCGCACAACACATCGAAGGCGGACTGGAATATCGCCGCAACTTCATCGATCCGCAGCTCGCCGCCGCGATGGCGGCATCGATTGAAGTCGTGCTGGAAGCCGCGCTGGCCGATCCGCAGCTACCGTTGTCGCAACTGCCGCTTCAACGCGGCGAAGCGGCGCGCGAGATGCTGGTGCGCCTCAATCCGCCGTTGCCGACATTGCCATCATTACCGGCAGCCGCGCCGCGCACACTGAGCGCCTGGTTTGCCGAACAGGCAGCACGGACGCCGGACGCCGTGGCGCTGATCGATGCGGAAGGCGGCGGCGAAACCACCTATGCCGAACTCGACCGTCGTTCCGCCGCGCTGGCCGCGCATCTGGAGCAACTGGGCGTGGCTGCCGAAACGCCCGTCGCCATCTGCCTGCCTCGCTCGGTGGATCTGGCCGTAGCCATTCTGGCGACCCTGCGCGCGGGCGGCGCCTTCGTCCCGATGGATCCGAATTTCCCCGCCGAGCGCCTGCGCTACATGCTCGACAGCAGCGGTGCGACGGTGTTGATGACGACAGGCGCGCCGGACTGGCTTGCTGCCGGCGCTCCCGCAGCACAGCAGCCCACGCTGGTCGATCCGTCACAGGCATTCCCGCCGGCAGCCGCGCCGCTCGATGTCAATCGCCCCGACAGCCTCTTGTACATCCTCTACACCTCCGGTTCGACCGGTCGCCCGAAAGCGGTGATGGGCTTGCACCAGGGGGCGGTGAACCGTATCGCCTGGATGCTGGAGCGCTATCCGTTCGAACCGCTCGACCGCTATTGCCAGAAAACTACGCCGACCTTCGTCGATTTCGTCTGGGAGCTTTTCGGTCCGCTGCTAGGCGGCATACCGTCCGTGATCTTGTCGGTAGCCCAGGTGCGCGATCCCAGGGCGCTGGCATCGGCGATGCAGCAGTACCGGGTTACGCGCCTGACGCTGGTGCCATCATTGCTGAAATCGCTGCTCGACCATGTCGCCGACGTCGGCCACGTGCTGGGCGGACTGCGTCACTGCATCTGCAGCAGCGAGGCGTTTCCGGGCGACCTGGCGCGCCGCTTCCTGAGCCTGTTGCCGGATTGCCACCTGCTCAATCTTTACGGATCCTCGGAGGCGTCGGCAGATTCGACCTGCTACGACGTCGACACCGCCGAAGGGCCGCAGGTGCAGATAGGCAGACCGATCCCCGGCAATCTGCTGGCGATTCTCGATCCGGCCGGTAACGTGCTGCCGGTGGGAGCGGCAGGAGAAATCATGATCGGCGGCATCGGCCTGGCGCGAGGGTATCTCAGTCTCAATGGCGGCGAGCCGCGCTTCGTTACCTTGCCCGCAGGCGTTGCCGGCGGCCGCGCGTTCCGTTCGGGAGACCTCGGGCGCTGGCGTCCCGATGGCGGCATCGATTACCTGGGGCGACTGGATCGTCAGGTGAAGATTCGCGGCGTGCGCATCGATCCCGAGGAAATCCGCGTCGCGCTGCGCAGGTGCCCCGGTGTGGCGGATGCCGTGGTCGTGGCGCGCGAAGTCAGTACTGACGGCAGCAGCGAACTGATACTGATGGCATATGTTGTCGCGAAAGAATCGGTGGAGCCGGCCTTGCGGCGACGCCTCCAGGACATCTTGCCGATGGCCTTGCAGCCGTCCCGTTATGTCTTCCTGCCGGACTTGCCGCTCAACTCCAACGGCAAAATCGATTTCCTGGCCTTGCCCGCGCCCCACGGAGAAGCAGCGGCACAGGCGTCAGAGACGGAAAGCGCGATGACGCTGGAAGAAAACTTGCTGGCGGATATCTGGCGGCAGGTCATCGGCACCCGCCCGCAACATCCGCAAGCCAATTTCTTCCAGTCGGGCGGCCATTCGCTGAGCGCTATACGGCTGGTCGCTGCGCTGGAAAAAAGCCTGGACGTGCGCCTGCCGGTGACGGCAGTTTTTGACGCGCCAAGCTTGCGCGCCATGGCATTGGAAGTGTGCCGCGCGCAGCGTGGCGCAGGACTGCCGGAAGTGTTGGCCGGCGGCCCGCACCGGCGTGCGCGCGCTTCGTTCAATCAGGAGCGTCTGTGGCTCATCGAGCAATCCGGACAACAGCGCGGCGCCTACAACCAGACGGTGCTCTACCGGCTGCGCGGCCAGTTGGACGTCGAACGTCTGGAAGCCGCGTTCACGCGCGTGATGCGACGCCACGAAGCGCTGCGCACGCGGCTCGTCCTTGCCGACGGCGTGCTGTGGCAGGAGGTGCAAGAGGTCCACGCCTCGCCTGACTTCGCTCTGGAAAGGATCGCTGCAGACGGCAGCCGGCAGCAGATTACACCGCTGCTGCAGGAATTTTCAGAACGGTTTTTTTCGCTGGCGGAAGACCTGCCGCTGCGCGCCGCTCTGATCCGGCTCGGCCCCGCTGAACACCTGCTGGCGATCGTGGCGCATCACACCGCCTTCGACGGCGGTTCCGGACGCGTGATCGTCGAAGAACTGGGGCAGGCCTACAGCGACGCGCCGGATGCTGTTGCCGCTCCTTTGCAGCAAATCGATTTCTCCGAATGGCAGCGCCATTGCGACGAGCAGGGCGCTTTTGAAGCCCAGCGCAAATACTGGTGCGACCGGCTTGCCGGCGCGCCTGCCGTGCTCGGCCTGGCGTTGAGCCGGATGCCGGAACAACGCGACTTCCGCCTTGGCCGTGTGCCGGTCACGCTGGGAAGGGAGCGCAGCGAACGCCTGCAACAGGCAGCCGATGACGCCGGACTGAGTGTCTTCGCGCTGTTGCTCGGGGTGTGGGGACTGACACTGGCGCGTTTCGGCGGCGAGCAGGAAGTCGTGGTCGGCATTCCTGTCGCCGGTCGCAGCCGCAGCGGGCTTGACGGCATTGTCGGCTTCCTCGCCAATACGTTGCCGATGCGCCTGGATTGCAGCGCCGCCAATCTGGCCGAGTTCGTCCGCCGCGTGCAGCAGCGCGTCGCCGAAGGACTGCAACACCAGGACATCTCTTTCAGCCGGATCGTCGAAGCCGCCGGCGTGGAGCGCATTCCCCAGCGGCCGCCTTTGCTGCAGGCGATGTTCGTGCTGGCCGATTTGCGCCAGTGGCAATTGCAGCTGGACGCCATCGACGCGGTAGCGGAACCCTTGTCGGCGCCGCTGGCGCGCACGGATCTCAGCATGGCCTTGCATCAGGATGCGCAAGGCATCGGGGGCGAGCTGGAATATGCCGCCGACGTCATTGTCCCCGAGCTGGCTGAGCGCATCGGCGCGGGCTTCGTGCATCTGCTGGACGCCTTGCTGGCGCAACCCGAGGTGCCGCCGCTGTCGCACTCGCTGCTTGATGCCCCGGCGCGCGCCTTGCTGGCGCAGTTCGGCCGGGCGCACACTGTATTGCCGCCGGCAAGCGTGCCGCTGCGTTTGCACGACTTGCTGCACGCAGGTGTGCAGCGCAACGGCGCCGCACCGGCGCTGGCGACGCCCGAGGGCGAGCTTAGTTATCGGGAACTGGATCGGCTATCCGGCGGCTTCGCAAGGCGTCTGCGTACCGCAGGCCTCAATCCCGGAGATCGCATCGCACTGATCGGCGAGCGTTCCATCGGCCTGATCGCTGCGCTGCTGGGTATTTCAAAAGCCGGTTGTGTGTTCGTGCCCATTGATCCCGGCTACCCCTCTGCACGGATCGGGCAGATGCTACAAGATGCCGGCGTCGCGCTGGTGGTCGGCGATCGTCCGTCGGACTGGAACGAGGCGCAATGGATGCGCTTGCCCGTATGGGAGGATTTGTCTAGTACCGCTGAACAGGACGAATCGAAGCATTCTCACGACGCGTTCGACAAGGACTTCGCCGCAACCGCGTGCATCATTTTCACCTCCGGCTCCACCGGCCGTCCGAAAGGCGTTGCGCTGGCGCATCACGCTTTGTGCCGTCTTGCACAAAGCGCCGTGACTGAATTTTCCCTAAAGCAGGAAAGCCGCATTCTGCAATTGGCCGCCTTCGGCTTCGATGTGGCGGTTTCCGATATCGTGTTTGCGCTTGCCGCCGGGGCCTGCCTGTGCCTGGCGCCGCGCGAACGCCTGCTGCCCGGCTCGCCTCTGCTGCAGACGCTGGACGCGATGAATATCACGCATCTGCAAATACCGGCGGCGCTGCTGGCAGCGATGCCGGTGGCTCAGTTGCCCCGCCTGCGCACGCTGATCGTCGGCGGCGAGTTGTGTCCTGCTGCGGTGGCGTCGCAATGGCAGCAAGGCCGCGATCTGTTCATCGCCTACGGTCCGACCGAAACCACGGTGACCGTGACGGCAGGCCGCTATGCGGGCGCTGACGCGCCTTTGCAGATCGGCCGTCCGCTGGGCGACGCGCGCATCTATGTGCTGGATGAGCAGGGCGCACCGGCGCCGATCGGCGTCGCCGGTGAATTGTGCATCGGCGGACCGGGGGTGAGCATCGGCTACCTCAATAATCCGGCGCTGACGCAAGAACGTTTTCAGCCGGATCCCTATTCTGCCGATCCGCTGGCGCGCCTGTATCGCAGTGGCGACCGCGCGCGCTGGCGCGAAGACGGATCGCTGGATTTCCTCGGCCGTCGCGACCGCGAGTTCAAACTGCGCGGTTTCCGTATCGCACCGGCAGAAATCGAAGCTGCCTTGTCGCAGCAGGCCGGAGTGACTCAGGCATTGGCGATGCTACGTCCAGACAGCGCCGGAGAGCGCCGCCTGGTGGCCTATGTTGTGGGCGCCGGCACGACTGCCGCGATGCTGCGCAGCGAACTGCGGCGCAGCTTGCCGTCCTTCATGGTGCCTGATTTCATCTCGATTCTGGATAGCATGCCGCTCACCGGCAACGGCAAGATCGATGTGAACGCGTTGCCGTTGCCGGCCTTTGAGCCAGAGCGCTTCGTATCCGGTAATGCCGAGAGTCGTGAGGGGCGTGAGGATCGCGACTTTCAGGCGCGTGTCGCCGGGCTGTGGCGGCAGGTGCTGAACCTGAAGGACATCGCGCCGGACGCCAATTTTTTCGATGTCGGCGGCCATTCGCTGCTGCTGGTTCGTTTGTACGATTTGCTGACGGCCGAATTCGGCAGGGTGGCGTCGATCAGCGACCTGTTCCGTTTTCCGACCATCCGCAGTCTCGCGCAGCATTTGTCCGGCCATGAGGAGATCCGGGAGACAGGCTCTCCGGCGCGCGCGCCGTTGCCTGCCCAGTCGGACATCGCCGTCATCGGCATGGCATGCCGTTTCCCGGGTGCGCCGGACATTGAGGCCTTCTGGCAACTGCTGGTCGAAGGCCGTGAAGGCATCAGTCGCCACGATCCGGCATCGCTGGCGGCGGCGGGACGCACTGCCGAGGTGCTGCAACAAGCGAACTTCGTTGCAGCCGGCGGCGTAGTCGGGCAGGCGGATTGTTTCGACGCCGACTTTTTCGGACTCGGCCCGCGCGACGCCGTGACGCTGGATCCGCAACATCGCGTCGCGCTGGAATGCGCCTGGCATGCGCTTGAACACGGCGGCTATGCAGCGGTGGAATCGCGAGACGATGTCGACGTCGGCGTCTTCGTGGGTGTCGGCGTGAATACCTATTTGCAGGGACAGTTGTTTGCCGCCGGCCCGATGCCTGAAAACGCGGACAGTTATCACGCGATGTCCGGCAACGACAAGGATTTCGGCGCTACGCGGATTGCCTACCATCTGGACCTCAAGGGGCCGGCGCTGGCAGTGCAGACCGCGTGCTCGTCATCGCTGACGGCGCTCGACATTGCCTGCCGTTCGTTGCGCAGCGGCGCTGCGGGCATGGCGCTGGCGGGCGGCGTGGCGATACGCTTTCCGCAAGGCAGCGGCTATCTTCATGAGCCGGGCATGATCCTGTCGCCCGACGGGCATTGCAAACCGTTTTCGGCCGATGCGCGCGGCACCGTTCCCAGCGGTGGTGTCGGCATGGTGCTGCTCAAGCCGCTGGCGCAGGCGCAAGCCGATGGCGACAATGTGCTGGCGGTGATCCGCGGCAGCGCCGTCAACAACGATGGCGGGCGCAAGGTCGGTTACGCCGCTCCCGGCGTGGACGGCCAGGCGGCGGTGATTGCCTCGGCATTGAAGCAGGCCGGACTGGAGCCGGGCGACATCGACTATATCGAGGCCCACGGCACCGGCACCGAGCTGGGTGATCCGGTAGAAGTCGCCGCTTTGACGCGTGTCTTCGGCGGACGGCAACGGCCGCTGGCGCTGGGTTCGGTCAAGAGCAACATCGGCCACGCCGACGCGGCAGCCGGCATCGCCGGTCTGATCAAGACGATTCTGGCCTTGCAGCACGGTGTGCTGCCGCCGAGTCTGCATTTTTCGGCGCCCAATCCGCATGTTGATTTCACCGCGGCGTCGATCAGCGTGGTCGGCGCTGTGCAGGCGTGGCCCGCGCAGCAAGGCGACCATCCGCGCCGTGCCGGCGTCAGCGCCTTCGGCATCGGCGGCACCAACGTGCACGTGGTGCTGGAGCAGGCGCCTGCGCGTCTGCAGAACACCGCCACGACGATATCGCCGCAAGTATTGACTCAGATATTGCCGCTCTCGGCGCGCACGCCGGCAAGCCTGCGCAGCAGCATGCTGGCGCTCGCCAATGTCTTGCAAAGCCAGCCGCAGTTGGCCTTGCGCGACATCGCCTTCACCTTGCAACAGGGGCGCGCCGCCTTCGGCTGCCGTTACGCCCTGGTCGCATCCGGCAACGAAGAAGCGATGGCCGCGCTGCGTCTGGCCGCAGAACAGTCCGGCAACGAGCCGGCGGCCACGATCAAGGCAGCGGCGCGGCTTGCCTTCCTGTTCCCGGGACAGGGCAGCCAATATCCGCGCATGGCGCAGTCGCTGTATGAGAGCGACGCCGGCTATCGGTTCTGGTTCGACCGCTGCGCCGTCGCGCTGTTGCCGCATGCGGAGCAAGATATCCGCATCGTGCTGTACGGCGTTGCGGCCGACGATCCGGTTGCTGTCGCGGCACTCACGCAGACCGCGCTGGCGCAGCCGGTGCTGTTTTCGGTGATGTACGCGCTGGCGCGCAGCCTGGAGGCGCGCGGCGTTGAAGCCGTCGCCATGCTGGGACACAGCCTCGGCGAATACGTCGCGGCATGTCTGGCCGGCGTGTTCGAACTGGATGACGCCCTGGCGCTGGTTGCCATGCGCGGCCGACTGATGCAGGCCTTGCCAGGCGGCGCGATGCTGGCAGTGCAGGCAGACGAAACACAGGCGCGCACGCTGATGCGTGGTTGCGGCGACGCGATCAGCCTTGCTGCAGTCAACGGTCCCGGACAGTGCGTGTTGTCCGGCGCGACGGATGCCATTGATGCATTGCAAGCGCGGCTGAAGGAAATCAGTGTGCCGGCCGTGCGCCTCGATACCTCGCACGCCTTCCACTCGGCGGCCATGGATCCGGTACTGCCGGCTTTTGTTGCTCAGTTCGACCGTATCATCCTGAAGCTGCCGCAACGCCGCTTCATTTCGAACGTCACCGGCACCTGGATCAGCGACGCGGATGCCGTCGACCCTGCCTATTGGACGCGCCATTTGCGTCAGGCTGTGCGTTTCGGCGACGGTCTCGACAGCTTGCAGCGCGACGGCGTCGACCTGCTGCTCGAAGTCGGGCCCGGCAGCGCCTTGCAAAAACTGGCGCGCACAGGGGGCTGGTCTGCAGCGCAACTGATTGCGCTGGGCATGAACCGACAAGCGCCGCAGCAGGCATCTGCGTTGGACGATATCGTGGCGCAACTGTGGACGCGCGGCGCATTGATCGACTGGCGCAAAGGCAAGGCAAGCCGGCAGGAGAGTGGGGATGCCAGCACGCCATTGCGCGTCGCGCTGCCCGGCTATGTGTTTGAACGCACGCGCCACTGGCCTGCGCCGCAACCGGCTATCGCCGCGACAGTGAATTCCCAGGAGCGCCGCGCCGATATCGCAGACTGGTTCTATCTGCCGGGATGGGAACGCGCACCGCAGCTATCGGCGATTACAACATCAGCGGCGCCCTCAGCCGCGCAAGACGTCTGGCTGCTATTGGGTGCTGAAACCCATGCTGGCCGCGCTTTGGCGGCTGGCTTGCGCGCAATCGGCCAACAGCTTGTTGAAGTCAGAGCGGGAACTGCATTCGAGGCGCTCTCATCGCAGAACTACGCCATCGATCCCGCCAGCGAAAACGACTATCGCCGGCTGTTGGACAGCGTCACGCCGACCCGTATTGTGCATCTCTGGACCAGTGTCATGCAGCCGTTCGAAACGATGCTGGAACGCGGCTTTGCCAGCGTGATGCTGTTGGCGCAGGCCATCGGCGCGGGCTCGCAGGCGCGCACGCTGCAACTCGACATCGTCACATGCGGTGCCGCAGATGTCAGCGGCGACGAGCCGCTGGCGGCGTCGCTCGGCACACTGCTGGGTCTGGCCAGAATCCTGCCGGTGGAATATCGCAGTCTGACCTGCCGTCTCATCGATATCGAGGCAGAGGGCTCTTCAGCCATGCTGCTGAGCGAACTCCGGCACACAAAAGCAGAGCCGCAGGTTGCGCTGCGCCGCCGCCATCGCTGGGTGCCGCAGTTGCAGCCAATAAGGATTGCCGCGCCCGAAGCGGGCGATGATCGCCTGCGCCGGCAGGGCTGCTACCTGATCACCGGCGCCTTCGGCGGCATGGGGGCGAGCATTGCGCGCGATCTCGCCGCGCGTTACCGCGCACGCCTCGTTTTGCTGGGACGCCATGTCGACCGCGCGCTCGTCGCCGAACTCGAAAGAGAGGGAATCGAGGTACTCGCAAGCGCCTGCGATGTTGCCGACGCCGCTTCGCTGACGCCGGCGATTGCATCGGCGCATGCGCGTTTCGGCGTTATCCATGGCGTGTTCCATTGCGCCGGCGTGGCCGATCTCGGCGGCATCATCCAGAACCGCAGCGTCGCATCGATGCAGCAGGTGATGGCCGCGAAAGTGCAGGGCACGGTATTGCTGGATCGCTTGCTGGAAGGCGATGCGCTGGATTTCATGGTGCTGTGCTCGACGCTGGGCAGCTTGCTGCCGCAGGCCAAGTTCGGCCAGGCCGCGTATGCCGCCGCCAACGAATTCCTGGATCTGTTCGCGCATGAGCGCAATGCGCGCGGAAGCGGGTTTACCACCGTGCTCAACTGGGACGACTGGAGCGAGGCCGGCATGACCGTCGCCGCTTACCGGCGTCATGGCCAGACCGCGCCCGACAGCAAGGAAGCGATGCGGTCGCAGGAAGGCATCGAGGTCTTGCGCAGGGTGCTGGCGTCGCCGCACGCGCGCGTTGCGGTATCGATACGCGACTTGCCTGGCCTGATGGCGCGTACCGATTTGTTGCTGGACAAACTGTCCACGCCGGTGCCGCTATCCCCGGCCGGCGCCGGCATGCCGGCGTTGGCGGAGACCAGCAGCATGAGCGGCATGAGCGGTATGACAGATACGGAAGCAAAACTGGCTGCCACCTGGCGCAGCATCCTGGGTGTTGCGGACATCACGCGCGAAGCAAATTTCTTTGAACTGGGCGGGCATTCGCTGATCGGCATGCGCTTGCTGGCGTTCGTGCGCGAGAGCTTCGGCGTCGATCTGAACATCACCGCCGTGTTCGAACATGCCACGCTGGCCGCGCTGGCCGGCCATATTGATCAATGCCGTTCCGGAGACGACGGCATCGAGGAGTTTACGATTTGAACGGTGTTGAACATTTGATGGCGCAATTGGCGGAGCTCGGCGTCACGCTGACTTGCTCCGGCAGCGATCTGCGCGTACGCGGCCCGGCCGGCGCCTTGTCGCCGGCGCTGCGTGCAGAGCTCGGTGCGCGCAAGGCCGAGCTGATTGCGCATTTGCAGGCGTTATCCGAGTCGCCCCTGACAGTGTCTGTCCCCGAGTTGGCACGCAGCCCGGTGCAGCGGGCGACGGCGCCGCTGTCGTTCAATCAGCGCCGTTTGTGGTTTCTGGATCGTCTTGAAGGCGGTGGCAGCGCCTTTGTCATCATGGCCGGATGGCGGCTGAAGGGGACGCTCGACTGTGCCGCGCTGGAGCGCGCAGTGAGTGCGCTCACGGCGCGCCATGAATTGCTGCGCAGCGTGATCCGCGATGAAGGCGTGGAGCCGGAACTGCATATTCTCCCGGTTACGCCGTTTGCGCTGGCGGTCGAAACACCGGCTGCCGGAACCAGCCACGCCTCGGCTGAGCAGGCACTGCTGGCGCGCGAAGCGGCCTTGCCTTTCGACCTGACTGCCGCGCCGCCCTTGCGCATCAGCCTGTTGCAACTGGAGCCGCATAGCCATGTGCTGGCGCTGGCGATGCATCACATCGTTTCCGATCACTGGTCCATGGGCGTGCTGATCCAGGAACTGGGCATGCTGTACGCACTGGAAACCGGCGCATCATCGGTCCGGCCGGGCGAACTGGCGATTCAGTATTCCGACTATGCCGTGTGGCAGCGCGCCATGTTCAGCGAAGAACGGCTGAAGCCCCATCTGCGCTATTGGCGCGAACAGCTGGCCGGCGTCGTCACTGAGCTGGCATTGCCGCTGGACCGGCCGCGTCCTGCCGAACGCGGTAATGCCGGCGCCACGCATCAGTTGCGCCTGGCGCACGGCTGCGTGCAAAAGGTGCAGGCCTTGGGTTTGCGCGCCGGCGCGACACCGTTCATGGTGCTGCTGGCGGTGTATGCGCAGGTCTTGTCGCGCTGGTCGGGGCAAGACGAAGTGGTGATCGGATGCCCGGTCGGCAATCGCGACCGCAGCGAAACCCATGGACTGGTGGGATTCTTCGTGGACACCATGCCGCTGCGGATCAGCTTGCATGGCGACCCTGATCTTGCCGAGCTGATCGGCCGCATAAGGACTATCTGCCTGGAGGCATTCGAACACCAGCAGGCGCCGTTCGAGCGCATCGTCCAGGCAGTGCGTCCGGAACGCGCGCTGAACAAGGCGCCGCTGTTTCAGACCATGTTCATGCAGCAAAGCGATGCCGGTGCGCAACTGGTCCTCGCCGGATTGCAGGTGGAAGCGGTCCCGCCGGCAGCAGGCGCTCCCGAACTGGATCTCAACTTTTTCGTGCATCTCGACGGCGACGAGTATCTCTGCGTGATGGAGTACGACGCCGATTTGTTCGACCAGGCCAGCATTGCCGAATTTTGCAATCAATACGCCTACGTGCTGCAGCAAGCAAGCATCGAGGCGTCCACGCCATTATCCTGCGTTCAACTTGCGCCTCCATCCGCACCGGTGTTGCCGGTGCATGCAGCGGCGCCATTGCTGCCGCAGATGATCGCCGACAGTACGCTGCGCCACGCTGACCGGATTGCCGTGGAAGAGGGCGCAATTCGCCTGACGTATCGGGAATTGGGATTCAGGGCGGAATTGCTGGCGCAAGGTCTGGCCGACGCAGGCGTGCAGCCAGGCGCCGTGGTCGGCCTCGGATTTTCTTCCTCGGCGTCGCTGGTGGTGGCGATGCTGGCCGCGTGGCGTGCCGGCGCGGGTTATGCGGTACTGAGTCCGCAGCAGCCGGCAGCGCGGCGCGCACAGATGATCGCCGCTGCCGGTATTACGCTGGTAGTGACAACCAAGGCCGATGAGAGCGGCTGGCCGGTGCCGGTTTTGTTGTCGGATTTGCGGGCATCCGTGTCGGATTCTTCATTCACGGTAGGGAACGGCAGCGGCAGCGTCGGCGCCGAGTTTGCGCAACCGCAACCGCAGGCGCTGGCCTATGTCTGCTTTACCTCCGGCTCATCGGGTACGCCAAAGGGCGTGGCCGTGACGCACGCCAATCTCGCCAATCATGCGCGCGCAGTGGCGCAGGATTTTGGCTTGCGCAACAGCGACCGTGTCATGCAATTCGCCGCCGCCGATTTTGATGTCGCCGCCGAAGAAATTTTCCCCACGCTGGCATCCGGCGCTTGCGTGGTGATTCGTGCAGAGAACGTTACCGACAGCATCGACGCGTTCCAGGAACACGTGGAGCAAGCAGGCTTGAGCGTGCTGAACTTGCCGGCGGCGTTCTGGCATGAGTGGGTCCGCGCGCTCGGTCAGACGCGCCGTGCACCGCCGGCTTGCCTGCGTCTGGTGGTGACCGGCAGCGACCGGGTGTTTGCCCGCCGCTGGCGCGAATGGCAGGCGCTATGTGCGCATCCGGTTGCATTTCGCAGTGGTTACGGCCCGACTGAGGCGACCATTACCTCTTCCTTTTTCAATCCTGCCGAACAGCCGTTGCCGCCGGCCGCCGAAGTCTTGCCGCTCGGCCGGGCGATCACCAACGCCGCACTGGAAGTCGTCGATGGCCGCGGCCGGGCCGTGCCGCCCGGCGTCATCGGTGAAATCATGATCAGCGGCGCCGGCGTGGCGCAGGGTTACATCGGGCAGCCGGGGCAAACTGCCGCCGTTTTCCAGCCGCATCCGGCAGCGCCTGTGTTGCGCAGCTACCGCAGCGGCGATCTGGGACGTCGCCGCATCGACGGCACGCTGGAATTTATCGGACGCAAAGACCAGCAGGCCAAGGTGCGGGGCTATCGGATTGAACTGGCGGAAATCGAATCGGCGCTGATGCAGCACCCGCAGGTGCGCGAGGCAATGGTGCTGATGCGGGAGGACAGCGTAGGATCGAGTCAATTGCTGGCCGTCGCCGGCTGCGACGCGGAACTGGAGCCCGGGATGCTGCGTGCGTGGCTGGCGGAACGCCTGCCGGTCTACATGGTGCCGGCGCTGTGCGTCACCTTGCCGCAGTTGCCGCGCACGGCATCGGGCAAGACCGACCGGCGGGCATTGCTGGCGATGGATATCGCGCGTGAAGCGCCGGCTCAGCATGACGCGCCTGCAGTCGCCGCCGCGACTGCAACTGAGGCGCCGTTGGCGGCGCTGTTTGCCGAAGTGCTGGACCGGCCCACGGTCGGACCTTGCGACAATTTCTTCGAACTGGGCATCGACTCCATCCGCAGCCTGCAGCTTGTGTCGCGTGCCCGGCAGTTGCAGCTGAACCTGACGGTGCGTGACATTTTCCGCTTCCAGACGGTGCGTGATCTGATGCGTGCGCTGGAAGCGCGTGGGCAGACGATATGCGGCAGCGCACTGCAAGAATCGGACGATGGCGATGATGTGCCAACGACGCCGATCCAGGCGTGGTTCTTGGAGCAGGCGGGACAACACCGCAGCCACTATAACCAGTCGGTCGTGCTGCAGACACCTCCGGATGTCGACGCTGCTATGCTGGAACGCGCGCTGGAGGCGGTGGTGGCGCGTCATCCGATGCTGCGTTTGCAGGTCGATGGCGAACGCTTGCAGGTTGCCGCCTCTGTGCCGGGGACCGTCTTGCGCGTGCTGGACGGCGCAGATGCCGAATTGCCGGCGCGTACCGCCGCCTATGAGCAAGCGCAGCGGGGCATGGACTTGCGGACCGGCCGGGTGCTGCAAGCGGTGCTGGCTAAACCGGCCGCGCGCCTGATGATTGCGGTGCATCATCTGGCGATCGATGCTTATTCCTGGTCGGTGTTGCTGGATGACCTGAGCCTGGCCTATGCACAGGCATTGCGCGGCGAGATCTCGTTGCCCGCACCGACCACCTCCTATCGCACCTGGTCGCGCAAGCTGCACGAACTGGCCGCCACGCTGGCGGCGCAGTCAGCGCACGATTATTTTCTGAAGCGCTTCGCAGTCCGGGGGCTCACTGTATTGCCGGCGCAATTGCCGGCCGGGAAGGCGGGCGACGCAGAAAGTTTGCCGCTGTCGCTCGACAGCGCAACCACGACAGTCTTGCTGCAAGCGGCGCCCGGGGTATTCCAGGCGCGTGTGGACGAACTGCTCATTGCGGCATTGTTTATCGGCGCCGCCCGCATCGGCCTCAAGGGGGCATTGCAGATCGATCTCGAACGCAACGGCCGTGCCGACCTGTTTGACGACGTCGACCTGTCGGGTACCGTCGGCTGGTTTACGGCAGTGCAGCCGGTGCTGCTGCAATGGCCGGACGCAGAACCGGACTCGACCCCAACACCGGCCCAACTGATGATGCAAGTGTGCGAGCGCGTGCGCGAATCGCCGTGCCAGGGGCTGGCGCTGGGAGTCCTGCGGTATTTGTCCGCCGATGCCGGACAGCGCGCTGCGTTGCAGGGCTTGCCGGGTGCCGAGATCCTGCTGAACTATCTCGGCAGGCTCGACATCGGCGCTGTGAGTGTGCCCGGCAGCGAGGGTTTTAGCGCCGTCGATGAAGACAGCGGTCCCGCGCAAAGCGATGCATTCGCGCGTAGTCACGTCATCGAAATCAACGCCGGCATCCGCGCCGGCTGCCTTTGCGGCGCAGTCAGTTTTCCGGCAGGCGAGGCGCTGCGTGAGCGCATCGATGCCTGGCTGCGCGAAGTAACGGCGGCACTGCGCGAGATCGCTGCGATCGCCGCTGCTGCACAGAGCCAGACTTCCCCGCAGCAGGACAGGATCGAGGAAGAGTTGCCGCTGACGGCCTTGCAGCAAGGCATGGTGTTCCACAGTCTGCGTGATCCCGACATCTACTGCAATCAGCTTTGCCTGACGCTGGATGGCGCGCTTGACGCCGAGGCTTTGCGGCGTGCATGGACGCAGGCGCTGCAACGTCACAGCATGCTGCGCACCAGCTTTCACTGGCGCGACCTGCCGGCCATGCGCCAGCGCGTGCACGCCGCCGTTGAGTTGCCGTGGAGCTTCGCCGACTGGCGCGGCCTGGATGAAACTGCGCGCGCGGCGGCGCTGGACGAGTTGATGCGCGCCGACCTGGCGCGCGGCTTTGACCTTGAGCAGGCGCCGCTGTTGCGACTGCAGTTGTTGCAAGTCGAGGAGCAGCGCCATGAGCTGGTCTGGAGTTCGCATCATCTGTTGCTGGACGGCTGGTCGGTGTCGCTGTTGCTGGCCGACATCTTTGCACTGTATCGCCAGGCCTTGGGCGATGTGCAGGTGCGGCTGAAAGCGGCGCCGCGTTTCTCCGATTATGTACGCTGGCATGAGCGGCCCGATGGGCGCGAACGCAGCGAAGACGTCTTGTTCTGGCAGCGCGCATTGCAGGGAGTCGAAGAGCCGGCGTCTCTGGCGTTCGCCAGGCAGGCGGGCGATGCCGTGTCGGTGCAAGACACGATGTCCGGGGTGCATGCGATAGCGTTATCGCCCGCGCGCACGCAGGCTGTGCAAACACTGGCGCAACGCGCGCGCACTACGCTCGGTACGGTGCTGCAGGCGGCCTGGGGATTGTTGCTGGCGCGTTGCAGCGCCAGCCGCGACGTGGTGTTCGGCGTCACCGTCTCAGGCCGGTCAGCGGAACTCGATGGCATTGAAGACATGATCGGCATGCTCATCGCCACTGTCCCGGCGCGCCTGACGATTCCATCCACCACACCTCTGGCGGACTGGCTGGCGCAATTGCAGGAGCAGCATCTGGAGCGAGAGCAGCATGCCGGCGCCTCGCTGACCGAGATTCGCCAGGCGGCATCCTTGCCCGGCAATCAGGAGCTGTTCCACACGCTGTTGCTGGTGCAGAACTATCCGAAGGCGCAATCCATGGCTGGCGGCGGAGTCAGACTGGCCGACGTGCAAGTACGGGAACGCACCAATTATCCGCTGACACTGGTCTGCAGTCCCGGCGAAAGCCTGCGCCTGGCTTTGCATCGCGACGGCAGCATTCCCGCTGCGGCGGCCGAACGTTTGCTGGCGCAGCTGGGACGCTTGCTAGACAACATGGCGGCGTATCCGGACCGGCCGGCGGCGCAGTTGCTGGCGCTGGACGACCTCGATGCGCAGGCGGCATTGGCGGCAGGCAGAGGTCCGGTCGAAGCGATCGCGCCGGCGTATTTGCCGCAGCAAATCGATGAATGGGCAAGACATTCTCCGGACACCATCGCCTTGTGCGATCAGGAAGGCAGCCTGAGTTATGCCGCATTGCGCATCGAATCGCTGCGGCTGGCGCGGCGTCTGCGAACGCTCGGCGTGGGCAGCGAAAAGAAGGTCGCGTTGTGCTTGCCGCGATCCGCGCGTTACGTGATTGCGGTTATCAGCATTCTGCGCTGCGGCGGGGCCTTTGTCCCACTCGATCCCGCCTATCCGGCAGCTCGCCGGCGCTTCATGCTGGAAGACAGCGGCGCGTGCCTGTTGATCGCGGATAGCGCGTGCGCGGGAGAATTGCAGGCCGAGTCGATCACGCAGGATCCGGACATTTTGTTTGCAGCATCGGATGTTGAGCCCATCCTGAACGTCCTGAGCGATATGCCGGATGAGAGCGACTTCCCGCCGCCTGAGGCACAGGCACTGGCCTACGTGATTTACACCTCGGGTTCTACCGGTACGCCCAAGGGCGTCGGCAACACCCATGCCGGCCTGCGTTCGCTGGCGCATGCGCAGCGCGGCGCGTTCGGCTTGTCGCCGCAGGCGCGCGTGTTGCAGTTTGCTTCGCTGTCATTTGATGCTTCGATCTGGGAAATGACGATGGCCTTCGGCGCCGGCGCCGCGCTGATCGTGCCCGGCGCCGATACCGCCCGCGTCGGTGAAGTACTGGAACAATTCATGCGAAACCAGCGCATCAGCGCGGCGACCTTGCCGCCGACTGCGCTGGCGACGCTGGACGAAAGCCGCCTGCCGGATTTGCAGACACTGGTGGTCGCGGGCGAAAGCTGCGCACCCGAACTGGTCCTGCGCTGGGGGCCCGGACGGCGTTTCTACAACGGCTACGGGCCGTCCGAAGCATCGGTTGCAGTCAGCGTCGAGGCATGGTCCGGGGCCGGCGACAACGACAATGCCGGACAACTGCCGATCGGCCGGCCGCTGCCGAACATGCAGCTGCATGTGCTGGATGCCGACATGCAACTGCTGCCGCCCGGTGTCATCGGCGAACTGTACATTGGCGGGGCAGGGCTGGCGCGCGGCTATCTGAACCGCGCGGATCTGACGGCGGCGAGCTTCTTGCCGGATCCTTATGGACCTCCCGGCGCGCGCTTGTATAAAACCGGGGATCGCGGCTATCGCCTCGCCGACGGCAGGGTGCAATTCGTCGGCCGCAACGATCACCAGGTCAAGCTGCGCGGTTTCCGTATCGAGTTGAGCGAAATCGAGGGGGCGTTGATGCAACATGCCGCGGTGCGCCACGCCGCGGTGCTGGTGCGTCATTACGGGGAAGGCGACCGCCGCCTGACGGCTTACCTGGAAACGCATACCCCGATAACGCATGCACTCTTGCGGGATTTCCTCGGCCAACAGCTGCCGCCGCATATGCTGCCGGCTTCTTTCATCGCGCTGGAATCGATGCCGCTGACGGTCAGCGGCAAGATCGACCGCAAGGCGCTGGAATCGATGGCGGAAAGTACGCTGGAAAGCACGCCGCGGCTGCAGCCGCCGGCGCATGCTGAAGGCGACTACGCCGGCGAGACCGAGCGGCAACTGGCGGGCATCTGGGCGCAGGTGCTCAATGTGGCGCAAGTGCAGCCGGGACACAACTTCTTTGAACTCGGCGGCGATTCGATTCTCGCAATCCAGGTGGTGTCCAAAGCCAACCGGCAGGGCATCGCGCTGACGCTCAACCAGATCATGGATCCCGATTCGCCGACGCTGGCAACGCTGGCGGTGCAGGTGGATGCGAGCCAGGGTGCGGAACACGCTTCTGCGCCGGCGCAGGCGCAGGTTGCCGGTCCCGTACCGCTGACGCCGATCCAGCACTGGTTTCTACAGCAGAATCCGCCGGACCTGCATCACTACAATCAAAGCTTTTTGCTGGAGGTGCCGAGCGGATTGGATGTGCCGGCCTTGCGTCGCGCGCTGGATGCGGTTTGCGCGCGCCATGATGCGCTGAGGCTGCGTTTCAGGCAGAGCGACGGGGTCTGGCAGCAGCATCTCGGGGAACAGGCAACGGCGCTGCTGGAAACGGTGCCGCCTCCGGCAGCGATGGATGCATGGCGCGCCTTGCTTGAACAAGGTGCGGCCGCCAATCAGACGCGCCTGGATATCGAACAGGGGCCCTTGTTGCGGCTGGTGCTGTATGCGCCGCCGGCGGTAGCGGGGGAACATGCGACCGCGCGCCTGCATGTCGTGGCGCATCACCTGGTGATTGACGCCGTGTCGTGGCGCGTGTTGCTGGAAGATCTGTTCGACGCCTATGCGCAAGCGCAGAAGTCGGCTGCCGTCACCCTGCCTCCCGCACGCGCGTCTTTTGGACGGTGGGCGGCGGCGGTAGCGCGCCATGCCGTCTCCCCGCAAGCCCTCGGCGAGCTGCCTTACTGGCTGGAACAGCCGCATGATCTGGCACGCCTGCCTGTGTTGCGCACCGATATCGCGGCGACTGCCGGCGCCGCGCACACCCGGAGTTTTACGCTGGATGAAGGCGTCACCGGCATGCTGGTGCGCGAGCTTCCACGCAGTCACGGAGCTCAGGTGCAAGAGATTTTGCTGGCTGCCTTGAGTGTTGCGCTGGACGAATTGCTGGGCGGCGCAGGCAAACTCAACATCGGGATTGCGCTCGAATCCCATGGCCGCGACATCATGCTCGAAGACATCTCCGTTGGCGGCATACCGGGATGGTTTACGGTGCTGGCGCCATGGACCATGCCGCTCGGTGAACATCGCATCGACAAGATCCGCGCTGCGCTCAAGGCCATGCCGCGCCATGGTTTCAGCTTCGGCGTGCTGCGTTTCCTGTCACCCGACAGCGCCGTGCGGGAGGCGCTGGCGGCATTGCCGGTTCCGGAAATCGCCTTCAATTACCTCGGCCAATGGGATACGGCATGGCCGGATAGCCTGCCGGTCCGGCCCGCACCGGAAGCTGATGGCGCCGGTTTTGCACCATCGACGCCGCGCCCGTATGTGCTGGAAGTCAACGCCATGATCGCCGGCGGACGCCTGCAACTGGACCTGAACTTCGATCCGCGCGTGCTGGCGCAGGAATTCGCCGACCGGCTGTGTGCCGGCATGTGCGGCTGGCTGCAGGCGGTTGTGCAGACTTCGGGACAGACGCCGGGGCAAATGGTGCCGCCAGAAGCGATCGCCTCATCTGCATCGCAAGCGGCCATGGATACAGGCGCAGCGGCTTACGCCCTGGCGCCGCAACAAGCTGCCATGGTGGAGCATACCGCTGCGTATCCGGAGTCGTCCGCCTATGTGGTGCAATTCACCGCTCGCTTGCCGGCGGAACTGCGGGTGGAGGACTTCATCGCTGCCTGGCAAACCGTGGTGTCGCGGCATCTGTCGCTGCGCGCCTGCTTCATTGAAGGAGAGAACGGCAAGACGCGTCAGCGTTTCGGCGAAGTCTCAGCGCTTGCCTGGCAGCGCGAGGATGGTCGCGGCGCGTCGGAACAAGAGTCAGACATCATCTTTGAGGCCTATTGCCGGCAAGAGCGGCAGCGCGGCTTCGATCTCGCCACGCCGCCGCTGATGCGCTTTGCGCTGTTGCAAACGAGCGCCGGTTATCGTTTCGTATGGACTTATCACCATGCGTTGATCGACGGCTGGTCGATGCCGGTATTGCTCGGCGAGGTCGCCGCCGCCTACGGTAAACAATCGTTGGCCGCGCCGGCGCCGGACTTCCGTGTTTTCCTGGACTGGCTGGAACGCCAGGACGGCGCGGCTGCGCGCTGCTTCTGGCGCGACGAGTTGGCCGGGATGAGACCCTCGCGCTGGCCGGCGAAACAGGGGACAGCCTGCAGCGGCCGCTTTGCGGAAATCGCGTGGCAGCCGCAAGCGGGAACCGGTGCGCGCCTGCACGCGTTTGCACGCCGGCATCGCCTGTCTGCGCCGAGTGTTTTCATGTTGGCCTGGGGACTGGTGCTGGCGCGCCACCGCGCCGCGGATGACATCTGTTTCGGCGTCACTTCCGTATTGCGTCCGGCCGAGGTAGAGGGTATCGACACTATCGTCGGCAATCTGATCAACACGCCGCCCTTACGCTGCCAGATCGATCCCGCAATCGGCTTCGTTGATGCCTGTCTGCAACTGCAGCGCAGGCGCGTTTCCGCGACGGCGCATGCCGCGCTGGCATTGTCGGAAATCGCGCAGTGCGCCGGCTTGCCGGACGGCGACGCCTTGTTCGGAACGGCGCTGCGCATTCAGAACTATCCGCTGGGCGATGCCGGAAGCGACAACGCTGCGCTGCAAGTCAGCGAGGTCGCCATTTGCGATCAGTGGCATTACCCGTTCAATCTGGAGGTCACGCCGGGAGACCAATTGCACCTGATCGCGGTGTACGACGCCGGCCTGGTATTGCCGGTGCAAGCCGAAACCATGCTGCAATCCTATGCCTTGCTTCTGGAGGTTCTGGATGACTTGCCACTGGGCGTCCTGATGGAAGGAATGCAGGTCTGAAGCGACGTGTAGAGGCTGCATTGAAAGGGGCTCCGGACCGGACGGAACCCGCAAAACTGCGCCTCTTCCATGGCGGTAAGCAAGGATGGCCGGCATAGGCGATGAATAAAGGCCGTAATCAGTTTTTTTGTTGGGAATTTGTTGAATATATTTGCCGTATACCGAATAATTTCCGCGGTTTGCGTATATTGTTCATGCGTTGTCCGTGTATAGGCTTGTGTTCGACCGTTTTCCCGAAAGTGGTGCTCTGTTGTCCTGTGCAGCAGAGTCTTTTCCCCCGGCCCTGAGCTACTGAGCTATCAACAATCTCATGCGCTTCAGGGTGTTTAATTTACGAAGGAGATTTCAATGAAAACTACCGATGAAACGATCGCAGCAGAAGAACCGGCAGCAGAGCATGCCGAGGAACTGACACCGGCCGAGCGCAATAACGAGGCGCTGCATTCCATCAAAAACCATGCCATCACCGCGATGGGCGTGGGCATCTTGCCGGTTCCCGGCCTCGACCTGATCGCCTTGACAGGCGTGCAACTGAGCCTGCTGCGCAAGATCGGCGGCCTCTACGGCTTTACTCTGTCCGATGAGCGCGGCAAGAAACTGCTGGCTTCGGTACTCAGCGGATATCTGCCGCTGGTGATCGCCGGTCCGGTCAGCAGCGTCCTGAAGTTCATCCCGGGCGTCGGTATGGCCGCAGGCGTGCTGGCGCAGTCCACACTGGCGGGCGCAGCAACCTATGCAGTCGGCAAATTGTTCCTGCAACATTTTGAATCGGGCGGCACCGTGCTCGACGTCAACACGAAAGAAATGGGGCAAAAGCTGAAGGAGCAGATTCAGGAAGGCAAGGAGTTTTTGAAGAAGCACGCTTCCGGAAGCAAGAAGGACGCAGACGCGGTCTGATCCCGGGCTGAACGACCTGGAGAAAACTGCATGCCGGAAGTGAATGCACTTCCGGTATTTTTACGCGCCCGGTTTCGGCAGCTGCCGGCTGGGCATGCATCCCGTGGAATGAATCTCTTCTCATGACCGTCATACAAGAATCAAGTGCATGGTTTCCTTTCGGTGCGGGCCGGGAAGACGCCCACACACGCCTGTTTTGTCTGCCGTTCGCTGGCGGAGGGGCATCCAATTTCCTGCCCTGGCGCACCCGCCTGGCGGAGGCGGGAATAGGCGTGGCGCCGGTTCAGTATCCCGGACACGAGACACGTATTGGCGAAGCGCCGCTGCACGCATGGGAAGCGATGCTGGCGGCCTTGCAGGCAGCGCTGGCACCGCTGCTTGATCGTCCTTATGCCTTGTTCGGCTACAGCATGGGTGCGCGCCTTGCGTTTGCCCTGGCAGCCAGACTGGCTGCTGCCGGCAAGGCGCCGGTACGCCTGATCGTCGCGGCGCACCTGCCTCCGGATTTGCCGTCGCCGGCGCTGCAGGCCGCGGGGCTGGATGACCATGCGTTCAAAGCGCTGCTGCTGCGCTACGGCGGGATTCCGGCGGAGCTATCGGACGAGCAGGAATTCTGGGATCTGACGCTGCCGCTCATGCGTGCCGATTTTGCGCTCGCGGCCGCACCCCTCGACGCGGATGCCGGCGTTGCGGCTACAGCTGCGGCTGCCTCGTATCCCATCGCGGCCTATGCCGGCATCCATGATGTGCATGCCGATGCGAAAAGCATGGCTGGCTGGCGGCGTTTTACGACAGCCGGTTTCGTCCTGAGGGAATTTGCCGGAGATCATTTCTTTCTCCGCGGCATCGATCTTTGCCCGGCCTTGAACACCGACCTCGCGCTTGCGCGGTCGGCCGACTTATCATCACTTGTCTCCGCCTGAGCGGAGCTGTCTCATGAACAACAAAAGAATATTGCCGCCGGACGTCGGACGCAACGCAAAAAGGGCAGGGGTGCTGTTGACGGCACTGGCAGCGTTAGTCTGCACGCTGCCGGCTCATGCTCAGGATGCCGCTCATCATCTGGGCGCGGGCGCCTTCGTGTCCGATCAGCCATTGCAGGAACTGCTCAAGAAGCGCCGTCCTAAAGGCCTGATCTATCTCGCGGTGCCGCAGGCGATCATGGTTGCGAATGACGGCGGCAACAGAAAACCGACTTGTTCGCCGCAGATCCAGTTGACCAATTCGTCTAACCAGACGCTCGAAGAACTGGTCGTCGGCATCCGCTACAAGAAGGCCGGCAAGACCATCGGCAGCACCTTGTCGCGCTTCTATCTGATCAAGACCGGCAAGCAGGACGTACACTTTTTCCCTAGTGTGCTCGACACCCCGAGCTGCGAAGAAACGACCGGCGAAGCGGAAGTCATCCAATGCCTGTACGACACAGGCGAGAGCTGTGCGCAGGACGTGCGGGCCTTGGAATACGGCGCCGTGCCTTTGAAAATCCAGGACAAGAAATAACAGGGAGCCATATCATGTCTATCGCATTTTTAATCTATGTCGTGCTGTGCCTGCTGGTAGCCTTCATCGCGCGCAAGAGCAGGCTAGGATGGCTGCGCACACTCGTGGTCGCGTTTTTGCTGACGCCGCTGGTGGCATTTATCTATGTGTTGCTGTTTGCCGCCATCGACGACAAGAGCAAAACCTTTTCCAACGGTCCGGCAGAGCGATGACCTGATGCGCCTGACCGAACTTCTTATACGCGACACGCAGACCTCTTTGCAGCGCCTCGGCCTGATGGCGCTGCTGGCCGGCGGCGCCAGCACCGGCATATTGGCGGTAGTCAATTTCGCTGCCACCAGGCAGGCCGGAGGCGGCAGCCAGCTTATCCCGGTCGCGCTCTACGGCCTGGCGCTGCTGGTGTATATCTTCAGCCAGCGCTACGTCTTGCAGACCACCACCGACGAGGTCGAGCGGATTGTCGACGAACGTCGCCGCAGCCTGATCCGCAAGTTGGCCGACTGCGAACTGCTGGGGGTCGAAAAAATCGGCCATGGCGCCATTTTTTCCGCCATCAACACCGATACCCAGACCATCTCGCAGACTGCCGGCAGCCTGATCCTCGGCGTTCAGGCGGTGATGATGATTTTCTGGACCACCATTTACATCGCGACCTTGTCGCTCCCGGCGCTGGCGCTGGTGATCGTGGTCCTGCTGGTGGCTGCGCGGCTGTATCGCATGCGCGGCGAGCGCGCCAGCATCGACCTGCGGCGCGCGCACGATGAAGTGGTCGCACTGCACGAAATGGTCGAAGGCTTGCTGGCCGGTTTCAAGGAAGTGAAACTGTCGAGCCGCCGTGCCGCCGAGTTGTTGCAGGACGCCGTCATGGTGTCCGGACGGACGGCGTTCTTTCGTTCATTGGCGCAGCGCGCGCTGGGCGTCAATTTCGTCTTTTCGCAAGTCGCCATTTTCATCCTGCTTGGCACGCTGGTCTTTATTTTGCCCGCATTGAGCAGCACCTTCGCCGACAGTACGGTCAAGGTGCTGACGGCGGTGCTGTTCCTGGTGGGCCCGGTGTCCGGCGTGATTTCTGCGGCGCCGCAGATCACGGTGGCCAATGCGGCCGCCGAAAACCTGCTGAAGCTGGAGCAACTGTTTGACGAAAACGTTGAGCAAGGCATCGCCACGGGAGACCAGCGGGAAATGGCAACTGCGGCAGCGCCCGCGTTTGACGGTTTCGAGACTATCGATCTGCGCCATCTTATCTTTGCGCGGGGCGAGGGCGGCGAACGCTTTGTCGTCGGCCCGATCGACCTGAGCATACGGCGTGGCGAGACCTTGTTCATCACCGGCGGCAACGGTTCCGGCAAGACCACCTTCGTCAAAATGCTGACCGGACTCTACCCGGCGGATTCCGGCGAAATTCTGGTCGACGGCCGGCTGGTGGGCAGGGCCGACATGCAGCGTTATCGCAATATATTCGGCGCGGTGTTTTCCGATTTCCATCTTTTCCCCACGCTGTACGGCGTCGAGCGCATCGACCGGGAACGCGCGGCGAGCCTGATCGACGAAATGGAAGTCGAAAACAAGGCGCATCTCGATGGCCGCCGCTTTTCCACCGTTGATTTGTCGACCGGCCAGCGCAAGCGGCTCGCGTTGGTAGCGACGCAACTGGAGAATCCGCCGATCATGGTGCTCGACGAATGGGCGGCCGATCAGGATCCGCATTTCCGCGCCAAGTTCTACCAGCTGGTATTGCCGCGTCTGCGTGCCGCCGGCATCACCGTCATCGCGATCACCCACGACGATAAATATTTTCATCATGCAGACCGCCGCCTCCATCTTGAGGATGGCCGCGTTACCAGTATCTCCAGCAAGGGAGCAGCAACATGAGCACCACACAAGAGCTTCAGCCGCCGTTCGAACCCATCGGCGAGCGATTGCGCCGACGTCTGCGGTTTTTCAGCAACGACCTGATGATCGCGGGCGTGGTTCTGGTGGTGATGCTGGTGTTCCTGCTGCCGTCGATGATCGTCACGATCCCGGCCGGTCATCTCGGCGTGCTGTGGAAGCGCTTCGGCGGAGGCACCGTGATCGACCATGTGGAAACAGAAGGCACGCATCTGATGCTGCCCTGGGATGTGATCTATGTCTACGACGCCCGCCTTCAGAGCGTGGAGCGCGAGTTCGAAGTGTTGTCGTCCGATGGCCTCAAGCTGCTGGTGACGCTGGCATGGCGCTTCCGGGTGATTCCCCAACACCTGGGCGAACTGCACAAATATGCCGGCCCGGATTATGCCGAGACGCTGCTGGGGCAGTCGGTAGGGGCGCGCGCACGCGATGTGATCGCGATTTATCGTCCGGAGGATATCTATACCAGCCATCGCCTGGAAATCCAGAACCAGATCTCGGAGTCGGTGCGCTACGACATCAAGAATCGCTTCAATACGGAACTGCGTTCCGGACAAAACTGGATCCTGATCGAAGACGTGCTGGTGAAGCGCATCGTCCTGCCGGACGGCGTGGAGGATGCCATCGTGCGCAAGAACGTGGCGCGCCATGAAGTGGAACAATACGCCCTGATCGTCGAGAAGGAACAGCAAGAGAGTGAACGCAAGCGCGTGGAAGCGCTCGGCATCCGCAACTTCCAGGAAATCATCAGCGGCGGCATGTCGGACGCCTACCTGCGCTGGCGCGGCATTGAAGCGACGCTGGAATTGGCCCGTTCGGAGAACGCCAAGGTGGTGGTGATCGGCAGCGACAAGACCGGCGGCATGCCGTTGATTTCCATCAACGGCGACAGCGCGCCGCATGAGAAGAAGGAGGCCAGGGACAAAGCGGCGGCTGCGCAGGCGGACATCGGCAGGGGCGATACAACCCAGGAGCTGAAATCGGGAACGCGCGGCAAGAAGAGCGTGGCCCCGGGGCCAATGCCGGCGCAGGCACCAGTATCAGCGCCAACATCAACTCCAACTCCAGCGCCAGCAGAGAAAACGGCTTCTGCAAAACCTGACGTCACTGCCGGCAGACCGGCGGCGCTTGCCGCTGATCTCCAGGCGCGCGAAATACATCGCAAGGAGCAACGGGCCTCACGCGACCATCCGCCCGTTCCTTCTGTCCCATCCGTTCCGCCTGTTCCACCCCAGCGCTAGGCTGCCTGCGAGATTGAGTCAGGCCGTTGCCGGAGGCAATGCCGGCGGTGCCGAAGACCTGCTTTCGCGTGGCGAAGGCAGGTCGATGCGGCCGCCGGCGATCAGCCGTTCCAGCAGCAGTTCTCCCAGGACGTAGGTATACGCGGCGCTCAGGCCGGCCGAGGGCAGGGTGCCGGTAAAGTAGCTCGCAAACGACAGGTAGCGCAGCGCCGTGGCACTGACGCTGTCAGGCGACAAGCCGCCCAGGGCGCCGGTGATAATGCCGCGCGCCGCAGTACGGTTGAATTCGGCGCCGTACAGCACGCAGAGTTTCTTCGCCATCCGGACCTGGACCGTGAGCGCCGTGGCCATGTCCAGCAAAGGCACGGGAATGACCATGCTGGCGCCGGCCAGGGACGTATGCCTGAGAATCACATCCTGCGCATGCAGGCGGCGCAGCGCGGCGCGGGTGAGCGGAGCGGGCGCCTTCATGCCGATGCCGGTCGAAACCGTTTGACCAGTTGCTGCAGATACGGCAAGGAATCCCGGACTGTGTCGTAGTCCATGCCGAAGTCAACCAGGCAGGCGATATCGTTGACGCCTGCCTGGATGGCTTTGTCGACGATGGTGCTGGCTTGTTCGACATTGCCGAACATGGCCGCTGTCCCGAAATAACGCTGGAATGCGTAGTCGATGATTTTCTCTTTTTCCTCGCCGGTGAGTGCGCGGCCGTCCCGCATGCCGGCGGTTTCCTTTTCCAGACCCGCTGCCAGATGCGGGTCCAATGAACTCTTGATGTATTCTTTGAACGGCTTCTCTACTGCCGAGACAATCCGGTCTTTGTCCGGATGGACGAAGGTGTGGAGCATGAGCGAAAATATTCCGCTATCCGCATCAAATCCGGCGCCGGATCGCGCTTCCCTATAAATCCTGGTCTGCAGATTTGATTGATGCATAACGCCATACACAGTGTGTCGACAATTTCAGCGTGAAATCGATGGCGGTGAGATTGCTGTTTTAATGAGTTCATCATACGGCTTGGGAACTTGGCTTGACAATATCTTTCTCTTTTTGTCCGGGAGGCAAACGGCATCAGGAAAAAGGGCTGTCGGGGCACATGGATGCGTCAATCCGCGTTTTCCGCAACAGCGTCGGACGCAACATGGATTCGTCCAGGAGCGGCCGGCAATGGTGTACGCGCAATTGCAAGGGCTGCTCTTGGCGGGTGCACACACTGAGCAGATGATCGTCGTCCACCGACAGCAGAAAAAACTGCCACGTCGATGCTTGCGCCACCAACTGCGTTTGCAAGCTTGCCCGGCCCACTGTTTCCAGATCCATGCTGAACTGATCCAGTGGGATTGACAGTCCCATGCTGCGCGCCTTGATCCACGCTTCCTTCAAGGTCCAGTATTCAAAAAAACGCTGATGACGCTGAGCAATTGGCAGCGCATTCAGACCGGCCACTTCATCAGGGGAAAAAAAACTGTCGGCCACATCCAGCGGAGCGGAGCGGAGGGTGATGTTTTCCACGTCCACGCCCATTTCCTGGGCGGCACTGACTGCCATCACCACCAGTCCGGCAGTGTGCGATAGATTGAAACAAAGATGCTTTGCCGCATCCTGCACGACCTGCGGGCGGCCGTGGCTGCTGGCGGCAAATTCCCACGCCGCCGGAGCCAGCGCGGCATAGCGCGAGAGCACGCTGCGCACCAGGGCTCGGGTAATGACGAACTGCTTGCGGTCACGCTCGAAATGAAAACGCAGCTCGCGCTTGCGTTCTTCGGGACTGAGCAGAGATCGCCGGTACAGATGCAAATGCTCATCGCTGACGCTGTCGCTAAAACAGCACCACAGATCAATCCGATGCGGCAAAACAGCAATCTTCCCGGGGGTATCCATCGTTCTTGTTGGTGATCAAATGCAGTTCAGCCGGTAGTGTATGCGTTAAATGATGGCCGGAAAATTTTTTTAACAAGTGAGACGCACGGTATAGCCGCTGAAAATACCGGTGATAGCATGAGAGACAAAAACACTCGGAAGCCAATGCCCATCAGAATTCCCAAAGATTTGCCTGCACTATCCACGCTCAAAATGGAGGGTGTCGTCGTGATGGACGAGGAGGGCCCGGCAGTTCAAGATCACCGGCCGTTGCGCATCGGTTTACTGAACCTCATGCCCAACAAGATCAATACCGAAATCCAAATTGCCCGTTTGCTGGGCGCCACGCCATTGCTGGTCGAACTGACTCTCATCAAGACTTCCAGTTATGTCCCCAGAAGCATATCAGGCGAACATCTCGCGTCGTTTTACAGCGACTGGAGCGACATCAAGGAGCAGAAATTCGACGGCTTCATCATTACCGGTGCGCCGATAGAAAAGATGCCTTTTGAAGAGGTTGCTTACTGGGACGAGCTCACGCAGATCTTCCGCTGGACGCAGACCAACGTCCACAGTTGCCTCAACATCTGCTGGGGAGCCCAGGCGGCGATGCATTATTTCCACCGCATGCCGAGATATTTACTGAGTGAAAAAGCGTTTGGCGTGTTCAGTCACTGCGGACTGGACAGCGGCTCGCCGTACCTGAAAGGCTTGCCCGACGATTTCCCTGTTCCGGTGTCGCGCTGGATGGAAATGCGGCGCGCCGACATTCCGCCGGACAGCGGCATTTCGGTACTCATCGATTCGACCGAGACGGGGCTTTGTCTGCTCGACGATCCACGACATTACGCGCTTCACATCTTCAACCACATCGAGTACGACTCGACGACGCTTGCCGACGAATACTTTCGCGACCGGCACGAGGGAAAAGGAATTTGTCTTCCTCGTAACTATTTTCCCGGCGACTGCGAAACCCAGCGTCCCAGAAACCAGTGGCGCGGCCATGCGCATCTGTTGTTCGGCAACTGGATCAACTGGATTTCTCAGACTACGTCGGCGGACCCGGTCATGATTGGTAATGATCGGTGAAATTGGGAGTGGGGTGATTGGGCGCATCGCATCGCCAGCTACATCAGTAAGTACGTATCGAAGAATCTGGAAGAAGGGCGCTTCAATAAGAAAAGCTATTGGTCGTCAAGGGGAATTCCAAAACCGAAAAAAGCAAGCTCTGGTTTGCCATCGATACGCCGACACGCGATTTGATTGTCTTGGTAGCGCAAGAATTTGTGATGAAGGGCTATGACGATTTGAAGCAGTTTCATGATCGACTGAACGGATTTTATTGGTTCAGTGCCTGTAAAACTTCTTAGTTCGCCTATTTGAGAAATGTTGAAAATTTCCATCTGCATATCGCATTACAGTGACTCTAAAAAATTAGGGGTCACGGGGAAATGATGCAGCTTGAATTATTCGAGCGCGAAGTCATCGGTGCAGATGAAATGCGCGTGATTTTTCAGGAAAGTAGTCGCCTCTCTAACTAGTGTATTATTGCCAATATATCTAATAAGCTATTACATAAAACAAATAGAGAACAAAATGCTTAAAGATTTTCTTTACTGGATGGCGGTTGCTGGCGTTCCATTTCTTCTACTTGCGATGAACATTATCGTACGTATCAACAAAGATGATCGGTTGATCTCATCGGGTGGAGATTGGCTCTTAGGTCTTATTGCGTTAGACATAGGAATGATTTGGACATCGTCCGATTTTCAGAAATTCGTTGTCCGCCCCGATTTTGCCGCAGCTTTTATCCAGATATGTTTAACGTTACTCTTGTTTTCTTTTTTTTCTTGGCTCTTCGTGGTCATAAAAGGAGAGCCCACGTTAAAGAAATATCCACTTCGTAAAAAAATCGTAGGTAATGGTTTAAAGTTCAAGGTCAAAGCCACATATGTAGGGTGCTGGGCCGCTGTGCTAGGTATCACTGCATTGCATTTATTGCCATTTTTGTGGAAGGGCTGATATGACTATTTTTCTTTTTATGGCGGCAGGCGTTTTTGTCGGCTGTGCAGCAGTGTTATTTGCCTGCCTCTATTTATTGGAGAAAGCTGGCATCTTCTTTTCTGAAGAACTCAGTGATGTCGCGCTGATCCAACCGCTTGTGACAGTTAGCAATCCTAACTTAGAGCCTCGGTCACTTCCACTCGGACCAACTCCTCAAAATAATATTTTCATCGAAATGGCATTCCCAAACTTGGTCGATTCCCATGGTGGCCAACTTAGTAAGCTTATGGATGCGAGTATCAACGTCGTCGAGTATTCAAATTTTGTCGCCTTCGTTGAGCTAAATAAGAAGCTCAACCAGCAATTAAGTAAAACGCAGTTTTTCCCTGAAAGAGCGTCTTTTTATAAGACCACCGCTCCTAGCATGGCGCGGCATCAATCCGTCAAAATTAATGCTTCTCGGGCGGTTGTTCCTGCATAGATTACTAAAATAAAAACGAGGATTACGAATGTCGAATGTCAAGTCGCTCCCGTCCGATAGAGATGTCTATTTCATCTTATGCGAAGATGTGCGGCCAGAGTCCGATGGAAAAATAACCATTCTCGGCATGATACCGGGTACCAAAGTCGGTTTTTTGCCGAATCCCGGTGTGGCCGAGGGGGAGGCGTTGGTCGGTTCGCTGACGCTGTTAATGGTTTTCCGCGATGGCATTGGCCAATTTGAATCGGTTATGTCGCTATTATCTCCAGCCGGTGTTGAGCTATTAAGTCCACAATCTCAAACTGTAGATAAGCCGTCACCAGACGGGGCGATGAACATAGTAGTTGCCTTGCGTCCCCTTGTAGCTGCTGCTGGCACTTATACATTTAGTGTGTCCCTTGATGGTCACCGGTACACGAGAACGTTCGAGGTAGCAATGCTGCCTGGGAAAAAGTAGACCCGGATATCTGCGGCGGTCTTCCTCATGAACGGCGTCTCTTATAGCAAGTAAAAAAGCCCCGAGTGTCGGGGCTTTTTATCTGGGACCAGGGAATTAAACGGCGTAATTGCGAGGTATATTCGTGCCAAACGCAAGCCGGATAAGGCCCCATAACTTACGAATACAATTTTACATAATGTAAATTATGCGAAATTACGATGCCACCAACCTCAACAGCATACCTGCAAGAATGGAGCCGCCTCTTTACAATTGGGCGGCTCTTTTTTTAACAAAAGAGCAACTAAAAAATGCGCTATCCAAATTTGCGGTATGGGAACCCGAACGAATTTGCGTATTACGTTCAGGGGGTGCCGGTCAAGGACGTTGCCAGACGCCTACGCCGGTCAGAACGATCAGTTAGAAACTGGCTTGATGGAAAAGAAAAATTGCCGTGGTGGATTCCAGAGCTTCTACGCCTACAGCAGTTTGAATCAGAACAACGCGCCCGGCAGATGAACATGACGCCGGTTCGCAAACAGCTTGGCATCGTCGGTGCAGATGTCATTGAATTTTCCGCACCAAAACAACCTATCAGAATCGAGGAATCAAAAAATGACAATGAAATACCTTGCATCGATCACCCTGGCGCTTTTAGTGACGGCCTGCGCATCCAGCAAACCGGCTAACGTTGTCCCACTGGCTGGTGGCACGTTCCGCACAACAGGTTTCGGCGAGTCCGAAAACGATGCGCAGAAAGCCGCATTAAAGGTCGCAGAGTCGACCTGCAGCAAATCGAACAAGCGTCATGTCATCAGCGCCGAACAGACCAAATACAAGGGCGTCGTGAGCGAGTCCACCAACCGCGCATTGAACAAGGCCAGCGATCTTGCATCCTATGTGGGCGCATGGGTTCCGGGTCTTGGCGGCGACGACGATTACGAGGTTACGCTGACGTTTTCTTGTGAATCGTAAGTTTGTCGGTTTTTCGCAACTGACATTTCCACATGAAGTTAGCGGAAAAGATATCTAAAACGGTTAAGAATAGTAGGAAAAACGAAATTCGCAGCAATTTTATACAAGAAAGCTGCAAGCCCTACTACTAAAACCTAGTACATTACGAGGTGGGGCTAGAAACAACAAAGGCCCCTCCGAAGGGCCTTTGTTGCTTCCAAGTATGCCTCAGAAAGGAAGGGCTACTAAGATGCTGCAAGTAACTCTGACGTTGTCTGGCGTCAAACTGGTGTTGAATGCGGATTTAGTAACTGTTGCACTACTAATTTCGTCACTCAATTTCGTTAGCTAACTCTTACAGGCACCGATTCCGTTGGCGCGGTTTCGGTGCCTTTTGTTAAGTAACTTACCGGTTACATCTACGAGATTATACTGAAAGTGTAGCGACGGCTAACACTTTTCAATTATTTTTAAATATTTGGTACTTTCTACGCTACGACCGATAGAAAATTTATATTTTTTTACGTCGTTTGAATTGGCCGTTCGACTTGCGTAGCGGCTTTCGTTTCTTCGTCATACTTTACCTTTCACAGTGTTGAGAATCTCTATTTTCAGCAGTCGCTTTTCAATGCTGAAAGCCCACTTCAGCACGCCAACCCCGCCAGCCAGCACACCTGAGCTTGTCGCCAGTTGGAAGAATTCGAGCGCACTCATGCTTATTTATTTTCAGGCGTGAAGATCGCCGCCAGCGACAGCACGCCCGCGGCGGCTTGGCTGATTGCCTGAATGGTGGTTGTCGGGACGCCCCACAGTACGGCGATACCGAGCAAATTAGCGATACCCGCATGTGTGGACGGCTCTTTCAGACGTTGCAGAAAATTCATTGCTTACCCCTTAAAAATAATTGAAATTGATGCCCGAATCGTTGTTGCTAACCGGGTCGTTTGTGTTTTCCCATGGCAGGGTGAGAATCCACGTGTTATTCACTGGCTGACGGATGCCGAACGTTTCCAGCGGGCTTGTGATCATGTTCCCGAAGTTGGAACCGATCAGCGCCGCCGCCTCAACGCCCTCCTGCACTACTGGCGGGATCAGCCCGCCAATTTTCTTTTTGGCGTAGTAAGCCGCTCCGACCACGCCAAGCACGACGACGCCCGCAATGATCAGATTCGACTTATCCAAACCAAGGGTCCTCGATAGAACCGCCGATAGGCCCATAGGTGCCGAAGCTGTTCAGCGTGGTGTCGGTGCCGTTGTATGTGTCAGGCAGTCCGTTACCGCTGCTACCGGAAAACCAGTTCGCCAGCCCGCCGACGATGCCGGATGCCACTTGCGCCACACCGTAGCCGTTCGACGCTGGCGCACTGCCCGGCGCGTAGACGGTGCGGCCCGGCACTGCTGCCATAGCGCCACGCGAACGCGTGTACATCATCGCGCCGACGATCAATACGGCGACAAGGATTAAATCGCTGCTGCCGCCGCCCCCTCCGATTGCTTTGCTCATGCGTAGTTACCTCCGGCCTTCGCCAAAATGGTTGTGTAGTAATCTCGCGTCTCTGCCGGCGCTGCATCCAGCCCCTTGCGCGTCACGTTGCCAATGCCCCAGTTGTACGCCGCCAGTGCGCCAGCCCATGAGCCAGCCTGACGGTACAGCTTGACCAGATAGCGGGCCGCGCCGGGAATAGCGATTGACGGATCGAGCGCGGCGGCTTCGCTGCCGAGTTCTTCACGCGCCGTCGCTGGCATAAACTGTGCGATGCCCAATGCGCCGACGCCACTACGCACGGTGCCATCAATGATTTCCGGGCGGTAGCGGCTTTCTTTCCAGAGCAGCCACGCCAGAATAGAAACCGGCACGCCGTTGGTGCTGGCCGCGTTCGTGATTGTTTGTTGATATGGGCCAGACCCCGAAGGCCAGCCCGTTACCATGTTTGCCATGTTGTCCACCGCGTCATAAATAAAATTCGATTGCTCGTCACCGACTGTCACCGGATCAGATATCAGGGTAAATTCGCTTATCGGCGAACCACCGCCCTCACCCGCCGACATGACGATGTAAGCCGCCACCAGCAGCCCCGCCACAATCAGCAGATCGTCATCCATCAAACGCTCTCTTCGAAGAACTCAAACGATCCGCCGACATCGTTATTCACCGCCGCGTTATATGCCACCAAACCGTTACCGGGCGGGAGGCAAAGCGGTTCCGAGAACTTGTAGCCTTTTTGCGTTTGATCGAGTGAAATCATTGTTCCAGGCTGCGACACCGCAACAAAATCATTGTGCACAGACGAAACTGAAGCAGGCCCGCCCGCCCGTTTGCAAACCACTGATCCGTTATTACCGGTCAGCATTGCAGTGTTGAAAAACAGGCCCAGACCTGACGGCGCGCCAGTAGACGAAAACACGTTGATTTGTTCGACAAAAAGATTTTTCCCCGACCCCACTGGATTCCATAGCTGCACCGCTGCCAGCAACGTTGCACTGAGTGTCGAATAGCCGCGACCGGCAAAGGCGATGCCTGCCATCACGCGATTTTTGCCGCCGTCGATTACTTCCACCGATCCCGATGTGCGGTTGTCGATGAACTCGCTATCTGCCAGCAGCAAACGCCCGATGACCGGCGCCACGCCGCCCGCGTTGCTGATATTCAGTTTCGTGAATGTCTTGTTGTCGAACTTAAATCCCTGTCCCGGCAACAGCACGTATTCGTCGCCGCCGTCCGTCTTCACGCGAATGGACGAATCAGCGCCGCCAGCACTGCCAACCACATACTTGACCATGCTGCCGTACAGATTCGCTTGAACGGCTTCGCCTACGGCTAACTTGAATGGAAAATCGATCACTTCAATACCCCCGATGTCGCCACCACATAGCCCACGACGATCATGCCGACGACCACAAGGACGCGATTTCCGTTGACTTCTTCATTGGCTTTTTTGAAGGCCTCATTTGTCGCATCGGCGTTATCGCCGATCAGTTTCAGCGATTGCTCAAACGTATCTTTGTTCGACGCCGCCACGGTTTTCAGCGCGTCGATGACGCCCGTAATACCGGTCGATGTAGTATCGAGCGCCTTTGTCGATACCTTCCCGGCCAAGTCAATTGCCGCATTCACGGCACCGGCATCCGTCATCACCACCGAGTTTCCATTGCCGGACACCGCCAGCGATCCGTCGCCGCCGACGATGCGCTTATCGGCGTATTTGGTCGTGTTGTTGACCGTCGATTCTGTGCGCGTTGACGAGTCGCTACTTGACTCCCCGCCCATCCGATAGCCGGGGTATGCGCACGTCGCTTTTCGTTTGAATTCCGCTAACCGCATTTAATTTTCTTTCGCATGATGTAGCCGTGAATTTCGTATCCCGCCTTCATCGCCTTTTTCACCATACCGCGCCGACGCGTTTGAAAGCCGATGCTGTCGAACTGCTGTGATTGCTGCTCGATCAGCGCCAGCCCTGCCGCCGACAGGTCTACCGATGCGCGCCCTGCTGCCATGGCTACCCAGATTTCAGGGCCGTCCGTTTTCAGCACGTAAGCCCCTACCGTTTCGCCGTCCTGCATGACTTTGAAGCACATTCCCCGACTCATCAGGTCATCCAGCGAACGCTTGCCGCCGTCCGTGATCGTCCGGGCGTTGTAAGCTGCCGCCAGCATGGGCCGGACTTCTTCCGGCTCACACTGGCACATGCTTACGATCGACGTGCGATCAGCCATATCACCACCGCAGCACCGGCGTACAGGAGCCAGTTTTTACTTGTCAGCGAACTGGATGCGCCTGCACCCGCATTCGCATCGCTGGAGCCTGTAGCCGATTGATTGCCAGTTCCCTTGATGTTCACCACCCAGCCGCTGCCGTCAAAAACTTGCGGCAGGCTGATCGGCAGGCTTACCCCGGCGTTGGAGCTTGAGCCCGATTGCGCCGGACCGCCCGACGCCGATAAGCTCATTGGCATTGCCATGGTTTAGCCCTTCGAAAACAAGGCGTACAGAACCACACCGATGACGATCAGCGGCATGATGTTGCCGTTGGTGCCGATGCTGATACCGATGCCGGGTTGCGGCGGATTGCCGACCGTGTCAGACAGGTTATAAGCCGCATTGACTGCGGCCCCGGCCAGCCCCGTAAAGAGGATGTCCGACCAGTCGCCCGCCTGACTGTTGAGGCTTTGCGGCGTCATGGTCCCGTAATTGGTGCCGTTCGGCCACGCAGCTTGCGCGACACTGTCCATGGCGACCCCTTACAGGTTGTTGATGACGTCGATGGCCTCGACCACGGACTGAATCGAATCTGCCGCCGTCAGGTAGGCATTGATTTCGAATGTATCGAACGCACTTGCGCCCGCTGCCGTGTTGCTGATGGTCGTTTGCTGCGCATCGTGGTTGTTGTCGATGATGTAGTCGACAACGAACGTATTTGCCTGCGGCGTCTTCTTTTGCTGCACCTGATCGAAACGTGCATCGCGGCAGGTCTGGTCAAAGATCACCGCGCCGTTTTTCTTCACTTCGGTGCGATTGATGTTGCCATCGGTCACCGCCGTGAAATTCGCGCCGCCGTAGAAATGCCAGGTGCGTTTCAGCAGCGCACCACGGAAATTCAGCGGCAGGGTGAACTTGCCTGCAACCGCTGACGATGCCGGATAGTTCAGGTATTTCAGCACGTAGGGATTCGCCTGCGATGGCTCGAAATAGCCGATTGCGTTGATGGACGGTGCAACGGCTGTCGCGTCAATCGTTACTTCGACAATGACGTTGCCGATAGGCATAGCGGCGATCAGGTCGATGCCGCCGATTTCCTTGACCGGGAAAATGGCCTGATCGCGCTCAGTGAAATCGAGGTACACATAGCGTGCGTTGTCCGCATTGCCCTTGTAACCATTGATCTTGTTGAGCTGATCCATGGTCAAGTCCCAGATCAGGCGAGCGCCGATCTTTACCTTCACCTTGAGAATCTTGGTCTTGTCGAACGTGGTGCCGTTCAATTGCAGCTTGACGCCGACCAGCGTTTGCTTCGCGCCTGCCGGAATGGTCAGGGTGGCGATGCCGCCCGGCACGACGCCTACAGGTTGTTGCAGAGGATAATTAATCATTTTTTGCGTTCCCTTTTGCTGCACCCGGTAAGGTGCCGCCAGTTGACGAATTACATAGCCTTGTGAGCCATGGTTTTCAAGTTTTACTTATTGCAGCGCGGTCTGCACCAGCGGGCGAGTGAGACTGATACGGTTCAACACGAAGATGACCGCCAGCGTCACTACTGCTGTTTTGATGGCGTCTTTCATGGCGTCGATTACTTCGGCAGATACGCGCCAACGACCGGGATCGTTACGCTGTTGTTGACGGCCTTAGCGATCGCATAGACGGCCAGCACAAAGGCGGCTTGTTTCAGATAGGTTTTCATGAGTTCCCTCAGGTTAAGAATCGTATGACTTGACCAAGGCTTTCAGCGTCGGACTCTTCGACACGATGTAGGCAACCAACACGACCGCAATACCAGTCGCAATAACCTCTTGTGTGATGTGTTCCCACGATGGAAAGTACTTAAGCATGTCCGTTTCAAATTCGTTGAATCAGACTCAATGAAACCAGTTTGCGAGGGAGAAAAATAGAGGGGCCGCAGCCGCTAGGACTACCCCTACCCCCGCCTAGGGATAGGGGCGTCGATTTCCTACGCGCCGGGCTTTTTTACAACGCCTTTTGTGACCTGACGACTACGCCGGTCGAAATGCAGAAATTCAAGGTCTTGCAAGTCCTTGATGCGCTGGGGATCAATGTCCATCTTTTGCGCCACTGCCTTGCGGTGGTTTTCCTCGCCGAGATAGCCGCAATGGATGACCGTAGCGTTGCCGAGAAACGCCTTGTCAATCTGCGCCGGGAACTGCGAGGCGGCGATCAGGTGCAAGCCGTCATGCCGCCCATCATTGCAGCAGTCTGCCCACGCTGGCGGCGCGTAGCTGGGCGATGTATACCGTCCAAGCTCTTCAATGACGAACATGCAGTTTTTCGCCGTCGATGCGATCCTGCAGATTGTTTCAAATTCGTCCTGACGGGCCTTTTTTGTCTGGCCACGCGGGATATACCGGACTCGGAATTGCTTTTGGAACGACGCCCGCGCTACATCGGACAGCGTCGGCGCGAGCTCGGCGAACTCGGCATTTTCATTTTTCGTATCAAGGATGATCAGGCGCTTCGGCTTGAGCCGCCGCATGCGCTCCTTCATCCATAGCCCTTTTCCGCAGCCGGACGCCCCAACGACTGCCCATATCTGCGCGTCATTGGTTACCGGCATCGATCACCTTCTCATTGTCGGACGGATTAGAGGCGTTTTGAGCCGTTTTTTGCTCTCTCAGTGTCGCGATGTACTGGCGACCCAAAACAAACGCCTGTAGCGTCGGTGGAACAGCCACAACCGCTAACATGACCTCCGGCGTCATTGCCTCCGAAATGTTCCAGCCGCGTTTTACCTCGACAGCGGTAAATGCGGCCGCAATTGCTTCGACCGTGGCAGGCGGATAGCAGGTAGGGAGAAACGGGAGCATCGGCGTCAGCATCGTGATTCCCATGGCCAGCAGATCGCGGTTGCGGCTGAATGCGGCGTCTTGCTGACTCTGCTGGTCTGCCTCTTGCGGGATTTCGTTGCCGTTCGCATCGTGTGTGATGACCGGTGCGACGGTGCTATCGACGGCGGCGGCACTCGAAAGTAGCGCGGCCTGTTCCTGGCTGATTGTTTGTTCGGCGCTCATGCTGGCACCATCACACCAAAGACCATCTTGTGTTTCGTTGCCACGCCGGGCAGTGCGTTACTCTGCCGGTTATGTGCTGCGGCCTCGCGCTCGGCGATTTCGTTGACCTCTTCAGGCGTCAACTTTTTCGGTTCAGCTACTGGATCAGGAACCGGCGCCGCACCTTCAGGGCGCGTCTTGGCGACCAGTGCGGCCTCCTGACGATCATTGCGGGGGAAGTATTGCGCACCGCAGTCACCATCCGGGCAGTGCCGGTAATGGCGCTTGCCTGCTACCGGCGTGCCGTCCGCTCCGGCCATGATTTTGACGTGTGCTTTTTGATTTCCGCATTCAGGGCATACGGTGCGCCCGACGAGCTTGCTTGCCATGGTTTGAATCCCCTTTTGCAGCGCCCGGTAAGGCGCTGCCAGTTGGCGACACTTCCAGCCTTGTGAGCCGGTCGCGTCAGTTTGAAAGGTGTTACGCTGCTGCCGGTTCTCCGGCGTGATTCGCCAGCGTGATCAATTCTTCAACCGCCGTTTGCACGCCGGTGAATTTGGCACTGATCGCGGCAATTACGTCATCGACGGTCACCGGCGCAGCAGGCGGCGCGATGTCGATGTTGTCGATGATGTCCTGAAGCTCCTGCATCTGCACGCTGAAATTCGTTGCCTGCGCGCTCGTGATGCCGTAGTTATCGGAAATGCCTTGCAGTGCGGCCACCAGCAGGCGCAGGCGGTTTTTTGTTTCGGTTATTGCGTTCATGTCGTTATTTCCCATCGTCGGTTTGTGACCGCAGTTCGTTCAGTTCACTACGGAGGCGGTCTATCTCCGTCGCAAATTCCTTCAAAACTTCACGCACGCCGCCCGGCAGCAGCGCGCCATACACCAGCAACAGCCGGTTGACTTTTTCAAGCATGATTTCTCCGCATAGGCACTGTCCAAACAGTGCGTTTTCTAGTTTCGATTGCCGCCTGATAGGCCGCATCGAGCATGTCAAGGCGTCGGCTTTCGCCTACCTCGATTTTTCGGAATGCCTCACTGTCGAACCAGTCCGAAAAATCGACCTCTTCGATAGATATCGTGTCATTTTTGGCATAAGCCACCCAATCGGGCGGCGTACAGTTATTGACACGAGTCCAAGGAACGTCAACGGCGCGATTTTTTCCGACCACGCGCCACTCATACCGCTTTGATGCATAGATGACCTCGGAATCGCTCCACCTATCGAAAACGCCGATTGGTTTCATGCCCTCTGTCATCCCGTATTTCCCCTCTACCTTCTTTTCTACCAACTTCACACCGATGCGATATGAGCGGCCCATGTTGACGCCGCCTTGCGCCCGGATATAGGCGGCGAAATCGGCAGCACTATCCTCGGTCTTGTTGACGGCGGCGTGCGCCTGCTGGATATGCTCCGGCGCTCCGGCCACCTTGTCCGCAGTCACGCGGCGCAGTTCGCGCCATACCGTGACAGGCGGCTGGCCAATGGCCTGAAACTGGCGAATGCTCCAATTCGCTGCCCACGCCTCTACGCGCTGGCATGGCCGAATCACTTCATCGCCGATCAGATCCTTTTGAATCACACTGCCGTCTTGCGCCTTGTGTTCCGGCACATGCTCGTCGTCAATGTTCTTGCCGACATACTTGGCGATGTAGCCCGCAGCGGTCCCCTTCCCTGCCTCGATACGTACGATCTTCACCCGGTTACGCTTTGCGCCCGGTTCGTCGCCGTCTTCGGCCAGTGCATAGTCCTGCATGATTTCGATCATGCGTTCGGCGTGTTCTGCCTTGACGAAAAGCAGCATGTGCCAGTGCGGGCAACCGTCGTGGTGCGGTTCAGCGATGCGGAAGCCGTAAGGGGCGATGCCCTCGCGGTGGAACGCTGATCGCTCACACTTCCAAACGTCTTGCAAATACGCCTGCGCAACGCGTGGCGTAGCGTCGTTATAGTTCGGGTTCGGCGTTCCGGTCTTGGCAAGAATGGCGTGGAATTTTGAGGGTGCCGTCTGTGTGACGAACACCCCCACATGGCCGAGTTCATTGGCTATTTCCTCGCAGCCGCGCATTCTGAGCATCAGCTCGCCCCGGCGTACCTTTTTGTTTGCAACGCTTTTTGAAACCAGATCAGCCAATGCGTGTTCCTGTCCCAGATCGTTTTCCAGTTTGACCGAGGCAAGGATTTTTTCATTGCGACGGTTCTGCGCGATGCGCCGAAGAACTGTCTCATCGCTGGCATAAGCACCAGCACGAACGGAAACAAAGCCAAGACGAATAGCAGCATGCTCGAAAATCCTTCCAAATATTTTGCGGAATTGACGACGCCACCATGAGGCATCTGCGCAACGTGCGATGAATTGCCGATCGTCTTCGACGGCAGGCGCGGATACGCCATTGCGAGCGCACAGCAACGTCAGGCGTTCACGGACTACAGCCTTGTCCTTCACACGTTCGTCCAGGCGCTGACAATCGCTCGCACGATGCAGCGCCGCTATGCATAATTCCGCATCCGTGGCATTAAGGGGGATTGGTGCGGTAGTGACTTCATCCAGCAGAGAGGACAGGCGCTTATAACGCTCCGGCAGTTCGCCGACGATGACGCCGCCGCGTGCCTGCGTCAGTTCGCGGTATGCCTTGCGGCCCCAACGAGGCGGCAGGCCCTTGATGGTGCGTATGCCCTTTTCTTGCTGGATGACCGGCATCAGAGTGCGCCCTCGTCAATGGCCGCTAAGATGGCCTTGTGCGCCTCGTCGCGCACGTCCGAAAGCACTTCATCAATGATCATGAACGGCTTTTGATCGATGCTGACGCCGGTATTTTTCAATAGCAGATATGCCTGCCCTAGCCGCTCCGAAATTGAGTTGGTCAGGTTCAGCACCTTGTTTGCGTCGGCAATGACGTGATGATGGACGACTGCCATGGTCACCCCTTTATGATGCCGAATGCGGACAATAGGACAGGCGCGCCGATGATGCAGCCGCAGAACACGCCTTGCAGGAAGAGGATGGCGGCTTTTTTCATGCCACTACCCCGCCGCATTCCAGTTCGGCAAGGGCTTCGTCCATGCGCTCTATTTCGCGCTTCCAGAAAATGGCGTAGGGATGGCCTTCATCGTGGGCGGCAACCGCGCACTTGTAGCTGCACTGGGCGCTAAAGTGACGTTCCACTATGGCAATTTTGGCTTGTGTGAAGGTGTTGCTTGTGATCGTTTTGTGAATGCGCGGTCTATTGTTTTGCGATTCTGACAACATGGCAAGACTCCCTAGGTCTTTTGCGCCCCAGACGAAACACGGCGGGGAGGCCTTGAGGGGCCGGTGCCTAGGGAGCAAATGAGAATTCCCCGCCGTTGCCGAAATATAGTTGAGTCATTCTCAACGTGTCAAGCAATTCTCAACGTCAAGCGTCAATTATCGTTGAACGTTTAGTCGTACTTGCCTATCATACGGCTATGCCCGCCTACGTCTAGGCGGCCCTAGCCCTAGGAGAGCCACATGAAGACCCCTGAATATCTTGAATTGGTGAAGAGGAAATTGAGCCTGCCATCCGACTATGCGTTAGCAAAGTCGCTCGGAGTCAGCCGCAGTGCAATCAGCTTATTGCAATCCGGGAAAACGGCTATGAGTGACGAAACTGCCGTGAGAGCAGCGGAAATTTTAGGATTGCCTGCTGGCCGCGTTCTCATTGACGTTCACATGGAGCGCTCGAAAGCGCCAGAAGTGCGTGCCGCATGGCTGGGCATGATGGAAAAATTTTCCGCGTCTTTTAATTCCCTCATATCACGCGCCAACCCGCTCGCAGCTTGATTGTGCGAGTGGTGATATGAGGTAAAGGTGGCATTGTAAATTCTGTAAATTATGCGAAGTTATGAATTAACCTGCCATAGATGACGGCCAGTGAAAATTCAAGCCATAATGACGACCCCGAATCTGTTCTAAATTGAATATGCGCGACATCATCAATGGTTTTCTACGTTTCCAGCAGGATATCTTTCCAGCACGTAAAGAGTTATTCAAGACGCTTGCGACTGGCCAAACTCCTAAAGCGTTATTCATTTCTTGCTCCGACAGCCGCATGGTGCCGGAGCTTGTAACACAGAGAGAGCCTGGCGAGCTGTTCGTCATTCGCAATGCAGGAAACATCGTACCCTCGTTCGGCCCCGAACCTGGAGGTGTCAGCGCAACAGTTGAATATGCAGTCGCGCAATTGAGAGTAACGGATATCGTGATCTGCGGTCACTCTGATTGCGGCGCAATGAAAGCCGTTGCCACATGCGCGTGCCTGGATCACATGCCGGCGGTAAAACACTGGCTGCATTATGCAGACGCCGCCCGGATGATCAACGAGTCCAAGAATCACGCGAACGAGAATGACCGAATAGACGGCATGGTCCGGGAGAATGTGATTGCACAGTTGAACAACATCCGCACGCATCCGTCGGTCGCTTTGGCTCTCGCCCAAGGTCGGTTGACACTCCACGGATGGGTCTACGATATCGAGAGTGGCTCGATAGACGCGCTTGACAAGACCAATACGTTCGTACCTTTGGCCGAACATCCCGCAACTCAGCTTTGAAAAGCTGTCCCCGCAACTGGGGACAGTTGTGCCGGCGGAACTCGAAGCTCCGCTATGGCAGACGCGCATATCCATGAGTTGATCGGCTACGCCGCGTATCAACTTGTGGGCCTACACGCTTTCTGCGGAGCCTGGCTTACCCGAACCGCAAACGCTCATCCCGTCCCAGCGTCCTGCATCTCGCCCTAAGTAACTTCGTTAAACCACTCGACCGCATCCGCGCCGGCCGGGACGCGGAATGCCGTTGAACCGTCTTGCACCACCTGCCAGACTACTTCCGCAACATCGATCGCATGCGTCACCGGGCCAACGTAATTTTGAAATCCCGACATCACCGCATTCATCGTGGCCGAGTAGTCCTCAGGGAATGTTTGCGCAATCCTCCCGGATGCGTTGGTGGCGAACGCTGTTTCCGGCGCCATTCCAGGCAGCACTACGCCAACCCGGATATTGAATTCCTTCAGCTCCAGGGCCAGGGACTGGGTGAATGCGACAACCGCTGCTTTGCTGGCAGTATAGACGGGGAGCAAGGGCAAGGATTTCAGTGTCACGGACGAAGCCACATTGACGACAGCGCCCGTTCCGCGGGCCCTGAACTGGGGTAAAAATGCCTGCGTCATGGCCATCGTGCCGAAGGTGTTGGTTTCAAACACATCGCGTACTGCATCCATCGACGTGCTTTCGAACGGTCCCAGCATGCCGATGCCTGCGTTGTTGACCAGGGCATCGACCGGCCCGGCTTCTGCGACTGTGCGACGGATGCTTTCTGCATCAGTGACGTCCAGCTGCAGGATGCGCAAATGCTCGGATTTCGGCAAGACATCGTCACTCGGTGCACGCATGGTGGCGATGACTTTCCAGTTTTTGCTTAAAAAATATTTCGCGATTTCCAGACCGAATCCGGAAGAACAGCCAGTGATCAAAACGGTTTTCATGTAAATCCTTTTATCTTCAGAGAAAGCAGAACAATAGCTGGCATGGGCAAAACCATCTACAATCAAAAGTCCTGAATTTGTTTGCGAGAGTCCGGCATGATTGACCCCCTGACATCCGTTGTCACGCTTCTCCAGCCGAAGATGTCCTATACGAAAATCGTAACCGGGGCGGGACGCTGGGGTGTGCGCGGCAAACTTGAAGAAGCGCCCTTGTGCTGCTGCGTCGTGCTGGAAGGAAAAATCCGCTATACGGTCGATGAGTTGCAACTGGTCGCTGAAACCGGGGATTTCTTGCTGATTCCATCCATGTCGACATTTTCGGCGAGCAGCTTCGACATCCCTTTGGAGCATGAATGGCAGTCCGAACCTGTGGTGTTGGAAAACGGCGAGCATCGCAATGGCTCCGTCGCAGCCGATGCGGATGTGCGATCGCTGGTGGGCTTCTGTCACCTGACTTCACCGGACGCCACGTTGCTTTTGACGCTGCTGCCGAAGCTGGTACACATTCGCGGCGATCTCCGCTTGTCGGCGCTGGTTCAGCTCGTCATCGATGAAGCCCGTTCGCAGCGGTCTGCCCGGGACGTGGTGCTCGAACGCCTGCTGGAGGTTTTGCTGATTGAGGCATTGCGCTCATCCAACAATGCCGTGATGTCGCCCGGCCTGTTGCGCGGTCTCTCGGATATCCGCCTGGCGGGGGCGATCCGGCGCATCCATGAAAGTCCTGAGGAACCCTGGACCGTTGCGCTGCTGGCGAAAGAATCGGCGCTGTCCCGTTCCGCTTTTTTTGAGCGATTCAGCGCAGCTTTGGGCGTCACGCCGATGGACTACCTGCTGTCGTGGCGGATGGCCCTGGCAAAGAATTTTCTTCAACGAAAAAAAGCCATCACCGAGGTGGCAGCACTGGTCGGATACAGTTCATCCAGCACTTTTACGGTCGCCTTTACGCGCCATACCGGTATGCCGCCAGGCCAATATTCCAGATTGCAGCAAAATACGGCTGCAGAAAATATCGCCAAGGCACCTGCAATGTCGTGAGTTTCACTCCCGGCCAGGCACCATCGACATTTCACCTCCAGTCTCGATCATCATGACCCAAAAAACTGCCTCACTCGACCACCTGGTCATCAACACCCATTACGACATCGATGCCGCCCAGACCTTATTGGAAGGACTGGGCTTCACCATCACCCCACGCGGCTATCACACCCTGGGATCAGTCAATCATCTGATCGTGCTGGCCGGCGGCTATCTGGAACTGATCGGCCAGCCGCGCGACAGCGACAAGGTTCGCCAGGAAATTCTCGATAGCCCGGTCGGCATCGACGGTCTGGTCTATGCCGTGGAGGACGTGCAAGCCTGCCACGACGACTGGATTGCGATGGGGTTGAAGGCGCAGCCGGTTCAGCATTTTTCGCGGCCCGTTGAAGTGGATGACAAGGCGATTGATGCGCGGTTTTCCACGGTCCGGCTATTGCCCGGACAGTTTGCGGCAGGCCGTGTTTATGCTTGCCGGCATCTCACTCCCGAGCTGGTCTGGCGGCCGGAATGGATGGCGCATCCCAATGGCGTGAGCGGCATTGCTAGCATGCTGGTGGTGGATAAGGATCCTGCGCAGGCTGCGGCGGACTATGGCCGTATGGGGCGTTGGGGTACGGAGTTCGCATTGGAATTTGCGGATGCCGGCAGCTTGCCGGCGCGGTTCGGTGAACTCGCAGGGTATGCGCCGCAGCGCGATGCATTCTTTGCGGCGATTTGCTTCCGAGGTGGCGATCGCAAGGATATTGCTGACCGGGCGCGGTTGCTTGGTTTGCCGATGCGGGAAAATACCGGCAGGCTTGTGCTGGCGTTGCCGGCGTTTCAGGTTTTGCTTGAGTTTGTCGGATAACTATCCGGCGAAGAAATTCGCCCCTTCGATGTGGTGATTCTGCATCGGGCAATCACAACCTCAAGTATCCAGGGAGCTGGTCAAAGGACGGTCTTGCAACTGCGCGCGCGCATCCGGCTTCTTGATACCGATAGCATCGCCCTCCTCGTTCACCGGCAGCTTGCTTCTCTGGCGGTAGGCGTGCGGTCCGTTTTCGCTGCGGGAGTCGGCGAGCTTTTGCGTGAGTTCGGCAATCGGCATGGGCTTGGAATATAGCCAGCCTTGACCGTATCTGACGCCCTGCTGACGCAGATAATCGACTTGTTCCTGCCGTTCGACGCCCTCTGCGATGACTTCCAGCCCGAGTGTCTTTGCCATTTGCACGATGTGCGGGACCACGCTGCGCGTCGCGGCATCGGTGCCGATGGTGTCGACGAAGGATTTGTCGATTTTGAGAAAATCAAGGTCGAGAGAAACCAGATAGGAAAGACCGCAATAGCCGGTGCCGAAATCGTCGATGGCGATGCGCAGGCCACCTTCGCGCATGAGACCGATGTTACGTCTGGCATATTCGATTTTCAGCAGCGATCCCTCGGTCACTTCCACTGTCACCCTGCTTTCATCGATACCGAAAGTGGCAAGTTGGCTGCGCAGACGGTCAAGTGATACGGTAGTCTCCAGATCCGAGGCCGCGAAATTAACGTTAATGGGGAAATCCGGATAGCGTCTGAGGAATTTCGCAATATCCTTCACGACCATCTCGATTACCCGGGCAGTGAGCCGCGACATCAGGCCGGTGATTTCCGCGATCGGGATAAAGACATCCGGCGTGATGACTTGTCCGCTGCTTTGGCGCCAGCGTACCAGCGATTCGGCGCCGACCCAGCGCCCGGATTCAAGTTCGACGATAGGCTGGTACAGCATGTAGAGCTGGGTTTCACTCCTGATAGCGTCTCGCAACTGAGAACGCAAGCCGAGGTGCCGGCGGGCAAACAGAATTGCCAATCCTGCCAGACACACGCCGGCCATAATTCCTAACGGGACAAAGAAATAGGCATAACTACGCCATGCGGCGTAGAGCTGTGCAACCGGAAATGCGCAGTAGCTGACAAACAGATAGTGTTCTGAGCTCACCAATGCAATGACGCTTGATGACGTAACTAAACGGCGGCGCTCTCCTTTTTTCAGGTCGGTACGAAACCATTTTTCTTGCGATTCTCCTCGGCCGAGAATGGGAATTCCGCTCGCCGCCCCGTAGGTTCCCAATGCCAGTTTTTGATCCGATTTTGCAACGTCCAGAGCCAGATTCGGCAGCGCGAACGCGGTGTATCCGGTAGAGACATGTGTGACGCCGACGTAGATGCCCACTTCGTCCAGCGTCAGTTTTACCTTGCTGCGGACAGCATTGTTCTTGTCGGTGACAAATGTTGCAGGGCCAAGGTCGATTCCTTCCCCATGGTCACCATAAGAAGAACACATCAGACGATTTCCGCGCGTATATCCGATCAGCTGCAAATAGCTTGAGCTGATATTTTCACGCCGCATGAGGTCGATGTTGGCGGCACTGCAGGGATCGGGATCTTTGCGCGCTTCGAGTTTATCGATCGCCTGCTGCATCTGGTCGCCCACCATTTCACTGCGCTGCAATACCTCTTCGGCGACGAATGCCGTCTGGGCAAAAAGATCGCGTTCCGCCTGGACGTAGCTCATGCGGATTGCTGCAGCGACGCAGGCCAGAATGATCAGGCCGGCCAATAGATAAGCGCCGATCCCTTCCGTGAAACGAGGAACAAACTTTCTTCTGCCGATCATTGCTTTCCCCGCTTGCTCAGGTTCCGGATGTCGACTGGAAGCGATCAACCGGGTCTTTGATGTTGGTAGTCCGAACTTATTTTCTTACTTTGTCTTGCTCTTCTTTGAAGGTCGCTGTGGCTTCTCTGGTTTTTCGTTGGCGAGCATATTGCTCGGACATGGATTGCCAGTAATAGAGCTGCTCGAAATACGTCTTCCTGAAGCTGGTCGGTTCAACTGCATTCACACCTTCCACGGCGCGAATCGGCGTTACACGTCTCTCACTCACTTTGCACCTCGGTTTTCAGACATTGCATATTATGGCGGCGGCTGGATTCTACGCCTTCTGAACATACTACATTGCGCTGCCCAAGGACGTTTATAGCCGCAATATGCCCATCTGCGCAACGTTGCCGGGCAGAACGAAAAAGCCCGGCGCGAACCGGGCTTGCTGTACTTCCTGGGACGCCAGGATGATTTTATTTCCTGGCTTTTGCCGACTTGGCTGCTTTCACCACTTTGCCTGCTTTGCCCTTCCCGCCACCCTTCTCTTTCTCAAATAAGGCGAAATACTCCGATGCCATCTTTCTGATCGCGCGGCCGATGTTGGCGTAGTCGTATTCGTTGAGATTGGCCAGCGAGACACGGCCGGAGGGATGTGTCGCGCCGAAGCCTTTGCCGGGAAGCAAGATGACGCCGGTTTCTTCGGCCAGGCGGAACAAGGCTTCGTTAGGTTTCATGCGTTTGAGCAACCATTTTGAAAACTCTTCGCCGTGCATCTGCGCGGCCAGCAGCTCCATGTCGAGCAGATGGTAGTAGCGCACCGAGTTGGCGTCGTACGGCATGGGCAGGCCGAGTTCGCGGTACAGGGCTTCCTTGCGGCGCAAGACGATGCGCTTCATTTCGGCCTTGTAATTGCCGGCTTCGTCCATCAGAGAGAACAGCGAGAACAGGCTCATCTGCGCCTGCACCGGCGTCGACAGGCCTGCGGTGTGATTGAGGGCGACGGTGCGGCTGTCGGCGACCAGGCGGTCGATGAACTTGATCGTGCGCGGCGCAGTGGTGATGGAGCTGTAGCGTTCGTCGAGCTGCAGTGCGGTTTTCTCCGGCAGTTTGGAGATCAGTTCGTCGATGACGTTGTGCTTGTGCGTGGCGACCACGCCCATGCGCCAGCCGGTCGCGCCGAAGTATTTGGAGAAGGAATACACCAGGATGGTGTTGTACGGGCAGATCGCAAACAGCGAGGTGAAGTTGTCGGCAAAGGTGGCGTATACGTCGTCTGTGAGGATGATCAGGTCCGGACGTTTTTTGACGATTTCGGCGATGTAGGCCAGCGTCTTGTCGTCGATCTTGACCGAGGGCGGATTGCTCGGATTAACCAGGAAGAAGGCCTTGACCTTGGGATCGAGCAGTTTGTCGAGTTCTTTTCTGGTGTATTGCCAGTTGTTGGACTGCGGCGCGTCGATGACCAGCTCGACCAGATTGAATTCGGACAGGTGCGGGATCTCGATATAGGGCGTGAAGATCGGCATGCCCAGCGCAATCGTGTCGCCTTCCTTGATGACATGATTGGCCTTGAGGCTGGCGAACAGATACGTCATCGCCGCAGTACCGCCCTCCACCGCATACATGTCGAAATGGCCGACGAAGGGATGCGTCCCGATCATTTCCTTGTGCAAGTAATTGCCGACGATGCGTTCAGTCATGCGCAGCATGCGGTCCGGCACGGGATAGTTGCAGCCGAGGATGGCTTCGCACATCTCGTAGATGAAGTCGCCCGCCGACATGCCTAGCTGGTCGCGCACGTAGGACACGGCGGCCTCGATGAAGCGAATGCCGGGTACGCCGGCGTGGTTCTTGGCGAACAGTTCGAAGCGCGCCTCGATGCCGTCGCGCTTGGGAAAGCCGCCGACGCCATCCATGTAGATATAGGAGCGCTCGGCCTCCGACATGGCGAACAGGCCGAACTGGAAGAAGCCATGGCGCGGCGTAGTGGCGAGGAAATTGGGATTGCCGCGGCCGGCATTGAGCATGAGTTTGTTGCTTTGGAGCGCGGTCTGTATCAACGCGTCCTTGAGTTCGAATGGGCTCAACAGGGAAAGCTTTGCTGGGTCGCTAAAATCCATGGTGCTGCTCCTTTTTGAAAACGATGCCCTGTGTCAGCGGCGAAAAACAGGCGTGAAATCGCAATGTAAAAACGGTAGATCGGGTTGCCTACACCAGCGCCACAATCAGCGGCCCCAGCAAGGTCAGGAAGACGTTGGCCAGAGCGTAGGTGATGGCGAAAGGAACCGTGGGGATGGCATTCTCGGCCTTGTCCAGCACTTCGCCGAAGGCCGGGTTGGCGCTGCGCGAACCGCTCAGCGCGCCGGCGAACACCGCCGTGTTGTCGTAGCGCAGGATGTAGCGGCCGATCAGCATAGTCAGGATGAGCGGCAAGATGGTGACGACCACGCCGACACCGAACAGCGTCAGTCCCTGCTCCTTGACGGTCTGCACCGCTTGCAGGCCGGACGACAAACCGACCACGACGACAAAGCCGGCCAGGCCGAGATCCTTCAGGATCTGCACGGCGCCGCTGGGCATCGAGCCGAAGGTCTGGCGTTTTGCGCGCAGCCAGCCGAACAGCAAACCGGATAACAGCGCCCCGCCGCCACTGCCGAGCGTCAACGGAATCGAGCCGATGCGCGCGGTCAGCAAACCGACCAGCAAGCCCACCACCAGGCCGGCGCCGAGATAGACGAAGTCGGTTTTTGCGCTGGGGACGATGACGTAGCCGATCAACGACGACACACGTTTGACGTCCTGTTCGGAACCGAACACCGACACCACGTCGCCGGTCTGGACGATGGTTTTTTCCTGCAACGGCAGCACCTTACCCATGCGCATGAGCTGCACGACATAGATGCCATGCCGTACCTGCAGCGCGGTGTTGGTGCGGATATCGCCGACTGTACGGTTGTGATACTCCTTGTTGGAGAGCACGACATCGCGGCGTTCCATGGTCAGTTCCATGCCTTCGACGCCATACAGCTCCTTGCTGAAAATCGGCACCACGTTGATCATCGCCTGTCTGCGGCCGACGGCGAGTACGATGTCGCCGGCTTCCAATGCCAGCTCCGGTGCGACTTCGATGATCTTGCCGTCGCGCTTGAGGCGCTCGATGGTGATGCCGTGGGCGGCGTGTTCTTTTTCGAGTTGCCCGATGCTGAGGCTGGTGTGCTCGCCTATCTGATAGATCCGTCCGACCAGATCCGGCGCAGCGGCTTGCTGGCCGGGCGCGAGGACTTGCACGCCTCCTTGCATGGCGGCTTCGGCACGTACCGCGTCTTCCTTGATGCTGCGGCCCATCAGTCTGGGCAGTAAGTTAACGCATACCAGAATCGCGCCGAACGAACCGAATACATAGGTCACCGCGTAGCCGACGGCGACGTTGCCTTGCAGGCGCTTGACTTCTTCTGCGGCCAGACCCAGTTTGGTGATGGCGTCACCGGCGGTGCCGATGATCGCCGATTGCGTCAGGCCGCCGGCGGCGACGCCGGCAGCCAGGCCCTTGTCGAGGCCGAACAGTTTAGCCATCACTACTACCGTCGCGAGGCCGGTGATGGCCAGCACGGCAGCAAGGATGATTTCACGTATCGATTGCTTGCCCAGCGAGTTAAAGAATTGCGGCCCGCTCTCGTAGCCGACGGCATAGATGAAAAGCGCAAACAGCACCGACTTCACGCCGGGATCGACGCTCACGCCCACTTGACTGACCAGCACAGCCACCAGCAGCGAACCGGCCACGCCGCCGAGCTGAAATTTACCGAACTGGATCTTGCCGATGTAGTAGCCGACGGCAAGGGAGAGAAACAGCGCAATTTCAGGAGATCGCGCAAACAGATGGTGTAGCCATTCCATGATTACTACCTTTCAGTACAAAGAAATTGTTAAGCAATAAGGAGGTAGCGATGCCTGGCAGGAACCTGCCGGGACGAATGTGTATGGGATGTTGTCTGGTGAGGAGCCGGAAATTTCCGGGTGGCCGGCGGGACCGGACGTAGAAAGAAATAGCAAGAAACAGCGTGAAGAACCCGGCAAAGCAATCAGCATAAGCGACCCATGACAAGACCTTGACTGCATCGGCGGCCGTGGCCGGTATCGATGCTTCCACTTGCGGTGACGATGTGTGCGTATTTGCTAGGGCAGTAAATCGATACGCGATCGTTTATTGCCGCATGGCTATTCGGAGTCGCTAGGATGCGCGATAAAAATGAGGCCGTCAATGCGCCAGATCATGAAACTGAAAATGCGATGGCGCACCGGGCCTTGTCATTTGATCATGAAACTTAAGGCGTCCGGCAACATCACACCGAGTATCGGGTAGCGGCATGCCACCCATGCAGACCGACTTACAGATTAAAGAATTGGAGAGATTCATGCTGCTTTCTGAACACCTCAAAGACCCAACCCTCTTCCGCCAGCAGGCCTACATCAACGGCGCATGGTGCAATGCCGACGGCAGCGGCACGCATGACGTGCACAACCCTGCCACCGGCGACAAGATCGGCACCATTCCCGACATGGGCGCCGCCGAAACACGCCGCGCCATCGAAGCTGCACAAGCCGCCTGGGCCGGATGGCGCAAGAAAACCGCGAGGGAACGCAGTGTCATCCTGCGCAAATGGAACGATCTCATGCTGGCCAACGCCGACGACCTGGCGCTGATCATGACTACCGAGCAAGGTAAGCCGCTGGCCGAATCCAAGGGTGAAATCACCTATGCCGCGTCCTTCATCGAATGGTTCGGCGAAGAAGCCAAACGCACTTACGGCGACACCATTCCCTCGCCATCGCCAGGCAACCGCATCGTTGTCATCAAGGAGCCGATCGGCGTCTGTGCGGCGATCACGCCGTGGAATTTTCCGGCGGCGATGATCACACGCAAGGCAGGACCGGCGTTGGCGGCAGGTTGCCCGATGGTGCTCAAACCAGCTGAGGCGACGCCGTTCTCTGCGCTGGCATTGGCGGTCCTGGCGGAGCGTGCAGGTGTGCCGGCCGGCGTGTTCAGCGTTGTCACCGGTTCCGCGAAGATCATCGGCGGCGAAATGACCAGCAATCCTCTGGTGCGCAAACTGAGCTTCACAGGTTCCACGGCGACCGGCAAACTGTTGATGGAACAATGCGCCTCCAGCGTCAAGAAACTCTCGCTCGAACTGGGCGGCAATGCGCCCTTCATCGTGTTTGACGACGCCGATCTGGATGCCGCCGTTGAAGGCGCTATCGCTTCCAAATTCCGTAACGCAGGCCAGACCTGCGTCTGCGCCAATCGCATCTACGTGCAGGATGGCGTGTACGACGCCTTTGCCGAAAAACTGGTGGTTGCAGTCGGCAAGCTGAAGGTTGGCAACGGCCTCGAAAACGGCGTCACGCAAGGCCCGCTGATCGATGAAAAAGCCGTCAGAAAAGTCGAGCAGCACATCGCCGATGCCCGTGAAAAAGGCGGTCGCGTCCTGACTGGCGGCAAGCGTCATGCGCTTGGTCACAGCTTCTTCGAACCGACCGTGATCGTAGACGTGACCTCGCAGATGATCGTCGCGAAAGAAGAAACCTTCGGACCGATGGCGCCGCTGTTCCGTTTCACCAAGGATGAAGACGCCATTGCGATGGCCAACGATACCGAGTTCGGCCTGGCCGCCTATTTTTATTCACGCGACATCGGCCGCATCTGGCGCGTCGCCGAGGGTCTCGAAAGCGGCATGGTCGGCATCAATACCGGGCTGATTTCCAACGAAGTCGCACCGTTCGGGGGCGTCAAGCAATCGGGCATGGGACGCGAAGGTTCGCATTACGGGATCGACGACTACCTTGTCATCAAGTATCTCTGCATGGGCGGCATCTAGGCTGCTGCGGCCCAACTGCCCGGCTGCCCGGTTATTCGGGCCGCCGGATAAGGCGAATACATTTCGGGTATGCTTTCTGGCATACCCGATTTTTTATGTTCTTCGCCGATACCTCGACTCTGTCATGCGCAACGACGCTCCCGACATCACGCTGTGGCACGCGCCCAATTTGCAGGCGGAATTGCTGCGCGCACGCTTCGTCGATTTCTCCTATGACGTCCATACCCATGACACGGCCTGTTTTGCCCTGCTGACGCGTGGCGCGATCCGCATCCGCATGCGCGGTACGGAATTCATCGCGCGCGCCGGCGACCTGTACGCCATCGATGCCGATCAACCGCATGCCGGCTGGCCGGTCGATAGCGATGGCTGGCAACAGCGCACCTTGTATGTCGACCTGAATTATTTGCGCTCACTGGTGCGCGATGAGGATGTGATGCGCAGCGTCTCGGTCGCCGGTCCGCTGATTCGCGACAAGATATTGGCGCAATTGTTTTACGAAATGCACAACTGTTCCCAGCTGCAGACATCGGATGCGGCTTCGGCGCTGTATTGCGAAGAGATCTATCTGAAATTTGCCGCGCGCCTGTTCGATCGCCATGTGCGCGATGCCGATGCCCCCGCCGTGGCCGGCAAGGAAAGTCGTGCGATTCAGCTGGCGCAGGAATATCTGGATCAGCACCTTGGCCAGCAGGTCCATCTGCAAGACATTGCTGCAGTGGCAGGTTTGCCTGCGTTTCAGTTATTTCGCGCCTTTGAGCGCGCCACCGGCATGACGCCGCATGCCTATCAGCGCCAGGCCCGCGTACGCGTTGCCAAGAGCCTGATCCGTCTCAATCATTCGCTGGCGGACGTCAGTGCCGCGACCGGATTTTCGGATCAGGCGCACTTGACGCGCTGGTTCCGCCGCATCATGGGCGTCACACCCGGCGCCTACCGTAACGCCATGGTTGCCCGATAAGACTGTCGCCTATTTCAGCAAACCGATATTGGCGACGATGCGGCTAATTGGTTTTTTCTCGCCGATCAGGGCAACCCCGAGATAACTGAGATCGCTGGTCGCCACTTTACCGACGGCATCACAAAAGGCCTGATAGTCGGTCGTCTCCTGCCCTTGCACGGGAAAATCCACCACGTCGCAGCCGACTTCCACCCCTTTGGCGCGGATGTTCGCCAATTCCTCCCGGCCGGCTGCCAGCACGGCGATGCCGATGGGGATCAGGCCGGGATGGGAGCAACCATCCGCGTCAATCAGCGCCGGCCCGACCAGTTGGGGATGACGTTGGCCAATGGTCAGCGCGATGACCGCGGCGGCGTTGGCTGCTTTGCCGACCGGCAATGCAGCATCGACGATGATGACGCAGCGTTGCGGAATGGTTTTGGGGAGATCGATTGCGGTGTCAGTCACGTGCAGGTCCTTGTTGATGATGAAGAAGCTGCATGTTCGGGCAAGGCCGACGGGAAGTCTTGAACGCTATTGCACGGGGCGCTTGAAAGCCTTGCGTTCCGCTTCCACGCGGTCACGGCAGGCGCAGCCGGTGAGATGGTCGTTGACCAGCCCCATGGCTTGCATGAAGGCGTAGATGGTGGTCGGGCCGACGTAAGTCCAGCCGCGCTTCTTGAGCGCCCTGGACAGATTGGTGGAGGCTTCCGACGTCGGATTAGCCGCCCAGTAGTCGAGCGTTACGACCTGCGGACGTTCTTGGGCGGAGGGCTCGAATTGCCAGAACCAGGCTGCCAGCGAGCCGGCTTCGTCTATCAGTTCCAGCGCGCGCTGCGCGTTGTTGATGGTGGATACGATCTTGGCCCGGTTGCGCACGATGCCGGCATCGGCCATCAGGCGTGCGATATCCTCGTCGCCGTATCGCGCCACGCGACGGAAATCGAAACCATCGAAAGCGGCGCGGAAGTTTTCGCGTTTGCGCAGGATGGTGATCCAGGCCATGCCGGACTGAAATCCTTCCAGGCAGATTTTTTCGAACAAACGGATGTCGTCCGCCACCGGCCGGCCCCACTCGCTGCCGTGATATTCAGGCATGGCGGCGTGCCAGGCGCAGTAGACGGTACCGTCGTCGATAGCTGTCAGGCCGGGAATGTTGTCAGTGTCTTGTTTTGTCATGATGGCAATGGAGAAGGCATTGGTGATGCTCGTTGCGCAACCCGTTATGATGCGTCAAAGCAAGTCGGCGTGCTTGCCGGATCTTGCTTTCGTATTCCTGAAAAATAATTGCATCCGGCGGGAATAAGCCCCGGGGCCGTTCGTCTTACTGTGCATGAACGATATCACCACCGGGACGACTGATTGCCATGAGTAAAGATTTCAGCGATGACGAATTGCGCGAACTGCTGCCCCGGCTGCGGCGCTTTGCGCTGTCGTTGACGCGCCATGAAAACAGCGCCGACGATCTGGTGCAATCCTGCCTGGAACGAGCGCTGTCACGCGCCGACCGCCGCCGCGACGATGGCGATCTGCGCGCCTGGCTGTTTCAGATCATGTATCGCCAGTTCCTCGATGGCCAGCGTCGCGCCAAGCGCTATGCCGGCTTGCTGTCGCTGTTCAGCCGTACCGAAGAAAACCTCGCGCCCTCGGCTGAAGACATCGCCATGTCGCGCTCGGCCTTGCAGGACTTCAGCAAACTGCCGGCGGAACAACGTGCCTTGCTGCTGCTGATCTCGGTCGAAGGTCTCAGTTATCAGGAAGCCGCAGATACCATGGACATCCCCATCGGCACCGTGATGTCGCGCCTGTCGCGTGCCCGCAAGGCATTGCGTGCGCTCAATGACGGTCAGGCCAATCCTTCTTTGCGGATTCTCAAATGAACACTTTCTCTCCCTCCGAACAAGACCTGCACGCCTACGTCGACGGCCAGCTGGACGAAACCATGCGCCGCCAGATCGAGGCTTATCTGGCGAGCCATCCCGAGGCTGCCCGTGAAGTGGAGCAATTGAGGCTGGACAATCAGCGCCTGCGCGCTTCGCTGGAAAACATGCCTGCTGCGCCGATTCCGCCGCGTCTGGATCCCTTCCGAATCCGCCGCGAATTGCGCGCGCGCTCGCAGCGCCGCATGGCGATTGCCGCTTCGCTGGTGCTGACGCTGAGCCTTGGCACGCTGGGCGGCTGGCAATTGCGCGACATGTCGATGCGCAAGACCTATCTGCCGATGGCCGACGCGACGCAGGCTTACCGCATGTTTGCGACCAGCGACATGGCGCAGAAGGTCGATATGAAGACCAGCGAACCGGATCGGCTACAAGGCTGGCTCAACCAGCATTTCGTCCAGGCTGCGCCGATGCCGGATTTCAGCGCCTACGGTTTCAAACCGGTCGGCGGCCGCCTGATGGCCAGCGACAAAGGCGCCGCGGCGATGGTGCTGTATCAGAACGATGCCGGACAAGCCATCGTGTACTACGTCCGGCCGCCGGGCGAGCTGTTCAACTTCGGCGCCGGCAATCGCCAGGACGGCAATCTGCTGACGCAGTACTGGCGGCAGGGACGCTACTTCTACGCCGTCGTCAGCCCATCCGACACGCCGTCGACGCTGCCCGTGCAACGGGCCATCGAGCCCGGCCGGCCGCAGTCCTGATGTAGCCCGGATGTAGCCGGATGTAACTCCGGCCTTTTCTCCCCTGTAAAAAAACCACCGCTGATCGGAGCGGATGGAGTCGTGCGTTCTGCGCATTTGTATCTGCATGAATTCGCCGATCGCTGCATTTCCCTTTTTTATTCACTGATTTATTGCTTCACTCACACAAGGAATTATCGCCATGCTCAACAAACGCTCATTCATGAAGTCCGCCGTGAAATCCACGATTGCAGGCGTCGCCGCCCTGCTCCTGACCCATGCGGCTTTCGCCGAAGACGCCGCAAAGACCGCGCCCGTCAGGAACGTGGTGCTGGTGCACGGCGCCTACGCCGACGGCTCCTGCTGGTCGGAAGTGATCGAACGCCTGCAAAAGGCCGGTCTGCATGTGACCGCCGTGCAAAACCCGCTGTCCTCGCTGGCCGATGATGTCGAAGCAACCCGCCGCATCCTGGCGTTGCAGGACGGCCCGACCATCCTCGTCGGTCATTCGTGGGCAGGCACCGTCATCAGCGAAGCCGGTACCGATCCCAAGGTGGCAGGTCTGGTCTATGTCGCTGCCCGCGCACCGGATGCCGGTGAGGATTACGGTGCGTTGGCGGGAAAATTTCCGACGCCGCCGGCAAGCGCCGGGCTGGTCAAATCCGGCGGCTTTGCACAGTTGAGCGAAGAGGCTTTCCTGCGTGACTTTGCAGGCGACATCAATCCGGTCAAGGCCAAGGTGATGTACGCGGAACAAGGCCGTATTTCCGACACGCTGTTCGCTTCGCGCACGACCCAGGCCGCATGGCGCAACAAGCCGACCTGGTATGCGGTTTCCACCAACGACCGCACCACGTCGCCGCAACTGGAACGCTTCCTCGCACAACGCATGAAGGCCAGGACCATCGAGATCGCTTCCAGCCATCTGTCGATGCTGTCGCACCCGGATGAAATCGCCGATCTGATTCTGGAGGCTGCGGGACAAACGCACTGATGTCCTGAAAACGTTTTGATGACATCCTGAGCCGATCAGAAAATATTGCTCTTCTGATCACTCCTGATGTCTTCCCGCGGCAAAATATTAAGCTTTTTATATCGCATTCGCCGGCCTGGTAACGCAGTCTTGAAAATACATTCTCCAGACTGCGTGATGTGTGACAGTATCCGTCTCAGGCCAACCGGCCTGAACAACGAACGGGGGTTCAAAAAATGCGAAAAATACTAGCGCTGCTACTCGTACTTGCTTCACTACATTCTTTCCCGGCTCTGGCTGCCGGCTTCTCTTTCCCAGCTGGATTCAAGACACAGACGATCGCCACTAACGGTGCGCGCATCCATGTCCGGGTCGGCGGCCAGGGACCTGCCGTCGTGATGCTGCACGGCTATGGCGAGACCGGCGACATGTGGGCGCCGCTGGCGGCCAAACTTGCGGCCACGCATACAGTCGTTGTGCCGGATCTGCGCGGCATGGGATTATCGGATCATCCTGCAACCGGCTACGACAAGAAAAACCAGGCGCGCGATATCGCCGGCGTGCTGGACGCGCTCAAGATCGGCAAGGTCGATGTGGTTGCGCATGACATCGGCAATATGGTCGCCTATGCCTTCACCGCGGAACAGCCGGAGCGTGTCACCAGGCTGGTGCTGATGGATGCGCCGCTGCCGGGTGTCGGTCCATGGGAAGAGATTCTGAAGAATCCCCTGCTCTGGCATTTCCGCTTCGGCGGTCCGGACATGGAGCGCCTGGTGAAAGGCCGCGAGCGCATTTACCTTGATCGTTTCTGGAATGAGTTCTCCGCAGATCCCAAGAATTTTGACGAAGCCTCGCGTCGTCACTATGCCAGGTTCTATGCGCTGCCGGGCGCAATGCATTCAGGCTTTGAACAGTTCCATGCCTTCGACCAGGATGCCATCGACAACAAGGCCTATATCGCCAAGGGACTGTTGCAGATGCCTGTGCTGGCCATTGGCGGCGAGAAGTCCTTTGGTACGACCATGGAAGCCGTAGCACGTTTTGCCGCTGCCAACGTGCGCGGCGCAGTGATCCCCAACGCCGGCCACTGGCTGATGGAAGAACAGCCGCAGGCGACGGTTGCTGTCATTGCGGACTTCCTTCAATAAACCGGAGCTGCGTCTTTCAGACAAAACGGCTTGCAGCGTTGCAAGCCGTTTTGCTTTGTCTCGCCGGAAAATGCAGCGCCGGAGCACATCGTATAATCCAAGCCGCATTTCCCGCTTCTTACTTGTCAATTCATCGCTTGCGTGTTCAGGAGAAAAATCGTGCGTCTGCTGTCTTTGCCCTCTCTGCATTTTTTCGCCGTCACTTCCTTTGCTGTCCTGACTGGTGCATCTGCGCCTGCTTGCGCTGATGAACTGAAGGTGTTCGCTGCCGGCGCCATTGCTCCCGTCGTGCGTACCGTCGCCGCCGACTTCGAACAGCACAGCGGCATCCATGTGACGGTCGAAAACGCCACTGCCGGCGTGATGGACAAACGCGTTCGTTCAGGCGCCGCCTTTGACGTCGCGGTTGTGCCGGACGGCGTCTTGAGCGGTCTCAGCAAGGACGCCTATGTGGATGCCACAAGCGCCCGCGGGATTGCACGCGTTGGCATCGCTGTCGCAGTCAGGCAAGGTGCGCCGGCGCCGGCCATTGCCACTGTGGCGCAGTTCAGAAAGGCCTTGCTGGATGCGCCGTCGGTGGCGCTGATCGATCCTAAGGCTGGCGGATCCAGCGGTATCTATCTGGAGAAACTATTTGACAAGCTGGGCATCGCGGCAGAGATGCACGCCAAGGAGGTGCTGGTCTCCGGCGGTCTGGTGGCGGAGAAACTGGTCGATGGCTCAGCTGCATTGGCATTGCATCAGCAAAGCGAAATCCTGCAAGTAAAAGGCGCACGCCTGGTGGGGCCACTGCCGGCGGCTATACAGAACTATACGGTGTACGCCGGCGCGGTTTCTTCGCACGCCTCATCATCCGCGACGGTACGCGCCTTCCTGACGATGTTTGCCGCCGCAACTGCGCGTCAGGCAATGAAAGAACACGGCCTGTCGCCCGAAGGCGGCTGAGCTTTATTCCCTGCGGCGGCCTCAAAGGAGCAGGAACGCACGAGTAATCGCCGCTTCTGCTTTATCGCGGATACCGTGTAAACATCTCAGGGTGTCGCTGCTACCTCGAGTGTCAGATCAAGCATTTTTCGTGCGCGCCACACGCGCAGCGGCGCATTGAAGCCGGGACGCATGGCGCTGAGAATGGCTTGTGCGTCTTCCGAGGTACGTACATCCTGGCCACCGATTTCAACGATCACATCGCTCTGGCGCAATCCGGCTTTTGCCGCCGTCCCACCCTTGGCGACGTCATTGATCAGCGCTCCTTGCGCAGGATTCAATCCCAGTTTTCTGGCTGTTGCCTCATCGATATTACTCAGTTGCAGGCCAATGACTTTACCGCTGCCGGACGATGATGGAAGTGGCGCAGCAGGCTGCACCGTCATGGCGGAACTCTTCGCAGCAGACCTGCGCGGCGGCGGCTTGCTGACCGGCGTCCAGGTCACTGCAACCCGCCGTGAACTCAGGTTGCCAAACATCTGGCCCCACAGTTTTTCGCGTGCGGCATCGGCGCGCGGCCGTGTGTCTTCCCCCTGGCAAATCGCCGTCGCGGCTGCCGGCGCATAGCGGCTCTTCAGATAGGATTCGAATTCCTTTTGCTCATGCTGACCATAATCCGCATACCAGTCTACATAGGCAAACACGGTGGACACATAGGTGGTGCCGGTGCCGCCGGGCTCTGCGTACCAGCAAAAACCATACATCGGCACTTCACCGGATGCAGGTACTTTCGCCGTGCCGCCGGCGCCGGTACATCCCTGTTCGGACCGCACCTGATTGATGGCGTCGAGATTCCAGCCCTGCGTTTTCTTTGTGAACGGATCCATCGAGGGATCCGTCTGCGACTTGGCGAATTCCTTGGCCAGCGCAGCCAGGGAGGCGCAATCCTTGCCGCGATAACTCGACGTCGATATGCCCATGCTTTCGGGCGTAGCGTTGGATTCAACGCTATTTTTCATTGCCGACTGCATCATCGGCGAGACCACCGAATGTACCGCCATGCAGCCTGATAAAGCGATCGCGGCGCAGGCTGCTACGGTCCATGCGAGAAGCTTGGAATGGATAGTCATAAGAGTTCCCGGGAGGTCGAAGGTCTGTTTGCGCTATTCAGCGCGGCACCCAGTACATGGAAAGCGTATCTTTCCCCGTCGCCGCGAAGCTCTGCCTCAAAGCAGTTGTCGCGTCCTCCCGCGCCTTGACGATGGCCTCCCGCGTTTTGCGGCAGACTGCGTATCCGGGCGCTGTGCCGAACTCCGAGCCCAGGCCGCGTTCGACCATATAGGCGCGGAACTGCGCACCTATCGTCGGATTGATGTCTTCGACGGCGTCCGCGGCCGGCACCACGAATTCATAGCTGATTGCGCCGTTTCTTGCTGCTGCGTTCGCGTTGACCCAGGCAAAACAGTATCCCTCTGCGCCCGTAGGCAGCGTCACTTGCAATGCTTCCGAACCCAGGGTCACCTGCGCAAACTCCAGCTTGCGGTTGCGCCAGATCCCCAGCTTGACCGATGCGCCGCCGGGCAGACGCCCCAGTAGTTCTGTCAGTTGCTTTCTGTTCTCGATAGGCCGGCCATTCAGAGAGACGATCACATCGAGCGTCTTCATGCCTGCTCTGTCGGCGGCGCCATTCGGCACGGAACCGCCCATCAGTACGCCGCGTGTCTGCGAAAGGCCGAGCGCGGTCGCTATCGGTTGCGGAACATCGTCATACAATCCAGCCGCGCCCATCACGTACTGCATTCCCAGCCATCCATGCGCCGGCAGGAGCGGGCTGGCCATCGACGGCGCGGTGTCCTGCTCCGGAACAGCGGCGACAGCAGCTGCAACCGGCGGCGACACAGCGCGATCATCCTTGCTGACAACCACGGTGACGCTGCGCGTCTTGCCGGAGCGGAAAACGCGCAAAGGCGCTTTATAACCGGGGCGCATGCGGCTGACGATATTGTCGAACTCCGCCGGTGTGGATACGGGCTGGCCATTGACTTCCAGGATCACGTCAAGCGGCTTGATGCCGGCCTTGTCCGCAGCGCTGCCTTTTTTTGTATCGACGACCAGGGCCCCTTTCTGATCGGCCAGGCCCAGCGATTTCGACAATGAGGGCGAGACGCTGTCGACAGTGATGTCCAGGGAGCCTTGCGCGGTTTTGACGGCCGGAGACGAGGAGGAAGCCGAAGCGACTGCCGGAGCCGGTGCAGATGGTGAGCCCTTGGCCCGCAACGGCGCAGTGACCGGACACGATTTCTCCCGCTGTATTTGCTTCACGACGGAGATATTCATCTCGGCCACGGCAATGTCCACGCGGTCGGCCTTTGCCGTGGCCTGGTCCAACTCTTTCTGATAGAGCGGAATCAAGCCGTTCAAGGTGGTGCAATCCGCCGTGCGCAAGGAGTTCAGTGTGATGTTGCGCATTTCGGGCGAGGTCATTTCCGCGACCATGTCGTAGGAAGATGCCCGGGCGGACAAAATCATATTGACCGGATCAAGCGCCCCGCAACCTGAGAGCAACGACACTACGACGACGCAAGCCGCCCCCTTCAAGAAATCACCCATGTTCACCCCTGTCATTATTTGATTTTTAAAAAAATAAGGGCAAGAGGGAGGGCTTCCGAAACGATGGCGTCGCGATTCAACGCATCGGGATATCGGCCCAGATCATGTTCGTGCCGCGCATTTCTCTACGGAAATCTGCGGACATTTTCACGCATGCCAACGCTGTGTATTGCAGCACGGACACACTCCCCTTGCTATTATTTTTATTCTTGCGACGATCTTAGCACTGCGCAAACACGGTGCCTATCGCATGTTTAAAAATCATCGGATTATTCTGTTGTATGTGGGATATTGTGTTGCTGAACAGGGAGCTTCGCTTTCGGCTGATGATGCATACGCCTGATCGATTGAAGAAATTTGCGGACTCGCTCAATCTCTGCCCGGCAATCCGATCAATCGGCCCGCATGACTTGCGGGAAAGGCAAAGATCTCGTCATCAGAATTTCTTCTGATACGACATGTTGAGCCAGACGCCCGGCGAATCCGATTGCGTGGTGCTATTGACCGAGGCGACGAGCGTGGAGGCTTTACTGATTTTGTATTCGCCACCCAAGCTGGCGCGCAACCAGTTTTTCTGAAAGGTCTGGCTGTCCAGACTGAAGCCGTTCAATCCGATGATATTGCCGCTGGCGGAGTTGCCGGCGGAATGGAGGCGATGTGCATATTCCAGACGCGCAGTGGCGTTCGCATTTTCGTTGATATTGAGGACCGTATGCATGCCCAGGCGGGCGACCCGGGTGGTTTCGGTACGGGCATTCCATTGCACGGGAAAGCCGCCGCCGCTTTCGGTGTAAGCACCGATCTTGCTTTTAGCCCAGGTCAGGCTGGTATAAGGCGTCAGTGCTACGGGGCCGGCAATCGTTGCGTCCACCCAGTCGACGCGCAGGTTGACCGCGAGCGAGGAAGTGCTGGCGTCGCCACGCGAAATTACCGGCGTACCTGCGTTGAGATAACCACGGGCGACATCGGCCCGGCCGTTGTCGTAGTAAGCGGTGAGACGTACTTGCAGTTTGTTGTCAGGCATTCGGTAAGCGATGCTTGGGGCAATGAAAGTGTTGTTGAGCGAGGTCTTGCCGCCATAAAGCATGTCATTGCGGGTATAAACCTGGCCGATCGACGCCCGCAGTTCGACATTCTCTGTGAGCCGGTACGACATACCGACTTCGCCTGCGCCAACGTGGCCATTGTCGCCGCGATGGCTCAAACGGCCCCAGTCGCCGCTGACCCAGGAGCAATTTTTCCCCACCGCCAGCGACATGCTGTCGCGGCAACCCTGCAGATTGTTCAGCGTAAAATCGGTAATGCGGGATTGCGAGAAGACGGTGCCGCTCACCGTCTGGTTAAAATCGGAAACGTCAATCAGGCCGCTGCCGATGGAAGAAACTCGGGCGACGAAACCATGACCGTTTCTCAATTCGCCGACAACGATGTTTCCTGCTGCGTTGACACCGTTGGCTTGTGCCGTATCAACTCCTGTCACATTCACACCATTCGACGCCAGCCATTGTTCGATGCTTTGCAGGCCTGTCGCCTGCGTCCAGCGAAACGCACGAATGGCCATGCCGGTGTTTCCATCAGCCGCGTAGCCAACAACCACATCTCCGGCTGCGTTGACACCGTACGCAATGGAGTCGTTTCCGCCATTGAGCGTACCGAGATTCACCAGGCCTGTTGCCTGGGTCCAGCGAAACGCGCGGTTATTTCCCCCGGCAATGCTGCCCCATCCCACGATGACATTGCCCCCGGCATTGACGGCCGTAGCAGTGGATACGGTGCCGCCGCCGAGTACGCCCAGACTCACCATGCCGGTGGCTTGAGTCCAGCGAAAGGCGCGCATTGGCGTCCCTGCAACCGCGCCGTCCTCCGCCTCTCCGACAACCACGTCGCCTGCAGCGTTCACGCCATAGGCTTTGGCATAGATGCCGCCATTGATGGTGCCCAAGTCAACTATACCGGTCAGCAGTGTCCAGCGGAAAGCGCGCGTCGTCCCTAAGCCCGTGTTGCTGGAATATCCCGCCACGACATCACCTGCAGCATTGACGCCTTGCGCAGATGAAAAATCGTCGCCGGCAAGATAGCCGATGCCGACCATCCCCGTTAGTTGCGTCCAGCGAAAGGCTTCCGTCTGAAACGAAATACCATCGGTGGCCTGACCTACAATGACGTCTCCTGAGGCATTGATGCCAAAGGCATTCCCGCCGGTTCCACCATTTAAGCCTCCGAGATCGACCAGTCCTGTCGCTCGTGTCCAGCGATAGGCGCCAAGATCGGCAACACCGACGACAACGTCCCCGGCGGCATTGATGGCATAGGCGGCGGATTGAAATTGCCCTGGAAATACACCTACATCAGTGAAGTCGCTGGCATGCGCAATTACGACCCAATTGGACAGGAGCATGCCGCACATCAAGCGTACCAAAAGCCTCGGCTTAAACATGCATCTTGACGCAAGGATCTTTTTCTTGAAAGAAACAGGCAAAGGCATCGCACTTCCCCCCCTCTCAATACTCTTGATGTTTTATTGCGCTATTTTTTATAGAAATTGATTAATTATTCTTCTGATCAAGAAGGACGCGATACCGAATCACATCCGGCATCGCTCAGTCCAGGCGAAGAGAAAGGGTCAAAAGAAGACGCGCCCTCTGCGCACACGCTTACTCAGTATGCGCCGGAAGGGACAAAGATCAAAGCACGTCGGCACAGGGAAAGAATTTACCGCGAAAAAGAGACATTCTCAGCGTTTTTCAGCATCCATTTCTTGCTCAATCCAGGTAATCGCGGAGGTGTGTATCGGCTGCCAGCCTAATTCCTTCCTTGCGCGAACGGCGCGAATGCGGCTGTTGGAGCCGAGAGAATAGCGTGCACGTCCGAGTCCCCAGATGGCGATGGCCTCTTCTTCGGTCAGACTTTCGATTTTGGCGATGCCAAGACGTTTGCTGATTGCTTTGGCAATATCCGCCAGGGATGCTTCGCCATTTTCTGCAAAATAGAAAGATCCTGCCGGTGCTTTTTCCAAGGCCAGTTGATACAGCGCGCAGACATCGTCGATGTACACCGTCGCCCAGCGGTTGAGGCCGGGTCCGACGATCTGGACAGTTCCGCAGGCGCGTGCATGGTCCACCAGGGCAGGAATTTGTACGCTGTCCGGGTGCAGGCCTTTGCCGGTGCCGTAGATCAGCGTGTTGCAAATGATGACCGTGCGGATGTCCATGGTGTTGCCGGCATCAATGATGCGGCGGTCGAGCTCGTAGCGGGCTTGTTTGCCCTCGGCGACGATTAGCGGCGTGTCTTCGTCGAAGATATTGTCGCTCAGTGTTTGGCCGGCGACGGCATCGCCGACAGTGCTTGATCCGCTGGTGTGCAGCAAAGCTTTGCCGCTGCCTGCGAGTCCATTCAGCAGTGCTTCAATGGCTGGACGGTGATCGCTGCTAGCGCAGTTGATGACGGCATCGGCCTTGCGGGCTTCGCTGATCAACAGTTCGTTGTCGTCGAGATTGCCGAGAACTGGCTCGATTCCAAGTTCGCGCAAGCGCTCTGCTTTTGCCGCATCGCGTACCAGGCCCCGGATATGGTGGCCGGATTTCATCAGATGCAGGGCAATCGAGCCGCCGATGTAACCGCTGGCGCCGGTGATGAAGATGTTCATTGTTTCTCCGTGTACGATCTTGTTTGTGGTTTATCGTTGATGGCTGACAGATTGCAGGTGGACAATAGCGATCAATTTCAGCGCGCGTTGCGCTCGGCAGCCGCATGATGTGCAACCCATTCCGCGGCGGCCTGGTCCCGGACTGGTGCGAAGCTGGCGACCGTGCATCCGGGTTCAGGAAAGCGATATATCGCCGCGACACTCAGCGGCCCTGCTCCCGTATGCCCCAGCGATGCGCCTGCGGGTCCGCCGCGGGCGATCATCAATCCCATACCGTAACCGAAGTCCGAACCGGGCCGCCCAGGCAATTGTTCGCCCAGGGGAATCATCCTGGTCATTTCCGCCAGCAATGATGCAGGCAAGAAATCGCCTGTCAGCAGCTTGTCCAGTAACAAGGCCGCCGACGCCGGCGATCCGCTCAGCAGGCCATGATAGACCCATCCCGGATGATATCTGCCGGGATTGCCCCATTCCGTCTCGTCGAGATCCTCCGGAAGACTGGCGACGGATACGCCCTCGATATCCAACGGCGACAGCACCAGTTTTCTCAGCGACTCTTGAAGATCCTCACCGACGGCAGCCTCTATCATTCGGCGAACCAGCAGATAGCCGGTGTTGGAGTAACGCCAGCCTTCACCCGGCGCGAACGCCAGTTTGCCGCTCTGTACGCGCTCCAGCATCTCGTCGGCCGACCACGGCAAGTCATTGCGACCGACTGCGTCTGCATATTCCTTCAGGTCGGAATAGCTGGGTACGCCGGCGGTATGGCAGAGCAATTGTCGCAGTGTGTAGGCCTTGTCCTTCACGGCGACATCCAAGGCCAGTCTGCCGTCGCGCACCAGCACCAATGCCGCAGCGGCGAGGACGGTCTTGGTGAAACTCCACCACAACACCGGACGCGACTGCAGCGAGCCGACAAGCACATCGCCATGGGCGACGACCGCTGTGACTACATCGGATGCAGTGGCGTCGCTGGCATTTGCCGATGGCGCCATGCGATGCCTAGCGGTCTGCAAAGGAGTCGGTCGCAGCGATCAGCTTGTCGAGTATGCCCGGCTCGTTATAAGCATGGCCCGCCGCCTCTACCAGATGAAATTGCGCATTCGGCCAGGCCTTGTGCAATTCCCAGGCCGATCTTGCCGGAGTGGCGAGATCGTAGCGTCCTTGCACGATGACGCCGGGGATGGCTTTCAGGCGTCCGACGTTAGCCAGCAACTGCCCTTCTTCCATGAAGCCTTTGTGCACAAAATAGTGGTTCTCGATGCGCGCAAAGGCCAAGGCAAAATGCGCGTCGCCGAACTGGTTGATCATGCCCTGGTTGGGCAGCAAGGTGATGGTGCTCGCCTCCCATTGGCTCCAGGCGCGCGCCGCTTCGAGCTGGGCGGCCTCATCGCTGCCGGTCAGGCGCTTGTGATAGGCGCTCATGAGGTCGCCGCGTTCAGCCTCCGGAATCGGCGCGAGGAATTCTTCCCAGCGATCGGGACTCAGCCACGATGCGCCTTCCTGGTAGTACCAGTCGAGCTCGCGCTGACGCAGCAGGAAGATGCCGCGCAAGATGATTTCGGTGACGCGTTCGGGATGCGTTTCGGCGTAGGCGATGGCCAGCGTGCTGCCCCACGATCCGCCGAAGACTTGCCATTTGTCGATGCCGAGCATGACGCGCAGGCGTTCGATGTCGGCCACCAGATCCCAGGTGGTGTTGGCCTCGAGATTGGCATGCGGTAACGAGCGGCCGCAACCGCGCTGGTCGAACAGGACGATGCGGTACTTCTCCGGATTGAACAATTGACGGTGCGAGGGGCCGCAGCCGCCGCCCGGGCCGCCATGCAGGAACACCACCGGCTTGCCCCCGGGATTGCCGCAGACCTCCCAATACACCTGATGGCCGTCGCCGACATCCAGCATGCCGCTGTCATACGGGTTGACCGGCGGATAGAGCTTGCGCAGTGTCGGAGGAACGGTTGTGGTCGGACTTGTCATTGATGCGTTTCCTTATGTTTCATACTTGCACTACGTTTTTGCAGGGTAATTTCATGCGTCGGCAAAATAGCCGGCCAGTTTAGCCAGATCGACATTGCCGCCGCTGACGACAACGCCGACACGTTTGCCCTTGAGCTGATCTTTCATCTTGCGCACGGCGGCGTAGCTCAGGCAACCTGTCGGCTCGACGATCATCTTCATGCGTTCGGCATAAAAACGCATGCAGGCGATCAGTTCATCGTCGGTGACGGTGAGGATGTCTTCCACGCCGCGCTTAATGATCTCGAAGGTGTAATGCCCGAGATGCTGGGTCTGGGCACCGTCGGCGATGGTGCGCGGCGTGTCGATGTGGATGATCTTGCCGGCGCGCAGCGATTGCTGGGCGTCATTACCGGCTTCCGGCTCGACGCCGTAGGTTTTGCAATCCGGCGCGAGCGCCTTGGCCGACAGCAGCGAGCCGGACAACAAGCCGCCGCCGCCGAGGCAGACGAACAAGGCGTCCAGCGGGCCGGTTTCTTCCAGCAATTCCTTGACGGCGGTGCCCTGCCCGCTGATCACGTCCGGGTGATCGTAGGGCGGGATCATGGTGAGACCGTGCTTTTCCGCCAGGCTGGCGCAGATCTCTTCGCGATTTTCGGTGTAGCGGTTAAAGCGCACCACCATGCCGCCATACCCTTTGGTGGCAGCAACTTTGGCTTCCGGTGCATCTTCCGGCATGACGATGGTGGCGGGCATGCCGAGCACCTTGGCCGCCAGCGCGATGGCCTGGGCATGGTTGCCCGATGAGAAAGTGACAACTCCGTCGGCGTGCTGCTCGGGCGTGAAGCGCGCCAGCGCATTCATCGCGCCGCGAAACTTGAAGGCACCCATGCGCTGATAGTTTTCACATTTGAAGAAGATTTCTGCACCGATCTCCTCATTGGCGGTGCGCGAAGTCCGCACCGGTGTCTTGTGAGCGTGCCCTTCGATACGTTTTGCCGCGGCGACAACGTCGCTGTAGTCGGGAAGCGTGAGCATGGATTCTCCGTTGTAGTTGCCCTGTAGTTGCGTTGCTGATTCCTTACTATCCAAGGATAGTTGCACTACAGATAGTAGATTATTTTCCCCATGCAGGTGCAGCTGCACTCCGGCGGCACCTTGATTCCTTCAGGAAATCCCCGATACAAACGCACCGCAGCGCGACGTATTATTTCTTCATGGCACCGACCGGCGCCGATGCGGCGATATAGCGATTTAACGCTGAGCTGCAATGAGGAAGTGCCGGCGCCGAGACGTCTTTATCGTCGTCGCTCCCCCACCCGACTGCATGCAAAGGATAGCAATCCATGAAAACCAACTTATGTGAACGCGTATCCGCGGCCCGCACTTTCGGCGGCATGCAGCATCGGCGGCCGCCCAAGCAGCGTGTTGCACCGCTGCAGCTGGTAACCGCCACCGTGTCCGACGACCGCTTCGAAGCCATCGTCAAGTCTTCCGACGATGCCATCATCAGCAAGACGCTGACCGGTATCATCACCAGTTGGAACCCCGGCGCCGAGGCCATCTTCGGCTATACCGAAAAAGAAATGATCGGCCAGCCGATGCTGCGGCTGTTTCCCATCGAGCGCCAGGACGAGGAGTATTACATCCTCGAAAAGATCCTCGCGGGTGAACGCGTCTCCCATTTTGAAACCGTACGCATCCACAAGAGCGGCAAGCCGATTCGCCTATCGGTCTCGATCTCACCGGTACGCGACAGCGAAGGCAATATCGTCGGCGCCTCCAAGATCGCCCGCGACATCACCGCCCAGGTCGAACTGGAAAGCGCCGCAGAACAATTCCGCGCGCTGGTGAGTTCATCCGACGACGCCATCATCACCAAAGACATCAACGGCAAGATCAGCAGCTGGAACAATGCGGCGCAGACCATGTTCGGCTACACCGAAGCGGAAATGATCGGCGAATCGATGCTGCGCCTGTTCCCTGAGGAACGCGTTCAGGAAGAAACTTTTATCCTCGGCAAGATCCTGGCCGGCGAAAAGGTCGACCATTTCGAAACCATCCGCATCCGCAAGGATGGCAAACAGATACATGTGTCGGTGACAATCTCGCCGATCCGCGACCGCCACGGCAACGTGGTCGGCGCCTCGAAAATCGCACGCGACATCACGCCGCTGCGCCGCCATCAGGAAAAGCTCGAACACATCGCCCATTACGACGGCCTGACCGACTTGCCCAACCGCCTGTTGCTGACCGACCGTCTGCGTCAGGCCATGGCTCTGTGCAAACGCGGCGGCCAGCAGCTGGCGGTGCTTTATCTGGATCTCGATGGATTCAAGCAAATCAACGACACCCACGGCCACGACGTCGGCGACGCATTGCTGATCGCCCTGTCCCGCCGCATGGCCGGCAGCCTGCGCGAGGCGGACACACTGGCGCGCATCGGCGGCGATGAATTCGTTGCCGTACTGATGGACGTCAACAACGCAGAAAAACTCAAACGCATCGTCGGCCGTATCCTGTGCGCCTGCGCCGAACCGGTGATGATTGACGGCAAACGCCTGGAAGTCACCGCCAGCATCGGCGTGACCACCTACCCGCATGACGACGCCGATGAAGACCAGTTGATGCGGCATGCCGATCTGGCGATGTACGAGGCCAAGCAATCCGGCAAGAACCGTTTTCACATTTTCGACGCCTTCCGCGAAGCCGAAGGCAAGAGCCGCCATGTCTACGTGCGCCGCCTGAGCGAAGCGCTGGAACGCAACGAGCTGCTGCTGCATTACCAGCCGAAGATCAATATGAAAACCAACGAAGTGGTCGGTGTCGAAGCGTTGATCCGCTGGCAGCATCCTGACCGCGGCCTGCTGTCGCCATCGGCTTTCCTGCCGCTGATTGACGGACATTCGATCAACGAAGAACTGGGCCTCTGGGTCATCAGCCGTGCGCTGGCGCAGATGGAAACCTGGCGCGGCCAGGGTATCCGCATGCCGGTCAGCGTCAATCTGGCGCCGAACCAGTTGCAGGATGAATTATTCCCGACCATCCTTGGCAACATGCTGTCCCGCTATCCTGAACTCGACCCGTCCGACCTTGAACTGGAAGTGCTGGAAACCAGCGCCATGCAGGACATCGAAGCCGTCTCGCGCGTCATGCAGGCCTGCCGCAGTCTGGGCGTGCAGTTTTCCATCGATGATTTTGGCACCGGTTACTCGTCGCTGACTTACCTCAAGCGTCTGCCGGCCAAGACACTCAAGATCGATCAGAGCTTCGTGCGCGACATGCTGAACGACCATGAGGACCTCGCCATCGTGTGCGGCGTGATCGGTCTGGCGACGGCATTCCAGCGCAAGGTCATCGCCGAAGGCGTGGAGAGCGAAGCCCACGGCAAGAAGCTCATGGAACTCGGCTGCGAGCTGGCGCAGGGCTACGGGATTTCCCGTCCGATGCCGGGACCGAAGCTGCGCCAGTGGCTGGCGGCGTGGAATCTCAATCCGGATTGGATCTGATTCAGGCGATCATTATTTACCGGTCATTATTGCGGGCGTTTCCCGGGGTGTTGGATTTCCGGGAGCGCCCGTTTTTTGTTGCCGAGCAGTTGCCAAAAATGCAATTTTATTTGTAGGACAAACACTCATTCCCAGGTAAGAAAGCCTGCGGCGCAGGAGTGGGACAGTACTTTTTCCTGATTCCTTCGTAAGATAGCAGGCGTGGCGTTTCGCCGTCATTTCAGTATTACGTTTGCTCACTGAGTCATCCTGAGGATTCACTCTCCACAATCTAATAATATGATTCATCCCAGTGAATGCAGAGGCTGCCCATGAATCTCGATCCGGCATCGGCTCAATACGGTTTTCTTAAAGGTACGGGAACGCTTGGCCAGCTGATTTTCGAACACGATTGGTCGACCTCGCCGCTGGGACCGATCACCCAATGGCCGCAAAGCCTCAAGACCGCCGTCAGCCTGATGCTCAATTCGCGTCAGCCGATGTGGCTGGGCTGGGGCGACAAGATTACCTTTCTCTACAACGACGCCTATATCGACGTACTTAGCCAGGCCAAGCACCCATGGGCGCTGGGACGGCCGGCTGCCGAAGTCTGGGCGGAGATCTGGGATATCTGCGGACCTCTCGCAGACAAGGTGTTTCAGAAAGGCGAAGCGACCTTCGTCGATGATGTACGTCTGTTCATGAGCCGCGAAAGCGGGCCGGAAGAGAACTATTTTTCTTTCTCCTATTCGCCGATCCGCGACGAGTCCGGAGAAGTCGGCGGCTTGTTCTGTCCGAACGCCGAGATGACCGACAAGCATCTCAACGCCCGTCGCCTGCGCACCCTGTCCGAGCTTGCTTCCGGCGCCCTGATGGAGCGCACGGCCAGCGCGGCTGCCGCCACGGCGGCAGCTATTCTGGCGAAGAATCCCGACGACATCCCTTTTGCCCTGCTCTATCTGACGGATTGCAGCCAGCGCCAGGCCGTGCTGGAACAGACCGTCCACCTGATGCCGCTCAATGGCATTGCACCGGACACGATCGCGCTCGATGCGGATGATCCGGGACAGCTCTGGCCGGTAGCGCGCGTGCTGTCCGGCGTCACCAAGGAACTGGTGGACGTACGTCATATCGACACGCTGCCGTTAGGGTTGGCGGATCAACGCATCCGCGACGCCATCATGTTGCCGCTCGCTTCGCCGGGCCAGGAACGTCCTATGGGCGTGTTGATCTTCGGTATCAATCCGACGCGGCCGTTGGATGAGGATTATCAGACTTTCTTCGATCTCCTGGCCGGGCAGATCGCTGCCGCCATTCAACAGGCACGCACCGCTGAGGCGGAGAAACAGCGCGCCGATCTGCTGGCGGAACTGGATCAGGCCAAGACCGCATTTTTCAGTAATGTCAGCCACGAATTCCGCACTCCGCTGACACTGATGATGGGACCGCTCGACGACATGCTGGGTGATCAGGAACATCAACTGGCGCCGGTACAGCAACAGCGTGCCGGCATGCTGCGCCGGAATACCCAGCGTCTGCAGAAACTGGTCAACGCCCTGCTCGACTTTTCCCGCATCCAGGCCGGACGTGCCGACGCATCGTATGTCAGGATTGACCTGGCGGCGTTCACCTCGGATCTGGCGAGCAGCTTCCGTTCGACCATCGAAGGCGCGGGCCTGATTTTTGAAGTCGATTGCCCCCGGCTGGAAGAAGAAACCTACGTCGACGTCACGATGTGGGAAAAGATCGTTCTCAACCTGCTTTCCAATGCCTTCAAGTTCACGCTTGACGGGAAGATCACCCTCAAGCTCAGCGGTCACGGCGACCATGTTGCGCTGTCCGTCACCGACACCGGCGTCGGCATCGCCAAAGACCAATTGCCGCTGGTATTCAAACGCTTCCACCGCGTCGAAGGCGCGCAGGCGCGCACGCACGAAGGATCCGGCATTGGTCTGGCGCTGGTGCGCGACCTGGTGAGCTTGCAAGGCGGCACGATTGAAGTCGACAGCACGCCGCAGTTCGGCTCTGCATTCCGATTGACCATTCCAACCGGGCGGGGGCACCTGCCCGCCGACCGCGTCATCGATAGCAAAGAGACGGTCAATTCCGCCCTCAGCCCGCTGGCAGGTGCTTACGCGGCCGAAGCCGATCGCTGGATTGCCGTCAACCGCGCCGAAATTGAAGAGGCGCGACAGCTGCCGCAAAGTGCATCCGCGACGCGCGACCCCATGTTGTGCCTGGGCGCGCGCATTCTGGTGGCGGACGATAACGCCGACATGCGCGACTATCTGAGCAATCTGCTGCAACCGCACTGGGAGGTCGAAACCGTCGCCAACGGCGTCGACGCGCTGGCCGCCGCACGCGCCTATCCGCATGACCTGATTCTGTCCGACGTGATGATGCCGCAGCTTGATGGTTTCGGCCTGCTGGCCAAATTGCGTGCCGATGACGCCACCCGCAATATCCCCTTCATCCTGCTGTCGGCGCGTGCCGGTGAAGAAGCCCGTCTTGAAGGCCTGGCCGCCGGCGCCGACGACTATCTGGTCAAGCCTTTTTCCAGCCGTGAACTGATTGCCCGTATTGAATCGATGCTGCTGCGCTCGCAGATCCGCGCCATGGAAAAGCGCCACGCCGACCGCATGAGCACAATCTTTGCCCAGGCGCCGGTAGCCATCGCCATCACCCGCGGTCCGAATCACGTTTTCGAACTGGCCAATGCTCCCTACATGGAGCTGATCGGCAACCGTCCCATCATCGGCAAGAGCATCCGCGAATCGCTGCCGGAGCTGGAAGGCCAGAGCGTGCTCGGCCTGCTCGACAACGTTTATCGCCACGCCGAACCGTACATCGGCCGCTCGCTCGGCGTCAATCTGCGGCGCGGCGGCACCAGTGTGCCCGAAGAGCGCTTTTTCGATTTCGTCTACCAGCCGATGCTCAAGCCTGACGGCAGCATCGAAGGCATCGCCGTCGTGGCGTTCGAAGTGACCGAACTGACCCGGGCGCGCCAGGCTGCGGAAGTCGCCAATCGCACCAAGGACGAATTCCTGGCCATGCTGGGCCATGAATTGAGAAATCCGCTCACGCCGATTCTGACCGCAGTGCATCTGATGCGCTTGCGCGGCGGTGGCGGCGTGGAGAAAGAATGCAGCGTCATCGAACGCCAGGCCCGCCATCTGGTGCGGCTAGTCGATGATTTATTGGATGTATCGCGCGTAGCGCAGGGAAAAATCAATTTGCAAAAGAAAAAAATAGAAATTGCCGACGTCATCGCCAAGGCAATCGAAACCGCCAGCCCGCTGCTGGAAGAACGTCATCATCGGCTGAGCATCAACGTGCCGTCGCAAGGCCTGCTGGTGCATGCCGATCCGGAACGGCTGACACAGGTGCTCGCCAACCTGCTGACCAACGCCGGCAAGTACACCGAGAATCGCGGCCATATCCGCATTGACGCCACGCTGGACAACAGCCAGGTAGTAATTGATGTGCGCGACAACGGCATTGGCATCAAGGCCGAAATGTTGCCGCACGTCTTTGAAATGTTTGCCCAGGAGACGCAGGCGATCGACCGCGCCGGCGGCGGTCTGGGATTGGGGCTGGCCATCGTGCGCAGCCTGACCGAGCTGCATGGCGGATCGGTGCACGTGCACAGCGCGGGCGCAGGCATGGGCAGCGTGTTCACCATCAAGCTGCCGGCGGTCATGAGCGAGGCTTCACCGGTATTGCTGCCATTGCCGGCGGAAGATGCCATCGACCTCGCGCCTGCTCCGGAAGGCTGCGCCATTCTGGTGGTCGACGATAATCAGGACGCCGCCCAAATCCTCGCCGAATTGCTGGCCATGCAAGGACACGATGTCCGCGTCGCCTACGATGGCCCGTCCGCACTGGATCTCGTCAAACATTTCACGCCGCGCATCGCCTTGCTGGATATCGGCCTGCCCATCATGGACGGTTATGAAGTCGCCGCTCACCTGCGCGCCCTGCCGCAGTTGCAAGGCATCGGCCTGATCGCACTGACCGGCTACGGCCAGGCCAGCGATCGCCTGCGCTCGGCCAATGCCGGATTCGACCACCATCTGGTCAAGCCGGTCGACATCGATGTCGTGGAAGAGTTGATCCGCACCACGCTCGCGACGCGTCCGACCGACCCGCAAGTGCCAGCGGCGATGCTGGCAGCCGCCGCCGCGAATGCGGGTGGCGTCGGCGAGAACGGCAGCGCAGGCTGAGATTTAGTCGTGACGCTGCTTGTGGCGTTCACTCTCCAGGCTTACAGCCCGCAGTGAAATAAATTCCTCGGCGTCGCCGATAGCCGCCGTCTTGGTGGCGCGCATTTCACTGCAGACGTGGCTGGGCTGCTGCCCGCCATTGATCAACACTACGCCACGATACTGGGACGGCCCCAGTTTCTCGACGCCGGCCTGCATGGACGGGCTGTTTAGTTCGGGCAGGTATTCACCGCCGGGTACATCGATAGGTATGGTCATGCCGGGTCCTTTCTGGTTGATGAGGCCGATGCTGCGCGTGGCACGGAAGATGAAAACAGACCGAGCAGCTTCTTGCTCAGGCGCTGGCGTTTTCCCACTGCCGCGTAGTCGCGCCAGGGATCGCGTTTCAATGCCGTGAGGCGGTCGCCGATATTGCTGACGGTAAAACTGTCGGCATGAATACGCGGCGACAATTCATCCCATTCCAGCGGCGTCGACACCGGCGCATGCGGGCGAGCGCGCGGCGAATAGGCCGCTACCGCCGTCGCGCCCGCCGCGTTGCGCAGGTAGTCGATGAAAATTTTTCCGGTGCGGGCAGTCTTCGCCATCTTCGCGGTGAAATGATCGGGCAGCACTTGCGCCATGTGTTCGGCGACTTCCCTGCTCCATTGCTTGACGGTATCCCAGTCATGCTCGGCGGCGATCGGCACGACAACATGCAATCCTTTGCCGCCGGAGGTTTTGAGGAAGCATTCCAGACCTACCTCTTGCAGCAGGCCGTGCAACAAATTGGCGCCGTCCACGACCTGCTTCCACGCCACATCGGGCGCAGGATCGAGATCGAAGATGATGCGATCCGGTTTCGTCAGCTTGCCCTTCGAAGCGCCCCAGGTATGCAACTCCAGCACGCCCATCTGCACCGTGGACACCAATGCCGGAAGGTCATTGATCATCATGTAGTCGGCGCTTCCCTCGCCTTCCGGTACGACGATTTTTTCAATCGTTGCCGGCATGCCGGCGCCCAGATGACGCTGGAAGAAACACTTGCCCGCACGCCCGTCCGGGCAACGCACCATCGTCAGCGGCCGCTGCTGAAGATGCGGCAGGATCCAGCCGGCGATGTCGGCATAGTATTGCGCAAGGTCACGCTTGCGCAGATCGGAATCGGCGAACAATATCTTGTCGGGATGCGTCAATTGAATGCCGGCGACGCTGCCAGCAGCGTCGCTGTTGCGATGAGGACTGCAGCGGGATGTCGCCGAAGATTTTTCCGCCGGTTTGTGAAGCGGCTGTTCCCGCACGATGCCGCTCGCCTTCTTGTCCTCGCGCAAAGCGACAAAAGCGCCATGCCGCAAAATGCCGGCTCTGGTCCATTGCGCGAACTTTACTTCCGCCACCAGCCGGGGCTCCAGCCAATGCACGCCACGCGCCAGGCTGCCGCGCGGGGGATTGGTGAAGGCCGGTTGATCCCGCAGCAGCGGCTTGAACTTCTTCAGCAGCGAAACCAGCTGCCGATCGTCAAATCCCGTCCCGACCCGGCCGGCATAACGCAGGCTGCCGTTCTTGCCGTCGTAGACGCCCATCAGCAGCGCGCCGAATCCGGCCCTGCTGCCTGCCGGATCGGTGTAGCCGGCGATAACGAACTCCTGCCGCTGCGTACATTTGAGCTTGAGCCAGTTGCGGTCGCGCCGGCCGGAATAGACGGCATCGGCGCGCTTGACCACAGTGCCCTCCACGCCGTGCATGCAGGCATGCCGGTAAACCTCATCGGCGTTGCCGACTACATGTTCGCTGAATCGGATCAAGCCGCCGGCATGCTCGTCGCCGGCTTCCGGCACCAGCGCGCGCAACAGCTGCTTGCGCTCGATGAGCGGTGTGTCGCGCAGGTCGCGGCCGTTCAGGTAAAGCAGGTCGAAGGCGTACAGCAAGAGATGTACGTCTTCGTCATTGGCCTGATCTTGCAATGCTTCGAAGCTGATCGTGCCGTCGTCGAGCACAGCCACCACCTCGCCATCGATCCAGGCGGACTCTGCCGGCAACGCCGCCAGCGCCTTGACCAGCTGCGGCCAGCGCTTGCTCCAGTCGAGATGCTCGCGCGTAAAGATACCGGCTTTGCCGTTCTCGATGCGGCACAGGGCGCGATAACCGTCGAATTTCATTTCGCTGAGCCACTCGTCGCCCTCCGGCGCGTGTTCGGCCAACGTCGCCAGTTGTGCATCCACCATGGCGGGCATGGCGTCGGGGCGCTTTGGTGAGCTTGCCGTTTTCCTGCCGGCGGCGGAAGCGGTCCCAGGCTTGTTCGTCCTGGCGCCGCCTGAGACTTTCACGCTCTCGGGCCGCAATTCGGTGATGCGCGCCGCCTTGCCTTCGCGTGCCTCCTCGTCAGTTTCCTTGATCAGGAGCCAGTTTTCCTTGTCGGGATCGGCTTTGCCCATGCGTACCAGAACCCATCGGCCGTTGAGCTTGGCGCCGCGCAATTCGAATTCTAGCCGCCCTTTCCTGAGTCCCGCCGCTGCATCGCCCAGCGGCAGCCATTCGCCGCGATCCCACAGAACCACTTCGCCGGCGCCGTATTGATGCGCGGGAATCGTTCCCTCAAAAGTCCCGTAGTCGTAGGGATGATCCTCCACCCGCACCGCGAGGCGCTTGTCGTGCGGATCCAGACTCGGTCCTTTGGGCACGGCCCAGCTCTTCAACACGCCGTCCAGCTCAAGCCGGAAGTCGTAGTGCAAGGCCCGTGCGTGATGGCGCTGGATGAAAAATCCCAGCGCCTTGCCCGATTTGCGTCCGATCGGCGGCGGCTCCGGCGTGATGTCGAAGTTTCGTTTAGTGCGGTAACGGGCGAGACTCATGCCCGCGCCCTCGCCGTTGCTTTGCTTGCCTTGGTCGCCGTGCTTGCCTTGCCATGGCCGGCTGCTTTGCGTCGGGCTGCCGTGGCGGCGCCGGGCTTGCCGCCGTCCTTCTTGTCGATGCTCTGCTTAAGCAAGGCCATCAGGTCGATCACCTTGGCACTGCTGCGCGGTTTCGTGTCTTCTGCGGCATCCGGCTCGGCGATCTCGTGGGTCTGGCGGCTCTTGATTTTCTTGTTGATCAGCGCCATGACGTCATCGCGATACGTGTCGTGCAACGACTCCGGATCCCAGTCGCCGGACATGCTGTCGACCAGCGACCTCGCCATCTCCACTTCTTTGGCCGTCAATCCCGCTTTCTTTGCATTGCCTTCCGGCACCGGCAGATCTTCCGGTGCGCGCAACTCGGCGGGATAGCGCAAGGTAATCAAATTGATGATGTCGTCGTAAGGCGTCAGCGCAGCGAGGTGCTGACGCGTGCGAATGACGATGCGCGCCAGCGCGACCTTGCCGCTTTTACGCAAGGTTTCGCGTAGCAAGGCGTAAGCCTTGGCGCCGCTCTTGAGCGGGACCAGGTAATACGGTTGCTCGTAATAAGTGATGGGAATCTGGACGGCGTCGACAAAGGATTCGATATCGATGCTCTGGGTGGCGTCAACGTTGGCGCGACGCAAGTCTTCATCCGACAGCAGGACGTATTTGCCGTCTTCGTATTCATAGCCTTTGACGATGTTGTCCCAGACCACTTCCTTGCCGGTTTTCTTGCTGATGCGCTTATAGCCGACAGGCGACAGATCGCGCTTGTCCAGCATGGTGAAGTCGAGTTCATCGGACTTCTCGGCGGTGAACAGTTCCACCGGAATGTTGATCAGCCCGAAACTGATCGCTCCCTTCCACAAGGCTCGTCGCATGATGGGCCATCCTTTCATGACATGGAAGAAAGTATCGCGCAGCAACGCTGAAGCTTCAGTCGGCCATCGGCTGATGTTGCTGTAAGACGTATGGCGACGGCCTGCCGGTATGGCGGCAGCTACAGCCTCAGCGCCACGGCGTGCAACGTATCGCCGAAACCGCCGCGCGCGTGGCTGGCGATGCGGCTGCTGGTTGTGACGCGCGGAGCGGCGCTCCAGGCGATGCGGGCACCGCATGCGACCAGCGCCTGCACCAGGGCGACATCCTCCCCGCACGGCAGCGGCGGAAAACCGCCGGCCTTGCAATAGGCCGATGCCGAGACGCCCAGATTGGCGCCATGAATGTGGCGATGCTCGTCACGGTCGCAATAGGTATCGGAAAAATGCCTGCGCAACGCCGTCTGCTGCTCGCCGTGCGGCGTCCAGTCATCGACCGATACCGTGCCGCATACGGCGTCGCTGCCCTGCGCCAGCTGTGCCGCCAGCCAGGCGTGCGAAACGACGGTATCGGCATCGGTGAATGCCAGCCAGCGCACACCGGTTTCCAGCAGGAAAGCCGCTCCTGCAGCACGTGCCATACCGACATTGCAGGCCTCCACGCGCAGCACGTCGAGTTTGAAATCTGCCGCAACTTCACAGGATCGATCGGTACAGGCGTCCAGCACCACAGCGATGCGAACCGATTCCGTGAGGCCCGGATGCAACGCCGCCATCTGTACTGACAGCAGGCAGGCGCGCAGATAGTCCTCTTCGTTGTGGGCGGGAATGACGACGCCGATCATGCAAGCTCCTCGAGTTGCGCCACCGACCGGGTCTCCCGACTCCAGACATCCAGCAGAAAATCGCTATCCTCGTAGCGTCCCGCATGTTGCAGGTTGTCCAGGCGATCAAAGCCGGCATGCACCGCATCGGTGGCGTGCAGCCGCTGATCGAACCGCCGCTTCCAGTGACAAGCCACCAGTACGCCCTCCGGTGCGAGCGAGGCATCGACCATTTGCGGCAACTGCTGCAAATCCGACGGATCCAGATAGTAGGCAAATTCACTGATTACGATGAGGTCGAAACAATCGCCAAGCCGTTCCGGCCATTCGCGCGGAACCGACATGCAGGCAAAACGCGCCGCGCAATTCGTACGGCGAACCATGGCGGCTTGCGTCCAGCGCTCGCGCGATATTTCCACCGCAGCCGGCGAAAAATCTGCAGCAAGCAGGCGGTCGCAGCGGCGGCCGAGCGCCAGCGTCAGCTCACCGCTGCCGCAACCGGGTTCAAAGGCGTGACGAAAACGCTGCCGCGGCAAGACTGCCATCACCAGGCTGCGCTTGCGCTGTTCGTACCAGTTGCCGGCGATCCTCCAGGGATCATCGCTCTTGTCATAGAGCGCATCAAAATAATCGCGGCTGGTTGCTGTCTTCGCTACGGTGGCGTGAGTGACTTTCGCGTCCATGCTTTCTCCCCCCGGCTTTCAGAATATTCAGACAAAGTAAATCTCATAAGGACGCGTGAAATGCGCCAGCACTTCCGGCGGCAGGATCGCGGCGCTGCCGAGGGACAAATCCGGTTCCAGCTGGCTGCGATAACTCTCCAGCGCGGCCTTTTTGCGCGCCTGCATTTCCCGGTCGAGCGGCAGTTTGCGCGCGCGCGACCAGGGAATGCCGGGGTTGTCCGGCGTACGCCAGTGCCAGGCCCAGATCGGGATTTCAATATGGCGGCAGCCGGCGGCACGGGATGCGGCCATGCTGGCCCGGCCGACGCCCTCGTGGTCCGGGTGGCCGTCAAGGTGCCAGGTGGAAAGAACGGTGTCGGACGCTTGCAGATAAGCGCTCAGCAGATCCTCCAGTTTGGTGCGGAATTCAGTGATGCGGCCATCGGGCAGGTGCGCCCGCATGATGTCGATATTGGCGATGCCCAGCCGCGCCATGGCTTGCGCCGTTTCCGCCGGACGCACGTGCGAGAGCAAGCCGGCGCTGAACACCGATTCGTCGCCGTGGCTTTTTTCGCCGTCCGAGACGGCAATGAGCAGGATGGCGCTGCCTGTCTGCGCCAGTTGCATCAGCAGGCCGGCGCAGCCCAGCACTTCATCGTCAGGATGCGGCGCTACGACGACGGCGCGTGAGCCCGGCGATACCAGCGTCTCCGGACGCACCTCCGGAACTTCGGCGAGATGCGGGTCATCGCGCCACAGGCGTTCCAGGGTGGCCCTGTCTGCCGGATATGCCACCTCGGCATCAGGTGGCGCGGATGTTGTCTGCGTCAGAGTTGCCATTCGTCTACTCCCGCAATTTCGCCATGCTGAACGTCCGATTGCGCCAGCGCAGCAAGATCCCGTTCCGCATGGCTCTGGCGCAGGAACACCGGCAAGTCGGCCATCATGCGGGCGAACCATGGATCCTGACAGAGCGGCGCGGCCCCGAGGGCGCGACCGGCGGTATAGATCACCGTATTGGCCGCCTGCTCAACGGCCAGACGCGCGCGCATGGCAGTGCGGTAACAGTCTGCTGCCGGCGCGTCGTCAATGAATTGTGCGGCTGCGCGCAAGCTCGCTGCAGCAGCGCTCAAGGCCACGTCCGCGCGTCCCAGATGCGCCAGGGCGTGCGGATCGTCCCTGCCCTGCAGATGCCGGCGCAGATAGCCGGCCAACGCTGCGGCAGCGCCATGCCAGCAGGCAGCGATCCCTACGCCTCCGTGCCAGAAGCCGGAGCGGCCGGTATAGAATCCCGGCGCACCTACGGCCGTGCCGCGCGCTTTGTCGAAACGAACCTGTACGCTTCTGGTCTGCGCCATGCCGACGGCATGCCATCCTTCGTCGGCAGTCGTGACGCCGGGCTGGTCCAGATCGACTGCAGCGAGGCACTGCTGTCCTTCGGCATTCCAACCGCTGACAATGGCATGTGTGAGCACCGCAGCGCCCGAGCACCACGCCTTGACGCCGTCGATCACAACCAGTCCGCTTTCTTCCGCGGCCGCAGGATGAATCTGCAAACGGGCCTGCGGAGGTTCCGCGCACCACGTTCCCCAGACGCTCAGAGGCGGTGCGAAATCCATTCCGGCTTCCGCCAGAATCGCCAGCGCATCGGTGTGTCCTTCATACAGCTTGACCAGGCTCAGGTCGTGCGCCGCCACCACCGCCAAGGCGCGCCAGCGCTGCAAGGTTTGTCCGGCCCCCGGCAAGGGAAGACTGTCCAGTCCGCCATCGATCAGGGCGCACAGCAGCTGGCCCGCATCCGATTGCGCCTCCGGGGTCGCGAGGAACTCGACCAGCGCCTCCACTTTGGCGGTGCCGGCATCCTTATTGGATGAGGTCGCCATCAGATCACCGGCGGGTCGGTTTCACGCCCGAGTTCACGCGGACCGGCCAGTGCCTGGATGAACTGCGCCAGCGCTTCGTCAAGTTGATCCGGCGCCGCATTGATAAGAGAAAAATCCTGATCGCCGGTCGGCAATGCTGCAGGAAGCCCGGCGCGGTCGATCATGTTGGCGGCAGCGCCGAGGGCGAGTATGGGCTTGCAATGCCGGTATTGATCCTTGAGAAATTCGATCGCCAGTCCGTTCTCGCACAGGCTGATGACACTGGCCTCGCCGGGAGCAATGATCAGTCCATCGTACAGCGCTGACGGCGCGGCGTCGATGGTGATGTCGGCCTGGCGTGGAACATTGTCCAGGCCGGCGATCAGTCCCAGTCTGGGGGCTAGCAATCGCGGCACCGCGCCCTGCTCCAGCAACACGTCGCAGATCCTGCCGATGGTCTGGGTATCGGCGCCGTCGGCAGCAAGGATCGCGACGCGACGCGTGGCAATGCCAACGTTGCCCGGATAGAACGTCAGCGACAACGCCGGCGACGGCTCATAGACGGTATCGCTGTTTCCCGCACCGGGTGCAGGATCGGGAACTGCGAAACCCAGGCCTTCGGCCACGCCGCCGGCGAGCAGATCGTCGACATTAGCCAGCAGGGAAACGACGCGCTGGCGGATTGCCGGCGTCTGTACGCGCGTCAGTTCGAAGCGGAAAGCCTTGATGATGTGGCGTTGTTCTTCAGGAGACTGGCTGTTCCAGAACAGTTTGGCCTGGGAGTAGTGATCGGCGAATTTTTCCGGTTTGGCGCGGACCTTGTCGCCTTCCACCGGTTGAAGAAAACTGCTGAACCCGGCGGCGCCGGCCTGAAACGGACAGCCGCCGCCAAGAGAATTCGGCTCGTACGACACGCGGCCGCGGTGAATCGCCTGGCGATGCATGCCATCGCGTTGATTGTTATGGACCGGCGCCAGCGGCGCATTGATCGGCAACTCGTGAAAATTGACGCCGCCCAGCCGGCTGATCTGCGTATCCAGATACGAATGGATGCGTCCTTGCAGCAAGGGATCGTTGCTGAAATCGATGCCCGGCACGATATGGGCCGTACAAAAGGCGACCTGCTCGGTTTCGGCGAAAAAATTATCCGGATTGCGATCGAGCAACATTTTTCCGACCGGCCTCAGCGGCACCAACTCTTCTGGCACGATCTTGGTCGGATCCAGCACGTCGAAGTCAAAGCTCTCGGCTTCTTCTTCAGTGAAGATTTGCAGGCTCATTTCCCATTCTGCCGGATGACCCGATTCGATCGCTTCCCACAAATCGCGGCGGTGGAAGTCCGGGTCCGCGCCACCGATCTTGACCGCCTCATCCCAGGCCAGAGAATGCGTGCCAGCCAGCGGCGTCCAGTGAAATTTGCAAAAGACGGATTTGCCTTCGGCGTTGACCAGACGGAAGGTGTGCACGCCGAAACCTTGCATCATGCGGTAGCTGCGAGGGATGGCGCGGTCCGACATCTGCCACAGCAGCATGTGCGTGGACTCGGGCATCAGCGATACGAAGTCCCAGAATGTGTCGTGTGCGCTGGATGCCTGGGGCATACCGAAATGCGGTTCCGGCTTGAGCGCATGGACCAGATCAGGAAACTTCATCGCATCCTGAATGAAAAACACCGGAATGTTGTTGCCGACCAGATCCCAGTTGCCCTCGTCGGTATAAAACTTCACCGCGAAACCGCGCACGTCGCGCACAGTGTCGGCAGAACCTGCGCCGCCGGCCACCGTCGAGAAGCGGGTAAACACGGGGGTACGCTTGCCCGCGGCCGCAAAGGGCGCGGCACGGGTAAGCTCACTGAGGTCTTCATAGGCTTCGAAGTAGCCATGCGCCGCCGATCCGCGCGCATGTACCACACGCTCAGGAATGCGTTCGTGGTCGAAATGCGTGATCTTTTCGCGCAGGATGAAATCTTCCAGCGCGGTCGGTCCACGGACGCCGGCCTTGAGAGAATTCTGGTTGTCTGCAACCGGCACGCCCTGATTGGTGGTCAGCGCCTGCGCGCCGGAGTCGACGCGGACGCGATCCAGATCGCCGCTAACCGCGTTGTTGCCTGGCACCGGCTTGCCGGCGCCGGTCTTGGGCGACGCCACGGTTTCACTGATGCTGCTGCCGGTGACCTGTGGTCCGGACGGTTTGGCAGTGATGCCGGCGGAGGCGATCGCGGGATTGTCGCGATTGCTGATCATCTTGTCCGGCTTGCTTGCGTTGCTGGGAATGCCTGCCGACAAGGCGGCCGTTCCTGTGACTTTTTTCAGCAAGTCGGGCGGAATGGTTTTCTTGCCTGCGTTTGTGTTGACTTCGGCCGCGCCGGACATGGTGCCGAGCACCGAACCGGCGCCTTCGCTGCTGCTGCCGTTGCCGCTTTTCTTTACTGCCATGATGTTTGCCTCTTCGTTTGTGCGCATGAATGACAACGCATGCGCGAGCAAAGAATCACGCGCCACGCCGACTCGAAGCTAGCGTAGAAGCAAAGCACGGCGGACAACATAAGCGGATGTCTTGTTTGAATGTCAGACTTGCTGAACCCGGCCCGTTGAATATTTTTTGAAGCGGGCGCGGCGGGAGTGCGTGTGCAAACAGACCGGGCGAGGGAATCAGAACAGCACGCCTTGACGTTGGTCGACGGCGGCGTTTTGGCGAGCGGGAGATTTTGCGGCTTTCTTCTTTGTCGGACGCGCGGCTTCAGATGGCGCTTCCTGATGTTGCAGCCAATGCGCCAGCATGTCGATCACATGCTGTGTCTCGCGCGTAGTCAGGGCGGTGCCCATGCCGATGCCGTGCCATTTCTCCAGGCAGGAGCGGCAGCATGTCGCCGTTGCATGCTGTGCGACAAAGACCGGATGGCCGCGAAACGGGGTCTGCTTGCCGTCCTTCTCCGGCTGCGCCGGCGCCAGTCGCGTGGCGATGAAGCTTTCGGCATGCTGCAATACCTCTTCCAGCCCGTGCTCCTGCAAGTAGCTATATTCGCGTGCCTTGAGGGTGAAGCGGCGACGAAAGGCCGAATGCTGCAGCCGGTCAACAATCAGGTCTGGTGGAAACATGGCGTCCGTATGGAGTGGCGACGAATTTATCATAGCGCCCTCGCTGCCGGGATGCAGTAGGCATACGCTGATTGCGCTGTCGGATTTCGCCTCACCATTACCTTCTCGAGCCGCCTTCCTACGCCACAAGAGGATGTGCGCCGACATCGATTTCTTCGTCCCGTGGTTATCGTGCCAGACAAGGAAAGTCCCGTAACAACCCGGCTTGCTCCGTGAATAACAATGACAAAATCCGTTTCGTGGCTAAAAAGGCTGGGCCCCGGCCTGATCACCGGCGCTGCCGACGACGATCCCAGCGGGATCGCCACCTATTCGCAAGCCGGTGCGCAATTCGGATTCAATACCTTATGGACGGTTCTGCTGACCTATCCCTTGATGGTCGGCATACAAATCGTCAGCGCACGCATCGGCGCGTTCAGCGGGCATGGGCTGGCGACCAACATCGGGCGCTACTTCCCGCGCTGGCTGCTTTACCTCATCGTAGCGCTGCTGCTCATTGCCAATGTCATCAACATCGCCGCCGATCTGGTCGCCATGGGCGACGCCGTTACGCTGGTGATCGGCGGTCCGCATCATATTTACGCGCTGGCGCTGGGTGTAATCTCCATCATCTTGCAGGTAATGGTCCCCTATCAACGCTACGTCAATGTCCTGAAGTGGCTGACGCTGTCGCTGTTTGCGTACGTCGGAACGATCTTTGCCTTGCATATCGACTGGGCGGAGGTATGGACGCGCACTTTTATTCCACATCTTTCCTTCAACAGCGACTATCTGACGATGATCGTGGCGATCTTCGGCACCACCATCAGCCCCTACTTGTTCTTCTGGCAGGCATCGCAAGAGGTCGAGGAACAACATCGCGCACCAAGAGCAGACGCGCTCAAACGTCGCCCGGACGAAGCTGCTGAGGGCGTCTCCCGGATGAAATTCGACACTTGCGTCGGCATGGGCGTATCCAATGCCGTGGCGTTTTTCATCATGCTGACCACCGCCGTCACCTTGCATCAGCATGGTGGCCATCTCATCGAGAGCAGCACGCAAGCTGCGGCTGCCCTGAAACCGGTGGCGGGTGAATGGGCGTTTGCCTTGTTCAGCGTCGGCATCATCGGCTGCGGCATGCTGGCCATCCCCGTACTGGCGGGATCGGCAGCGTACGCCATGGCCGGCGCCTTCAACTGGAAAAACAGTCTTGAAGACAAACCGCAGAAGGCCAAACGCTTCTATAGCGTCATCGCTGTGGCAACCCTGCTCGGCGTCGGCATGGCATTCAGCAAGGTCAATCCCATCCAGGCGCTGTTCTGGAGTGCGGTGATCAATGGCGTCATCGCCGTGCCGGTAATGGTGATCATGATGCTCATGGCGGTCAACCCGCGCATCATGGGCCGATTCGTGATCGGCATCAAGATGCGCATTCTCGGCTGGTGCGCAACCGCGGCGATGCTGGCCTCCGTGCTGGGGATGGCTGCCACCATGCTGTGACGTTTTACGCTGTCCGCCTGTAGTCTCTCTCTGTCAGGTCCGACAACATACTCTTACGCCCGAATCGGTCCCAGGCACATAGGCATGGGCTTTCTCAGCGCCTACCATGGTGACTCATTTCCGGGAAAGCCGTGCGGCGGAAGTTCTTCCTCCTCCGCTTTCGTCGTGCATTTTCCGGGAATGATCATCATGGCGCCGTCACTTTGGCAATCTTTCGGCGCCTCTGCAAGATCTTCAATGACCGTCTCACTTTTTTGACGCCAGCGACGGTAGCCATCTCCGCCAATAAAAAAGCCGCTCATCAGAGCGGCTTTCAGTTCGTCCCCACCAAAGCAGGGACGATACACAAGCTGTTTTTGTTGGTTATGCCGGATTATTGTTTGGCGACAGATGCAGGCAGATGACGACCATGGAATTTCACGTAGATTGCATCCAGCTTGCCGTTGCGGTGATTGGTCAGGACCCAGTTGTTGATCCACTCCTTCAGACGCGGTTGGTTCTGGTTGAACGCAATGCCCAGGTCGAAGTCTTTTTGCGCAAACTTCAATTCCAGATTCTTGCCTGGTGCGCGCTTGATCATTTCGCCGAGGTTGGACGGTGTGCTCGAGAAAATCTCGACCTGACCGGTCACCATCGATGTGATCAGGGTGGCGTCGTCTTCATAGCGCACGATTTCGGCGCCCTTGGCTTGTGCCGTTGTCAGCGTGTCGTTGACGGTGGCGCGTGTCAGGCCGATACGTTTGCCGTTGAGGTCGTTGTAGTCCTTGATCTGCATGCTCTTCGGACCGCCGACGATGATGGTGATGACAGCGTAAGGCACGGAGAAGTCAACGACCTTGGAGCGCTCAGGCGTGATCGACAAGTCGGCGATGACGACGTCGGCACGGTTGGCTTGCAGTGTCGGGATACGTGCAGCGTTGGTGACCGGCACGATTTCCAGCTTCACGCCCAGATCTTTGGCGAATTGCTCGGCGGTTTCGACGTCGGAACCGGCTGGTTGCAGGTTGGCGTCGGCAAAGCTGAACAGCGGCGTGCCCATGGCGATCGCCACGCGGACCTTGCCGGCCTTCTTGATGTCGTCGAGCTGGTCAGCCATGGCGACGTGCGCCAGACCGGCGGTCAGCAGTGCAGCGATACAGGTGCGGGCGAAGAGTTGATTCAGTTTCATGCAGGTCTCCTTGGTTTGATTGTGTTGCAATGAAAAAATAAAAATCAGAATGTCGGATTACAGGCCGTTGTTCAGGAAGGCTCGCAGTTCCGGCGTCTTGGGGTTGTCCAGCATTTCACCCGGGCCGACTTCCCATACGGTGCCCTGGTGCATATAAATGATGCGATCGGCCACGCGCTTGGCGAAGGCCATTTCATGCGTCACCAGCAGCATGGTCATGCCGCCCGCCGCCAGATCTTCCATCACGCGCAGCACTTCGCCGGTCAGTTGCGGATCGAGCGCCGAGGTGACTTCGTCGAACAGCATGACCTTCGGCGCCATCGCCAGCGAACGGGCAATCGCCACGCGCTGTTGCTGGCCGCCCGACAGTTGTTCGGGATAAGCGTCGGCCTTGTTGCCCAGGCCGACTTGCTCCAGTGCCGCCATCGACACGGTCAGGGCTTGCGCTTTCGGCTGCTGCTTGACGTGGCGCAGCGCCAGCATGATGTTTTCCTGCACGGTCAGGTGCGGGAACAGGTTGTAGCTTTGAAATACGATGCCGACTTCCTGACGCAGCTTGTGCAGGTCGATATGCGGATCGTCGACACGCATGCCGCACACGTCGATGGTGCCGGAGTCGACTTTTTCCAGGCGATCGATACAGCGCAGGGCGGTGCTCTTGCCGGAGCCGCTGGCGCCGATGATGGCGATCATCTCGCCCTTTTGTACTTCGAAGGAAACACCCTTCAGTACCTGATTGGAGCCAAAGCTCTTATAGATCTGGTCGACCTTGACGATAGGGCCTGCCTGGCCAACAGGGGTATTAACGGTTGCTGACATTGAGCTTATTCTCCATCGATTCACTCCAGCGCGAGAGCGGGTAGCACAGTACAAAATAGAACACCCCTACCAGACTGAAAATCAGGAAAGGCTGAAAAATTGAGTTGTTGATAATCTGACCGGCGCGGGTCAGTTCGATAAATCCGATCACGGACGCCAGCGAAGTCATCTTGATGACTTGCACCAGGAAGCCCACGGTCGGCGGCAGCGACAGGCGGAACGCCTGCGGAATGATCACCAGGCGCAGCGTCTGCCAGCGCGTCAGCGACAGGCACTCAGCAGCTTCCCATTGCGGACGCGGCATCGCTTCCACACAACCGCGCCAGATGTCGCCCAAGTAGGCGCTGGTATAGACCATCATCGCCAGACCGGCGGCCACCAGTGCCGGCAAGGCAAAGCCGTACACCGACAGGCCGAAGTAGACAATGAACAGCAGGATCAGCAGCGGAATGCCCTGAATGCACTCGATGTACACCAGCGTCGGCATCCACAGCCAGCGGCGCGGCGAAATGCGCGCCAGCATCACGGCAAAACCGCCGATGCTGCCCAGGATAAAGGCCAGACCGGACAACACCAGCGTCCACCAGATCGACTGCACCAGATAAAGGAAATGTCCCCAGGAGAAACTGCCGATCATGATGCGCTCCCGTTGGTGTTCGAAGGTGTTGTTGTTGTGGCGGCTGCGCCTGCAGCCGCTGCTGCAACATTTGCCTGAAATGGCGGGATGGCAGGCGGACGGCGGCGCGCCATTTCCAGCGCGGCGCGACGGATGACGCGGCGGCGCTTGAACAGGTATTCACCGAAACCCCATGCCAGCAGCTTGACCAGAATCGACAGCGCCAGATACATGAAGGCGACCACGATGTAGGTTTCCAGCGAGCGGAAGGTATCCGACTGCACGGTGTTGGCGATCGCGGTCAGCTCTTCCGCCGAAATCTGCGACGCCATTGCCGAAGCTTGCATCATCAGCAGGAACTGGCTGGTCAGCGCCGGATAGACGCGTTCGATGGATGGTTGCAACATGACGTGCCACGCGATGCGCCAGCGCGACAGGCCGAGGCATTCGGCCGCTTCGATCTGTCCCTTTGGTACCGATTCCAGGCCGGCGCGAATGATTTCCGCCGCATAGGCGGCGATATTGATGATCATCGCCAATACGGCAGCGGCAAACGTCGGCATGTGAATGCCAAGGCTGGCCAGCCCGAAGTACAGCAAGAAAATCTGCACCAGGAAAGGCGTATTGCGTACCGCCTCAATATAGGCGGAACAAGCTTTGGAAACGAAGCGGTTGCTGCCGCGCTTGAGAAATGCGATCAGCGTGCCGATTGAGACCCCGACCACGATTGCGACTGTGGTCATCTTCAGCGTCAGCCATGCACCGGTCAGGAAGACCGGCCAGTACGGCGCAAGAGGACCAAAATTAAGTGAAAAACCCATGCCGATGATGCCCTTTATACGTGGCGTTCTACTCTGCTCGGCGATGTAATGACAGTGGAGGACACGAGGAAACCGCCAACAAAAAAAGGCGAACCGCCGTGAATGATACAGATCGAAAAAACGATCGATTTCCCTGAGCTTGCGGCGTCATCAGCGGGATTTGTGCAGCTCCCCTCCGATTGCGTCGCGTGCATACGGTGTGGGCGTTATTGTTATTGGTTACTGTCGCTCACCGTCACTACTACCGTCTCGCTACTCCTCGCTCATGACCGGCAACATTGCGCTGTCTCCTGCCGGATGATGAACCAGGTTAACTATCTTGCTATCCACCCTTGCTTGCTGCTTTTGCCTCAAGCGGAGCAAAGATAGCATAGATGTACGATAACATACAATTAAAAAATGTGCGCATTCACCTATTGCCATCAAAGGGTTTATTTGGCGGCAACAGGTGCACTTCTCCGATGTGATTATTTCGGATCGAAAGGCCCGGTGGCAGTAAAAATGCCGCCCTGATAGACACGCACCGGATCGTCCGCTGCCGGCATCGGCTGCGCTTCGATCCTGGCACGATAAATGTCCGACGTGTCGCGCGCCTTAAAGCCCAGATGCGCCGCGTAGCGATTGTCCCACCAGGTCGATGGATTGTCGGACATCCCATAGACCACGGTATGGCCGACGTTCGGTGTAAACAGGCAGCAGCGCAGCAGTTCGGTCAGATCGTCGTAGCTCAGCCAGCTGGCCAGCGAGCGGCGGTCCTTCGGTTCCGGGAAGGACCAGCCGATGCGGATGCTGACGGTCTCGATGCCGTAGCGGTCAAAGTTGAACTGCGCCATGTCTTCGCCATAGGACTTGGACAAGCCGTAATAGCCGTCCGGACGGCGCAGATCCCGGGCATCGATCTTTTCATCCTGGCGGTAAAAACCGGTGACATGGTTGGAGCTGGCGAAAATCACGCGCTTGACGCCATGGCGGCGTGCCGCTTCGTAGACATGGAAGATGCCTTTGATATTGGCTTCCAGAATTTCTTCAAAAGGACGCTCGACCGAGACGCCGCCCAGATGCACGATGGCGTCGCAACCGGCGATCAGTGCATCCATTGCTGCACGGTCGGCCAGGTTGCAGGGAACCACTTCTTCATGCGGCGCAGCCTCGCCGGGCAAAGCGGCGGCCAGATCGGACACACGCAACACCTCGGCAAATGCCGCCAGCCGCGGGCGCAGGACTTTGCCCAGACCGCCGCCGGCGCCGGTCAGCAACAGGCGGCCAAACTTCTGACCAACTTGGGATGAATGCGAATCGGATGCTGCCGTGTTTGAGGTTGTTGCTTGGTCGGCCATGTTCAGTGTTTCCAGTATCGGTAGGGTATTCGGGGAGCTGCTTGCACTTGCTTTAGCACTTGCTTTATATAACTGCCGGAGGTCTTTTCCGCTTTGGATCACTGGCGCGCGACCTATTTGCCCGGACTTTCGCGTGATACGTTGTCTTATAACGCGAGCAAGGATTATCGGCCTCGCCTCAATTCCTTGTCAAACAAAGTCCGAGGTAAAAATAAAATATTCTTGCATTGCAGCGCATCAAATTTCTTGTTTTTCACACTTACTTCCATTTGCGCAAATGAGAAATCACTTTAAATATTTATTTTTAAATAATTTGAATAAATTCAATCAATTAAGATTGATAGTTAAAGCAAATACTGATCATTGAATTTACTCGCAAATTGACTTGTCTGCGCACTGCACCAAACTTCCCACTCCAACCTGTCCTCTTCCATTGAGACCCATAAAAAGTCTTCCATTGCCATTGGCAAATTCAGAAATCACATTGTATGATGACTGATAACAAATAATTCCAATCCAAATCGAGACATTCTTCAGCCACTCCTGCCACTCATCAATGCCATCATGACGCCACAAGAACTTAAATCCATCATGGGCTCCGGCCTGCTTTCGTTTCCCCTGACCGACTTCGACGCAAATGGCGATTTCAATCGCCGTGGCTATATCGAGCGTCTGGAATGGCTGGCCCCTTACGGCGCAAGCGCCCTGTTTGCCGCAGGCGGCACCGGCGAGTTCTTCTCGCTGACGGGCCAGGAATATCCGACCATCATCCAGACCGCGGTCGAAACCTGCCGCGGCAAAGTGCCGATCATCGCCGGCGCCGGCGGCCCGACCCGCTACGCCATCGAATGCGCCCAGGCCGCTGAAAAAGCCGGCGCGCACGGCATCCTGCTGCTGCCCCACTACCTGACCGAAGCCGGCCAGGACGGTCTGGCGGCGCACGTGGAAGCCGTCTGCAAGAGCGTCAAGTTCGGTGTGATCGTCTACAACCGCGGCCAGTGCCGCCTGACGCCGGCCACCCTGGCGCGTCTGGCTGAGCGCTGCCCCAACCTGGTCGGCTTCAAGGACGGCATCGGCGACATCGAACTGATGTCCTCGATCTACATGAAGATGGGCGACCGCTTTGCCTATCTCGGCGGCCTGCCGACTGCGGAAGTCTATGCAGCCGCCTACAAGGCGCTGGGCACGCCGGTGTATTCCTCCGCAGTGTTCAACTTCATCCCGAAAACCGCGATGGAGTTCTATCACGCCGTCGCCAACGACGACATGGCAACCCAGCACCGCCTGCTGCGCGAGTTCTTCATGCCCTACCTGGAAATCCGCAACCGCATGCAGGGCTATGCGGTCAGCATCGTCAAGGCAGGCGCCCGCCTGGTCGGCCACGACGCCGGTCCGGTGCGTCCGCCGCTGACCGATCTGAACAGCGCCGAGTGCGAAGCGCTGGCGGCGTTGATCGCCAAGATGGGGCCGCAATAAGTACATAAGAACAACAGAGATTACCGCCGTACCTCACTAAAACCCAAGGAGACTAGATGTTCAAGAAATGGATGTACCTCTGCAGCGCCATGGCATGCTCGATGGTCATTGCACAAGGCGCTGCCGCAGCACCGACAGCCGACGAACAAGCCGTTGCGACCGCCGTTGAAAAACTGCGTGCCGCCATGACTTCCCCGATCGACCGCGCTTCGCTGGAACAACTGGTCGACAACCATCTGAGCTACGGCCACTCGAACGGCGTCGTGCAAACCAAGGCAGAGTTCATCGGCCAACTGGTCAGCGGCGAATCGACCTTCGTCACCATCACCCTGTCCGACCAGACCGTCAACGTGCAGCAAGACGTGGCCGTCGTGCGTCACACCCTGACAGCAGCGACCAATGACTCCGGCAAGCCGGGCAATGTCTCGTTGAAGATCCTGATGGTCTGGAAGAAGACCGGCGGCCACTGGCATCTGCTGGCGCGCCAGGCAGTACGTTTTGCGGCGCCGACCTGATTCAGGTTTGCTGTCGGAAAACAAAAAACCGAAGCTGCGGCTTCGGTTTTTTTATGGCCGTCAGATCACGGCGCAGCGAAAAATCAGCTCACAATGAACTGATAGTCGATCAGAATCTTTCCCGACGGATCGACATGCAAGACTTCCAATCCGGTTGCCAACACATCACCTGTCGCCGGCTGGATCATTTGCCAATTGAAGATAACAACGTCGCGCAGCAACTGCGCATTAGGGACGGCGCGAAACAGATTGCCGTTGATCTCGACGTTCTTTTCAAAAGAGCCTGCAATCCGTTCTTCCAGCTCGCGATAACCGCGTGCTTCGCGGGTTTTCACATAATGTGCGCCATCGACGGCCCAGAGCGCCTGGATGTGTTCGCGCCTTACTGCGTTGTCCGGTTGATTCCACACCGATACGTAGCGGTCCGCCAATGTTTGTGCCTGAAGTGTCATAGTCGTGTCCTGTCTGGTTGAGATGAATGGCGACAATCAGCAAAGGCGTCGGATGTGCCTTGCTCTGATTGACGCATACCTAAGCCGCCAGTGTAGTAATAGATGATTGGACGATCCATGCTCAGTACGCTACATTTATTGTCCTATCGTCCATTCTTTCACCATGGATCCTCTCGACGAAGCGCTCGCAGCCATGCGCATGGAGCGCGCACTCTACGCCCGACTCGAAGCAAACGCCCCGTGGGGACTCAATACCCGGCGCCTTGACGGTACGACCCGCTTCGGCCTGATGGTGCGCGGACGAGCCTTGCTGACCATGGATAACAAGGCAGCAGCTCCCATCGAACTGGTTGCAGGAGATTGTTTTTTCATCCCGCATGGCGCGGCTTACCAATTGCAGGATGCGCCCGATTCGCCGCTGGAGAATTGCATCGACGTTGTACGCAACAGCGTGGATGGATTGGTGACGCTAGGCACAGCAGGAGATGACGGCGTCTCAACGGCAGCGATTGTCAGCGGCTGGTTCCACTTCAATGAGCGCGGCGCCAGGCCGTTGCTCGACACCCTGCCGCCGATTTTGCTCATACGCATGAATGATGCGCGTACGCAGGTCCTGCAAGCCTCATTGCAACTGCTGGCGATGGAGACGGCGGAGCGTGATCTGGGCTCCGGCCTGATCATCAGTCGCCTCGCCGACATCATCTTTGCCCAGGCGGTTCGCGCCTACATGCATACATTGGATCCGGAAACAGAAGTCGGCTGGCTGGCCGCCCTGTCCGACCGCCGCATCGGACAAGCGCTACGCGCGCTGCACCGCGATGTCGCGGCGGCATGGACGGTCGATGCGCTGGCGGTTGCCGCCGGCATGTCCCGTTCGGCGTTTGCTCAGCGTTTCAAGGAAAAGCTCGGACGGCCGCCGCTGAATTATCTGGCGCACTGGCGCATGTTTCGCGCAGGCGACATGCTGCTGCATTCAGACCGGGCGCTGGCGGCGATTGCAGAAAACGTCGGCTATAAATCGGAAGCCGCGTTCAACAAAGCCTTCAAACGCTGGAGCGGCATCGCGCCGGGCGCCTATCGCCGTCAGGCGAAGGACATCACCGGCGAACCAGCTGAACAAGCCGCATGAGAGATCAATGCAAGGACTTGGATGTCCGGCCGCTCAGCTGCGCCGGATCCGCCTGGAAGACTGCCATGCTGTTGATCGACGCCAGTGTCTGTTCCCAGCTGTAACTGTCTTGCGACGTACGATTATTGTTGGCGGACTGCGCCGCCTTGAATTGGGTCAGGTAATCCATCACCCATGACGACGACGATGGCGTCGTCACGTCCGATTCCAGATTGCCCATCACATATTTCTGGACGCGCTTGGACTGGCTGGCCGACTGAGTCAGCGAGGCCTTGGTCAGTGTCCCGAGATCGTAGGCAATACTGGCTTGGCTGCTCGCGCGGTCGTCGATCTGAGTGTAATAGTAGTTCTGCGAATTCTTGTCGGTCGTCAACTTCAATTGCAGTCCCGGCGTCAGCGGTTCGTGGTAGCTGGCGGTCAGGTGCGATTGCTGGCGTTGCGTGATGGCGCGGTTCAGTTGTCCGTTTCCTTTGACGCTGCTGCTTTGCGAAACATCGTAGGCGAAGCTGTCCGATTCATTCGAATGCATGGGATTGCTGAACTGGCTGTTTTGCGTGACCGACGCCGTGAAATCGGCCAACCCGGTGAGCAGGCTGTGGTCTTCCGCATTCAGCTTGAAGACTCCGGGCATGCCGGCTTGCTGTTGCGACGCCGGATAGTTGCTGTTCATCTGCGAAAACGCATCCTTGAACATCCCCATCAGCGACGCATCGCCATGGCCGCGCGTCTGTTCGTAGTCGAATTGCTTGAGGTAGCCGGCGATGGCCTGCGCCTGTTGTTTGGCGGTGCCGATGATGGCGGGATTGGTCAGGTCGACGGCAACCTTCATTGCGCCCAGCGGACCGCTGGAATTGACCGAGCGCGCCTTGCTGTCGGCATGGAAATCGATGATCTGGTTATCGCCGTTCACCTTTACACTCGCGTGCAGGTCGACCGATGCCAGCACCGTGGTATCGAACTGGGTCAGCCCCGTCAGATCCATGTGCGGAGGATTGGCCGTCAATCCGTCGATGGCCTTCTGAAAAGCGCCGGAAAGCTTGGACAAGGCCTCGCGGTCACTATCGCTCAAGGTGCCCTTGGTGACTTTTACGTCGACGGCCAGGCCGGTGTCGGTGCTGCCCAGCGTCAATTCCACCTGCGCTCCGCCGACGGTCTGGATGCTCAGGCTGATCTGATTGTCCGGAGTCTTGTGCAACTGCGACTGCATCGTCGTTTCCAGCACATTGCCCGGCGCCATGCCGGATGCAAACTGCATCACCGATTGCGAGAATCCGGTCGAGCCGGTATCAAAACGGCCCAGCAAAGCGGCGCCGAGGTCCTTGAATCGCAGCCCCAGCGTGGAGGCGTTGTTGTTCGCCCCCATCAGCTTGCTGACGGCATCGCCGGACGCGTTCTCCCAGACCGGCGGCTCGGGCGGTTTGGCGGTCGGCAAGGTATAAACCTGTGCGCTGCCGCCGGACTGGCCGAGCGTCACTGTGGTGAAGGACTGTGCGGAGTTCTGAGCGGAAGAACTGCTGGACGGCGTTGCTGCTTTGGCTGTCGGTACCGAAGACGATACGGCGGGGCTCGGCACCCCTAGCGAAGACACGTTTGTCATAGTGGCAATCTAATGTGCGGACGAAGAGCACCTCACTCCTCGATAGGTGCTTTACGGCCATCCACGGAGAATCTTTACAATTCTTTTCGGTTAATGATTACCACCGTCTTTTTACCGGAACGCACACAAAAGGCAAATTTCGTCTGAATGAAACGTCGTCTCTTGATCCAGATCAAGAGACCGCCAGATACCCTGCTCCGCGTACTCTGCCGACCTTCTCCCTGCGCTATATTGGATAAAACAACCATCCGTGCGGGTATTCGTACGTCTCCACGCCATGAGCAATTCCCAACTGATCCAGCGATCCGCCGGTTTCCTTCCCATGAAAACCAGTTGCGCCAACTGCAGCATGCACCAGTTGTGTCTGCCGATGGGACTCGACAATGCCGATATGGATCGGCTCGACCAGATCATCGGCCGCCGGCGCCGCGTGGCGCGCGGTGACACCTTGTATCGCATGGACGATCCGTTCGGCAGTCTGTACGCGATCCGTCTCGGCCATTTCAAGACGTATCAGTTGAATCCTGCCGGCGAGCAGCAGATCACAGGGTTTCAGATGGCCGGCGAGCTGATGGGCATGGATGCCATCAGCACCGACAAGCATCACTGTAACGTCGCCGCGCTGGAAGACAGCGAGGTGTGCGAGATTCCGTTTCACCGGCTGGAAGAATTATTCGGCATCATCCCGACGCTGCTGCGCCACTTCCACCGCATCATGAGCCAGGAAATCACGCGCGAACAAAACGCCATGCTCCTGCTCGGCAACATGCGCGCGGAACAACGGTTTGCTGCCTTTCTTGTCAATCTGTCCTCACGCTATGCGGCGCGAGGTTATTCGCCGACCTGCTTTCAGCTGCGCATGTCACGCGAGGAAATCGGCAACTACCTCGGCCTGACGATAGAGAGCATCAGCCGCCTGGTGTCGCGCTTCCGCAAGCTGGGCTGGCTCGGCGTCGACAAGCGCGAGATCCGGTTGCTGGATCCGGACCGGCTGAAGGCGCTGGCGGCCGGCGCGGAAACCTGCCCCATGGCCTGACCGCAAATGACTGTCGTCCTGACGAAAGTCAGGACCCAGCGTCGTATCAACCGTGGTCACGACGCTGGACCCCGGCGTTCACCGGGAAGACGGCGATAGGACAAGAATCACTGCATCAGATCGTGCGCGAATACCGCTGCGGCTGAACCTGCTGCTGCAGTGCGCTCTGCAAGTGGCGGTCGAATACCATGCAGATATTGCGGATCAGCAGGCGTCCCTTGGTCGTGACAGTGATCCATTCGCCGTCGATCATGACCAGACCATCCTCCTCCAGCCGGCGCAAACTTTCCAGCTCGCTACCGAAATAATTGCCGAAGGTGATCGGATAAGCCGTCTCGATGGAAGCGATCGACAGTTCGAAATTGCACATCAGCCGCTGGATGATCAGCCGGCGCAACACATCGTCCATGTTCAGGCGGATGCCGCGCACGATGGGCAGCTCGTTCTTGTCGATGGCGTCGTAGTACTCGTCCAGTGTCTTGACGTTCTGGCTGTAGGTCGACGCGACCGCGCTGATGGCCGAAACGCCGCAGGCCACCATGTCGGATTCCGCATGGGTGGAATAACCCTGGAAGTTGCGGTGCAAGCGTCCCTGCTGTTGCGCAATGGCCAGGTCGTCCGTCGGCAGTGCGAAATGATCCATGCCGATGTAGACGTAACCGGCGTCAGTCAGGCGGCGGATGCCCAGCGCCAGCATATCCAGCCTGGCCTCTGCCCCCGGCAATTCCTCCGGATCGATGCGGCGTTGCGGCTTGAACAGATGCGGAAGATGCGCATAGCTGTAGAGCGAAATGCGGTCAGGCGCGGCGCGGATCACCTTGTTCAGCGTCTGCGCCATGCTGATGACGTTCTGCCCCGGCAGGCCGTAGATCAGGTCGATGCTGATGGAGCGGTAACCGGATTGACGCGCGGCGCGGATGATGTCCAGCGTCAGGTGTTCCGGCTGGAGGCGATTGACGGCCTTCTGCACTACTGTGTCGAAATCCTGCACGCCCAGGCTGAGCCGGTTAAAGCCCTGCTTGCGCAGGCTGGCGACGCGCTCGGCGGATACGGTGCGCGGATCGACCTCGATGGAATATTCACCCGACTCGTCATCGGCAAAACGGAACCAGCGCTGCACATGCGCCATCAGGTCCGCCATCTGCGCGTCGGAGATATACGTCGGCGTGCCGCCGCCCAGATGCAGTTGTTCGACCTGGTTCATGCCGTCGAACAGCCGGCCCTGCATTTCAATCTCGTGTTTGAGATAGCTCAGATAGGTCGCCGCCTTGTCACGGTTCCTGGTGATGATCTTGTTGCAGGCGCAGTAGTAGCAGATGTTTTCACAGAACGGGATATGCACATACAGCGACAAGGGATTACGGCTGCCGCGCGTGCGCATGCCTGACACTGCCTGTAGATAATCGCGATAGCCGAAGGCGTCGCTGAAGCGGTCCGAGGTCGGATAGGACGTGTATCTCGGTCCCGGCTGGCTGAGCTTGCGCACCAGTTGCGCATCGAATTCGACAGATGGTTCGGCGACCATCGGCATTGCGGATACCACCATGTTTTTAGCTCCTGAGGCGACCGCAAAATATTGCTGGGTTGCCGCGTCGAGGTGACACGGCGAGCGGCCCGATCACGGCAAGTCTAATCAGGTCGGCCGTTGCCAATGTTGACCTATATCAAAAGGCCCGCAAACGCGGCTGAAATAGCCATCCGGCGCGGCTTGGTGCGGACTTCTTTGCGCCGTTGCGGCGAGCTTCTTTTTCTTTTTTGATCGACATCAAATCTCCCCGGCGGCATCACGCGTACATTTCGCTGCATCGCAAACTTCAGTTGCAAAATTTATTCACTACAAGGCGCTTTCATTGAAAGGAAGCGCGGGGAAATTATCATGAAAAAGATCGCAATGCTGTTGGCCCTGACCGGCGCCATGACCGCCTCTTCCTTTGCCGCTGCACAAGAAAGCCCCTGGCTGGTGCGCGTGCGCGCCGTCAACATCAGCCCGGACAACAAGTCCGATCCCATCGGCGGCGTCGGCGCCCCGGATCGCCTGAGCGTCAGCTCGAAGACCATTCCCGAAATCGACATCAGTTACTTCTTCACGCCCAACTGGGCTGCCGAGCTGGTGCTGACCTATCCGCAAAAACATGATGTGCGTCTGGACGGCCAGAACATCGGCAGCTTCAAGCACCTGCCGCCGACCTTGCTGGCGCAGTACCACTTCACGCCCTCCTCGACCGTCAGCCCATACGTCGGCGCCGGCATCAACTACACGCGCATTTCCGACGTCAACCTGCTCAATGGCGGCGCGCGTCTGGAGAACCACAGCATCGGCGGCGCCTTGCAGGCAGGTGTCGACTTCAAGCTGGACAGCCGCTGGCTGATCAACTTCGACGTGAAGAAAGTGCAGATCCGCAGCGATGTGCTGGCAGCCAACGGCAGCAAGCTGAGTACGGTGAAAATTGATCCCTGGCTGATCGGTGTCGGCGTGGGTTATCGTTTTTGATTTGTGCGCAGGCAATTGAGGTGCGTTTGACGTCACTGGGTCCCAGCGTGCGCGGGGACGACAAGGGAAATTTTTTCGTTATCCGGATGAATAACTGCCAGCAACGTCTTACGCGCCTTATTCAATTCTTTATTCGATCGCCCTGGCGACGTCAAAGACATAACCGTCGTCCCAGCGCACGCTGGGACCCAGTGTCGTACACACGCGCAACTTAATAAAAAATAACACCACCACAATGTTTTAAGGTTTTATCCCATGCCGCATCTTGCTTCCAAATTGACGCCGCTTGCTCCGGTTCCTCCGCATGCCCCCATGCCGCACCGGAAAATCATCCGCTCCTGGCTGGAACCCATTGTCGCGCGCAGTACGCCGCTGGCCATTGCGCTGGTGGTCCTGGATTTCTGCCTGTTCGGCTTGTCGCTGGCGGCGACGGTATGGATGTCCAAGCTGATCGCCAAAGTGCTGCTCGGCATGCTGACCGGTTTCATCATCGGCCGCCTGTTCATTCTCGGGCATGACGCCTGCCACCAGAGCTTCACCGCCAATCGCCGCCTCAATACCTGGCTCGGCCGGCTGGTCTTCATGCCGTCGCTGACGCCGTACAGCCTGTGGGCGGTCGGCCATAACGTGGTGCATCACGGCTACACCAACCTCAAGGGATTCGACTTCGTCTGGCAGCCGCATTCGCTGCAAGAGTTCCGGGCATTGCCGCGCTGGCGTCAGAAGCTGGAACGCCTCTACCGCAGCGGCTGGGCGCCGTGGCTGTACTACACCGTTGATATGTGGTGGAAGAAGATGTACTTCCCCTCGCGCAAGCAGATGCCGACGCGCCGCGCCGAGTTTGTCTGGGATGGTGTTCTGGTCAGCGCCGCAGCGGCGATCTGGATTGCGGGACTGGGATGGGCAGCGCAGGCTTCGGGCCAGTCGTTCTGGACCTTGCTGCTGACGGCCTTTGTAGTTCCTGTGTTGTTCTGGAAAGCCATGATCGGCTTCGTCGTCTACGTGCATCACACGCATGTCGAAGTCGCCTGGTACAAGGACAAATCGGAATGGGCGGCTGCACAGCCGTTTGTCTCGACCACCGTGCATCTGACCTTCCGCCACGGCGTCGGCGCGGCCTTGCATCACATCATGGAGCACACCGCCCATCACGTCGACATGAGCGTGCCGCTATACCGCCTGAAAAAGGCGCAGAAGATGCTGGAAACCATGCTGCCCGGCCGCATCGTGATCCAGAAGTTTTCCTGGCGCTGGTATTTCGACACGGCGCGGCGCTGCAAGCTGTATGACTTTGAACGCCTGTGCTGGACGGACTTCAAGGGCCGCCCCACCAGTACCCCTTTGCGAGTAGTTGTGGAAGCGGCTTAGGGTCAGTTCGTCCCATACGCGAACTGACCTGGCAACCAAAGGCCTAAGCCGCCTTTGCTGCCGCCTTGCTCCTTGTTGTACGGGGCTTGGCGGCAGCTTTTTTTACCGCTGCCGGTTTTGCTTTTGCCGCAGCAGGCTTTTTGACCGCTGGTTTTGTAGCCGTCTTGGTTACTGCTTTGGCCCCGACTTTGGCAACTGGCTTCGCTGCTGGTTTGGCAGCAACCTTCACCGCCTTCGGCTCCGGCTTCTCCAATGCATCGGTCAGCTTGCGCGCCAGACCGATCACCCGTTGCGGATCGACACCGAGCGTGCCGATCAGGAATTCGATGATTTCCGAACGCGGATTGGCCAGCGTCGGCTCGATCATCATCACTGCTGCCGACACCGCCAAGGCGCGTTCACGGGTTTCTGTATCCGGCAGCAATTGCTCCAGCGCGTTCAAGGCTTCAATCGGCGCCACCGCCGTGATGCGTGCCTGCTCCTTCAGCAACTGCACCCAGTTGGTTTTGGCCGACACACTGGCATGCATGCTCGGCAGTTGCGCCAGCAGGCGCGCCAGGCGCAGGCTGCGGCGTTCAAAGGCACCGATGGAAATCATCCCCGCAACCACGATGCGGCACACGGCTTCAGCAAAGCCGCCTTCCGCGATATGCTCCAGCGCCCGTTCGCGATAGTCGTCCAGCTCGCGCAAGGCGCGTGCATGCGCGACGTACGCATCCGGTTCCTGCGGTTTGAGCCAGGCGCCCAGGCCTTCGGGGCCGAATACCTGGCGCGTGGTCTTGACCGTGCGCGCATCGCGGCGATCGCGGTAGGCGTTGAGCTCGTCGGTGATCTGTTCCGCCATTTTCTTTTCGAACTGCTTGAGCGGATGATCCTTGTCGACCGTGATGCGATTGGCGCGCGCCTCAGCCGCTTTCTGCCGGATGAAAGGCGCCAGCATGAAGCTGTCCGAAAACATCTGCCGCTGCATGCGCAAAGGATTGAGCTTGACCATGGTGTTGGCGACTTCGCGCGTAGCGGTCATCTTCACCCAGGGGCGCACATAGGTCTTGTAGAGGTTGGCGTTGAATTCCGACCATTGCGCGATGGTGGAAAATATCGCCTCTTCCTCACGGCCTTCCGGATTGATCTTGCGGATGTCTTCCATGGTGCGGTGTTCGTAGTGCACCGTATAGTCGCCCGGCTCCAGCTCGTCCCAGCGTTGTTCTTCCTTGCCGGCTTTGGCTTCCAGCTTCATCTCATACAATCCGGGCGGCAGGCTCTCGATGACGTCCAGCGAAGTCACCAGCTGGTCATGTTCCTTCAGCGCAATGGAGCCGCCGACAAAGATGCCGAGGTGGCCGACGCTTTCATGCAGCACGTAAATGATGGTGCGGCCCGCGGCGGTAATCGCGCGCTCGTCGCCCCAGGTATCGATGATCCAGTTCAGCGCCTGCGGCGGCGGCGTAATATTGTCGCCCCAGGAGGCAAACACCACGATCGGTGAAGTGATATTGCGCAGGTCGATCGGCTTGTCGCCGGCCATCATGGTGCCCCGCGCGAGTTTGTTGCCGACGAACAGGTTCTCGACGATGGACTCGATCTCGCTGCCGGTCATGCGGAAATAGCCGCCCCACCAGCGCTCGAACTCGAGGAAGCGCTCGGCTTCGGTATCGACGTTGGACCAGAGGTTGTAATACTTGCTCCACAGCGTGTTGGCAGGATTGAGCTTCTCAAAATTCTCGACCAGATAAGCGCCGTCAAAACGATCCGCCCCCAGATCGCTGGTCATTGACGCCAGCCACGAACCGCCCAGCGACGCGCCGCTGTAACGCATGGGATTGAGTGTCGAGCTGCCGGCCCAGTACGACACCGGCGCCCCGACGATCATCAGCGGGCCGAACAAATCCGGACGGCGCGCATTCAGGGCCATCATGGCCCAGCCAGCCTGGCAATTGCCGATCACTACGGGCTTGGCCGTGCATTGCGGATGACGCTTGATGACTTCTTCGAGGAACAACGCTTCCGTATCCATGACGGTCAGCAAGGTCTGGCCGTCTTCCGGCTCAGGTCGGAAGGTCACAAAATACACCGTGTGTCCGGCGCGCATGGCCATGCCGACTTCCGAATCGAACTTGAAGCCGCCGATGCCCGGACCGTGTCCGGCGCGCGGATCGACCACCATCACCGGACGCGCATCCGGCTTGACCGGCATGCTGGCCGGCGGCTGCAGGCGCAGCAAGGCGTAATTGCAAGGGTTGGGCAGATCGTGGCCATCCATCACCACCTCGTGCTCGAACTTCAACAGCGGCGGCGTGCCCTGGTCGAGATGCTCCAGATAATTGTTGCCGCGGTCGAGCAAGGTATCGAGAAACAGATAGGTACGCTGCATGGCGTCCGTCAGGTAGGCATTGACGTCGCCCAGTTGCGGGAAACCGGAAGCTGGAGCGGCTTGTGGCGCGCTTTCCTCGGTTTGACCAGGTTTCTTACGCGTTGCCATGGATCCACTCCTTCGATGATGGTGTGACGATTTATACAACGATCTCGAACATCATACCGAGAAAGACGTAATCAAATTCTCTGATCTCTGCGACAATAAAACCGCAATTCGTTGAATTGAGTGTACGCAAAATTTGTGAAGTCAGAGTTACCGGATTGATGCACAGTTGACACAAAGGGAACACCGCATGGAACTGAAGAGCCTCGTCGACCAGCCCAACAAGCTGCCTACCGTCCCCAAAGTCGTACAGCAGCTCATTGAGAGCTTCAATTCCGAAGACATCTCCGCCAACGAAATCGCCCATCTCATCGCCAGCGACCCGGCCTTGAGCGCTAAATTATTGCGCCTGGCCAATTCCGCCTACTTCCATGTTTCGCGCACGGTCGGCACCGTCGACGACGCGCTGCGCATGCTGGGTTTTGTGATGGTGCGCAACCTGGTGCTGGGCAACGGCATGGTCGCCGCCTTCAAGAATACCAAGGGCATGGATCTGCAACAGTTCTGGCGCTACAACCTCTACACCGCCTGCGCCGCGCGCTGGCTGGCGCACAAAGGTGGCGACAACGGCGATGCCGTATTCACGCTGGGCATGATGCATGGCATCGGCCAGTTGCAGATGCACGCTGTTGCACCGGCTGAAATGGCGCCGCTGGACAAACAACTGAACGTCCTCGACGCCGGCCGCGCGGCATTGGAAAAGGAAAAGCTCAGCTTCCACTACGGCGATGTCTCTGCCGAACTTGCCAAGATCTGGAACTTCCCCGAAACCTTAAGCAGCGCCCTGCAAGACATCCCCGATCCCTTGAGTTCGTCCCCCTTCAGCAAATCCGCCGCCTGGGTCCACCTCGGCGCCTGGCGCGCCCGCGCCGAAGTGCTGGACCTGAGCGATGAAGACCTGGTGGAAAGCTACCCGACCGCCATCGCCAGGAAACTGGGTGTCGATGCCAGCTGGGTTCCGGCATTAGTGGCGCATGCGAAGGATAGCGCGGATCGCGCAATGCCTGCGTTGAAGGAATTGACTGAGGGCTTGGATGCGATGCTGGAGTAAATCGGGCCGGAGCATCTCAGTTCGATAGCAATCCCCGCTCTCTTGGGCAAACAGCAGAATCACTGATAGACGCCTCTCTACGCATACGTGTTACTGTGTGCTCATGCGCATTGGCGTCTTTGCAAAACAGCTCTAAAGCGGCAAACCTACTACCCTTGCCAGCACGGTGCAGCAGCGGTGTTCCGTCATGTATCTGAACACATAGTGCGAAAGGGTCTCCATTTATTCTTTCATCATCACCTGTGAACACGGGGGCAATTGCATCCCCGCGCCCTACGACGTCCTGTTTCGCGACGAGCAGATCTTGCTCGACTCTCACCGTGGTTACGATGCCGGTGCGCTGCTGATGGCACAAAAACTGGCGACGGCCTTCGACGGCGCGCTGGTGACTGCCACCGTGAGCCGTTTGCTGGTCGATCTCAATCGTTCGATTGGCCATCCGCGGCTCTTCTCGGCGACAACGCGCCGTTTATCGCAAATGATGCGAGAAGAGATTCTGACTCAATACTATCGCCCCTATCGCGAGCAGGTCGAAGCGCTGGTCGGGCAGGCCGTGTCAGAGGGCAAGTGCGTAATTCACATCTCTTCGCACAGTTTTACGCCGGAGCTCGAGGGCAAAGTGCGGCACGCCGATGTTGGCTTGCTCTATCACCCGGCACGAGATGGCGAAGCCGAACTATGCGCACGCTGGCAGGCGAATCTGGCAGTACTTGCGCCGTCATTGCGAGTGCGTCGAAATTACCCTTATGCGGGTAAAGGCGACGGTCTGACCGCCTACCTGCGCCTGCGCTTCCCATCATCCGCATATATTGGTATCGAACTGGAGGTCAATCAACATATAGTGCAGACGGAAGCCGCGCGGTGGGCGGCGCTGGGCACGTTGCTGCCTGACAGCTTGCGCACGGCATGCGCCATGGCTGTTTCGTGATGCATCCCCCCTTCACTGCAAAAATCTTGTTACCTACAGCAGCTTAACCTCAGTCTTGTCTTGTCCGTCACACGTGCAAGAGCGCTGAACACCGGAACCCGCCATGAAAATCCATATCGGTTTTGAAATGATCTACGATTGCCCGAAACCAACTCCCATGATTTTCAACCTCAACGTCCACTTCACGCGGGTATCGGATCTGGTCAGCCGTGACGATCTGATGTTCGATCCGCCGGTGCCGAGAATGGCCTACCGCGACAGCTTCGGCAACTGGTGTACCCGCATCGTCGCGCCGCAAGGGCGCATCCGCATTTCCGCCGACGCCATCATCAACGACAGCGGCATCCCCGACGTGCTCTCGCCGCAGGCGCAACAGTTGGCCGTACAAGACCTGCCTGAAGAGCCTTTGCTGTTCTTGCTGGGTAGCCGCTATTGCGAAACCGATCGTTTGTCGGAGACAGCATGGCAGCTCTTCGAACACGCGCCCACCGGCTGGGGCCGTGTGCAGGCTATCTGCGACTACGTCCATCGTCACATCACCTTCGGCTATGAAAATGCGCGCATGACGCGTACAGCGCTGGAAGCGTTTCAGGAGAAAGTCGGCGTCTGCCGCGATTACGCCCACCTGGCAGTCGCCTTTTGCCGATGCATGAATATCCCGGCACGATACTGCACCGGCTATCTGGGTGACATCGGCACCCCGCCGCCGTACGGGACCATGGATTTTGCAGCCTGGTTTGAAGTTTTTCTAGATGGAAGCTGGCATACCTTTGACGCCCGCAACAATACGCCGCGCATAGGCCGCGTCCTGATCGCCCGCGGCCGCGACGCTGCTGACGTGGCACTTAACAACACCTTCGGTCCCAATACGCTGAGCAAATTCAAGGTGTGGACAGATGAAGTCGCTTAGCGCGCACTGAGGCGAACCTTCAAAAACCTACCGACTAGTATTTATTCAGGAATCCCCCGATAGTCTTTATGTACGAGCGTGCCAAAATGAACTCATGAACACTCGGTAAGCGAAACGCAATATTCGGACCGTGTTGTGTTGTCGGAGCGTTCATGGGCTCATCCACAAGATCGGGCTCGTTATGCGGGCCCTATTTTTGTGAAGGCGATGAGCATGCAACAATCCGATATCCTGCTGGTAGACGACAGCTCGGAAGTGGCTGAACTGACCAAGTTTGCGATTCTGCGCAAGAAACTCACTGAAAAGTGGGAATGGTTCAGCGACGCCGAACATGCCTCTGATGTGCTGTTTCACCACGAATACACGGCGCGGCGCGATCTGCACCCTTTCCTTATCCTGCTGGACCTGCACATGCCGCGCCTGAGCGGCCATGATTTGCTGCGCATGCTGAAGGGAAACAAGGCGACCTCGCATATTCCGGTGGTGATGTTCTCCACCTCGACCGACCGCGAGGACATCCGCAAGAGCTACGAGCTGGGGGCCAATGGCTATCTGGTGAAGTCGGCCGATGCGCGCACGATGATGGATACGGTCACCGATGCGGTGTCGTATTGGACTACGCGCAATCTGCCTGTGCGCTAGATGAAAACGTTCTCATGAGAGTCGATTACGCAAACAGAAAGAGCCGCTCAACCAGGTTGACGCGGCTCTTTTTTCATCAGCTTGCCCTGTGTTTATGACAGTGAAGCGCTTTCCCTGCCCTCGACCCCCGCACCTGATTTGGCTGTGACTGGTTTGACGCCGGAGGGGCCATTGCCGGATGTTGCTTCCAACTCTTTCGCCTTGATCTTCTGACGCACGCGCGCCTGGCGCTTGCGGAACCAGATGATCACGCCGGTGACGCTGAGCATCGCGACCAAGGCTCCCATGAAGGAGATCAGGATGCGCCCCGGCAAACCGAGAATGCGACCGGAATGCAACGGGAATTGGGCCTGGATAAACAGGTCGCCGGCGCTACCCGTCCCGGGGACACGCGCGCCTTCCGGCTTGCCGGTAGCAGCGTCGAAATACAGCCAGGCGTTGCCCAGGCCGACATCGCCGTGATCGTTACCTGGAACGAAGAAACCAACACCGTACAAGCCGAACATCGAGGAATAGAACACCCCGCCGGCCGGTACGTCGAAGCCCCGGCGTTTGCCCTCTTCCATCGCCAGCTGAGTGACTTGCTCGCGGGTGATTTTCGGTTCCACGACTTTGTCCGGCGCGACCGGCGTGCGCGTCTCGAAGGCGGTCGGCGTAACGGTCGAGAACAATTTGATGATCGGCTGCATCACCTGCACATTGAGGTTCATGGAAACAGACGTCACTGCCAGCACCAGCAGCAGACCCCATACCCAGACGCCGCCGGAACGGTGGAGGTCGAAGTTGAGCTTGTGCCCGCCGTCTTTCCAGCGGAAGGCAAAGGACTTGCGCCAGCTCTTCCAGTTGGGGAAAGACAGCCATAGCGCGATGAAGCAATCCAGCGCCCAGACGATGCCGATGATGCCCATCAGCCAGATGCCGGTTTCAATGCCGCCGACGTCGGGCAAATGCATGGTGTAGTGCAGTTTGTAGAGGAACGGCAGCAGGTTCTCGCGGCTGACCGAGATCGCACCCCACATGCGCCGCCCCTGGATTTCGGCCGTGATGGGATCGACGGCGATCTGGTTGTAATCGAGAGTGTATGGCTTGCCGGTCGCCGGATCGAGGCGCGGCTCGATCATCATGGGGATGGTGTGACCGGCTTCGCTTTCGGTCAGGACGTAGGTGACGCGCAGTTTCGGCTCTTGGGCTTCGACCAGGTTGGCCAGTTCAAGGCCGGGCTTCGCGATCGGCTGAGATGCGCCGACGACGCCTTGCTCTGCGCTGTTGGCGTGAAACAGCGTCGGATTGAGCATGGCGTCAAGCTCGTGATCCCAGGAAATGATCGCGCCGGTAGCGCCTGAGATAAACAGGAACACCGCGACGCCAAGGCCGAACCAACGATGTAAGAGGACGAGAACTGCACGCATAAAGTCATTTCAAAAAACGCCGAAGCGGCCTTGCCCGTCATGGAGGCAAGACCGCCGGCAGGTTCAGCTCATCGTGAGCAATTCAAACCAAATTCAGCGCAAATGCAGCTCAAATTCGAAGCGATCAGAAATCGACTTTGGCGCTGAGGCTGAAAGTACGCGGATCGCCGGGCTTGATCCAGTTTTCATACTGGTATTCCCAGTAATGTTTGTCTGTCAGGTTATTGATGGCCGCGCGGAAAGTCGTATCGTACTTGCCGATGCGGGTCGTGTAATTAGCGCCGACGTTGAACAGCGTGTAACCGGCCAGCTTGATGTCGTTGGCGGCGCGCAGCATGGTCGTGCCGGTGTACTTGGTGTCGGCCGCGAGCTTCAGTCCGCTCAGCTGAGGCACCTGGTACGTCACCTGACCGGCGGCGACAAAGTCGGGCGCGCCGGCAACACGGTTGCCATTATAAGTGAGTCCTTTACTGTATTTGCTATCAAGGAACATCAGATTGCTCGATACCTGCCAGTCTTGTCCGAGTTTGGCAGCCGCACCCAGCTCCAGCCCCTGATAGGTGGAACGGCCGTCCTGCACCAGCGCCTGAGTCGTCGTGTTGGTGTATTCCGATGCGCGCTCGATGCGGAACAAGGCGGCGGTGGCGCTCCAGCGCTGCTGGTCGGTTTTGACGCCGAACTCGTATTGCTTGCTGGTCAGCGGGTTGAGCGTGGAACCATAGTTGGAGTTGGTGATGGTCGGCGCACCGCCCTGCTCCAATGACTCGACGTAGCTGGTGTAGATGGTGGTGCCAGGCTCCGGCTTGAACATCAGCGCCACGGTCGGCGTGATCACGCCGTCTTTCTTGTATTGCGCGGTGCGCAGGCCGGTGGTGCTGTAACTGTTTTGCTCAAAGTTGGTGTAACGGGCCCCCGCCAGCAACGACCATTGGTCCGAGAACTGCAGCGTGTCGCTGGCAAACAGCGCCTGCTGCGTGATGTCGCCGGCGTGATAAGTGTTCAGGTAGCTTGCGCTGTAGTAGTTATTCGGATTTTGCTGATAAAGATTGCCGCTGCCCAGCGACTGGTAAAAGCTCGCGACGCTGTAATCGTTGACCTGCTTTTGCCAGGAAGCGCCGAACACCAGTTGGTGTCCGATGAAACCGGTCTTCGCCTTGCCTTCCACCATGGCTTGCCATTGGTCGAAGGTGTGGCCTTCACGCGTATCCGAACGGTAATCGTTAGCGTAGTCTCCCGCCAGATTGCTCAGGTACAGCGAGGACTCGTTGCGGCTGCGCTTGGAGGTGCTGTGGCTGTAATAGACGCTCGCCTTCCAGTCCGGATTGATGGCGTAGTTCAGCCCGGTGGAATACATCTGGAAGTTGGTGTTCAGGTGCTGGCCTTGTCCCAGCAGCTTCTGATCGTCGCTGCCGGGCACGCGCGGCAATTGCGACAGTGTGTAGCTGCCGGCATAGATCGAAGGCGTCTGGTTCTCGGACTTGCGGTTCTGGTAGAAAGCCTGGAAATCCCAGGTCAGATCACGCGTCAGACGCGCATCCAGCGCCAGCGAAAGGGAGTCCCGCGTGATATGGCCGTCGTTGAAGGTCTGGCCTTGTTCGTGCGTAGCGTTCAGGCGGTAGCCGAACATCTTGTCATTGCCGAAACGTCCGCCCAGATCGACGTGTTCGCTCCAGATGTTGTTGGACTTGTAGCCGACTTCGATGCTGCGCACCGGTTCTTCAGTCGGGCGTTTGGTGACGTAGTTGATCAGGCCGCCCGGCGAGCCGAAACCGTACATGTAGCCGGAAGATCCCTTCAGCAACTCGATCTGTTCGAAGTGCTCATACGGCAAGGTGATGGCATAGGTCAGAAAAGGCTTGCCGTCGATGCGGTAGGCGTTCTGCCAGTCCAGCGCCAGGCCGCGCACGGTGACATAGCTGGCCCAGCTGCTGTAGCCGCCGCTGTTGTCGGTAACCGAGGCATCGAGGGCGAACACGTCACCGAGTTTCGTGACCTGGCGCTCAGCCAGATCTTCGGATTTGATGACCGCCATTGAAAACGGCGTATCCAGCTGCGAACGGGTGCCCAGCGCGCCGCTGGTGACGCGTTCGTTCAGGTGCAATGTGTTGTCGGCGGCGGCCGTGACGCTCACCGCGGGCAAGGTGCTCGCACCGTTGCGGCTGTCTTGCTGGTCAGGCGCGACGAGCACATAGCCGGCGTCAGTCTTGCGCATGTCGAATCCCGTATCGCGCAACAGCACGCGGAAACCCTCGTCCACGCTGTATGCGCCCTGCAGACCTTGCGTACGCTTGCCCTGCACCTTGTTCGCATCGATCGCGATGGAAATACCCGACTGCTGGGCATAGCGGTTCAGCGCCTCTCCCAGCGGGCCCGCGGGAATATCGTAAGCGACAGCCTGCGCAGCGACTTGGGCATAAGCCTGACTGCCGATGCTGCTCATCAAGGCTGCGGACAGCGCCAGCCGGACGGCAAATGCCAGCGGCTTCAAGTTCAGCCTGGAAGCAGAAGCAGAAGCAGAAGCAGGAGCAGGAGCAGGAGCAGAAGTGGTCGAAGTGGAATGCGTGAAACGTCGGGACTGCATGATGGAGACTCTCTTTTCGTTGGTCATACTCCCTTGACGCACGACTGACGAAAAGCGGAACCTGTTTTTGAAAATATTTTTGCGGCATGGTGCGCATCCCAATGCGGACTACGGCTGTGCCGGCGCATCGACGCGCACCAGATATGGCGACAGCATGCGGATGCGCAACGCCGGGAAGCTGTTGCCGAGCAACTGCAAGGCGCGGCCGGTGTCGTCCAGCGGCAGCACGGCCGAGACCTTAATGCTCTCCAGCGCAGCGCGGTCGTAGCTGATCGCGCCGGGGCGATAGCGATCCAGTTCATCGAGTACGTCGGGCAAGCTTTGCTCCTGCACCACCAATTGATGGAATTTCCAGGCGTCGGCGATGCTGCGGGCATCGATTTGCTCGATGGCGCCTACGCCAGCGGCCGTCATGCGCACGCGCTGGCCGGCGCTCAAGATCACAGCGGCGTCATCGTCTCCCGTCCGGGTCGCCGAACGAACCTCCACGCGCGACTCCAGCATGCTGAGGACGGTGGCGTCCGCATCACGGTCACGGCCGACCACGAAGCGCGTACCCAGGGCGCGGATACTGCCTTGGGCGGTTTCCACGACAAACGGCCGGCCGGGATCTTTGGCGACGTCGACCAGGATCTCGCCTTGCACCAGTTCCAATGCGCGCCGCCTGGTGTCGTAGTGCAGGTTCACCGCACTGGCGCTGTTGAGCGTAATACGCGTGCCGTCTTCCAGCACGCGTGTTTCCCACTTGCCGGTGGCGGCGCGGACATCGGCCGCCAGATAGCGAGGCGGATAAATTTTCGTCGCCACCCACGCCGGCGCCGCGACGCAAAGTGCAACCATCATGGTCGCGATAACGCGCTTAGCGCGTTTGGGGCGGCTGCGGCGTGTAGGTTGCTTGTCCTGAGAACGGTCGAAGAAGACGGCGTCCAGCGCTGCACGTGCAGCATGCGTTGCGTGGGCAGGCCGCGCATGGTTCTGGTTGCCCTGTGCAGTGTCGCCGCCGCGCATGTGCCGGACTTTGCCGATGAAGTCTTGCAACCGATCAGCCATGGCGGCATGGCGTGCATCGGCCTTCTTCCACGCATCAAAACCACGCTGCGCGGCTTCACGCTCGCCGGCGTCATCGGCGCTCAGTTGCACGATCCATTGCGCCGCTTGTTCGATGATGCTGTCGGTACTTGCAAATGAATCCGACGCCTGCACCTGATCTGCCGCCGCTGATGTGGCGGAGGACGCAATGCCGGCAGAGGCGGAACGCAGCTTCATGCTTGCGCCAGCTGGCATTTGACCAGCGCCTGCACCAGATACTTTTGCACCATGCGCGTCGATACGCCAAGCTGCTCGGCGACTTCGGCATGGGTCAGCCCTTCGAGGTAGTGCAGCAGGAAAGCATTGCGCGCCTTGTCCGAAACAGTCTGCAAGGCGCTGCTGATCTGTTCCAGCGCTTCGACGGCGAGCAAAATTTCTTGCGGGTCGGGATAGCTGGCGATGGTTTCGGCCGCGATGCCGAGCTCGGCAAGATAGGCCTGCTCGATCAATTGCCGGCGCGCCCGGTCCAGCATCAGACGTTTTGCCGTAGTGGTGAGGTAGGCGCGCGGCTCCTGTATGCCGATCAGCGCGTCACGCGACGCGATGATGCGCAAAAACGTGTCCTGCGCCACATCCGCAGCATTGTGGGCGCAACCCAGCTTTTTACGCAGCCAGCCGAACAGCCAGCCGTGATGGCTGCTGTAGAGGGCGTGCATGTCGTGCTGGAGCGCGGATTGGGCCACGATGGCGACTTTAAAAAAAGGACCAGAACTCAGATAAGAATGCTTATCATTTTAATTCACATAAGGCCGGCCGCACAATCCTTCTGGATGTAAAGGGCCGCCACCAGAGCCAGTTTCCGGGCTATTCCAGCGATTTGGTTGCCAGACCGTCAATTGCTGCAAATAAAACTCTTGCGGCTACGTCGTTCTTTCATCAGCAATCCATCCGCATCTTCTTCGATTTAATCAATTTGCTGCGGCACAATTCTTTTTTGGCGTCGATGCGAATTATTTTCATTTATAATTCTCCCCGGCAAAGCCAGCGCCCGAAGTCTTCCGACTCGGCAGCCATGTCACCCGACGCGAATCGAAGCCGATCGCCGTCATCCATGTACCGGAGACCAGCACACCGCAGCAAGCGCGGCGCCGGACAGTTTTCATCAAATAAGAAAGACTACGGAAGCCATTATGAAAGCGTCCACCCTGCGGACCTGGTATGCCATCCATCGCTGGACCAGCCTGATCTGCACACTCAATCTGCTGGTGCTGTGCCTGACCGGCCTGCTGCTGATTTTTCACGAAGACATCGACGATCTGCTCGGCCAGGGACATCCCGAACCCGCTCTGTCGCAAGCCGCAGAAAAAGCCAGACCGTCGGTGCAATCGCTGATCGACGTGGCACAGGCGATGCATGTCGGGCAAGCGCCGAAATCGATCTTTTTCGGTGACGACAATTTCGTCAATGTACGCATCGGTCCTCCCGGCGAACCCAAACTGGCCGTCGGCAAGAGCGTGCAGTTCAATGGCGCCACCGGCGAGCGCAGCAATACCGTTCCCGGCGAAACCGTGAGCGGTTTTCTCCTCAAGCTACACGTCAATCTGTTCCTCGGTCTGCCGGGACAGTTGTTCATGGGTGTGATGGGCATCATCTTTGTGCTGAGCCTGGTCAGCGGGTTGATCCTGTACGCGCCCTTCATGCGCAAGCTGGCTTTCGGCCTGCTGCGTTTCGGCAAGACCACGCGCGTGGTCAATGCCGACTTCCATAACCTGTTCGGCATCGTGGTGATGGTGTGGGCGCTGGTAGTGGGCCTGACCGGTACCTTCCTGTCATTCTCGCCGCTGATTCTGGGCCTGTGGCAAAAGACTGAGCTGCAGCACCTGATCGACACCCTGCCCGGCCCTGCGCCGTCTCATCTGGTGGCGGTGGACAAGGCCATTGACGCAGCGAAGACCACCGTACCCGGCAAGGACATCGCCTATGTGTTTTATCCAGGCACGGAATACTCGACCGGTCGCCATTACGGCGTCGTCTTGCGCGGACATAGCGAGCTGGAAAAGCGCGTCTTCACCATCGCCATGGTCGATGCGCAGAACGCCGATGTGTCGGCGGTACGCGGCATGCCGTGGTATTTGCAGGTGCTGCTGTTGTCAGGCCCATTCCATTTCGGCAACTATGCCGGACGGCCTTTGCAAATCCTGTGGGCCCTATTGACTATCATGACGGCAGGTGCGACCGTGACCGGCTTCGTGGTCTGGCTCAAGCGCCATCGCCGCGGCCACCATGCGCCGGCATCTGCCTCCACCGCGGAATCCGCATCACTGGAATTGACTGGAGAAAGAATATGAAGGGAACCTGGGGTATGCCCATTCTGCTCGGCGTGTTATCGCTGGCGGGACTGGCGGCCGGCATTTTTGGCGACGGCATCTGGGACTGGCTGTGCTGGATCGGTCTCGGCGTGCCGGTAATCGTTGTTACGCGCCACATCTGGTGTCAGTGGCGCGCGGTCAAAGCCGCCTGATGAAAGTTTTCCTAGTTCGGCCCTGCGCCGAACAGGTGCAATTGTGCGTACTGCAACAGCATGATGGTCTTGCCGTCGGCGATTTCGCCCTCGGCGATCATCATCAGCGCTTGCTGAATCGGCACTTCCATGACCTCGATGTCCTCCCCTTCGGCGACATTGCCGCCGCCCTCGCCTGCACGTTCGTCGCTGGCGTATTCACCGACAAAAAAATGCAGCTTTTCGGTCACTGAACCGGGGCTCATGAACACTTCAAACACCTTGCGTACGTCGCCGACGCGATAGCCGGTTTCTTCTTCCACCTCTTCACGAATGCGCTGTTCCGGGCTGGCATTGTCCAGCAGTCCGGCCGGCGTCTCCACCAGAAAACCATCATGGCCGTCGCGATACGTCGGAAAACGGAATTGCCGGATCAGGATCACGGTACGCTTTTGCCGGTTGTACAGCAAGATAGTGGCGCCGTTGCCGCGGTCGTAGGTTTCGCGGTTGAGGGTCTGCCAGACGCCGTCGGCGCGGCGATAGTCGAAGGTGGTTTTCTTCAGCAGATACCAATCGTCGGACAAGACCTCGACATTGCGGATGCGGACGCGCTCGTTTTCCATCTGTTTGCTCCTGTGCAGTGAATACATGAATGCAGGCCTGTTTTTCGCATGTACCGATGCATGCGTGAACATGCCTGCTTTATTTAAATTATCATGCAACATCGCGAAATATCAAGAATATTCGTGCAATAATCAATGAAAATATTCACGATACTGCACGAATTTGCACGTTATCTTGTACACTGACGCCGGTTCCAATCGAAAACAAAGTGACATAAAACGGGAAAATCCATGCTGACCAGCCAACGAAAAAAACATTTGCTCGACCTGCTGAGCCAGGATGGCCGCATTGTCGCCAAGCCCGTGAGCGAGCAACTGGAAGTGTCCGAAGACACCATCAGGCGAGATTTGCGTGAGTTGGCGAAGGAAGGTTTATTGCGGCGCGTGCATGGCGGCGCGTTGCCGATCACGCCACCGATGGTGATGTTCGCCAACCGCCAGGGCATTGAACCCGGGGCCAAAACCGACATCGGCCGTGCTGCTGCCGCGTTGGTGCAACCGGGCCAGGTGGTATTCATCGATGGAGGTACAACCTGCGTGCAACTGGCGCGCCATCTTGCACCTGATCTGCATGCGACCGTAGTCACGCACAGTCCTTCGATCGCGGTGGAGCTGTCCACGCACGCTCACATCGACGTCATTATCATCGGCGGCAAGTTGTTCAAGCATTCGGTGGTGGCGATGGGCAGCAGCACTATCGACGACATCGCCAGGGTGCGCGCCGATCAATATTTCATGGGCGTATGCAGCCTCCATCCGCGTACCGGCATCACTTCGCTGGATTTTGAAGAAGCCGCAATCAAGCGCGCCTTCAGCCGTGCTGCGGCGGAAACCGTCGTGCTGGCGTCACCGGACAAGCTGGAAACGACTTCCCCCTTCGAAATCGTACCGCTGGCCGAAGTCGGCCGCATCGTCGTCAACCGCGATACGGCGCCCGAACTGATCGCGCCATATCAGGCGCAAGGCATCGAGATTACGCTGGCTTAAGCCCGCTTGACGGTTTTTAGCGGGACGCCCAAAAGCTGCGCTGCAACTCCACAATCTCATCGACCATATCCGGCATCGGTCCGATCAGCTCGACCGGCTTCTGGCAATGATCAAATACGTAGCGGGAATCCACGCTCATGGTCGGATTCTCTTTATGCGCGCCAGTCACGTCGAGCAACTGACGCTCGGTCATGCCATACACCACCCGTCCGATGTTGGCCCAGTACGCGGTGCCGGCGCACATGCAGCATGGCTCCACCGAAGTGTACAAGGTGCAGCTCCAGAGAAACTCCGGCGAATAGTTCAGCGCCGCCGTGCGCGCCAGCACGGCTTCGGCGTGATTGACGGTATCCACATTGCATTGCTCCATCAGTACCGTCTCCTGATCGGGACCTACCAGGATCGCGCCGAACGGATGGTGGCCGATGCTCACGGCGCGTTTGGCCACCTCGTTCGAGCGATGCAAATGGCGGCGGATCTGATCCTGAGTCGGGCTCAGCCCTTGGGGCGGGAAATCCGATACTTGCTGCATGACATTGTTCCTTTTTTCGTGTCTTTGAATAACGCTTCATTGATGCGAAGCAACTGCCATGCCACCTGCAAAACGATGCGAAATTGCAAGATGCAAATTAGTCAAAAAGATATAAAAAATATTCGCATTTGTTTGAACAAAGTTAATTTATATGCAATTCTACAAACACACATTCCTGCGGGAATGCGATGTGCATCTGCGCTCAACACAGCGAGGAGACAATAATGAAATGGTTTTATAACTTAAAAATCGCTACCAAACTGATCGCGACCTTTTTGTCGATAATCGTGCTTGTCATCTGTCTGGGCATCTTCGCCATTGTTCAGCTGGACAAGGTCAACACGGCTTCCACAGACATCTCGACCAATTGGCTGCCAACCATACGCACGCTGGCCCAACTCAAGTTTACCGCTGCCCGCGTCCGCAGTTTCGAACAACAGCACATCCTCGCATCCGATCCCAAAGAATTCGACGAGATCGAGCAGTCCGTCAACAAACAAATCGAGACCTTGCTTGCCTTGCGCAAGAAATATGAAGGTCAGATGACCGAACCGGCCGAACGGGCGGCTTTCCCGGATGTATCCAGGGCCATCGATATTTTTGTCGGCGAGCATCCGAAGATCATCGCCCTGTCCCGCCAGAACAAGAACGAAGAAGCACGCACCTTGCTCAAGGGTGACTCCACCAAAAACTACCGCCAGATGATCGACATGATCGACAAACTGGTCGAAGTCAACGATCACGGCTCCGAAATTTCCAGCCAGACGGCGGACGAAACCTACGCCAGTTCGCGCATGTGGATCATCGGCATGCTGGCAGTATGTGTCGTCGCAGCACTGGCGCTGGCGATCTGGATCGCCCGTCTGATCTCGCATCCGCTGGGCGAAGCCGTCAAGGTGGCGCGCCAGGTGGCTGATGGCGATCTGACTGCGGATATCCGGCAAGACAGCAACGACGAAACCGGCCAGTTGCTGGGCGCGCTCAAACTGATGAACGACAATCTGCTGCGCATTGTCACCAGCGTACGCAGCGGCACCGACACTATCTCCACCGCCTCGAGCGAAATCGCCACCGGCAACATGGATCTGTCATCGCGCACCGAGCAACAGGCCGGATCGCTGGAAGAAACGGCGTCGGCAATGGAAGAACTGACCTCGACCGTCAAGCAGAACGCCGACAATGCCCGTCAAGCCAATCAGTTGGCCGTCTCGGCCTCGGAAGTGGCAGTCCAGGGCGGCAACGTGGTCGAACAGGTGGTCAACACCATGGGCTCGATCAATGAGTCGTCGCGCAAAATCGTCGACATCATCAGCGTGATTGACGGCATCGCCTTCCAGACCAATATCCTGGCGCTGAATGCCGCTGTCGAAGCTGCACGCGCCGGCGAACAGGGGCGCGGCTTTGCCGTCGTGGCGTCGGAAGTACGCAGTCTGGCGCAGCGCTCTTCCGCCGCGGCCAAGGAAATCAAGACCTTGATCGACGATTCCGTCGCCAAGGTCGACGTCGGCAGCAAGCTGGTGGAACAGGCCGGCACCACCATGGATGAGGTGGTGAGCAGCGTCAAGCGTGTCACCGACATCGTCGGAGAAATCACTGCCGCCAGCCAGGAACAAAGCGTCGGCCTCGATGAAATCAATCGCGCGATTACCCAGATGGATGAAGTGACGCAGCAGAACGCCGCACTGGTGGAAGAAGCCGCCGCAGCAGCACAATCTCTGCAGGAACAGGCCAGCAACCTGTCGCAGACGGTCAGCGTCTTCAAGCTGGATCGCAATGCGATGGTGCAGCCACAAAACCATGCGCATGTCGCCGCAGCAACAAAACGCACCGTCAACATCACGCCGAAACCGGCGCCGTTACCCGCCAAATCTACAGCCCCGGCGGCTTCATCGGCCAGGAAAGTGATTGCAACTACCGCCCCGGCTACTGATGACAGCGGCTCGTGGGAGCAGTTTTAAGTCGAAGAAACCGAAGCTGTCGTCCTGACGAAAGTCGGGACCCAGCGTCGTAAAGACGGTCGTAACGACACGGGGTCCCAGCGTGCGCTGGGACGACGATGACGATTCAGAGCGTTATTTCAGCCCCAACCGTTTTGCCATGCGGTTGAGATTGGCGCGATCAATCCCCAGCTCGCGCGCAGTGGATGCGACATTGCCGCCGTTGCGCGCCAGGCTGGCGCTGATCAGACGGCGCTCGTAGGCGCTGACGGCATCGCGCAGACTGCTGCCGTTTTGCAGGTCCAGCTCAGTCTGGATCTGCTCTTCCTGCTCCGATATCAAGGGCTTGAATTCATTGACCAGATCAAAATCCTCCGCCTCCAGCGTCAGGATGCGCGGGCGTTCCGGATGTTTCGCCAGTGCCTTGAGCGCAGTGCGGGCGATTACGTGTTCCAGCTCGCGCACGTTGCCCGGCCAGCGATAGCCGAGCAGTACTTCCTGCGCATCGGTGGCCAGACGCAGGCTCAGCAAACCCAGCCGGAAACGGTTTTCTTCCAGGAAAAATCCGCTGATCAGCAGAATATCGTGCCCGCGCTCGCGCAACGGCGGCGCCACCAACGGGTAGACGCTCAGCCGATGATAGAAGTCGGAGCGATAGCGGCCCTGGCGCACTTCCTCTTCCAGATTGCGGTTGGTGGCGGCGATCACCCGCACGTCGACCTTGTGCTCTTCGTCCGACCCGACGCGCTGGATCTGGCCGCTTTGCAACACACGCAGCAACTTGGCCTGCACCGCCAGCGACAATTCTCCGACTTCATCGAGAAACAAGGTGCCGCCGTCGGCCAGCTCGAACTTGCCGCGCCGATCACTGACAGCCCCGGAAAACGCGCCGCGCACGTGACCGAATAATTCGCTCTCGACCAGAGTTTCCGGCAACGCGGCGCAGTTGAGGCTGATGATGGGTTTGCGCGCGCGCGGCGAGGCGGCGTGAATGGCGTTGGCGACGAGTTCCTTGCCGACGCCGGTCTCACCGGTGATCAGCACCGTCATGTTGCTCGGCCCGGCCAGGCGGATTTCTTTCATCATTTTCTTGTGCGCCGGACTCTGGCCGATCAGCTCGCGCCGGCTCTGGTTGGCCGCCAGCCGGTAGGCTTCGGCGCGCTGGCGCTCCTGCTCGCTGGTGGTAGCCAGATCGTGGATGCGCTCAGCAACGTTGACCGTCGCCGCCGCCAGACTGGCGAAGGCCTGCAAGGACGCCGTATCGACCGAGTCGAAGCGTCCCGGGCCCAAGGCATCCAGCGTCAGCAAACCCCAGGGCCGTCCATTCATCGTGATCTGGCATCCCATGCAATCGTGCACATGCAATTCGCCTGAATGCGCCTCCACCAATCCGTCATAAGGATCGGGCAGCGACGAATTCGCTGGAAAGCGTGTCGGCGGCACGTTGGATAACAGGATGCGAAAGCGCGGATGCTCGCTTACGCGAAAGCGGCGACCGAGAGTGTCGCTGCTCAAGCCGTTAATCGCCAGCGGGACCAAGACCTCGCCATCGAGCCGCAACAAAGCGGCAGCGTCACAAGGAAACATCATGCGCAAGGTATCGAGCAGGCGACGGTAGCGTTCGCTGTCGTGCATCTCGCGCGACAGGTCGGCCATCAGGGGAATCAGCGCGTCCAGCAAGAGCTTTGGAGTCATTTTTACTCTTTTCGTGTCGATTTGACTCGGGTCAATTTGACTCGTCAAATTTCTAAGCAACTGATTGTAAAGGATTTTTCTTCTGGCATGGAGATTGTATAGAGAACAGGGACGAAATGATTTTTTACAGCGACATTTCGATGTTTTTGCCGGTTTTTCCCGGTTCACCCAGACAAAAAGAGGCTCTTCATGCTATCCGATGCTCACCGTGCCATCGTCAAATCCACCGTTCCTCTGCTGGAAAGCGGCGGCGAAGCGCTGACCACGCATTTCTACAAAATGCTGATGCGCGATTATCCGCAGGTCATCCCCTACTTCAACAAAGCGCATCAGGGCAGCGGCGATCAGCAGCGCGCACTGGCCAACGGCGTGCTGATGTATGCGCGCCACATTGATCAACTGGAACAGCTCGGCGGCCTGGTCAGCACCATCGTCAACAAACACGTCGCCCTGCAGATCCTGCCGGAACATTACCCGATGGTCGGCGACTGCCTGCTGCGCGCGATCCGTGAAGTGCTGGGCGCCGAGATCGCCACCGACCAGGTGATCGAGGCCTGGGGCGCTGCCTATGGACAACTGGCCGACATCCTGATCGGCGCTGAAGAAGGCATTTATACCGCCAAAGAAACCGCCGACGGCGGCTGGCGCGGCGTGCGCAAGTTCGTGGTGGTGCGCCGGGTCGACGAAAGCGACGAAATCACCTCCTTCTACTTCGCGCCGGAAGACGGCAAGGCCATTCTGGCGTTCCAGCCGGGCCAGTATATCGGTCTGCGTGTCGATGTCGACGGCGAAGAAATGCGTCGTCAATACTCCCTGTCGGCCGCGCCCAACGGCAAGATGTACCGCATCAGCGTCAAGCGCGAGCCGAACGGCAAGGTATCGAACTATCTGCACGACCATATGACGGTCGGCAAGACCATCGACCTGATGCCGCCATCCGGCGAATTCACGCTGACCGCCGGCGAGAAGCCGCTGGTGCTGATCAGTGGCGGCGTCGGCATCACACCCATGCTGGCGATGCTGGATGCGGTGCTGCCGACCAGGCGCCCGGTGGTATTCATTCACGCGGCGCGTCACGGCGGCGTACATGCCTTCGGCAAGAAAATTGCGGATCTGGCGCAAGAGCATCCGCAACTGCAGCACTACTTCTGCTACGAGCAGCAACGCGAACAGGACCAGGCGCCACACGCGATCGGCTACCTCGACCGCGACAAGCTGGGCAACTGGCTGCCTGCGTCGATGGATGTGGACGCCTATTTCGTCGGTCCCAAGTCCTTCATGAAAGCCGTCAAGCGCCATCTGAGCGACCTCGGCGTGCCGGCAGCGCAAAGCCGTTACGAGTTCTTCGGCCCGGCGTCATCGCTGGATTGATACTGAAACACTGCGAAAACAAGGTTTAACAGCGTTGTGAGGTTTGCGCCGGATCGGGCGACATCGTGCATGAGCATGGTCCGGCGTTTTTTTCTCTCACCCATTTTTACTTCAGGCCCGATACAGAAAAACAGGGCAAGCGAGCCACCTCATGAACATCGACAAATACAAACATCAGCACGTTGCCATCTTCAACAGCATCCGCAAGCTCAAGGAGCTGTCTCATGAAGGCATCCCCCAGAACGCCGCCGATATCGCCGCGCTGGTGATCAAAATGAGTTCAGTCATCAAGCTGCACTTGTCCATTGAGGACAAATTCCTCTACCCGGCCTTGCAAGAGGCCAATAACCCGCGCCTGGCGATGCTGGGCAAGCAGTATCAGCACGAAATGACGCACATCGCAGAGACGTACGGCGAATTTGCTCGCAAATGGAATGATGCGGGACATCTGATGGCCGATCCGGAAGGTTTCCGGGCCGAGGCGAACCGCGTACTGAAAATCCTGTTCGAACGCATGCAGCGTGAAGATCGCGACTTTTACCCGATGATCGAGGTTGCGTAATCGGTTTAAGCCGTTTGATGCACCCCGCGCGCTACGACGTCAGCTCAGTCAGGATCGTCTTCACCCGTCCCAGCGCCACTTCAATATCGAGCGACTCGATCGCGCCATAGCCGAAGAACAAGGCCGGCTGCGGTGGGGCCTGATAGTAAAACTCGTCCAGCGTGTACAGCGCCACATCCACGCGGCGCGCCAGCCTGACCAGTTGCGTCATGTCGACCTCGGCCGTCATCTCTGCCGCCAGGTGAAAGCCTGCATTGGTCGGCACGGCGCGCATCCAGGGCTTGAGATCGCCGTTGAAAGCGGCCTGAAGCTTCTCGCGCCGGGCGACGTAGATGCCGTGGCAGCGCCGGATGTGCTTCTGGAGATAGCCGTCGTCGATGAATTTGGCCATGGCCCATTGCGTCATGGTCGGCGTATGCCAGTCCGACAGTCCCTTGACGACCGTCATCGCGCGCCGGATTGCCGGAGGCGCAATCACGTAGCCCACCCGCAGCTCCGGATTGATCGTCTTTGAAAAGGTGCCGACGAAGGCCACCAGACCGTCCTGATCCCGGCTTTGCAGGGAGTCCAGCGGACGCCCTTCGTAGCGAAACTCGCTGTCGTAATCGTCTTCAATGACGATTGCTCGCAGTTCGCGCGCGCGTTCCAGCAAGGCATCCCGCCGCGCCTGGCTCATCGGCATGCCGAGCGGGAACTGGTGCGCCGGCGTCACGTAGATCAGGCGCGTGCCATCCGGAATGCGATCAACTTGCATACCTTCGTTGTCGACCGGAATACCGGCCACCGTAGCGCCCTGCGCGGAAAACAGCATGCGCGCCGGCGGATAGCCGGGATCCTCCACCGCCACCATGCTGCCCGGCTCCACCAGCACGCGCGCAATCAGGTCCAGCGCCTGTTGCGCGCCGTTGGTCACGAGCACATCCGCAGCCGTGCATTGCACGCCGCGTGAGAACGACACGTGACGCGCTATCGCTTCCCGCAACGCCGGCAAGCCTTCAGTCTCCGCATAAAAGCCGCTTGAATTGCTGCTCTGGCGCAAACCATACAGGACGCACTGTCGCCATTCTTCCTGCGGAAACTGCCGGCGTACCGGGATGCCTCCCTGAAAATCGTATAGCGAACGGCTTTCCGGCCCGACGTGCCGCATCGACAAGGGGAAAGACTGATTCAGCCAGTGTTCAATCAGATTTCCCGCTGCGAGGTCTCCGCTTTCAAAGCGCTTCGGTTTCGGCCTTGCCTCGGGCGGCGCATTGACGAACGTGCCGCTGCCGATCTGGCCGACGAGCAATTTATCCAGCGTCAGGCGGCTGTAGGCTTCGGACACCGTTTTGCGCGACAAGCCCAGTTGCGTCGCCAACAGGCGCGACGGCGGCACTTGTTCGCCCGGCATCAGCCGCCCGGTCAGAATGGCGTCGCGCATCTGGCGATAGACCTGTCCGGCCAGGTCTTTGGATCCCTCGATAACGATGTGTAGCTCCATGAGCGCTCCGGATGCATGTCGTAGTTGTTCTTGTCACCGGTGATTTTAGCGGCAGCGCCGGAAGTGGTCTCCTCATTTTTCAGAAAATTGGTTATCCGTGCGCGGTATTGGACTCCTTAAGATGACGTCACTGGCTAAGCAACAACGGCAACCGGATACCGAAGCCTGGCAGACGCCAAACGACTTTTTTCAGATTTTTACTCACTCTCAAGGAGCATTACCATGGAACAACGCGTCGATTTCTACAAAGCTTCCCCTGAAGTCCTGAAGGGCATGATCGCTCTCGAAAACGTGGTCGGCAAACTCGGCCTCGAAACCTCCCTGCTGGAACTGGTCCGCCTGCGCGTCTCGCTGATCAACGGCTGCGCCTTCTGCGTCGACATGCACACCGCCGACGCTCGCAAGGCCGGCGAAACTGAACGCCGCCTCTACGCCGTGCCGGTCTGGCGCGAAACCCCGTTCTTCACCGAACGCGAACGCGCCGCCCTGGCCTGGAGCGAATCGCTGACCCTGATCTCGCAAACCGGTGCGCCTGACGAAGACTACGCTCTGGTGCGCGCACAATTCACCGATGCCGAACTGGTCAACCTGACGCTGGCCATCAACACCATCAACGCCTGGAACCGTTTTGCCATCGGCTTCCGCAAGATGCCTGTTGCCTGAGCCGGCAAGGGACAAGGAGCCTGACATGCGATTCATTTCTACTGCCAGAAGCGCGCTGCTGGCGAGTTTTCTGGCCTTGGCCGCGAACGCCGGCGCCCACGACGGCAAACACAAGGATGAGCAAGGCCGCGAAGTCGTCACGCCATTGCAGCATCAAGCCCTGCCGGATGCACCCGGCAAAAGCGGCGTCATGGCCGTAGTGGCCTACGGCCCGGGCGAAAGTTCGACCGCACACCGCCATCCCGGCTCGATCTTCGCCTATGTGCTTGAAGGCGAAGTCGTGTCGCAGCTGCAAGGCGGCGCGACTGTGACTTACAAGGCCGGCGAGTCCTGGTACGAAGCGCCGAATACGCCACATCTGGTGTCGCGCAACGCCAGCAGCACCAACCCGGCAAAATTGCTGGTCTGGTCGCTGGTGCAGGACGGTCAGCCACTAACCGTGCCGCTGGAAAAGTAGGTAGCGAAAACACGTCTCCCCCAGCCCGCTTCCCCCCGACGGATGCCTTTGCATCTTGGGAAGCGGGCTTTTTTCTGCCTGGTGCTCTCCAATTTTTTGTTTTTTCCGGTTGGAAATTTCAGTTTGCGGCCCGGCTTCCTGTAAACTTAGCGGATGCGCTTATTTTTACTTGATTGGTTCGGCTGGTCGTTTTTGTGGATACTGCCCCTGCTCGGCAGAGTACTGGTGTCGTTGCTGTCCGGCAAAGGCCTGCGCGGACGCGGCTCCATCCGCATCTGGCTGGGCACGCTGATCCTCCTGTGCGCCAGCAGCGCCATCGAATCCATGTTGAGAAGCCAGGGCGATGTCGCGCTGGAAAGCGATTTCTTCGGTCAGGCGTTGGCGCGCGGCGTCTCCGCCAGCGTCGGCAAACTCATCGGCGTACTTGCTTTATTGGCAAGCGGATTGCTGGGGCTGTTCTGGTTGTTCGGACGCAGCCGCAAAGTGGTCGTAGACGACGAGTCCGATACCGCCGGTCTACCCGCACAAGCGTCGGTGCCGCGCCGCACGCAAGCCAACATCCCGCCGACAGTACGCAACCTGCCTGCCGGGCAGGCGCCCAAAGCCATCAAGTCGCAAGCCGCAACACAAACATCGCAGCCGTTCGGCCCCCTTACCCGCAAACGCGATCCCTGGCCGCTGCCCAATGAAATGCCGCGCAGCGCCAATCCATCGCAGACACCGGCCGGCAACTGGCCGAGCACACCGCGTTCAAGCGAGCCGCTCAAGCGACCGGCGCGCCCCGCCTCCGAATGGGCGCCGTTTGAAGCGCTGCGCCCGACGCAAGCCATGCTGGCGCGCTCCACCGCGACGCAAGCGTCCGAACCGGCCCCGGCGCCCGCTCATCAGGCTGCGCCAAAACCTTCGCTTGCCAACAGCATCATCAGTAAACCCCGGATTACGCCGATTCCCGGCAGCAGCACCAAGGTGCGCATCAGCACCGCCAGCGACCGAAGCCAGTCGATTCCGACTTCGCTGAGTGCTACCCTGGCGGCGCGCCTGCCTTCTCATGGGGCTGCGCCAGCGGTTCCGCAACTGGCGCAGGCAATGGCTCCGCCGTCGGCGCCCGCCGTTACGCCTTCCTTCACCCCTGCGGTGCCAGCTCCGCCGCCGGCAGTGACCTCGTCCGCCGCGGCACAGCAAGCCCCGGTAGAAACCATTCCTGCGCCGCTGCCATTTGATCTGCCGGAACCGGAAGCCGTCATCACTCCTGAGCCTTTCAGCATCATCGACACGCGGGTTGAGCCGGTTTGGGAACCGGTTGCGGTTGCGACTCCCCCTTCGCCTGCAGTCGCCCCTGCCCCTGCGATTGAAACCCCGCTCCTGTTCGACGCACCCGAAGAGCCTTACATTGCGCCATCCGTAACTTCGGCTGAATCTGTTCCCACCGCGCCCATGCAGATCCGCACCTGGACGCAAGCGCCTGCTGCCACGCCTCAGCCGGCGATATCGGCAATCACGGCCGCAGAGACATTCACGCCTTATCGGCCGACTGACATCGCTCTGCCCGGCATCGACCTGCTCGATCAGGGCAGCGACATGCCGGTGGAAATGGATGAAGCGCAGCTGGTGGAAATCGGCCAGTTGATCGAGCAGCGTCTGAAAGAGTTCAAAGTCCCCGTCACCGTGCTGGGCGCTTACGCCGGGCCCGTGATCACCCGTTTCGAGATCGAACCGGCGCTGGGCGTGCGTGGCGCGCAGATCGTCAATCTGATGAAGGATCTGGCGCGTGCGCTCGGACTGACTTCGATTCGCGTGGTGGAGACCATTCCCGGCAAAACCTGCATGGGTCTGGAACTGCCCAATCCCAAGCGGCAAATGATCCGCCTGGCGGAAATCATCCAGTCTGAAGCCTATGCGCGCTCGGCCTCGCACCTGACCCTGGCCATGGGCAAGGACATCACCGGCGTGCCGGTGGCGACCGATCTGGCGCGTGCGCCCCATATGCTGGTGGCGGGGACGACCGGTTCAGGCAAGTCGGTAGCCATCAACGCCATGATTCTGTCGCTGCTCTATAAGGCCACGCCGGACGAAGTGCGGCTGATCATGATCGACCCCAAGATGCTGGAATTGTCGGTCTATGACGGCATCCCTCACCTGCTGGCGCCGGTCGTCACGGACATGAAGCTGGCAGCGCATGCGCTGTCGTGGTGTGTGGCGGAGATGGACAAACGCTATCGCCTGATGTCGGCGCTGGGCGTACGCAACCTCGCCGGCTACAACCAGAAGATTGCGGATGGCGTCGCCGCCGAGAAATACGTCAAGAATCCGTTCTCGCTGACGCCGGATGCGCCGGAGCCGCTGGATCGCCTGCCGATGATCGTCGTGGTTATCGACGAGCTGGCCGACCTGATGATGGTCGCGGGCAAGAAGATCGAAGAACTCATCGCCCGCCTGGCGCAGAAAGCGCGCGCCGCCGGCATTCACCTGATTCTGGCAACGCAGCGGCCGTCAGTCGACGTGATCACCGGCCTGATCAAGGCCAATATCCCGACGCGCGTGGCTTTCCAGGTGTCATCCAAGATCGACTCGCGCACAGTGCTGGACCAGATGGGTGCGGAAACCTTGCTCGGCCACGGCGACATGCTGTTCCTGCCGCCGGGCTCGGGCTATCCGCAACGTGTGCACGGCGCTTTTGTGTCGGATGAGGAAGTACACCGCGTGGTGGAACATCTGAAGGCTCACGGCGAGCCGCAATACGAAGAAGCGATCCTGGCCGGTCCGGCCTCCGAAGAGCCCCAGCAAGGTGATATGTTCGGCGAACCGGGCGACGAAAGCGATCCGCTGTACGATGAAGCCGTGGCCTACGTCACCCGCAGCCGCCGCGCCTCGATCTCGTCGGTGCAGCGCCAGTTCCGCATCGGCTACAACCGCGCCGCGCGGCTGGTGGAGCAGATGGAAGCGGCAGGCATCCTGTCTTCCATGTCCAAGAGCGGCAGCCGAGATGTGTTGGCGCCGCCGCCTCCTGATTTATAAACGGCCTGCATTGCCGTCGTCCTGACGAAAGTCAGGACCCAGCGTCATACCGACGTTTGTCACGACACGGGGTCCCAGGGTTCGCTGGGATGACAGCAAAACGCTCAGGCAGTCTTATTTTTGCAGTCTTATTTTTCCACTTTAGATGTCTTGCTGATAAACGCAAAGATCATCACCGTCGCCATGAATTCAACAATGGCGATGGTGGTCAGGCCCTTCCCGTATTGCCCGGTGGTGGTCTTCAGGTAACCCAGCAATTGCGGCGAAAAGTAGCCCGACAGATTCGCCACTGAATTGATCACCGCCAGCCCCACCACGATTGCCGTACCGGACAGGAAGCGCCCGGGCAACTGCCAGAACACCGGAATCGCACCCATGGTGCCGGCCGACGACAGCGCCAGCGCAAAGACGACGCCACCCGCGCTCTTCTGCCCCAGAAAATAAGCTGCCAGCAACAAGCCGGTCGCGCCGATGGCCGCAGCGACGGCGGTATGAATGCGCACCTCCTTGTTGCGATCCGACAGGTAGCCGTTGAGCAGCATGCCGAACCATCCGCAGCAATAAATCCCGCCCATGACCCAGCCCAGAGTCTTGATGTCGGTAAAGCCTACTTCCTTCACCAGACTCGGTCCGTAATAGACCAGCGTCGCGTTGCCGGCAATAATGCAGAAAAACACCGCAATCAATGCCCACATGCGCGCGCTGCGCAGCGAGGCGAAGAAGCTGTGTTCACGCGGCCCCAGCGCCTGGTCTTCGGCGGACAACTCGGTTTCGACATGTGCCTTTTCGCGGTCGCTGAGCCATTTGGCGTCACGTGGACGGTCAGTCAGTAAAAAGTACGCTGCCAGCCCGGCCACGATCGATGGGATCCCCTCGATGATGAACAGCCACTGCCAGCCCTTGAAACCGCCGAGGCCTTGCGACAGCTCCATGATGTACGCCGCCAGCGGGCTACCCAGCACCAGCGATACCGCCGAGGCCGAGACGAATATGCCCAGCGCCTTGCCGCGCCGATGCGTCGGCAGCCAGTAGGTCAGATACAGAATCACGCCGGGTTGCAGACCGGCTTCGAAAGCGCCCATCAGAAAACGCAGGATGTAGAACTGTGTGGACGTCTGCACCCAGGCCATCAGGACGCAGGTGATACCCCAGCCGATGGTGATGCGCATGATGGTTTTGCGTGCGCCGAACTTTTGCAGCGCCAGATTGCTCGGCACTTCAAAGATGAAATAGCCGATGAAGAAGATTCCCGCACCGGCGCCATAAACGGCGTCGGACCAGGCCAGGTCGCTCATCATGGTCAGTTTGGCGAAACCGACGTTGACGCGGTCAACCCAGGCCAGGAACCAGATCAGGGTAACAAAAGGAATGATGCGCCAGACGATGCGGCGAAATGTGACGTCGCGTTCTTCGACGCTGCCGGCGGCCGGGATCGGCGCGGTTGCTGCAATGGTATTCATGTTTCCCCCCAGACGGAATTAATGCTGACAAGACCGCTACGCACCAGACCGGTGCACGCATGGCTGTCCTCTTCCGGCAAGCAGCATCCATGCCACTGCCGGAAAAGACATCAAGCAAATGTCGGGAAGGATTGTTGAGCGAAAACGTTACAACGAACTGTCGGCCTCGGGAAAGCGCAGTGCAAAACCCCGCTGCGCCTTGCTGATGTTGCTGGGCTCGAGCTTGATTGCCTGTCTCAGCGTCTGCGAAAACGCCAGCAGGACATCGGTCTGTCCGGATTTGAGCTCCAGCTCGATCTCGCTCAGCGGCACGCAATCGTCGCCCGCCGCCACGAAACCTTGATCCAGCGCCAGTTCGACAACCGTATCCTGCGGCAGATGCAACATCCAGATGGTGCGCTGGAAGCTGGTGGTGAAGACTTCCCGCAATTGCTCCGCCAGACCCGAGATTTCCAGCGCTTCGCGTGCGGACGGGTTATCGACCAGCGGCAGCAGGTCGTCCAGGTTGATTTCCGGGCCGGAAACCTCGCACTCCCATTCATGGCGCTGATGCAGTCCCGCCTCAACGCGGCCACCGCCCTTGTAGGTCTGCAGCCAGCTATCGCCGACTTTGCGCACGCGCAAGGCCGAACGATGCTGCTTCAGGTGCAGTCCCGGCGTATCGACATAGATGCTGAACAACTCCTGCACTTTAGGAGTGCCGGAGGAATATTCTTTCAGCAGCGGTAATTGGTGAAAGGCGTCGACATCGCCTGGGGCGATGGATAGTTTGAGTTCGATTTCCATGGCCGCGAGTTTAACCGCAATTGCGACCGGATTTCATGACACGCCTGTTACATGGATGACAATTTTGTATCGTTCTGCATCATGCCGCATGAACGCTGAGCGAGCCGCGAATGAGCGCTGGGGGGCATATTCCACTATCATGGCGGACCTTGTTCCACCTTTATTGCAATCCATGTCCGACATCTCCCCCGATACACCAGATACCTCCGACGCCGACGATCTGACCACCGACGCTTCCGACGTCATCCATGAACCACGCCTGTGGCGTGACGAAGGCTGGACCGCGCGCATCATCAAGAACGACGACGATGACGGCTGGGCGGTTGAGATGACGCGCGAAGGCGAACGCGAACCGACACTGATCGGCCCCTGGACCATGGGGCGCGACAAGAAGAATCCCAAGCCGATGGACAAGCCGGCCTTCAACACGCTGGTCAAAACCGCATCGGAATTCCGCCGCCGCAGCGAGCAGCAACTCCACTCACAATTGCACAAGAACATCACCGTTGACAGCGCCGAAGGCAGCATCAAGGTAACGCTGGATATCGTGCCCGACGATGATTTTCCTTATGCCGATCTGAAAGCATGGGACGAAGCCGGCGAATTGCTGGCCAAGGTGCAGGTTGCGCCGAATTTCAAACTGAGTGCGGCCAGCGCCGAACGCTGGGTGGAAGGCGGCTATCGCAAGCCGGCCAGCGGCGGCTAATCAGTCACCGGTTGAAATGCTATAAATAAAAACGGCAGACGCGATGTCTGCCGTTTAAGTTTGTGCGCTTCTGACGTTATGTCTGACGACACCGCATCACACGCGATAGATTTTTTCTCCGGTCTGGACGATCTTGAATTTGGCGTCCGATAAAGGATCGAGCGCCCGGCCATCGTTCAGTTTGTAGGTCTTGAGACCTTCCGGTGCAGACTTGTCCGCCTCTTCAATGGGCGTCTGATACACCTCTACGTGGTAGGCGGCTCCTGTCTTGCCTTTAGCGTCGAATTTCTCAACCAAATCCATACGTGTCTCCTTTGTGTTCAGGTCAGTACCGGATATAAAGATAGCAGATTTATTTTTGAGCGGGACAAAGATTTCGGCTTGTTTCACTTTCTTTTGCGCGCGGCCTCGCACGGAAGCATGAAAACGTGGAAAACTAGCGCATCTCATCACAGATGCCACTTTCTTCCATGCCCCTTTTCAGCATCGATCTTGCCGTTGGCGGACAACAGAATATCTACTACGAATTGATCGAGGGACAAGCTCAAAAGCCCTGCCTGGTCTTCCTGCACGAAGGTTTAGGTTGCGCTGCAATGTGGAAGGATTTTCCGCGCCGTTTGTGCGAGATGACGGGTTGCCCCGGACTGCTGTATGACCGCCTCGGCTACGGCCTTTCCGATGCATTGCAGCATGAGCGTGCAACAGATTATTTGCATCGTTATGCACTCGACGAATTGCCTCAGGTTCTCGCGCAGGCCTTGCCTGCACATCAGCCGTACATTCTCGTCGGCCATTCCGACGGCGGCAGCATTGCTTTGTTGCACGCAGCACAACAACCGGCGGGCTTGCTCGGCATCATCACTGAAGCGGCGCATGTCTTTGTCGAAACCATCACTCTCGACGGCATCCGCGTCGCCGGGCAGGCCTATGCCGACGGCAAGCTGCGCGGCCTGAGCAAATATCACGGCGGCAAGACCGAGCAGATATTCAAGGCATGGTCGGACACCTGGCTCACGCCGGATTTTGCAAAGTGGAATATCGAAGATGAGTTGCCGTCCATCGCCTGCCCTGCGCTGATATTGCAAGGCATCGACGACCAGTACGGCACGCGTCGCCAGGTCGATGCCATCGTCGCAGCTACTCCCCGCGCTCGCATGCAATTACTGGAACAATGCGGCCATACGCCGCATCAGGAACAAACGGCGACCGTCCTGGAATTGATGAATACCTTTATTCAGTCGCTGGCATAGCAGAAACCTGCTGCAGGAACGACGCCACCAGCCGGCTATCCTTGCGATCCGCCAGGCAGTAAATGTAGGTATGCGTGCTGACCGGATTTCCCTCAATCGGCAGCAATTTGAAACGAGGATCGGGCACAAACTCCGCCTCCGACACCGCCCCCAAACCGATCCCTCGCGCCACGGCTTCACGTAAAGCTTCGCGGCTACCGATTTCCATCACCACGCGCGGCATGACATCGGCTTCCTTCAAGACCTTCTCCAGCGCCAGCCGCGTGGTTGATCCCTGTTCGCGCATCACCATCGGCTGCCCGTGCAGGTCCTGCAAACTGATCGAATCGCGTTTGGCAAACGGATGGTCCACATGGGCAAACACCACGATCGCGTGATCGGCATACGGCACCGCGATAAAACGCGGATCGTCGTTGAAGCTGGCCAGTACGGCAACGTCGGTGACGTAATTCTCCAGATCGGCCATGGTCTCCGCCGAATTGCCCATGCGGATCGACAATTCCACATTGGGAAATTTGCGGCGATAAGCGTCCACCATCTCGATCACGTGGAAAGGCCCCACCGCACCGATCTTCAGATGGCCGACATTGAGCACACCCGAGTTGTACAGCAGGTTGTAGGCATCCAGCTCCAGCTCGGCGATTTTTTGTGCGATCGGCAAGAGGCGCTGACCAGTATCAGTCAGGTCGAGACGGCGGCCGCGGCGGTAAAACAGCTCGACATTGTGCTGCCGCTCAAGCGCCTGCACCTGCGAAGTCAGCGTCGGTTGGCTCACGCCCAGCGTGCGGGCAGCGGCGCTGAAGCCGCGATTACGGGCGACGGCGAGGAAAGCGCGGAGTTGCGAAGGCGTCATCTATAGATTCCATCAATAGGTAATCGTCAATCTCCTGATTATATCGATAATAAAGCGGTCACAATAGGTGCTTAATCTGTCGGTCATGAACACAAGCCCGTTCCGCTATTTGTTACTTGGCGGAATGGACCTCACTCACCACCGCCAGGAGCATCATGAAACGTCTCTCCGCCCTTTTCCGCCCTTTGGCCTTGTGCCTTAGCCTGATTTCCGCAAGTTCCGCATTTGCTGCCCAGCCTCAGCCATTAACCGTCGGCCTGATCCCGGCTGAAGATTCTCAAGCCATGCTGGAAAACAGCAAGAAGGTCATCGACAGCCTGCAAGAACAGCTAGGCATGCCAGTCAAGCCATTCATTGCTACCGACTACAACGGCATCATCGAAGCACTGCGCTCGAAGAAGCTGGACGTCGCCTACCTCGGCCCGTTTTCCTATGTGCTGGCAACCTCGATCGCCAACGTCGAAGCCTTCTCCGTGGCGGAAACCAAGAAGACCGGCAAAAGCTCCTACAAGAGCCTGATCATCGTACGCAAGGACAGCGGCATCGAAACCGTGCCGCAACTCAAGGGCCACACCATGGCTTTTGTCGATCCGTCGTCGGCATCAGGCCATCTGTTCCCGACCGCCGGCCTGCAAAAGCAAGGCATCGAGCCAAGCAAGTATTTCTCGCGCGTGATCTTCTCCGGCTCGCACGACGCCAGCATCCTGGCCGTGGCCAACAAGAAGGTTGACGCCGCCGCTGTCGCCGACCGCATTTTCGCTGCCGCCGTCGCCAAGGGCGTGGTCAAGCAAGCCGATTTCAATATCGTCTGGACGTCGCCGGACATCCCTGAGTCGCCGATGGTCTGGCGCAAGGATCTCGATCCTGAACTGAAGAAGAAGATCGCCACCGCTTTCGCCAACATCAAGAACGTCGAATGGGGCGATCAGGGCGTGTTGAACGGTTTCGTACCGACCAACGACGCTGCCTACAACGTCGTGCGCGACACCGCCAAGATCCTCAATCTCGACCTCAAGGCAATGAAATGATCAAGATCCGTTCGCTCACCAAGCAATACGGCAGCAACGCCGTGCTGCGCGGCATCGACCTCGATGTCGCTCCCGGAGAATTCCTGGTCGTGCTGGGACCGTCCGGCGCCGGCAAGTCGACCTTGCTGCGCTGTATCAACGGTTTGGCGACACCGACTTCCGGCGAGTTGGTGGCGGCCGGATTCGATGCCACCGATGCGCGCAACGGCAACGTCCGCAAGTTGCGCCAGCAAGTGGCCATGATTTTTCAGCATCACAATGTCGTGCCGCGCCTGTCGGTATTGAAAAACGTACTGACCGGCCGGCTCGGCCAGACCTCGACGCTCAGCTCGGTGCTGCAATTGTTCAGCCGTCAGGACATCGCGCTGGCGATGGATTGCCTGCGCCGCGTCGAGCTGGAACACAAGGCGGAACAGCGCACCGATGCGCTCTCCGGCGGCCAGCGTCAGCGCGTGGGCATTGCCCGCGCTCTGGCACAGCGTCCGCAAGTCATCCTGGCCGACGAACCGGTCGCCAGTCTCGATCCGAAAACCTCGCGCCTGGTGCTGCAATACCTGCGCGCCGCCTGCCGCGAACTCGGCATCACCGTGGTCTGCAACCTGCATCAGGTGGACTACGCCCGTGAATTCGGCGATCGCATCGTCGGTTTGTCGGGCGGCAAGCTGGTGTTCGATGGCCGCGGCGACGAACTGCGCGATTCGCACCTCAATCTGATTTACTCCGGCCTCGACCAGGTCAAGGCGCAGGACGAATTGCACAATCCGATTCGCCCCGCAAACCAAACCAATGAAATGGTGCTGGAAGGAGCCCTGTCATGAGCATGCCCATGCAAACCGAAATGGACCGCGCCAGCTACCACGACTATGTCTGGACCGGCGCCCGTCCGTTGACATTGCGCTCCTGGCTGCTGTGTATTGCGGCCGTCGCCGCAGTTGCTTTCGTTCTGGCGTGGAGCGCACAAGGCACCCAATTGAGCTGGAGCGAACTGGCCAACGGCCTGCCGCAAATCGGCGACTTCCTCAGCCGCTCATTCCCTCCCAACTGGAAGATCCTCGGCAACCTCGTCGGTCCTGCCATCGAGACCGTGCAGATCGCCATCTGGGGCACGCTGCTCGGCGTCATCGTCGCCATTCCCGTATCCTTCCTCGCGGCGCGCAACCTTAATCGCAACCGTGTCGTCTATCAGGCCGTGCGCCAGATGCTCAATGTCACGCGCAGCATTAATGAACTGATCCTGGCGCTGGTGTTCGTCTCCGCCGTCGGTCTGGGCCCGTTCCCCGGCGTGCTGGCGCTGGCGCTGCATGGTGTCGGCATGGTCGGCAAGTTCTTCGCCGAAAGCATAGAAGAAATCGACGACGGTCCGCTGGAAGCCCTGCGCGCTACCGGCGCCCGTCCGCTGCAGGTGATCGTCTTCGGCGTCTTGCCGCAAGTCATTACGGCCTGGATCGCCACCGTGCTGTACCGCTTTGAAGTCAACCTGCGCCAGGCCACCGTGCTCGGCATGGTCGGCGCCGGCGGCCTCGGTTTCGAACTGGTCAACAGCCTGAAGCTGTTCAAGTATCAGGACACCGCAACCTGCATCGTGGTCGTCACGCTGATGGTAGTGGTCGCCGACACCATCTCCAGCCGCCTGCGCCAGATGATCCAGGACGGCAAGGTGCATTAATTCAGCCGCATTCATCTTTTATTTAGTCACATTTTTAGTAAAGAATTTCATGTGGAATTATCACAACCCGGTTGCAGTACAAGCCGGTAGCGGCAGCATTGCACAATTGCCGAAATTGTTGAACGGCAGGCGCGCCCTGCTGATCACCTTCCCCCAGGCCGCCGCGCTCGGGATGGAAACACGCATCGCCGAATTGCTCGGCACACAACTGGCCGGCATCGAAAACGCCGTGCAACCGAACCCCGACGTCAGCTGGCTCGCCGCCATGTATGAGCGCGTGTGGCGCGAATACGCCGACGTCGACTGCATCGTCGCCTTCGGCGGCGGCAGCGTGATCGACTGCGCCAAGGCCATGCTGAGCAAGACGCCTTCCGGCTGCTTCGATGAATTGCTCTCGCACCTACGTGACGGTACGACGCTGTCCGGCGACGGCGCCAAGACATTGATCGCCATTCCGACTACCGCCGGCACCGGCAGCGAAGTCACGCCATGGGCCACCATCTGGGACGCCGCCGCAGGCAATAAATATTCCCTGCATCAGGACTGGACCTGGCCGCAAGCTGCCATCATCGATCCGCAACTGATGCTGAGCCTGCCGCAGGACATGACGCTGGCCAGCGGACTCGACGCGCTTTCGCATGCACTGGAATCGATCTGGAACGTGAATCGCAATCCGGTCTCCGCCAGCCTGGCCGCCACGGCTGCACGCAGCATCGTCGACACGCTTCCCGCGCTGCTGCAACATCCGCGTGACCTGCAGCTGCGCGAGCGCATGGCAATTGCCGCGCTGCAAGCAGGTCTGGCGTTTTCCAACACCAAGACCGCGCTGGCGCATTCGCTGTCTTACGACATCACGCTGCATCACGGCGTCACCCACGGCATCGCCTGCTCGTTCTCGCTGCCGCACGTCATGGCGCTGGCCTTCGGCAACGCGGCCGATGTCGATGCGCTGCTGCTGCAGATTTTCGATGCCGCCGATGCGCAGCAAGCGGTCAACAATCTGTCCCGCTTCCTTGAACGCCTGGGTGTCAGCACCGACCCGGCGCATTACGGCGTTGCCGACGCCTGGGATGCGCTGGTGCAACGCGCGTTGCAAGGTCCGCGCGGACGCAATTTCATCGCCGCAAACACCGCGAGGACCGTCCTCATGCCGTCCAGTTAAGTCCTCTGTCCGTTCAGTTTCATCGTCGTCCCAGCGCACGCTGGGAGCCAGTGTCGTGACAACCCCAATACGGCGCTGGGTCCTGACTTTCGTCAGGACGACGACAGTTGAGAAGCGCCGCTTACCCGTCAATCAGAAAGGAATATCCATGCCTCGTACAAGCACTGCTCCCAGAGAGCTCCAGGCCGTCATCTTCGACTGGGCCGGCACGCTGGTCGACTTCGGCTCGCTGGCGCCGACGCAGATTTTCGTCGATGCCTTCAAGAGCTTCGACATAAACATCTCGCTCAAGCAGGCGCGAGGTCCGATGGGCCTGTCCAAGTGGCAGCACATCCGCACCCTGCTTGACAATGCGGAGATCGCGCGGCAATGGAAAGAACGTCACGGCAGCCTGCCGAGCGATGCCGACGTCGACGCTATCTATGCACGCTTCATGCCCATGCAGATCGCCAAGGTCGGTGAGTACTCGCAACCGATCGACGGCGTGCAACAGACACTCGCGTGGCTGCGCCAGCAAGGTCTGAAGATCGGCTCGTGCTCCGGCTATCCGCGTCAGGTGCTCGACGTGCTGCTGCCGCTGGCCGCAGCCGAAGGCATCACGCCCGACCACGTCATCGCCGGCGATGAGTTGCCCGCAGGTGGACGCCCGGGCCCATACATGGCGTTGGCCAACATGCTGGCGTTAAAGATCAGCAACGTCGCCGCCTGCATCAAGGTCGACGACACCACGCCCGGCATCGAAGAAGGCATCAATGCCGGCATGTGGACTGTCGGCCTGTCCTTGTCCGGCAATGAAGTCGGCTGCACCAAGGCTGAACTGGCGCAACTGTCGCCGGAAGAAATCACGGCTCTCAAGACGCTGGCGGAAATGCGCCTGCGCGACGCCGGCGCACATTACGTGATTGACTCCGTCGCCGATCTGCCTGGCGTGGTGGAACTGATTGCAGAACGCCTGAAGGCCGGCGAACGTCCTTGAGCATGTAGATCAGGTAAGTGCAGGCGGCTAAGACGGCTAAGCAAGCAGGCCCGGCATTTTTCGCTTATGCTGCCAGCACGAACTCGTCACATGAACAAGGAAACAATCATGCCCAAGAAAGAAGAGAAGCTGGATCCGGAAACCGAAGCCCTGATCCAATGGTGCACCGAAGTGGAAAAATTTCTGGTCAAAGGCGGTGCCACGCTGGAGCAGGCACAAGAACACATCGAAGAAGAAGTGGAATGGTTTACCGATCTGTTCTACGACGGCCTGACACCGGAAGAAGCCGCCAAGGAGGCGCTCAACTGAATAACAGCGAAGCAACTTTTGCTGAAAGCACGCCGGTGCTGTAACAAAATTTGTCCGGCAAGTAATGAACTGTAGGACAGGTGTAACAAATGAATTCGGCGGATGGCTTTCGGCGGCGATGGGACTACAGTGCATCATCGTCCTGCCCAAAGCTCTGAAAGACCATCATGCTGACTTTCCGTCTCTGCGTCTCCGCCATCCTGGCCGGCAAAAAACCGGCCGCCATCCCCGACCCATCCCAGGATTCCACACTCATCGCCACCATGCCTCCGCCCCCGGCGAAGCAAGAGGCCGCGCCGAGCGAACGCGACGGCGTCATCTGGAGTCCAGGCTACTGGAAATTCGTCAACAACTGGTTTGTCTGGTGCGCCGGACATTGGGAGCTGTCCCGCCCCGGCCAGAGCTATGTTGCGCCAGGCTGGGAACACTATGCCGATGGCTGGCACTTCCATCCCGGTATATGGCGCGACGATGCCGCTGCGGGGAAATCCGCAAAGAAACAAACCGACGCCGCCAACAGCAATATCGGTTACGACGTCCTCGGCGCTTTCCGCTAAGCGCGGTAGTCGACTTTCAGCAAAGCATCAAACAGAGGCTGCGTAGCGTCGGCAACGCGTTCCAGACTTTGTTCGCGCAACTGATCCAGATCGATCGCATCGGCGCCGCCCAGACCGGCCCACGCCAGCAAGGCTGAAAATGCCTGCGGCGTGTCGAACATGCCATGCAGATAACTTCCCAGAATCTGATCGTCCTCCGACCGTGCGCCTTCAGGACGGCCATCGATATGGAACGCAGGATGCTGCATGGCATCACCCGCCGACACGCCCATGTGAATTTCGTAACCGGTGACGCCGGCCGCCTCTTCACTGAACGCGCATCGGCCTGAGACTTGCAGCAACTGTTTCTGCTGCGTCAGCTCGGTACGCATCGCCAGCAGATCCAACCCGTCCATGCTGCCCGGCGCGCCTTCCACGCCATGCGGATCGTCCACACTCTTGCCCAGCATCTGAAAGCCGCCGCAAATGCCGATCAGCTTGCCGCCGTAGCGCAGGTGCTTCCTGATCGCGTCCGGCCAGCCTTGCTGTTTGAGCCAGGCGAGGTCGTTGCGCGTATTCTTGCTGCCCGGCAGGATGACCAGATCGGCGGGGGGAATCGGCTGGCCCGGCCCGATAAATTGGAGGTCCACATCCGGATGCGCGCGCAAGGCGTCGAAGTCGGTGTGGTTGCTGATACGCGGCAAGACCGGCACCACCACGCGAAATTTTCCTCTGGCGCTCTGGGTTGACGCAACGGCGTCCTCGGCATCCAGATGCAAGCCGTGCAGATAAGGCAGTACCGCCAGCACCGGTTTGCCGGTGCGTTCTTCCAGCCAGTCCAGTCCAGGCTGCAACAGACTGATGTCGCCGCGAAAACGATTGATGACGAAGCCGACGATGCGCTTGCGCTCGCTCTCGGACAAGCAATCGAGCGTGCCTACCAGATGCGCAAACACGCCGCCGCGGTCGATGTCGGCCACCAGAATCACCGGGCAATCGACGGCTTCGGCAAAACCCATGTTGGCGATATCGCGTGCGCGCAGGTTGATTTCCGCCGGGCTGCCGGCGCCTTCCACCAGCACGGCGTCGTATTGCCCGCGCAGCCGGTGGTAGGACTCCAGCACGGCTGCCATGGCGCTGGTCTTGTAGCGGTGGTAGTCGCGTGCGTTCATGTCGGCGCGTACCTTGCCGTGCACGATCACTTGCGCACCGGTATCGCTCGACGGCTTCAGCAGTACCGGGTTCATGTCGGTGTGCGGCGCGATGCGCGCGGCCTGCGCCTGCAAAGCCTGGGCCCGGCCGATCTCGCCGCCGTCGCTGGTGACGGCGCTGTTAAGCGCCATGTTCTGCGGTTTGAACGGGGCGACCTTGACGCCCTGGCGCACCAGCAGTCGGCACAGGGCAGCGACCACCGTGCTCTTGCCGGCGTCCGAGGTGGTTCCCTGCACCATCAATGTATGGAAAGGAAGGACAGGAAGCCGGCTCATGCGGCACGCTCCGAGTTTTTGTATTGGCTCCAGCCTTGCAATGCCGTCTGCAAACGCCGCCAGCCGGCTTCGTCCGGCGGCAGGCCCAGCCTTATGCCGCCGGCGCCGCGTGTGAACAAACGGACCCAGATCCCCTGCCGCGCCATCCAGTAGTGAAATCCGGCCGCGTCTTGCTCTGCCCACCACTGATACATTGCGCTGCCGCCGGATTGTATGCCGATGTCGGCCAGCAGCTTGTGCAAGCGCTCGCCATCCGCCACAAGGCGTGCCCGGGTGGCGCGTTGCCAATCGCGGTCGCACAGCGCCGCGATACCGATCTCTTGCGCCGGGCCGCTGACGGCCCATGGTCCCAGCCATTCCTGCAAACGCTCCAGCACTGCATCTTGTGCAGCGACAAAACCGAGTCGCACACCTGCGAGACCAAAAAATTTTCCGACTGAACGCAACACGATCAGTCCAGGCTGCACGCCCGTTTGTCCGGCTACGCTCAGGTCCGGCGTGGTGTCGCCGAAGGCTTCGTCGACCACTAGCCAGCCGCCGCGTGACGCCAGTTGCTGTGCCCAGCCTAGCAAGATGTCCGGCGCGACGCGCGCACCGGTCGGGTTATTCGGATTGCAGACCACCATCACGTCGCAGGCATCCAGCGCCGCCGGCAAGTCCCCATAGTCGACTTCACGCATGGCATGCCCGGCTTGCTGCCAGCGATGCGCATGCTCGGCATATGCCGGCGCAGCCACGACCACGCGCGACACGCCCTTTTCACGCAACCTGAGCTGCGGCAAAGCCTGTATCGCCGCCTGTGTACCGGCCGCCGCCAGCATGCGCGGTGCGCCGTAGTAAGCACATGCCGCCGCGACCAGCGCATCGCTGGATTCCGGCAGGCGATGCCAGGCATCGGCGCGCAGCACGGGCGCCGGATAACCATTCGGATTGATGCCGGTGGACAGATCCAGCCAGCCGGCACGCGCGATGCCATAGCGCACCACTGCATCATTGAGGTTGCCGCCATGCTCAAGCATGGGTACCTCCCATCGTCAAACTGGCATAAGCCGTATAGAACATCGTCATCAGCATCGATATCGTCAACATCACAGTCAGCCACAGCAGTGCCGTGCGCGACACCAGCTTCCACGCACGTACGATGTCATCGGCGACAGCGTCGCGCCCCATGCCCAGCGGCGGACGCTGCTCCACTTCGCCGTCATAGATCGCCGCACCGCCTAAAGCCAATCCCAATGCTCCTGCGCCGGACGACATGACAGGCCCGGCATTTGGACTGCTCCATGCCGGAGCCTGCGTGCGCCAGCATGTCCGCGCCTGCCGCCAGTTGCCCAGTAGTGCATACGACCACGCGGTCAGCCGCGCCGGAATCCAGTTCAGGCCGTCATCGATACGCGCGGCAACGCAGCCGAAAGCGAGAAAGCGCGAAGTGCGATAGCCCCACATGGCATCCAGCGTATTAGCCAGGCGAAACAGCAAGGCGCCCGGACCGCCGGCCATGGCAAACCAGAACAAGGTGCCGAACACGGCGTCGTTGCCGTTTTCCAGCAATGACTCGACTGCGGCCTTGGCCAGATCGGTTTCCTGCGATTGCGTGGTATCGCGACTGACGATGCGCCCGGTCAGGTTGCGCGCTGCAGTCAGGTCTCCGTTTTTCAGGGCCTGCGCAATCGGCATCACGTGATCGCGCAGGCTGCGCAATCCGATGCAAAAATACAGCAGCACCACATGCCACACCGCAGCCAGCCAGAAAGCTTGCCGCGCCAGCAAGATCGTGATCCAGACCGACAACGCCACCAGCGGCAACACCGCCAATGACCACGCCAGCGCGCCACGGGCATAGCTTCCCGGCCGGCGATTCATGCGACGCTCCAGCCATTGCACATAGCGTCCGAAGCCGACCAGCGGATGCCAGCGCGATATTTCGCCGAGCAGCCAGTCCAGCGCCACCCCGGCCACCATCAGCAATGCCAGCAGCGTCATGTCGAAACCGATCATGCCCCGTGCCCCTTGAGTTCCAGCGGCAACCCGGCGGCGACAAACTGCACGCGTTCACAGATCGCCGCGACGGCCTGATTCAATCGCCCTGCTTCATCCACGAACCAGCGCGAGATGGCCCCCTGCGGCACGATGCCCATGCCGACTTCGTTGGACACCAGCACGACCTCGCCTTTGGCCTGCGACAGGGCCGACAGGAAACGTTCACGTTCGGCAGCAAAAAGCGCCGGCGCTTCAATCCGGCCGATCTCGGGATATTCCTTGTGCTCGCTGAATAGCAGATTGGACAGCCACACCGTCAGGCAATCGACCAGCACTACGTTGTCCGGCATGCTGTGGCGCGCGATAGCATCGCCTAGTGCGCGCTGTTCCTCTACGGTATCCCAATGTGCGTATTGCGCGCTGCGCTGCTGCCGGTGCAAGGCAATGCGCGCCGCCATCTCGTCGTCGCCGACGGCAGCCGTGGCGACGTAGATGACCGGTTTGCTGCTAGCCGCCGCCAGCCGTTCCGCCTGCGCGCTTTTACCCGAGCGCGCGCCGCCGAATACCAAAGTACGCTGATTCATTATTTTTCTTCCTTGATTCCCCAGGCATCGCGATAAACCAGATCGTCCAGCGACTGGCGCGCCGCCCAGCCTTCCTGCTCCAGCATCGGACGCGCATAAAATTCTTTGACATGGCCGAGGCAGATCACCGCCACCGGCTTCGCGCCTTCGGGCATCTCCAGCAAGGCCGCCAGCTTGTCCGCATCGAACAGCGACACCCAGCCCATGCCGATGCCTTCAGCGCGCGCCGCCAGCCACATGTTCTGGATAGCGCAGGCGACCGACGCCAGGTCCATCTCCGGCAAGGTGCGGCGGCCGAATACATGGCGCTCGCGACCTTCCATCAAGGCCGCCACCAGCACTTCGCCGCACTCGCGGATGCCTTCCACTTTCAGGCGCATGAATTCGTCTTCGCGCTCGTCCAGCGCCTGCGCCGTCAGGATGCGTTCCTGCTCCACCAGCGCATGAATCGCGTCCCGCCTGCTGCGATCTGCGACACGGATGAAGCGCCACGGCTGCATGAAACCGACGCTAGGGCCGAGATGCGCCGCCTGCAGCAGGCGTTGCAACAAGTCCGCATCCACCGGATCGGGCAAGAAATGCCGGATGTCGCGCCGCTCGGCGATGACGCGATAGACGGCGTCGATGTCGCTCTGGCTGTAGCGATGGCTCATGCCGGCGCGTCCTCATCACCCGCTGGCTCCGGCATCGCGATTTTTCCGGTAAACAGCGCCGCCGTTGCTTGTGGCGACGAGGCAAAGCAAGCGTGCAGATAAGTCGCCGTCACCCCGTGCAGACGATACACCCGCTCTCCTGCCGATGTGTCGTACAGGCGCTCGCCGGTAAAGGCTGCCGCCATTGCCGTCACGGTGGTCGAATAGTGAAAGGTATGGCAGCGCAAGGCGCCTTCAGCAAATGGAATAGTCTGATAACCCAAGCCCTGCAAGCGGCGCTGCATGACCGCGCGTCCGGGCAGGATGCCCAGCATGCGCGCGCGGGCGCCGTTCTTGTCGGTCAGGCTTTCGAGCAGGTACAGCAGGCCGCCGCATTCCGCATACAAAGGCTTGCCGGCGGCGCAATGATCGTGCAAGGCCTGCTTCATGGCGGCGTTGTTTTGCAATTCCTGCAGGTGCAATTCCGGATAGCCGCCCGGCAGATAGACGCTGTCCGCTGGCGGCAGGCGCGCATCGCGCAGCGGCGAAAAGTAAGTCAGTTGAGCGCCCAGTTGCCGCAGCAGATCCAGATTGCCGGGATAGATGAAAGAGAATGCCGCATCCCGTGCAATCGCAATGCGCTGCCCTTGCAACAATGGCGGCGCCGGCGGATGGTCTTGCGGATCAATGGCGGCAAACTCCACCGGCGCGGGCAAGCGCGATAGTTCAGACAATTCAGTCAGGCCGATGGCCGCTGCCGCAGCGGCGATACGCTGATCAAGATCAGCGACTTCCGCCGCCGGCACCAGGCCGAGGTGACGTTCCGGCAATTTGAATTGCAGATTGCGCGGCATGCTGCCGAGATAGTCGACGCCGTGCGGCATACCCTGGCGCAGCATTTCTTCATGGCGAGGGCTGGCAACGCCATTCGCCAGCACGCCGATCAGGGGAAAACCGGGCCGGTAATGCGCCAGACCATAGGCAATGGCCCCCAGAGTCTGCGCTACCCCGGCGACATCGACCACAGCAACTACCGGCAGTTTGAACAGCTCCGCCAGATCGGCGCTGCACGGTTCTCCATCGAACAAGCCCATCACGCCTTCGATCAGGATCAGGTCGGCATCCTGCGCCGCTTCGTGCAGCAGACGCCGGCATTCAACAGCGCCCATCAGCCACAGATCAAGCTGGTACACGGTGTTGCCGCTGGCGCGTTCAAGGATGGTCGGATCAAGGAAATCCGGCCCGGTCTTGAACACCCTCACCTTGCGTCCCTGATCGCGATGCCAGCGCGCCAGCGCGGCCGTCACGGTGGTCTTGCCGTGATTGGAGCCGGGTGCGCTGATGAACAACGCCGGGCAGTTGACGGAAGGCAAGGCGGACATGATCAGAACTCCACGCCCTTTTGCGCCTTGATGCCTTGTTCCTTGTAGGGATGCTTGAGCGGCCGCATTTCGCTCACCAGATCGGCCTGCTCGATCAGCGCATCGGGCGCGTGGCGGCCGGTAACGACGATGTGCAGCATCTCGCGGCGCGCGGCGAACACATCGAGTACTTCCTGCAGATCGAGGTATTGATACTTGAGTACGATGTTCATCTCGTCGAGGATCACCATGTCGTAAGACGGATCCTTGATCATGCGCACTGCTTCGGCCCAGCCGTGGGCGGCGGTCTTCATGTCGGCGTCGCGGTCTTGCGTATCCCAGGTGTAGCCGGAACCGACCACATGGAAATCGCAATTGGCGTGGCCGCCGAGAAAATCGCGCTCGGCGCTGTACAAGGCGCCCTTGATGAACTGCACTACGCCCAGCTTCATGCCATGGCCGAGGATACGCATGCCCATGCCGAAGGCCGCGCTGGACTTGCCCTTGCCGGTGCCGGTATTGACGATCAGCAAGCCTTTTTCCTTTTGCGCGGCAGCCTTCTTTTTCTCGAAGCCTTCCTTGTGACGCTGGGTCATGCGCTTATGCGATTCGGGATCGGTTTTCATAGAATTCTTGTCTCTCTGTTTTACTTCCAGTGTGTACCAGTCAGCTCGGAAAGCAAGGCTGCGACCTTGCTGCGGCTTGGGTGATAGCCGATGAAGACCAGCTCGGATTTATCGGTTTGAGCTGCTGCATGAGCAGTTTCATTTGCAGCCGTATCCGTATTAATCGTCACACGCGTGCGCACGCCTTGCACCAGTTGCGGCCGTTTGCCTTCGAGCGTGCGGACGAAACCTTTGGTGCGCAGGATGGGCTCCGATTTCGCAGCCGCGGCAATCGCCTGCTTCAGTTTGTCCGCCGGCTGCGGCGACTGGCTGCGCAGCGTAAACGACAGCCAGCCCGGATCCTGTTCGTGAAAATGCTTGTGCGTCGCCAGCCCGTGACTGTGCGCACCCAGACCGGAATGCGCATGGCCGTTAAGCCGCGCCTGATCTGCCAGCACGCTGGCGTCAACGCCGGGCATGCGCACATGCGTGTAGGTGTGCTGATGCGCCTGCAAAGTCGGCTGATGCAGCCGCAAGCCCAGCGCCAGGCGGATGTCGAGCTGCGCCTTGTAAGCCAGTTCAAGGAAGCGCACATTGGGCGCGCACGAACGTACCCGCTGCTCGGCATCCAGCAATTGTTCTTCGCCCAGGTCGTCGATCTTGTTGAGCACCACGACGTCGGCATATTCCAGTTGCCGTCCGAACATGTCGGCAATGGCGTTGTCCGTGTTGCTTCCTTGTGCGAACCTGCCGTCCAGCAGCAAAGGCGTATCCACCACCGCCAGCGTGGCATCGAGGATGAAATGCGCCGCCAGCTCAGGCGTCTGCAGGCTTTCCATCACCGCTGTGGGCAAGGCCAGGCCGGAAGTTTCGATCAGCACATGATCGACTTGAGCGCGACGCGCGGCCAACGCCAGCATGGTCGGCACAAAACGATCATCGTCGCCGTAAGCGATCAGGCCGTAAGAGAAATCATGGATGCGCACCTGCTCCACGTCGTCATCGCCGTTGCTTACCGCCCGCATCAGGTCGCCATCGATCGTCGCTTCGCCGAACTCATTGATCAGCAATGCCAGCCGACGCGTCTGGCGACGTTGCACCAGACTGCGCAGCAAAGTCGTCTTGCCGGCGCCGAGGAAGCCGGTGACGATGGTGACGGGGATAGGCTGCGCTTGCGTCATGCGTGTTTGCTTTCTTGCTGCTGCCCACGCAACAACGCCTGCACCTGCTCCAAGGCCTGCTCCAGACTACCCGCCTGCACCGGATAATCCAAGGCCGGACGGCGTACTGTCAGCAATGGAATATTCAAGGCCTTCGCCGCATCCGCCTTGGCGCGATAACCGCCGGCATCGCCGGAGTCCTTGGTCACCACGCAATCGATGTTCCAGTCGTTCCACAAAGCCTGATTGAAGCCCTGCGAAAACGGTCCCTGCATGGCGCAGATACGGCTGCGCGGGATACCGACATCGATGGCGCGCTGGATGAATTCCGGTTCGGCCGTGACGCGCACGAACCATTGTTTCTTGTCCGCTCCGGGTGCTTGCAGGAAGACTGCGATATCTTTCGAACCAGTGGCGAGGAAGATGCGCTCACCCTTTGCCATCGCCTGTTCTGCCGCCTGCTCCATCGAGTCACAGACAAGCGCGTCCCCAGCAGCGTCGACGATGCTGCTCGGACGTTCATAACGCAGATAAGGAACGCCCAGGCTCTGCGACAAGCTCATCAATTGCTGCGACATCAGCGTCGCATACGGATGCGTGGCATCGACCAGCACGCGCGCTTCGTGGCGCAGCAAGGCTTGCTTGCGCGCTTCCACGCCCTGGCGGCCGGCCCAGACCGTGACGCCCGGGCAATCCTGCAAGGCCAGCTCGCCGCCGTATTCGGTGGCGGTCGAGACGACTACCTGATGGCCTTGTCCAGCCAGTTGTCTGGCCAGTGCGTTGCCATCGCTGGTGCCGGCAAAGACCCACACCGCCTGTGACGGCAATGCCGGTTCTTCTGCCGCGACTGCCGATTCGTCATGCCAGTCGTTGTAGCCGCGCGGCGTGAACATGTAGCCGCGCTTGCGCTGGGTGAAACGATTGCCGATGACGATGCTGGTGAGCATGTCGAATTGCAGCGACGGCAACTCATCGAGACGATGGATGCTGACTTCCTGGCCGGGACGATAAGCGTTTTTCACCACGCCGCACAGCGTATGCGGCGCCTTCGATTCCAGCATCAGTTTGAGGATGCGATAGACGCCTTCCTGGCGGCCGGCGCTTTGCACGTTGTACAGCACGCAGGCCAGATCGGCCTGGGCGATATGGCGCGCGCGGCTTTCGATCCACTCCCACGGGCACAGCAGATTCGAAAGGCTCAGCGTAGCGAAATCGTGCGACAGCGGCGATCCCAGCAAGGATGCGCAAGCGTTGGCCGAAGTCACGCCGGGGATGACGTTGACCTGATAGTCGTCGTCTTCTTTCATTTCATCGAAGGCCAGCGCCGCCATGGCATAGATGCCGATATCGCCGCTGGAAATCAGCGCGACCTTCTCGCCGCTGCGGGCTTTGTCGATCGCCAGCAAGGCGCGCTCACGCTCTTGCGTCAGCGGCGGTGTGAAGATCTGCTTGCCTTCGATATGCGAGGCGATCCAGCGCAGATACAACTCGTAGGCCACGATGACGTTGCTGTCGCGCAAGGCGGCAATGGCGCGCGGCACGATCAGATCGCCAAAGCCGGGACCGACCGATACCAGGTTTAAAACTCCACTCATAAAACTGCTTTCTCTTTGATTCTTGGTTATCTACTTACGTTGTTCTGCATTGTCTTGCATTGTCTTGCATTGTTTATTCAATGCTGATCGGAGCATCCGTATCCGGCAAACCGATATCTTCCACCACCGCCACGGTGACGCCGTCGAGCGCCGTCTTCGGCAAGGCCAGCACACCGCGCGGACTGGCGATCAGTGCGCAGGGTTCGCAGACGCCATCGACACCGACATTCTTTTGCACCCATTCCGACGGCGCCGTCACCCAGCCGCGCGCGGCGACGTCCGACGCCGCGATGACGCGCAAGGGCAATTCATTGGCGGCGCAAAAGGTCAGCAAGCCGGGCTCTTCAGCTTTCAGATCTATCGTCGCCACTTCGCGCACGTCGCTTAGCGGACGTCCCAGCAGCGCCAGCGCACGCGTGACGGCGGCGGAGATTTTTTCCACCGGCACGTTCTTGCGGCAACCGATGCCGAGCACCAGCGGTTTAAGGGCTTCCGTTGCGGTCGTCACCACCGGCACGGCGCCGACCACATTGGCGACGCGATAGGCCAGACGATTGCCGCCGCCTTCATGGCCGCCGAGCAGCGACACGGCAAAACGTCCTGCCTCATCGAGCAGCACCACCGCCGGATCGGTCAGCTTGTCTTGCGGCAAACCTTCCAGAAAACGCACCGCAACGCCGCTTGCCGCCAGCATCACCCATTGCCCCTGGTTACGGTAGGAAGCGCGAAATTGCTGCTTTTGCGGAATCCCTGCATTCAGCCATGGCCGATACAGCGTGCCGCCCAGTTGTCCCTGCAAACGCGCCGCCAGCGCTTCGCTCTCCGCTCGCACCAGCCAGATGCCAAGTGTATTTGCCTGAGTGCCTTGCAAGGGAGTGCTCATGATCAGACCTCGTCTCCGGTGGTAACAATTTCCACGGCGTCGGTGGCGTCATTGTCTTTTTTATTCTTTTTGACGACGCGGAACAGATGCGTGAAATCCTTGGAATACAAACTCGATTCGACTTGCCGGCCTTTGTCCAGCGCTGCGCCGACCAGCATCATGGTGGTCAGGTTCCAGGCGCCGCGCTTGGTTTCTTCCAGCACCGTCGCCAGCGTGCCCTGATAGACGCGCTGATCGGGCCAGGTGGCACGATAGACCAGTGTCACCGGCGTGGTATCGGGATAGTGCAGGCGCAGGTCGGTGACGATTTTTTTCAGATGCGGACCGGACAGGAAAATGCACATGGTCGCCTTGTGCTCGGCCAGACGCGCAATCGACTCCAGTTCCGGCACCGCCGAGGCGCGCCCTGAAACACGCGTCAGAATAACGGTCTGCGACACCTCCGGCTTGGTCAGCTCGGCCGTCACTGCCGAGGCGGCGGCCGTGAAGGAGGAGACGCCCGGCACGACTTCATAGGCGATGCCCAATGCTTCCAGCCGGCGCATCTGCTCGGCAGTCGCACCGTAAATGGCCGGGTCGCCGGAGTGCAGGCGAACCACATCAATGCCCTGTTCCTTCGCGCGCTCGTAGCAGGCTTGCTGCTGCTCCAGATCGAGCTGCGCCGTGTCGATCAGTTCGGCGTCGGCGCGGCAATGCTGGAGCATTTCGGTCGGCACCAGCGAACCGGCATACAACACCATCTGCACGCTGCCCAGCAGCCTGGCGCCGCGCAGGGTGATCAGATCGGGAGCGCCGGGCCCGGCGCCTACAAAGTAGACTTTCATAAATTCACCTTCATGCCTGATGCCTCTTTTCCAATGCGGTCTTGCGAATAAGCATGGTCGCCAGATAGCCGCTCACGGCATGATCCCGATCGCCCGCTTCCAGTTCACGCAAATCGTTTGCCAATACTTCACCGTCCAGCCCGATACGGCGGGCAAAGGCGCAGTGTTCGGCGATGCCCATTTCCTTGAGCAAATCCAGCACCCATGGCAGGCGCGCGCCGACTTTCATCAGGACCACGATGTCGTGTGTCTCAATCTCCTGCTGCAATGTCGCCGGATCGTCCGGGCACGGCAGGATCAGGGTGCGCTCCTTGCCCACGCCCAGCGGCCAGTCCAGCGCGGCGGCAGCCGACGCGTAACTGGTGATGCCGGGAAACGTCCGGTGCGGAAAATCCGGCAGCAAATCCTTCAGCGCCGCCAGGATGTAACCGTAGGTCGAATACGTCAGCGTGTCGCCGATGGTCAGATAGGCAACGCTGCGCCCGGCCTGCAATTCGGCGGCGATATCCTGCGCCAGTTGTGCGTAGTGTTCGCGCAGCACGTTGCGGTCGGGGTCCATGTTGAACTCGACTTCGCGTAGCCGCTCCGGCGCGACCGCTACGCCTTCCAGGCATTGCAGCGCGACCGAGGTATCGGCGCTTCGGGCGCGCGGCACGTAGATCAGGTCGGCCTGCTGCAAGGCCTGCATCGCCGCCAGCGGCAGATAGCCTGCCGGACCGGGGCCGACGCCGATGCCCCAGAACATGCCCGGACTCATGGATGACCTCCCAGCAAATTGCCGTCGAGATCGAACAGACGCACCTCGACGCGTTTCACCGACGGCACGCGCACCTGCGCCAGCGCGGCGATGCGCGCCTCGATGTCGCGCCACAAAGGCGCCGAGCCCGGCTCTTCTTTCAAACGTTCGATTGCTGCTTCCACTGTATTTGCACTTTCTATTTCGGCGATCAGCGCCGCGGAAAATCCCAGCGTCGTCGCCAGTTCCGACGCTACCCGGGCGACACCGCCCATCGCCATGTTGCTCTTGCTCGAATGCGTATCCCATACGCCGTCGAGTACTTTGGCCAGCTTGCCGGGATGACCCGCCAGCCACAATACGTCCAACTCTTCGCCTTGCTCAGCCAGGGCCGTCTGCGTGAAATCCAGCGCGTCGCCAAGGAAGTTGGCGATCTGCACGGAGCGCGCTTCCGGCAGGCCCAGCGCGTCACGCGCAAAGGTCCGGCCGATCTTGCCGGGCAGATACGCCACGCAGGCAGCCACGCCATTCGGTCTGCTTTCATCCGCCAAGGCCACGCGGATATACACTTCGATCGAAGCGATCCACGACGCCAGCGACATCGGCTCCACAATGCCGGACGTCCCGAGAATCGAGATGCCGCCGATGATCCCCAGACGCGGATTGAAGGTCTTCTGTGCAATCTTCTGGCCGTCCTCACAACCGATGGCGAGATCGAAACCAGAGCCTATCCTGCCTTGCATGCCCAGTTCTTCCAGTACTTCCTTCACCGCCAGCCGCATCATCTGGCGCGGCACCGGATTGATGGCCGGCTCGCCGACCGCCACGCGTAAACCGGGCTGCGTCGCGGTACCGACGCCGGTCGCCGCCAGGAAGCGAATCTCGCCGATATCGTTGCGCGCCACTTCGGCAAAAATCGTCGCGCCATGCGTGTTGTCGGGATCGTCGCCGCCGTCTTTCAGGACTTCGGCACGCACGCGCCTGCCGTCGGATCCATCAATCTTCCGCACGTCCTGTATCGGCACCAGCAGATAGTGCTTGCCGTCCGGCAGGCTGACTTCCGCCTTGTCGATCATTTCGTCGCGCAACAGCATCGTCAACGCGGCTTTCACCGCCGCGGTAGCGCAGCTGCCGGTCGTCCTGCCGCGCCGCAAGCCGTTCGGGGCCAGCACGGTCAGGTCGAATTCGGCGCGTTCAAGCTCCTGCATTTACTTGCAGCTCCGCTTCCTGTGCAGCGATGACTTGCCCGATCGCGTCGATCATCAAGGCGTTGATCACTGTCGCCGCCCACGGCGATCCGCCGCGCGTGCCGCTGTTGGTGATACGCGGTACTTGCAGGCAACGGCGCAGCTCGTCCTTGCTCTCACGCGTGCCGACAAAACCGACCGGCAAGCCGATCACCAGTTGCGGCCGCCAGCCGTGCTCGCGGATCAGGCGCGTGGTTTCGACAATCGCAGTCGGCGCATCGCCGATGGCGAGGATGATGTCGTTGCCGAATTTTTCCCATGCGCGGCGTATGCCTGCTGCCGAGCGGGTGATGCCCTGCGCCTGCGCCATCAGATGCGTTTCGCGGTCGTGCACGCCGCACCAGGTTTCAACGCCGAGCTGTTCGACCAGTGCCCGCTTGAGGCCGCTCTGCACCATCGTCACGTCGGTCACCACGCGCTTGCAGCGCAGGATGGCGCGAATCCCCGCCTCGATTGCGCCGGCGGAAAAATAGATGTCGTCGACCGCATTGAAGTCGCCGCTGGTATGCACCAGCCGCTGCAGCGCCGTCAGATGCGCCGGCGGGAACATCGACCAGTCGCGGCCGGCGGCGATGATGTCGAAGCTTTCCTTTTCGATCGGGTGCGGCACATACGGTGGGAAATCTGTCTGCGGTTCAGCGGCCAGCGTCTCGCGATTGAGCAAACCACGCACCTGCAAATGATGCGCGCGCTGCGGCTCGCCGATCTGCTCTTCAAAGCCCACGATCTGCACGCGGTATTTGCACAGGCTGCAATTCATGGCGGCACGCCCTTCGACCGCTTCGCGTGCGCGTTCCAGCATGACGTCGGCGACATGCTGATGCACGCCGAGATAGCCGGCCTTCAATACTTCCAGACCCGGCTCGCGCTGCTGCAAGTCGTCGGCGGCGGCATAGATGCGTTTGACCAGCACGCCATCGAACAGGAAGAACGGCAACACGATGATGCGCGCAAAACCGAGCAAGGCCGCTGCACGCAAGCCGTCGGCAACCAGCGGCTTTGCCGTGCCGGAATAGCAGACGTAGACGCCGCCGAAGCCCATGCCTTCTTCCAGCATGCGTGCCAGTTTTGACACTTCGCCATTGGCGTCGGGATCGGTGGTGCCGCGTCCGACCAGCACCAGGCAGGTATCGTCGCGGCGGATGGTTTGTGCGGATTGCGCTTCAGCGGAGAGCACGCGCTCCTGCGCCAGTTGCAGCAATTGCGGATGCAGATTCATCGCCGCGCCGAAGTGAAAATCGATACCGGGATGCTTGCGCGCCAGTTCCAAGACTTCGGTCGGCATGTCGTTCTTGGCGTGGCGTGCCGCCAGCAGTACGCCGGGCACTACCGCCACCTGTTTGCTGCCGGCGGCGAGATTGGCCTCCACCGCTTCGCTGATGGTCGGGCTGGCGAATTCGAGATAACCGTGAGTCACCACGCGGCCTGGCGCACGGGCGCGCACGATCCCGACCAGCGCTTCGAATTCGCGCACGGCGTCGGCATCGCGGCTGCCGTGCCCGGCGATCACGATGCCGTAGCTTGCCGCACTGTCAACACTCTCAACAGCGTTGACTGTACCGCTGACGACATCGGCTGGCACTGCGCTCATGCCGCCTCCGACTTTGCCGGCGGCGGCTCGATCTGGCTGTCCATGGGCGTATGGGTACGAATCAGCATGATGCTCATGTCGGTGAACTCCTTGTCCACGCATTCGGCCAGCGAGCCATGCCACTCGGCGTCGCCGCGCGTGAGGTTTTCCCAGACTTCAGTCGGATGATCGGGCCGCACGCCGTTCTCCAGCAGGTAGGCCGCGATATGGCGCGGCATGAAGGAGCGCGCCGCATCCCACGGACACGGTATCACAATCGCATTGCGGCCGTCATTGAGCACATGCACAAGATGGCGCTTGAACGGCGTCAGGTCGCCGCGGCGGTGGAAGGTGATGAAAGTTGTTTCGTCGAAACAAACCTTGGCGCGCGAGGCCAGAATTTGTGCTGAGGAAATGCCGGGCAAGGTCTCGACCGGATGGCCGCAGGCGCGCTCGACGCGTTCCAGATACTGGAAGCCGCTGAAATGGATGTCTCCCATGAACACCACCACACAGCGCTTGCCAGCGTGATGCGCTGCGGCAACCAGATCGAGCTGGGCGACCTGATCGCGATAGCCCATGAGAATGACTTCCGCCGTCGGCGGAATGATGCTTTGCACGACATTGACGACAGCATCGAAACCCGCCACCACGTCGGCATTGCGAATCAGCTCGGCGCCGCGCTGGGTGAGGTAGCCGATGTCGCCGGGACCTGCGCCTATGCAGATAATCATGTTCTTGTTCCTTGGTTGATTCTTTGATATTTATTGCGTCATGCGGGCGCGAATCGTCAGTGCCAGATTGTCAGCCGTCAGTTCTTCCAGCGTCATGCATTCCGCGCCGAGCGCCTGTGCCAGTTGCGCAGCACGGCCCAGACGGACGTAGCCGGTTTCGGTATCGAGCACCAGTGCAGGTGTGCCGCGTGCTGCCAGTTGCTCGGCCAGCGCCAGCGTCTCGCGCCAGGGATCGCCGCCGTTTTCCAGCGCGACGTTGCCCTTGCCGTCGCTCAGCAACACCAGCAATGGTGGTGCTGTGCCGCTGGATTGTTCCAGCGTCTGCAAGGCCAGTTGCAAGGCGTGCGGCAGTGGCGTACGGCCGCCGGTCGGCAGTTCACGCAGACCTTGTTCGGCGAGATCGACACTGCGTGTCGGCGCCAGCAACACCGAAGCTTTGTCGCCACGGAAGCCGATCACCGCAACCTGATCGCGACGCTGATAGACATCCGTCAACAGCGCCAGCACGGCGCCCTTCACCGCTTCCATGCGCCGTTGCGCGGCCATCGAACCGGAAGCATCGACCACGAACAGAATCAGATTGGCGTTCTTGCCGGCCTTGACCTTGCCGTGCAGATCGCTCTTCTGCAATTGCAGCACACCCTCTTGTCCTTCGGCGGCGCTGCGCAAGACCGCTGAACGCAACGTTGCACCGACCGCAAGACTGGCAGGATTGCTGTCCGGCACGGCACGGATCATGCGGCCGCGCGTTGCATCCGCGGAATCGCTGCGGCGACCGGCGAGCGTGGCGACATTGTTGACCGGCGCCTCGACTTTAAGCTGGCGTGTATTGCCGACGGCTGCGGCAGCAAATACCTGCTGGCTGTCGCCGCCGTCGGTTTGAGTCTCCGATTGATCGCTACTATCGGAAGGAGAATCCGATTGATCCTGAGCATTACTTTCTTGCCGTTCCGGCGGCATTGCTTGCTGCATCAGATCATCAAGCTTGTCCTGATCCAGACCGGGCTGCTCAAACGGCTTGCGGCGGCGGCGATGCGGCAATACCAGTTCAGCCGCGGCACGCACGTCGCCGGGAGTGACCTGCAGACGTCCGTCCAACGCTGCAAACGCACGCGCCGTCTTGTGCATGACGATGTCGGCGCGCAGGCTGGCGACTTCGAATTCGCAGCACAGATGGCTGATCAGATCGAGCAAGGCGTCACTCAAGACGACTTGCGGCAGCAAAGCCTGCGCAGCGGCGATACGTGCGCGCAAGACCTCCTGCTCGTCATTCCATTGCGCGGCGTAGGCAAGCGGATCGGATTCGTAGGCAAGACGGCGGCGCACGACGTCGGCACGCAAAGTCTTGTCGCGCGGCGCAACGACTTCCACCATGAGGCCGAAACGATCGAGCAGTTGCGGACGCAAGTCGCCCTCTTCCAGATTCATCGTGCCGATCAGCGTGAAGCGCGCCGGATGCGACACCGACAGGCCTTCGCGCTGGACCGAATTGACGCCCATCGCCGCGACATCGAGCAGCACGTCGACCAGATGGTCCGGCAAGAGATTGACTTCGTCGATGTACAGAATGCCGCGATGCGCAGCAGCGAGCAGGCCCGGTTGCAAGGCGTTCTTCTCGCCCTTCAATGCGCGTTGCAGATCGAGCGTGCCGAGCACGCGGTCCTCTGTCGCGCCCAAGGGCAAGGTGACGAAAGGTACGCTTGCGGAGATTGTCCTGGCGTCACCCTGGCAAACCGCACATTGCTCCGCAGGCTGGCCCGGCAGGCAATTGAAGGCGCAGCCTGCGACACGTTCGACCGGCGGCAGCACGGCCGTCAGCGCGCGTGCAGCGGTACTCTTGGCCGTGCCTTTGTCGCCACGGATCAGGACGCCGCCCAGCGTGGTATCGACTGCGCACAGCAGCAAAGCGTTCTTCAGTTGCGGCTGGCCGACGATGGCGGAGAAGGGAAATAACGGCGGAAACACGGGAAGACTCATATCAGACTCCGCGCGGGGTTTCGCCACGCGCCTCCAGCAAAGTTTCGCTCTTGAGATAAAGCTGGCGTAAATCTTCCAGCGTCTGCGCCTGCGGCTCGGCCCACATGCCGCGGCTGGCGGCTTCCAGCAGGCGTTCGGCAATGGCGTTCTGCGCCCACGGATTAGCTTCTTCAAGAAAGCGCTGCATGCCGGGATCGAAGGCGTAAGTCTGGGCCAGCTGCTCGTACATCCAGTCGTCCATGACTTGCGCCGTGGCGTCGTAACCGAACAGATAGTCGACAGTCGCCGTCAACTCCAGCCCGCCCTTATAACCATGGCGCTGGATGCTGTCCAGCCACTTCGGATTGACCACGCGCGAGCGGAACACGCGCAAGGTTTCCTGCTTTAGATCGCGGACCTGCGCGCGTGCCGGGTCGTGGCTGTCGCCGAAATAATGGCGCGGCTGCTGGCCGGTCAATGCGCGAATGGTCGCAATCATGCCGCCGTGATATTGCAGGTAATCGTCGCTGTCGAAGATGTCATGTTCGCGGTTGTCCTGATTGTGCAAGGCCACCTGCACGCCCGACAACCGGGTGCGGAAAGCGTCGCGCTGATCGCTGCCCTGCTTGTCGCCGAGCTTGCGCGCATAGGCGTAGCCGCCCCAGTTGATGTAGGCTTCGGCGAAATCAGCATCGGCCTGCCAGTTTTTTTCCTGGATCAGCGGCAGGATGCCGGCGCCGTAGCTGCCCGGCTTTGCTCCGAAGATGCGATAGGCGGCGCGCTCTTCCGCTTCGCCCTTGTCCAGACCTTTACCGATCCACTCGCCCAGTTCCTGCAGGTAATGCTTGCGCACGAAGTTCTGATCGGGCGGCTCGTCCAATGCGATGACGGCATTGACCGCGTCGTCGATCAGGTCGATCAGTTGCGGGAATGCATCGCGGAAGAATCCGCTGATGCGTGTGGTGACGTCGATGCGCGGACGTTGCAGCTCTTGCAGCGACACCACTTCGATGCCGGAAACCTGACGATTGCCGGGACGCCAGACCGGACGCACGCCGAGCAGGCACAGGATCTGTGCAACGTCGTCGCCGTGCGTGCGCATGGCGCTGGTGCCCCAGATGCTGATGGCGACGCTCTCCGGATAAGCGCCGGTTTCGCGCACATGGCGCTCCAGCACTTCGCGCGCCAGTTGCTGGCCAACGCGCCACGCCGATTGCGACGGCACGCTGCGCGGATCGACCGAATAAAAATTGCGCCCGGTCGGCAGGATGTGCGCCATGCCGCGCGTCGGTGAGCCGCTGGGGCCGGCAGGCACGTAGCCGCCTTCCAGGCCGAGCAGCAGATTGCCGATCTCGTCGCCGGCGCGATGCAGATTGGGCAGCAACTGCCGGCATGTGAAATCGAGGACGCGGCGCAAGGCTGCGAATTTGTCCGTCGGGGACTCTGCAACAGAGGCCTTCACGACGGGCGCAGTTGCAGCTGTAGCTACAGCCAGTGGTAGCGGTCTGGCGCGCACCTGCATCTTCATCTGCCCCAGCATACTGCCGGGCTGCCGCATGGAAGCGGTTTGCAAACGCGGCTTGTCGATGCTCAGATCACCGAACAGGGAATGCAGGATGCCGTCGACGGCGTCGGCTTTGTAGCCCTTGTCCTGCAGCGCCTGCATCAGACGAACGCACAACGTGTCGATGGCTTCGATAGCGTCGGCACGCGTGACGACAGCTCGATCGGCGATGCGCGCCAGGGCGCTGTCGACATTGAGACGCTGCCCCTTGTTCTCCAGCAGCATGTCGAGCCTGAGTCCGAACAGGCGCGCCATTTCTTCCTGCAAACCGGGGATGTCCTGATTCGGCAGACGCGTCAGTGAGACCAGCATGTCGGGCATCTGTGCCTCATCCGGTGCGCGGCCAAGAATATGCAGGCCGTCGCGGATCTGCGCTGCCCCGAGTTCGCACAGATAGCCATCGAGGTCTTCGATCAGATGGGCGACGTCGGAGCCGCCCATGCCGCTCAGCGCTTCGGGCAATTCACCGTCGTGGCTGTGGTCGTGCGGATGGTCGTGATCGTGGTGGTGTCCATGCGCGTGCTCATGTGCATGATCGTGTCCGTGGGCATGTCCGTGATGATGCCCATGTTCATCATCATGATCGTGATCATGATGGAGCAGCTTCATCTGCAGATCGCTGTCGAGATTGGTCTGTTTGACCAACTCCCAGATCTGCTGCTGCAGCAGCGGCAGCTTGGAGGGATCCAGCACTTCAACCTGGTAATACTCGTCGACCAGCTGCGTCAATTGCGCCAGTGCGCCGTAGCTGTCGGCGGTGGTCATCGGCGGCGTCAGGTGATCGACCACGACCGCGTGGCCGCGCCGTTTGGCCTGCGAGCCTTCGCCCGGATCGTTGATGATGAAGGGATAGAACAGCGGCATGTCGCCCAGCAGTGCATCGGGGAAGCAGTTCTCCGACAGGCCGACGCCCTTGCCCGGCAACCATTCCAGCGTGCCGTGCTTGCCGACGTGGACGATGGCGTCGGCGCCCCACTCGTCGCTGAGCCAGCGATATAGCCCGTAGTAATGATGCGTCGGCGGCAGATCGGGTTGATGGTAGATCGCATCCGGATCCATGCCGTAACCGCGCGGCGGCTGCAAGGCGACAAAGGCATTGCCCAGTTCGACGCCGGCGAAGGCCAGATGGTTGTCATGGACGTAAGCGACGCCGGGCGCAGCGCCCCATTGCGCTTCCATCTTTTGCTGCAAGACGTGCGGCAGCTCGGCGAACCATTCGGCGTAGCGTTCCGCCGACACACGGCCGACGGCGTGCTGCAATTGCTCACTGGTCAGATAGGTGTTGTCGTAGGAGCAGCGATCGACCAGCGTATGGATCAGCGCACTGCCGCTCTCGGGCAGATCGCCGACGGCGTAACCGGCGTCACGCATCGATTCCAGAATGCGCATCAACGAGGCCGGCGCATCGAGGCCGACGGCGTTGCCGATCTGCGAGGCCTTGCTGTTGGAGTTGGTAAAGATGAAGGCGATGCGCTTGTCGCCATTGCCGAGTGCGCGCAGACGCGCAAAACGCGCCGCCAGCCCGGCGATGCGTTCGACGCGGTCGGCCACCGGATGGAACTCCACCACGTCGCCCGACAAGCCCGTTGCCTGTGCCTTGAACGACAGCGGTACGCTGATGATGCGGCCGTCGAATTCCGGCAGCACCACGTTCATGGCGGCGTCCAGCGGGTTCATGCCGCGCGTGGAGACTTCCCACTGATCCTGCGTCATGCCGCTGGTCATGGCTTGCAGCACGGGGACGTTGAGCTTCTCCAGCACGGACACCGACCAGCCGGCAGGCGTCGGGCCGCCCGGCGTGATTTCGCCCATGGCGAAGGAGGTGGTGTTGATCAGGACGTCCACATGTGCGCCCTGCTCTCCCGAGAAATAGCTCAGCGCGGCCGGCAGATCGGAATCCGCCGCCGAGGTGCGCAGCGACGCAGTGAAAATCGGCAGTACGTCCATGCCGCGCTGCTCCAGCGCCGTCACCAGTGCATCGACGAAGCGCGTGTTGCCGCTCATCCAGTGCGCGCGATAGAAGATGATGCCGACGGCAGGTTTGCGGCGGCCTGCGACGTCGATACGCAAGCGAAGCCAATCCGAGATGCCGGCATCCTGTTCCAGATCCGGATGATAGATGCCGTGATCGGGCAAAGCCACTGCCGGGTCGTAAGCAAATCCGGTGAGCAGCAAGCGGTCCGATACGAAACGTAAAAACTGCGCCAGATTGACGCTGCCGCCGCCATGAAAATACGCCAGCGCCTCGCGCAGCACATCGGCCGGTACGGTCGACACCGCCGCCAGCTCCGCATCTGGTTCTCCGGTGCCGCTCAGCGCGATCAGATGGCGTCCCTGGCTTTGCGCATGGCGCAGCAGGTCGGCAAAACCGGCGACGCTGCCGAGACGGCCAAGGATGCGCAGCACGATGATGTCGGCGTCCGCCAGCTCGTTCTGCAACAACTCGCTCATGCGTGTTTCGTTTTCCACGCCTTGCAGATTGACACCTATCGTCGCTGGAAAGTCTTCCGGCAATTGCGTCAACGCGTGATGAAGAATGGCGAGATCGGTGGAGGCATGCGTCAGCACCGCAATCCGTGCAGATGGCGCGAATGGTGTGGCGACGGATTGTGTTGCCTGGTCAGACATTTTCCGGCTCCTCGGGATTGACGTCGCCGCTGCCGAGGCGGTGAAAAATCAGATCAGTGACTTCCTGGCCGCCTTCGAGATGCTCGGCCACCACGCGTTCAATCGCGGCTGCATCCTCGCAGCGGTACCAGACGCCTTCGGGATACACCACCACTACCGGCGCCTGCGCCTTGCAGGCCACCATGCAATGCGTGCGGGTGCGCTTGACGCGCAGTTCTGGACGCGCATCGATCTGCTCGCCGAGGACGGCGAACATGGCTTCGGCCAGCACGCCGTTTTCGGTGCAGCGTGGGCCGGTGCACATCAGGACGTGCCGGTGGTGGGTTCTCATAGCATTTCTTTACTGGCTAAAATGCCGATCCGGCCCGCAAGGGCCGGATCGGCATTAACAATTCCAGCCCGGAACTCAGGCGAATTTTTTATAAAAGTAACCGGTCAGCCCACCCAGCGTCAGCCAGAACAAGCCATTGGCCAAGGCTGTCGCGTGGATGAATGCCTGCGCCAGTTCTTCCGGCGCGGCGCTGCCATGCACGGCCGGATGCGGCGCACCGATGAGATGCGGCACGATCAGCAGCGCCACGCCCAGCAACTTCAGCGCCCAGTGACGCGCATACACACCAAGTCCCAGTCCGGCTGCGGTCATGCCAGCTGTCATGACCCACCACAATTGACGCGCATGCAGCGGCGCAGCCACGGTGCCCGGAACTTCAGGCGGCAGTCCCAGCGACGGCGCCACGAAGAACACCAGATAACCTGCCACGCCCCACACCAAACCGGAACGCCATGTCACCTGCTTGCCAGTCATCACGATCGCGGCGGCGAGGAACAGGCCGAAACCAATTGCCATGCTGATATTGGCCAGCACGGTATAGGCGGTGCGTTCGAAACCGTTGGCCGGCTCCCACTCTTCACCTTCATGTTCGTGCTCGTGCGCTTCTGCAGGTGCACCGGCGGCAGGCGTTGCCGCGGCATGGGCTTGCTCGTGCGCCTGTTCATGAGCCTTGGCCGCAGCCGCTTCTTCGTAGACCTCCGCCTGGAGGATGATTTTGGAGACTTGCAACTGCTGCACACCAGTCAGCAAGACGCCGGCACAAGCGCCAGCCAAGAGGACGGTGGAGGCAATCCGCCGCAATACTGCGAGATTCATCATTCAATTGTTCCGCGGAATATTCTTCTTAGTGGCAAGGAAAACCTGCCGAATGGCGGCCGTCATGCGCGGCGTTGTGCAGTTCCACCGCCGAAGCAAAACCGGCGGCGTAGATCAGGCCTGCACCCAGCACTAGCGCGGCAATGCCCGGCAAAATGCGATCGCGCCATACGCTGGAACCGGTGGAGGAATCGATGGTGCTGGTGTCGTTGGCGGATGCGCCGGTGGTGAGAGCCATGTGTTTTCCTTCGAATAAGCGTTGAAGCCAAACCGGTAATGGCGCTGACAAGACTGCAACAGCGCACATAACGGAAATAACGGAAACGTCACGAAGGAAAATGAGGAAACGACGCGGGGTGCAGAAAAATCACGCAATCCGGGAAGCAGTCCGTCGATCGCCCTCCGCGATGCAAAACAAGTCGTATACCGAGGGCCGGTCTCCGGGCTTGCGAAGGGTTCGCGGCGAGAATGATCTGACCGGAACCGGAATTTGCGCCTTCCCATGCCGTGTCGATAAAACACTTCATGCACAGTGGCTGGATGCAGATTCGCTGATTCGCTTACCGTTGCGGGGGCAGCGCCGGAATGGTTTCCAGAGAGATGATCTGGATGAACGCACCGGCTTCCCGATTAAATCCGGCGAAAGAAAATACGCCGGATACCCAAGGCAATGCTACCCCGGCAGTATAGGTGTGTGGAGGGATTCTGGCAACCGGAAGAGGCGCTGAAACAATGTCTAAACCAGCCTGCAGCCGGCTTGGAATCGGCATAAAACCAGGCTTCGGGGACGGGATGCGCAAGACCCGCGACGGGGTCAATGCGCAGTCCCAGAGGATTCGCTGGCGATCAAATAGCAATGAGCTATGGATTTAGCCGGGCGATTAGTTGGAATTAGGGCCTTTTGCGACCTTTTTAGGCGGCTCCGGCGTCAGATTGATCGGGTCGCTGGCCGGAAAAGTATCTTCCAGCGCATCGTCCAGATCACGGTCGCGCTTGACCTTTTTGGCGTCTTTGACACTATCCGTCTGCTTTTCAAGCTCGCGCTCGTCCGCAGCGACGATATCCTCGCCGCCTTCATTGTCGCTCGCCACCTGCTCGACCGACTCGGGCGTTTCAGGTGCGCGGTCGCGGCTGCCACGCTCAACCGAGGCGCGTTCGCCGGTGCCGGTGGAATCGCTGTCTCCTTCGGTGGCGATATTCGTCATGTCGCTGCCGCTGTCGGATGTGTCGCTGGGGCCTAGTGCGTGGTTGTCGTGACCTTTGCTGAGCTCGCGATCCGAGATCGGCAATACGTCAAGATCGAGTGTGCTGGTAGCCATGATTATTCCTCGTTAAATCGGGTAAAACTACGCGGGTAAAACAGGGGTGAAACCAGTTCCGGAATCACCCACCGGACATCTTCAACGGCGGCTCGGCGGGATCCGTGTCGGGAATGCCCGGTTCGCTCGGATTGAGCGGCGGATCCTGCACCGGGTTGTATTCATCCGGCGGAATATCCTTCGGCGGCGGTGGCGCGGTCGGCGGGATGTCTTGCGGTGTATGCATGCGCGCTCCTCACAGCGGATTCTGGTGGGGAATCGGATCCTGCTGCGGCGTCGGATCGAGCGGCGGCACTTCAACGGGTGGGATATCTTGTGGCTTATGCATGTTATGTCCTTTCTGATGCAGCGATGCGTACAGTAACGTAATGAAGCACGAACAACGCCGACGAACCGTCGACGAGCGGCGACACAACATCAGGCTACGCGCTCAGGCACGTGCTGCGTATAGGACAAACACTTTTTCGGGCTTCATCAACTCTTACGCGTAGGCAGCGGGTTGATCCGGCGTAAGGGTGACAAGGGGATGCCGAGGAGATCGATCAGGCAAGAGCGGGCGCTATCATCGGTATCTCCCTGCTGTGCAAAGCCGATACGGCGCCGGCCGCCGGCAAAGCGTTCAACTCAGTTGGCATGCCATGCAAATTCTCATGCAGATCAGCCGGCTCTTCGCCAACCCGGAAGGCACTGACGGCATCCCACAGCTTGTGCGCCTGTTCCTGCATATCGGCTGTCGCCACCGCCGCCTGCGCCACCAGCGTTGCGTTGGTGCGCGTGACGGCATCGATTTGCGTAATGGCCTGATTGAGATCGGCGATGCCGTGACTCTGCGCGTCGCTGGCGGCGGCAATTTCATCCATGATGCCGACCACGTGCTCAACCGAGTCAACGATCTCGCGCATGGTCTGGCCGGCGTCGTCGACCTGGCGGCTGCCGGCATCGATGCGCTCGACAGAGTCGCCGATCAGCACTTTGATTTCCTTGGCGGCAGCGGCGCTGCGCATGGCAAGATGGCGAACCTCTGTCGCCACCACGGCAAAACCGCGCCCTGTCTCGCCCGCCCTCGCCGCTTCCACCGCTGCATTCAGCGCCAGGATATTGGTCTGGAAAGCGATGCCGTCGATCACGGAAATGATGTCCACCACCTTGCGCGAGCTATCCTTGATCGCGGTCATGGTGCCGACCACGGACGACACGATGTCGCCGCCGCGCGAAGCCACGCCGGCAGCCGATTGCGCGAGACGATTGGCTTCGCCGATCTGCAATGCGTTGCGACTGACGATGCCGGTCAGTTCCGCCATGGCGCCGGCGGTTTGCTGCAGCGAACCGGCCTGCGCTTCGGTACGTGCCGCCAGATCAGTATTGCCGGCGGCGTTTTGCTGCGAGACGCGGAAGATGCTTTGCGTGCCGTTGCGCACTTCGCTGACGGTTTGCAGCAGACTCTGATTCATGCGGCCCAAAGCAGCAAGCAACTGTCCTGTTTCGTCCCGGCCGCCTTCGGCGATATGGGCAGTGAGATCGCCCGCTGCAACGCGGCTGGCGAGATCCACGGCATCATTCAGCGGACGCGTGATGCTGCGGTTAAGACGCCACGCCACCAGCACGGCCAACAGCATGGCGACGCCGCAAATCACAATGGTCGCCATGGTGGTCTGCCTGCCGCTGGCAGCGAAGTCATCCAGATCGCTCTGAATCTGGCTCTGCTCCAGCTTGACCAATTTGTCGATGGCTTCCAGCCACTGATTTTGCAGCGGCGCAACTTCGGCATTGAGCAATTTGGTCGCCTGCCCGGCATTAAAGCCGGCAACGAATTCCTCCGCCTGCTTGATGAACGGTTCGCTGCGGCGATCAAGACCATCCATGTCGTTGATGATGGCCTGCTCTTCCGCACTCACGCCGCTTTTAAGCAAGGCGGCCTGATTGACGCGATAGGTCTTGCGCTCCACTCCGATGCGCGCCATCTCTTTTTGCATGGCATTGAGGTCCGTCAGCGTCGCCACATTGCGCGCGGCTTGTCCCTGACGGAACAGGCTCTGCCGCATCAGCGCCGCAATCTCGGATTTGCCGTTGGTATGGCTGAGCGCGGCCGCCAGCTGTTGCTGAGCACGATGCGCGGAGAAGCCTGCCAATGCGGTCACCGCCGCCATCAATAGCAATATGACGCCAAAGCACAGCGACAAGCGCTGCCCGATCCGAAGGCGGGAAAAATTCATGAAGTCTCCTGTTCTGTGCAGCGTCGCCGATTGCATGAAATTGCGCCAAAGACAATTCGACGAGACTGATTTTATGTAGTTTTACTATATTTTTTAATTATTCTGGCACAGAGATGGATTTGCTTCTAGCTTTTTCAGGCGGAATACTTGATTTTTATCGAGAGGGCGGCCGATACAAAGTAAAAAATGTCGATGTAGTAAATGTAGTTTTATTACTTCAAGATTTGGGCTCGGCACCGGATTCCACTCGTTTACGCCAGTACAAATGCATCAGCGGCGCCGAGGAAATGCCATGGAGCAGCACCGACAAAGCCAGTACCGTCAGCACGTCTTGCGCGATGCGCACATTGAGCTTGTCGTGCCAGAACTGCAGAACAAAGCACAGGTAATACAACGAACCTACGCCGCGGATGCCGAACCAGGCGATCAGCCAGCGGTGCGAGGTTTCGGTATCAGAGCCCAGCAAGCCAAGCCCGACGGCGATCGGTCTGATCACGAAGAACAGCAATCCTGCGATCAGGACGCCCTCGCCTGAGATGCCGAATTCTGACAGCAGGATCCCCATCAACAGCACCATGAAGAATTCCGCAAAATGCTCGAGTTGCTGGTTGAAGCCGAGGACCGTCTCGGTCAGATAGACCGGCGCCTGTTCGGGGTGAACGGCGGCGGCTGACTTGCCGCTGTCCTCCGCTGCCGCGATCAACTCTCCGGCAGGTTTGTTGCCGCTGCTGGCAGACTCCACCTGGCGCATCGCCAGGCCGGCGGCAAACACCGACAGAAAACCGATGCCGTGCACCAGCTCGGCCACGCCATAGGACAGCATGATGATGCCGATGGCCATGAACTCTTCCATGCCCAACGCCAGACCAAAGCGCTGCCGCGCAACCAGCACCAGGCGCGACATCGCCCAGCCGAACAGCGCGCCGCATCCGATGCCTGCAGCAACGCCCCAGGCAACGAACCAGCCGAAATGATTGACTTGCGCGATCTCATCGGTCACGCCGAGCAAAATCAAGGCAAGGATGACGAACGGAAAAGCACTACCGTCATTCAGGCCACCCTCGCCGCTCAAACTGAAGCGCAGCTGGTCAGGATCGTCGACATTTTTTATCTGCACATCGGACGCCAGCACGGGATCGGTCGGCGCAAGAATGGCGCTCAGCAGCATCGCCACCGCAAACGGCAAGTCAAACAGGAAGGTAATGCCGAGGGCAAGCAACGGCACCGTGATCAGCATGGACAGAACACCCAGACGCAAGGGCAACCACCATAGCCGGCTGCCATCGCCGCGAAACGCCACGCGCAGTTTCAGTCCGACCGTAAACAAGGACAGCAACAGCGCCACACGCGTGATCACCGTCAGGATGTCAGCATGCGCGCGCAGGTCGATATGGATCAGACCGGTGCCGGCAGGACCCAGCAACCAGCCTATCGGCAGGTACAGCATGGCAGCGTTGAACGGCAATTTTTCCAGTACCGATTCAAGAAACACCATGAAAGTCAGCAATACGCCGGCGATCAGAAAATAGACGGTAGGAATGTCGATGAGGGTCTCCGGCAGAAGGACAATGCGGCGCGGACGTCGGAAATCGAAACCAAAAGCAAAACGGCAGCTGACACGTACGGGTATCAGCTGCCGGAATGGCATGTAACGAGGGCGTCAAATCATGTCAGCCATCAAGGAAAGAATTCTGGCGGAATGACGTGACGCTGCGGCGAGCCATGCTCAGTGCTGCTCGGAGGCGCTGCCGTCTTTCTTACTCGGCATCAGTCCATCGTCGGCGTTGGCGCCGGGATCTTCAGTGCCGTCAGGCTCCGGCGCTTGTGGAGCAGTTGCGGCTTGCTGCGCAACCGCAGGCAAGTCGCTCTTTTCTTTGACTGCAGAGGATGCCGGGGGAGCCGCGACCGACCGCAGCAATTCCTGGGACGCTGCCGGCAATCTATCGGCATGCGCAGAAACGTCGCGCGTATTCTGACCGCTGCCTGTTTCGACGTAATTGTCATCGCGCGCGTCGGATTCGTCCCCGGTCAGATCACCTCCTGCCTGCTGATCGGTGAAGCGCGGCGTGCCCTGGTACAGCGGACGCCCGAGCGGATCAGTATAGGGTTTGGCGGGTGCGGTTTCCTGCACATCTTTCTGCACGTGAGAGGCTTGCTGCCCCTGCCCTTGTTGCTGGCTTTGCGACATCTCTTGCTGCATTTGCTTTTGCGTAGACATGTTGATTTCCTTGTCTGGGTTCTCGCCGTCGGACGTCGACGTCGGTGCCGGGCCCCTGACGGTCCCGGATTGTTCGCTCTGCGCCTCTGCCATGGCGTGCAAGATCATGCTGTCGGCAAACATAGGCGTCGCCTTTAAATATGTCAGCAGCTCAGTGCTTGCGACCCGAGCCGGATTTGCGGCCGCCTCCGGAGGTTTTGTTTTCCGTAGCCCAGGCGCGGCGCTCTGCCTCCTTATGGCTGACGCCGCGCTTTTCATAGCCCTCTTCGATATGAGCCACCTGACGCTTCTGCTTGTCGGTGTAGGAAGATTTATCGCCTCTTGGCATGACGCTCTCCTGTGAAATTTGCCTGAAAAACAAAGCACAGCTTCATCTTAGGCAAGCCGGTCCCTTATGCCAGCAGGACAGGCACTTATTCAGCTGTAGGAGGAACAGGAATGAAAAACGGCGGCAAGGACAATGAAGTCTCGTGCCGCCGCGCAAGTCTGCCGATACCGGCAGATCATCAGATTGGATCAGGCAGATCCGTCCGCCAGCGCGTCAGAGACGATCTGCTGCGCTTCGGCAAAAATGCTGTCGAGATGCGACTCGTCGCGGAAGCTCTCCGCATAGATCTTGTAAATGTTTTCCGTACCGGACGGACGCGCTGCAAACCAGCCGTTATCGCTGATGATCTTGACGCCGCCGAAAGCCTTGTCGTTGGCCGGCGCGGTCGTGAGGATCTTGCGGATTTTCTCGCCTGCCAGCTCGGTCGAGCGTACATTGTCGGACGACAGACCCGACAATAATTTTTTCTGCTCCGGTGTCGCGGCAGCTTCGATGCGTCCGTTGCACGGCAGACCCAGCTGTTCCGTCAGGGTGTGATAAATCTCACCGGGATCACGGCCGGTGCGCGCCGTCATTTCGGCTGCCAGCAACGCGGCGGTAATGCCATCCTTATCAGTGCTCCACGGCGTGCCGTCAAAGCGCAGGAACGACGCGCCGGCGCTTTCTTCGCAACCGAAACCGAGGCTGCCATCCTGCAAGCCGGCGACGAACCATTTGAAGCCGATCGGCATTTCCTGCAGAGGCCGTTGCAACTGTGCAGCGACGCGATCGATCATCTGGCTGCTCACCAGCGTTTTACCGACGCCGGTTTCCGCACGCCATTCCGGACGGTGCTGAAACAGATAAGAAACCGCTGCCGAGAGATAATTATTCGACGGCATCAGGCCGACGCTCTTGGTGACGATGCCGTGGCGATCATGGTCGGTATCGCACGCAAAGGCGATATCGAATTTGTCCTTGAGCAAAATCAGCTCGCGCATCGCATATTGCGAAGATGGATCCATGCGGATCTGCGCATCCCAGTCGAGCGGCACGAAACGGAAAGTCGGATCGACTTCGCGATTGACGACTTCCAGCTTGAGATCGTAGCGATCTGCAATCGCGCCCCAGTAATGCACGCCTGCGCCGCCGAGCGGATCCACGCCCATGCTGATGCCCGAGTCGCGAATCACGGCAAGATCAATGATGCTGGGCAAATCGTCGATGTAGGTTTCCAGATAGTCGTACTGGTGCGTGCTCGATGCGCGCAAGGCGCGATCAAACGGAATGTGTTTGACGCTGCGCGCCACATCCCGCAGGAAAACATTTGCTCGTTTCTCGATCCAGCTGGTGACGTTGGTATCGGCCGGACCGCCGTTGGGCGTGTTGTATTTGAAGCCGCCATTATCCGGCGGATTGTGCGACGGTGTAATTACGATGCCATCCGCCAGCGCTGAGGGATGAGCGCGGTTGTGCATCAGAATTGCATGCGACACCGCCGGTGTCGGCGTGTACGGCGAGCCGCGTGCAATCATGGTCTGCACCCCGTTGGCAGCAAGCACTTCGAGCGCGCTGGAGAACGCCGGCGCGGACAAGGCATGGGTATCTATACCCAGAAACAAAGGCCCCGTAATGCCGTTCTCAGCACGGTAGTCGCAGATGGCTTGCGTGATCGCCAGCACGTGCCATTCATTGAAGCTGCACGTCAGCGAACTGCCGCGATGGCCCGAGGTGCCGAAGGCCACCTGATGCGCAGCGATACCGGCATCGGGATGCAGGCTGTAATAGCTACTGACCAGCACAGGCAGATTAACCAGGGAAGAAGTGTCGGCGCGTTGGCCGGCCAGAGGACTGATGCTGCTCATGTTTTATCGTTTGCCTGCTGTTTCTGGAGTTGCTTGGGTATAAAAGATAAGGAGATGGCGCGACAGTATGCATACATTGCGAATGCAATGTCGCGTTGCGCACATTGCGCACATATTGCGCACGCATTACGCACCATCGTGCCGCCATCGGTAACCGATGTCCTCACGCCCGGTATTGTAGCGTGAGAGGCAATAAAGGCTATGCCATCTCCGGCGCAGATACCGCATAACCGGCTTCACGCAATCTGTTGCGTCTCGCCTTGTTGGCGGCGGCGAGCTCCTGCAAGGACATGGCGCGCTGTTCCGAATAGCTTTGAGGCACGCTGCTCGGTTCAATGGTCGCCAGCGTCTGAGCCAGCCTGGGATAAAGATTGGCGCGACGGCGCTGGTTCTCTGCCGCCAGTTGTGCTTTGAGATCATCCGTCAATACATGCGGCTGACTTGGCTGATAGGGCTGTGGCACGCTGCTTGCAGCGCGCGCAGTCTGCGCAGCTTGTGCCGAATCTATCGACTGAGCCGATATACCGGAGGAATGGACAGACCTGGATCTGTCGGTATGTGCTGTGGTCTGCATGATCTTCACTCCCGCAATGAAGGAATCTTCTGCATAAATCCAAATGTACACGAGATCGTGAAAACGAACGATAGATGAGTGACAACGTTCGTTTTTCGTTTGCTGTACGTGCTTTTTAAAGTGTGGTAGCGCAATGGATTTTTTTAAAGAGGGGCAGATGGCCGTCAGGAAACGGTCGCCTGCCCGCACTTCATTTGCGTGCTTATATTTACGCGCTTACGCTCGCCGGATGAGACGCAAGATCAGGAGCAGTACGACTGCGCCGATCGTCGCAGTAACGATGGACGCCGCAATACCGCCGCCGACACCGATACCGAGCAGACCTGCCAGCCAGCCGCCGATAAATGCACCGACGATGCCGACCAGAATGTCGACCAGCAGCCCGAAGCCGCCGCCCTTGACGAGTACGCCTGCCAGCCAGCCTGCGATGGCGCCGATGATCAACCAGACAATGATTCCGTGAGACATGTTGTTCCTTTCAGTTTATTTTTTTCGAACGCCGCCGGATTGCGCGGTTGGAAGAATCTTATTGGGCGCCGCCGGTCCGACATATCGGACAGCGGCCAATTCCCTTGTAGGACAAGCGGCAAGCCGAGCGCTCATGCGCCTTTGCGACTTGCCCGACTCTTCTCCGATTCCTACAAATCAAAAGGAATGTTTCCTATAGCCAAAGACCCGCTGATTTTTTTAAGCTGGCAGCAACTAATCTGACTGGGGGAAACAACATGCAAGAGCAAAACGAACGGATTCAAGGACGAACGCACACTGTCGGCGACAACGTCGACAAAAGCGCATCCTGGCCGCTGCTTGCTGCCGGCTTTCTCAGTCAGGCCTGCCCCAGTGCGGCGCCGTTGTTTCATTCTTGCGCGATGCTGGTGTCGTTGCGCAAGTCGCGTCACGGCAAGAATTCTGCCAACGCCGAATAACGAAAATGAATACAGGTATCGCAGGGTCGTCGGACACACCGAAAGACAACTGAGCGACGCCGATTTTTCTCCCGGTCTGATCCGGTATTTACCAAGGAACAAACATCATGAAAAAAATCACCAAAGCCGTCTTCCCCGTCGCGGGCCTTGGCAGCCGCTTTTTGCCGGCGACCAAAGCGCAGCCCAAAGAGATGCTGCCCATCGTTGACAAGCCGCTGATTCAATACGCTGTAGAAGAAGCCGTCGAGGCCGGCATTACCGAAATGATCTTCATCACCGGTCGCAACAAGCGCGCCATTGAAGACCATTTCGATAAAGCCTACGAGCTGGAAACCGAACTGGAAGCCGCCGGCAAAACCAAGCTGTTGGAATTTGCCCGCAACGTCATTCCGAAGCACATCAATTGCGTCTACATCCGCCAGTCCTCGCCGCTGGGTCTGGGCCATGCCGTGCTATGCGCGAAATCGCTGGTCGGCGATGAACCGTTTGCGGTGGTACTCGCCGACGACTTCATGGATGCGCCGGAGAACGGCAAGAACGTGCTTGGACAAATGATCGATGTCTTCGAGCAGGAACAGAAAAGCCTGCTCGCCGTACAGGACGTACCGCGCAGCGACACCAAACAATACGGCATCGTCAGCACCGACGCCGACAGCCCGCACAGCGACCGCCTCGACGTCATCAGCGGCATCGTCGAGAAGCCGGCTCCGGACGTCGCACCGTCCACGCTGGCCGTGGTCGGCCGCTACGTGCTGACACCGGCAATCTTCGAACATCTGGAAACCATCGGCAAAGGCGCCGGCGGCGAAATCCAGCTGACTGACGGCATTGCCGACCTGATGCAAAACGAAACCGTGCTCGCCTATCGCTACGACGGCCAACGCTACGACTGCGGTTCCAAGCTGGGTTACCTCAAGGCCACGGTTGCCATGGGCGCCAAGCATCCTGAGGTCGGAGAAGAATTCTCCGAATACCTGCGCGAAGTGCATGCTGCCGATGAAGAAGCGGCGCAAGAGCCTGTGCAAATGCCGGTTCGCCTGGCCAAGATTGCCTGACGTCGAGTGGACCACGCCGAGTAAAGCTCGTTGGTGAATTTGCAGCCCTGAATTCGCCTCGCCATGTCCTGTCTCTTTACAGATTTAGCTAGTGTTGTGTAGTGCAGTCCCCGTGCAGTTGTAGTTTTTTCATTTCACCTTCCCCCTCTTGGCCTGTCCGCCGTCACTGCAAGTGACGGGGACAGGTTCCTTTTTTCCGTCATCGCCGGCGCCGCCTTCCACGCCTTCAGTCCTCAATACCCTCTCCACTGGCAAATAAAACAATACTGTCATTTTGCTGCGGCAATTCTGTGCAAGAATAGGCTGCATCTCGTTGCGTATGGAGCCGGCAAGCCGCATGGATCTGAAGCTACCCGAACTGACCGAACTGGAACGCATCATTCAGGCTGGCTCGCCGTGGCTGGAGGCGCGCTCCGCCTGCAACGTCGAATTTCAGGGACGGCATTTCCCGGTCTATGTACTGAGCGTCGGCAGCAAGGATCCCGCCGCGCCGGCGGTCGGCTTCTTCGGCGGCGTGCACGGGCTGGAACGCATCGGCACCGCCATCCTGCTGGCTTTCCTGCGCAGCCTGATCGGCCGCCTCAAATGGGACAAGGTCCTGCATCATCAGCTTGAATCGGTACGCCTGATCTTCATGCCGCTGGTCAATCCGGCGGGCATGTGGAATAACACCCGCTGTAACACCAGCGGCGTCGACCTGATGCGCAATGCGCCGGTCGATTCTCTTGAAAAAGTCCCCTTTTTGCTCGGCGGCCAGCGCTTCAGCGCCCGCCTGCCCTGGTATCGCGGCGCCGCCGATGCACCGATGGAAGCGGAGGCGCAGGCACTGTGCGATATCGTCCGTGAAGAACTCAGCAGCCGTCCGTTCAGCGTCGCGCTGGACTGCCATTCCGGATTCGGCTTGCAGGATCGGATCTGGTTTCCGTTCGCGCACAGCTCCAAACCGATACGCCACATGCCGCAGATCGAAGCGCTCAAGGATCTGTTCAGCCAGACCTATGCCGACCACAATTACCTGTTCGAACCGCAAAGCCTGCAATACCTGACCCACGGCGATCTGTGGGATTACCTGTACATGCAGACGGCTGCCGAAACCGATAACGTCTTCCTGCCGCTGACCCTGGAGATGGGATCGTGGCGCTGGGTGAAGAAGAATCCGCGCCAATTGTTTTCGCGCACCGGCATGTTTAACCCCAACGCGCCGCATCGCTTGCAGCGCGTACAGCGCAGCCATCTGGTCTGGTTCGATTTTTTGACCCGCGCAGCGTGTGCGCACCAGCATTGGCTCCCCAGCGAAGACGGCAGCACGCCGGTCAGGGTGACGAGCGCATGAGTCCGTGGATTCTGTTACGCGGTCTGATGCGTGAGACCCGTCACTGGGGCGAGTTTCCGCAGACTTTCTCGGAACGCTTTCCCGGCGCCGATATCGTCATGCTGGACCTGCCCGGCAACGGCAGCCTGCATCGCCAGCGCAGCCCTTCGTATGTGCAGGAAATGACGGAGACCTGCCGCCGCCAACTGGCCGGGCGCGGCATCGCGCCACCATTCAATCTGCTGGCGTTGTCATTGGGCGCCATGGTCGCCTGCGACTGGAGCACGCGCTATCCGGAAGAGATCGACAAGGCGGTGCTGATTAATACCAGCCTGCGGCCTTTCAGCCCGTTCTATCAGCGCCTGCGCCCGCGCAATTACCCGGCGCTGCTGAAGCTGGCGCTCGGCAATCCCGATGCGGCGGCGCGCGAACGCACGATACTCCGGCTCACCAGCAATCGCCACACGGCGGCCAGCCTGCTCAGTGAATGGATGCGCTACTCGCGCGAGCATCCCGTGACACGGGAGAATGCGTTGCGTCAGCTGGTTGCGGCAATGCGGTATCACGCACCACAGCAAGCTCCCCGATCGCCGGTTCTGATCCTGTCCGCCAAAAGAGACAGGCTAGTCAATGCACGCTGCTCCACGACGCTGGCGGCCCGCTGGCAAGCCCCTTTACGCGTGCATGACACCGCTGGACACGACCTGACGCTCGACGAACCGGCGTGGGTCGCGCAGCAAATTCACGCATGGGCACTTGCAGCAAAGAGTGAGGCATGACGCACATGTTCATATGACGATGGTAACGATTACATTTATTTTCATTTGAAAGAAAAATCGGAAATCTCTTTGAAATCAAGCCTGTAGTATCTTTTGCGATTGCGAAATATCACAAAAGAATATATATTGTTTATATTATTTATTCAGGAGCAACCATGGCAACACAAAAACCTCAAGCAAAAACAGCTGTGCGCGCAACACCAGCGAAGGCAGCTAAGCCAGCAGTCAAGCCGGCTGTCGCCGCTGCGAAGCCCCCTGTAAAACCAGCAGCAAAAGCCGCTGTGAAGAAACCCGTAGCAGCTGCGAAAGCAAAGATCGTCAAAAAGCCTGCCGTTAAAGCAGCCACCAAAGCCATCGCTCCAGCGCTGAAGAAGCCACTCGTCCCAGTAGCAAAAGCTGCAATCAAGGCCGTTGCCAAGACTGAGAAGAAAGCTGAAATCAAGATCAAGAAAATCAAGCAAGTCCGTGACAGTTTCACCATGCCGGAAACCGAATACGAAGTTCTGAGCCAGGTGAAGAAGGCATGCCTGAAGGCAGGCTTTGAAATCAAGAAGAGCGATCTGCTGCGCATCGGCGTATCGCTGATCAAGAATCTGGAAACCGGCAAGCTGAAGACGCTGCTGGCTGGCCTGACGCCATTGAAGGTCGGCCGTCCGAAGAAATAATTCTTCCCCCATCCCTCCGAAGAGGCCGTGAGCGTTTTCGGAGGCGATCTCTGCACCACACACCTCCCCGCCGCCCCCTTCGCTTTACCGCCCTCCTCGTACTACCCAAATCCCACCGTACCTTTTAAGCGGGATGGATTAACGTCAGACGGCATCCTGCAACGCAATTCTTTGCATTTGAGTGCGCTCACCGCTGGCGAAACGAATATCGAACTGGATGTTGAATAACGAGAAATGATACCGGCTGACGTTAGAATACCGCCATGCGTTCCAAGGTATGCGTCGGCTCTTCGCCTTCCGCATGCATCAGTGCGATGGTTTTCAACCCCGGCTGGATTTTGACGGTCTGCACACGCGGTCCCGGCTCGATCTTGTCGCCATCCGCAAATACAGTCCAGACTTCTTCACCGTATTTGAGCGCTTCGAGTACGTGAATCACATGGCTTTCGCTCGGCGCGACCTTCCAGCGATTGGTGTCCGTGTTTGCCAATCCCCAGCGCACGTATTGCACTTGGCCTTGTTTGTTGTAGTTGACGGCGGTGATGACGCGGATGATGGGCATGGGTTCAGACAAGCAATAAATGGAACCCCAATTATGTCACCGTATCTTTCCGGCGCGGTATGTTGGATGCTTCATTTATATGTCATTTTTTCCCGCCGATGACTTTAAGCGGTACCCATTTCTGATCCTTGACCTGGAAGATCGTGAAGACCGGATTGGCAAGATTGCCTTCCGCATCGAAAGAGATGGTGCCGGTCAATCCGTTGTGATGCAGCTGATGCATCGCAACAATGATGCGCTGACGATCGAGTGAATTGGCTTGCTTGATGGCGGCCACCAGTACCTGCACTGCATCATAAGAGAACGGTGCATATAAACCCATGTCGCTGCCGAACCTGCTCTTGTAAGCCTTCTCAAACTGCTGCCACGGCGCCCCCTTATAGGATGGTTGCCCCGGCTCCAGTGCGATGGTGCCATTGCCCGCTTCGCCGGCGATCTTCAGGTATTGCGCTCCGACCGTGCCGCCGACGCTGACCAGCGGTGCGTTGATGCCGAAACGCTTCAGCTCTTTCGCCAGTTGGCCCGCCTGCGCATCGAGTCCACCGAAGAAAACGACGTCGGGACTCTGCTTCTGAACATTGCGCAGCACCGCATTGAAATCCGAGGTGCGGCTGCTCACGCCGAACTGGCTGACGATATTGCCTTTGAGCGACGTCACCATTTGCGCAAAGTGCCTGGCATACCCCGCGCCGAACGGCGTCTGGTCATCGATGATCGCAATGCGTTGCGACTTCATCTGGCGAACGACATATTCCGCGGTGTAGCTGGCGCCTTCATCATCATGGGGAACGATGCGGAAGGTGGTCGGGAAAGATTGTTCCGTATAAGCATGCGCCGTGGTCGCCTGCGCGATCTGCACGATGTCGGCATTCTTGTAGATCTGCGATGCCGGAATGCCGACTCCTGAATTCCAATGGCCGATGACGCCGACTACACTGCTCTTGACGAAGTATTCTGCAACCAGCAAACCGGTGCGCGGATCCGAGCGGTCATCCTGCGTCAGCAATTTGAACACCAGCTTGTCGCCATCGATGTGAATGGCTTGCCGGTTGGCGTCGTCGACCGCGATTTCCGCCGCATGTACAAGGCTGGCTCCGATGGAGCCTGACGCGCCGGTCAGTGGCGCGGCGTAACCGATCAATACTGTTCTGTCTGCAGCCATCGCCTGCGACGCCAACAGCATCGCCGCACCGAGGCCGAGCAACTTCAAAGAATCCAGTAGTTTCATTCTTGCATTCCCCAGATTCTTAACCATAGTCTTGTCTGCATACCGATCGGGCGAACCGACCGTCAGACAAAACGTCGCAAGTTCCATGCCTGCGCTGTCACAGACAGCGATAAAGAATGTACATGAAAGAAGCAAAAATGAGAACGGCGAGAATGTTTCAGGATCATTACAAATGACCTCTGAGACAAGAATGCAAGACGCCTGTCAGAAATTCAATTCGATGTGCGCTTCCTGCCCGACCCGCAGCAGATTTCCTTGCCCCTGGATAACAATGGCGTTCTGCCCGAATGTCACTCCGCCGTCGACGCGATCGTTGGCGCGGTAGGTCGCCAGGGTATCGAGCGGCTCATTGGGCCATTGGGCGCTGCCCCGGCCCGTCTCCTGATCGATCCCCGGCATGGGGCAACGTGCACAAGGCTTGACCATCCTGAGAACGATTTCACGGCCCGGCTCGCCTAGCGTCAGTGTGTCGACATAATCTTCTTCATAGGCATCCAGCCCCGACAACACCACGTTGGGGCGGAAACGATTCATCGGGATCACCGGTGCGCCCTTTTTTTTCAAGCGCTGATTGAGATCGTCAAGCGAGGCTTCATTGACCACCAGCAGCGGAAAGCCATCGGAAAACTGCGTCGTGGCAAGCGCATCGCCGGTCCACTTCTGGCTGCAGATGCGCTGCTCCGCCGGATTGAATTGCACCAGCCGGGCATCGGCGCCGAAATAGGAGGAAAACCACTCATGCGCCCGCTCGCCGCAATCCAGCGGTTGCACGGCGTAGTCCCAGATACTGGCAGACAAGATGCCTGCGGAGTCCCCGGGTTCCAGCGGCAAGCTGAGTTCCGGCATGCCGGGTGCGCGCACGATCAGGGCTTCGTCAGTCAATGCCGTCTTCACGGCCGCCATCAGGGGATGTTCGCGCTGCGACAAGAATCGTCCGTCGCGGTCGATCAGCATCCAGCGCCGGTCCATGGACAGCCCCAGTTCGCTGATGTTCGCTTCAGCCAGATCGATGCCGCCGCAGGACTTGATGGGATAAATATGCAGAGCGCTTAGTGTCGTCATGTAATGTCGTCATGAGGTGGACGTGAAAATGCGATCCTTACTGTTCTTACTTTTTCCCGCTGAAAAGATGCCAGCGCGTCGTACCGCTCCGGACATGCGACAATCCGGGTTCGCCGGTGCGATGAAGGTACGGAGAAAGCGCAATGAAACAAGAACGAAGCGCTTTGACAACGTCGACAAAACGCCTCCTGCTATCCACCGTTCTTCTCTTACTCTTTTATTCTCTCTGCCATGATGCTCTTTGCCAAGTACTTGCACATCCTCGGTTTCACGGTCTGGGTCGGCGGCATGTTTTTCGCCTACCAGTGTCTGCGTCCTGTCGCCGGCAGCGTGTTGCAACCGCCGCAGCGGCTGACGCTGTGGGCAGGCGTATTCGCGAAGTTTTTCACCTGGGTATGGCTGTCCATACTGCTGATCCTGGCGAGCGGCCTGCATATGATGGCGCAGATGGGAAAACCGCCGCTGTATGTCTCAGCCATGTCCGGCCTCGGTATCCTGATGATGCTGATCTTCGCACACGTGTTCTTCGCGCCGTTCAAGCGCCTCAAACGCGCCGTTGCAGCAGAGGACTGGAGCGCCGGTGGTGCGGCGCTCGCGCAAATCCGCCGCATCGTCGGCATCAACCTGATCCTCGGCCTGCTGGTGATTACCCTTGGTGCGCTGGGCCCGGTCTTTTTGGCTTGACGGTCACGGCCGGCGTGGATTTTTCTTCCGCGTCGGTCTTGTCCGCCTTCTCCATCTTTTCACCGCGCAGCATAGCCTTGATGCCGCGGATGGCCTGACGGATGCGTGATTCGTTTTCGATCAGGGCAAAGCGCACATATTCGTCGCCGTACTCGCCGAAGCCAATGCCCGGCGATACGCAGACCTTGGCTTTTTCAAGCAGCTGACGCGAAAACTCCAGCGAGCCGAGGTGTCGGTACGCCTCGGGAATACGCGCCCAGATATACATCGACGCCTTCGGCACGTCCACCATCCAGCCGGCTTCGTGCAAGCCTTTCACCAGCACGTTGCGGCGGCTTTCATAATTGGCGCGAATCTCTTCCACGCAGCTCTGGTCGCCTTCCAGCGCTGCAATCGCAGCCACCTGTACCGGCGTAAAACTGCCGTAATCGTGATAGCTCTTGATGCGCGCCAGCGCCGCCACCAGCTCCTTGTTGCCAACCATGAAGCCGATACGCCAGCCGGCCATGTTGTAGCTCTTCGATAAGGTGAAGAACTCCACCGCGACGTCGCGCGCGCCTTCCACCTGCATGATCGACGGCGCTTTCCAGCCATCGAAGGTGATGTCTGCATAAGCCAGGTCATGCACGACGAGGATGTTGTGTTCGCGCGCCAGCCTGACCACGCGCTCAAAGAATTCCAGCTCCACGCACTGCGCCGTCGGATTGGACGGAAAGCCCAGCACCATCATCTTCGGCTTGGGATAGCTCTCGCGAATCGCGCGCTCCAGCTCAGAGAAGAAATCGACATCGGGACTCATGCGCACCGAACGGATATCGGCGCCCGCAATCACGGCGCCGTAGATATGAATCGGGTAACTCGGATTCGGCACCAGCACGGTATCGCCCTTGTCCAGCGTCGCCAGCATCAGATGCGCGAGGCCCTCCTTGGAACCGATGGTGACGATGGCTTCGCTGTCGGGATTGAAGTCAACGTCATAGCGGCTCTTGTACCAGTGCGTGATCGCCCGGCGCAGACGCGGAATGCCTTTGGATGCCGAATAGCCATGCGTATCGGGACGCTGCGCCACTTCGACGAGTTTCTCGACGATGTGTTTCGGCGTGGCGCCATCAGGATTGCCCATCGACATGTCGATGATGTCTTCGCCACGGCGGCGCGCAGCCATCTTCAGTTCGGCTGTAATATTGAAAACGTAGGGAGGAAGACGATCGATGCGCGCAAAGCTGCGCGGACTGCGGGATTGAGTCATGTTGTACTTTCACGTGAGCGCCCGGAACCGTCCGAGCGACGCTGGATCAATGGGATCCGCCAACGATACTACGCCAATTCTTTTGTGCTTGTGAAGTGCTTTTTGCTAAAAAGCCTGCGGCGCACATCGTCCAGTAAACTTCAACAATCGGATTACATCTGTAATTCTTGCTTTGCACCTTCTGCACTTTCCCGCACCAGAAAGGTAAGCAGACTGCGCACCCGCGCCGGCAGCAAACGCCCCGGCAAATGCAAGGCATAGACCTGTTCACCGAAGCCGACATCGACGCGCGCCTCGGGGTAAAGATCCACCAGACGCCCAGCGGCAATATCTTCGTTGACGAAATAATCTGGCATCACCGCCATGCACAGCGAACTCCGCGCCGACTCTCGCACGACGTCGAGATCGTTCGACAGCAACACGGGTTCCGCAGGACATTGCAGCTTCTTGCCGGCTTGCTGGATCAGCGGCTGCACGAATTGCCTGCTGCGCGCAAATCCGGCCAGCGGAATTGCCAGCAGATCGCCACTCGCCAGCTCGGCGGCGTAACGCCCTGCCAGATCCGGACTGGCGCACAGCCGCCACGAAATCCCGAACAGCTTGCGCGCCACGACATTCTCCGGCAACTGCGACGCTACGCGGATCGCCAGATCGACCGGATCGCTGGTGATATCCACCGCCTGTTCGCTGAAACGCAAATCGACCTGTACACGCGGATTGGCCTTCATGTAGGACATCAGCAAAGGCTTGAGCCAGACCGCGCCCAGCGCCAGCGGCGCTGAGATGCGCACTAGTCCCGTCGTGTCTTCGTTGAGTCCATGCGCCAGCATGTTGGCGTCCTTGAGGATGTCGGCCATGCGATCAGCGTGCGCTGCCAGTCGATAACCTGCTTCAGTCAGGCCGACCCGGCGCGTGGTGCGCATGAGCAACTGGCAACCCAGCCGGGTCTCTATCGCCTTGATGCGGTGGCTCAGCGCCGAACGCGACAAGTCCAGCGCCTTGGCGGCCTTGCTCAGACTGCCGGCCTTGGCGACGTGGCAAAAGATGATCAGGGAATTCGCATCGAGATTCATGGCGGCGCCTGCTTATATATTGGTGAATAAAAATCAACAAACTGATGAAGTCAGCATAGCTTATGCGAAACAATTTCGCTTCCTACAATGAGGACAAGACAAATTTCCGGCATCCCAACGCCTTCCCGCACCTCATGCACATCGAATCCTCCATTCAGATCAACGCCACCGATGGTTATCAACTCGGTGCGAACCTGTTCTACGCCGACGACTCGCCGCATCCGGAGCGGTTGGCTCTCATCAACTGCGCCACCGGCGTCAAGGCAGCCTATTACGCCCGGTATGCACGTTTTCTGGCTGACCACGGCTATCTCGCACTGACCTGGGACTATCGCGGTATCGGCGCGTCACGTCAGGGCTCACTGCGAGGGTTCAAGGCAAGCAAATTCGACTGGGGCCGCAAGGACTTCGAAGGCGTCCTGCAATGGGCTGCCAACAATTTTCCTGACAGTGAAATCCACGTCGTCGGCCATAGCATCGGCGGCGTCATGCCGGGTTACGCCGCCTCGAACTGGCGCATCGACCGGCTGCTGCTAGTCGGCGCGCAATACGCTTACTGGCGCGATTACGCGCAAGCTGTGCGGCGGCGCATGTTCCTGAAATGGCATGTGGCAATGCCGCTGCTGAGCAAACTGCTTGGCTATTTCCCCGGCCGCGCGCTGGGATGGCTGGAGGATCTGCCGGCGGGCGTCGCCTGCGAATGGGCATTCCGCCACGCCCGGCTGGAGCAGCCTGAACCTGCCCGCACCGATCATTTCCCCCTGCTCGGCTGTCCCACGCTGGCTTACACCATCAGTGACGATCCCTTCGGCACGCCGGCGGCCGTAACACGCCTGTTGGACTACTACGTCAACAGCGAGCGCACGCTGGTCAGTCTGACGCCGCATGATCTGCATCTGAAACAGATCGGCCATTTCGCCTTCTTCCACGACCGCTTCCGCGACACGCTCTGGGCGGAGACGCTGCAATGGCTGACTACCGGCATGCATGGCCGCCGCGTACTTGGCGAATGGCCTTCTGCACGCGTCGCGACGGAACAAGCCGAGTATCTGGAGGATGCAGCCTAGCTTGTCGTCGCTGCTGCGCGGCGCTCCGGCAAGGCGCCGATGGCGATGCCGATAATGATCAGCGTCATCGAGGCTACCAGGCTGAACTCCAGCGGTTCGCCCAAGGCCAGCGAAGAACATACGATGCCGAACACCGGCACACCCAGCAGACCGAGCGAAGTGGTCATCGCCGGCAAGGCCTGATTCACCTTGTTGATCGCCCAATAGGCAATCGCAATACCAAAAGTGGCGCTGTAAAGCTGCAGACCAATCACTTTGGCATCCAGGTCCAGCTGCGGCGGACCTTCGAACAGCCAGGCGCATGGCACCAGTACGCAACTTGCCACCAACGCTTGCCAGACCAGCAAATCAAACGGCTCAGCGATCCAGCGGTGACCGCGCACGTACAGGATGCTCGCAGCCCAGAACATGGCGCCCAGCAAAATCAGTCCGTTGCCGAGCACGGAGGCGTGGTTGCCCCAGTCAAACGCCAGCGGATTGAAGATCAGTATCAACCCCAGCAGGCCGAACACCGTCCCGATGGCGCGCCGTACGGTAAATGCCTCGCCAAGAAACAGTCGTGCACAAGGCGCCACCCACATCGGCGTGGTGTACGCCAGCACCACGGAACGGCCGGCGGCGACGTGCTGCATGCCGACATTGCCGAGGATGGAATACGCCGTCATGTGCAGCAGACCGACGCTGAACACCACCGGCAGATCGCCGCGCTGCGGGATGATCAGGCGACCGCGCGCCAAGCAGATGACCAGCAATACCAGCGTACCGATGCAGGAGCGGATTGCCGTCGACCAGATCGGCGACATGTAATGCAGGATGGCCTTGTTGACGGGCCAGGTGGTGCCCCAGATGATGACGACCACGCCCAGCAGCATGATTGCCTGCCGGGAGGACAAGCTCGATTCGCGCATATTCTCTTTGTTATTTCGTTGTGGGATGACCGGAGGCGCAATTATGCAGCGTCTTTTTCAGCGGGTGTTTCGACTTGGCGATAACGCACCATCAAGGTGCCAAGGCTGTCGCGCTGACGGCCTTGCGCGTCGAAGTTATCCGGATCGAGCCAGTGTTCGAATGCGCTCTTGATCTGCGGCCATTCGCTGTCGGTGATCGAAAACCACGCTGTATCGCGGCTGCGGTTCTTGTACACCACGGCCTTGCGGAAGATGCCTTCAAAGGTGAAACCGTAGCGTAGCGCCGCGGCGCGTGAAGGCGCATTGAGGCTGTCGCACTTCCACTCATAGCGGCGATAGCCCAGCTCGTCGAAGGCGCGGCGCATCATCAGGAACATCGCCTCAGTGGAGGCGCGCGTGCGCTGCAGGCGCGGCGAGAAATTGATATTGCCCACCTCGATGGCGCCGAAGTTCGGATCCATGCGCATGAACGACGCCACACCAACGGCGCGATCGCTTTCCAGATCGACGATGGCATGCATCATCGGATCCTTGCTGACGCTCATCTTCTCGACCCACTCGCGGTATTCGGCAAAGCTGGCCGGCGGGTTCACAAACAAGTAGGTGAAATTGCGGCCCTCGGCGTCGTCGCCATTGGCGTCGAATAACTGTTCCGCATGCAACTCGGCCTTGATCGGTTCGACCCGGCAATAACGGCCGTACATGGCGACGGGCGGCGGCAACTGGCGCGGCGTCCAGTCGGCCAGCGCCGGACCTATCGGTTGGCCAAGTTCGTTATGAGCGTGCAGAACGGCAGATGTTGTCATGGCAGATAAGGAAAATAATAAAGGACAAAGTGAACAATCGAATTGTTGAAAGAGTCTGCACGAATCCGTGCCATGGGACACAGATTAATGATAAATTTGGTCCTTCAAAAGAGCCAATATTCAGTATTTTCACCAAACCAATGCAAAACAGCCTGAATGCCTCCCCCTCTCCGTTTCCTTTCGATCTGACAGGAATGCATCTGGCGCCCGGCAAAGGACTCGCGGTGCAGCTGTACCAAAGCCTGCGCGACCGCATCCTCGGAGGCCAGATCGATCGCCAGGTCAAACTGCCGACCACGCGTGAGCTGGCGCAGGCGCTCAAGGTTTCGCGCACGACCGTGGTCCGCGCCTACGACCAGTTGTATGCCGAGGGCTACATCAGCGCGCGCGTCGGCGACGGCACCTATGTTTCGGCGCCGGCCAGCGATATTTCAAAAGCACCTTCGCCGTCCAGGGCCGTTGCCAAGCCGCGCCTGTCGGCACTCGGGCAACGCGTCGCCACACATGCCAAGCTCATGCCGCAGCCCGGCAAGCCACGTGCGTTCCGTCTCGGCGTGCCGGCATTGGACTTGTTTCCTGGCGACGTGTGGGCGCGGCTGCAGGCGGACTTCTGGCGGCGTGCGCCTGAGAATTACATCGGCTACAGCGATCCGGCCGGCGACCCGCAATTGCGCGAGATGCTTGCAGGCTATCTGCGCAATGCGCGCGGCCTGGTGTGCGATCCGGACCAGATCATCATCACCGCCGGCACCCAGCAGGCATTGTTCATGTGCGCGCAATTGCTGCTCAATCCCGGCGATCTGGCCGCCATGGAAAACCCCGGCTATCCGCGCGCGGCGTCGGCGTTGACGCTGACCGGCGGTAAGGTCGTCGGCATTGGCGTCGACGGCGAAGGACTGATCGCGCAGGAGCTGCACGCACATCGCGACATCCGCCTGGCCTATGTCACGCCCTCGCATCAATATCCCAGCGGCGTCACGCTGTCGCTGGCGCGCCGGCTGGAGTTACTGGCCTGGGCCGAAACCAATCAGGCCTACATCCTCGAAGATGATTACGACGGTGAATACCGCTACAGCGGCACGCCGCTGGCCTTGCTGGCGTCGCTCGACCGCAGCGGACGCGTGCTGTACATGGGTACGTTTTCCAAGATCGCCTTTCCCGGACTGCGCCTGGGGTATATCGTCGCGCCACCGGCATTGGCCAACACGCTGATCAATCTGCGCATGCAGTACGACCGCCACTCATCGGTATCGGAACAGGCTGTGATGGCGGAATTCATCGCGCAGGGACATTTTCAACGCCATGTACGCCGGATGCGCCGCGCCAGCCGCGCGCGCCGCGACACCATGACCAAGGTGTGGGATCGCATCCGTCCAGGCGGCATCGTTTTACCGCAAATCGATGCAGGGCTGCATTGCACCGTGAGGCTGCCGACAGTCAGGCAGCAGGAAGAAATGATCCGAAAAGCCGAGGATATCGGTGTCGAGATCGATGGGCTCACCCGTTTCTGGCTGCCGGACGCCGTCAACAACGGCAAGCACGACAATGGCGGCGGCCTGGTCATGGGATTCGGCGGCGCCGACGAAACGACCATTACAGCGGCGATCAAGGCGCTCGCAAAAGCGTGGCGCTAGAGATACCAAAGTGAGCGGGCAGCACAAAAACAAAAACTGGGAAAACATATGGATTCAAGCGTTCTGATCATCGCCGTCGGCGCGATGGTTGCCGGTTTCGTGCAAGGGTTATCGGGATTCGCCTTCGGCCTGGTGGCGATGTCGTTCTGGGTGTGGACCATCGATCCGATGGTGGCAGCTGCGCTGGTCGTGTTCGGCTCCCTGCTCGGCCAATTGCTGGCAGTACTTTCCGTGCGGCGAGGCTTCAGGCTGCAGCGGCTGCTGCCGTTCGTGATCGGCGGACTTGTCGGCATTCCCATCGGCGTGTGCATTCTGCCGATGCTCAATGCCAACGTGTTCAAAGTATCCCTCGGCATCTTCCTGACGCTCTGGTGCCCGATGATGCTGCTTACGCCCAGCCTGCCGCCGCTCAAGTTCGGAGGACGGACAGCAGACGGCGTGGTCGGAATAATGGGTGGCATCATGGGCGGAATCGGCGGCTTCAGCGGCGTGATTCCAACGCTATGGTGCAACTTGCGCCGCCTCGACAAGGATGAACAGCGCTCGGTGATCCAGAATTTCAACCTGAGCATGCAGGTAGTGACGCTGGCGATTTATATCTTCAGCGGAATCGTCACACGCAAGATGTTGCCGATGTTCGGGATCGTCGCGCCCGCAATGCTGATCCCGACGCTGCTGGGAACTCGCCTCTACCTGGGCATTAGTGAAGCGACGTTTCGCAAGATCGTACTGGGTCTTCTGACCTTGTCGGGGATCGCCCTGATTGCCTCGTCACTGCCGAAGCTGCTGGGCTAACGCGCCAACAAGCCGGCAAAGACCGGAATCAGCCACGGCGCCAGAAAAGCCGTCAGCACGCCGTTAAGCCCCATCCCGAGGCCGGCGAAAGCGCCCATCTCCGGACTGACCTGAAAGGCGCGCGCCGTGCCGATGCCGTGCGAGGTGACGCCGAGCGCAAAACCACGCACTTCAGCCGAATCGATACGCATGCGGTTGAACAGAAAACGCGCCGCAATTGCGCCGAAAATGCCGGTGCTGATCACCAGCACCGCCGTCAAGGCAGGCAAACCGCCGAGCTTCTCCGCCACACCCATGGCGATTGGCGTAGTCGCTGACTTCGGGCCGATCGATACCGCCAGTTGATAGGATCCGCCGAGCAGTACGGTCAAGGTCACCGCAGAGACGATCGCCGTGGCCGAACCGGCCAGCAAACCGCACAGCAAAGGCAAAAAGGAACTGCGCAAACGCGGCAGCTGGCGCGCCAACGGAATCGCCAGCGCCACCGTTGCCGGCCCCAGCAAAAAGTGGACGAACTGCGCGCCGGCAAAGTATTCGCTGTACGGCATGCCGGTCACCAGCAGCACCGTACTGACCAGCGCGATGGCGATCGCCACCGGATTGGCCAGCGGCGAAAATTTGCAGCGGCCATAGATCCAGTAGGCGGCCACGTAGGCGCACAAGGTCAGCGTCAGGCCCAGCAGCGGCGAAGCCGATAGATAGACCCAGATCAGGCCGAACGGCGGCAACTCACGCATGGCCGTCCTCCTTGCCGTCTTTCTTGCCCTTATCCGGTTTACCGAGACTGGCTTCGCGCCGTTTTTGCCAATTCATGACCGCGCGCGTAACGGTGGCTGTGACGGCCAGCGTCAGCAAGGTGCTGACCGCGACCGCCAGGACAACTGTCATCCAGTGTCCTTTGACCTGCCCTGCAGCAGCGACGATGCCGACGCCCGCCGGCACGAACAGCAGCGACAAATGCCGCAGCAGCTCGGAAGCGGTTGCTTCGACTTTTTCCAGCAAAGGCGGATACGCCACCAGGCTGAAGAACAGCAGCAGCATGCCGACAACGGGACCGGGAATCGGGAGTTTCAGGGCGAAGGTAATGCCTTCGCCGAGACACTGAAAGACCAGCAGGGTCGCGAAACTGGCAAGCATTTCACTCCCCTTTGCTAGATGTCAACAATCAGGACAGTTTGGCTTCTTCAAAGCGTTGCGACAGTTCTGCGCGCAGTTTTTTGCGCAGCTTGGCGGCTTCAAAGCGGCGCTTTTCTTCGGCGGTGAATGGACGCAGCGACGGCACCGCCACCGGCTTGCGCTCGCCGTCGACGGCCACCATCGTGAAAAAGCAGCTGTTCACGTGGCGCACTTCCTGGGTGCGGATATTCTCAGCCACCACCTTGATGCCGACTTCCATCGACGAGGTGCCGGTGTGATTGACGCTGGCCAGAAAGCTCACCAGTTCGCCGACATGGATAGGCTGGCGGAACATCACCTGGTCCACGCTCAGCGTCACCACGTATTGGCCCGCATACCGGCTGGCGCATGCGTAAGCGACCTGATCGAGGAATTTGAGAATGGTGCCGCCGTGCACGTTGCCGGAAAAATTGGCCATGTCAGGCGTCATCAGGACGGTCATGGTGAGTTGGTGAGATGGCATGTCCATGGTGCGCGGCTTTCTCTTTTTTGATGAATTCAAGTTGTATGCTTTATTTACGTCGCGCGGCCGGCTAACTTGAAGCAGTCCCGACGAAAGAGCGGGTTCCCCATGCTTCATCAGCCAGATGCCGAGGCAGCGCAACAAAGCGGCAAGCCTAACTGGAATCATCCTGCCAGGCAAGTCAAAAGCTAAGCAAGTTTCCTGCCCAACCAACCGCATCAGCCCCCGTCAGCCCGGTGTTCAGGCCGCTTTCGAGAAATGCGCATCGGCATTGCGCAAAAACTTGTCGACCGATGCCGTGATGGCTTCCGGCGACCAGCCTGCCATATGCGGCGTCAACACCACATTCTTGAATTCCAGCAATTCCAGCGGCGGATTCGGTTCGCTTTCATAAACATCCAGACCGGCGCCGCCCACTTCACCCTTGTGCAAGGCCTCGGCCAGCGCAGCGGTATCGACCACGCTGCCACGTGAAATATTGACCAGAAAACCCTTGGGACCGAGTGCCTGCAATTCACGCGTACCAATCAGATGCCGCGTGGCGGCACCGCCGGGAGTGGCCATCACGACCACGTCGCACCAGCTTGCCAGTTGCGGCACGCTTTCGAAGTATTGGTAGTCGACGTCGTCGCGGCGCGAGCGGTTGAAATAGCCGATTTCCATGTCGAAGGCGGCAGCGCGGCGCGCGATCTTTTTGCCGATGGTGCCCAGACCGACTACACCGAGACGTTTGCCGGCCAGTTGCGGCGGCAAGACCAGCGTGTCGCGCCAGATGCCGCTTCGGCAGGCGATATCGAGCTGCGGAATATTGCGCATCACCGCTAACACCAGCCCCATCGCATGATCGGCAACGCAATCGTCGTTGGTGCCCGCGCCGGTGGCGATCTTGATGCCGCGCTTCTCGGCATGCGCACTATCGATATTCTCGAAACCGGCGCCGAGCGCGCACACCAGCTCCAGCTTGCTCAAGGTATCCATCTCGGCCGCAGTCAGTCCGGTGGAACCGTTGGTCAGCACCACTTTGACGTCTTTGGCGACGCCCGGAATGGCCGCATCGCGGGTCTGCCGGTCGGGGGCGTAGAGAATGTCGAAAGCGACGCCGATTGTTGCCTTGCTTTGTTCGGAAAGATGGATAAGGACCAGGAGTTGAGGTTTCATTGTCGGATTGAAATGGAAGAGAAAAGCGTAATCTGCAGATAGGTAATTTTATGGCGAATTGCGTTACGACGTGCGACAGCTCTCCGGTGCCCTGAAAGCAACACCATCGGCGCTTGCGCTTGACGCGTTATTTCTCATCCTTTATATTCCGCCCATCTTAATTTTTTGGTGATAACACGAAGTGGACAGTTGCTCTAGCTATTTAACGCAGACGGGTCGATAACCCGGACACGCTTCCTCTCGCAGCACCATCATTGCTGCAGCCGAAGTTGTTTCCGGCTGCAGTGTCGCGGTGAATTCTCACCCTTCTCTTTTCTTCCCGTCTTTTCATTTTTAATGCTTGCGCAGGTGCGCTATTGTTCGCGCCGGCAAGAACGATGTGCACGCCTATGGCCATACAGGTCATGCGGCGCGCGCATCCGGATGTGGAAGGATTTTGCCCATGGATGCACACGTTTTCGCACTACGGATTTTGCTGGCGCTGGTTCTCGGTTCCATCATCGGCGCCGAACGGCAAATGCGTCAGCGCATGGCCGGCTTGCGTACCAATGCGCTGGTGGCTACCGGTGCAGCGCTGTTTGTCATGGTCTCGGCGTTTGAGACCGACCCGCAAGGCGCCACGCGCATTGCCTCTTACGTCGTATCCGGTATCGGTTTCCTCGGCGCCGGCGTGATCATGCGCGAGGGCGCCAACGTACGAGGCCTCAATACCGCCGCCACCTTGTGGTGCTCTGCCGCCATCGGCGTGCTGTCAGGACTCGGCCACCCGCTGGAAGCCAGCATCGGCGCCGGCGCCATCCTGGGCGCCAACGTACTGTTGCGCAGCCTCGCCCACCTGATCAACAAGCAGGACCTGCAACGCGCAACCGAAGTCGAGCAGGTCTACCGCCTCTCGATCGTCTGTCGCCCCGACGATGAAGTCCAGGTCCGCACGCTGATGCTGCATATGCTCAACGGCATGCCGCATCTGATCGTACAGTCGCTGCACAGTGAAGACCTGCCTTCCGGCAATCAGCTGGAAGTGCGCGCCGATCTGATCACTTCGCCCAGCAATCATTTGCAGCTGGAACAGATCGTCAGCCGGGTCAGCCTGGAAAAAGGCGTCAGCGCCGCACGTTGGGCCGTGCTCAATGTCGTCGAAGTATAAACGCCGGACGTTATAGCAAAAACAGCAGTACAGCAGTTACACAAAAGTCACATATAAAAGGGACATTCCGCGCCCAAACGGCAACGCGGAATCTCCCCGGGGAAAGGAGTAAAGCCATGCGCATCACCAAACTGGAAACCAAACTCGATACCTTTTTCAACGGCAACTATTTCCTGAACAATACGTCGCCAACATCGCTGCAACGCCTTCCTTACGAAGTGATCGCTTCGTGCCGCTGTGACGGGGCGCAGCAGATCGAAGAGCTGATCCTGTTGCAATTGCAGGAAGGCTTCGATCAGGGTTACGAACTGGAAATCAAACCGCGCGCCCATCAGCAACGGGTGGACTACACCATCTCCCTGACCTGCACCACGGCTGAACGCGCGGCTTTGGTGCGTCTGGTCAGCCGTCTGGGGCTGGAGAAATGCGTGCGCAGCGTGCGCTGGCAAAGCGTGCCCGGCGCGCGCGGCTGAGCCTTGCGGCGAGCCGCTGCGGTCTGGGCCGCAAGTCACCGGCAAGCAGCGGATGCCTGTTTATAAGCGAGAGAAATGAGCTGGATTAATTCGTCTTCTCTTTGCGCACATTCCTTCTCATTGCTGCTATCGTGTAAATACTTCGTTGCTATTTTCAATGCCGCTAAAACAAGTAGATTGCGTCGGCAGCAAAAACTCTTAGTTATAGCCCGTAGTTATGTTTCACCGATATCCGTTCACAGAACGAAAATGGAATCGATATAGATGACTACCCCTGAAGAGGCCCCGGCCTCCTCCAGCGCCAAGCGCGTCAACATCCGCATTTTTGCTACCGTCTTCGTCGGACTGGTCTGCATTTCCATCCTTGCACTGCACATCTTCTTTTCCTGGAGTGTTCGCAACAAGGATGTCGACGACGCTCAGGTCGCGACCGCCAACCTGTCGCGGGCACTGGCCGAACATGCTGAAGCGACGCTGACCTCGGCCGATTCGGTGCTGTTCGGCATCGTGCAGCGGCTGGAAGTGGAAGGCAATGACCGTGAAGCGCTGGCGCGCCTGTATCCGCTGCTGGCATCCTACGTCAAAGAGTTGCCGCAGCTGCAGGGCCTGTTCATTTACGACCAGACCGGCAAATGGCTGGTCAACTCTCTCGACGACGCACCCTGGATGCTGAATAACTCCGACCGCGAGTATTTCATCTTTCACATGACCCACACCGACCGCAACGCGCACATTGGTGTGCCGGTCAAAAGCCGCTCTACCGGCGACTGGGTCATCCCGGTGTCACGCCGCATCAACCGCCCCGACGGCAGTTTCGCCGGCGTCGCGCTGGCCACTGTACCTGTGGAATATTTCCTGAAGTTCTACACCAGCCTGGATACCGGCAAAAAAGGCGAGATCCTGCTGGCGACGCAAGCCGGCATTCTCCTGGCCGAGCATCCGCTGCAAGCGGATTCCATCGGCAAAAATATCAGCAGCGGCAATCTGGTCAGCGAACATGCCCGCCGCAACAAGCGCGGCGTTGCCCAGATCAAATCACCGCGCGACGGCTTGCTGCGCATCTATAGCTATAAACGCCTGGAGAAATATCCGCTGTTTGTCACTGCCGGTGTGTCCTACGACGAAGTACTCGCCGGCTGGCGCACGGAAACGCTGCTGCAATCGATCGGCGTGCTGATTCTGGTGGCGATGCTGGCCTGGCTGGGAAAACGCCTGGTCGATCAGATCAAACTGCGCGCCCAGGCCCAGCAAAAACTGCTGTCCGCACGAGAAAAACTGGTGGAAATGAACAAGGCCTTGCAGAAGATGGCGCTGGAAGACAGCCTCACCGGCGTCGCCAACCGCCGCCAGTTCGATGTCACCCTGGCCAATGAATTCAACCGCGCCAAACGCGAAAGCCAGCCGCTGGCGCTGCTGATGATCGATGTCGATCACTTCAAGAAATACAACGATACCTACGGCCACCCTGCCGGCGACGTATGCCTGCAAAAAATCGGCAAGGTGATCCAGATGAACCGGCCGGGCGATCTGTCGGCCCGTTACGGCGGCGAAGAGTTCGCCATCCTGCTGCCTAATACCGATCTCAAAGGCGCCATCAATGTTGCGGAAAAAATCTGCACCGACGTGCGCAATCTGAATATTCCGCACGGCAAGAACCCGACCGGGATCGTGACCATCAGCGTCGGCGTGCAGTCGATCGTCCCGAACAAGAACTGCAACCTGATGGACCTCGTCAGCGCATCCGACAAGGCACTCTACACCGCCAAGGCGCGCGGACGCGATCAGGTGTGCAGCAGTGACGATGAAATCCCTCCGGCCTGCGGCCCCTGATCGCGCATCGCCCTGCGATGACCTTCCATCTGACTCTTAGTGATGCGGCAGCATCTCTATCGCTGCCTTCCGGGCTTCCTGCTCAGCCGATTTTTCATCGTCGAAGGTCGTATCCAGCAAGACCCGCTGCGATGGAAAAATGGCGTTGCGATGCATGGGATTGGTCGACGGGCCGAAAATTGCGACCGTGGCCGTCCAGTTATTACTATCCGAAACCAGCTTCACGGCCGAATACTCGATTTCGTAGTCGCCCACCTGTTCTATCGGCATGATGATGTCTCCTCGTTTGTGTGCGGTTTTCCTCTTGCGTCCTTACACTACGCTCTTTTCCTTTTTCCTTTTCCAGATTCCTGCGCAGACCCGGCTTAGATCCGCGCCACTGATCAATGTGCCTCGGTATCGGTGGTGCGGTCGCCCAGATGGCTGATCGCGTAGCCCTTTTCGCCGATCTGATGAAAAGCGTCATCAGGGTTGAGCGTGAAGTGCTTCTTGCCGTCGCGCTCAAAATCCACGTTCAATTCATGCACCAGCCAGTCGGTGCTGGCGACCTCCTGAGGCAAAGGTTTTTCGGTCGGAACAACGAGATAAGAACAGAGATTGCTGTCTTCAGACCTTTTGTACACATCCACTTTCATCATTTCTCCCTTGCCGGTTTGTCAATCATTACAACGATTATCACGATCGGAAATACGTGCTTTTCAGCATGATCTTCAAGTGGGACTAGGGTAAAAATCATTAGTTCAACCGGATTTCCGCCGCATTCCAAGGCTGCCTTTGAGGCCCGCTTTTACCTTGTTTTCGGTATGCCCAACTGTTCTTCCGGCTTCTCTCTTCACCATAGAACATTCGCGGCGAATTGCAGGAATTGCCTCGCTTGCATCCAAAATTCCTGTTTATGGAATAATGCCGGAAGCGCAAAAATGCTCCCTCAAACGGGCATAGAAAACGCAGCAACAGGGAGAGCGAGCTGAACCGCATTGAGCAATTACGGATTTTTTGCATGGCCGCAGAAAGTGCCAACTTTCGCGAGGCCGCCGTGCGCATGGGCATCTCGCCGCAAGTGGTCACGCGCGCCGTTAAAGAGCTGGAGGCGGCTTTCGGCGAACTGCTGTTCCATCGCAATACCCGCCAGGTGCGCATCACCGCCTTCGGCGAGCGCCTCATGCATCGCGCCCGCATGTCAATCAATGCGCTCGATGATTTGTTTCTCGACAACAATCATCGCAACGACAACGAGCTGCGCGGACTCGTCCGCATCACCGCACCCAGCACGCTGACACGCACCTATCTGCTGCCGCTGCTTAACAAGATTGCGCTCGACCACCCCAACATCACACTGGATCTGCGTCTGTCGGAAGTCATCACCGATGCGGTCGACGACAAGATCGACATCGGCATCCGCGTCGGCTTCCTGCGCGACAGCCGCTATGTCGCGCGCGCCGTCGCCAAGGTGGCGTTCTTTGTCTGCGCCAGCCCGGCGCTGATTGCGCGCTGCGGCGTCCCGACCACGCTGGAACAACTGGTGGAGCGTCCGATGAGCGCCATCGTCGACCGCAACACCGGCCGCATCTGGCCCTGGTATTTCGCGGACGGCCAGCAGGTCGGCCCGCGCCTGCCGGCCTTCATTACCGACGATCCCGACACCGAGCGGCGCTCGGTGCTTGACGGCGTGGCCTTCGGCCAGCTGACCGCTTTCATGGCCATGCCACATATCCGCAGCGGCGAACTGGTCACGGTGCTGCCGGAGCTGGAGCCGACGCCTTGGGACCTCTATGTATACCGCCCTCAGCGCGGGCCGGTGCCGGCGCGCGTACGGCTGGTGTTTGATGCATTGGTTGATGCGCTGTCGGCTTCCGGCGATTTTCCTGTCGACTCGAAATCGGCCCTATAAGGCAATCGTCCGATTATTCCTCAATCGGGAATCGTGAATTCCCAAGCATGCCATTTCAACAGGCGGCAATCATTGCGATACTCCAGCGCTATGGATTTGCTGCTACATTGCCTATGGCAGCGAAATATTCCTTCACTAGGTCACCCCCAAGTCGGAAAGGTATAAGAAAAAATGCCCACGCTCACCATCAACGGCAAACAGCACAACGTCGATTTGCCCGACGACACGCCCATCCTCTGGACCCTGCGCGATCAGCTTGGCATGACCGGCACCAAGTTCGGTTGCGGCATGGCTTTGTGCGGGGCCTGTACGGTCCATCTGGACGGCCAGCCGATCCGCTCCTGCATTACCCCGATTTCCGCCGCTGCCGGCAAGCAGATCACAACCATTGAAGCGGTTGCTGAAGACAAAATCGGCAAGTCGGTGCAAGACGCCTGGATGGCGCTCGGCGTGCCGCAGTGCGGCTACTGCCAGGCCGGCCAGATCATGTCCGCCACAGCGTTGCTGAAGACCACGCCGAATCCGACCGACAAAGACATCGATGACGCCATGAGCGGCAACATCTGCCGCTGCGGTACGTACACGCGCATCAAGGCTGCCATCAAGCAAGCTGCAGGACAAAACGGAGGCGCCAAATGAGCGCAGGCATGAGTACACTCGTCGATGAGCTCGGCCAAGTACAACTGAGCCGCCGCAGCCTGCTCAAGGGCATCGGCGCCTTCACCGGTCTGGCGCTGACGGTTGGTATCAACGGCATCGTCACAGCAGCCGACGCTCCTAAATTCGGCGGCGACGGTATGCCAGGCGGACTCAAGGACAGCGCGCTGCTGTTCGTTTCCATCGGCGCCGACGGCGTCGTCACCATCGTCGCCCACCGCTCGGAAATGGGCCAGGGTGTGCGCACCAGCCTGCCGATGGTGGTAGCCGATGAACTGGAAGCCGACTGGAGCCGCGTGCGCGTAGTGCAAGCGCAAGGCGATCAGGAAAAATACGGCAACCAGAATACCGACGGCTCGCGCAGCATGCGCCACTCTTTCGGCCCCATGCGCCAGGTCGGCGCCACCGCCCGCCTGATGCTGGAAACCGCTGCTGCGGCACGCTGGAAAGTCCCGGTCGCCGAAGTCGAAACCAAAAATCACGAAGTCATCCATAAGCCCAGCGGCCGCAAATTCGGCTTCGGCGATGTGGCAGCAGATGCGGCCAAACTGCCGCTGCCGGCGCGCGAAGCGATTCGTCTCAAGACGCCTCAGCAATTCCGCTACATCGGCAAGGACAGCACGCGCGGCATCGACTTGCACGACATCGTCACCGGCAACACGCAATACGGCATCGACACCCGTCTTGAAGGCATGGTCTACGCCGTCATCGCCCGCCCACCGGTATTCGGCGGCAAACTGGCCAGCGTCGACAGCAGTGAAGCGCTGAAAGTCCCCGGCGTGATCCGCGTGGTCGAACTCAAAGGCAGCCCGCCGCCGGCGCTGTTCAATCCGCTGGGCGGCGTTGCTGTGATTGCGCGCAATACCTGGGCTGCGATCAAGGGCCGCGAAGCGCTCAAGCTAACCTGGGACAACGGTCCCAACGGCGCCTACGATTCAGCAGAATATCGCAAGACCATGGAAGCCGCTGCACGCAAACCAGGCAAGGCCGTGCGCAATAACGGCGACACCATGGCTGCGCTGTCCGGCTCCACACGCCGTATCGAAGCAGAATACTATCTGCCTCACGTTGCCCACGCGACCATGGAGCCGCCGGCTGCGGTTGCCCGCATCGTCAATGGCAAATGCGAAGTCTGGGCCTGCGTTCAGGCGCCGCAAGCTACGCGCGAGACCGTCGCCGGTCATCTCGGCCTGAAACCGGAAGAAGTCACCGTCAACGTGACCTTGCTGGGCGGCGGTTTCGGCCGCAAGTCCAAGCCGGACTTCGCCGCTGAAGCAGCACTGTTGTCCAAGGCCATGAATGGCGCACCGGTCAAGGTTACCTGGACGCGGGAAGACGACATTCACCACGATTACCTGCATACCGTTTCGGTCGAACATCTGGAAGCTTCGCTCGACGCCAACGGCAAGGTCAACGCCTGGCTGCATCGCACGGTCGCGCCCACCATTGCATCCATCTTCGTCGCCGGCGCCAAAGGCGAAGCGCCGTTCGAGCTGGGCATGTCGGCGATCAACATCCCTTACGCGATACCGAATTTCCGCGTGGAAGCGCCGGAAGTCGAAGCACACACGCGCATCGGCTGGTTCCGCTCGGTATCGAACATTCCACATGCTTTTGCTGTCCAATCGTTCAGCGCCGAACTGGCTGCAGCAGCCAGGCGCGATCATCGCGACTACCTGCTGGAGCTGATCGGCCCGGCGCGTAAGATCAGTCCGTCAGAGATGTCCGACGGCTGGAACTACGGCGAGTCGCCTGAACGTTATCCGCTCGATACAGGCCGCATGCGCGGCGTGATCGAACTGGCAACGGCGAAGGCCGGCTGGGGACGCAAGCTGCCCAAGGGCCGCGGGCTGGGTCTGGCAGTGTGCTACAGCTTCGTGACGTATATCGCGGCAGTGGTTGAAGTGGCAGTCAACGATGAAGGTGAAGTATCGATTCCGCGTGTCGACATCGCAGTCGATTGCGGCCCATCGATTAACCCGGACCGCATCCGCTCGCAAGTCGAAGGCGCTTGCATCATGGGCATCAGCCTGGCAATGACAGGCGAGATCTCGTTCAAGAACGGCGCCGTGGAGCAAAGCAATTTCCACGACTACGAAGTCTTGCGCGCCTTCGCCGCACCCGGCCAGATTCAGGTGCACATCGTGCCGCATACGCTGGATGTGCCGCTGGGCGGCGTCGGTGAACCGGCCACGCCGACTATCGCGCCGGCGCTCTGCAATGCGATCTTTGCGGCAACCGGCAAGCGTATCCGCCAGTTGCCGATTCGCGAGCAGTTGAAGAAGCCTGAAAAAGCGTGATGACTGAAACCAGCAAAGCGGCGGTTTGCACGTAGGTCCGCATGTAGTTAACACGGAGAACCCATGGAATCCATCGACTTCGACGTCCTCAATACCGCCCTCGCCTGGCACGAGCAGGGACACCGCGTCCTGCTCGGCACCGTGACCCATACCTGGGGATCGGCGCCGCGCCCGGTCGGTTCCATGATGGCGATTCGTGGCGATGGCCATGTCCGTGGTTCCGTTTCCGGCGGGTGCGTGGAGGATGACCTGATCCGCCGCATTCAGGATGGAGAACTGCGCGACGCCTTGCCGTTCGAATTGAAATACGGCCTCACCGCCGACGAGGCGCATCGCTTCGGCCTGCCCTGCGGCGGCACGCTGGAAATCATGATGGAGCCGGTCTCCGCTGCGTCGCGCATTACGGAGTTGCTGGCCGCCGTGCGCCAGGGCCTGCGCGTGACGCGTACACTGGACCTCGATACCGGTGCGGCAACGCTGTCCACCGACAGCGACGCGCGGCAGACACTGGTGCAGGGCCGCCAGCTGATCGCGCCCTTCGGCCCGCGCTATCGCCTGATCATCATCGGCGCGGCGCAAATGTCGCGTTATGTCGCGCAGTTTGCACTGGCGCTGGATTACCAGGTGATCGTCTGCGATCCGCGTGAAGAGTACCTGAAGGAATGGGATATTGCCGGCGTCGAGCTCTCCGATGAAATGCCCGACGATCTGCTGCTGCGCCTGCAGCTGGATGCCAACAGTGCGGTCGTGACACTCACACATGATCCAAAACTGGACGACATGGCGCTGATCGAAGCGCTCAAGTCTCCGGCTTTCTATATCGGCGCCATCGGCTCACGCACCAACAACATCAAGCGCCGTGAACGCTTGGCCTTGTTCGACATCAGCAGCGCTGAGATCGACAAGCTGCACGGCCCTGTCGGCTTGTTCCTCGGAGCGCGTACACCGCCGGAAATTGCCATCGCCGTCCTTGCCGAAATGACAGCCATCCGCAACGGCGTGTCCATCTCGCAGACCCATGCGGCACGCACCGATCCCCTGCCCGGCACTGAGGGAGGCGGTAGTTGCAGGGTCGGTGAATTCAGCAAATAAGAAACGGGTTGTTTGCCGTCAGACGATCTTGCCGGAGACCGCAAGATCTGCACGTGTATCGATGTCGCGGTGAATGCCCGGATCGTTGACAGGAACCTCGTTGACCGGGAAAGTCTTCAGCAACTCCCTCGCACCACGATCGCCGCTCAACTGCAGCAAGCCATCCAGGTGCCTGCGGCCGAAGGCAACAGGGTTGCCGCGCTGCCCCAGATAAACCGGCACGGCAATCTCAACGCCATCCTTAAGCGCTGCCAGCAGACCGCCATGCGTTGACGTCTGCACATGCGGCATGTCGCCCAGGGCAATGATCCAGCCGGCTGCGTCCTTCGTATGGTTAACACCGCACATCAGCGAAGCGCTCATCCCCTCACCGGCATCGGTACATTCCACCAGCTCGCAACCGATCGCCAAAAGACGCCGGGCCACTTCGCCTTGCACGGAATTGACCACGGCAACCACCGGCAATGCGGCCAGTAGTTTGCGCGCAGCAGCGACCACCACGCAGTCGTCCGTGTCCGGCAACGACGCCAGCAGCTTGTTGTCGGCGCCGCTGGGATCGAAGCGGGAGCCTTTTCCCGCAGCCAGCAAAATGCCGTGAAATAGTGAAGAGGAAGGAAGAGAAGTTGCAGAGGTCATGGACGCCGATTATCCATCAAAATCGCATCCGTGCAATGACCATGCAGCAGGCGTCAGCGCATTGTCAGCTGCCCTTGCCATGTTCCAGCAAAAACCGGGTACATTCGACCACAGGCAACGGTTTGCTGAAGTAGTAGCCCTGCACTTTATCGCAACCGTTCTGCTTCATCACATCGTACTGCCCCTGGTCTTCCACCCCCTCGGCCAGCACTTCCAGATGCAGGCTGCGCGCCAGCGCGATGACGGCTTTGGCGATGGCGAGGTCGTCCGCATCGGTGGTGACATCCTGCACGAAGGAACGATCGATCTTCAACTGATCCACCGGAAAGCGCTTGAGGTAATTGAGGTTGGAATAACCCGTGCCGAAGTCGTCGATCGACAGGCGCACGCCCATGGCTTTGAGCAGTTGCATGACCTCGATGCTTTTTTCCGGTGTTTCCATCGAAGCACTTTCGGTCAGTTCCAGTTCCAGGCAATGTGAATCGAAACCGCTGTCGTCCAGCGCATGGCGCACCACGCTGGCCAGATTGTTCAGCGCGAACTGTTTGGCTGACAAATTGATTGCCATCGTCAGTCCGTGTATGCCCAGGTCATGCCAACGCTTGCCTTGTTCGCAGGCAGTGCGCAAGACCCATTCCCCGATCGGCACGATCAGGCCGGTTTCTTCCGCCAGCGGAATGAATTGCAGCGGCGAGATCATGCCCTTCTCCGGATGCTGCCAGCGCAGCAAAGCTTCGACGCCGACGATCTTGCCGCTGTCCAGCGACACTTGCGGCTGATAGTGCAGGATCAGTTCATGCTTTTGCACCGCCTGGCGCAATTGCGATGCCATCTGCAACCGGTGGCTGACCTGGTTGTTCAGGCTCGGCGTATAGAACTGAAAGCGTTCCAGCACGTTATCCATGGCGCGATGCATGGCAACCTCAGCCGCTTGCAGCAAGGCATCGCCACTATCGCCGTCGTTGGGATAGACGGTCGCGCCGATGCCGGACTCCAGATAGACGCCTTCATGGCCGTCAACGTGGTACGGCTGATCGAGCACGTCGATAATCTCCTGCACCACCATCGCGATCTGGTCCTGTGCGTGAACATGCAGCACCATGGCAAAGCTGGTGTCGCCAAAGCGCGCCAGCGTCGCATCATGCTGCATCAATCCGGACAAGCGGCGGCTGGCTTCCACCAGCGCATCCTCGCTCAGTTGCAAGCCCAGGCTCTCGCGCACGGCAATGGCGCCGCGCACGCCGATCAGGATGACCGCAATCAGGCCGGGCCGCTGCTCGCGCTCCACCCGCGTGATGCCTTGCTCCAGGCGGTCACGCAACAGACTGCGGTTGGGCAAGCCGGTGAGGACATCGTAATTGCTCAGGCGATGAACACGATCTTCCGCCTGACGCCACTGCGTGATATCGATGCCGCTGCAAATGAAATTGAGCGCCAACCCGCTGTCGTCCTGCAGAAAAGTGGTCAGCCACAGGATCTCGCGCCGTTCACCGCCGGTGGTCAGCCAGCGGCTCTGGTATTGCAGCGGTTGCGACTGCAGATGCCAATGCAGAAAATGATTGCGGACCGGCTCCATCTCTTCCGGCGGGAAGAACACATCCCAGAATTGCTTGCCCTGGACCTGCGAGAAGGTATAGCCAGTCGTGCGCTCGGCTGCCTGGTTGAAGCGCATGATGCGGCCGTCCTTGTCCAGCATCATGCCCAAGGCGCCCGTAGTGTCGAAGATGGCGGACAAGAGATTGCGTTCGGCCTGCAACGCCTGTTCCATCTTGTGACGGATCTGGTTCTGGTGCGCCTCCTGCAAGGCGCGCTCCACCGCCGAGGGCAAGCGCGCCAGGTTGGATTTGAGGACGTAGTCGTAGGCGCCCTGCTTGAGCGCCTTGATCGCGCGTTCTTCGCCCATGGTGCCGGAAACAAACAGGAACGGCGTGCTTGGCGTGATCTGCTGCACGATTTGCAGCGCTGACATGCCATCGAAATTGGGCAAGGAAAAATCGCCCAGAACGATATCCGGCTGATAGCGGCTCAGCGCATCGAGGAAGGCATCTTCGGTCTCCACCTGATGGATGTCGCAGGCGATGCCTGCGCGCACCAGTTCATAGCGCGACAATTCCACATCGCCCGGATCATCCTCCACCATCAGAATCTTGAGTGTTCCTCTTCTCATCCCCATGCCCTGTTTTTATGATGCTGGTACGCGGTTGACAAGCATCCAGTAGAAGCCGGCTTTCTCGACCTCTTCCTGAAAGCTTTCAAACTCCACCGGTTTGACGATATAACTATTGACGCCAAGTTGATAACACTCGCTCAGATCCTGCCCTTCGGCGGAAGACGTCAGCATAACCACCGGGATTGATCTCGTGACGGGATCGGCCTTGATCTTGCGCAGCACGTCAATACCGCTGACCTTGGGCAGCTTGATATCCAGCAGGATCAGCTTGAGCGGTTCATCCTGCTCGCGATGCGCATAGATGCCTTTGGAAAAAATGAAATCCAACGCATCAGCGCCGTCCTGCACCCATTCGACCTTGTTGGCAAGCTTCTTCTTTTGCAGCGCGCGCATCGACAACTCGGCATCGTAAGGATTGTCCTCCACCAGGAGAATGTCGATCTTTTCAAAGTTGTTCATTGCCATCCTTTTGCGCTTATTGCGCTACCACGGGGAGCGTGAAATAAAACGTGGCGCCCTCGCCAACCACGCCTTCGGCCCAGATTCGTCCGCCATGACGTGTCACGATACGGTGTACGATCGCCAGGCCGACGCCGGTCCCCTCAAACTCGCTGACCCGATGCAGACGCTGGAACACGCCGAACAGCTTGTTGTAATAGCGCATATCGAAGCCGGCGCCGTTGTCGCTGACCGTATACGTCAATACGCCGTCCGCGACAGTGCCCTTGATTGTGATATGCGCCTGCTCGCGCTTGGCGCTGAACTTGCAGGCGTTGGACATGAGGTTGAACCAGACCTGTTTGATCAGCGTAATGTCGCCCCGCGCGGCGGGCAATTCACCCAGCGACAGCGTCGTATCGTTGACGACAACGCTGGCGGCATCATTGAAGGCTGCCTGCGCCAGCGCTGACATGTCGAGATGACCGAAGTTGAGTTCCTTGCGGCCCAATCGCGAAAATTCCAGCAACTCGTCAATCAACCGCCCCATGTTGCGGGTGTTGTTGCGGATGACTTCCAGCTTGCGCTTCCCTTCTTCGTCCAGCTGGTCGGCGATATCTTCTTCCAGCATGCGCGCAAAACCGTCGATGGCACGCAGCGGTGCGCGCAAGTCATGCGAGACCGAATAGCTGAAACTTTCCAGTTCCTTGTTGCTGGCCTCCAGCTTTTCGTTGTTGCTCTGGAGCTCGCGGTTCAGTTCGCGATTGGTTTCTTCCAGCTTGTTGCGCGCCAGGATCTCCAGCTTGAGCGCCCGGTTGAGCGCGTGCAGATGCTGGTTGTCGGCACTGATGTCTTCCGTCAGCTCCGGCAGCTCCAGCTCATTGGCACACACCATTTTTTGCAGCTCGTCATGCAGACGTCCCAGCTCGTCGCGATTTTTCTTGAGCTGGACATAGGACGTGACGTCTTCCGCGCGATGCATGATATAGAGAATGTTGCGATCGGCATCCATCACCGGAAAGTTCGACGGACTCCAATAGCGCTCTTCAAAACCCTTGCCGTCCGGCCGCGGCACATCGTATTTCTGCATCGCCATGGCGTCCGGCATTCTGGTCTGGAGCACGCGCTCCAGCGAGCGGCGCAGATTGGCCACGCCGTCGGCGTCAGGATCGTCCGGATTGTCGGGAAACACCTCGAACAGGTGACGCCCGACGATCTGCTCACGCCGCGTCAACGTTGCCTGCAGGTAAGCATCACTGACTGCGGTAATGGTGAAATCGGGCAGCAGGACAAGAAACAATCCCGGCACCGATTCAAATAGCATCCGAAAATCTGCAATCTCCGTTTCGGAGACTTGTGAAGTCATCGCTTATGTCCGTATCTTGTGAGAGCCGTAAGTAAGTCGAGTACGAATTGCCTGCCATTGCTCTGTTATATCAGGGCGAACTTTATTTTCTACTTGATTGCTGCCTAGTTTCTTGTCTCATCATTGGGTGCTGCGGGAGCACTCAAAAACTCTGTCAGTGGAGCAAGGTTGATGGTTTGTTTATATTTTTATGAAACCTGAATGACGAGTCCAATGTACCTAATTGATAGTTACATTTCAAGCGTACATGACGGGTTTTGAAGATGCGTGTGCAAAGCTTGATTATTAGTCAACAAAGAACTCCCCCGTAGGTTGCAAAAACCTCAGGCGATGCGGCTTTGCAGCCACTTTGACGCACCCGCAAGGCTGCGAAAATCAGAGAGGGAACGGCATTCAATGTGCGGCTGACGCTCGCGCAGCATGCGTGACAACGCCGAGCCCGGACCGAGCTCGAGTGCGAGAGTGATGCCGCGTTCTGCGCAGGCATCCATGCATGCGGACCAGTGGATGGTGGCCGTGAGTTGCTGCACCAGACACTCTTTCGCCACATCTTTGCTTCGGACTTCCTGAGCCGAAATACCAGCCAAGACCGGAACTGCGGGGTCGCGAAAATCGACTGCATCGAGTGCCATGGAGAATGGCGTCACGGCCGAAGCCATCAGCGGCGTATGCGATGCGATGCCAACCGGCAACACACTCGTTCTGCCGCCTTGCGCCTCACATTGCCGTCCGGCTGTTTGCAAGTCTGTGCTGCGGCCGCCGGCAATAAGCGTATCGAAGCCCGTCCGGATCGCCACATAGGCATGATGCTGCTGCAAAATCGCAGTCGCTTCTTCAACCGGCAAGCCACTGACTGACATCAGGCCTTGCTGCGGCTCATCGTGCAGACATGCATCCATATAGCCGGCGCGCGCGGTTGCAAGAGCGATCGCGACCGTCGCCGAAAGCGATCCGGCAACGCCATATGCCGTCAATTCGCCAATGCTGTATCCGGCCGCCAAATCCGGCATCGGCAATTCATCGCGCAATACTTGCCATGCCGCCAGACCGGCGGCGACCACCAGCGGTTGTGCCTGGCGGTTGGCGAATAACAGGCTGTTGTCTTGTAAAACGGTGTAGAGAGGTTGTCCCAGCTGCCGGTCAAGCGCATAGCTCTGCAAAACTTCGGCGCCGCGCGCGTCATTGCGCAGCAAGTCGAACATGGCGGCATGCTGGCCGCCTTGTCCGGGACAGAGGATGGCAAAACGTTCGGTCATGCCGGTTGAATAATATTGGCGTTAGTGCGGTCAGCGCTCTTGCTGAAACACACCGCATGCAGCAAGCAGGCCGCCGCCAGCAGATCCGCGGCACCGCCCGGCGACAGGCGATGCCGCACAAATTCTCGATGGCATGCTTCCGCAGCCGCTTGCCAGCCGGCATTGCCGGTACCGCCCTCTGCCATAAAAGCCCGGCTGCGCTCTTGCACTATGGCCGCTCCGGCGCTGCCGCCGCGATGATAGATGTTGGTGTCGCTGACGTGCGCCATCAACGCGAACAAGGCGTCGACTTTGGCGCATTGCCAGCCGCGCCCGGCGTCCAGCGTCGCCTGCAATTGCGGCAAGGCGATGTCAAAGACGGAGGGAAAACCCAACGCGCCTTCTTCGCGCGCGCCGCCGACCGCGTGATGCGCAGCAACCCGCAAGCCGTTGCTGCAGGCCTCACCGGCACTGGTATGCGCGGTCAATGCGTCGCCCCATTGAATCAGTAAGGCGGCGCGCACTGCTGGTGGAGACAGAGTCATGCCTTGCGCCCGGCATGAAGCCAGTGTGGCGCACAGCATACCGAGACCGAAGATCGCCCCGCGATGGGTGTTGATACCGGCGGTGGCGCGCAGCATGCGCTGCTCCGCCTTGATGCCGAGTTGCTTGAGTTCGCTGAATGGCGCCCCGCGCGTGCCGGCCTCCGCGATATCGATAAAGTAATGCCGCAAGGAAAACAAACTACGCATGAAGGTCGACGCATCCATGTCGTCGTGACTGCCGTTGTCGACCAGCGAAACCAGCCCCGGCTTGGGATACAGCACCAGCTCCTGATACAGACTGCGCACTGCCTCGCGCCCCAGCATGCGGCAAAAGTCGCGCAGGCTGCGTTGCCGGCGTCGCCGCTCGGTATAGTGCGGCACGGTCGCCAGACGCATCGCAGGCTGATTGGCGAGAGAATTCAGGCCGGACATGTCGGCCGCTCCTGTGTTTCGCTATTGTTCAACATCGCCTGCAAGTCGCCAACACGCGTCAAGGCGACGTCGCGGCTGCGCTTGAGCAACACACGATTGTCCGGATGCGGGCAGGCTTGCGCCCATTCTTTCCAGGACACCGCGGCATCATCGGGGAAAACGACTTCGCCATCCAGCGGCAAGGTTTTCGCATGGTGCTCAAGCAAACCGATGCCCTCTGTCAACTGCGCTTGGCTCGACGGACGGAACAGCAGGTCGATATCGGAAGAAGCGCGCAGATACGCCTGATCTGTCAGCGCCTGCAATGCCAGCGAACCATAGACTCTTACGGAGAATCCTCGTGATGAGACATCGCTATTCAGCTGTTGCAACGCGTCGCGCCACGACGGTGCCACATGCCCAGTCACGTCGGGGATCTCCAGCGGATCTCGCACCAATCGCACACAGTCTTTTGCCACGCGCAAAGGCAGGCGCAGCTTGTTGCCTTCCGCATCCGGTGGCAGCGCGACGCCCAGGCAGACGGCATCTGCCGGGCAATCGGCATCCTGGCGGCGTACGACCGCCGGCCAGTCGTGCAACTGCCACTGGCGTACATGGTGACGATGCTCCTCCGGCAGCATCAACGCGGCATCTTGCCAGCCGCGTTCACTGAGCCAGACCAGACCGTGTCGCTTATACGGCCTGGACATCGCTGCCGCTGACGATGGCATTCACAACACGTTGCGACCAGTTACGTCCGCCGCGTTCCTGACCGAGGGCGGCGCGTCCGTCCTTGTTGTCGGCATCGGCTACTGCCTGCTTCAATTGCGCGGCCAGATCGCCTCTCCATATTTCAGCGACACCACCCATGCGGCGATAGTTTTCCGGACCCGGTGCAAACACCGGATTGCTCTTGGCCAGTTCGACCAAACGCTCTTCCGGCACCTTGGTGATGCGCGCCATGGCGGGCAAGCCCATCACGCGGATGGTCGCATTCGGCAAGGCATAGCAGGCGTCGGCCATGAGACCGCTGGTGATGAAGCCGCCCGACAAGGCCTGGTCATACACCAGCCCGATGATCTTGTGCCCCTGACGGCGCGCCAGGTCGATGCATTTTCCCAGATGCGCCATGTAGCTGTTGATGCCGAGCATTTCGTCGCGATGGCGCAGACGCTGGCCTTGCGTATCGACCAGGATGACGATGGAACGCCCCGGATGCTCACGTACGGTGTGCAGGATTGCCTGCGCCTGCGACAGCGCGATCTCGATGCCGATCGGCGTATGGCCGGTGGTGCCGACGACAGTCACGATCTCGCCATCGACCTGTGCCGTGCCGGACAAGAACTCGGCCTTCTCGGTAATGCTATGGCCTTGCGGGAACAGTTCGTCCGCCAATGTTTGCCAGCTCATGGTGTTCCTTTCACGCGATGCGCTTCGGCCAGTGCGGTGAACGGCCCGGCTTCCAGCATCGGAAGCTGCTGCGCCTGCATTTGTGTCATGCCCAATCGCTCCCAGATCTCCTGTGGATCGGCCGCATCGCCAAAGCGCGCGATGCGTTGTTCGAGCATGGCTTGTTCCGTTTCCAATGCCTGCAAGGTCAATGCCGCCGGGTTACCTTTGAATCCCTGCAAAGTCTGCGATGCCGCCGCCCGAAACGCGTCGGCGTCATCCGCCACGATGCCCTGGCAATCGCCCAGAAGATAACGATGCTTGCCGCCGGTGGTGCGCCAGACCAGCGCACGGTCGCGCGAGTCGAACTCTTCAACGCCGTTGGCGGTTTCGATGACTTCCGGGCCCGACATCGCCAAACGCCCTTCTTCCGACATGATGATGGCGTTGGCGCAACGGGCCACAATGCCCATGCCGCCGAAGCAGCCGTTGGAGCCGCCCACCAGCACTATCACGGGGATGCCAGCCGCGCGCGTATCCAGCACGGCACGCATCACTTCGGACACGGCGATCAGGCCGGCGTTGGCTTCGTGCAAGCGCACGCCGCCGGTTTCCAGCAGCAGGATCACGCCTTCGGCTTGCTCTTGCACGGCACGCTTGAGTAGGCCGACCAGCTTGGCGCCATGGACTTCGCCGACTGCGCCGCCCATGAAACCGCCTTCCTGCGCTGCTGCAAATACCTTCGCACCGTTCAGGCTGCCGCGACCGATTACCACGCCGTCGTCGAACGACACCGGCGCATCCAGTTGCCCCAGATGCGGACTGACGATGCGTTTGGCCGGCGGCAGGAATTCGTCAAAGCTGCCGGCGTCGAGCACCAGCGCAATGCGTTCGCGCGCGTTGGCTTCCAGATAGCTTGCACTTTTGGTCGCCATCATTTTTCCTCCACCATAGCTTCCACCGCCTGATCAAGACGCAGGCTGACCACGGCCGGTGTTGCGCCCATGTCGTTGATCGAGATGCGTGTGTCAGCGAGTTGCCAGCGCTTGTTGAAGTCTCCGATGACGGCTTCCCAGATGGCGCCGAAGCCGCGTGCTGCGGTTTTGATTTCAACGGAGCAGCCGCCTTGCAGATCGGCCGGTTCAATCAGTACTTCCAGATTGCCGGAGCTGACCACGCCGACCAGTTCGGCCTTGGCGGAGAGCTTGCGGGTGCCGTTTTCAAAACGATAGTTCAAGGTTTCCATATCACCAGTTCCTGAAACGTTTGGGCGGGTTATACAGGCCGCCGGAGGCGCGCACCAGATCCTTCATGTTCTTGGCCGCCAGCAGATCGCGCGTGGCGAGGCGCTTGTCGATGCCCATGTCTTCGGCGCGGCGGATGATGCCGCGGTCGCGCAGGTTCTCGACCATGCGCTTGTCGCGCGCCAGACCGACCGGCGTATAACCGGCCACGCCGCGAATGGCTTGCTCGCGCTCTTCTTCGGTGCGACACAGCAGCAGGTTCGCGATACCTTCTTCGGTCAGGATGTGCGTGACATCGTCGCCGTAAATCATCACCGGTGGAATCGGCATCTTCGCCTGTTCAGCCAGTTGCCAGGCATCGAGCTTTTCTACAAAAGCCGGCTGCATGTGCTCGCGGAAAGTTTCCACGGTCTGCACCACCAGTTTTTGACCGCGTGGAATGGTGTTCTTGCCTGCCCGCGCCTGCTGGCCGGCCTTGAGCCATGCCGGACTGGCGTGACGGCGGCCGCGTGCGTCGGCGCCCATATTGGGGGCTCCGCCAAAACCGGCAATGCGTCCCAGGGTTGCAGTAGACGAGTTGCCCTGCAAATCGATCTGCAAGGTCGATCCGATGAACATGTCGCAGGCGTAATGACCGGCCGTTTGCGAGAACGCCCGGTTGCTGCGCATGGAGCCGTCCGGGCCGACGAAGAAAATATCGGGGCGCGCGCGAATGTAATCCTCCATGCCCAATTCTGAACCGAAGGAATGCACCGACTCGACGAAACCCGCTTCAATCGCCGGGATCAAGGCCGGATGCGGATTCAGGGCCCAGTGCTTGCAGATCTTGCCGCGCAGGCCGAGCGATTCCGCATAAGTCGGCAGGATCAGCTCAATGGCGGCAGTGTCGAAACCGATGCCGTGGTTAAGACGCTGCACTTCGTACTCCGCATAGATGCCCTTGATGGCCATCATCGCCATGAGCACCTGAATCTCAGAGATTTGCGCCGGGTCGCGCGTGAACAGCGGTTCGATGTAATGCGGTGTCGGCGCCTTGGTGACGAAGCTGATCCAGTCGGCCGGGATGTCGATGCGCGGCAACACGTCGACGATTTCATTGACTTGTGCGATCACGATGCCGCTGCTGAAGGCGGTGGCTTCGACAATCGCCGGCGTATCCTCGGTATTGGGACCGGTGTAGAGATTGCCGTGGCGATCCGCCGCCTGCGCCGCCACCAGCGCAACACGCGGCGTCAGGTCGACGAAATAGCGGCCGAACAATTCCAGATAGGTGTGGATCGCGCCGATATTGAGTTTACCTGCTGACGCCAGCTTGGCCAACCGACCGGCCTGGGGACCGGAGAAGGAAAAGTCCAGTTTCGAGGCGATGCCTTTTTCGAAGACGTCCAGATGCTCCGGCAGAGCCAGCACGGAAAACAGCATGTGCAGGTCATGCACGCGCGCCGGATCAAGCCCGGCCAGCGCCTTCGACAGGAAGTCGGCCTGCTTCTGGTTGTTGCCTTCGAGGCAGACGCGATCGCCCGATTCGATGACGGCGTACAGCAAATCGGCAATGCGCGCCGAGGGCAAGAGCTTGCCTTCGAGCGAATTGCCCAGCGCGCTGCTTGCGCGCGCCAGACGTTCATTGCGATTTGTTTGCCGACGATTCCAGACGTGGCCGGTGGGGGTGCTGGCACGCATTTACTTCACTCCCATGAGGATATTGGGCAAGCCGGTGGCAATACCCGGAAAGAAACATAACAGAATCACGGCCAGGAACATCAGCGCCAGAAAAGGGATCGTACCCTTGATGACTTCCGACAGCGGAATGTCGGGTGCGATGTTCTTGATGACAAATAAATTCAACCCGACAGGCGGATGGATCAGGCCCATTTCCATCACCACGGTCATGACGATGCCGAACCAGATCAGATCAAACCCGGCCTCACGCAACGGCGGCAGGATAATCGGCGCCGTCATCAGAATGATCGATACCGGCGGCAGGAAGAAGCCGAGCACGATCACCATCAGCAAAATCACCGCCAGCAGCAGCCATTTCGACAGATGCATGTCCACCACCCACTGCGCCGCCGACTGGCTGATGTGCAGGTAGCTCATCACATAGGAATACAGCAGCGACATGCCGATGATCAGCAGCAGCATGCCCGATTCCTTGATGGTCGAGTTGAGGAAAGGCACCAGCTCGCGCGGCTTGTAGATGCGGTAGACGACAGCGATCAGCACGATGGCCAGCAAAGCGCCCAGACCGGCTGTTTCCGACGGTGTCGCGAAACCGCCATACAAGGCCACCATCACACCGATCAGCAAGATCAGGAAAGGCAGCACGCGTGGCAGCATCTCCACCTTTTGCGCCAGCGTGAAATGCTCGTCGTCGAGGTAAGCCGATTTGGCGCCGCCACCGGTATAGATGGCATGCGCCATCTTGTATTCCTTGCGTGCGCGGAACACGGCATAACCGGCGAACAGAATCACCAGCAACACGCCGGGCCCGATACCCGCGAGGAACAAGCGTCCCAGCGATTGTTCCGCCGCCACCGCGTACAAGATCATGGTGATCGACGGCGGCAACAGGATGCCCAGCGTGCCGCCCGCAGCGATGATGCCTGCCGCAAAACCGGGCGAATAACCACGACGGCGCATTTCCGGAATGCCAGCAGAACCGATTGCCGAGCAAGTCGCCGGCGATGAACCCGCCATCGCTGCAAACAAGGCGCAGGCGAACACGTTGGCGATGCCCAGGCCGCCGGGCACGCGATTCAGCCAGGCGTGGATGGCAGAGTACAAGTCCTTACCGGCCGGCGATTTGCCGATGGCGGCGCCTTTGAGAATGAACAGCGGAATTGACAGCAAGGTGATCGACGCGATCTCTTCGTAGACGTTTTGCGTCACGGTATCCAGCGACGATCCCGGCATGAAGAAATACATGAACGACGTTGCCACCACGCCGAGCGCAAAAGCGATCGGCATGCCGGAACACATTACGAGGATGGTGACGATCCCATACAGGGAACCAAGAACCAATGGCGTCATGCTGCCTCCTTCGCCGCCGCAGATGCAGGGACGGTGCCGGTAATGCGGGTCAGCACCTGCACCAGCAATTGCAGCGTGAGCATGGTCATGCCGAGCGCCATCATGGAATACGGAATCCACAACGGCGGCGCGAACGTCGACGAAGTGGTTTGTCCGTCCACCCAGGCTTCATGAAACAGCGTCCACGATTTCCAGGCGAAGAACGCGCAAAAGACGAAAGAGATCAGATCGACGATGAACATGCGGATCTTGTTCGCGGTCGGCGACAGAAAGCCGGCCAGCGCCTCGATGCCGATGTGGCCGCGCAAGGATTGTACGTAGGCCGAGCACAGGAAGATCACGCCGACCAGCATGAACACCGATGCTTCATCCTGCCAGTCGGTCGGCTGATGAAAGAAATAACGCACCACCACCGAGTACGTCAGGATGATCGACGTCAGCATCAGTGCAATCATCGCCAGGAACACCGCGAGCTTGTTGTATTTCTCAAGCCCGTGGTGCAGCCCGGCCAGCACGGCGTTGGCCGGCACCGCAGGCTTGGCCTGCGGCTGCATCTCGAAGCCGTGACTCATAGAAGCTTCTCCGCCAGTTTCAACAGGTTGGCACAGTTGGCATTGCGAGCGGCGAAGTCTTTCCACGCGGTGGCGCGGGCGATGTCCTGCCATTTCTTGACGGTGGCGGCGTTCAGGTCCACCACCTTGGCGCCGGCCTTCTGATACACGGCGGCGACGGCGACGTCATCGGTCTGCGCGGCTTTCAGCGCGAACTGTTCCATCTCGGCGCCAACGGCCATGATGGCGGCTTGCTGGTCCTTGCTCAGTTTTTCGAACACGGACTTGGAAATCATCAGCGGCTCAAACATGTACCAGTAGGCCTTGTCACGGCCGGTGGTCAGCGCCTTGGCGACTTCTTCCAGGCGGAAGGACATGAAGGACGTCGACGAAGTCATCGCCGCATCCATCGCGCCGGTCTGCATGGCGGCATAGATTTCGTTGGACGGCAGCGTGACGACGGCAGCGCCCGCTTCTTTGAGGATCAAGTCCATTTCGCGCGAACCGCCGCGCACTTTCATGCCCTTGGCGTCTTCCGGCTCGACGATAGGTTTGCCGCGCGAAGCAACGCCGCCGGCTTGCCAGATCCAGCTCACGATCAGGATGCCCTTCTCCGCCAGGATGCGCGCCAGTTCCTTGCCGACTTCGGCGTTCTTCCAGGCCGAGCCTTGTGCATACGAGGTCACCAGACCAGGCATCAGACCGATATTGGTTTCCGGAACTTCACCGCCGGCGTAATTGAGCGGCACCAGCGACAAGTCGAGCGCGCCTTTGCGCATGGCGGAAAACTGCGAATTGACCTTCATCAGGGAGGAACCGGGATAGATCTCGAACTTGAGACTGCCCTTGGTGCGCTTGGTCACTTCTTCGGCGAACATGCGGGTCAGGCGATCGCGGAAGTCCCCTTCGTTGATCGTACCGCCGGGAAACTGATGGGAAATCTTCAGCGAGGTGGTCTGTGCCCATACCGACGTACCGGCTGTCCACAACGGCGCTGTGGCCAGCGCTCCGATAATGCTTCTACGGGTTTGCGAAGTCATTGCTGCTCCTCCTTAAGGTGAAAGAAATACTGCTTTTAGTTATCTGGTGCCGGCTGTTGCTGATGCTTGCCGGACCAATATATGGAGGTCCGGCTTGTTCTTGCCATGACGTCGCCAGGCTACGCATCTACGGTGTCTGTAGCTGCCTTGCGACGCTGTCTCTGCACTTGCTTTGTTATCTTTGCTTTTTTATGTATCTTTCTTGTATACACGTTCTTACAAAACAAATACATTGTCAAGCACCTGAGATGATTTAGAATGGATTCATTGCATACTTGATATCACTTATGGATACCCCAAAGAAGCGTTCCGAGACGCTGCGCGAATCGATTGAAGAGCTGATCGCCGTCGGCAAGCTGACGCCCGGCCAACATCTGGACGAAACCGTCCTGGCCGAGCAATTCGGCGTCTCCCGTACGCCGATCCGCGAAGCGCTGATTCAGCTGGCGTCGATGGGCATCATCGTGATGCGGCCGCGGCGCGGGGCCATCGTGGCCGAGATCGGCCCGCAGCAATTGATCGAAATGTTTGAAGTGATGGCGGAACTGGAAGCCATGTGCGGCCGTCTGGCGGCACGCCGCATGTCGGCCGCCGAACACGCGGCGCTGATGGCAGCGCATCAGGCCTGCAAGGATGCACGCGACGCCGCCGATCCGGATACCTATTTCTACAAGAATGAAGACTTTCACGGCCAGATTTACGCCGGCAGCCACAACGCCTTCCTCGAAGAGCAGGCGCGCGTCCTGCAGCGCCGCCTGCGCCCCTACCGCCGTCTGCAGCTGCGCGTGCGCGATCGTCTGAAAAGGTCTTACGACGAACACGAAGGCGTGGTCAACGCCATCATCTCGGGCGACAGCGAGCGCACGGTGGAACTGCTGCGCCAGCACGTGATGGTCCAGGGGCAACGCTTTGCCGACCTGGTAGCATCGCTGCACCAGTTGAAGTCGACGCCGGATAGCGAGAAGCCGTCGCTTAGCGATGCGCTGGCGTGATGCCTGGCTGCGCCTTAATCCAGACTGAATCCCCACAAGACATCAAGCACATGTTGCGTCGGCCGTTCGATATTTTCAGCGCGGTGCGCAATGCCGAGCTGACGCCATAGCGTCGGCTTCAGGGGGCGCATCTGGATCCGTGCATCCGGCAGCGAGGCGCCCTCCTCATGCGGCAGCAAGGTAGCGCCATAGCCTGCCGCCACCAGACTCTTGATCGCATCGTTGTAATTGAGCTGAATGCGCGGCACCGGCCGTTGTCCGCCGGTGGCAAACCATTCCTGCGTCAGATGCGAAAGCCGTGTACCCGAGTCGTTCAGAATCAGCTTTTGCGCCGCCAGCCATTCCGGCGTGACGCGCGCGGGGCAGCGCCAGTCCGCCGGCAAGAAGGCCATCACCGGGTCGCGCCGCCACGGCTGGACCGATAGCCGCGCCATCGGCGACTGCGGCAAGGCGACCAGGCCGACATCCAGCGTTCCCTCATTCAAACGGGTCAGCGTCTCTTGCGAGGTCAGCACTTCGACCTGCACATCGATACCGGGATGATCCTGTCCCAGCACTTCCAAAGCTTGCGGCAGCAGATGCGCGATCGCCCCGGTGGAAGCTCCCAGGCGTACGCGCCCCGCCAGCCCCTGCACTTGCCGCTGCACATCCTGCAGCGCCTGCTCGGCATCGGCCAGCAAACGCCGCGCGCGTTCGATCAGCGTCTCGCCTATCGTGGTGGGACGCACCTGTCCACGCTTGCGCGACAGCAGCGCGGCGCCGATGCGCTCTTCCAGATCGGCAATATGCAGGCTGATGGTCGGTGGCGCCAGATGCAGCACGCGTGCGGCTTCGGCGAAAGAGCCGAGATCGGCAATGGCGACCAGGGTGCGCAGACGGTCAAGATTGATTTCCCGCATTGGTGTTTTCCTCTCGGATCTTTCAAAGATCAGAAAAACTGAACATTATCATTATTAAATTCAACTTTTCCTATTCTATCAATGCGCGCAAGATCAGGCTCAGCTTCTTTCTTTTGTACTTTTTTGTGTTTGTTGTTAACCAAAGGATCTCGATCATGGCTTCTCCTCTTGTTTTCATCGACGGCGACCAGGGCACTACCGGCCTGCAAATCCACGAACGCCTGCGCAACCGCAGCGACATCCAACTGGTCACGCTGCCCGCAGCAGAACGCAAAGATCCGTTACGCCGCGCCGAAGCGATCAATGCAGCCGATATTGCGATCCTCTGCCTGCCCGACGCCGCAGCGAAGGAAGCCGTCGCAACCATCGAAAATCCGTCCGTGCGCGTGATCGACGCCAGCTCCGCCCATCGCACCACCGAGGGCTGGGTGTATGGATTCCCTGAACTGGATGCCGGACAAGCGCAACTGATCGCCGCCGCCAAACGTGTCACCAATCCCGGCTGCTACCCGACCGGCGCAATCGGCCTGCTGCGTCCCTTGATACAAGCGGGCTTGCTGCCGCGCGACTATCCGATCAGCGTACACGCGGTATCAGGCTATTCGGGTGGCGGCCGCCCTTCCGTCGAACAGTACGAAGGGCCATCGGCTGCGCAGGCTCCCGCCTTTCAGGTCTATGGCACCGCCCTCGCGCACAAACACCCGCCCGAGATGCAACGCTACACGGGACTGGATCACCGTCCGATCTTCGTACCGGCCTATGGCGCCTTCCGCCAGGGCATCGTCCTGACCGTGCCGCTGGAACTGCGTCTGCTGGCGTCTGGCGTAACAGGCGAGCAGCTGCACGCCGCATTGAACAGCCATTACGCGAACTCCCAATACGTACGCGTGATTTCACTGGAAGAAAGCAAAACGCTGACCCAGCTCAATCCACAGGCGCTGAACAACACCAACAACATGGAATTGGCGGCGTTCATCAATGAAGAGCACGGACATGTGCTGCTGTCGGCGGTGTTCGACAATCTCGGCAAAGGCGCATCCGGTGCGGCGGTGCAGAATCTGGATCTGATGCTGGCACACGGCTGATCGATAACGGTATTTCGTTTCAGCTTCAGTAAAAAGCCCTGCTATTGTGGGGCTTTTTCATTGTGTTGCCGGCGCCTGCCTGCACACTCGGCATCGCCGTGATAATATACGATTCATATACGCTTTATATACAACTCATATAAACAGGCATCTTATGGGAATCGTTAAAATCACTGAGCAGATGCATACGAATCTGCGCCTTACCAGCGGCGCAATGAGCCGCTCGATCAATTCGCAGGCCGAGCACTGGCTGCGCGTCGGCATGATGGCCGAACTGAATCCAGGTCTTTGCTATAGCGAGATCTGCCAGAAACTCATCGAAGCCGAGAAGCAGGCCGGGGAATCGCCCCAGGAAATCACCCTGTCGCTTGAGAAAGCCTGACGGCCATGCAAGTCATCATCAAATCGCCATCCGACATTGCGATGCTGCGCAAGTCCGGCGCATTGGCGGCGCAAGTCCTGAGCATGATTGCCGAACACGTTCGTCCCGGCGTCACGACCAACGAGCTGGACCGGCTATGTCACGACTACATCGTCAATGTTCTGCAGGCGGTACCCATCAATGTGGGCTATCGCGGCTATCCCAAAACGATTTGTACTTCGGTCAATCACGTGATCTGCCACGGCATACCTTCCGACAAGGCCTTGAAGAACGGCGACATCGTCAATATCGACGTGGCCCTGACCAAAGATGGATGGCATGGCGATACCAGCCGCATGTATTTTGTGGGTGAACCCGGCATCTTGTCCAGGCGTCTGGTCAATACGACTTACGAAGCGATGCGCGCAGGGATACTTGCCGTGCGGCCGGGTGCAACCCTGGGTGATGTGGGTTACGCCATCCAATCGGTGGCGCACAAGGAAGGTTTCAGCGTGGTCCGCGAGTATTGCGGTCACGGCATCGGCAAGATCTATCATGAAGATCTGCAGGTGCTGCACTACGGCCGACCGGGCGAAGGCCTGAAGCTTCAGACGGGGATGGTGTTCACGATTGAACCCATGATCAACGCCGGCAAGCGGCATACCAAAGAACTGCCGGACGGCTGGACCGTCGTGACCAAGGACCACTCTTTATCCGCGCAATGGGAACATATGGTTGCCGTCACGGAAAGCGGCTTTGAAGTGCTGACGCCGTGGCCGGATGGATATGGAGACTACTCTCCGATACCCATCCCCAATTTGTAATCCGGAGTGTCTTTCCGTACTCAGTTCACTCTTCAGTTCAGAACCAGCAGAAGCTCGTCCAGTCGTTCCAGCGTCGAGGTCAAGCCTGCCTGCAACCCCATGTCGATAACTTGCTGGAGTGCCTGCGGCGACGCGTAGGAAACGACCGTCTCCACCAGCGTATGTGTGGCCGCATCCGAGAAGCTGATATTCCATGTAGACCTCGGCAGGTTCGGATTCACTGCGCCGGTCTCGTCGGAAAAGCCGTCAAGCGATGTATAGCCGTCGATCGGTCGGATGGTCTGATAGTCCATGCGGCCCCAGTACTCCTGTCCATTGGGTTCGACCATCGCGTAGTGCCAGTGCCCGCCTTCGCTGAAATCCATGGACTTGGTTTTCGTGGTCAAAGGCTTGGGCGCAAACCACCGATCCAGAAGTTCGCTTTTCGTATAGCAGTCCCACACCAGTTGTCGCTTGGCTGCAAACTCTCTTTTGACCGTGATGGTGTTTTTCACTTTGTCGACAAGGAAGTCAAATTGAAGATCAGCTTTCATCGTTTTCGCCTTTCAGGGTCATTAATAAATTATCGAGATTGTCGTATCGGCTTTCCCAGACCGCGCGCTGCTCATCAAACCATTTCTGAGCGGCGGTCAACGTCCCGCGTTTCAACTTGCAGGTTCGCACCCGCCCTACTTTCTCTGACGCAATGAGGCCGCTGCTTTCCAGGACCTTGATGTGCTTCAGGAAGGAAGGCAGCCCCAATCCGTAGGGCTCCGCAAGCTCTTTGATGGAAGCCGAGCCGTTACCGAGCCTCGCAATCACCGATCGCCTGGTAGGGTCGGCCAATGCGTGGAATACGTCGTTGAGTGATGAAGAATAGTTTTCCATATGGAGAACTATAATAAATACTTCTCCATTTGGCAAACTATTTAATGAAGATTTTGCCTTGGTGTTTTTCCCTGGATCTCGTAGGCGTGCTTTATGGCGTAGCGGCCCGTCCGCAAAAAAGCCCGCGCAGGCGGGCTTTTTTACATCGCTGATTGCTGATCAGGCTTACCTGGATTTCTTCGCCGCCAGCCATTCATTCAGCGCCGCCCTGCCGGTACCGCTGAAGTCGGTAAACACGCCATCCACGCCGGCATCAAAAAAAGCTTTGTATTCCGCCTTCGGATCACCCTTGTAGGTATCGGTCAGACGCGTAGCTTCGTCACGGAATGTGAAAGGATGCACGAACAGCCCCAGTCGATGCGCATCGGCAACCAGTGAAGTCGGCGCCATGTTCGATGCCTGGCTCAGTGACTTGACCGGATTGCCTGCAGCATCCACTCCCTGCGCCGAAATGATGTATACCTTCCACGGGCCGATACCGTCGGCATAGGTCTTGATTTCAGCCAGTCCTTCCGGTGTCGCCATTGCCGCGAATGTCCGCGGATCGCCATGCTGCAGCCACGAATATGGCTTGGCCGTGTCAGGCGAATTGTAGGTCAATGTGCCGTTCTTGAAGTTGATGCCGTCGCCGTCCATCAGTTGCACGGCGCGCGTTTTCAGGCCAAGGCGGCGCATCATCTTCAGGCTTTCCGGTTCGAACGACTGCACGATGATCGGCGCATCGAAGCTGTTCCAGCCTTCTTTGTCGATCATGGCCAGCAGCTTTTCTTCCAGCGGCACGCCCAGCAAACGCTGGAAGATCGGGTTCTTGGTTTCCGGGTAGACCAGCAGCTTGCTGGACGGATTTGCGGCGCGTGTCGCTTTGGCAAGGTCGATAACCTCCTGGAAGGTCGCCAATGGGTACTTGCCGTCGTATTGATGGCTGCGAACGGCGACCGGTTGCTTGACGCGCAAGGTCTTCAACTCGGCCGCCGTGAAATCACTGATGTACCAGTCCGGAGGAACCGCCACGCCGTCCACGGTGCGCGCTTTCTTGCGCGATGCGAATTCGGGATGATCGGCCACATCGGTGGTATCGCTCAGGAAAGGGTTATGGCAAACGAACAGCACACCGTCGCTGGATGACATCAGGTCCATTTCCAATGCATCGGTGCCGGCGGCAATGGCAGCCTGATAACCTGCGATGATTTCTTCCGGATACAAGCCTGGCAAACCACGGTGGCCGATGACCAATGGCGCTTTGCCATCCAGGGTCTTGATATCTGCGGTTGCTCCCTGCGGGCCGGCGCATCCGGCGATCAGGGCTGCCGCGGCAATGAATGAAAGTGAAAATACAGTCGACTTGCGGATCATGAGTTCTCTTTTCTTAACGGTTGGTCTCGCCTGCGATAAATGAAAAGCACCTTAAGCAGAAATCACCTTAACAGCGGCTTTCCTGCGGATCAGGTCTGCGCGAAAAGTAGACCGTATTTATGTGACCTTGATATGACTTCGGCGCAGGTCGCGGTCATTGCTTGCCGCCTCAACAACGCCGCTGCCTGAAACGATCTAGAATCATGCTGCCTATAGATTTTCGCTATCCTCTCAGACCACGACCAGACCGGCGCCGACTTCACCATGAACAAACAGAACCCACACACTCTCGATAACGCCACCTGGGCAGCGCTCACCACCAGACAAGCAGACTTGCGCGAAGGCGCCCGTCACGCGTTTCGCTATCGTACCGACGTAGCACCGTTTGCAGCAGTAGAAACACTTACCGAAGAGTCCATCCGCGAACTGGTGACGCTGACAAGATCGAGTGGATTCGTCGTGTTCCCCTCGCTTGTTTCTCTGCCTGAGATCGACGGCCTGATGATGGAGTCGCCTGGCACCCTTCTTCAGATGATCGACGTGGGCTCGCCAAGCGGCGGCACAAGCACCGATGTCATTCGGCTGGAAGAAAAGGATGTACCGGACATGATCGCCTTGACCGAGAAGACTAAACCAGGGCCATTCGGTAAGCGAACATGCGAAATGGGCAGCTACATTGGCGTGCGTCACGAAGGACAACTCATCGCGATGGCCGGAGAACGCATGCGCGTGGATGGACATACCGAAATCAGCGCCGTTTGCGTGGATGACGAACATCGCGGCAAAGGCCTGGCCGGCAGATTGATCAACATCCTGCGTGGAGAAATCCAGTCACGAGGCGACACGCCCTTCCTGCACGTGTTTGCACACAACCCAGACGCCATCTCCTTGTACGAAAAACTCGGTTTCGAGGTGCGGCAACACTTCCAGCTCTATCGACTCACACCGAAATGATTCCCTGAGCAATCGGTCCGTCAACCGATCTTCAGCGACTCATCACCATCCAGCGCCAACGGCAGCGCCCTGGCCCATCGATTTGCCGACAACGAAAAAGTCAGCGAGCGTACCTGGTGATACCACCCCGCCGGCACATAGAGAAGTTCGCCCGGTTGCATGATGCATTCGATCATCGCCGCCTGACGCGCAAGCGGAAACTTCTCAAAGTCCGGCGCCTCGGGATCGAACGGCGAACCGAACAAAATGGCGTTTGCCTCGCGCGGATAGAGGAATTGATCGTGATGCGGCGGCGACAGGAAGATACGCTTGCTACCCCATATCTGCGCAAAGATATTGTCGTCATAGTCGCAATGCAGCGGCGTCACCGTTCCTGAAGGACCAAGCCAGAATCGCGGCGGTCCCATTTTCTTGAAATAAGCCGGCCAGTGGCACAAGCTGTTCAATTCACGGAGCGCCAGATTGCCCACATAGGGCGGCAGGTCGTGCGTGTCGTTCGCGACGAGATCAAGGTAGGCAAGCAAAGACATGTCCTGCATTGCCCGGTCAGACGCAAAAGCAGTATTGACATAGTCCCCCACCCTCGCCCGCACGTGCACTCCGCCAAAGCGATCGCGCAAGGTCTGCGGCGTCAGCGTGGACAAAGGCCATTTACCGACAATCCCGGTGACAACGAATGGCAGTCCGTCCTTTGCACGCTGCTGAAATGCTGCCGCGTCGAGCCGTCCCACCCGAGGCACTTCCGAAATGCGTTGCAGATTGCGACTAGCGCGCTTGATTGATTCGCGCATTTCATCTATGGAAGTGACACCGCGAACCCGTGCGTCCCGCTGCTCCTGTGCGTGTTTTCTTGCAATGGCATCTTCGGCCGACAAACCTGTCGGCGATGGCCGGGGCGGCAGTTGTCGCGACGATTGGCGCATCCCGATGCCTCGTTGCTCTTGCTTATCGTCTGCTGGATTGTCGTACTTCATCTGGCGGGTGCAGGTTGCGTCTTCAAATCAATTCCTGTTTTATCTGCCTTGATGGAATTGCTCAAGGAATTCGTCTGATGCCACATGATCCGCGAGATTCCGCAATGCCGCTGCGGAATCCGCACCCAGTACATCCTCGACCCGTTGATTCGCCTTGGCCCAGTACGTGAGGGCTTCTTGCAGGCGACCAGCACCGGCAGGCGTCAGAACTCCCCGTTTAGTTCTCCTGTCCACCTCGTCAGGCTGCAACTCGACGAGTCCGTCTCTGATAAGTGGTTTTAATGCATGCGTAACAGCAGAAATCTGAATCGAGAGTTTTGTCGCGAGATCTTGCAAAGAGGGAGCCTTGCCTTCGTTTGCTGCCGCCAACCGCTCTATTTCCGACAATAAACTTACCTGGGTCGCCTTCAATCCCAATGGAGCAAGTGCATCGTCATACAGGTTTCCAAGCCTTCTGGCTGCACGCCTCATTGCGGTATTGGTGCAAGCCAGGACTTCAAAGACATTTTTCGCTTCGCTTTTCGCTTTGCGCATGTTGCTCACAGCCTTCATTTCAAAGTTTTTTCAATATCGCAAGAATGGTTGAGTACAAGACTATTGACAAGTACTATTCGCTTGATTATATACTTGAGCCCTCAATTAAATAATTGAGCACTCAAGTTAATCAATGGAGAATATATGTCTGCTTCCAAAAAGAGCGCTGTAGTCACAGGCGCATCGTCAGGCCTCGGCGCCGTATATGCCGATCGCCTGGCAGCACGAGGTTACGATCTCATTCTGGTGGCGCGCCGTGCTGATCGTCTGGCCGCACTGTCAGAAAAACTGTCCGGCACGTACGGAATAACCGTGCAAGTCCTTGCCGCCGATCTCGAAAAAGAAACCGATCTGGCCAGAGTCGAAAGTGCATTGCGCAACAATGGCAGTGTGCACATGCTGGTGAACAATGCAGGCTTGGCAAGATTGCGTCCATTTGCTCAAAGTTCTTCTTCGGATACCGATTCGCAACTTTCCCTGAACATCACTGCGTTAACGCGCCTTACCCAGGCCGTGCTTCCTGGATTTATCTCGCGCAACGATGGCGTCATCGTCAACATTGCTTCAGTGCTGGCTGTTCATTCGCTCCCAATCAGTTCTGTCTATAGCGGAACCAAGGCTTATGTATTGGCGTTTAGTCGCGGACTCCAAGGTGAGTTAGCCAATACCGGCGTGAAGGTTCAGGTCGTGCTGCCTGCATCAACAGCAACGGAGATCTGGACGGAAGGCGTCTCCGGCATTCCTCTTTCAGCCCTGAACCAGGATAGTGTGATGAGCGCAGAAGATTGCGTTGACGCTGCACTCAAAGGTCTTGACATGAATGAACCCGTAACGTGGCCTTCAGTCGCCGACGGCTCCTTGTGGACCGCTTTTGACACCGCGCGCGCTACCCTGTTCGCCGCCACCCAGGTCGGTACGCCGGCGCCGCGCTACAAGGCGTAGTCAGGATGAGCGGCGATTTCCACCTTTTGTTTGGCGAAATGCGCCGCTCCTCTATAGTCCCGGTGTGATAGACGCCATCCAATGTCGATTAAAATGCAGGCCTGGCAGGAAATAGTGCGCCCTTGTGAAGGTCGCCACTTAAATGACCTCTCCCTGACTTCCTGACGCAATACATTGACGATGCTCCCATTAGACAACCAAGAATCAGCCACGCCCTCCTTCGGCGCCATCGCCAGGGAGTCGGTTGATACTGCGCAAGAACATCTGAGCGATATCCTCAGCATTGCGATCGGGCATGGACTCACGCATGCCGCAGTGGTGGTATTCGATACCCGCTGCGATCTCGCCGCCGCTTTGACCGAAGCCTATCGGCGTTGCCTGCCGACTGCGCGCTTCATCAATTTTGATACGGTTGCACCTGACGCAGTCCTGGCCGCCTTTGCCCTGCTTGCTCCTGACGATCTGGTGATACTGATTCAATCCACCAATTTTCGTCTTGAGGCTTTCCGCCTGCGCGTCGAACTCTTCAAACGTTCGCTCAAGGTGATCGAACATCCCCACTTGTCGCGCATGCCCGGCCTGCAAGCCGACTACTATATCGCGTCGCTGGCCTACGACCCGGCGTATTACCGTGATGTCGGCTACGCCCTGAAAGCCCGCATTGATCGTGCATGTGGCGGCATAGTTGACAGCGGTGGTGAGCGTCTGGTCTTCGCTGCGCCGTTTGAGCCGGCAAAACTGAACATCGGCGACTACAGCGAGATGAACAACGTCGGCGGCCAGTTCCCCATCGGCGAGGTGTTTACTGAATCTCAAGATCTGGAAGCAGTGAACGGACGCGTACGCATTTTTGTTTTTGGCGACACCTCATTCCGGGTGAACAAGCCGGAGCAAGCCATCACATTGGTGATTACCAAAGGCCGCGTGAGCGAAGTGATCGACTCCACGCCGGATTTCGATCAGGTGCTGGAGAAGATTCGGGCTGATGAGGGCGAGGTATGGCTGCGTGAACTTGGCTTTGGCATGAACCGCGCATTTTCACGGGAACGCATGGTCGACGACATTGGCACTTACGAGCGGATGTGCGGTATCCATCTGTCACTCGGCGCCAAACACGGGGTCTACAGCAAGCCTAATATCAGGCGTACCACGGCGCGCTATCACATCGACGTGTTTGCAGTGACGGAGGCGGTGTACCTTGATGATGAGCTGGTGTATCGGGATGGGGCCTGGCAGGTCTGATCTTTCAAATCGGTAAAAATTGTCATCAAAGTTTTCTCAGACTCTCAAAATAGCGCACATCCCCGCTCAAGGGATCGGTAAAGGCGATTGAACGCGCCAGCAGTTTCAGCGGCATGTCGTAATTGTCCTCCACGCCCGCAGGCACAGTATGCGGATAAAAATTGTCGTTGAGGATGGGAATCCCAAGCGCGGCCATGTGCACGCGCAGCTGATGCTTGCGCCCGGTCACAGGATTGAGCCTGTATAGCGCCTGGCCGCCTTGCCGCTCGATCAGATCGATATGGGTTTCTGAATTCGGTTCGCCGGCCTCTTCGCGCATCAGGAAGAACTTGTCTGCATCAACCAGACGGCTGCGATAAACAAACGGGAAGTCCCGCCCCTCAAGGAGACCTGCCAGCGCCTCGTAAGTCTTGTCCATAGTTCGCTGCTGGAACATCGACTGATACGCGCCGCGGCTGTCCGGATTGTGCGAAAAGATGATGACGCCGGCGGTCTCGCGATCGAGCCGGTGGATTGGCGTGAGATCGGCCAGTCCGGTTTTCTTCTTAAGACGCACCAGCAGACTCTCGTGCAGGAAGCGCCCGGTCGGGGTCACCGGCACGAAATGCGGTTTGTCGACTACCAGCAGATGCTCGTCCTGATGCAGGATGGCCTCTTCGAAGGGAATCGCCTCTTCGCTGCCGTCCAGGTCGCGGTAATAAAAGATGCAGTCGCCGCGCCGGTAAGGCGACATTGGCGTGAGAATTTCACCTCGCTGGTTCATGACTTCGCCACGCGCCATACGCTGGCGCCAGGCTTCCTCGCTAATCGCAGGGAAGCGCTCGCGCAAAAACGCCAGCATGCCGATACCGTCCCACAAACCCGGGTCTTGCTGCAGCCACAGATAACTCGGCGCAACGCCGTCTTTCAACGGCAGAGGTGCTTTCGGTTTCATGCCTTGCCGGTGAGCTTGCGCGCGGCACGGCGTTGCCATGCGATGACGCTGGGATTGGTGTCCAGATGCGCTTTGATGCGCGCGCGCTGGGTGTCGGTGAGCGGCAATGTGCGCAGCAGTTCGGGCCAGCTTTGCATGGCGCGTTCGACCGTGTCGACCAGAACCATTTGCAGCTTCGGTTCCGGGATGCTCCAGATATTGGCCAGTTCACGCAGAACCGCGGGCGTGAGCAGCTGCCGCGCCTTTTCTCCCGGCGCAAACGCCAGTGCGTGACCGTGCCCGGCCAGATAGGCGGAATACGCGACGATATCGTAGGCAGGCGATAGCTCCGCTGCCTGCGACGTGCGGTACAACATGCTGAAATTCTTCAGGTGCGCATCGAAATTACCGAGCAACTCGTTCACCTTGATCCGGCGCAGCAGTTCAAAAAGATCGTCCTCCCCTTTAACGCTGCGCTCCAGCAACACCACGCCCAGCGCCGCGTACGTCCCGGCATATTTGGCTGCTGCCGGCGTGCCGGTGATCTGGGCGAAGTCTTCCATGTGCAGACGCCCGGTCGGCGTGCCTGCATCGCGGTCGAATCTGTGGATCAGCAGGAAGTTTTCAGCATCGCTGCGCAAGCCGAACGGCAGGCGGTCGGCAATCGCCGTCAGCGGCACCAGCTCGTGGTCGCAGACTTGCACGCCGGCCGCGCGCGCCAGCGCCAGCGACGAGAACTCCACCTCCGGCATGTGCGGATAATCGGACGCCGGCAGCTTGCCGATGAAGTGCGCGCCCTGCGCATCCTTGGAGCGCATCACATAGCGCCCGCCTGAAGCGCGCACCAGACCGATCTTGGGCTGCACGCCGGAAATCGACTCTCCGTCCGGCGTCGGCAACTGCCCTGCACTCATTTCATAGCTATCGCGGCCCTGCCCGATCAGGCGGCCGAGATGCGCGTCGTCGAGGTTTTCCGACAGCGCGGAGACGTCGCCAGGCAAATCCTTGCCGCAAAAGGCCAGCAAACCGAATTCATCATCAGGAGCCAAACCCGCGCGTTCGATCAGATGCTTGCGCAGTTGGCCTTCGGGCAGCAGGTTCTGGAAGAACGGCGGCAAACCGCCCTTGCCGTCTCCGCGATTGACGTCCAGAGCGGGATTGAGCAACTGCGCCACGGTACGGTCTTCGCTCGATGCGCGGTACAACTGCGACAGCACCGGCCGCTGCGCATCGACCGCATACGCATCGTCGAAACGGAAATAAACGCGGCCATCGTCCAAGGCAAACAAGGAACCGACTTCGGTCACCCCCAGGCGGATTCGCAGTGAACGCAACATGCTCATGGCGCGCTCCTCATCAATTGATGCAAGCGTTCGGACAGCTCGGTACGCGCGCCTTCGCCTTCGGCGGCGCGTTGTGCGGAGACTTCCTGCGGCACCAGCAACAGCTCCAGACCAAGCTCGCTGCAGATTGAAAGCAGCTTGCTGAGTTCGATGTTGCCTTTGCCGGTTTCCAGCGCTTGCAGCGTATTGCGGTGTATACCGCTACGCTCGGCCAGATTGGCCGAACTGAGCTTCTGAGATTTGCGTACTTCGCGGATGCGTGCGCCAAGGCCTTGAATAGAATGCATAATAAATTGTACAGATGATCTTAAAGACCATTTTATTATGCATTTTGAAAAAATCAAGGAAATACATATTTAATTAGTCAATTATATTAAATGACTAATTTATTATGCAAAATAAATCTCCTTCAATCCCTGAAGGCACAAAACAAAAAATCGCCCACAAGGAGCGATTTTAGTAAAACCAATCAGCCGATATCGTGGTGATCGTCGATCAGGCCACAGTATTAACGTTGCGGCCAATATTCGGATTGGCCGGCAGTGGCGGCGGCAATGCTTGCAACACGCCGATAGCCGCAGAAGCTTGCGTATCCAATGCTTTTTTCAACATGGTCATGCTGACTGCATCGGCAGTTTCAGCAGCGGACAATGCCGATGCAACGGCGGGAATGTTTCCAATATCCATGACGACTCCTTGAATGACTGCATTTCTTAACGACATATTTCCGTATTTCTTTACGCCAATCAAGATTTTTTACAAAAATACTTTCTAATTATTGCCAATAAAACAAATAGTTAGCGAAATATGCAGGCAAAAAAAATCGCATCACGAGGATGCGATTTCAAAAAATGAACCCTGATGCGCCGGGTTTCCCCCTCAGGCCTTGGTGTTAACGAGACGGCCTATATTTGGATTGGCTGGCAAGGCTGGGCTGACGAGAGCGACGACATCATCAACAACATGATTGGCCACTTTTGTCAGATCCAGTCCGATTCCTTCTACGGCTTTTTTCGCCAGCCAAGCGGTTGCGACACCAGTTGCCAGAGATGCGATCTCCATGATGACTCCTTTCTAGAACTCATTTCATCTATAGGCACGAGTGCGAGCTTGCCCTGCTTGCGATGAAGTGCAAGGCGCGAATCAGGGGCAAGACCGGGCGTCTTGCCCCTGATTCGTAACGCAGCAATTCGCCCAAACAGATCGCTCCCTCCGGATTCTTCCCAGAAAGGGAGCTGGCCGCGTTACGCTCCCGGCGCGTGGCACCGCCACGCGACGCGTCACGCGCCTTGCCAGTGCCCTTTCTGGGAAGAACGCATCCCGTGCCTATAGATGAAATGAGTTCAAGTGCAACTTCCCGTTAGCGACACAATCTGACAAGTCTTTACGAATTACACATGTCCTTATCTTTGTTTTACACAGGTTAAGATTTCGCGCCACGCAAGCCTTACACTCGCGCTATCCGATCGATTAAGATCGCTTCAAGCCCCATCCTCCGTTTTCCCCATCCTCCGTTTTCCCCATCCTCCGTTTTCCCCATGCTCCATACATTAGAAAAAATCAGCACGTCCCCCATCAATGCCGAACTCGATCTTCTGATCGAATTGATAAAAGCTATTCGCCCTAAAAAAAGCGAGGCGCCGGAACTGGCCATCACCAATGTGCGCACCCTGACGCACTTGCTGCAACAACATCCGCACTACGCCGCAACACTGCGCCACTACCTGCTGCATCTGCTGTCGGTACGGCGCCAGACCAGTCTCTATACCGATATCGGCATTCTCTCCAATGACGGGTTCTTTTCGGAGTTGCATCGCCGCATCGCTTACCGCATCCTGCCGCCGGCTCTGGACGACCGCTACCTGCCGGATTGCCTGGAAAAGATTTTCCCCTTCAATACCGATTACCTGTGGATGCAAGCCGTCCCGCAGGCGGACTGGGCGGCGCTGTTTGACGTGCTGAGCAAGGCGGAGATCGAATTGCCGGATCTCGAACAGATCGACGAGCAAAAGACACTGACCGAAATCCTGCTGGCCATTCAAGTGCTGTCCTATCGGATCAGCGCCATCGGCATCGAGCCGGAACTGATCCGCATCTACAGCGACATCAAGGCTTTCGAGTCGCCTTTCCTGATGCAAAACGTAGAGCTGCACCGCTATCTCGAAGGCTATATGCGCCATCTTAATGGCGATCCGACGCCGGTCGAAGACGCCAGCCACGTCCTCGTAATGCTGGAGCAATGCCAGGACGTCGTGAAAAAGATCCGCAACAGCACCCTGCGTCTTGGCACCAGCATCTCCGTCACGTATCGCCTGGTGCGTCTGGATCAGCATCTGGATCGTCTGCACAAGTTGCTGTCGCTGGTCGACGTCGGCACCGCCGACACGTCCGCCGCCGTCGCCGCCGGAAAACGCAGCATCGGCCTGGAACTGGGCCTGGAACTGATCGAAGCGCACAACCGCAAATACACCGTGCGCGATCTGTTCGCCGCCAACATCAACCTGCTGGCGCGCAACATCACCGAAAACGCCAGCCGCACCGGCGAGCACTACATCGCCGAAGACCGCCGCGAATACGCCGCCATGTACCGCTCGGCAGCGGGCGCGGGCTTCATCATCGGTTTCATGTCGCTGATCAAGATCCTGTTTTCGTATCTACGCGCGGCGCCGCTGGTGGAAGCCTTTTTGTTCAGCATGAACTATTCGCTGGGTTTCATGTTCATTCATGTGCTGCATTTCACGGTGGCGACCAAACAACCTGCCATGACCGCTTCGCGCATCGCGGCGGGCCTGCATAGCCGCGATGGCCGCAATATCGATCTCGACAGCCTGACGGAACTGATCGTCAAGGTGATCCGTACCCAGTTCGTCGCCGTGCTGGGCAACCTGACGATTGCCTTTCCGGTAGCTTATTTGCTGGTCTACATTTACTTCCTCGTGACCGGGCATCACTTCGTCACGCCTGACAAGGCGCAACATCTGCTGCACGACATCGATCCGTTCTCCAGCCTTGCCTTGTTCCATGCGGCCATCGCCGGCGTCTGCCTGTTCCTGGCAGGATTGATATCGGGTTATTACGACAACAAGGCGCTCTACACCCGCATGTCGCAACGCGTGGCGCGTGCACGCTGGCTCAACGGTTTGCTTGGTAAAGCGCGCACCGCGCGTCTGGGTGATTACCTGGAAACCGGCCTGGGCGGCCTGATGGGGAATTTTTACTTTGGTATTTTGCTAGGCACCATCGGCACTATCGGCTTCATGATCGGCCTGCCGATCGACATCCGTCACATTACCTTTTCGGCAACCAACTTTGCCATCGCGCTGGTCGCGCTCGACCACGCTGTGAGCTGGCATGTAATTGCGGTGTCGACCTTCGGCGTGCTGGCGATCGGCACCGTCAACCTGTGGGTGAGTTTTTCGCTGGCGCTGTTTGTGGCCTTGCGTTCGCGCCAGGTGAAGTTCCGCCACAGCTGGCCATTGCTGAAGTCGCTGTGCCGGCGCTTCCTGAAAAAGCCGGTGGACTTCTTCATTCCGCCCAAGCCAGCGCCATTGCCGGCGCAGCAGAACGGCATCGGGCCGTCCTGAAGCTTTCGCCCTGAAGTTTTATTTCGCCGGTTTGTCCAACTGCTCGTAGACCGTATTGGCAATCCGCGCCAGTTCGCCGCGGTCGATACTGCCGGACAAGGCATAGCCGAACTTGCCGTCGATCCAGTAGAACACATTGACCGTACCTTCCTGTGCAAAACGGAAACCGGTGTCCTTGTTCTGAACCTGGTCGGTGGAGACGTACAAGGTCAAGCGCTGGCCGGCGCCGTCGTGGTACATGAATTGCGCCACCGGTCCGCTCTGCCCCGGCAGCAAGCGGCCGCCGATGAGTTCATAGCCCAGCGGCGCCAGCTTGGGTGCGCGGACGTCCGCACCGATACGCTTGGACAGCCAGCGCACCAGAGCTTCTTCCTGATCGGCGCCAACCTCCACCGGGCGGCGAGGATCCGGCGTATAGACGGCGTGCGCCACAGCGGCGCGGCGTGCCATCATCAACGGCGCATCTACGCGCGTCACCGATCCGGCGGCACTGGCAATCCAGGTCACCGACGACGATTGCGCCGCACCATGCAAATACCAGCCGCCGGCGCCGGCGAATACGGCCACGATCAGGATTGCGGCATAACGTTGCAGCAATTCCCAGTTGCTGCTGGGACGCGCCGACAACCGTGCCGGTACAGGCTCATCCAGCACTGGATCGAACAGGAGGTGCAGGGCCTGATTCTGATGGCGATAAGTGCGCAGGCGTTCGGCTTCGTCCGGATTGATTTCCAGATAGGCGGCGACCTCTTCCAGCCGTTCTTCGGGCAGCAGGCCGTCGACATAAGCTTGCAAGTCGGCTTCGGTAATCGGCATCGGTTTCATTTGACCACCTTCAACGGCGAATGCTGGGGCCGCCCCTCGACCAGCGTGCGCAAGCGCTCACGGGCGCGCGACAGGCGCGACATGACGGTCCCGATGGGGATACTCAGTGTCGCGGCGACTTCTTCATACGTCATTTCTTCCAGCACCACCAACAACAAAATCTCTCTTTGCTCTGCGGCCAGCAGACGCAAAGCCGACTCCAGGTCGTAACCGACCAGCCGGTCCGGCGCGTAGGCGGGTGTTGCCAGCGCATCTTCATCATCCAGCGTCACGGTCGGGATTACCGGCTTGCGGCGCTGATCGACATGCAGGTTGTGCATGATGCTGAATAGCCACGGCCGCATGTCGCCACCCTTGCGCCAGCTCGACAGCTTTTGCCAGGCGCGTTCCATCGTATCCTGCACGAGGTCGTCCGCACCGGCGCGATCGCCCACCAGCGCCCGCGCATAACGGCGCAGGCGTGGAATGCAGGCTAGCAAATGACTTTCGTCGGACATAGATTTGCGATGTGAGCGCGGCGAATTGGCTAATCAGTTCTTGATAACGTGCCAGATGTTCTTGAAGTTGTCGCCGTTGCGGTCGCCTGCTTTCTTGTCGGCAGCGAAGGTGTACAGCGGTTTGCCATTGACGGCCAGTTGCGGGCTGCCATCATCGCGCTTGATCACGGAAAACGGTGCGCTCGGTGTGCCGGTTGGCGCAACCGGTGGCCAGTTGGCCGCACATGGGCCGTTGCAGACGCTCTTGCCGGCGGTGTCGTTATCGAAGGTATAGACGGTCATGCCGCTGGTGGTGACCAGAATGTCGTCCGTTTTCTTGACGGCCATGTCTTCGGCAAAGGCAGCAGGAGCTACGGAGGACAGCAAGGACAATGTCAGCAGGGAAAGTGGGAGCAGTTTCATTTCAGTATTCCTTTTGAGTCAGGGTTACGCGGTTTGCCTTACCCATGACCCGGTATACGTGGCACACGACGGCTTTATTCCACGCAACTGAAAATATTTTTCTCTGCCCTGCTACTTGGTGACCACCGTGCGCTGCATCGGCGCCAGCAAGGCCAGCAGCTTGTTTTGCGTGCGCGATGGAATATCCGACTTGTCCATCGACGCCTGTAAATCTTCCACCAGGGCATTGAATTGCATGTTGTTCAGCGCCAGCCCCTGATGGACTTCCTTCATCGGGTCTCCGCTGTATTTGCACGGGCCGCCGCTGAGTTCGCAGAACTGTTCCGTGATCAGCTTGGCGAGACGCTTCATGTCAGTATCCTTGAAGGTGTCCTTGATGCGCGCATCGGCCAGCGCCAGCGCCAATGTATCGTCGACAACCCTGGTCAGCACTTCCAGCCCGCCGAGGTCGCGATAGAGGCTGTCATCGCCCGGTTGCGCCTGTGCAGGCAAGGTCGTGACCAGAACGAACACTACCGCAGCCAGCCAGCCGAATTTATTTGTCGGAGTTTTCATCAAAAGCCCGCCTGCACGGAGAGATACACGCCTTCCTGGCGCTTGGGGTTATAGATAGTGATGTCGCCGAGCGACACATAGGCCAGGGTCAGCGACAGGTTCTTGCTCGGGAACCAGGCAACGAAGGCGTCGTAGTAATCCTTTTCGTTGTCGGCGGCAAGATTGCGTGGCTTCATGCGGTATTCGGCGCCGACCACCCATTTGCGGTTGAGCAGATACGCGACCGATCCTTCCAGCATGGCCTGATAGCGGTCGCCCTTGTCGCCGCCAAAACCGAGGATGCCCATCTGATTGGCCTTGGTGGCGCGCACCGTGGCGTTGACCAGCAGGCTTTGATCAAGAAACAGCTTGGTCGCCGCCAGATAATAATCAATGCCGGAATCGTCCTTGGCGCCCAGCATCTTGACGTTATTGACCGCACCCAGCCCGCCGATGCCGTTATTGCGCTTGACCATCATGCCGGCGGCGATCTGCGGCATCCAGGTATCCTGGTCGTAGACGATGTCGCCGGCCAGCTTGACCTTGATGCCGTAGATGTCCTGATCGATGCGCAGATTGTTGAGCGGCGCCTGGCTACCGGTAAAACGCTGCCTGGCGACCGACAGTTCTACCCGATCGGCGATGCCGACAGCAACGCCATACGAGGCGAGCGTGTAATCCTGGGTGCCGACATAGGTGTAGTGCGCATTGGCGCCGTAACTGTCGCGCGTACCGTAACCGGTGATGGTCGCCCACGGCACCAGCCCGCCGCCGCCCGCGCCTTCGACCTGAATCACGCCGGCCGTGGCCATCAGCTTGCCCATGTCGGGAGTCATGCTGCCTGTGGTTTCTGCGATTGCCGAGGCCGAAGCCATTGTCAGTGCACACGCCGATAGGGCGATCAGCGGTTTGAATGAAATGGATTTTTTATTGGCTTGCTTGTCTGTCATGTTCCCCCCTGGCGGCATGACCTTGCTATCCGGAAAATCATATTGCCATATTTTCCGACTGGCTTGGCATTTCCGGAGCTTTCCATTGCTCCAGCCATTCGATCAAGCGATCTCCCGGCATCGGCTTGCTCATGTAATAACCCTGCGCCTGATCGCAGCCCATCTGTTTGAGCAGATGCCAGACCGCGAGCGTCTCCAGCCCTTCCGCTACGACGCGCAGGCCAAGATTATGGCCGAGGTCGATGGTAGATTTGACGATCTTGGCGTCGTCGGCGTCATGCTCCATATTCATGACAAAGGACTTGTCGATTTTCAGTTCATCCACCGGCAGGCGCTTCAGGTACGCCAGCGACGAATAACCGGTGCCGAAGTCGTCAATTGCCAGTTCCACGCCCATGCCGTGCAAACGCTCCAGCGTCAGCTGCGCGCGTATGGGATCGTCCATGATCGCGCTCTCGGTGATTTCCAGACACATTGACGACGGCGGCAAGTGATTGCGCGCCAGGATGTCGGCGAAATGCGTCGGCAAATCCTGATCGAGCAAATCGCGGGTCGACAGATTGACCGAGAATTTCAGCGTGATGCCCTTCTTCTGCAGCTCGGCGCACAGCACAGCCGTCTTGTTCAGCATCCACGAGGTCAGCATGCGAATGAAACCGGTGGTTTCAGCAAAGGGAATAAAGTTGTCCGGACCGATGAAACCCTTTTCCGGATGCACCCAGCGCACCAGCGCTTCGGCGCCGACCACCTTGCCCGTGGCCAGCTCGACTTTGGGCTGCGCATAAAGCAGGAATTCGTTGCGGTCGAGCGCGCGGCGCAATTCGCTCAGCAGGCTCAGGCTTTCCTGGCTGCTCTTGTCGATCGACGGATCGTAGACCGTGAAGCCGCTGCCGCGACGCTTGGCGACATACATCGCCACTTCGGCGCTGCTGAGCAGCGTGTCGCTGTTCTGGCCGTTCTCCGGATAACCGGAAATGCCGATCCCGGCGCCCAGATCGACCGTCTGATCGCCTATTGAAATCGGCATTTCCAGCGAATGCAGGATGCGCTTGGCCTGGCGGATCGCTTCAGTGGCATCGGTGGCCGGCAAGAGGATGGCATACTCGTCGCCGCCGAGACGGGCGACCTTGTCGTTTTCACGCTCCAGCTGCTGCTCGAGGCGACGGCCGACTTCACGCAGCAGGCTGTCGCCAAAACTATGGCCCAGCACGTCATTAACATGCTGGAAGCGGTCCAGGTCCATCATCAGGATGTGGCACTGCCCATGGCTGGCCTTGGCGCGTTCAATGGCTGCATTGAGCAAGGTCGCAAACTGGACCCGGTTCGGCAGATCCGTCAACGGATCCCAATACGCCAGGCGCCGGATTTCAAGTTCGCGGTTGGCGATGCCGGTGCGCATGCTCTCAAAGGCTTCGGCAAGCTTGCCGATTTCATCGCCGCCTTTGATGTCGATGCGGGCGCGATAGTCGCCGGCGCCCAGACGCTTGGCGATGTCGGCCAGCGAACGCAAGGGACTGGTGATACGCCGCGCCACGAAAGCACTGGCAAAGATCGCCATCACCACGCCAATCACGCTGATGGTCAGCAGAATCAGTTGCAGGCGCCGGTATGGCGCGACGGCTTCGCTGATCGACCGCTGCAATACCGCTACGGCGCTTTGATTAGAGGATCCTTTGGCCAGCACCAGCAGGCGCGCGCTGTAATCGTTGTCGCCGATCGTGAGCTGCGGGATGAAGGAGCTGGAGTCTGGTTTCTGCGGCAGCTGATGCATCAGCATGCCGGACTCTTCTTTCGGCAAAGTTGACACATCCTGCTGCCATTGGCCGCCACGCGTGCTGACCATGACGCTGACCTGCAGCGACGACAAGGCGCGCATGTCGGAAATAAGTTTTTGATCCACGGGGAAGCCCATCACGACCCAGCCGATAATGACAGGCGCACGTACCGGCACCGCAACGATCTGGAACAGGCTGTCATCGACAATCACCGTATCCGATGCGCCGTTGGCCTCGGCCGCCTTGGCCACCAGCTCCAGCGCATTGCGCTGCAGATCGGCGCTGGGATAGGCTTGCGTAGAGGCCTTGATTTGCTGGTCGGTGCCGATCAGCATCGACAAGGTCGAACCAATGCGGGCGCCGTGATTTTCCAGGACGGAGGTGATCGTGCCCCGGTCATCGGTGCCGATTGCTTGGCGGAAGCCGAAATCCGACGCCAGCAGGCGAGCGCCTTGCGTCAGCGTATCGGCATTCTGCTGCAGCAGGCGCAGGAACACGCGCTCGCCGATGATCAGTTCATCTCGGATGGAAGCTCGAGCGTTTTCATCGATGGCTTTGCGAATGGCGACAAAACCCGCCAGTTGCACCAGCAGGATCAGGACGATGAACAGCGCGACGATGCGGTTTTCTAGACGATGCCAGCGCACTTTGAATGTGTCCCCTCGTTATTCTGTGTCTGTGCTTGCTTATTGTACCGGCACGGCCTTGACGGCCAGCTTTACCGATGCCGCCACGTCCGCGCCCTGATAGTTGAGCGGCTGCTCCGCTGCCGCTTCGTTGGGCGCCATCTTGAAATACCAGGCTTTCAAGGCGTATTTACCGTTGGCCAGTCCGTCCAGCCTGGCGTGGCCCGACATGTCGGTCTTGGCAAAATACGGTGTATTCACCACCTGCAGGTAGGCCACCATCTGATCATGGATATTGCAGCCAAGGACAACTGTACCAACTTTATCAAAAACGATGGGACTGGTCGGAACGCCGGAATACAGCTTCAACTCGAACGTCTTGGCGGGGGAAAACGAATAAACGTGGTGGCGCACCTTGTCGTGATTCGGGAACAGCACGGGTGTGCCTACCTGTACCACGCTGACCAAGGGGAAGAATTTGATGTCTTTTTGCTCAATTTCAGCTTGTTTGAGCGACTTCGGCACCGTCTGGCCGCCAGTCGGCTCGGCATACACCACGGCATTAGGCACCGGCGTACCAGCCACATCAAGCACCTGTACGGTGACGGCCGCCGCTGCCGCAGGCGCAGCATGCATGGCCACCGCCGATGCCATCAGCACGACAGTCCCCTTCAGCATGCGGCATGCATGCTTTTGAACGAACGATAAACGCATGATCGGAATGAATCGAAAATTAGGCAGAAGCTTCTGCCGACCCGCTCACTCCGGATTTTTGATGAACCCGCATTGAGCGAGGGTCATTATGCAATTAAATTCGATCTTTGCGCAGTTAAATAACCAACAACAGCAGGAACAATTTCCGATCGAACGTGGGCGGCGTTGAGTCCCGGCGGTGCGATCAACACGACCGCATTGACCAGCGCCTTGAGCATGCGCTGCACCACAAAGGCCGCCACATCAACATCCGGCGAGGTGATGGTCTTGCGATGCTTGGTCAACACACCCTTGATCGCCTCGAAAAAACGCTGGCGTACATGGTTGGAAACCGGCAGGTGAAAAGAAGGAAATTCTTCTTCCAGAATGCGATTGAGCTCAGGTTCGACCAGATGGGCGGTCACCAGTGCCTCGATCAGCGCCTCAAAATCGCTTTCCAGGCTGCCTGACTCGTCCATCGTGGCGACCACCTCTTCAAACAGATGCAGCATGCGGGCCACATGGCGCTCGCGCAGCGCAAAAATGAGCGCATCCTTGTTCGGGAAATATTGATACAAGGAGCCAACGCTGATGCCCGCGGCTTCCGCCACAAGGTTGGTGTTGGTCTTGGCGTAGCCGCGCTCGACCAGCACTCGCGCCATAGCGTCGAGAATGGTGTCGACCATGGCTTTGGAGCGTGCCTGGCGTGGTTCTTTCCTGGGCTGCAGTTTCATTTTTTTATTCCAATTTACAACATGAGCTAATGTTCGTATATCCGAGTATAATACAAAAGATGAGTTTTTACTCGCCAGCTCGCAAATGCTTCGGCGAGATGCCTTCAGAGACCTGCCCAATACATCGGCGCGCGGCAATGACGTCGGCGACAAATTCAACAGACGCATCACTTGTTCTCACCCGGATACTGCAACAAAAAAACCACCTTGGAGAATTACATGAAATCCGCCTCATCGCCTGCACTGCGTTTGCGGGTGATCGCTTTGTGTACCCTGACGATCGGCATGCTGGGCTTGTCCGGCTGCGCCAGTTTCAGCGGTATCAACAGCGACAAACACATGGCGCAACCCGGCGACTACGCCGTCGAGCGCAGCCTGGCCGCCCAGGGAAGCCAGACGAGCCAAGGACAATGGCCCGCCGCCAACTGGGTTGATCAATTCGGAGATCCGCAACTGACCGCACTGATTGCCGAGGCCATGGAAAACAACCCGAGCCTGCAGCAAGCTCAGGCCCGCATCGCCTCCGCCAGCGCACTGGCGGAAAGCAAAGGCGCACCATTGCTGCCGACGGTTGACGCCGAAGCGTCGTTCACCCGCAACCTGTTCCCGGAAACCACGATTTACCCAGCCCCTTACGGCGGCAGCTGGTACAACGAAAAGAAGGCTTTCCTGAGCCTGGGTTACGAACTGGATGTCTGGGGCAAGAACCACGCCGCGCTTGAACAGGCCGTCTCACAGAAAAAGGCTGCCGAAGCCAGCGCGCAGGAAACCCGTCTCGTCATCACCAGCTCGATCGCATCAGCTTACAACCAGCTCGCCACCGAGTACGCCCTGCATGACATTTTGCAGCGTACCGTTACGCAGCGCGAATCTTTGCAAAGAATTACCGCTGACCGCGTCAAGACCGGTCTCGATACGCAGATCGAACGTAACCAGTCGCAAGGCAGCAGTGCTGACGCCCGCGCCCAACTGGTGCAAAGCGAAGGCCAGATCACCCTCACCCGCCAGCAGCTCGGCGTATTGATGGGCAAAGGCCCCGACCGCGGTCTGCAGGTCGCCGCACCGCGCATGACCACGCTGACTACACCCGCATTGCCGTCGGCCCTGCCGCTGAATCTGCTGGGACGCCGCCCTGACATCGTCGCTGCACGCTGGCAAGTGGAAGCCGCCAGCAAGGACGTCGATGTTGCCAAGGCGCGCTTCTACCCCGACATCAACCTGTCGGCAATGATCGGTTTCGATTCGCTGCTCAACGCCAATCCGTTCACGGCGGCCAGCAAGAGCATCGCCTACGGCCCGGCCATCAGCCTGCCGATCTTTGAAGGCGGCGCATTGCGCGCCAATCTCAAAGGCTCCTACGCGTCCTACGACATGGCGGTAGCGTCGTATAACCAGACCTTGAACGATGCTTATGGCGATGTCGCCAAGCAGATCACCGGCATCCGCTCCATCGACCGGCAGTTGCCGATCCGCCGCGAAGCACTGGCATCGACGCAGCGCGCTTACGACCTCGCCAGGGAACGCTATCGCATCGGCCTGACGTCGCAACTGGTTGTACTCAATGCGGAAACCGCCCTGCTCGGCCAGCAACAGGCATTGATCAACCTGGAAGCCAGTCGCCGCAACCAGCAGATCGGTTTGTTCAAGGCGCTCGGCGGCGGATTCAATGCACAGCAAGCCGGACTGGCTGTCGCACCGCCGGATGCCGGCGCCGTCAAGCCCCAATAAATTATTAACAAAATTGTTCCAAGCGTGGAGCAGCCGGCCTTCAGATCGAGACCGATCGATATAGCCGATTGCTCCTCCCAGACAAAATCAAGAAATACACGGAGTAATTCATGAGTGAAGCCCTTCCACAAAACGGCAACAGCAACGGTAATGGCAAACGCAAGCGCCAGTTGCTCCTGTTGACGCTGGTCATTATTCTGGTTGCCATCGCGTTCGGCCTGTACTGGTTCCTGGTCGCCCGCTTCTATGAAGAAACCGACGACGCTTATGTCGGCGGCAACGTCATCCAGATTTCCGCCCAGGTCGGCGGCACCGTCACCGCCATCAAGGCGGACGACACCCAGATCGTCAAAGCCGGCCAGCAACTGGTCGCGCTTGACGCCGCCGACACCAAACTTGCACTGGCACAAGCCGAGGCAGCCTTGGCGCAGGCCGTACGTCAGACTCGCCAGACTTTCCTGAACAACGACACCTTGGCGGCCAACGTCACCGCGGCAGAAACCAATCTGGGCCGTACCCGTGATGACCTGCAACGCCGTCAGGCCGGCATTGCCTCCGGCGCCGTTTCGCAAGAAGATCTGTCGCACGCTCAGGATGCAGTCAAGAACGCCAGCGCATCGCTGGAGCAGGCTCGCGCCAGCCTCGCCGCAAACCGCGCGCTGACAGACCACACCAGCGTGACCGAACATCCGAACGTGCTGCAGGCATCGACACAAGTGCGTAACGCTTATCTGAACTACGCCCGCGTCAACATCGTCGCACCAGTGTCCGGCTTCGTCTCCAAGCGTTCCGTCCAGCTCGGACAGCGCATTGCCGCCGGCAGCCCGCTGATGGCGATCGTGCCGCTGGAGCAGATCTGGATCGACGCCAACTTCAAGGAAGGCCAACTGAAGCACATCCGCATCGGCCAGCCGGTTGAAGTCATCGCCGACATCTACGGTTCCGACGTCAAGTACAAGGGCACCGTGATCGGCTTCTCGGCCGGTACCGGCGGCGCTTTCTCCCTGCTGCCTGCACAAAACGCTACCGGTAACTGGATCAAGGTGGTGCAGCGCGTGCCTGTGCGTATTGCACTCGACCCGCAAGAAGTCCAGGCGCATCCACTGCGCGTCGGTATGTCGACCACCGCCACCGTGAACATTCGCGGCGACGGCAAGGCGCTCGAAGCTGCCGCCACCAATTACCAGACCAACGTCTACAGCGACCTGGGCAAGCAAGCCGATGAAATCGTTGACCGCATCATCGGCGACAACGCCAGCGGCCTGCCGGTAGCGGCGCGCAAAAAAGCGGCCATCGTCATTCCTCACACCTGATCGGACGCATCCTCCATGGCGAGCAGTCCTCAAACCTATACACCGCCGCCGCCGCTGACCGGCGGCAAGCTGGTGCTCGGCACCTTGTGCGTGTCGCTGGCGGTGTTCATGAACGTCCTCGATTCATCGATTGCGAACGTGGCGATTCCGACCATCTCGGGCAACCTCGGTGTCTCGATCGATGAAGGCACCTGGGTCATTACGTCCTTCGCGGCGGCCAATGCGATCTCGATTCCGCTGACCGGCTGGTTGACGCAGCGTATCGGCGCCGTGCGTCTGTTCGTGACGTCAGTATTGTTGTTCGTGCTGGCATCGTGGCTGTGCGGCCTGGCGCCGACGCTGCCGATTCTGCTCGCTGCGCGTGTCTTGCAAGGCCTGGTGGCAGGTCCGATGGTGCCCTTGTCGCAGTCGCTGCTGCTGGGGGCCTACCCCAAATCCAAAGCGTCATTTGCTCTCGCGCTATGGGGCATGACTGCGGTGGTCGCTCCTGTAGCAGGTCCCGCGCTGGGCGGCTGGATTACCGACGCCTATACGTGGCCGTGGATCTTTTACATCAACATCCCGGTGGGCTTGCTGGCTGCCGGCATGACGATAGCGATCTACAAAGATCGCGAGAGTCCCACGCACAAGTTACCGATCGACACCATCGGCTTGCTGTTGCTGATCACGTGGGTAGCGGCATTTCAGATCATGCTGGATAAAGGCAAGGATCTCGACTGGTTCGCCTCGCCGACCATCGTGACGCTGGGCATCATTGCCGCAGTCGCCTTCGCCTACTTCGTGATCTGGGAGCTGAACAACGATCACCCGGTAGTGGATTTGCGCCTGTTCGGCAGGCGTAACTTCTTCGGCGGCACGGTGGCCATTTCGATCGGCTACGGCGTGTTCTTCGGCAATCTGGTGTTGTTGCCGCAGTGGTTGCAGCAATATCTCGGCTATCGGGCGATCGATTCCGGTTTGTCGACTGCACCGCTCGGGATCTTTGCGGTGATTCTGATGCCGCTGATCGGCAAGTTCCTGCCGCGCGTGGATGCCCGTAAAGTGGCGACGGCCTCCTTTGTCTGTTTCGCACTCGTGTTCTGGCTGCGGTCGCGTTACACACTGGAAGTCGATCAGTGGACCGTCATCCTGCCGACGCTGCTGCAAGGCATTCCGACAGCGATGTTCTTCGTGCCGCTGACGGTGCTGCTGCTGTCCGGTTTGCCGCCGGAACGCATCCCCGCCGCTGCCGGCCTGTCGAGCTTTGTACGGGTGTTCTGCGGTGCGATCGGCACTTCGGTGGCAACCACGGCGTGGAACAACCGCACCATCGTCCATCATGCGCAGCTGACGGAACATGCCACGCCTTACAGCACGGCGCTGCAGCAGATGTTCAGCAATCTCACCGGCAATTTCGGCATGAGCACCGAACAGGCGACCGGCCTGATCGAACGCAATCTGAACTCGCAGGCGGCGATGATCGGCATCAACGACATCTTCTGGCTGTCGGCGGTGATCTTTATCGTGATCATTCCCATCATCTGGATCATCAAGCCGGCCAAGGGCAATGCCGGCGCGGAGGCAGCGGCTGCGGCCCACTAGCTGCACACTGATTTGCCGCACTCAACGAAAAAGCGCTCGTTCCTGATAAGAACGAGCGCTTTTTTATTACGTTGGCCAGTTTGCTCAGGCCGACAAAATGCGGTGATGAAACCGCAAGTGGTCTTCCATGAAGGTCGAGATGAAGTAATAACCGTGGTCATAGCCCTCATGCCGGCGCAAGGTCAGCGGTTGCTTCGCCTGCGCACAAGCCGCCTCAAAAGCCTCGGGCAGCAACTGCTGCTCCAGGAATTTGTCGCCGAGTCCCTGATCGATCAGGATACCCTGCGGGAATGGCGTCTGCAGTTGCTGCATCAGCGCGCTTGCATCGTATTGCAGCCATGCGGCCTTGTCGCCGCCGAGATAATTGCCGAAGGCCTTTTCGCCCCACGGACATTGCGACGGCGCAGCGATCGGCGCGAAGGCCGACACCGAACGATAAACGTCGCGATTGCGCAAGGCCAGCGTCAACGCACCGTGACCGCCCATGGAATGACCAAAGATGCCGGCGCGATCGGCATCCGCAGGAAACTCCGCAAGCACCAGCCGCCGCAACTCCTGCGCAACATACGAACCCATCCGGTAATGCTTGCTCCAGGGTTCTTGCGTGGCATCCAGATAAAAACCGGCGCCCACGCCAAAATCCCATGCATCGCTTTCGCCGGGGATATTCGCGCCGCGCGGACTGGTATCCGGCGCCACCAGCATGACGCCCAGTTCAGCCGCGATACGCTGCGCACCGCCCTTGATCATGAAGGTCTCTTCGGTGCAAGTCAGGCCGGCAAGATAGAACAGGACCGGCACCGGCCCTTGTTTTGCTTGCGGCGGCACAAACACCGAGAAGCGCATCGGCAGACCGATCTCTTGCGAGTCATGCTTGTAGAAGCCCTGCACGCCGCCGAAGCAACGGTGCTCGCTCAACAGTTCCAGCGCCATCTCAGAACTCGACGACGGAACGGATCGACTCGCCGCTCTTCATCAGATCGAAACCTTCGTTGATACGCTCGAGCGGCAGCTTATGCGTGATCAGGTCGTCAATGTTGAGCTTGCCTTCCATGTACCAGTCGACAATCTTCGGTACGTCGGTACGACCGCGCGCGCCGCCGAAGGCCGAGCCCTTCCAGACGCGACCGGTCACCAGCTGGAACGGACGCGTGCTGATTTCCTGGCCGGCTGCCGCCACGCCGATGATGATCGACTGGCCCCAGCCTTTGTGACAGCATTCCAGCGACTGGCGCATGGTAGTGGTGTTGCCGATGCATTCGAAGCTGTAGTCGGCGCCGCCGTCGGTCAGGCCGATGATGGCGTCGACCACGTTCGGCACATCCTTGGGATTGATGAAGTCGGTCATGCCGAATTTGCGCGCCATGGCTTCGCGGCCGGGGTTCAGATCGACGCCGATGATCTTGTTGGCGCCGACCATCTTGGCGGCCTGGATCACGTTCAGACCGATGCCGCCCAGGCCGAATACGACCACGTTGGCGCCCGCTTCCACCTTGGCGGTAAACAGCACTGCGCCGACGCCGGTGGTCACGCCGCAACCGATGTAGCAAACCTTGTCGAACGGTGCGTCTTCACGAATCTTCGCCAGCGCGATCTCAGGCACCACGATGTAGTTGGAAAACGTCGACGTACCCATATAGTGAAACAGCGGCTTGCCGTCCAGCGAGAAACGGCTGGTCGCATCCGGCATCAGGCCGCGGCCCTGGGTCGAACGGATCGCCTGGCACAGGTTGGTTTTTTGCGAGAGGCAGAATTTGCACTCGCGGCATTCCGGCGTGTACAGCGGGATGACGTGGTCGTCCTTCTTCAGGCTCTTGACGCCGGGACCGACATCAACCACCACGCCAGCACCTTCATGGCCGAGAATCGCCGGAAAAATGCCTTCCGGGTCAGCGCCGGACAACGTGTAGTAATCAGTATGGCAAATCCCGGTTGCCTTGATTTCGACCAACACTTCACCGGCCTTCGGGCCGCCCAGTTCGACTTCCTCAATGGTCAATGGCTTGCCTGCTTGCCAGGCGACTGCTGCTTTGGTTTTCATTTCTGTCCTTTGATCTGTTGATGGAAAATTACCGAGATTGTTTATGCACGCCTGCGTCCGCCAATGCCGTCAGCCGCACCTGCACTCAGCCGGGCGGCGCAATCAACTGGTCGGACCTGTATTGAAAGCTGCTTGAAGGCTCGTATTATCGCATTGCCACAAAGAATTGACAGGCGCAAAAGAGAAGCGCTCTCATTCGCTGCCCGAATCTGTTTGCCGATCTGCGCGAACTTTCTCGCCGCAAATGGAATCCGATTTGTTAGATGGATGACAAAGATCATTGCATACGGTATGGTTGAACCATAGCGAGCAATTCATAGAAGAAACAAAATTTGTTACGGACTTGCAAGCGCCCCCTCGCAAGGCAATAAAAACAACGCGCAGGGACCAGATGTTCTGAATAGTTGGCTGACGCAACAAAATTCAATACTCGCCACATGGGAAAAGGGAAAAAGCCAGGAAGAGCAACCAGCACGCTGCGGACTTTGTTTTTCTTCGTCGCATTTGTTATCGCGGTCATCAGTGCCCAGACATGGTGGGAAGTCCGGCAGGATCGTCAGTTAACCATCGATTCGGAGATGAGCAGTTCGATGGTTGCCGTACGCAGCGTCGAAGAACACGCTGAAAGGATACTTGTCGACGTCGACCGCATGCTGAACTCCACGGCGATGTCGATCCAGATCGCCGACCAGCACATCCTTGAAGACGACGTTGCCCTGTACCAATTGCTGACGCACGAAAAACAGATCCTGCCGCCTGTGCAGGCGCTGCGCTTCGTCGACCTGACCGGCGTCAGCCGTGCCAGTTCAATGCGCGTGGGCGCCACCGAAATCGAACTCAGCGACCTGCAACTACGCCAGATCGACGCCAATCCCGCCAAACCGTCCTACTTCGTCGGCCAGCTGATCAAGAGCCCTTCCACTCAAGAACTGATCCTGCCGATCTCGCGCAATCTGTATGTGCGCGGCCAGCATGTCGGCATGATCGTGGCCGAGCTCAAAGTCAGCTACTTCTTCGATTTTTATAAACGCATCACCAACTACCGGGCGATCGTCTCGCTGCGCAAGATTGACGGCTCGCTGATGATTCGTTCGCCGTTCGAACCGACGTGGGTAGACAAAAGCCTGCGCGACGCCAGGAGCATGATCAACATCCGCAACGGCGCCGACGAAGGTGCGTTTGCAGAACACTCCATGCTCAGCGGCGAGTATCTGCTTTTCACCTACAAGAAGATTCCCGACTCCTCGATGGTGGCCGTATATTCGCGCCGCATGGACGACGTGCTCGCGCCGTGGAAGAGCCGCACGCTCAACCGTGTTCTTCTGTCGATCGGCATCAGCGGCTTTATCGTGCTGGCGCTGATCGCCTTCATGATCTATTACAACTACAAACAAAAGCGCGACGACGCGCTGACCGAAAGCGAACATCGCTACCGTCAGCTCTATGACGACGGCAATGACCCCATCGTCCTGATCAGCCAGGACATGCTTTACATCGACTGCAATGCCGCCGCGCTCCGTTTTTTCGGCGTGCCGGACAAGCAGCGGATCATCGGCAAGAAAGTCGGCCTGTTCTCGCGCCAGAGCGCCCTGCAACTGCAACAGCCGGACATCATGGCGCTCATCGAGAAAGCCATTGCCGGCGAGCCGCAGCAGTTTGAATGGGTAACCGTACGGCGCCACAAGATCATCTATACCGACGTCACCATCAACCGCACCGAGCTCGACAAGGGCTACGCCATCTTCGCCATTCTGCGCGACATCAGTGCGCGTAAACGCGCCGAGCTGTTGCAAACGACGCAGAACCGCATCCTGCATCTGGTCATGACCGATGCCGATCTGGAAGACATCCTCAAAGAGATCGTGCAATTTGCCGATTCCCAGATTCCGCAAAGCGTCTGCTCGATTCTGATGCTCAACGACGAATCCACGCACCTCGCCGCCATCTACACCTCGCGCCTGTCCGAGCGCACGCATGACGGCTACCTCAGCATGCCGATCGCCCACGGCAATGGCGCCAGCAGTGAGGCGGTCATCACCCGCAAGCCGCATGTGGTGGGCGATATCCTGACCGACCCGTCCATGGAGAACGCGCGCAAGTTCATCAACACCGAGGAGTTTCCGTCCTGCGGTTCCTGGCCGATCATCGGGAAGGAAGGCCAGGTCATGGGCGTATTCGCCGCGCTGCTCAAGGAACACGGCCTGCCCAGCAGCGAATACCTGCATCTGGCCGGCGTCGTGGCCGATCTTGCCAGCGTGGCCATTGAAAGCCGTAAAGCCGAAGAACGCATCCGCCATCTCGCGCACTACGACGAACTGACCGGCCTGCCCAACCGCTTCCTCTGCACGCAGCACATCAGCAACGCCATTGCGCATGCCGAGCACCGCGGCGGCCAGGTCGCCGTGTTCCTGATGGACCTTGATCGCTTCAAGAACATCAACGACACCTTCGGCCATGAAACCGGCGAAGCCTTGTTGCGTGAAATAGCCATCCGCTTCCGCAATTGCCTGCGCGAACTAGATATCCTTGCACGTGTCGGCGGCGACGAGTTCATCGTGCTGATCGACGATTACGAAGATCCTCTGCAACTCGGCGAAATCGCACAAAAGCTTCTTATGGAAGCACGCAAGCCCTTCGACATCAGCGGTCACGAATGCCAGCTCAGCACCAGCATCGGCATCGCCACCTATCCGACTGACGGCGGCAACGCGCAGACGCTGATCAAGAACGCCGACATCGCCATGTACCGCGCCAAACACAAGGGCAAGGACGACTACCGTTTCTATTCCGACGAAGTCAACACCCACACCATCGAACGCATCGCGCTCGAGACCGAGCTGCGCCGCGCCATCGAACGCCAGGAATTTGTCGTCCATTACCAACCCAAGGTCGACCTCAAGAGCTCGCGCATCGTCGGCGCCGAGGCGCTGGTGCGCTGGCAGCATCCTGTGCGCGGCCTGTTGCCGCCGGGTGAATTCATCGGGCTGGCGGAGGAAGCCGGGCTGATCGATCAGATCGGGCTGCAAGTGCTGGACCGCGCCTGCGTCGACATCGACTTGCTCAACAAACTGGGCCTTGCCTTCGGCCGCATCGCCATCAACCTGGCCGGCAGCCAGTTCAATGACGACAACCTGCTGGCGGATATCCAGCGCGTGGTGCAATCGCGCGGCGTGTCGTCCTCCAGCCTGGAATTTGAAATCACTGAAAGCATGGTGATGCACAATCGCGAGCAAGCCATCGCCATCATGGACGGCATCCGCGCGCTGGGCTTCACGATTTCGATTGACGACTTCGGCACCGGCTATTCTTCCCTCGCCTATCTGAAGCGCTTCCCTGTCGACAACGTCAAGATTGACCGCTCCTTCATCACCGACATCCCGCACGACGCCAACGGCAGCGCCATCGTCCAGGCCATCATTGCGATGGCGCATGCGCTCAATCTGAAGGTCGTGACAGAGGGCGTCGAAACTGAAGTGCAGCTGCAAGCCTTGCAAATCTTCGGTTCGGACGAATACCAGGGCTACTACTTCAGCCGGCCGATACCGCATGCCGCCTTCGTGCAGATGCTGCAACTGCACGCGCAACCGAAGATCTGACATCAATCCGGCTCCCGGTGCGATGACTGCAAGCTCGCCGCCTTCTGCATAAAACTCTTATTGCATGTACATTGCGAATGTTATTTACTCCTCGCATAAGCAAATAGGAATATTGTTGCACCTGAATCAACAAGTACTCTTAGAATAAGCAGCCTGATTTACATCATTTTTACAGGGAGTTGTGATGGCATTGTCTTTCAAGAAAAAACTGCTCAGCCTGGCGTTCAGCGGCATCGCCGCCACCGTCGCGCTGCCGCTGACTGCGCATTCCGCCGCAGCTGCCGAACTCAAGATCGGTCTGTTTGCCGACGTCTCCACGCTTGATCCGCACTTCAACAACATCGCCCCGAACATCTCGCTGTCGTCGCACCTGTTCGATGCGCTGGTCAATGTCGATGCCACCGGCAAGCTGATTCCCGGCCTCGCCGTATCGTGGAAAGCCATTGATCCGACCACCTGGGAATTCAAACTGCGCCACGGCGTCAAGTTCCACGACGGCTCCGACTTCACAGCGGAAGACGTGGTGTTCTCGCTGGATCGCCCTGCCACGCTGACGAACAGCCCCGGCCCGTTCACCAGCTACACCAAGCAGATCGTCGCCAAAGAGATCGTCGATCCCTACACCGTGCGTCTGAAGACCGCGACGCCGTACGGCCCGCTGGCGCTGGATGTGAGCACCATTTTCATTGTTTCCAAGAAGGCCGCGCAAAACGCCACTACCGAAGACTTCAACAGCGGCAAGGCGTTGATCGGCACCGGCCCGTTCAAGTTTGGCAGCTTCAAGCGCGGCGACAGCATCGAGCTGGTGCGTAACGACAGCTACTGGGGCGGCAAAGCCGACTGGGACAAAGTCACCTTCCGCATCCTGACTTCCGACGGTGCGCGTCTGGCTGCCTTGCTGGCAGGTGAAGTCGACGCCATCGACAGCGTGCCGCCGGCCGACGTACCGAAGCTGAAGACCAATCCGAAATTCTCGCTGGTGCAACGCACCTCGTGGCGCACGATTTTCTGGACACTGGATCAGTCGCGCGACAAGACGCCGGATATCACCGACAAGTCCGGCAAGCCATTGGACAAGAATCCGCTGAAGGACATCCGCGTCCGTCAGGCGATCTCCAAGGCCATCAACCGCCAGGCTTTGACAGAGCGCACGCTGGAAGGCCTCGGCACACCGGCTTCCAATATCGTTGCACCTGGCATCCTCGGCTATGCGGACAACCTGAAGGTCGAGAAGTACGATCCTGAAGGCGCCAAGAAACTGCTGGCCGCCGCCGGTTATCCGAACGGCTTTGCGCTAACCCTGCACGGTCCGAACAACCGCTACATCAACGATGAGCGCGTAGTGCAAACCGTCGCGCAATTCCTGAGCCGCGTCGGCATCCAGACCAAGGTCGAAACCTTCCCGCTGTCGGTCTACTTCGGTAAAGCCCGCAACGGCGACTTCAGCGTCTCTCTGTTGGGCTGGGGCACACTGGCAGGCGACTTTGGCCTGCGCACGCTGGTCGGCACTGCCGATGCCAGCACCGGCTGGGGTTCGTGGAACTGGGGTAAATACAGCAACCCGCAAGTCGACAAGCTGGTCCAGTCCTCGCTGGCATCCGTGGATGAAAAGCAGCGCCAGGAGTTCGCCAAGCAGGCGGCAACCGTGGCGTTGACTGATTACGCGGTAATTCCGTTGCACCACCAGTACGCAACATGGGCCGTACGCAAGGGCATCAAGTACACGCCGCGTATTGATGAATTCACCTTCGCGCATCAGTTCCATCCGCAATAACGCAGCATTCGTCTCATGACGAAAAAAAGGCCTGCCGGCATTCTTGCCGCAGGCCTTTTTTCTTGGCCTTTGCTTAGTGTCTGTAATATCTGGAGCAGAATGACGACCAATTCATATTTGCAGACTGACAGACTCAATCGAAGGTATCGGACATGAAAAAAAACCTCCTGCCCATGGCTCTCCCCTCACTCCTCCTCTGCGCCGGCTTGTCGGCTTTATCTGCCGCACAAGCACAGCAAACCGGCGATGTGGTTGAACTGCCACTGATCTCCGGCTGGTATGACGGCAAGATCGTGCGTTACGTCACCACCGATGTGTCCGATAAAAAAGCCGCCGCCGACATGGGTGCCAATTATGTACCGCGCCTGGCCAACGCCATCAACCAGCAGCGCCAGCCGGGACAACCGGGTGCCGTCGAGCGCATCTATTCATTTGTGAATTTCAAGCAAGGCGGCGTGTTGCCTTCCTTGCCGCAGCCTACAGGTGCAGGCAGCGAAAACGTCAACTATTCGCCGCTGTGGCAGGTGCACAAGGTGAGCTGGCTGCCGGGGAAGCAGCCGCACGTATTGAAGTCGGAAGAAGAAGTGCTGGCCGCGGAAGAAGCCGGTCAGGTCAGCATTGAAAAGACCGGTCTGATCGTCAATTGCCCGGTGGTGTTTTCAGCGGAAGGCGGCACCCTGCCGAACATCCGCATCCATCTCGCCAATCAGGATCCGGAGCCCTGATCGTTCTGAGCCCTATTTTTTGTCGACCGGCGCCAAGCGGTCGACTTGAAACAATTGCGGAAACAAGCGTATCCACAGCACCACCACCACCAGCGTGCCGATGCCGCCGATCAGCACCGCCGGCACAGCGCCGAACCACGCCGCTGTCAGCCCGGACTCAAATTCACCCAACTGATTCGACGTACCGATAAACACTGAATTGACGGCGCTCACGCGGCCACGCATTTCATCCGGTGTTTCCAGCTGTACAAAGGTTGAGCGCACCACCACACTGATCATGTCCGAGGCGCCCAGCACCACCAGCGCCAGCAGCGACACGACAAAGGAATTGGACAAACCAAACACGATCGTCGCGCAGCCGAAGATTGCAACCGCAATGAACATGGTGCGGCCGATACGGCCTCTCAGCGGATTGCGCGCCAGGAACAAGGCGACCGACAAAGCCCCCACCGCAGGCGCCGAGCGCAGCAGGCCCAGACCGACGGAATTCGTATGCAAGATGTCGTGCGCATACACCGGCAACAAGGCCGTTGCGCCACCCAGCAGCACTGCAAACAGATCGAGAGAGATCGCGCCAAAAATCGCCGGTTTGCTGCGAATGTAGGCGATACCGGCAAACACCGATTTAAGCGTCGCATTCTCACGTTTGGAAGGCGGTGTCTCGACCTTGATCAGCGACACCAGCACGCTGCACAAGATAAACATGATGCAGCTGGTGACATACACCACCGACGGTCCCGCCACATAGAGAAAGCCGCCCATCGCCGGACCGACGATGATCGCCACTTGTGTGGCCGATGCGGATCCCGCGACGGCGCGCGGCAGCAGCGACGGCGGCATCAAGGTCGGCAGCATCGCCGACATCGTCGGTTTGCTGAATGCCCTGCCTGCGCCGATTACAAACACGATCGCGAAAATCGCCTCCTTGTTCAGCCAGCCGCCGATGCTGCCCGCAGCAAGAAGACCCGCGGCAATCGCTTCCACCAGAATACTGAGGCGCGCCACCTGACGGCGATCATGACGGTCGGCGACATGCCCGACGATGAACACCAGGAACAGGGAAGGAATGAATTGCACCAGTCCGACAATGCCGAGGTCGAAGGCGCTGTGCGTCAATTGGTAGACTTGCCAGCCCACGGCGACAATCTGCATTTGCAGCGCAATCGTCGAGGCCACGCTTGCCAGCCAGAACAAACAAAAAGAGCGATGGTGTAACAGCTGTTCCGGAGCGATGGAGGAAGTCATTGGCGGGAAATATTCTTATGCGGTGAAGGGTGCTGCGCGAAGTTTCACGCGCGGATATACTACTTCATTTCCCGCACGCCGTCTGTCCACGTCTTGTCGTGCCTTGTCAGCTTTCCGAAAGGATTCATCCATGCAATACCGCCCTCTTGGCCGCACCAATATCAACGTCAGCCTGATCACGCTCGGCACCATGACCTGGGGTCAACAAAACACAGAAGCCGAAGCGCACTCGCAGCTTGACTACGCCATCGAGCGCGGTATCAACCTGATCGATGTCGCCGAAATGTATCCTGTGCCGCCCAAGGCCGAAACCCAGGGCCTGAGCGAACGCTATCTCGGCACCTGGCTCAAGAAATCCGGCAAGCGCGACCAGTTGCTGATCGCTACCAAGGCTACGGGCCCCGCACGCAAACCGCACAACCCGCGCCATATCCGCGGCGGCATCAACAACTTCGACCGCAAAGGCCTGACCGATGCACTCAACGGCAGCCTTGAGCGCCTGCAGCTCGATCACGTCGACCTCTATCAATTGCACTGGCCGGATCGCAGCGTCAACTGCTTCGGTCAGCTCAACTATGCGCACATCGCCGACGAAGAGACTGTTGCCATCGATGAAACCCTGCGCATCCTGTCAGAGTTCGTCAGGGCCGGCAAGATCCGCCACATCGGCTTGTCCAACGAAACGGCATGGGGTGTTGCCCAGTTCTTGCGCGCAGCGGAAAAGTTCGACCTCGAACGCGTCGTCACGATTCAGAACCCTTACAACCTGTTGAACCGTTCTTTTGAAATCAACCTGTCCGAATTCTCCCACCGTGAACAGGTCGGCTTGCTGGCCTATTCGCCGCTTGCCTTCGGCATGCTGTCCGGCAAATACGAAAACGGCGCACGCCCGGCCGCCGGTCGCCTGACCTTGTTCGAACGCTTCGCACGCTACAGCAACCCACAGGCAATCGCCGCCACTCAGGCCTATGTCGACCTGGCGCGCAAACACGGCATCGACCCGGCGCAACTGGCCCTGGCCTACGTCAACAGCCGTCCGTTCGTCACCTCCAACATCATCGGCGCAACCACGATGGAACAACTCCGCAGCAACATCGACAGCCTGTCGGTGCAACTGTCGCCGGAAATCATTGAACAGATCGAAGCGATCCACAAGACGCAGCCGAATCCTGCGCCCTGATTCTTCGATTGTCAGTCGTCAAAACAAAAGCCCACCGGCGCATACCGGTGGGCTTTTTTTACGGGGAGCGAATAAAGTTCCTGCCGTTTATTTACTTCCCAATGTCGCCGTTTCTTTGTAAATTTCCTGAATCAGATCCTTGCCGACACGCGACTCCATCGACTTATGCACGGGCAGCAGAGCCTTGCGCCATTCAGCTTTTTCCACATCGGTCAGATAGTAGACCTTGGTCTTGCCGGAAGCCTTGATCGCTGCCAGCGCGTCTTCATTTTCCTGCTGGGCGATGGCATTGGCGTAACGTGTTGCATCCTTCATCGCCGACTCCAGCTGCGCACGAATATCGGGTGGCAGATTGTCCCAGAACTTCTTGTTCACGATCACGGCATAGCCGATGTAGCCGTGATCGGAAACGGTCAGTTGCGACTGCACTTCATATACTTTCTGCGTATAGATGTTGGATGGCGTATTTTCACTGCCGTCGACCACGCCGGTCTGCATGGCCTGATATACCTCGGAAAACGCCAGCACCTGCGGATTGGCCTTCAGGGCACGGAATTGCTCATCCAATACCTTGGACGACTGAATGCGCATCTTCATGCCGCGGAAATCGTCAACCTTGTGCAGCGGCTTGTTGGCGGTCATCACCTTCATGCCGTTGTCCCAATAGGCCAGTCCCTTGATGCCCTTGCTTTCCAGTTTCTTGAACAGCCCCTGCCCGATCGGACCTTCGGTGATGCGCGCCAGCACGGCACGGTTCGGGAAGATATACGGCAGGTCGAATACTTCGTATTCCTTCACACCGAGCGGACCGAACTTGGCCAGCGACGGCGCCAGCATCTGCACAGCGCCGAGCTGTAGCGCTTCCAGCTCTTCCTTGTCCTTGTAGAGCTGGCTGTTGGGATAGACCTCCACTTTCACGCGGCCTTTGGTGCGTTCTTCCGCCAGCTGCTTGAAGCGTTCTGCGCCCTTGCCTTTGGGCGTGTTGTTCGCCACGACGTGGCTGAACTTGATCACGATCGGTTGCTGCGTCTGAGCCTGTGCCGACCCCGGCTGTCCTGCCAATGCCAACACTACCGCCGTCGTTGCAGCGGTAAATATTTTTTTCATCATGCTTTGTCTCCTCGTTGTACCTCAAAAAACAATCAAGTCACGCAATCCTTCCCCTGAAGCCAGACGGTCAAAGCCGCTGTTGATATCAGACAGGGCAAGACGCTGCCCCATCAATTTGTTAACCGGCAGCCGCCCGCTTTGATACAAGCCGATGTAACGCGGAATATCGCGCACCGGCACACACGAACCGATATAGCTGCCTTTGACCGTACGCTCCTCCGCCACCAGGCTGACTTGCTGCAAGGCCCACTTCTGATCCGGTGCAGGCAAACCGGCCGTCACCGTCATGCCGCCGCGGCGTGTCATCCGGTAGGCCGCTTCCATGGCTTGCACCGAACCAGCCATCTCGAAGGCGTAGTCGACGCCGCCCTTGGTCAGCGCCTTGACCTTTTCCACGGCGTCGGGATCACGCGCGTTGACCGTCGCGGTTGCACCGAGCGATTTCGCCAGTTCCAGCTTGCTGTCATGCAGATCAATCGCAATCACCTCGCGCGCACCGGAAGCCAGCGCACCCAGCATGGCGCACAAGCCGACACCGCCCAGGCCGAGCACGGCAGCCGTTGTCCCGGCTTTAACTTCGGCGGTATTGACTGCGGCGCCGACGCCGGTCAATACGGCGCAACCAAACAAGGCGGCTTCAATCGGATCGATATCGGCTTCGATCTTGACGCAGGAGCGGCGCGACACCACGGCATGGTCTGCAAACGCAGAAACGCCGAGATGGTGGTTGATGACTTTGTTGTGCCCGCGCAAACGCATGGCGCCTGATAGCAGCTGGCCTTTCGTGTTGGCTTCCGCCCCCGGTTCGCACAATGCCGGACGGCCTTCCATGCAGGGCATGCAATGTCCGCAGCTCGGTACAAACACCAGCACGACGAGATCGCCGGGACGCAGATCGCTGACACCGGCGCCGACCTCCACCACTTCGCCTGAAGCCTCATGGCCCAACGCCATCGGCACCGGACGCGGACGCGCGCCCGTAATCACTGACAAATCGGAATGGCACAAGCCGGCGGCGCGCATTTTGATCAGCACCTCGCCCGGTCCCGGGGCGTCGAGATCCAGTTCTTCAATCTGCAGCGGCCGACTGCTGGCAAAAGGTTCTACCGTGGTCATTTCTCGTAGTACTGCTGCCTGGATCTTCATGTCTGTCTCCCTTTTCGGATGATGCGTTTATAGCCGCATGGTATGGGCTTGCAAATTGGATAATACGTTTTAACTCCGACCTCCGTTTTACCCTATTTTTGTCCGCAATTCGACTATTGCCGCACTTCATTTTTTATCAGACATCTACCTTTGCCGGCGCAGGAAGCGCTCTGCCTGCATGATCACCGGTTTATCGATCATCTTGCCGTTCAGGGAGATCGCCCCGCCGTCGCTCTTTGCCACGGCATCCATCACGGCGCGCGCCCAGATCATCTCTTCCTCGCTCGGCAGAAAACCCTGATTGACGATGTCCACCTGACGCGGATGAATGCACAATTTCGCTCCGAAACCATTACGCCGCGCCCGGCTGACCGCGGCCGCCAGAAACGCTACATCATCAAAACCGGTCGTTACGCCATCCACCGGCTGTGCAATATTCGCCAGCCTTGACGCGATCACCATCTCGATACGCAGATGCGACAGCTCGCTCTCCAGCGGTTCGCACTGAATACCAAGATCGACCTGCAGATCGATGGAACCGAATACCAGCCGCTCGACGTGCTCAGCTTGCGCAATCTGCCGCATCTGCGCGATGCCGACCGCTGTCTCAATCAGCGGCAGCACGCGAGACTGGCTTCGCAATCCGGTGAAGTGCTGACCGATAGCGCGAATCGTGTCGCAGTCTTCGGTCTTGGGCAGAACGATGCCGGCAATGCTTCCCGCAGGTGCATCGGCGAAGCAACGAATATCATCAGCATGCCATGGCGTGTCGGCCGCATTGACGCGCACCCACAGATTGACAGGTGCTTGCGCTTGTTGAGCGAGCCAGTCCGCCAAGGAGCTTCGCGCCTGCGTCTTGAGCGACGGCGCAACCGCGTCTTCCAGATCCACGATCACGGCGTCTGCGCCACTGTCCAATGCCTTTGCATAGCGATCCGGCCGGTTGGCGGGAACGAAGAGATAGGAACGGGCCGAAGCGGCGGATGACATCAGATCGCTCCGCGCTCGCGCATCTGCTCGATCTGCGCCTGGGCGTAACCGAGCTTGCCGAGGATGGCGTCGGTATGCTGGCCCAGCGCAGGGATCGGATCCATGCGGAAGTCGTACGTATTGTTGACGCCGGGCGGCAGCAACGCCGGCAGCGTTCCGGCCGGCGATCCCACCTGGGCCCAGCGTTCACGCGCCGCCAGTTGCGGGTGCTGCCACAGGTCCTGCATGGTGTTGACATGAGCGTTGGCGATCTGCGCTTCGTCAAGCCGGGCCACTACCTGTTCCGCCGTCAGCGGTGCAAACATGTCGAGGATCAGCTGGCGCAGTTCGGCACGATTCTCATGCCGGCGCGAATTGGTCGAGAAGCGCGTATCTAACGTCAGCGCAGGATCTTTCAACACCGATTCGCAAAACACCTTCCACTCGCGCTCGTTCTGCAAGCCCAGCATCACGACCTTGCCGTCGCCCGCCTTGAACGGACCATAAGGATAAATCGTTGCGTGTTCCGCACCGGAACGCACTGGCGCCGATGCACCTTGATAGGCGTAGTACATCGGGAAACTCATCCACTCCGTCAGCGACTCCAGCATCGACAGATCAATATGGCTGCCCACACCATCGCGGCCGCGTTTTATGAGTGCCGCCAGGATGTGTGAATAAGCGTACATGCCGGCGGCAATATCGGCGATGGAACAACCTGCTTTCGCCTGCTCATCAGCAGTTCCCGTCACCGACAGAAAACCGGCTTCGCTCTGGATCAGCAAGTCATAGGCCTTCTTGTCGCGGTAAGGACCGTTCTCGCCGTAGCCTGAAATATCGCAGACGATCAGACGCGGATTCTTCTTGTGCAGCACCGCCGCCGACAAGCCCAGCCCCGCCGCCGCGCCCGGCGCCAGGTTCTGCACCAGCACGTCGGCTTCGGACAGCAGCTTGTCGATGATGACCTTGCCCTCTTCATCTTTCAGATTGAGCGTGAGGCTTTCCTTGGAGCGGTTGGTCCAGACAAAATGCGACGACAGTCCATTGACGCGTTCGTCGTAGCCGCGTGCAAAGTCACCGACGCCGGGACGTTCGACCTTGATCACCCGCGCACCCATGTCGGCCAGCTGGCGTGTGCAGAACGGCGCGGCAATGGCGTGCTCCAGGCTGACGACGGTAATGCCTTCGAGAGGGCGTAAGGATTGCATCATGATTTTTCTCTTGCCTGAAAAGTTGATGGAGACGAATGCGTCAGCGGACAGGAGCCTCAGCGCATCAGAACGAACGCGGCAATCCGAGGATGTGCTCGGCCACGTAGGAATAAATCAGGTTGGTCGAAATCGGCGCGACCTGATACAGACGCGTTTCGCGGAACTTGCGTTCGACGTCGTATTCGCAGGCAAAGCCGAAACCACCGTACGTTTGCAGACAGACGTTGGCGGCTTCCCACGATGCCTTGGCAGCAAGGAATTTCGCCATGTTCGCTTGCGCGCCGCAGGGCTGATGGGCGTCGAACAATTCGCAGGCCTTGAAGCGCATCAGGTTGGCGGCTTCCAGTTCGATATAGCTGTCCGCAATCGGAAACTGCACACCCTGATTCATGCCGATGGGCCGGTCGAAGACGATGCGTTCTTTCGCATATTGCGCCGCCTTGTCGATGAACCAATAGCCGTCGCCGATACATTCGGCAGCGATCAGCGTACGTTCGGCGTTGAGGCCGTCGAGGATGTATTTGAAGCCCTTGCCTTCTTCGCCGATGAGATTTTCAACCGGGATTTCCAGGTTGTCGAAGAACAGCTCGTTGGTCTCGTGATTGACCATGTTGAGAATCGGCCGCACCGACATGCCATTGGCGATGGCGTGCTTGAGGTCGACCAGGAAGATCGACATGCCTTCCGATTTTTTCTTGACCTGATCGAGCGGCGTGGTGCGCGCCAGCAGGATCATCAGGTCGGAATGCTGGATGCGCGAGATCCATACCTTCTGCCCATTGACGACATATTTGTCGCCCTTCTTCACGGCGACGGTCTTGATCTTGGTGGTATCGGTGCCGGTGGTGGGCTCGGTCACGCCCATCGATTGCAGGCGCAGTTCGCCGCTGGCGATCTTGGGCAGATACAGCTGCTTCTGCTGCTCGGAGCCGTGACGCAGCAAGGTGCCCATGTTGTACATCTGGCCGTGGCAAGCGCCCGAGTTGCCGCCGGTGCGATTGATTTCTTCCATGATCACCGATGCTTCCGTCAGGCCCAGGCCGGAACCGCCATACTCGGCAGGAATCAGTGCCGCCAGCCAGCCGGCCTTGGTCAGTGCATCGACGAATTCTTCAGGATAGCCGCGGGCTTCATCGACCTTGCGCCAGTACTCCGGCGGAAAAGTATTGCAAAGATCGCGCACGGCATCGCGCAGGTCCTGATAAGCGTCCGACTGATGAGACATGGATGATTCCTCTGTTGATTGTTTGGTTAGTTGACGGATGGAGTATTGGATGACTTGTTCATGCAAGCACGGCCTGCGCTTGCATCGCCAGTTCGCCACGCAGGTTCTGCGCCCATAGCTCGGCGCTCTTGCCGTCTGCCGACAGCTTGCCGCAGACCTCGAAAGCTTCTGTGTCGAACAGACTGCCGACTGCGCGAAAATTGAATTCCACCAGGCGCGCCAACGGCAGGCTGCGTCCCAGCAAGTCAACCAGCAAGGTGGCGATCAGCGGACCATGCACGATCAGGCCCGGATAGCCTTCGACGCCGGTGACATAGCTGCGGTCGTAGTGGATACGGTGACCGTTAAAAGTCAGCGCGGAATAGCGGAACAGCAGCACCGGATCCGGCTCGATGCGGCGGCGCCAGTCGGCTTCCGTCGGTGCGGCTTTCGGCACCACCGGTACCGCGCCCGGCTGCGGCATACCGCGATAGACGATGTCGTGTTCTTCGTGAACGGCGACTTTGCCGTTGTGCGCGATCTCATGCGCAACGGTGACAAAAGCCAGATCGCCGGTCTTGCCTTTCTTGACGTCGACGCTGGCAATGCGCGAGGTCTTGACTGCGGACGCTCCAATCGGCAGCGGCGCGGCAAAGCGCAGACGCCCACCCGCCCACATGCGGCGCGGCAGCGGCACCGGCGGCAAGAATCCGCCGCGGCGTGGATGGCCGTCGTCGCCTACCTCGGACTGGCGGCACACCGTCCAGAAATAAATCCAGTGCCATAGCGGCGGCAACGCGTCGCCTGCTGCCGGTGGCTGCGGATGATCCAGCGTCGCCGCCAGCGCCGCCGCGAAAGCCGGATTGATGATGTCGCTGTGCGACTCTGTCTTGCCTATCCATTGACGCAACAGCGTCAGGTCGATGTCATGCGTGCTCATATGTACTCATATGCGTGGCTTGCCTCTGGCATTCTGTTTTAACCTGGTGATTCGGGAACGCAACAGAGTCTGAGCGCCGGAGGTTGTCAAAACAATCTGTATTTTCTGAAGGGGGGCATCGGCTTTGCTGAAGTCACACATGTGCGATCGCAGCAATTTTCACCGCAAAATCAAGCTGGCTGCGCCAGACCGTGCGACGCATTCTCATCACAAAAATCTGCTGCTATAGTGCCTGCCACGACACGATTTCCCTATTTCCATTTTCGGCAGGAGGACACCATGAAGGTCAAACGCATCGTCGCCAACATCCACACCGAGACCGTCGATCAGGCCAGATCGTTTTACCGCGACCTTCTGGGACTCGATGTGCTGATGGATCACGGCTGGATCGCCACTTACGGCTCCGATGAGCAGATGAGCGTGCAGATCAGCTTTGCGTCGGAAGGCGGCTCGGGGACGCCGACGCCGGATCTGTCGATTGAAGTGGATGACATTAAGGCCGCCTTGTCACGCGTAAGCAAGATGAACATCCCGCTCGCATACGGCCCCGTCGATGAACCATGGGGTGTACGGCGCTTCTATATCCGGGATCCTTTCGGCAAACTGGTCAATGTGCTCGCACACATTGAGAGCTGAAGATACGCTTCAATGCATCAAAAAATTCCATCAGGAAACACACGCAAAATAGCAACACAAACACAGCGAACCGCCATGGTCCGTTGCGTTGTCTGACGTTACAATCGCGGTAGTGCCGCTCCGGTGCGCCCCGATCACAACGAAGCGATGAACAATACAAGCCGGGCATGGGAACGCCCAAGATGGTGGTTCTACCTCCTGCTGCCGCTGGTGCATTTCGCCAGCGTCAAGCTGACCTTTTTCTGTGCCGTCACCCCCGAAAACGAAGTCGTCGTCTGGCTCCCAAACGCCGTGCTGCTGGCGGCTCTCATGCGCTTTCGCGGCCAACGCGCCTGGCTCATGGCGGCGCTGGCGTTCTGTTCCGACACTACCGCCAATCTTGCTGTATTCACGCCTGCGGTTGCCGTTCAGCTCGGCTGCATCAATCTGATCGAAGTCGTCGTCACCTATCTGCTCATGCGCCGTGCCGGTGTGCAGTCTGATCTGAAACGCGTCGAGGACCTGCGCAGGTTCACCGTCGCCGGCCCCTTGATCGGCACCCTGATCGCGAGCCTGATGGCGGCCGCAGTGCTCAAGAGCCAGATAGCAACCGACACGCCCTATCTCACGCTGACACGCCTGTGGTGGTTCGGCGATGCGCTCGGCATGATGATTTATACGCCTTTGCTGCTGGCTCTGACGCAAGGCGGCAGCACGCCGGTGAAATTGCGCAAGGCTGATGGCGTGGCCGTCATTGTCATCATCGTGATGGCCTGCGTGATTTTTTCGACCTACGGCGGTGCCATCGATGGCATCTCGATGACACCGACACTCTTGCTGCCGATGGTGCTGTACGTTGCGGTGCGCTTCGGCACGCGCTGGGCTTCACTGACGGTGGCCCTGGTGTCGCTCGCCGTCTCCATGATGCTGACCAGCGGCCACAAACCGTTCGGCGATGTCTCCGTGCATCTGGAAATCGTACGCGCGCAGGAATTCATTCTGACCCTATGCATTGTCGGCATCGGCTTTTCCATCCTTATCGATGAATTGCGCGTACGCGAACGCGGCCTCGAAGACCGCGTACGGCAGCGCACTCACGAGCTGGAAGAATCCAACAGCAAGCTGGCGACACTGAGTCAAACCGATGGCCTCACCGGCATCGCCAATCGCCGCCGTTTCGACGAAGTACTCGCCGCAGAATGGAGCCGCGCCGGACGCAGCGCGCAACCGCTGGCGCTGGCCATCCTCGATGTCGATTACTTCAAGGCCTACAACGACACTTACGGGCATCAGGCCGGTGATGATTGTCTGCGCGCCATCGCCGCATTGCTCAATGACAAGGTCCGTCGCACTACCGATCTCGCGGCGCGCTACGGCGGTGAAGAATTTGCATTCATTGCGCCAATGACCGATCGTGACGCCGCCTGCAAAATCGCTGAAGCCATTCGGCACGCATTGGAACAACTGGCCTTGCCGCACACTGCCTCATCCTTCCATATCGTGACTGCCAGCATCGGCGTGGCAGTCGTCATCCCGGATCAGACCGCAACGCCGCAACGCCTGTTCCAGATGGCCGACGCCGCACTTTATCAGGCCAAGCAACAGGGCCGAAATCGCGTCGTGATTGCCGGCGACGCATAACAGGGGCGACAGAGATTGCCGTTTTAGGCGTAATATAAGTCAGGAAAAACAGACCGGCTCCATCAGGCTGGCAACCATTTCAGAGAGACACCGACATCATGCTATTCGACCTGACCGACCTGCGCCTGTTCATCCTGATTGCCGAACTCAACAGCCTCACGCGCAGCGCCGAGCGCATGAACATGTCGCTGGCGGCAACCAGCAATCGCATCAAGGAACTGGAAACCCGCTTTGGCATGCGCCTGCTCTACCGCGAAAGCAAAGGCGTGCAACTGACCCCGGCCGGCCAGACCTTCCTCAGCCATGCGCAACAATTCATGCAACAGGTCGAACGCCTCAAGGGTGACATGCAGCAGTACAACAACGGCATCAAGGGCTATATCCGCATTTTCGCCAACACTACGGCAGTGACGGAATTCATGCCTGAGATCCTCGGCAAATTTCTGACCTTGCATCCGCAAGTCAACGTTGCACTGGAAGAACGGCTGAATCACGACATCATGCGTGGCATTCAGGAAGGCACCGCCGACATCGGCATCGTTGCCGGCCCGGTGCAGGGAGAGGGATTGGAGATTCTGAATTTTTCCACGGATCGCCTGGTGTTGGCGACTGCGCTGGAACATCCGCTGGCCGATAGCGGCAAGATAAACTTTACCGAAACACTGGAATACGAACATGTCGGCCTGCACGAAGGCAGCACGCTGCATCACTTCCTCAACCGCATCGTGTCGGAAAGCGGCCAGCGTCTCAAATTGCGGATTCAGGTGCGCAGCTTCGAAGCCATGTGCCGCATGGTGGAGACCAATGTCGGCATCGGCATCGTGCCGCACTCCGCGGCACTACGCCACAAGCAGACCATGCAGTTGAGTCTGATCGAACTGACCGATCCGTGGAGCGTGCGCGAGCGCAGCATGGTGGTCCAGAGTCTCGATGCACTGCCCTTGTATGCGCGCGATCTGGTGGAATTCATCCGGCAGCAGACTGCGCAGGTGCCGCCGGTGCCGGTGGAGAAAGAAGCGGCATAAAGAATATGGCGTTTTCCCGAAACTCCCTGATAGGCGTATTCATCGCCGTTTTTTTATTGAGTTCAGCCAATGAGGTCCGTTCTCAAACAAAAGAGGAAATTCAGGCCACACAAGAATTGTTTGAAGGAACGTGGTACGACATCAAAACAAGAAGAGTTCTATCTATCAGCCTCGAAGACAATCGCTATCTTGTTAACGACTATTATCAATTTGCTCCCACAGGAGCAATAGATGTCTATCATCTGGAAATTCAAAAAGATCGTTTGATTCTTCCTCAATACGCTCCGGGAGTACCTCTGAGCGAATCTTGTGAATTAACAATCACAAGAAAAAAACTGCTCTCCTACCAATGTAAAAGCACCGAGAGAAAAAATCAGATTCGCTACTCCACTTCATATTACATAAAGATGGTCAGCATTCCCCTGGCAGAAAGAAATCGAAATCAACCGTGAGTCATCATCCACACCGCGATGGCGATCAACGCGCCGCAAAACAGCATGCGCAGACGCCGTTCCGGCAGATGATGCGCTAGCGCGACACCCCACGAAATACTGAGCACGCCGCCCAGCGCCAGCGGAATCCCGACGCTCCAGTCAACATGCCCTGCACTGGCATAGGTCCATAGCGCCACCAGCGTTCCGGGCGTGACCATCGCCAGGCCAAGGCCTTGCGCCGCAGTCTGCGTCATACCGAATAGTCCCACCAGTCCCGGTACCGCTACGATCGCACCGCCGACACTAAAGAAGCCTGCCGATGCGCCGGCGGCAATCCCCATGAGAAAAATGTATTTCTGCGGAAGACGCGCGCGCGGAATCATCTCCTTTTGCTTGCGCATCAGCGTCCACAGGTAATACAGCGCCAGCACCACCATGAACATCGCAAAGGCCAGATGCAGCGAACGCGCATCGATGGATGTCGCAAAGCGCGCCGCAAAGTAAGTCGTGAACACCGCCGGAACCGCCATCTGCAGCGCGGAGCTGAGCTCAATCTTGTTACGCTGCTTGTACCGCCAGAAACCGATCACCACGTTCGGCACGATCATCACCAGCGCGGTTCCCTGCGCGAGCTGCTGATCCATGCCATACAGGAATCCCAACACCGGAATTCCGATCAGACCGCCGCCGATTCCGAACAAACCGCCGACAGCGCCAAGCGCACCGCCGAGAACAAAGTTGATTAAGACATCGAGATACAAAGAATGCGTCATAGGTGTAAAGTACGCACTTGGCCGAACAAGTCCCCGTCGTAAAACTCAGAAGACTTGCCGAACTGGCGAACCCAATAGGAGATAGGCGTGAATAACGGAAGTAGCGGCGTTCTGGTTGTTGTGCTTGAAGCTGGCGTTGTCGTCATCATCGCGCTGGCGATCTATCTGATCCGCAAGAAATAAAACAGACCGAACCCAGACCGCAAGCAAATCCAACCGCGCCCTACCCAAGCTGCCAGCCAGTTTATCAGCCAGACCTCGCCGTCACAAGCGAAGCACGCGATCTGCTCAGAAGCGCCGGATGAAAATTTTTAATCCGGCGAAAGCAAGACCACGTAAGAATGTGACAACCCAACACTAAGGACTCAGGAATCATGGATCTCGGACTACAAGGAAAAATCGCCCTCGTCTGCGGCGCAAGCAAAGGCCTCGGCTACGCCAGCGCCGAACATCTGGCGCGTGAAGGTGCGCACGTCGTCATCGTCGCGCGCGGCCAGGAAGCGCTGGATCAGGCTGCCGCCAAACTGCGCGCACTCGGCAACATCAAGGTAATCGCCGTCGCCACCGACATCGCCACACCAGAAGGCCGCGCCAAGGCGCTCGCCGCTGTCGACGAAATCGCCGGTGAAAAAGGCCACGGCCCCGACATCCTCGTCAACAATGCCGGCGGCCCGCCGCTGGGCGACTTCCGCGACTGGGACCGTGAGATCTGGCTCAAGGCCATCGACGCCAACATGCTCACGCCGGTCGAACTGATCAAAGCCACCGTCGATCAGATGATTGCGCGCGGCTGGGGCCGCATCGTCAACATCACCAGCAGCTCGGTCAAGGCCCCGCGCTACGACCTCGGCCTGTCCAACGGCGCCCGCTCCGGCCTGACCGGCTTCGTCGCCGGTGTCTCGCGCCACATCGCCAAGAGCGGCGTGACCATCAACAACCTGCTGCCCGGCAGCTTCGAAACCGACCGCTTGCGCAGCAGCTTTGTCGGCTCCGCCAAACTGACCGGCGAAACACCTGAAGAAGTCCGGGTACAGCGCATGGCCGAAACCCCGGCCGGCCGCTTCGGCGACCCGGACGAATTCGGCGCCACCTGCGCCTTCCTGTGCAGCAAGCACGCCGGCTACATCAACGGCCAGAACGTGCTGATGGACGGCGGCGCTTATCCGGGCATTTTCTAAGTTGGGATTTTGCAAATAGCAAAACAGGTAGCAGCCGGGCAAGTCATGTATAATGCGCGGCTTGCGCAGGAAGGTTGGCAGAGCGGTTGAATGCACCAGTCTTGAAAACTGGCGAGGGCGTAAGCCCTTCGTGAGTTCGAATCTCACACCTTCCGCCAAAAGACAAAAAGCCTTGATCTCGTTGAGATTTCAGGGCTTTTTTATTTTCGACTATCAAAACCACATCAAATTATTAAACGAAGCCTTGTTAAATAACTAGGGCTGCAACAGGCCTTATCGCCGCATTTTTATATTATCACTACAACAATAACGACTCTCGCTCATTATCATTCCGGTCGATCTATTGATCTCCGAATCATCAGCGTTAAATAAACTGATTGGTTTATATTGAGTAATTTACCCAATAAAAAAATCACAGTTATTCGTGGTGAGCTGGTTCTTGTCCGCACTGGCCTGGCTATCAATCTTGGCGCCGTTCAACTGCGTGTGATTGCCGACGCTGATGTCAAAGCCGCCCTTCCCAGCGTTGAGCCCGGTTTGCTCCTGCACGCTCTTGTAGTCGCTGCTGGTCTGGCTGTAGTTCAGGCTGCCGGAAACGCCGCTGTCGTTACCGAAGGCGTAACGGCCTTCGATCTGACCTCCGATTTGCTTTTGACGGTAGCTGTCCGTGTCCTGTTCGCTGGTCAGCGTGAGGTTACGGCCTATCGCGGCTTTGATCTGATCGGCTGTGGCGACGGTGCCTGTCAGCGTGGCATCGCGACCGGTTTTGATGGTGAGCACCTTGTTGGCGTCGATCGTCGTTTCCACATGCGTGACATTGGTCAGCTCGGTAGAGCTTTGTCGATAGTCGAGGACACCATAAATACGCAGGCCGCCTGTATACAGCCAGACTTCGGCGTCCAGTCGCCGATAGCTGTCTTCGGTATGGCTCACGGCCTGCTGGCTTTAAATGTTCTCACTTCGGAGTGTTCTCACTATCTTTTTTATAGGAGTTTCTGGCTTTCTCGTATGTATTATCGAAGAGCTTTATTTTTAACATTCGAGCTTGTGCGGAATATCCACCGATACAGGTGCACACCCCCCCCACTAAAAGGCCTATATACGACAGATAGCTATTCTCTATATATTTAACGGAGACATACATAATAGCCAGTCCGACAAAAAACAAAACTTCTGTCAATACTCGTAGCTTTTTCTCGTTCATATCCATCAAAGTCAATTAACCAAATCTCGCAAACCTTGCAATTTAAGATTCACATACGAAACATCATTTGGGCCTCAGTGCCACCAAGCACCAAATATCCAAACAGATGCAATAAAAAATATAACTGACATCACAATAATCCAATAAATAATTTTCTCTGGCTTGGAATATTGTGTATATATTTGATCGAATGTCTTGGTAAAAGAGTCTTTCAATTTTTCTCGATATTTTTTTTTATAATAATGCTTCATTCTTATTTCCCTTCTTTATCTTTCAAATCAAATCCATAACCCCTATGCTAAAAGCTTGAAAACCCTCCATCCTATGATTTAGACCAACAGGAAAAGTGATGAGCAACAAACGATATATCGACGAATTCAAAGTTGAGGCAGTCAAAATGGTCGACGTGGAAACTGCCACGATAAGGCAGTCGTTTAAAGCTTCTTCCTATTGCTGAAGCGCACGCATACTTTGTTTGCAGTCTCTGCGAAATGCAGCAATAGTTCAATCCTATTCAGTAGCGTCATATCTCGCAGAATTATTGGACCTTCAGTTATTAATTTTTTCCTCTCACATTGAGCCTTAGAGCCACATGCCTGCTGCTTCCAAGATCGCCCAAATTTTCGCCTCCCCACTTTCAGTATGTACCAATGAACAAATACTATCGCCTTGAAGCGCTGGCATTGGTTCCGTGACCCAAGTAATAGAACATTGTCGCTGAAGCGCCCAAATCATTTCGGCCATTTCTTTATTTGGTATTAGTTGAGATAGCTGCCTTGTAATTGCATTTTCTTCCCACGGTCGTTCAATTTTGATGGCATCTAGAACTGCTTTCATTCTCTCTGGGGTACTCATTCCTTTTTTCCTTTTTTTGCTAAAGATTCGAACGAAATTAAATTTGGAGCTCCTGCGGAATTCTGGGCTGACGGAGCAAGGATGGCCTTATAGCCTTGATCTCTTGCCCATGCACTTCTTCGTTGTGTGACGGAATACCCCAGGTAATAAGGAATCGAGAGGATTCAAGCTGGGCATTGCGCCGCCGTCCATGCCACCGCTGCCATTGCCAAAGCTCACGCTGGCCGAGACAGTGTTGTAGCTTGCTTCGTTCTTGAGATCGGTATAGCCCAGGGTATTGGTGGTGAGCTGGTTCTTGTCGGCACTGGCCTGGCTGTCAATCTTGACGCCCCCAAACTGGATCAGCTCCAAATGAAAAAGTAGATCAATTCGGCACGCAAATTGGCAGACTATCTACCTGACGAGCGTTTTTCGTAATACCACGTTACGGTGCCGGTAAAGAAACTACAAAAAATGACAAATAGAATTAATCGCGCTACTCGATTCATAGTAGGTAAAGTATATGGGATGTCGTAAAACAGCCAGCGCAACAAAGGCCCTGCTAAAACTTCCCCAATAAATACAACTAATCCTGTTCCGATAAAAAATAAAACTACAAAATAAATCCAACGTCGTAATTCAAAAATTAATTTTGATTTCATTTCTTTTTCTCCAAAACCGTTTGCGCCGCACCGCCAGAGGTTTCTTGAATAATTCCCGATCCGATCCCACCAAGCCAAGATGGAATTGGTGATTTAGGAACATACGTTGACACACCTATACCTACATCCCGCCATTGTTGACGATACCAAGCTTTCTTTGCATCGAAGATGCGTTCAAGCGATTGGTTGGCGTTGGCCGTGTCGCGGCTGAGTCCTTGCGTACTGTCTTGCCCGGTGGCCTGGTCGTTTTTGACGGCAATGGTGCCGGCGGCAACGGCGCTCTTCGTTGTGCTGTCCTTGCTGTCGCTGGTGGGAACGCCGACGCCGGGCAGGATGCTTCTCGGGAGCGCGGGTCCCATGCCGCTTACACCGCTGCTGCCACCGCCGCCATTGCCAAAGCTCACGCTGGCCGAGACAGCGTTATAGCTTGCTTCGTTCTTGAGATCGGTGTGACCCAGGGTATTCGTGGTGAGCTGGTTCTTGTCTGCACTGGCCTGGCTGTCAATCTTGGCGCCGTTCAACTGTGTGTGATTGCCGACGCTGATGTCGAAGCCGCCTTGACCGGCATTAAGCCCGGTTTGTTCTTGCACGCTCTTGTAGTCGCTGCTGGTCTGGCTGTAGTTCAGGCTGCCGGAAACGCCGCTGTCGTTGCCGAAGGCATAGCGGCCTTCGATCTGGCCGCCGATTTGCTTTTGACGGTAGCTGTCCGTGTCCTGTTCGCTGGTCAGCGTGAGGTTACGGCCTATCGCAGCTTTGATCTGATCGGCTGTGGCGACGGTGCCGGTCAGCGTGGCATCGCGACCAGTCTTGATTGTGAGAGTCTTGTTGGCGTCAATCGTCGTTTCTACGTGCGTGACATTGGTCAGCTCGGTCAAGCTTTGTCGATAATCCAGGGAACCATAGATGCCCAGGCCACCTTTGGCGCCGCCGTTGCCACCCATCGTGCCGCCGGCATACAGCCCGGCTTCCGCGTCCAGTCGCCGATAGCTGTCTTCGGTATGACTGACGGCCTGCTGGCTTTCAGAGACAAGGTCGCGCTTGGCGTCGAGGGTGATATTGTCGCCGGCGAGTGTGCTGCCTTTGAGATGGATGTCTCCCTGATCCGGCGTTGCGTCGCCGCGCGCCGTGATGTTCAGATCGCCGCCGGCAGCAACCTGACTTTTCTGCACTGTATCGACATGCGTCACGCTGAGGCTTTCTTCACGTGTGGTGCCAATGCCGATTGAAACGCGTCCGGACAAGCCGCCGCTTCCGGATTGAGATTTCTGCGCGGTTTCGATGATTTGCGCGAGGTCTCTGGCTGCATAAGCCGCCTTTGCCGCGTACAGGGCTTTCAAGCGCGGGTCGCTGACCTCCTGCCCTCTGCTGGTTGCCGCACGCAGGGCCATCGCGGCGTCCGTAACGTTGCTCTTGGCGCCAAGGCGAATGCCGGTCGACTCGGTATAAATTAGAAAAGGTCAATTCGCGAAAAAATCAACGCGTTAATTCATAGGCATTTAAATATTTCTCCCAATTCTTAAACAATCTAAGTTCGTTATCTTGAGAACTATGCTGACTTGGATCATAGTCACTCGACGCTGGCATATAGCGCACAAAACTCTCTATTTCACTAGGATAGTCAAAATCCGCATAAATATTTTCCACCACACCTAAGGGATCGTTTATGGAATCTCTATTTTGAAAAACCCATGCCAATATTAGAAAAAGCCATCTTTCACCTAAGTCTTTATTTGACTTTTCTAGCTCGCAGTCCACTATTTTTTGGATCAGTTCACCCACGCGAAATACGCTCTCCTTGGACAAGGAGGCTAATTCAAATTCCCACTCAGTTGAATTCAGTTGCAAACGATTTTTCGCAACTTCCACGATATCCATCCAACTTATAAAGTGATGATCGTACCCCCAAAGGATTTCTGCCCATGAAAGGGAAATATGTTGTTGAACGAATAAAATTGGAATTGGTTTTAAATGCATATTAAGGAGCCTTCGGAACTCGTTGATTAGGGAGACCAGTGACCGTCCCCCCTTCAATAAAACGTTGATGCGTCACCTTCCCTGTCGAATCATAGATATATTCGTAAATCCCATTTTTCCCATTTAATTGCCCGGTGGCTTGAAGCAGGGTCCGATCTACACCGTCTCCCCCTCGCAAAGGGAACATTTGTCCATTGGAAAGCTGTTCTTTCGACAAGAAGCTAGCTGCCCTATGAGAAGGGTCATCTTTCAAGCCACTCCCAACACGGTCTGCATTGATAATCGCATCAGAAATGTTCGTATTATTCTCAACATTATCCTTATTATTAGACGTACCACCAGCCTCATTTTTTCCATCTCCATTACTCCCTGTGGAGGCATAGCCGTTGACTGGAACAATAATAGAGGGACTCAGTACACAGCCTCCCGGGGCGCAGACAGGAATCGGCGGTGTCACGACCGCACCTGCTGAGCCGCTTGGTGGACGTTGATTGAAGTCATCCGGTAAATCAGGTGGGGTCTGCGGCAACGCGTTAGGACCATTTCGAGCAATTGCAGAGGCTAGCTTGGCAGCGTCTTTTACCGCCTGCACAACAGTATTTTTGGCCCGCTCAATGCGATCCTTCAAGAAGTCCGTCGCGGAATAGGCAAAAAGCCCATTCTTTTTCTCTGCGTCAATCTGGTCCCGTTCGGCTTGCAGCTCTGGCCTATTTCCCCAAGCAGCCATAGCCGCAGCGTTTTCATACTCCGGTGTACCTGGTGAATACTCCTGCCAACATTGCACGGCTGCACAAGCCGCAGCCGTGAGCCGCTCTTCTTTTTTTGCATCGCCGTTAGCAAGCTGTTTGATACGCGCTGTTTCATCTGGATGCAATTGCCGGTTATACCGTTCCGCATCCAATGCCGTTGCCCCACCTGCCAACGCAGCATTGCCGTTACCACCGACCACGCCACCGATAGCAGCGCCGGAAACCAGCGCAGCCCATTGCTGAATCGCCTTGACTTGGCTGGCGCGCTTGCGATCTTCCGTCTCATCTCCTGTCGGCTGAAGATCTTTCTGATTCGCCAGATACGCAGCTACCTGCGTGCCTATCCACTCCGTGCCTGCGGCTGCAGCGGCACCCGCAATCGGGCTCCCCCCAGCAAGACCCGCCTGCAAAGCGCCCAACATGGCATGCAACGCGATCTTCTCCGGACTGCCGTCCTTATAGCCAAGTTTTTGGCTCAAATCGCCAATCGCACGATTACCCACTTCTCCCAACACACGTCCAAGCTCCTGTTGTTCAGCTACCTTCTTGGCATCGAAAATCCTGTCCAACGTTTGGTTAGCATTGGCCGTGTCGCGGCTGAGATCCTTGGTGCTGTCTTGCCCGCTTGCCTGATCGCTCTTCACAACGATGGTGCCGGCTGCAACCGCGCTCTTGGTGGTGCTGTCCTTGCTATCGCTGGTCGGCACGCCCACCCCAGGCAATAAGGAATCGAGAGGATTCAAGCTGGGCATTGCGCCGCCGCCCATGCCACCGCTGCCATTGCCAAAGCTCACGCTGGCCGAGACAGCGTTATAGCTTGCTTCGTTCTTGAGATCGGTGTGACCCAAGGTATTGGTGGTGAGCTGGTTCTTGTCTGCACTGGCCTGGCTGTCAATCTTGGCGCCGTTCAACTGCGTGTGATTGCCGACGCTGATGTCAAAGCCGCCTTGACCGGCATTAAGCCCGGTTTGTTCTTGCACGCTCTTGTAGTCGCTGCTGGTCTGGCTGTAATTCAGACTGCCGGAAACGCCGCTGTCGTTGCCGAAGGCATAGCGGCCTTCGATCTGACCGCCGATTTGTTTTTGACGGTAGCTGTCCGTGTCCTGTTCGCTGGTCAGCGTGAGGTTACGGCCTATCGCGGCTTTGATCTGATCGGCTGTGGCGACGGTGCCGGTCAGCGTGGCATCGCGACCAGTCTTGATTGTGAGAGTCTTGTTGGCGTCAATCGTCGTTTCTACGTGCGTGACATTGGTCAGCTCGGTCGAGCTTTGTCGATAATCCAGGGAACCATAGATGCCCAGGCCACCTTTGGCGCCGCCGTTGCCACCCATCGTGCCGCCGGCATACAGCCCGGCTTCCGCGTCCAGTCGCCGATAGCTGTCTTCGGTATGACTGACGGCCTGCTGGCTTTCAGAGACAAGTCGTTTGGCGATTCGTACCGTTACGAACTTTAATCGTATTTATATCGAATGAGAATCTCGCTACCCAATTCTATTTGTAGTTGTTTTGCTAAGGATGCACCTCTTTTTTTAAATGAAAGTTCATCTTCAATTGTTTTGAAACCAGACCGAGCGGGATCATCAGCATTAAGAGTCGCATCGAATTCTGCTGCCCACAAATCAAGCTCTTCAGCCAATTCTTTAGAAATAGATAAAAGATGAGGATCAATATCCCCATATTCTCCAACGGACATATTCCATAACGGATGACATCCATAATCGGCCATCAATTTTATTGATTTCATTTGGTACCTCCTCGGGGGTTCGCGCCTACAATAAAGCCATTTTTTGAGACGGTAATTGCAAGTTGTTCTTGCTTTCCATTTATTACCAACTCGTAAATTGGACGGCCAGTTCCTTTTCCTTGGTAACCAATAAGTTTTCCTTCAGTAACAGCTCTTATTAGAACATCAGGAATATCCGCGACGGAAATTCCCATCTGAGAAAATTCATAACCGTGCTGCTCAACAATATGCTGCAGCCCTGCATCAGAACTCCCTTTCTCTAAAAAGACAATTCGCCCATTCGGTAATTTGCTCACGGCGACTACATTCTCCGGTGTCAGTTTAATGCCGCTTTTTTCTAACTCAGTCAACAGCACAGCTTTGACAGTGCTACTTTCAGCAACTGAGATTATTGGTTTTGCTAAACCTCCAGACAAGGCAAAAGCAATGTCTTTATTCTTATCACTTGTCGACTGTGCAGCGCCTCGAACAATTTCATCCTTGGTAATGCCCGCTTTCAATTGATCAATCTGCTGATTAATCATAACAACGCTTTTCGGGTCATCCTGATAGAGTACCCTGGCAGCCTCCAAGGCGAGAATAGCGCTATTAACGGCATCGAATTTACTGCCGCATTTTTTATCTGTATCGCAAGGTTTATTCAAATAGTCCGTAGCTATAGTAACTAACTTACTCGCGGCTTCCCCCGGCGTTTTAACGCCAAACCGCGCCTGCTGCTCAGGCGTCCAACTACCGTCCGCATTCCCACCTAGGAAAGGATTGGCACGCTCCGCAGCTGTCGCAGTAAACATATCTCCGGTCTTGTTCGAAGCAATGAACTGTTTCGCAAATTCGTCGCTCTTGCCACCTTTCTCTGCAGCACTGTCCACCATCGCGTAACCAGCTGACAGCAGGCGCTGATATGCCTCTTCTGTAGTTATGCGTTCTCCAGTCTTGTCTTCCAAAAACTTTTGGTATTGTTTTGCACGGTCTTTCGCAAACTGACGCTCGTCTGGATGCAACTGCCGGTTGTACCGCTCCGCATCCAACGCCGTCGCACCACCAGCAAGCGCCGCATTGCCATCCCCTCCGACTATGCCGCCAATGGCCGCCCCCGTAATCAATGACGCCCACTGCTGAATCACCTTGCGCTGGTTCGCGCGTTTGGCATCTTCAATGTCGTCTCCTGTTGGCTGCAACCCGGGCTGAGTAGCCAAGTAATCTGCAATCTGCGTACCAATCCATTCCGTCCCTGCTGCCGCAGCGGCTCCCGCCAGCGCATTGCCGCCGGCAAGACTTGCTTGTAAGGCGCCGAGTGCGCCGTGCAACGCCATCTTTTCCGGACTGCCGTCTTTCAGGTTCAGTGCTTTGCTCAGGTCGCCGATGGCACGGTTGCCGACCTCTCCCAACACGCGTCCCATTTCCTGCTGTTCTGCGACTTTCTTTGCATCGAAGATGCGTTCCAGCGATTGGTTAGCATTGGCCGTGTCGCGGCTGAGATCCTTGGTGCTGTCTTGCCCGCTTGCCTGATCGCTCTTCACAACGATGGTGCCGGCTGCAATCGCGCTCTTCGTGGTGCTGTCCTTGCTATCGCTGGTCGGCACTCCCACCCCAGGCAATAAGGAATCGAGAGGATTCAAGCTGGGCATTGCGCCGCCGCCCATGCCACCGCTGCCATTGCCAAAGCTCACGCTGGCCGAGACAGCGTTATAGCTTGCTTCGTTCTTGAGATCGGTGTGACCCAGGGTATTGGTGGTGAGCTGGTTCTTGTCTGCACTGGCCTGGCTGTCAATCTTGGCGCCGTTCAACTGCGTGTGATTGCCGACGCTGATGTCAAAGCCGCCTTGACCGGCATTAAGCCCGGTTTGCTCCTGCACGCTCTTGTAGTCGCTGCTGGTCTGGCTGTAATTCAGACTGCCGGAAACGCCGCTGTCGTTGCCGAAGGCGTAGCGGCCTTCGATCTGACCGCCGATTTGTTTTTGACGGTAGCTATCCGTGTCCTGCTCGCTGGTCAGCGTGAGGTTGCGGCCTATCGCGGCTTTGATCTGATCGGCTGTGGCGACGGTGCCGGTCAGCGTGGCATCGCGACCAGTCTTGATTGTGAGAGTCTTGTTGGCGTCAATCGTCGTTTCTACGTGCGTGACATTGGTCAGCTCGGTCGAGCTTTGTCGATAGTCGAGAGAGCCATAGATGCCCAGGCCACCTTTGGCGCCACCGTTGCCGCCCATCGTGCCGCCTGCATACAGCCCGGCTTCCGCGTCCAGTCGCCGATAGCTGTCTTCGGTATGACTGACGGCCTGCTGGCTTTCAGAGACAAGGTCGCGCTTGGCGTCGAGGGTGATATTGTCACCGGCGAGTGTGCTGCCTTTGAGATGGATGTCTCCCTGATCCGGCGTTGCGTCGCCGCGCGCCGTGATGTTCAGATCGCCGCCGGCAGCAACCTGACTTTTCTGCACTGTATCGACATGCGTCACGCTGAGGCTTTCTTCACGTGTGGTGCCAATGCCGATTGAAACGCGTCCGGACAAGCCGCCGCTTCCGGATTGAGATTTCTGCGCGGTTTCGATGATTTGCGCGAGGTCTCTGGCTGCATAAGCCGCCTTTGCCGCGTACAGGGCTTTCAAGCGCGGGTCGCTGACCTCCTGCCCTCTGCTGGTTGCTGCACGCAGGGCCATCGCGGCGTCCGTAACGTTGCTCTTGGCGCCAAGGCGAATGCCGGTCGATTCGGTGTACGCCAGCGTACGGGTATCCAGCGTATCGACGACAGCTTTGATGTCGACATTGCGGCCGGAAATGCTGACGTTCTTGTCCGCCTGCAATTGCGTGCCGACCAGGCTGACGTCTCTTCCGGCCTGGATGGTGACGTTGCCGGTTTCGCTGCCGATGGTAGACAAATTATGGATAACCGACGTTTGAGTCTGTTCCAGACCTTTGGTCTGCTTGCCGGCACTGATGCTGTTATTGCCGGTCATCAATCCGGATTTTGTTTCGACACTCTTGAAATAGCGCTGGTCGACGTCCTGAGACGTGGTGATGTTGATATCGTTGGCAGCAGTCAGCGAAACATCCTTGGTGCCGACAATGTTGCTGCCCACGACGTTGAGATTGTTGCCGACCTGTACCTGGACGCTATCGCCGGACAGGGTGCTGCCGACATTGCTCGTACTATCGTTATTTCTTTGCGAACGGCTGGTGTACGACGCCATGAATCCTTTCGACGTGGTGTAAATCGCCTGGTCGATACTGCGTTCTTCTTGCGCTGTCCCCAGATTGAGATCTCGGCCTGCCGCCACTTGCAATGCGCCGCCTGCATTGGCATAGGCGGCCTGGGCATTCACGTCCTGGATCGCTGCAAGCGTGAGCGCCCCACCTGTGCCGATGGCCGTCCCGGACACTTGCGTTGAGGTCTCGTACAAGTGATTGTCGGCATTGAAGGTGACGTTGTAGCTGTCTTGCGTCTTGACCGTAGTCAGATTCAGGTCGCGCCCGGCGACGATGCTGGCGTCCCCGGTGGTGTTGATGGCTGCGGCGATCAGGTTGGCGTCACGCCCTGCCTGTACTGCAAGCTGCCCGGCATTGACACTGCTGACCCGATCAATCTTGGTGTTAAGCCCATCGGTCGCCATATTCGACGCCGTCGTGGTTTCCAGTGTTACGTCGCGCCCGGCAAGGATGCCGACGCGATTGCCGCTGATGCTGCCGCTGCTGACGACGTCATTGGTGGCGCTCAACGATACCGTTCCCGCAGCATCCGAACTCTGGATGCTGCCGGTATTCTTGATATCGGCAGCTTGTACGATCATGCTGTTGGAGGCCAGCAGCGTACCGCCGTTGTTCAGACTGCCGTTGACGGTCAGGTTGATGTCTTTGGCGGAGACCAGGCTACCGGAGGAGGCGATGTCTTCATTGCCTACCCGACTCAGATACACCACCGGCACCAGTGCCTGAGTTTGCGTGCCGTCAGGCAGCGTCACCTGCTTGTTCACCAACCAGACGATGTCGGACGTCAGCGCTGCCATTTGCGCATCGCTCAGTGCAATGCCCGGCGTGAGCTGGAAGCGAGAGGCAGTCGCCACGCCGGCGTCCATCAAGGCCTTGTATTGATCTTCAGCAGTGGCGTAAGCAGTCAGCGTGCGCTTGCCAGTCAATTCGGTGATCTGGTCGCCGATCATCTTCTGTTCATAAAAACCGTCGCCCAGACGTTTTTGTATCGTCTGTGGATCGAGCGATAGGCGGCTCAGCATGTAGTCGCTGGAGACGAAGGTTTTATAGCTGGTGAATTTAGGATCGGTTTCGATCAGGTAGTTGAGGCCGGGCCGGGTGACCTGAGGAAATAAACCGTTTCCGGGAAGCACAAAGCCAGGCAATGCCCCGGGAGTCACGCCACTGCCGGCGTTCGGCGTTCCTGCGCGGACGGCAGCATTGTTAATCCCCGTCGGCGCAGTATTCTGTTGGACACTCGCCACCGACAGATCCATCGTGGTCGATGCCTGCACGTTGTCGTAAGCGGCCCCACCCTGATTGTAGGTGTAGTGGTTCTGATGGGGATGGCCATCGACCCAGTGGTAGTAATTCTCTCCACCGGTCATGTGCCAGATTGTTGTCTGCGGACCGCTGGCGCCGATATTGTTGATCGCGCCCACCGAGCCGCTCAAAGTACCACCCGCGACCATCATGCTCTTATCATTGGTCACGTTGCCCGATAACAGCATATTGCCGCCTGAGCTGATACGCCCCGGGTCGCTGTTCAATACGACGGTCTTTTGGACTACTTCCGTGTAATCACGCTTGTAGAATTTTTCAAACCGGTCGCCATTCGGTAGCACCAGCACAATCCCGCCGTCACCACTATCGCTCCACGTCACGCGGTCCGCCGTGTACCAGACATCAGGTTGATCCCAATAGGCGTACTCCGTCACATGCTTGGTCAACGCAGGATCATCCTGCACCGTCGTGCTGAAATGGTTGTTTCTGTTGATCAGCGAAGCCGTCTTCAGACTCAAGGAGCCACCGGCATCGATGGTTGCCGACTCATTGATGATGCTTGTTGCACTGCCTGTAGCCTGATTGTTGCCATCCAATGCACCGGCAATGGTCATGTCGCCCAGACTTTGCAGCGTCGCATGTTCGCTATTGGTTACCTGTGCTGCGCCGATCTGCATGCTGTTGCGGGACGCCACCACGCCTGCAATGTTGGTCGCTGGGTCGACATTATTAGTGAAGGTTTGCGCGCCCAGCGCCACGTCTTCGCCGTAGATGCGCCCGGTATTGTTGAGCGTCGTAGTGGCGCGCACCACCGTCGTCGCGCCGCCGTTGATCAGGCCCTGATTGTTGACACTGTCTGCTGTCAGACTCAGATTGCGCACGGCGTTGAGCGTGCCGGTATTGGCGTTGGCGAAGCCGTTGGTCACCGCAATGATCAGGTCGCGGGTGGCGCTGATGTCGCCGGTGTTGCTCAGTGTCGCGAACTGCAAGGAGAGATCGGTGCCGACGTTGATCTGCCCACCGAGGTTGTTGTTCATCGCCAGCGCGCGCAACTGCACATTGCCGTTGCCGCCGATGACGCCGCCATTCGCCACCCGGGCTGCATTGGCATTGACGATCTGCGCACCGCCGTCAATCTGCGTCAGGCCGGTTCCGCTATTGGCGATACGGCCACCACTGTTGTCGAGGCTTGCCGCTGCCAGTGTCAGCGCGGCCGTGCTGCCGTTTGCTTCGATGCGACCGGCGATGTTTGTCAATGCGCCGGTCGCGGCAACGTCAACGCTGTTGCCGCTGCGGATCACGCCATTGACGTTGGTCAGGTCTGCGCCTGCACGCACCGTCAGCGTGTCTTTCGCGTAGAGATTGCCGCCGGTGTTGTCTATGCCTGCCGTCGCCGTCAGGCTCAGGTTGCCGTTGGCAGCAGCGTTGCCGGACGCATCAACGCCGGCTGCGATCGAATTGGAAGAAGCAATGTCGTGCGCCTGCACCGTGACATCCGTCTGCGCCGCCAGTACTCCTGTATTGCTGACGCTGCCCGCCGCATTGACCTGTACCGCCTGCTGCGCATACAGGTTGCCGCCGTTGCTGACATCACCCTGGCTGTTGATCGCAATATTGCCGCTTGCTGTGGTGCTTCCGTTGAGCGTGACTTTGCCGCTGCTGTCGATGCTGATGTCGCCGGCTTGTGCGGCAATGGCGCCGAGGCTGCGCACGCCGACGCCGGCTTCCGTGCCGATCAGCCGGATCTTGTTGGCGTACATCCCGCCCAGTTGCGCCAGATCGATGCTGACCGTCGGCGCAAGGCCTTGCCCCTGAATCACTTGCACACCGAGGTTGGCATAGTTCACCAGATTAGCGCCTGTCACGACGTTGAGTTGATCGCCCCACAACTGGCCGTTGACTTGCACGCTGCGCGCAATCAGGTCGACGCGGTCGATTGCCGCCCCGTTTAAACCGCCGCCATCAATCGTGATATCGCCGCGCGTCACGCGCAGATTCGACAGGCTGCCGTCTGCCGCGAATTCCGGTACGCCGGTGGTCAGTACCCCGCGACTGGTATTGATGAAGCCGCAACCGCTGCAGGAGATCCCGTTGGGGTTGGCGACAATGACTTCGGCTCTTTGCCCGGCGACTTCAATATAGCCGTTGAGCTGGCTGCGGGAAGCGCCGGTCACTTCGTTGAGAATCAGACGGGCACTGCCATTGGCCAGCGCAGCGTTGCCGTTGATGTAGCCGGCCTGCTGCGTCTGCGTCACCGTACCCGAGTTATTCAGGATGGCGCCGCCCTGGTTCACGTTGAACTGGTCGTAGCGATTGTGCGAAACGCCTGCGGCGTTGGGCGTCACGATTTGCACCACGGGCTTGCCGTTGGCAGACTGATCGACGACCGGACGGCTGGCGGCGTTGCGATCGGCAACGATCTGCCCGTGCACCACTGTCACGCCGCCGAACAAGACGGCAATCATCACGCCCAGTTGCGCCAGCCACATCGAACCAGTTCTCGCCGGAGATGCCATGGCGCCTGCACCGGCGCTTTCCGATGGGCTCTTGCCCAGGCTGGAGACGTTCTCTGCGACTGCCATGAGTGCGCCGCGACGCACGTTGAAGATGACGCGGTAAGCTTGCTTGTTCATTCTCTTCTTAGACTTGCTTGATTAATCAATACTGATAGCTCACGCTGAAGCCGGCTGCGGGTGTGGCGGTCTTGAGTCCATCCGGTTTCACTAATGCCCAACTGAGAAATGCGTCGTAACGCAGGCCGGCGACGCCACCGCGTACACCTGCCGCTGCACCGACCATCTTGTTACCCAGTAGGTATTGGGCGCTGGGTCCAAATACACGTCCGGCATCAAGCCCGACATACAAAGCTTGGTTGCTCTGGGCCATTGGCATTTCGAGGTCATTTCTCACATAGAAACCGCGCTCGGCGGCCAGTGTTTGTTCTCCATCGAAACCGCGCACGGTATATCGGTTACCGATAGAGAACTGTTCCGACTGGAACAACGCGGAGCGTGTGGCTTGCGCCCGCAAGGCGCCGATATAGTTGAACGATTGGCCAAATAGCTTGAATGGCGCATAGAGGCTGGCATCGAGCGTCTGCAAGGTATAGCGATAGGTCGGCGCATCGGGCAGGCGCGGCTCCAGGTCCGGCTGGCCGTTGAACCATGAGACGCCCCAGCGATTGGCCAGCGTCAGATTGAGCTGGGCATCGCCGATATAGCGCGTATGCACCCACGCCAGTTCCGCAAAGGTCGTATTGCGTCGTTGGACTTCAAGCTCGGTGTCGTCGACATAGGAATGGCTCCAGCGCTTCCCTACCTTGAATTGCCAGCTGTGCTTTTGATACTGATCGCGATAGAACAGCTGCTGTGTCGTGAACTCGAGGCTGCGCGATTTGCCGCTGGACACGAAGGTCTGGTACAAGCCTGCGATTTGCTGGTGGTAGTCGTAACTGCTGGCATAGACCGAGAAGGTCCAATAGCCGTAGGGAATGGCATAGTAGACGTTGCCGCCGGTAGTGCCGCGTTGTTCGCCCTTGCGATCGGCATCGGTATTGATGCCGAAATTGAAGAGGTCGTTGACGCCGAGCGCGTTATCCAGCGCAGCATTCACGCCTGCCTGCAATTTGCCTGTGCCTTTGGCACCGCTATCATCCAGAGAAACGGTTACCTTCCACGGTTTGACGCGCTTGACGGTGATCACCACGTCGCTTTCACCAGGCAAGGCACCAGGGACTATCTCCATATCGACGTCCTGGCTCGGCACCCGCTTCATCTGCTCAAGCCCTTGCTCGATGTCGTGCAGGTTAAGCAGTTGGCCGGGGCCGGTCGGGAAGGCGTTCTTCCAGGTACCGGACAGAGAGGGATCGGCAAAACGAATGGCCTGGATAACGCCCGGCACCAAGGTCAACGTCAGCGTGCCGCTGGACAAGTCCTGCGCCGGAATCCCCAGGCGCGTCGTGCTGTACCCCTTGGAGAGAATCAGCGCCGTCAGACGTTTGACGATCAGATTGAGACCTTCCTTGCCGATACAGGCGCCGGTGTAATGCTCCAGATATTCTTGTGCGAACCGAAAAGGATCTTGCGATAGCCCACTGGCCCCCAATGCACGCATCGGCGCGGGCAGCTGTTCAGGAACATGCAAAGTGAAATGGTCGATGGCGAAACAGGAGGACTCGGTTGGAAGCGCCAGCGAATCCGGAGCAGCTTCGCTCGTCTGCAGTTCAACTTTAGGGGCGCGCGCCAGTCGCTCGCGCTCGGCTGCTTCAGCACGAGCACGTCGACGTTGCTCTTCACTCTCGGATGTCTGAACCGTCTGAGCAACAGCACTAAAGTGCACCGTGCCGATTAGAAGAAAGCTCGCGAAACACTTGCCGTAGAAAAACTTCTTATTCTGATAATGCAAAACCACACCCCGGAAATTTCTGATTTGTTTTTTGAATTTGTTGCCGGGCGGGATTTTATAGGCAGATCACATTCCTGATTTACGGGAATGTTAGTTTTTGTGAAGAAACACAAAAAATACAACAACTCGCATTATTTTTATTGTCATTTATCAATTATTTTTCTGAAAAAAATTCAAATTAAAATGACATCAATGCATTTAAATTAACAAAACAATATACTAACTAGTATGTTGAGGGCTAAGACATGAGCAGAAATGGTAGTAATCGTAAAAATGATGGATTACTTTTTGACGGCTAGCTCGCATTTAATATTTCTGAAATAAACAACTCGCGTCTACCTGAACAGTATCTGTATAGCTGAATTGAGGTAAATCGCCGTTACCGGCCGCCCACGTTGGCATAAATGGCGCCGGCACGCCGCACACCGGCGCCTTGCTCAGTGATGACCAACTCGACGCGGCCTGCGGTCAGACTCCCCAACGCCGTGATGCCCAACGCAGTCCACCGTCCGGACTGATAGCGGACGAGCCATTGCAGGTTGTCGAAATATTTAAACTTCCGCATCAATTTAATATTTAAAGTATTATTGAATCATTGAATTAATATGACATGAATCTCATGGATACCAAAGACACCATCGCAGCGCTTGCCGCATTGGCGCAAGAATCGCGTCTCGCCGTATTTCGCCTGCTGGTGCAAGCCGGCCCTGAAGGGATGGCTGCCAGCAAGATCGCCGAGCAAGTTTCGGTAACTCCTTCAGCGTTGTCTTTTCACATGAAAGAGTTGTCGCACGCCGGGCTGGTGACCTCACGCCAGGAAGGCCGCTTTGTGATCTATTCCGCCAGCTTTGACACCATGAACGGCCTGATCGCCTTCCTGACAGAAAACTGCTGCGGCGGCAAAACCTGCTGCTGATATCAATCATCGGTTTGTGGAGTACGTTCATGTCGACACCAATCTCAAGTTGTACTGTGCGTGAGACTCCAGCTCCGCTCAGTTTGTTTGAGCGCTACCTGACCCTTTGGGTGGGAGTTTGCATCGTCATCGGCGTATCGCTAGGGCAAGCGTTTCCGGCAGGCTTCGCCATGGTCGGCCATCTTGAAATCGCCAAAGTCAACTTGCCGGTCGGCCTGTTGATCTGGGCAATGATCATTCCCATGCTGCTGAAGATCGACTTCGCGGCCTGGAACCAGATAAAGGGACACGTGCGCGGTATTGGCGTCACGCTGTTCATCAACTGGGCCGTAAAACCATTTTCGATGGCATTTCTCGGCTGGCTGTTCGTACGCCATTGGTTTGCGGCCTACTTGCCGGCAGATCAGCTTGACTCCTATGTCGCTGGCCTGGTCTTGCTCGCGGCAGCGCCATGTACTGCAATGGTATTCGTATGGAGCCGCCTGACCGGCGGCGATCCTTATTTCACGTTGTCGCAAGTCGCCATGAACGATCTGATCATGGTATTTGCCTTCGCGCCGCTGGTCGGCTTGCTGCTGGGAGTATCGAGCATCACCGTTCCATGGGCAACCTTGCTCACATCAGTTTTGCTTTATATCGTGGTGCCGGTGCTGATTGCTCAGCTCTGGCGCAAAGCCATGCTGCGGCAGGGACAGCACGTCTTCGTCCGGATGATAGCCCGCATTCAGCCATGGTCAATTGCCGCGCTGCTGCTGATGTTGATTCTGCTATTTGCATTTCAAGGCGACGCGATCGTGCGGCAGCCGCTGGTTATCGCTTTACTGGCCGTACCGATACTGATTCAGGTGCTCTTCAATTCAGCGCTAGCTTATTGGCTCAATCGCATGGCCGGAGAAAAACATTCTGTCGCCGGCCCCTCAGCGCTGATCGGTGCATCCAATTTCTTTGAGCTGGCGGTTGCGGCAGCCGTCAGCCTGTTCGGTTTCGAATCAGGCGCCGCACTGGCAACGGTCGTCGGTGTACTCATTGAAGTACCGCTGATGCTGCTCATCGTCGGCGTCGTCAACCGCACACGCGGCTGGTACGAAGCCACGGCATGACGGGCTGTTTGCCGGAATACACATCTCCGATTGCCATAAAGCCCCCTCTCTATCTGCAAGGAACCCTCATGACTATTCAGATTTATCACAATCCGGTCTGCGGCACGTCTCGCAACGCGCTCGCGATGATCCGTAACTCCGGCGACGAACCGGAAATCATCGAATATGTTCTCCATCCCCCGACGCGAGAAACATTGATCAAACTTATTAATGACGCAGGTCTGACGGTGCGTGACGCCATTCGTCAAAAAGGGACGCCGTATGCCGAACTCGGCCTCGACAATCCGCAGCTCAGTAACGACCTGCTGATTGACGCCATGCTTGCGCATCCGATCCTGATCAATCGCCCATTTGTCGTCACACCGAAAGGAACACGCCTTTGCCGTCCTTCGGAATTGGTGCTGGCTATCTTGCCGAATCCACAAAAGGCAGCTTTCACCAAAGAAGACGGAGAAACCGTCATCAACGCGGAGGGGCAACGTGTCACAGCCGCATCCTGAATTGCCCAATATCGACGAAACCTTGTTTCAGCAACCCACCGCCGCAGACTTTTTGAATGTGCGCCGGGCGACCCACGCGCCGCGATTCTTGCTCTTATACGGCTCTTTGCGCGAACGTTCGTATAGCCGCCTGCTGACAGAAGAAGCTGCGCGGTTGCTGCAGGCCATGGGAGCGGAGACGCGGATCTTCGATCCGCACGGATTGCCAATGCCCGACGCCGAACCGGAAAACCATCCCAAAGTCGTGGAGTTGCGTGAACTGGCTCAATGGTCGGAAGGCATGGTCTGGTGCTCCCCGGAGCGCCACGGCGCCATGACCGGCATCATGAAAGCGCAGATAGACTGGATTCCTCTGGCGCAAGGCGCTGTTCGGCCAACACAGGGAAAAACACTGGCAGTGATGGAAGTCTCCGGAGGTTCTCAGTCCTTCAACGCCGTTAATCAGATGCGCATTCTCGGACGCTGGATGCGTATGCTCACCATCCCGAATCAATCCTCTGTTGCGAAGGCGTATCTGGAATTTGGAGAGGACGGCCGTATGAAGCCTTCGTCGTACTACGAACGCGTAGTGGACGTGATGGAAGAGTTAATGAAATTCACGCTGCTGACCCGGGATGTCTCATCATTTCTGGTCGATCGCTACAGTGAGCGCCGCGAAACCAAAGAAGCGCTGGAAAAACGTGTAAGCCTGTCGTCAGCGACCCATATTTCTGCCCCTTCCGTTCTGTAGCAACTATTTGTATAAGCCGGTCCATTGACGGACATCCTGTCCATCTGCCTTACCCGACAGAAACATCGCTGCCGACGCGCCGTGCCTCCTCCCACAACCGACTTCTGCTGCGCAGAAGCCTCCCTTCGATATTCGCGCATTGCGATGCCGTCATCGAAGGAAGACAATGTAGAGCGAACCGGAAGCCTATCCGGACGTTCAGACAGGAGACACAAGAGATGGCAAGCACGCAAGCAATTCAATTGCAATCGCCGGCATCGTCCGCTTTCAGTCAGGCCGAATGGGAAACCCGCGTCAACCTGGCGGCCTGCTATCGGCTCATGGCGTGTTTCGGAATGAGCGACCTGATCTACAACCACATCACGGCGCGCATCCCCGGCACCGAAGATCTGCTGATCAATCCTTACGGGTTCATGTATGAGGAGATCACTGCCTCCAGTCTTGTACGCATCGATATCGACGGCAACGTCCTGCACAATCCGAACAAAGACCTCGGCATCAACGCGGCGGGTTACGTCATCCACAGTGCGGTACATGCCGCGCGCAAAGACGTGTCCTGCGTCATCCATACCCATACCCGCGCCGGCATGGCCGTGTCCGCCATGGCATGCGGCCTGCTGCCGCTGACGCAGACGGCCATGCGGTTTTCCGAAATCGGCTATCACGACTACGAAAGCGTGGCGTTGGAGCTGGATGAACGCGAGCGGCTGGTGCGCGACCTCGGCAAGCTGGACACCATGGTGCTGCGCAACCACGGCCTGCTCGCCGTCGGCGCCAGCATCGCACAGGCATTCAACAGCATCTACTGGCTGGAGATGGCCTGCAAGTCGCAGGTCGACGCCATGTCCTGTTCCACGCCGCTGCACATGCCGTCGGCGGAGATCGCCGCCAAGACCTATCATCTGTATCGCCCCGAAACCCGCCGCCCCTATGGCGAGATGGAATGGCCTGCCATGCTGCGCTACCTTGACCGGCGCGACACGTCCTATCGCGACTAGCGGCTGTACCTTCGCGCCACCATCAGCGGGCGTCACCATGATTTCAGCGTGGCGGCCCGCACCTGTGCGCCTCTCTCCTCACCTCGCATTTTCATTTCCGGGAGTATTCCCATGCAATCCATCAGCTTCATCGGCGCCGGCCGTCTCGGCACCACGCTGGCAATCGCCTGGCACCGCGCCGGCATGCCGGTCACCATGATCGCCAGCCGCAATCCGGAGTCGGCCCGCAAAGCCGCCGCCGGGCTGGAAGGCTGTCTAGCCGTGACGCCGGAACAAGCGGTGCAGGCCGATCTGGTGTTTCTGACGGTACCCGACGACGACATCGGTCCGCTGGCCGCCAGCCTGCCGTGGCGCAAGGGCCAATACGTCGTGCATTGCAGCGGCGCCACCGAGGTCTCGGTGCTCGACGCTGCAGCGCAGGCCGGTGCGGTCACGGGTGGCTATCATCCGATGCAGATTTTTTCCGATCCGCAACGCACGCTGGCGCTGCTGCCCGGCGCGACTGCCGGTATCGAAGGTCCGCCGGCGCTGGAACAGATCCTGCGCCAGCTGGCCGAGAAGCTGGGTATGGTGCCGATGCTGCTGCCGCCCGGCTCGCGCGCGCTGTATCACGGCGGCAGCCTGTTCGTCGGCACTTTCCTGCTGTCCATGCTCAACGAAGCGGCGCGCGCCTGGAGCGCCTTCGGCATCAGCGAAGAACAAACCTTGCGCGCCCTGCTGCCGGTCGCTCGCGGGACCCTGGAAACCGCCGCCGTCAAAGGGGTCGCCGCCTCGCTCGCAGGACCGATCTCGCGCGGCGATGTCAAAGTGGTCCAGCGGCATTTGCGCGCGCTGGAACAACTCAGCGACGAACAGGTATCCTTCTACCGCCAGTTAGCCGCAAGACAGCTACAATTGGCGCGCCGGAATGGCAAACTGCAGGAGCATCAGCTTGCTGCCCTGCAGGAAGCCATCGGCTCCAGCTAAAAGCTGAATAGCCAGGGCAACGCAAACACTTCCGCACTTGCTGGCACTTGCCTTTACTTGCCGGCACTTGCATAAATAGCGTTGCCGCTTTCCATCCCCAGGAGATCATTTGGACGTCAAACAGTTGCGCGCCCTGCTTGCGATTGCCGAAACCGGCAGCGTGACCCGTGCCGCCGAGTTACTGCACATTGTGCAACCGGCGGTGTCCCGCCAGTTGCGTTTGCTGGAAGAAGACATGGGCGCCATGCTGTTTGCCCGCGGTCGGCGCGGCATGGAGCTGACCGAAGCCGGCCGCATCCTCGCCAATCACGCCCGCCGCGCCCTGCATGAGCTGGATGCCGCCAAAGCGGAAATCGTCCCCGCGCCAGGCACCGTCACCGGCACCGTGACCGTCGGCCTGCTGCCCAGCACCACCGATTTACTGGCAGCGGCGCTGGTGAGCAGTCTCAAGCGCCAGTACCCGCAACTGACCATCAACATCTCGGTCGGCTATGCCGGCTATCTGCAGCAATGGCTGGAAGACGGTGAAGTCGACGTCGCGCTGCTCTACGATCCCAAGCCTTCCGCCGTGCTTGAAGTGCAGCCGCTGCTCAATGAAATCCTGTATCTGGTCGGCCTGCCGGAAAACAAACCGACCGCCGGTGTCGAGGTGCCCTTGCAAGACATCGCCGAACTGCCCCTGGTCCTGCCCAGCCAGCCGCATGGCCTGCGCCATCTGGTAGACCGCGCCTGCGCCCAGGCTGACGTGCACTTGTCGGTAGTCGCCGAAACCAACGCCATGAACGTCCAAAAGAATCTTGTCTTCAGCGGCCTTGGCTACACCATCCTGCCCGGCGTCGCGGTGTTCGACGATGTCGCGGCCGGACGCCTGAGCGCCGCGGCCATCACCAATCCCCCCTTGCTGCGCAAGATCGTGCTGGCCTTGCCGCTGACACGGCGTTCGTCGATCGGCGTGCGTTGCGCCGTCAGCGAGCTGCGCACCCTGATCAAGGACCGCGTCGAACAAGGCGCGTGGCCTGGAGCGACCTGGCTCGCAGAGTAAGCCTGCAGGCGGCTTTCAGAGCTATGCCGAAAACTGATTGGGCGACAAAATATCAGTATTGGACGCATGCTTTCCACGCATTCTATGATCCCAGCTCAAGAACATTGATCGGGGATTTTATGAACAGCTCTAGCAGCACAGCTCCGCAGCCAGCCTGGCGCGAGGAGATTTTTTCCATCCTGAAAAACGGCGGCGTCAAGCAAGTGGCCTACGTCCCGGATGCCGGTCACTCTCACGTCATTCAGCGCGTGCATGCCGATCCGGAAATGCGCGGCGTGGTATTGACCACGGAAGAAGAAGGTGTCGCCACCGTATGCGGCGCCTGGCTTGGCGGCCAGCGCGCAGCCTTGCTGATGCAGAGCAGCGGCGTGGGCAATTGCATCAACATGTTCTCGCTGGTGGCCAACTGCCGCTTTCCGTTTTTCTCCATCATCACCATGCGCGGCGAATGGGCCGAGTTCAATCAATGGCAATCGCCGATGGGCAAAGCGACCCAGGCCGCCATCGAACTGATGGGCATCACAGTGCTGCGCGCCGACCGCCCTGAAGAAGTGGCCGATACCGTCAGCGCCGGCTTCGATGCTGCTTTTGAAGGCGGCGAATCGGTATGCGTGCTGCTCGGCCAACGCCTGATCGGCAAAAAGAAATGGGAGGCAAAATGAACCAGCGCACCAACACCGCCAGCATCGACCGCCGCGTCTTCGTCAGCAAGCTGATCGCCGCTTGCCCGGACGCGCTTGTGGTCACCGGTCTGGGTTCCGCTTCGTATGACGTGTATGCCGCCGGCGACCGTCCCGAGAATTTTTATCTGTGGGGCGCGATGGGCGGCGCTGCGGCGGTTGGCCTGGGCATCGCACTGGCCCAGCCTCAACGCACCGTGATCGTCATCACCGGCGACGGCGAGCAACTCATGGGCATCGGCGCCCTGGCCACCATCGGCGCGCAGCAACCGTCCAACCTGAACATCGTCGTTATCGACAACGGCCATTTCGGTGAAACCGGCATGCAGCGCAGCCACACCAGCCTCGGCACCGACCTCGCCGTGGTTGCACGCGGCTGCGGCATCGCGGAAGTCGTTACCGTCAACGATCTGAATCAGATCGAAGCACTGGCCGCCACCATCAACAAGCGCGCCAAAACGTTACTGGCACAGGTCTTCGTACACGCTGACGAATTGCCGCGCGCCTTGCCGCCGCGCGATGGCGTCTACGTCAAGAACCGCTTCCGCGCGGCCCTGGGGCTGTCGCCGATGTAATGGTATTGCTTCGACTTCGTTGTGCTTTCATGGCCCGCCCTTTACGGCGGGCTTTTTTACGCCTCATGTAAATTCATCACCCATGCCGTCATTGCCGGATCAGTTCAGCAATTCATGCGACGCCTTGAATTGATACCGTATCGACAAACGCAAACTGCCCGCATGTGCGGGCAGTTTTTCAGCGATGACAAACTACGTCTTTGCTTCCGATTCTCACTTCCAATAAGTACACTTCGATTCAGCTTTGCTCATGTAAGCCTGATCGCCGGGAATGGTCTGCACGATCTTGGCGTAGTCCCATGGATACTTGGATTCAGCCGGTGTCTTGACCTGCATCAGATACATGTCATGCACCATGCGGCCATCCGGACGGATCACACCGCCGCTGGCGAAGAAGTCGTCGATCTTGTGCGAGCGCATGTAATCCATCACCTTGTCGGCATCGGTGCCGACTGCCTTGACCGCGCGCAGGTAAGTCGCCACGGCCGAAGCATCACCGGCTTGCAACGACGTCGGCATTTTCTTGGTCTTCAGGAAAAAACGGCGCGACCAGGCACGCGATTCTTCGGTACGGTCCCAATAGAAACCATCGGTGAAATACAGCCCCTGGCTCTGCTGCAATCCCAGCGCATGGATATCGCTGATGAACATCAGGATGCCGGCCAGCTTCATGGTCTTCGGAATCCCGAATTCGGCGGCGCCCTTGATCGCGTTGACCAGATCACTGCCACCGGTCGCCAGGCCGAGCACCTGCGCCTTGGACGATTGCGCCTGCAACAGGAAGGACGAGAAGTCCGATGCCGCCAGAGGATGCTTGACCGCCCCCAGCACCGTACCGCCGTTGGCCTTGACCGTGTCGCCGGTATCTTTCTCCAGCGAGTTGCCGAAGGCCACGTCCGCCGTCAGGAAGTACCAGGTCTTGCCGCCCTGCTTGACCATCGCCGTCCCGGTCCCGCGCGCGACCGAGATCGTGTCGTAAGTGTATTGCACGGTATAAGGATTGCACTCCTCATTGGTCAGGCGCGTGGTGCCGCTGCCCGGCGAGAGAAACACGCGTTTCTTTTCTGAGGCGACCTTGGCGATTGCCAGGCTGGCCGACGAATTGGTGCCGCCGACCACCACGTCGTAGCCGGAGTCATACCATTCCCGCGCACGGCTGGCGGCGATATCCGCCTTGTTCTGGTGATCGATGACCGTCAGCTCGATTTTTTTGCCGTTGATGCTGCCGCCGACATCTGCAATCGCCATCTTGATCGCCTCGACACCGCCGGCGCCGTCCAGGTCGGCATAGACCCCAGAGATATCGGTGATAAAGCCAATCCTGATGACGTCTCCTGCAGCCGATGCGCTACCACAACTCATGGCAAGACCGGCAGCTATTGCAGCGGTCAACCCCTTCAATTTCGCATTCATTGTCTTCTCCATTGTTATAAGAATTTCCGCACACCGGCTCGTTTGTGTGTACAAGCGTTTGTACAAGCTCAGCGCTGCGACCAAAAACTTATCGCAGCGACACCGTGCTGTCCAATGACGGATTCTGATCGACGCATTCCCAATTGCTATATGCCGCCGTCTGCATCTTCATTTGTTTCGCGCTATGCTCAAGTCCGGCATCGCCGGCATCGACAGACGCAACAGATTCCACGAATGCATCTGCAAGCATGCACAAACGTGATGGTCCAATCAAAATCGGTCATTGGACGCTTGCAGTGCGTCATGCGATGCTTGAACTCTTCCAGCAATCGACTCGGGAGAGCAGGAAGCTCCTTCCTGCCTCACATTACTGTGTGCAAAGGCAAGCAATGACTGAATACAAAAATCTGATCGCCGGCGAATGGGTCTCCGGCGCCACCAACGTCGACAACATCAATCCGTCCGACACCGCCGACATCATCGGCAGCGCCGCGCACGCCAGCGCGCAACAAGTTGCCGAAGCCATCGCTGCAGCGCAGCAGGCACTGCCAAAATGGTCCACCGGCACCGCGCAGCTGCGCTCCGATATTCTGAGCACGGTTTCCAACGAGTTGTTTGCACGCAAGGAAGAACTCGGTGAACTGCTGGCCCGCGAAGAAGGCAAGACGCGCGCCGAAGCCATCGGCGAAGTCGGCCGCGCCGCCAACATCTTCCGCTTCTTCTCCAGCGAAGTGCTGCGCATGCGCGGCGAAAAACTTGCTTCGGTTCGTCCCGGCGTCGACGTCGAGATCACCCGTGATCCGGTCGGCGTGATCGGCATCATTACGCCGTGGAATTTCCCGATCGGCATCCCGGCATGGAAAATCGCCCCGGCGCTGGCCTTCGGCAACACCGTCGTCTTCAAACCATCGGAAGCCACACCCGGCACCGCAACCGCGCTGGCAGAAATCATCGCGCGCGCCGGCGTGCCGCCCGGCGTATTCAATATGCTGCACGGCAGCGGCCCGGTGGTCGGCGAAGCCATGCTGGCCGGCGTCGATGCCCTCACCTTCACCGGCTCGGTCAAGACCGGCCGTCAGATCGTGGAAAAAGCCAACAAGCGCATGATCCGCGTGCAGGCCGAAATGGGCGGCAAGAATCCGCTCATCGTGCTGGATGACGCCGACTTCGACACCGCGGTCAATTGCGCAGTGGACGGTTCCTTCTTCCAGACCGGCCAGCGCTGCACGGCATCGAGCCGCCTGATCGTCACCGAAGGCATTCATGACCGCTTCGTCAGCGCCGTGGCCGAGCGCCTGGGCAAGATCGTCATCGACAATGCACTCAAGGCCGGTACGCAAGTCGGTCCCGTCGTGGATCAGCGCCAGCTCGACCAGGATCTGCGCTACATCGACATCGGCCTCGGCGAAGGCGCCAAGGCAGTGGTCAAGGGTGAATTGCTGCAACGCGCGACCAAGGGACATTACCTGTCGCCAACCTTGTTCACCGAGACCACCAACCAGATGCAGATCAACCGCGAAGAAATCTTCGGACCGGTAGCTGCCGTGATCCGCGCCAAAAATTACGAAGAAGCTATCAGCATCGCCAACGACACGCCGTTCGGCCTGTCCGCCGGCATCTGCACGACATCGCAAAAGCATGCGCGGCATTTCCAGGCCAATGCGCAGGCCGGCCTGACCATGCTCAACCTCGCCACCGCCGGCCTGGATTACCACGTGCCATTCGGCGGCCGCAAGGCATCGAGCTACGGTCCGCGCGAACAAGGCACGTACGCGATCGAGTTCTACACTATCGTCAAGACCTCATACCTTAGTGTCTGATATGAGCGTCTGAGCCAGCATCCCAAAAACGCCGCCGGCCAACGGCGGCGTCAACAATAATCAGGAGACAAAGCAATGAGCGAGAACAAACAATCCGGTCTGAACGTCGGCTTCATCGGCCTCGGCCGCATGGGGCTGGGCATGGCGTCCAACCTGCAGCGCAAGGGTTTCCAACTGACCGTCTACGACATCAATCAGGCCGCCGTCGACGCGCTGGTCAAACTCGGCGCACGCGCCGCGCCTGGCATTGCCGACGCCTCGCGCGACATGGACGTGATCATCACCATGCTGCCTAATTCGGCCATCGTGCAAACTGCCGTCGGCGGTGCCGATGGCGTACTGCAGCATGCACGCCGCGGCGCCATCATCATGGACATGAGCACCGTCGAACCTGACGTCACCGACCGCCTCGCAGCCGCTGCGCTGGCGCAAGGCAAGTCGTTCGTCGATGCTCCCGTGGGCCGGCTGGCAAGTCACGCCGATCGCGGCGAGTCATTGTTCATGGTCGGCGCAACGGACGCCGACTACGCCACCGTGACGCCGTTGCTGCAAGCCATGGGTACGACGATCCATCATTGCGGCGGCACCGGCGCCGGCACGCGCACCAAACTGGTCAACAATTATCTGGCCGTCGTGTCCTGTCAGCTCAACGCAGAAGCGCTGACGCTGTCGCAACGCTTCGGACTGTCTCTGGAAAAAACACTGGACGTCATCTACGGCACCACCGCCACCAACGGCCAGCTCAAGATCGCATGGCCGGACAAGGTGCTGGCAGGTGACATCGGTCCCGGCTTCACCATCGATCTGGCGCATAAGGATCTGACGCTCATCGTCGATGCCGCCAATACGGTGAAGTCGCCGATGCCGATCGGCGCTGCTGCGCGTGAAGCATTCAGCACGGCGCGTGCGCGTGGTTTCGGCGGCAACGATTTCTCGGCGATGGTCGATGTCCTGTGCGATTTGTCGGGCACTGAAAAGGCCCGTCTCAAGAAAAAATCCGCTTAACCATTCCGGCATCAATAAGCTCGCAGAGGAATATCACCGTGCAACGTTATCAGCTCTTCATCGACGGCAAGTTTTCGGACGCCGCATCGGGCGCCTGGTTCGACTCCTACAATCCATTCACCGGCGAGGTCTGGGCCCAGGTGGCCGCCGGCGGCGCCGCCGATGTCGAGCGCGCGGTGCAGGCCGCGCATCGCGCCTTCACCACCGGCGCCTGGCCGGCGTTGACAGCAAGCCAGCGCGGCGCGTTGCTGCGCCGTCTTGGCGATCTAATCGCCCGCGACGCCGACAAGCTGGCGCAATACGAAGTGCGCGACAACGGCAAGCTGATTGCCGAAATGCGCGGCCAGCTCAATTACATCCCGCAGTGGTTCTATTACTTCGGCGGCCTGGCCGACAAGATCCAGGGCGCGGTCATTCCGCTGGACAAGAAGGATTATTTCAACTTCACCCGGCATGAGCCGCTGGGCGTGGTGGCCGCCATCACGCCGTGGAATTCGCCGCTGCTGCTCACTGCATGGAAGATCGCTCCGGCGCTGGCGGCAGGATGCACGGTGGTGCTCAAGCCGTCCGAGTTCACCTCCGTCTCCTCGCTGGAGTTCGTCAAGCTGTTTGAAGAAGCCGGCTTCCCGCCGGGCGTGGTCAATGTCGTCAGCGGTTACGGCAAGGATGTCGGCACGCCGCTGGTGGAGCATCCGCTGGTGCGCAAGATTACCTTCACCGGTTCCGACGCCACCGGCCGCATGATCAACCAGAGCGCCGCCAAGCAGTTCAAGCGCGTGAGTCTGGAGCTGGGCGGAAAATCGCCCAACATCGTCTTCAACGACGCCAATCTGGAAGACGCCGTCAATGGCGCCGTGTCCGGTATTTTTGCCGCCACCGGCCAGACCTGCATCGCCGGGTCGCGCCTGCTGTTGCAGGACGATATCCACGATGCCTTCCTGGAAAAGCTGACAGCGCTAGCCTCCACCGCACGCATGGGCGATCCGCTTGACGCCGGCACACAGGTCGGACCGATCACCACGCGTCAGCAATATGACAAGGTGCTGGGCTATATCGACATCGCCAAGCAGGACGGCGCCAGACTGATCATGGGCGGTGCTCCGGCGACACGCAGCGAATGCGGTAACGGCTGGTTCATCGAGCCGACCATTTTCTCCGGCGTCAGCAATCGCATGCGCATCGCGCAGGAAGAAGTGTTCGGTCCGATTCTTTCGGTGATTCGTTTCAAGGATGAAGAAGAAGCCGTCGCCATCGCCAACGATTCTGCCTACGGCCTCGGCGCCGGCGTCTGGACTGCCGATATCGGCCGCGCGTTTCGCATGTCCTCCCGCATCCAGGCCGGCACGGTGTGGGTCAATACCTACCGCGCGGTGAGCTACATGTCGCCGTTCGGCGGCTACAAGGATTCCGGCACCGGCCGCGAGAACGGCATGGATGCGATCCACGAGTACCTGCAGGTCAAGAGCGTCTGGATCAATACCGGCGCCGCGACCGGGAATCCGTTCACCATGCGTTGACCGACACGGAAAACGTCATCTTTGCACTTCACGCCTGTTGCGCTGCGACAGGCGTTTTTCATTTGCACTCGAACTTTTCCTGCGCCAGGCGGCCGCCAATCCCCCCTGCGCTTTTGCGCTACACTCCTCCGATCAAGTTTTCTTAATCCCGTGTCTACCCTTCTTCCTATGCATTTTGATCTTGTCGATTTACGCCTGCTGGTCAACATCGCAGATTTCAACAGTCTCACGCGCACCGCGGATGCGACGCACATGTCGCTGTCGGCAGTGAGCACCCGGGTCAAGAAACTGGAAGACAGCATCGGTATTCAACTGATTTACCGCACCGGACAAGGCGTGGCCCTGACGCCGACCGGACTGACCTTCGCCATGCACGCGCGTCTGGTGCTGCGGCAGATTCAGCATCTGCGCGGCGATCTGCAGGAGTACGCAAAAGGAGTGAAAGGACATCTGCGCGTGTTCGCCAACACCACGGCGCTGGTGGAATTTTTACCGCCCATCCTGCAGGCCTACCTGGCCTCGCATCCGGATGTGAACATCGACCTGCATGAAAAACCGAGCCGCGATATCGTGCGCGCCGTAGCCGACGGCCAGACCGACATCGGTATCGTCGCCGGCAATGTCAGCACGCGCGACCTTGAAGTCATTCCGTACCGCAGCGACCGTCTGGTGCTGGTGACGCCGCCGGGTCATGCGCTGGCGCAAGCCGATGCAGTGGATTTTGCCGACACCCTGGAATACGACCATGTGAGCTTGCACGAGGCCAGCGCCCTGCATACCTTCCTGCACGAAGCGAGCGACGCTTTGCATCGCAGCTTGCAGATCCGTATTCAGGTCGGCAATTTTGAAGCGGCCTGCCGCATGATCGCCGCCGATATCGGCGTCGGCATTCTTCCCGAATCCGCCGCGCGCCGCTATGCGCAAAACACCAGCATCGCCATCGTGCCGCTCAACGACAAATGGGCGGTGCGCGCGATGAAAATCTGCGTGCGCAATTTTGAGGAATTGCCGGCGTTCGCCAAGGCGCTCATCGTGCTGCTGGTGGCTGATGCTGAAAAAGCTGGGATCGAAGCGAAAACCCAGGACGCGAGCACCGGCGACAGCTAAGTCACGTCCTTCCGCCCCCATCCTCTCAGCTCAGAATGTCGCCGATGCGTTCGACGTTTTCCAGATTCCACGCCTGTGCGATGACCTTCTGCATCTCAGCCTCGCTGGCGCCGTCGCGATAGCTTGCCAGCGCGATTGCTTTCTTTTCGATTTCCGGACGGCTGAGCGTGTTGCCCGGATCGCCCTTGGGTTCGTCGACACGTCCTTCATAGGTCTTGCCGTCGGCAGTGCGCACTTTCACCTTGCCGATCCAGCGTGCCGGATAAGCGGCATCGACTTCGGCGTCGAGTTGCATGCTGACCTTGTTGCGAAAGGCCACCACCGCCGGGTCAACATAGCTGTTGTCGAATTCAGCCAGGCTGGCGCTGTCGTAGTTCGCGATCAGGCCGAGCACGGTGCCCATGGAAAACTTCGACTGATGCACGGTCTGCGGATCGGTCACCGGCCCCAGTACGTCGATAGCGCCTTGATGCACCAGTGCGACCACGCTGGAGATGTCGCCGAGCTTGAGCTTGTCGCGACGCAGCACCTGCTGCAGTGCGTCGGCAGCAGGATGCGTGTGACGGCAGGATGCGTGGAATTTGAATGAAGTTTCCGGCAGGGTCCAGCGTGTGCCGAGACCGTCGGTGAGCTTGCGCAGATCGGCATCGGTGGACATGCCGGCAGCCATGCCTTGCTTACCCTCCAGTATCTGGCGCGCACCGGTGAAGCCGTCCTTGGCCAGATAAGCCGCCGTCAATCCAGCACCCGCTGCATGCGCGGTATGCAACTGTTTGGAGTCAGCGGCATCGCGCAGAAATTCCCACAAGCCGGCGGCCTGCGTGCCCGCCGAGCCGATGGCGTTAAGCATCTGTTCCGGCGTGAGCTTGAGCAACGATCCGACCGCCACCGCAGCGGCAATTGTGCCGGCAGTACCGGTGGTGTGAAAGATCTTGTAGTGCGAACGCCCCAGATATTCGCCGATGCGGATGCCCACTTCGTAACCGACCACCGACGCCGTCAGGAATTCGCGGCCGCTGCTGCCCAGCGCCTGCGCCACTGCCAGCGCCGGAGAAAACACCACTGTCGCCGGATGAAATACGGAACCGTTGTGCACGTCATCCTGCTCCGCCACATGCGATGCCGCCGCATTGCTCATGGCCGCCACCAGCGGGCTGCTGTGCTTGCGGTTGATCAGGATTTCGGAAGGCCCGTCCGCCGCACCCATCATCATGGAAAAGCGCGTGAGCGACTCCACCGGGCGTGAGCCCTTGCCCGCCAGCGCCGAACCCAGCCAGTCGAGGTACAGGTCTTCGGTCTTTCTGATGACCGCCGCCGGAATATCATCAAAGCGCAGGTTCGCCGCGAAATCGGCAAGTTGCCGGCTGGCCGACGGCGCCACGGCGGCGATCGATGGGGCATCGGGAATCTGCGTGTTCTGCGGGGCGCGGGCGAGTGCGTTGCTCATGGTGTCTCCTTGTAGATGAATCCGTGATCTGTTTCTGTCAATGTGATCGGGTGCGCATGCAAACTGATTACACCGTGCCGCGCATGCCACATTGCAGCATGTGCGCCAGATCATCACGTGTCGGCAGACGCGGATTAATGGCGATGTTGCCCGAGGTCAGCGTTTCGTCGATGACGGCCTCAAACGCCGCCTCGGTCACACCGAAGTCAGCCAGCGTCTGGACCAGCCCGATATCGATTTTGAGCTGCTGCACCGCATGCACCGAGCGCTCTGCCGCGTCGCGCAGACTCAGTCCCTCAATGCGCTCGCCGAACAGCTCGGCGATTTTGGCGTATCTCTGCAAGTTGCCCGGCAGGTTGAACCGCATCACCGACGGCAGCATGATGCCGTTGACCAGGCCATGCGGAATATGAAATTTATTGCCCAGCGGCAGCGCAAAAGCATGTACCAGCCCGAGACGGATGCGATTGAAGGACATGCCGGCCAGAGAGCTGGCAATCAGCATGTTGCCGCGCGCTTCCATATGGTCGCCTTGCGCCACCGCCACGCGCAGGTTGTCGGCGATGAGGCGGATCGCTTTTTCCGCCACGGCTTCGGCAACCGGATGGCAGGATTTGTTGACGTAGGATTCGACCGCGTGCGTGAGCGCATCCATGCCGGTGGCCGCCGTCACGTGCGCAGGCAGGCTCTTCGTCAGTTCCGGATCCAGTATCGCCACGCGCGCATAGTTGAAGGGGCTGCCGATATTGACCTTGAGGTCGTTCTCGGTATCCGACAGCACCGACCACACCGTCACCTCGCTGCCGGTGCCTCCGGTGGTCGGGATGGCGACCACCGGCGCGCCATGACGCTTGACCTTGTCAATGCCGAAGTAATCGCGAATATTGCCTTCATTGGTGATCATCAGGGCAATGGCCTTAGCGGCATCGAGCGCGCTACCGCCGCCGATGCCTACGATCATGTCGGCGCCCTTCTGCTTCGCCATGGCCACACCCAGATCCACTGAGCGCACTTCAGGATCGCTCTTGATATCGGTAAAAACATCATGCGGAATATCCGCAGCCGACAGCACCTGCGTGACGCGCCCCACCAGACCGGCTTGCAGCACGCCCGGATCGCCCACCACCAGCACCCGCCGTCCGCCGAGCGACTGCACGATCGCCGGCAATCTGGCGAGGCTGCCTGCACCGAACTGGATTTCAACCGGGTTGTGGTAATTGAAGGCGGACTGAGTCATGAGCAATGCTTCCGGATAAGTGAAGCGCCGCAAATGCAGGCGCAAGGTATCGAAGCAGTATGCCAAAGCGCACCAGCGTGGACCATTCTTGTTTGCCGAAGAGGATCTTATGATTTGGTGAAGTCGACCGGCAGTCTTTACACGAGGATGCATGAAAGAAAAACGGGCCGCAGAGGCGAATGCCATACCCTTAAACGCGACGCCTCCCTGCTTGTCGCAAAGCTTGCACCGCCGTCGTCCTGACGAAAGTCAGGATCCATCGTCGTATCGGCGCTTGTCACGACACTGGATCCCGGCGTTCGCTGGGACGACGGTGAACGATGACGTATGAAAGATGAAGGATGAAGGATGAAGGATGAAGGCAGGTTTAACTGATCGACATCAGACTCCAAAGGCCTATTATTTATTGCAAGATTCAACTCTGCGTCAGTCCTTCGCCACCAGCGCCGGATTGATCGCCAGCAACAGCCATGGCTTGATTTCCGACCGTACGAAGACGCCACCGATCGCAAACGGATCCTGGTCGCGCAAGGCTTCTGCATCCTCCTTGGTTGCGACTTCGTAAATGATCAGACCGCCGCTGCCGTCCGCAAACGGACCGCCTAGCGACAGCCGGCCGGCATCCAGCAGGCTTTTCATATAGCGCTGGTGATCGGGCGCGTGTGCAGCGAGTTTTTCCTTGTCGTCCGTGTAGGCGACGTAGTTGATGAATTTCATGACTATCCTTGTCTGGTTGATATGGCTGTGGATCTCTGACCTTCGTACGGGAAAATCCCGATCAGATTTCACGTTTCAATTTTCTGTCCAGTGCGTATGCGCCTGCACCGCGTGTGACGAAGTACACCGCGACCAGCCCGAGCAGCACCGGGTATTCGATCCCGCGATCTATCCAGGGCCATGTGGGGCCCATGGCGTAGCTGATGGCGATCATTTCCACCGTCATCAATACGGCAATCGGACGCGTCAACAGGCCGAGCGCCAGCATCACGGCGCCGATGGTTTCCAGCAACATCACCAGAAAAGCCAGTTGCGGCGCGAACGGCAGGCCCATTGCCTTGCCGATCATGTTGATCGAACCCGCCATGGGATCAGCCATGGAGCCATGCGAGCTTCCCAGCGCCTTGGGAAGACCGTGCGTGAAGATAATGGCGCCGAAGCCGAACCTGAGCAGCGCGCAGCCGACGCCTTCCATACGCCCATAGAAACGACCGAATGCCGGAAACACGTAAGTCCCCGATACAGATGCCTGGCTGCCGCCATCAGCGCCGGCAAGCGTATTTTCTTTCGGAAGAGATTGATCCACGACTAACTCCGTCTCAGGTTGAACGCGCTCACGGCAGACACAAAGCCGATGCACGCCATCATCCCGGTTACCTCCGCACAGATAAACCGCCTGCCGCCGAATTGACTATTCGGCATGGGCAAAGAGTCCTGCCGAGACGCTCCTCTCCTGCACCTGAATCCGCCAAAGTCTCTACAATCTCATCCACATCAATTCAAGGACACGCGGTAAACCCATGAGCACCCACTCAATCCCGCTCTCTCCCGCCCAGGCGCGCGCCATCTGGCTGCGCGCGCAACGTCTTGACGAGCTGGCACCTTTCGGCAACGGCGCCGAGGCAGTCAGGCTGGCGACCGAACATCTCGGCTATGTACAAATCGACACCATCAACGTCATCGAGCGCAGTCATCATCACATTCTCTATACGCGTATTCCCGACTATAAACTGAGCGATCTGGAGCAGGCGCAGTCAGTGGACAAATCGGTGTTCGAATACTGGACTCACGCACTGGCCTATGTGCCGACAACAGCATTTCGCCACTTCATCCCGGCGATGGAACAACGGCGGCTCAATCCGCACGCCTCATTTGACGGTGTGGATGAAGCCGACTATGCCGCCCTGCTCAAACGCATCCGCAAGGAAGGCGGTCTGTCGATCCGCGACATAGAAGACGACGTACTGGTGGAAAAAACGCATCCCTGGGGCAGCCGCAAGCCGTCGAAAAAGGCCTTGCGCTGGGGATTTTTTATCGGCGACCTGGTGATCAGCAAGCGCACCGGCATGATCAAGACTTATGAACTGGCAGGACGCCATTTCGGCTGGCAGCGGCGGCCGTCTGCATCGAAAGAAAAGCAGTTCGCGCAATACCTGCTGCAACGCACGCTGCAATCACAAGGCATCGTCAGCCTGGATTCGATCTGCTATGGCAATGCGCCGATGAAGGCGATGGTGAAGGAACTGGTTGCGGCCGGCGTCAAGCGCAAGCAACTGGTGCCTGTGCATCTCGATGGCGCACCGAAGAGCCAGCACTGGATCACTCCGGAACAATTGGAGACAGTCATCACAAGCACCGGGCCGGTTTCAGAAGAACGCGTCCATATCCTGTCGCCCTTCGACCCGCTGGTGATTCAGCGCAAGCGGCTGGAATTATTCTTCGGCTATGAGCATCGCTTCGAGGCCTATGTCCCGGCGGAAAAGCGCATGCTGGGCTACTTCGCCCTGCCGGTGCTGGTGGGCGATCGGATCGTTGCAGCACTGGATCTGAAAATGGATCGTCAGGCAGGCAAATTGCGGGTGCAAAAATGGACGTGGATCACCAGGAAATCCCCTCAGCTTAAAACACTGATCGAACAGGAATTGCATCGCTTCGAGCAATTTCAGAAGCAATCCATGCGCATGGCGAGGCCTTGACGGCACGACTCGTTCTGAGGCCGGCATTTACTCCACGGCATGATGCCTGAGATATTCGACGTCCTGTAACGGCGACGCGCCGAACAGGCGGCGATATTCCCGGCTGAATTGCGACGGACTTTCATAGCCGACTTTGTAAGCAACCGTGGCCGCTTCGACGCCGCCGGCCATGAGCATGCGGCGCGCCTCCAGCAAACGCGTCTGTTTCTGGTATTGCAGCGGACTCATCACCGTGGTCGCCTTGAAGCGATGATGCAGGGTCGACACGCTCATGCGGACCTGCTTTGCCAGCTTCTCAATCGACATCGGCTCGGCATAGTTCTGCTTGATCCACTGGATGGCATCGTTGACGCCGCGCTCCTGATAATGCGACAGCACGGTGTGATACAGCACGTCGCCGTTCTGCGCCGAGATCAACCGGTACATGATTTCCTGCTTGAGGATGCGCGACATGGCGGCGATGTCCTGCGGCTTTTTCAGCAGGCGTATCAGCCGCAAAAAAGTCTCCTGCAAATCACCGCTCGATTCCTCGACATAAGCGCCGACACGCGTGCTGCGTTTTGGCGGTGCGGGGATGTTCAGTTCAATGATGAAAGCGGCGATCTCTTTTGGATCGAGATCAATGCGCACGCCGTAATACGGCGCCTCTTCATCCGCTTCCACAATCTGCCCCGACACCGGCAAATCGATTGCCGACAGCACATAGCTGCCGCTGCCGTAATGGTTGACGGTCTTGCCGATCAGCACCTTCTTGCGGCCTTGCACCACCAGACACATGGACGGCTCCAGCATGCCGCGGCTCAGGTCCGTCGGCTGGCAGATGCGGATGAAGGACAGATAGGGAATCGCCGTCAGCACATCGCGCTGCGAGGCCGGTACGCCGGCGAAATGCGCAGCCACCTCCACCCGCAGCTGCGCAAGCAGGTCGGAGGAGGATGCCGCGAGGAAATCGGCGGAATCGGCAGAATCGGCGTCAGGCGTTTTCATGGACCGGAACATCGTAACCAATGATGGCTTTCGGTTCAACATAAGCTTCCAGACCGTAAGGTCCGAATTCACGGCCGATGCCGGATTGCTTGAAGCCGCCGAACGGTGCGCGCGGTTCGTCGTACAGGCCGTTGATGAAAACGCGCCCCGCCACGATCTGCGACGCCACGCGGTTGGCGCGCTCCAGATCGGCGCCGCTGACGTAGCCGTGCAGGCCATAGACGGTATCGTTGGCGATGTCGATGGCTTCTTCTTCGGTGCGATAGGTCAGAATCGACAGGACAGGCCCGAAGATTTCTTCGCGGGCGATGCGCATGTCGTTGGTGACATTGACGAAGACCGTCGGCTTGACAAAGTAGCCTTGTTCCAGTCCTTGCGGATGTCCTTCGCCGCCGATCAGCAGTTCTGCACCTTCTTCCACGCCGAGGCGGATATAGCTTTGCACACGCTCGTATTGCTTTTGCGTAACCAGCGGTCCGATCATCGTATCTTCATCCCCGGGATTACCGACCTTCATTGCCGCTACAGCTTGTCTGACGAGCACTTTGATCTCTTCCAGGCGATGCTCGGGAACGATCAGACGTGTTCCTGCCAGGCAAGCCTGGCCGTTGTTGAATGCCGCCGCCATGACCGCCTGCGGGATAGCCGTCGCCAGATCGGCATCGTCGAGCAGGATGTTGGGCGACTTGCCGCCTAATTCCAGCGTGACGCGTTTCATGGTGTCCACGGCGCCGCGCGCAATCTGCTTGCCGACGGCGGTCGAACCGGTGAAGGAAATCTTGGCGATATCCGGATGGCGCGTGATCTCGGCGCCGACGGTGTCGCCGCGTCCGGTGACGATATTGAATACGCCCGGCGGCAGGCCGGCTTCATGCAGGCATTGTGTGAGCAGGTGCGTCTGCATGGCGCTCAGCTCGCTGGGCTTGATGACAGCGGTGCTGCCGGCAACCATCGCCGTCGACAACTTGCTGCAGATGAAACCGTAGTTGGCATTCCATGGCGTGATCAGGCCGACCACGCCGAGCGGTTCCATCGTGACGCGCGCGGTGCCTGCCTGACGTACGAAGTCGAAGCTTTTCAGCAATTCGATCGCCAGCAGAAAGCTGTTGGCAGAACGCGCCACCGTACCGGCGCACATGCGGCGTGTGCCACCGTACTCCGCGATCATGACTTCGATCAGTTCTGCCGAGCGGCGCTGAATGGCGTCGTGCATGGCTTGCAGATAGCCGATGCGTTCTTCCTTGCTGCTGCGCGAAAAGGTCTTGTACGCCGCTTTGGCAGCGGCAATCGCGCGGCGCGCATCTTCTTCATCGGCCAGACGAACGTCGGCGACGATGGTCTTGCTGGCCGGATTGATCAGCTCCATGATTTCCGTGCCGTGGGGCTGGACGAACTGGCCGTTGATATAGATTTCATTGATGTGTCGCATGTCGGTTTCCTGGTAAAAGACTTCAGTGGGCATGCGAAACATGGTACGAGCCGGCAGCATCGATACGGTAGACCGATGCTGCCGGAGGATTGCCTGATCCTGCCGCCCGGCGGATTTTCTTGCCATCGGGACATGCAGGATTGCTTTCGTACGACGGTCTGCGGACCGGCCATCTACCCAAAATCGCCCGGTGCAGCGCACCATTTACGAGCAGCCGTGCACCGCAACACCTCATAACGTGACATATATTTTTCCAGCTGTTTCCGTCCCGCTACCCCACTGTCCTCTGAAACCCTTCTACCGCAAGGGATTCAGACCTTCTGGCACAGGCTTTGCATATAGCTGGGTACGGATCAACGACGATCCCCCTAATTCTTAATGCCGATCTAAAGACGGATCTGCAGGACAACGGCGTCCGCTTAGCTTGGCATTACTGCCTTGTTGAGCGGGCGCCTTTTTGTTTTTTACGGGATAAAAATGGCCGTGACTTCTCAAAACAGCACCAGCAAAGCAAGCAAGATCCAGCTCTTCTCGATCAGCTCGCCGCAAATGCGCGCCTTCCACCTGACATGGATGGCTTTCTTCGTCTGCTTCTTCGCATGGTTCGCCTGCGCGCCGTTGATGCCGGTCATCAAGGGCCAGCTCGGCCTGACCATCGAGCAGATCGCCAACATCAATATCGCCGCCGTCGCCGTGACGATTCTGGTGCGCCTGATCATCGGCCCGATGTGCGATCGCTACGGCCCGCGCAAGACCTACACCGGCCTGCTGCTGATCGGCGCAATTCCGGTGATTGGCGTCGGATTTTCGCAAAGCTATGAAAGCTTCCTGTTCTTCCGCCTGTGCATCGGCGCGATCGGCGCCAGCTTCGTGATCACGCAATACCATACCTCGGTGATGTTCGCGCCTAACGTTGTCGGCACCGCCAATGCGGCCACTGCCGGCTGGGGCAACGCGGGCGGCGGCGTGGCGCAGGGGCTGATGCCTTTGCTGCTGGCCGCCATGCTGATGCTGGGCGTGGGCGACTACCTTGGCTGGCGCGTGGCGCTGCTGGTGCCGGGCTTGCTGATGCTGGTGATGGCAGCATTGTACTGGCACTTCACCCAGGATTGTCCGCAAGGCAATTTCGATGAGTTGCGCGCCGCCGGCATCACTATCGATAGCGGTAAAAAAGGCGGCTGGGCGAGTTTCCGCACAGCCAGCGCCAACTACCGCGTGTGGATGCTGTTCGTCACTTACGGCGCTTGCTTCGGCGTGGAAATCTTCATCCACAATATCGCCGCTATTTATTACGTCGACCACTTTGGTCTTTCTTTGAAGAGCGCCGGCATCGCAGCGGCAAGCTTCGGTTTGCTGGCGCTGTTTGCACGCGCACTGGGCGGCATCATCTCCGACAAGGTCGCCCAACGAGGCGGCCTCAATCGCCGCGCCACCCTGCTGTTCGTGATGATGCTGGGCGAAGGCCTCGGCCTGTTGTGGTTTGCCCATGCCGGCAGCGTCACGCTGGCGGTCATCGCCATGCTGTGCTTCGGCCTGTTCACACACATGGCCTGCGGTGCGACGTATGCACTGGTGCCCTTCATCGACCGCAAGGCGCTGGGCGGCGTGGCCGGCATCATCGGCGCCGGCGGCAACGTCGGCGCGGTGCTGGCAGGCTTCCTGATGAAAGGTCTGGGCAATACGCAACAGACGCTTAGCATGCTGGGCGTGCTGGTGACAGTGTCGGCGCTATGCGCCATCGCTGTGCGTTTCACCACTGCCGACAAGAACGACGAGCCTGCGCTGACCGTGGCCGCCAACAACATCCCTGCCTGAGGAGAACCGGATCATGAACATCATCGTCATTGGCCACGGCATGGTCGGTCACAAGTTCCTGGAGTCGCTCGCTGAAAGCGGTGCGCCCAACATCAACGTCACCGTGCTGTGCGAAGAGCCGCGCCCGGCCTACGACCGCGTACACCTGTCCGAATTCTTCGCAGGCAAGACCGCCGACGATCTGTCGCTGGTGGCGCCCGGTTTTTTCGACACCGGCAAGAGCAGCATCCACTTCGACCTGAAGCTCAACGCCAAGGCGCAGAACATCGACATCGTCGCCAGGACCGTGACCGTCAACATCAGCGGCGCCGTCGAAACCATCTCCTATGACAAACTCGTGATGGCGACCGGCTCTTACCCTTTTGTCCCGACCGTCGCGGGTAACCAGCGCAAGGATTGCTTCGTCTACCGCACCATCGAAGACCTCGAAGCGATGCTCGAATGCGGCAGGCGTTCCAAGTCCGGCGTGGTCATCGGCGGCGGTCTGCTCGGTCTGGAATGCGCCAAGGCATTGCGCGACATGAATCTGGAAACCCACGTCGTCGAATTCGCCCCGCGCCTGATGGCGGTGCAGGTCGACGACAGCGGCGGCCGCATCCTGCGCCAGAAGATTCAGGACCTCGGCGTCACCGCCCACACGCAAAAGAACACGCTGGAAATCGTCGACGGTAAAACCGGCACGCATCGCATGAATTTTGAAGACGGCACGCACCTGGACACCGACATGATCGTGTTCTCGGCCGGCATCCGTCCGCGCGACGAACTGGCGCGCGAATCCGGCCTGAAGGTCGGCGACCGCGGCGGCATCGTGATCGACAACAGCTGCATCACGTCCGATCCCAACATCTACGCCATCGGCGAATGCGCCTTGTGGAACGGCAAGATTTTCGGCCTGGTCGCACCCGGCTATGACATGGCGCGCACTGCCGCCAAGCATGTATTGGCGCATCTGAACGACGCCGCCGACAGCGTTCCCCAGTTCAACGGCGCCGACATGAGCACCAAGTTGAAGCTTATGGGCGTGGACGTCGCCAGCATCGGCGATCCGCACGGCAAGGAAGCCGGCAGCCGCTCGTTCCAGTTCACCGATGAGCGCAAGCAAATTTACAAGAAGATCGTGGTCTCCGAATCCGGCAAGCATCTGCTCGGCGCCGTCATGGTCGGCGACGCGGCGGAATACGGCACGCTGCTGCAAATGATGCTCAACCGCATCGAGTTGCCGGAGTCGCCGGAATTCCTGATCCTGCCGCAAGCAGACGGCAAGGCCAAGGTCGGCCTGGGCGTCGATGCACTGCCCGACTCCGCGCAAATCTGCTCCTGCAACAACGTGTCCAAGGGCCAGCTGTGTGCGGCGGTGGCGTCCGGCGTGACCAACATCGGCGACCTCAAGAGCTGCACCAAGGCCGGCACCGCCTGCGGCGGCTGCGTGCCGCTGGTGACGCAGGTGATGAAGGCCGAGATGAAGAAGCAAGGCCTGGCTGTCAACAACCACGTCTGCGAACACTTCGCCTACTCGCGCCAGGAGCTGCATCATCTGGTGCGCGTGAACAAGATCAAGAGCTTCGGCGACCTGCTGGCGCAACACGGCAAGGGCCTCGGTTGCGACGTCTGCAAACCGGTCGCGGCCAACATTCTGGCCTCGTGCTGGAATGACTTCGTGCTCAAGAAGGAACACGCCAGCCTGCAGGATTCCAACGACTACTTCCTCGGCAACATCCAGAAAGACGGCACTTACTCTGTCGTCCCCCGCATGGCCGGCGGCGAAGTTACGCCGGATGGTCTGATCGCAGTCGGCCAGATCGCCAAGAAGTACGGTCTCTACACCAAGATCACCGGCGGCCAGCGCGTCGACCTGTTCGGCGCCCGCGTCGAGCAATTGCCGGACATCTGGGAAGAACTGATCGCCGCCGGTTTCGAAACCGGCCACGCCTACGGCAAGTCGCTGCGCACGGTTAAATCCTGCGTCGGCTCTACCTGGTGCCGCTACGGCGTTGACGACAGCGTCGGTCTCGCGATCGAACTGGAGAATCGCTACAAGGGCTTGCGCTCGCCGCACAAGATCAAATTCGGCGTGTCCGGCTGCACGCGTGAATGCGCCGAAGCGCAAGGCAAGGATGTCGGCATCATCGCCACCGAAAAAGGCTGGAACCTGTACGTCTGCGGCAACGGCGGCATGAAGCCGCGTCACGCCGAGCTGATTGCCTCCGACCTCGATAAGGCGACCATGATCCGCTACATCGACCGCTTCCTGATGTTCTACGTGCGCACTGCCGACCGCCTGCAACGCACCAGCACCTGGCGCGACAACCTCGAAGGCGGCCTCGATTATCTGAAGAGCGTGGTCATCGATGACAAGCTCGGCATCGCCGCCGAACTGGAAGCCGACATGCAGCACGTGGTCGACACTTATGAATGCGAATGGAAGAAAGCCGTCAACGATCCGGAAACACGCAAACGCTTCCGCCATTTCGTCAACAGCAAGGAAGCCGACAGCAACGTCAAGTTCGTCGATGAGCGCGGGCAGATCCGTCCGGCCACGGTTGCCGAACGCAAGCTGATCGATATTCCGGTAGTGGCTGAGGCGGTATAAAAGTTATCTGTCGTTCTGACGAAAGTCAGAACCCAGCAGCGTCAAATGCCGACGAAATGCACACGATGCTGATTGACCTAAGAAACGACACTGAGTCCTGATTTTCATCAGGACGACGGAGACGGATAGATGAAGGAGAAATACATGCACAGCGACCGACAAATTGAACACTGGATCGAAGTCTGCGATATCGCCGACATCGTGCCTAATACCGGCGTCTGCGCGCTGATCAACGGCGAGCAGGTCGCGGTGTTCCATGTGATCGACGCTAACCACGGTGAGACGCGCGTCTTCGCCATCGGCAACTACGATCCCAACGCCGACGCTGCGGTGCTGTCACGCGGCCTGGTCGGCAGCATCGGCGAGCGCATCGTGGTGGCTTCGCCGATCTACAAGCAACACTTTGACCTGCAGACCGGCGAATGCATTGAAGCACCCGAACATTCGGTCAGCGCCTATCCGGCGCGCATCGACCACGGCAAGGTGTGGGTGGGTGCATGACAGTCGCTCCGGTCGCTGCTGAGTCTTCAAAGAAGCCGTCGCTGGTCGTCATCGGCAACGGCATGGCCGGCATGCGCACGGTCGAGGAATTGCTCAAGCTGGCGCCGGATCTGTACGACATCACCGTGTTCGGCGCCGAGCCGCACGGCAACTACAATCGCATCCTGCTCTCACCCGTGCTGGCGGGCGACAAGAGCATTGACGACATCATGCTCAACACACGCCAGTGGTACGAACAAAATCACATCACCTTGCACGCCGGCGATCCGGTTGAAAAGATCGACCGTCGCAATCGCACCGTGCGCTCCCAAGCCGGCGTTGAAATTCAGTACGACCGCCTGTTGCTGGCGACCGGCTCCAAGCCGTTCATCATCCCGGTGCCGGGTCATGAACTTCCCGGCGTGATCGCCTTTCGCGATATCCAGGACGTCAACACCATGCTCGATGCTGCGCGCAACCATCGTCACGCGGTGGTGATCGGCGGCGGCCTGCTCGGCCTGGAAGCTGCCAACGGCTTGCTGAGGCAAGGCATGGATGTGACCGTGGTGCACGTCACCGACAGCCTGATGAATCAGCAACTGGACAAACCTGCTGCCGCGCTGCTGAAGAAGGCGCTGGAGATGAAAGGCCTGCGCTTCCTGCTCAACGCACAGACGGAATCCATCGTCGGCGCCGACCGCGTCGCGGCGGTGCGCTTCAAGGATGGTTCGGAAATCCCGGCCGACCTGGTCGTCATGACCGCCGGCGTACGGCCGAATATCGAACTGGCGAAAGAGGCCGGCCTGCATTGCGACCGCGCCATCGTTGTCGACGATACGCTGCAAACTTACGATCCGCGCATCTATGCCGTCGGTGAATGCGTGCAGCACCGCAAGGCGACCTTCGGCCTGGTGGCGCCGATCTGGGATCAGGCCCGCGTGTGCGGCGCCCATCTGGCCGGCGCCGGACATCGCCGCTACGTGCAGCAGGCGACTGCCACCAAGCTCAAGGTCACCGGCGTGGATCTGTATTCAGCGGGCGACTTCATCGCGGCAGACGATACCGAAGATCTGGTGCTGCGCGATCCGCGCCGCGGCATCTACAAACGGCTGGTGCTCAAGGGCAGCAAACTGATCGGCGCGGTGCTGTATGGCGACGTCAAGGACGGTCCGTGGTACTTCGACCTGATCCAGAAAGGCGGCGACATTTCCGCCATCCGCCATCAACTGCTGTTCGGTCAGGCCATCTGCAGCCCGACCCAAGGCAGCCAGGACAATAAAGCAGCCTGATCAGGACATCATCGTGAATCTCTCCCACATCCCGCTCCCGACCGTCGGCACCAAGACCACCTGTCCGTATTGCGGCGTCGGCTGCGGCGTGCAGGCGTCGATGCAAACCGACGGCAAGATCGCGATCGCCGGCGACGAACTGCATCCGGCCAACAAGGGCCGCCTGTGCGTCAAAGGCTCGGCACTCGGTGAAACGGTCGATCTCGACGGCCGCCTGCTGCATCCGAAAATGCGCGATGAGCATGGCAACATGCTGCGCGTGAGCTGGGATGCGGCGCTTGACAAGGTCGCGGGCGGCCTGCGCAGCATCATCGATCTGCATGGGCCTGACTCGGTCGCGCTGTATGTCTCCGGGCAGTTGCTGACGGAAGACTATTACATCGCCAACAAACTCATGAAGGGTTATATCGGCAGCGCCAACATCGACACCAATTCACGCCTGTGCATGTCGTCAGCGGTGGCCGGCCACAAGCGCGCATTCGGCGAAGACCTGGTGCCGATCTGCTATGAGGATCTTGAGTTGGCCGACATGGTCGTGCTGGTCGGATCGAACACCGCGTGGTGCCACCCTATCCTCTTTCAACGTATTGCCAAGGCCAAGGAAAACCGTCCGGAGATGAAGCTGGTCGTCATCGACCCGCGCCGCACCGCGACCTGCGAACTGTCCGACATGCATCTGCCGGTCAAGCCCGGTACCGACGTCTGGCTGTTCAACGGCCTGATGAGTTATCTGGCGCATCGCGGCGCACGCGACAGTGCATTCGTCGATGCGCACACTACCGGCCTCGGCGAAGCGCTGGCGATTGCCGACGCCGATTGCGCCGATCCGCATGAGGTTGCGCGCATCTGCAAGGTCGACGTCAACGACTTGCTGGCGTTCTATGAATCGTTCGCCAATACCGAAAAAGTCATCACGGCGTTTTCGATGGGCGTCAATCAATCATCCGCCGGCACCGACAAGGTCAACAGCATCATCAACTGCCACCTGATCAGCGGCCGCATCGGCAAGCCGGGCATGGGCCCGTTCTCGATCACCGGCCAGCCCAATGCCATGGGCGGACGCGAAGTAGGCGGCCTGGCCAACATGCTGGCCGCACACATGGACCTCGACAATGCGCTGCATCGCGACACCGTGCAGACCTTCTGGGGTTCGCCGCGCATGGCCGACAAGCCGGGACTGAAAGCAGTCGATCTGTTCAACGCCATCGAAGCAGGACGCATCAAGGCCGTGTGGATCATGGCGACCAACCCCATGGTCAGCATGCCGGATGCCAACGTGGTCCAGCGCGCCTTGTCGAAGTGCGAGCTGGTGGTCGCCTCCGACATCATGGAAAAAACCGACACCAACGCCTTCGCCCATATCCTGCTGCCAGCGTTGGGCTGGGGTGAAAAGGACGGCACCGTAACCAACTCGGAACGCCGCATCTCGCGCCAGCGCAGCTTCTTGTCGGCACCCGGCGAAGCACGCCCGGACTGGAAAGTGATCTGCGACGTCGCCAAACGCATGGGTTATCACGGCTTCGACTTTACCGGTCCGCATGCCATCTTCGACGAACACGCACGCCTGAGCAGCTATCGCAACGGCCCGCCGCAAATCGCAGGACACAGCCATCGCCTGTTCAACCTGGACGGCCTGACCGGCATGAGCAAACAGCAGTTCGACGAACTGCAACCGATGCAGTGGCCGGTCGCACGCCCGAACAATACAGATGCCGCCATCACAGGAACGGCCCGCCTGTTCGGCAATCACCGCTATTCCCATCCCGACGGCAAGGCGCGCTTCGTCGCCACCCCGCCACGCGGTCCGGCGCATCTGCCGGATGAAGAATTTCCGCTCACGCTCAACACCGGCCGCGTGCGCGACCAGTGGCATACGATGACGCGCACCGGTAAGTCGGCGCGGCTGGCCGATCACGTACCGGAATCTTTCGTCGACATGCATCCGCAAGACGCCTTGCGCTACGGCGTGCGCGAAGGCGGCTTGGCGCGCATCAGTTCGCGCTGGGGCGCCATGGTAGCGCGCGTGCAGCACAGCGGCGGCATCGCACGCGGCAGCGTCTTCGTCCCCATCCACTGGAACAGCCAGAACGCTTCGGATGCGCGCGTCGGCGCCCTGGTCAATCCGGTAGTCGACCCGGTATCGGGCGAGCCGGAGTTCAAACACACCCCGGTCAGCATCGAAGAATTCGGTGTCTCATGGCATGGTTTTATCCTCAGCCGCAAGGCGCTGGCCCTCGACGAAATCACGCACTGGACGCGTATCCAGGGCCGCGATTTTGCACGCTATGAACTGGCTGGCCGCAACGTCATCGCCGACCACAGCGCATGGGCGCGCGCACTGCTTGGCGTGCACGATGTCGAAGCAGACTGGCTCGAGTACGAAGACCGCACCGCCGGCGTCTATCGCGCAGTACACGTCGACAACGACCGCATCGACATGTGCATCTTCTTGTCCAAGCGCCCCGACCTGCCTTCGCGCGCCTGGCTGGCGAGCCTGTTCGACAAGGAGCAACTGGACGAAGCCGACCGCGTCGGCCTGCTGATCGGCCAGCCGATAGAAAAAGGCGCCGACACCGGCCCGACGGTCTGCTCCTGCTTCGGCGTGGGTCGCAACACCATCTGCAATGCCGTACGTGAAAAAAGCTTGAAGACCGTCGCTGAAGTCACCTCCTGCTTAAAGGCCGGCGGCAATTGCGGTTCTTGCGTGCCGGAGATCAAGAAGCTGCTGGTGGAGACGCATGCGGCGGAGACTGCCTGAATCTGAATCAGGCACAGCGAGGCACGCCCCGATCGGCCATAATTCATGTTCGTCAATGACACTGCGAAAGCATCAGAGGAACGAACAATGAATGAACATATCTCGCCGGTTGCGCTGCAAAAAGCATATCGACTGCTCAATCATGGCCCGACGGTACTGGTCTCTGCCGAACACGACGGCGTCGACAACGTCATGGCGGCAGCATGGGCCTGCGCCCTGGATTTTGCGCCGCCCAAGATTACGGTGGTGCTGGACAAGCAAACCAAAACCCGCGAACTGGTTGAAAAAAGCCATCGCTTCGTCATCCAGATTCCCAATGCCGCTCAGCTTGAATTGACCCAGGCGGTGGGATCGGCGAGCTTGTCGGAGGATCCGGACAAGCTGGCAAAAAGCGGCGCCGAGCTGTTTCGCATGGAGGGACACAAGATGCCCTTCGTTGCCGGTTGCTCCGCCTGGCTGGCCTGCAAACTGATCGCAGAGCCGCACAATCAAAACACCTACGATCTGTTCATCGGTGAAGTCATCGGCGCATGGGCGGATGACCGTGTGTTCCAGAACGGCCACTGGAATTTTGAAAATGCTGACCCCAAATGGCGCAGCCTTCACTACATTGCGGGCGGCCACTACTACGCTATCGGTGATGCACTCTCTGCAGCCGGCAGCAACAGCATCAAGGACTGATACGTGGCATTTTTACCGCGCCTCACACGCCTGGCACGGTAAGGGCCAGCATCTTTCCAAGCATGTTCTTCTGCTTACCTCCTTCTCAAATCCGCCCTGCGGGCGGAATTCGCCACCTCCTCTTTCTTCGTTTCCTCGCTCGCCTGAGTGTGCCGGGAAACCGCGCATGATCTGAAAAACCTTGATTGCCGCCGTAAATGGCAGAAATCTATCTCAAGGGTTCATTGCATTTTCTAGTTGCATATTAAAACCACAATTGATATAAATCATCTGGTTTCAAAATAAAACCATTAAAAATTCCCTCACAGATTCCAAAAGGAGCACACGTTCCATGATTCCTGCCAGCGCCACGTTCGACAACAGCTTTCCGTTCACGCCTCATTTCAACCACGCCTCCGGTTTCGCGATGCATTACGTCGATGAAGGACCGCGTACGGCAGAGGTCGTGCTTTGCCTGCATGGTGAACCGACCTGGGGTTATCTGTTCCGCCATCTGATTTTTGCTTTGAGCGGAACGCATCGCGTGGTCGTGCCGGATCACATGGGTTTTGGAAAAAGCGCGACGCCGGCCGACCGCAGCTATTGGTTGCAGGATCACATCGACAATCTGGAGCGCCTGGTGCTGGCGCTGGATTTGCGCGACATCACGCTGGTGATGCACGACTTCGGCGGCCCGCTCGGCATGGGTCTGGCGGCGCGGCATCCCGATCGCATTGCGCGCATTATTTCAGCGAACGGGCCGACGCCTTTTGGCATACCTGGCGAGGTGGATCGCCTGCTTGCCAACGCAGCCGAAGCACCATGGTTCCAGTGGATCCTCAAAGCGGCCGGCGACGGCAGTCTTGAAACCGTGCTGGGACAACTTGGCTTCAATATCCTGAGCACGCTGAAGCTGAACGGCTTCGAAAACAATGCCGTCATCAATGACGCATGGCTGTCGGCCTACGGCAGTCATTTCGCAAGTCCCGCCGATTGTCTTGGCGCGATCGGATGGCCCAAGGGCTTTGCCTTGCAGGCGCATCAATTCGAAGCGCCAAGTGCAGCCGCACAAGAGACGATACGCACCAGACCGGCACTGGCGATCTGGGGAGACGCAGACCGGACATTGCATGCAAAGCATTTCCTGCCGATCTTCAGCTCCTTGTTTCCGCATGCCCCCATCCATCGGCTGCCAGGCGTCGGTCACTACTGCTTTGAGGATGCGCCGGAACAGATTTCGCAGTTGATTACCGCATTCCTGCAACGGACGCGCGCTGCTACGGCCTGACGCCGCAAGACGAGTTCGGCGAAGAAAATCGGCGCAAAAAAAATCGCCGCGCGTAAAACTTTACGCGCGGCGATTTGCGGGAACGAAAATTGGGTAGGCTGAGAGTTAGTCCGCCGGACGTACCGTCACGATGATCGGCGCGGTATTTTCGCCATTGCCTTGCTCGAGCGACTGACGATAACGTTCGGACCGTTCCATGTTGATCTGGTACTGTTCTTCCGCATGGCGGTATGCCAATTGTTCTGCGGGCGAGCGGCTGCAGCCGCAGACGGCAAGGGAGCAAACGACGAGAAGCATGGACTGCCACATATACCGCCTCCAGATTGAATTATTTCTTTGCAGCAATCATATACTCAATATATCCACAAAGCAATTTTTGCGATAATCTCTGCGGCTCGAAACCGCACCAGTATTGGTTTTCAATCAACACTGGCGAAATCCGGCATTCCTGGGCATTCTCCGGACTACCTGCATCTCGCGTCATTCACACCCTCTCAGCGAAAGGAATCCCTTGTCCGCCCTGTCCTCTTTACTGAACAAATTCACCTGCGCGATGCTGGCCGGCGGCATGCTGCTGGCAGCAACCTGCGGCACCGCACATGCCGAGAAAAAACACTGCCTCAGCGAATGCAAGCCGCGCATCGGCATCGTTTCGGCTTTCGGCGCCGAGGCGGACATACTGCTGGAGCAGACTCAAAAGAAACGCGACTGGCGCATCAACGGCAATCGCTTCACTACCGGTGTATTGCGTGGCAACCCGGTGGTGATCGTGCTCAGCGGCGTGAGCATGGTCAACGCGACGATGGTGACGCAACTGATGCTGGATCATTTCCATGTCGAGCGCCTGCTCATGAGCGGCATCGCCGGCGGCGTCAATCCGGCCAATCATGTCGGCGATGTAGTCGTGCCGGAGAGCTGGGCGATGCCTATGGAGGTGTATTGGAACGGCGACGGCAGCCTGCCTGCGGCTTGCGGCAATGCGGGTGATGTCAGCTGCCTGGGATTGAAACTGGCGACGGAAAACGGCCAGGCGCGCCCGAACTACCAGTTCGACGCACCCGGCGGCAAAGTCAGCAGCGGCCTGTTTATGCGCGACAGTTTTGTGATGAATGCCGCCAATGCGCCGCAGGGCGAGTTTCGCTTCGAGTTTCAGGCCGATACGCAGATGCTTGCCGTAGTGCGTAGTCTGCAGCCGGCGCTGGCCAGCTGCGGGCCAAAAAATCCTGCGTTGTGCGTGGCCGTGCAGCCGATGCTGAAAGTTGGTGGGCGCGGTATTTCAGGATCGGCATTTTTAGCGAATGCCGGCTACCGTACTTATCTGTACGACACCTTGCAGGCGCAACTGGTGGATATGGAAACGGCCGCGTTTGCGCAGGTTGCTTATGCTAACGGCGTGCCTTTCATTGCGTTTCGCAGCGTCTCGGATCTGGCGGGCGGCAATGATTTCAAGGATGTCGGCGCTTTCTTCGGCAGCGGACTCGCGGAGACCAATGAGGCAAACGTGACGCTGGCGTTTCTGGAGGCATGGAAGCGGCGTCTTCGCACACCGTGACGTCATTTGCGCAGACGTCTTCAATGTAAAAAAAGCGGAAGATGCCTTCCGCTTTTTTCTTTCTCCTGACAGTGTTCAAAAGCGCGGCTTGACCGTCTTCCAGTCCGGCTTGTACTTGCGCATCTGACGTACGTCGTCGCGCGAGCGGATGCCGCAGCCGAGGTAAAGGTCATGCAGCTTGGCCAGTTGATCGCGGTCAAGTTCCACCCCCAGGCCCGGCGCGCGCGTGATGCTGACGCAGCCGTTGCGGATCGGCAGCTTGCCGCCCTTGATGACTTCTTCGTCGGCTTCCTGCCATGGATAGTGCGTGTCACAGGCGTAGGAAAGATTCGGCACCGCTGCCGCCACGTGCGACATCGCCATCAGGCTGATGCCCAGATGCGAATTGGAGTGCATCGACACGCCCAGGCCGAAGGTATCGCACATCAGCGACAGCGTCTGTGTGTCGCGCAAGCCGCCCCAGTAATGATGATCGGCCAGCACGATTTGTACGCTGTTCAGTGCGACGCTACGGCGGAATTCGTCGAAATCGGTCACGACCATATTGGTCGCCAGCGGCAAGCCGGTGCGGCGATGCAGTTCGGCCATGCCTTCCAGTCCCGGGGTCGGATCTTCGTAGTATTGCAGGTCGTCGCCCAGCAACTCCGCCATGCGCACGGCCGTGTCCAGCGACCAGTTGGCATTGGGATCGATGCGCAGCGGTGCATTCGGGAAGGCTTTTTTCAGGGCCTTGATGCAGGCGACTTCATGCTCTGGTTCCAGGGCGCCGGCCTTGAGCTTGATGCTCTGGAAGCCGTTTTCATCGATCATGCGGCGCGCCTGCGCGACGATCTGTTCTTCGCTCAGCGCTTCGCCCCAGGCGTCTGGCTTGTACGGGCTGTCGATGTGTTCTGCATATTTGAAAAACAGATAGGCGCTGAATGGAATCTCGGTACGCACGGCGCCGCCGAGCAAGTCGACCAAGGGTACGTTCAGATAGCGCGCCTGGACGTCGAGCAAGGCCACTTCGAAGGCAGAATAGGCATTGCTGACCGCTTTGCTGGCATGCGATCCGGGAGCCAGTTCTGCACCTGAATTATTGGCCGGCGACATGCTCGCCACCGCCGCCTTGACGATTGCACGCAACCCGTTGAGGTTGAACGGATCGAGACCGATCATCTGCGTCTTGACCTTGTCCATCACCGCCAGCGCGGGCGCATCGCCGTAGCTTTCACCCAGGCCGAAATGGCCGTTGTCGGTTTCGACTTCGATGATGGAGCGCAAGGCATACGGCTCATGAATGCCGCTGGCGTTGAGCAAAGGCGCATCCTTGAATGCAATCGGGGTGACGGTGACGCGTGTGATTTTCATGGTCTTGGTTCCGAGAATCAGTAAATCGGTAGTAATGAATTATTTCTTGGCGATCTGCGCTGTCGTGCGAGCGAAAAACACCACAACCGCAGCAACCACCGAGGTCGCCGCCAGCGCGTACAAACCACCTTCGATGGAGCCGGTCTTTTGCTCCAGGAAGCCGAAGGTAGTTGGCGCGACGAAGCCGCCAAGATTGCCCAGCGAATTGATCAGCGCAATCACGGCCGCAGCAATGCGGGCATCGAGGTAAGACTGAGGAATCGGCCAGAACAGCGACGATGCGGCCTTGAACCCGACCGAGGCGAAGCAGATCGAGACGAAGGCAAACACCGGTCCCCCGAAGGTCGACACGTACATGCCGATGGCCGCGATGATCAGCGCCGCTGCAGCCCACGCTTGCTGGAACTTGAAACGTGCCGCAAGGCTGGCGAACAGATACATGGCGATGATGGAAATGATCCAGGGAATCGAATTGAACAAGCCGACCTGGAAGTCCGAATAGGTGCCCATCTTGCGAATGATGCTGGGCAGCCAGAAGGTCGCGCCGTAGATCGTCAGCGAGATTGAAAAATAGATGAAGCAGAAGATGACGATCTGGCTGTCGCGCAGCAGCGTCCATGCCGAGATATGCGCCGGCTTGGTCTTCTCACGCTCGGCTTGTTCGGCAGCGATGGTGCCGGTAATGAGATCACGCTCGCTCGGTGTCAGCCACTTGGCATCGGCAGGCCGCGAATCGAGCCAGAACCAGACGAAGCCGCACAGCACCACGGACGCCAGGCCTTCGATAATGAACATCCATTGCCAGCCATGCAAACCACCGCCTTCGATCTGCAACAAGGCGCCCGACACCGGACCCGACAAGATGGACGCCAGCGCCGAACCGCTCAGGAAGATGGCCATCGCCTTGCCGCGCTCGCCGCTGGGCAGCCACTGCGTGAAGTAATAAATCACACCGGGGAAAAATCCCGCCTCCGCCACGCCAAGCAAAAAACGCAGCGCATAGAACGACATCTCGCCCTGCACAAAGGCCATCGCGGTCGCGGCGATGCCCCAGGTCAGCATGATGCGGGTCAGCCAGGCTTTGGCGCCAAACCTCTGCAGCAGCATGTTGGACGGCACTTCAAAAATGGCATAGCCGACGAAGAACAAGCCCGCCCCCAGACCGTAGGCCGCAGTACCGATACCGATGTCGGCGGCAAGGTGCGTGCGCACGAAGCCGATATTGACGCGGTCGATGTAGTTGACGATGAACATAATGACAAACAGCGGCAAGACACGCTGCTTGATCTTGGATACCGCCTTGTCGAGCGGCGACAATGCCCGCCCCGCAATGCTTGCTGCCTGCGCTGTATTCACTGCATGTCTCCTGCGTTTTTAGTATGGAAAAAGGCTGCTGCCTTTCGCGTTAAAACATTAAAACACTAATATATTAGTGTGTCAATCCAACTGAATTGCCTTATCATGCGGGTAACAAATTGGATCAGGCTTGCATCATGCGGCATCTTGCAACGCCGATACAGGATCTGACGTGCATCTCCCCCGATTGTGCGGCGATCTCTTTCATTTTATTTTTTGTTGTTGCCGGACCGGATTCATCATTTGCGACCACTCATGAACAGCCCCCTGCTCTCATCCCAGCCTCAGCGCCCGCATCAACTGGACCGCTCGCGCCACGCGGCGCCTCAGGTATTCGAACGCCTGCGCGAAGCGATCATCACCATGCAGCTCACGCCCGGCACTGTCCTGTCGCGCGCCGAGCTGGCCTTGCAGTTCGGGCTAAGCCAGACGCCGATTCGCGACGCGTTGATGAAACTCGGAGAAGAAGGACTGGTAGATATTTTTCCGCAGCATGCGACTGTGGTGCGCGCGGTGGATATTGCGATGGCGCGGCAGGCGCATTTCCTGCGCCGCTCGATTGAGCTGGAAATCGTGCATACGCTGGCGTCCTCGCCCAACGAAGCATTGGTGGTCCGCCTGAAAAACAGTATCTCCAATCAAACTGCGCTGGCCGAAAGCGGCGACTACAGCGCATTTGTCGAAGCTGATCAGGCCTTTCACCGCCAGATGTATGAGGCCGCGAATATTCCTGATCTATGGTCGATGGTGCGCCGGCACAGCGGCCACCTGGATCGCCTGCGCGCGCTGCACGTGCCGATTCCCGGGAAGGCGCATGCGGTGTTGCGCGACCATGCCGCGATCGTCAAGGCGATTGCCGACGGCGACCCGGCGGCGGCGCAGGATGCGCTGCGCACGCATCTCTCCGGGACCTTGTCGCATCTGGACGAGATCCGTGAGCGGTTTCCGCACTATCTGAAAGATTGAAGAAAGATCGAAGAAGGATCGAGTCCGGCGATCAGACCGCTGCTGAAAACTTGCGGCCTTCGGTCAGCATTAGATGGAAGTCGGCGGCCGGTACCGGGCGCGAGAACAGGTAACCTTGCAACTCGTCGCAACCGGCTTCGCGCAGGAATTCGAACTGCTCCATGCTTTCGACGCCTTCGGCAATGACCTTGTGGCGCAACTGCTTGGCGATGCTGATGATGGCGCTGGCGATCGCGCAATCGTTGGTGTCTTCCGGAATGCCGGTGGTGAACGAGCGATCGATCTTGAGCGTGTTGATCGGGAAACGCTTCAGATACGACAGACTGGAGTAGCCGGTGCCGAAATCGTCGAGCGAAATCGTCACGCCCAGCAAACATACTTTTTCCATGATGGAGATCACGCGGTCAGTGCTGTGCATCAGCATGCTCTCGGTGATTTCCAGCTCCAGCCATTCGCCGGTCAGCTGGTGACGGCTTAGCGCCGCCCTCACCCGGTCCGGCAAGGATCGCGTGAACTCGCGCGCGGTCACGTTGATCGCGATGCGGATCGGCGCCATGCCGGCGTCTTTCCACTGGCGCGCCTGTGCGCAGGCGGCTTCCAGCACCCAGTCGCTGAGCTGAACGATGAGTCCGGTCTCTTCGGCAATGGGGATGAAATCACCCGGCAGCAGCAAGCCGCGCTCGGGATGCTGCCAGCGCACCAGCGCTTCGGCGCCGGTAATCTGACCGCCGACCAGATTGATCTTCGGCTGGTAATACAGCAGCAGCTCGTTGTATTCAAAGGCGTGCAGCAAGCCGGTTTCAATCCGCAGCAGATCGAGCGTATTGCGGTTCATCTCTTCGCTGTAATACGCGTAGCCGCCTTCGTTGTTCTCGCCACCCTGCTTGGCGCGGTACATGGCAATGTCGGCCAGGCGCAGCAAGGTTTCGGTATCGGCCGCGTCTTGCGGATACATGCTGATGCCGATGCTGGCGCCGACGCGCAGCTCGTGGCCGTCGATGAAGAACGGCTCGTCAAACAGCGCGATCAGTTTTTGCGCCACAAAACCGGCGTGGTAATCCTTGTCGATGTCGAACAGTGCAATCGCAAATTCATCGGCGCCCAGACGCGCCACCACATCCTCGTCGCGCAATGCCTTGCGCAGACGGATCGCCACTTCCACCAGCAACATGTCGCCGGCGACGTGGCCGAGGGTGTCGTTGATCGGCTTGAAGCGGTTCAGGTCGATGAACATGATGCAGCCGTAGACATTGTCCTGCTGCGCCGCTACCAGCGCCTCATCGACCGTGCGCGTGAGCAGCGTGCGGTTGGGCAAGCCGGTAAGCGAATCGTAGTAAGCCAGATGATGAATCAGCTTTTCGGCGTTCTTGCGTTCGGTGATGTCGTTGATGTAGCCGATCATGCCGATCGGCTGGCCGTGCTGGTCGCGCATGACCGACAGCGACAGGCTGGCCCAGAATGCTTCGCCCGACTTCTTGCGGCGACGCACTTCCATCTCGCGGCCGCCTTGCGAAAGAAACATGTCGCTCAGCGACGTATCGTCCTCATCTTCGCTCTCGTAGAGAAACAAGACGTTGCGGCCGATGGCTTCGATCGCGGTATAACCGAAGAGCTGTTCTGCGCCGCGGTTCCAGCTGGTGATGAAGCCGGCCTGATCCATCGTGATGACGGACTCGTGCATCTGGTTGAGGATCTGCGCCTGCTGCTCGAGCTTGGATTCGATCTGGTCCAGCGCACGGCTGCGTTTTTCGGTATCGGCGCGGTTTTGCAGCAAGCGGCCGGTCAGGCCGGCGAAGGACGCCAGACGGGCAATCTCGGTATCGCTATAGGCACCGTCGGCGCTTTCGACCGCAGGGAAAACATAGTGACCGTACAGCAAGCCCTCGTGCGCAACGATTTGCGCCAACGCAGAATTCGGCAAAGGCGCTTCCGAGAAGTAACGACCGCCGGGACGCCCCAGGAAAGTCGAAACGATTTCGCTCAATGCCTCATGCAATGCCAAGCCTTCCAGCCCCAGCACTGCGTCAAGCAGTGCCGAGCAGCAGGCGAGATCATTGCTGCTGAGCGTAGCGATCATCGTGTTATGCCTCGTGGCTGACTTTGGATGCCCAACGATAGGCCTGGATCAGGCCGCGGCAATATCCTTCCGCCGTTACGCCGGCCGACACCAGATCGCTGTGGCGCAACGGGATGCGACCGTATTCGGCGCGCTCCACCACGTCCAGCAAACGGCCCAGTCGTCCGCGCCGCTGCATCAAGGCATCAACGATGTCCTGCGGTAACTTGAGCGGCTCGATGATCAGTCGCAGCGGCATCGCCAGCAATACGTCCAGCAAAGAAAACATGCCGACGATGAAGGCGCGATCCTGCTCATCGCGGTCGCCGCCCATCTGCTGGCACAGAGCTTCCATCATGGCGGCGCGTGCTGCCGCGCGCGGCAGCAGCGGATTGGCCGATTCGTCGCCGGGGAAACGCGCGTACAGCAGCAATTGCAACCAGCGCTGCAACTGGCGGCGGCCCAGCAAATTAATGGCTTGCGTGAAATTGGTGATGTGGGCGGAAAACCCGAATGCAGCAGAACTCACCAGCTTGAACAGTTGATACGACAAGGCAGGATCCTGCTTCAGCAGTGCTTCCAGCTCGGGCGCGTCGGCGTCGTGCGAGACCAGTTCCAGCAGCTTCAGCAAACGACCGCGCGAAATCGCGTCTTTTTGCGTAATGGCGGACGACGGCAGCAGAGGATATTCGCCGCTGAACCAGCGGAAGCCTTCGGCGCGGCAAGCGTCGAACAGCACCGGATCGGGCACATTTTCGGCAATGTGCGGGCCGCGCAGGCTGGTCAGCCAGTTGCCGGCTTCCGGTTGAATCCCTGCGCTGCAGTCCAGCGAGATGGATTCCACATATTCGGAAAACAGCGCCATGCGCGCCGGCAAGCCGTCGGCGATCAGGCCGTAGCCCAGTTTGTTCAGACGCTCCAGCAAAGGATGACGCGCCGCATCGACGCAGTATTCCACCGGAATGCGCAGAATCAGATTGGTGTCTTTGGGCGGCGCGCCGAATTCGCCGGCAAACCGCTCAGGGTTGGGCACGGTGAGAATGCAGGCAAGACCATTGAGGGCCTCGCCGAGACCAAATTCGTTAAAAAGCCGGGAAAACAGATCACATCCGTTCTCATCAAACGGGGAGACATGAAGCGACAGAGCCGTCCATAGGTAATGAACGTCTGCAACAGGCTGTAGAAATACGAGAGGAAAAGAAGGAATGCTTTTATCCTGGACAGCCATTTTGTATAGATGTCACGGTGAGCAGCCGCAACATTTTTAATTAATTATCAACGATAAATAAGGTTATTTCCGAAAAGAATTCTTATCTAAATCCAAATATTTTTCTAATATACCCGATAAATCACGACTTGCCTAAGTGATCATTCAACTAAAAACATTTCTTGCAAATCGTTTAAAAACCGGCGCCCCAGTTCGGTCGGCCGGATGTGCATATGATCGCGATATAGCAGGCCTTTTTTCTCGGCTTCGTTGAGTGCTGCATCGATATTGTTGATGCCCATACCGGTGCGTTCAGCGAACAAATTTGCGGGAAATCCATCTTGCAGACGCAACGCATTGAGCATGAATTCAAACCCGAGCGCGTCGCGGCCGATTTCACCTTCCTCTTGAATGGCATTACCGGTTCGCATCTTCTCCAGATAAGTCTGCGGGTGCTTGTGGCGCATTTGCCGCACGATGCGATGCGGAAAAGAAAGCTTGGAATGCGCGCCGGCGCCGATGCCCAGATAATCGCCGAACTGCCAGTAGTTCAGATTGTGACGAGCCTGGTGCTTGGGCTTGGCATATGCCGAGACTTCGTAGTGCTGGTAACCGGCGGCCGTGGTCAGTTCAGTAATCATGTCCTGCATGTCGGCGCTGACGTCATCGTCCGGTACTGCGGGAGGATATTTTGCGAAGAGCGTGTTCGGCTCCAGCGTCAGATGATAGAGCGACAGATGCGGCGGCGCGCAATCGATGGCGGTCTGAATGTCGCGGCGCGCCTCCTCTACGCTTTGCGACGGCAAGGCGTACATCAGATCGAGATTGAAATTGTCGAAATTGGCATGGGCGATCTCGACTGCCTTGCGCGCCTGGTCGCCGTCATGAATGCGGCCCAGCGCGGCCAGGTGGGTGGAGTTGAAGCTCTGGATGCCGATCGACAGACGGTTGATGCCGCTGGCGCGGTAGGACTTGAATTTTTCCGCCTCGAAGGTGCCGGGATTGGCTTCCATCGTGATCTCGATGTCGACGTCCATCGGCAGCAAGGTGCGGATGTCCGACAACAAACGATCAAGACCGGCCGCCGACAGCAGGCTGGGCGTGCCACCGCCGATGAAGACGGAATAGATCTTGCGGCCCCAGATCAGCGGCAGCGCGGATTCCAGGTCGGCGCGCAAGGCGTCGAGATAGGCGTCTTCCGGAAAGCTGCCCTTCACTTCATGCGAATTGAAATCGCAATACGGACATTTCTTCACGCACCACGGGAAATGCACATACAGTGACAACGGCGGTAGCGCCGTCAATTGCAGGCTGCCTGGCTTCAAAAACGCCAGGGCGGCTTGCGCCGGACCCTGGCCTTGCTGAGCCGGCTCAGTGGATTGCGTCGGCTGGCCAGATATCGACGACAAGTCGACCCTGACCGGCTTGATCGGAATAATCATCGCAGCTTCTCTACCAGTGCACGCAGAGCCTGGCCGCGGTGCGAGCGGGCGTTCTTTTCGGCAGCGGTCAGTTGCGCTGCGGTTTTGCCCAGGGCAGGCAGCAAGAAATACGGGTCGTAGCCGAAGCCGCCTTCGCCGCGCGCATCCGCCACGATTTCACCGCGCCAGGAACCGTCGGCAATCACCGGTTGCGGGTCGTCGGCGTGGCGCACGTAGACCAGCACGCAATAATAGTAAGCAGACTTGTCGGCATGCGCTGCCAGATCAGCGATCAGCTTGGCATTGTTGGCGGCGTCCGATTTCGGCTCGCCCGCGTAGCGCGCCGACCAGACGCCCGGTGCACCACCGAGGGCGTTGACGCACACGCCGGAATCGTCAGCCAGCGCTGGCAAGCCGGTCAGGCGTGACGCGTGGCGCGCCTTGGTCAACGCGTTTTCGACGAAGGTGGCGAACGGTTCTTCTGCCTCCGGGACGTCGAACTCGCCTTGAGGACGCACGTCCAGGCCGATTTCGCCGAGCAAGGCGCCGAATTCTTTGAGTTTTCCCGGATTATTGGAAGCGAGAACGATTTTTTGTGTCATGGCTGATGGCTGATAACTCCGCAAGTAGCCGCGGATGGATGGCAAACGTAAAAACGCCATGTCCGCGGATAACGGACATGGCATGTCGGGATTGTAAAAGGATTCGGCCGAGGCTGCTGAAACTGCACCCGGCTCTGGCGGCTGCGGAAGTGTTATTTCGACACTATTTTGCGACTACTCCGACGCAGCTTACTTCGCCAGACCCAGCGTTTGTTTCTGCAGCGACAACAGTTTCTTGATGCCCTTGTCGGCGATATCCAGCAAGCTGTTCAGGGTCGCGCGATCAAACGCGGCGCCTTCGGCCGTGCCCTGCACTTCGACGAAATGGCCGGCATCGGTCATGACGACGTTCATGTCGGTGTCGCAGTCGGAATCTTCCAGATAATCCAGATCCAGCACCGGCACGCCACGGTAGACGCCAACCGAAATGGCGGCGACGAAGCTCTTGACGGGGATGGCGGTGATCAGGCCGCGGCCCAGCAGGACTGAAAACGCGTCGTAAGCGGCGACCATGGCGCCGGTGATGGCGGCCGTCCGTGTGCCGCCGTCGGCTTGCAGGACGTCGCAGTCCAGATGCAGCGTGCGCTCGCCGAAGGCTTCCAGGTCAAAGGCGGCGCGCAGCGCGCGGCCGATCAGGCGCTGGATTTCCTGGGTGCGGCCGGATTGCTTGCCTTTGGCGGCTTCGCGGTCCATGCGGGTATGTGTCGAGCGCGGCAGCATGCCGTATTCGGCGGTCATCCAGCCCTGCCCTTTGCCTTTAAGGAAACCCGGAACCTTTTCTTCAATGCTGGCCGTGCACAGCACGCGCGTGTCGCCGAACTCCACCAGCACCGAGCCTTCTGCGTGCTTGGTGTAATGGCGCGTCAGGCGGACGGTACGCAAATCGGCGGTGGCGCGTCCGCTGGGACGTTGAAAGTCAGTCATGTGTTTCCTCTAGAAGTCGGTGGCGGAGGCCCTGATGCTTGTGCTCAGGGCAATACCGGAGAGCAGGTTTTGACGGCGCAGTGGCGCAGAACCGGCAAACTTTTTACAATGCGCTATCCAAACCCAAATACAATCACGCCTCAGTCGTCAGCAAGCTTGTTTGATCAGGCAGGCCACAGACGTGACGTAATAATTTTTTCACCGGCATTGTCTTGATAAATTGCCGGTTTGTAAAGGAAGCGCCCTGCGCTCCCCCGCAAATCATCCGGCCATCCACGCAAACAGGATGGCCAGCACCCGGAGAATCGATTGACCATTTATAGCATGACCGGCTACGCCGTCGCCAAACGCGAAACCGCCGCCGGCGCAATCACCGTCGAAATGAAGAGCGTGAACTCGCGCTTCCTGGATTTGCAGTTCCGCGTCAATGACGACCTGCGCGCCGTGGAACCGGCGATGCGCGAAGCCATCATCAGTAAACTGGTGCGCGGCAAGGTGGAATGCCGCCTGAGCTTTGGCCGCAAGGCGGCGGAAGGCTCCAGCCAGGCGCTCAACCAGACGCTGCTGGCAACGCTGGCCGATCTGCAACGCCAGGTCCGCAAGCAATTCGCCGAAGCGGCGCCGCTGACGGTCAACGAGCTGCTGCGCTGGCCCGGCGTCATCGAAGAAGCCGAAATCGGCCAGGACACACTGCAAGCGGACGTACTGTCGACCCTGCAAGAAACCTTGGCGGCCTTCATCGACAGCCGCGCGCGCGAAGGCACTGCCCTGCAAGCCGTGCTGGAAACCCGCATCGACGCCATGGAAGCAATCGTCGCCCGCATCACGCCGCTGGTGCCGCAACTGGTGGCACAGTTCCAGCAAAAGGCCACGGAACGCATGCAGGAAGCACTGGGATTGGCGACCAAGGACGGCAAGGATGGAGCGACAACGCCATCGCTGCCACGCGACGAGGTGCTGGAACGCATCCGCCAGGAAGTCACGCTGTACGGCATCCGCATCGACATCGCCGAAGAACTGGCGCGCCTGTCGGCCCATCTGGCCGAGACCCGCCATATCCTGAAAAAAGGCGGCCAGGTCGGCAAGCGCCTGGATTTCATGATGCAGGAGCTCAACCGCGAAGCCAATACGGTCGGCTCGAAAGCCGCCATGAAAGAACTCGCCGACGCGTCGATGGAATTGAAATTGCTGATCGACCAGATGCGTGAACAGGTGCAGAACCTGGAATAAGCACCTATATTTAATAAAAACATTCAATCAGAACGACGAGAGAGCATTCCATGCCCGCAAAAAATCCAACCTCCGGCAGCCTGTTCATGGTCGTAGCGCCTTCGGGCGCCGGCAAATCGACCCTGGTCAATGCCCTGCTCAAGCAAGAGCCGGAAATCAAGCTGTCGATCTCTTACACCACGCGTCCGCCGCGTCCGGGTGAGGAACACGGCCGCGAATACTATTTCACCACCGCCGACGACTTCCTGAAGCGTCAGGCGGAAGGCGAATTCCTGGAATGGGCTGAAGTCCACGGCAACTATTACGGCACCTCGCGCCTGATGATCGCCGACCAGATCTCCAACGGCACCGACGTGCTGCTGGAAATCGACTGGCAAGGCGCGCAGCAGGTGAAGAAACAGTTTTCGAACGCGATCGGGATTTTCATTTTGCCGCCGTCGATTGCGGCCCTGGAAGAACGCCTGAAAAAGCGCGGACAGGACGAGCCGCATGTCATTACACGCCGCATCCTGGCGGCCGGCGGCGAAATCGCTCACTCTCCGGAGTTCGAATATGTTATTATTAATCAAGAGTTTGCAGTCGCTTTGTCGGAATTAACAGCAATTGTCAAGGCGGCCCGCTGCCGCTTCCCGCAACAAGCCGCGCGCAACACATTCTTATTCACTCAGCTGGGCATCCACGCCAGCAGCTAGGCGGCACAAGCAGCATTGCCGCCTCCGCGCTGGATCGGGCTTGATTTAAGCTGAACCAGAACCATGTAAGAACCAAGTAATCAGGAGTATTTATGGCCCGTATCACGATTGAAGATTGCCTCAAGCAAATCCCTAACCGCTTTCAGCTGACTCTGGCTGCGACATATCGCGCACGTCAATTGCTGCAAGGTCACACACCGAAAGTGGACGCCAAGGACAAGCCAACCGTGACAGCGCTGCGCGAAATCGCGGCCGGCAAAGTCGGCATCGAGATGCTGAAAAAAGTGCCTGCCTGAGTTTGACCCACGTCCATGCTGCTGACAACGCCAACGTATGAGCCTGACACCAACAGATTCAACCCTCGGTTCTCCGTCATCAGCATCTGGTACTACTAGCAACACTACCCGAGCGTCTTCCGGACGCTCGGCGTCAAAACAAAATTCACAAAATCCCCCAGTAGCACCTGCTCCCGCTTTACACAGCGGCGTGGCGACGTTTACCCATCTGACGCACAAGCTCGAGGAATACCTCACGCCTTCCGAACTGAAGAAGGTCAAGGAAGCCTATCGCTTCTCGGACGAGATGCACCTGGGCCAGATGCGCAAGTCCGGCGAACCTTACATCTCGCACCCACTCGCAGTCGCTGAAATCTGCGCCGACTGGAAGCTTGATGCGCAAGCCATGATGGCCGCCCTGCTGCACGACGTGATGGAAGACCAGGGCGTCAGGAAGGAAGAACTGATCGAACGCTTCGGCGCGCAAGTTGCGTCGCTGGTCGACGGCCTCTCCAAGCTGGACAAGATCGAATTCCAGAGCCAGATCGAAGCGCAAGCGGAAAACTTCCGCAAGATGCTGCTCGCCATGGCGCGCGACGTGCGCGTGATCCTGGTCAAACTGGCCGACCGCCTGCACAATATGCGCACGCTGGGATCGATGCCGCCGGACAAGAAGCGCCGCATTTCCCGCGAGACCATGGAAGTGTATGTGCCGATCGCGCATCGTCTCGGCCTCAACAATATTTACCGCGAGTTGCAGGAACTGTCGTTCTCGCATCTCTACCCGCTGCGGCATCGCACCCTGCTCAAGGCAGTCAAGTCGGCACGCGGCAATCGCCGCGAAGTGGTGACCAAGATCCTTGAATCCGTCACCAGCACGCTGATCGCTGCGGGCATCCCGGCGCAGGTCGACGGCCGCGAAAAAACGCTGTTCGGCATCTACCGCAAGATGCGCAACAAGCATTTGTCATTCTCGCAGGTGCTGGACGTCTACGGCTTCCGCGTGGTGGTCGACAGCTTCGCCAATTGCTACGTTGCGCTGGGCACGCTGCATTCGCTGTTCAAGCCGATGCCGGGCAAGTTCAAGGATTACATCGCGATTCCCAAGCTCAACGGCTACCAGTCGCTGCATACCACCCTGATCGGCCCCTACGGCACGCCGGTGGAGTTCCAGATCCGTACCCAGGATATGCACCGCGTTGCCGAATCCGGCGTCGCTGCCCACTGGCTGTACAAGGATGACGAAGGCAGCCTGACCGATCTGCAGCAGCGCACGCACGCCTGGCTGCAATCGCTGCTGGATATCCAGAAGCAAACCGGCGACTCGGCCGAATTCCTCGAACACGTCAAGGTCGACCTGTTCCCGGATTCCGTTTATGTGTTCACGCCAAAGTCGAAGATCATCGCCCTGCCGCGGGGCGCCACGGCGCTGGACTTTGCCTACAGCATCCACACCGACATCGGCGACCAGACCACCTCCGTCGTGATCAATCACGAACCGGCGCCGCTGCGCACCGAACTGCACAACGGCGACATCGTTGAAATCATCACTTCGCCGTCGTCGCGTCCGAGCCCGAACTGGCTTGGCTATGTGCGCACCGGCAAGGCTCGCTCGGCAATCCGCCATCGCCTGCGCACAGTTAATCTTGTGGAGTCGCAAGCCTTGGGCAAACGCTTGCTGACCAACGCATTGAATACCCTGGGCCTGGAGCCCGACCTGCCGTCGGCAATCATCGAGCGCCTGCTCAATGAATCCAGCGCCAAGACCATGGACGAGCTGTATGCCGACATCGGCATCGGCACGCGCATGGCGCCGCTGGTAGCGCGCCACATTATGGGTATGACCGAAGGCGGCGGATCAATTCCTCAGCTTGATGTCGAAGGCCATGTCTTGCCGAGCAAGCCGGATCCGGTCGTCATCACCGGCAACGAAGGCTCGACCGTACAACTGGCGGCCTGTTGCCTGCCGATTCCAGGCGACAAGCTGATCGGCCATCTGAAGCATGATCAGGCGCTGATCGTCCACGTGGAAGATTGCGAAACCGCCAAGCGCCACATTGAAAAAGAACCGGACCGCTGGATTGAAGTGACCTGGGCCGGCGAACTGAACCGCCGCTTTGAATGCCGCATCACCATTCTGGTCCATAACCAGAAAGGCACACTGGCACGCATTGCCGCCGAAATCGGCGAAGCCGATGCGCATATCGTCTCGGTCAGCATGGATGACGACGGCGATCCGGCGATGAAGCATCTGCGCTTCACCATCCAGGTCGAAGATCGCGTGCATCTGGCGCGCACCATGCGCGGTATCCGCAGCATCGACAGCGTGACCCGCATCCTGCGCGAACGCAGCTAAGCGTCAGCGCAAGCGTCAAGGCAGTGCTGATGCGCGGAGCCTCTTCACGCTTACTCCTCGTTTTACCTCTGGTTCATCGGCCTTACGCCGCCTCTTGGGCCTCTGGTACGGCGAATCGCATCTCTTTATGCGTACCGTCACAGGCGCCATGCTTGACCTTCTCCGCTACGAACTCAATCAACGCGCTCACCGCCAGCGACAACTGCCTCCGGTTGGGATAAACCGCGTACATGCCGCTCAGATCACGCTGATACTGCGGCAAGATGGCAACCAGGCTGCCGCGTCGCAAATCTTCGGCAGCCACCATCACCGGCAGCAAGGCAATCCCCAGTCCGGCGCGCGTGGCGCGCAGCAGCCCCTGCGCCGTGTTGATGCACAGGCGCGGCATTATCCGTATGCTTTCGGCACCTGACGGGCCTTCCAGGCGCCATAGCGCAGCTTGCGCGGTATTGGCGGCGGCAAGGCAATCGTGCGCCGCCAGCTCCTCCAGCGAAGCCGGCATGCCGCGCTTTTTCAGATAGGCCGGACTGGCCAGCAAACCGCGATAGCTTTCGCCGAGTTTGCGGGCCACCAGGCTGGAGTCCGGTAACTGCCCGGCACGAAACGCCAGGTCAATGCCTTCGGCGATCAGGTCGACACGCTCGTCGCTGAGTACAAACTCCAGTTGCACCTTGGGATGGCGCTGCATGAATTCAGCCACCCATTCCATGGCGAAGTTGTCGAAAAAGTCTGCCGGTGCGGCTACCCGCAGTACGCCGCTCGGTTCGCGGTTGCCCTCCGACAGAGTCGCTCCGGCCTGCTGAATGTCTTCGATTCCCGGTGCGCAGCGGTCAAAGAATTCACGTCCCGCCGCCGTCACGTTCAATTGCCGCGTGGAGCGCTGCAGCAGACGCACACCCAGACTCTCTTCCAACAGCTGCAAACGCCGGCTGATGGTGTTGGACGGCATGCCAAGACGACGACCGGCAGCGGCAAAGCTGCCGGCGCGCACCACATGGACAAAGACGGCAATATCGTTGAGGTCCAACATGATTCATCCCATAAATGGATTAGTGAAATCAAATTCTCCCATCTATTGATGTTATTGGAAAGCCTTTATATTCCATCCATCGCTACTTTCCCGCGACACCGACGCAGTATTCATCCAAGGCAACTTTCCAAGGAACAAGCATGAGCACTCTTCTTCATATCGATTCCAGCGCCCGTTTCAACGGCTCCATCACCCGCCAACTTAGCGCGGCTTACGCTGAACAATGGCAAGCCAAGAACGCCGGCGGCAAAGTCGTCCGTCGCGATCTGGCAAAAGACACCCTCCCGCACATCACCGAAGCGCTGATCGGCGCCTATTACACCCCTGCCGACAAGCGCAGCGCCGAACAGCAATCGATCATCGCCCTGTCCGATACGCTGGTCGATGAGCTGCTGGCTGCCGACACACTGGTCATCGGCATCCCGATGTACAACTTCGCGCCACCCTCCGCATTCAAGGCATGGATTGACCATATCTGCCGCGCCGGCCGTACTTTCGGCTATACGGACAAGGGCGCAACCGGTTTGGTTACCGGCAAGCGCGCTATCGTGATTCTGTCGCGCGGCGGCGTCTATTCGGAAGGTCCTGCACAAGCACTGGAATTCCAGGGCACTTATATCCGTGGCGTGCTGGGTTTCCTCGGCATCACCGACGTCGAACTGGTGATCGCTGAAGGCGTGTCGATGGGCGAAGAAAAGACCAAGCAAGCCATCGCGCAAGCACAGGAAAAAATCAGCGCCAACGTCTGATTTTTTATCTCTGCAATAAAAAAGCCGGATCCACAAGGTCCGGCTTTTTTTGCTCTCACTCAGGTAGCGTGACCGTCTTGTGTAGTCGCCGCAACCCCAGCCAGACACCCGCAGCGAACACCGGCACCATCACACCCGTCGCAATATCAGGATTGATCGGCACGCCCGCCGCTTTCAGGGCTTTTCCCGCGTAACCGAACAAGCCCACCATGTAGTACGAGATCGCCGCCACCGACAAGCCCTCCACCGCCTGTTGCAACCGCAGTTGCTGCGCGGCGCGCGCGTTCATCGATTCCAGTATCTGGCGATTCTGCTGCTCCTGGACAATCCCCACCCGTGTACGCAACAAGTCGTTGGTGTGGGCGATACGTTCGGCCAAGGCTTCCTGCCTCCGCGCTACCGAGGTGCAAGTGTCCATGGCCGGCGCCAGACGCCGTTCCATGAACTCCCCGATGGTCGGTACGCCTTCCACGCGGTTTTCGCGCAACTCTTCGATACGCGCTTTCACCAGTCGAAAATACGCCTGCGAGGCGGAAAAGCGATAGCTGTTTTCCAACGACATTTTCTCGATGCGCGCCGCCAGGCCGGTGATCTTGCGCAGGATCCGTTCATCCTCGACCTGTGCCTGCTCAGGATTGACGTGATCGGTATCGACCATGGTCGCGGTCAGCGTCGCCAGATCGCTTTCAATCGCGCTCAATACCGGCGCGGCCTGTTGCGCATGCGGCAAGCCCAGCAAGGCCATCATGCGATAGGTTTCGATTTCCAGAATGCGCTGCGCCAGTCGACCGCCCTGCATATCGCGCAAATCGATGTCGCGCACCACAAAGCGGCTGAAACCATCGGCCTGAATCTGGAAATCCGTCCAGATCTCTCCCCCTTGCAGCACTTTGCTAGACGATAGCAGCTTGCCTTCAAATAAACGCTGCAGGCCGGAGACACAGCCGCCCTTTTCCTCTTCCGGCACGCGCTCCAGCACCACGTGCGCCGCCACCATGATCTTGCCCTGCAACGCCAGCAGCCATTGCTGCGGCACGTGCTTCAGCGGCGCCTCGATAAAGGCTTCGTCTATCGTCAGCTCCGACTCGTGATGCTGCGCGAAAGTGTAAGTGGCGAATTCGGTATGGCATTCCCACTTCAGGCGGAAGCGCCCGAAATCGTAGAAGAAATGCTTGGCCTCCACGCCTGGTGCAGTCACGCCGAAATGCATGCACAAGTCAGTCAGCAAAGCGTGCTGAAATACCGTATGGCGACTGGTGTCGACCGCCTGGTCTCGCACATACACGGCCAGATGTGTAAGGGTCTCGGGTGCCTTGAGGTGCAGAAACGGCCGCGAATGCACTTCCGCGGCCAGAGCGACACGCTGCGGATGATTCAGATTGGCGTACACGATGGACATGGACTTACCTTTTCAATCAAAACGAAATTCGGATTGCAAGTGCAGTGATATCGGGAGATAGGGATAACGGAAGCCGCCCCAACACACAGAAGCAGGATTCGTTCCACTCATTCACTCGGCGCAAGGTCTGCGGCGGCAAGTACTCCCCGCGAATGATTTCAGCTGGAAAAGCAACGCTCAGGCCGAAGGCGCCGGATAGCTGACCTCAAGAATCGTCAATTGCTCAACGCCGGCCGGTGTCTGCAAGGTCACCTCGTCGCCCTCGCGCGCTTTGGTGAGCGTGCGCGCCACCGGTGAGACCCAACTGATCTTGCCGTTAAGCGGATCGAGTTCATCGATACCGACGATGGTGACGGTGTGTTCGGCGCCGTCCTGATTTTCATAGGTCACGGTGGCGCCGAAAAAGATCTGGTCGTTGCCATGATGGATGGTCGGGTCGACCACTTCGGCGATGTCGAGACGCTTGGTGAGGAAGCGGATACGGCGGTCGATTTCACGCAGGCGGCGCTTGCCGTAAATGTAGTCGCCGTTTTCCGAACGGTCGCCATTGGAAGCCGCCCAGTGCACGATGCGCACGACTTCAGGCCGGTCGACATCGATCAGATGCAGCAATTCGTCTTTGATGCGTTTGTGCCCCTGCGGGGTCATGTAATTCTTGGAGCCGGCCGGAATCGCCGGCAAGGCCAGCTCGTCGTCATCGTCACCGTCGGATTCTTTTACGAATGCTTTATTCATGTTCTCGCTTGCATATTTCACTCGGGGCTGACCGTCCAGCCTGTCCATCATTGTAGCGGTATGTTAAAGTCCCCGAGAGCCCATTTCGCTGATAACCCATATTCACGCGACGACGTTTTTCCGACGCCCTCACGACATTCAAGCCCTCAAAAATAACGCTTCCATCAGCCACTTCCATGTCTACCACCACTCGTTACCGTATCGGTCTGGCCGCCAACCGCGCGCATCAGGATGCTCCGAATTCTGCACTGGTTCAATTGCTGCAAGGATCGCGCGCGCGTATCGAAGCCTTGCAACCGGAACTGGTCGTCGTCGGCAGGACCCTGGACGCCATCGGCCATCTCGGCCTGCTGCCGAACTATCCGCATATCGAACGCTTTCCCTACGGCCGCCAGGGCGGTCTGATGAAGCTGGTGTCGCGCGTGGTCGACAGCGATCCGGCGCGCAAGCTGGATGCCATCATTTATCTGATTGACCCGGTTGATCCTTCTTCCACTTTCCCGGAAGCGGTAGCGCTCAAACGTCAATGCGTCATCCACGGCAAGCCCTTTTTATCAACCATGGCCGGCGCGCGCGAATGGTTTGAGCTGGAAGCAATCGCCAACGGCGCGGCGCCCGACCCCAAGCTGGATCCCTACTTCAATCTCAGCAATGAAGGCATCGCCCTGATCGCTCACGATTCGATGAAATCGCGCATGCTGGCGCTGGCCGAGCGCCACTTCGAAGTGCTCGACAGCTTCGCCTTCCGCTGCGCCACCGGCACTACCGGCGGCCTGCTCAATGAACTGGCGATGAAAATCAAGGGCGAAGCCGGACGCAACTGGGTCAAGCCTTTTCTCAGCGGTCCGCTGGGCGGCGATGCACAGATTGCCGAATTGATTCTGGAACACGAATGCCGCCGCGTCCTGTTCCTGGAAGATCCCCACGTTGCCCGCCAGCATGAAGCCGATATCCAGCTGCTTGAACGTGCCGCGCGCACCGTCACCGACTACGCATCCTGCATGAGCGACGAAAAATGGGGAGATCGCTGGCTGAGTCTGATCAAGCAGCGCCAGGTGGACTAAAACCTGCCGGCGCGTTGATTGTTGAGTCACGATTCCAGACCGGCTTAAGGTATTGCCTGAGGTAGTCTCGATGTAGAGCGGCTTGTTTTTCTCGTGCTTGCCCAACATATGTGCTGCAAGCCCTCCGCATCCATAAGGATCTTTCCTTGTCGCACAAGATCAGAAAATACCTGCTTGCGCCCCTCATCTACCTAGCAGCAATTCTGCTGCTGTTCGAAGAATGGCTGTGGAATGCCAGCAAGCGCGTATTGGCGCGGTTGCCGCTGATTCCCTTCATTGCGCGCGTTGAATCCTGGATTGGCAGTTTCTCACCCTATGCGGCGCTGGCCATTTTCATCCTGCCCAGCCTTTTGCTGCTGCCGGTCAAGATTCTCGCCCTGCTCTCCATCGCCCACGGCCATCCTACGCTCGGCCTGATCATCATCGTCAGCGCCAAAGTGCTCGGCACGGCGCTGGTTGCCCGTTTATACACACTAACGCAAAAAGCCCTGCTGACCTTGCCTTGGTTTGTCCGATGCCGCGACGCCGTATTACGATTCAAGGACAGGATGATTGCGCAGTTACGCGCGACGCAGGCATGGCAACACGTAGAAGCCGGCATCGCGGCCTTGACCGCAATGCGGCGTAGCTGGTGGGATGGTATCAAGGCACGCTGGTTCGATGGCAAAGGCCAAAGCAATCGCCTGATGCGCCTGATAAAAAAATATGCCGCGAGGCGGCGTGAAAAGAAAGCTGAAGATCGGGGTGGACGATAATCGCTGCCGACACAGCAGATTTCTCTGCTTGTCGGATCAGGAGGATCAGGAGGATCAGGTGAATCAGTCAGCTTCGCAGGATTGGACGGTTTGCCCGGGGACTTACTCGGAGACGTTGCTGGCGTCAGCTTCTTCAGCTTTCTTTGCCGGCGTATGTCCCATATTCGTAGAGATATTGTTGCCCCACTCAAAGGCCTGCGTTTCCAGATCGTAGAAGTCTTCCGGCGACAATTGCAAACCGGTCAGCAAATCGCTCATCTCTGTCGCAGTTTTGTCAGCCTTCTCCGTCCACTCCGCCAGTTGCAGAATCTCGCCGTAGAAACCGGTGCGGAACAGCAAAGCATCGCGGATCTCGGCACTGACTGTAATCTGGGTAAGGATAGCTTCCATGCGCATCCCGAACAGTGCATCGACCAGCGACATGATGCCGACCGTAAAGGCAATTTCGGACATCTTGCGGCGGCCCGGCCGGATCTTCTCAGTGATCAGTTCCAGCATCTTGCCGCGCGTCGCCGCCAGAATCAGCAAGGGTGACAGTGAATGCGCCTTGTCTTTTTCGGTATTGGCGAACAACAGAATCTGCAGCCAGCGCTTCAACTGACGGCGGCCCAGCACGATCAGCGCTTGTCCCAGCGAATCGATGTGCTTCATGAAACCGTACACAGGCGTATTGACCAGACGCAGCAGCGTCAGGCTCAGCGCCACGTCGCGCTTGATGTAACGGACCACTTCGCCATTGTCGACGTTGCGCACCAGCAGCGTCAGGATATGCATGATGACGATCTTCGACGCTTCCAGCTTCTTGCCCTGCAGGATGACCGGCTTGGCGAAATAGTAGCCTTGAAAGTAATCGAAACCGAAGGTCACGCAGTCGCGGAATTGTTCAACCGTCTCGACCTTTTCAGCCAGCAGCATCTTCTGCGCGCGCTTGAAATGCATGCTCAGCTTGAGCAGCTTGCTGGCATCGAGCTCCATGACGTCGATCTTGATAATTTTTACCAAGGGCAGCAACTGGGCGATGTCTTCGGATTCAGCGATCACGTCGTCGAGCGCAAACACATAGCCGGCACGAGACAACTCTGTCACCCGTTTGACCAGCTCGGGCGTTACTTTGACGGTCTCGAGAATTTCCAGCACGACCTTGTCGGAGGGCAGGAAATTGATGAAGTCACTCATCAGCACGGTGGCATCGACATTGATGAAGCCATGCAGACTGCCGATGACGTTGTTAAGACCGAGTTCGGACGCATGCGCGATCACCGATGCGGTGGCCGACACGTCATCGTTGACATTGGCGGGACCGAAGGCCGCGTTGCGGAACAGCAATTCGTAGCCGATCAGTTCCTGTTCACGATTCAGGATCGGCTGTCGCGCCAGAAAAAAATCGTGGGCATGTTGTTGCGCTTGCGCCGGGGCGGCGTGATCAGGAGACGGTTCAGTCATGATTTCTTGTTGTAAATAACCCCAGCACTTTCGACAGACAATATATCTTCGGCATGACCGCTTATTGTATGCCGTGATGCATCACGAATACCAGAAAACATTTCACAGGTGAGACGGCAATGACGTCCCGCTCCCACGCCCATCGCTTCAGGACAAACCATCCTAGGCCTCTCCCGATTCCAGCAGGTAACCGGCGCCGCCGTCGCGCCCCAGCACCTTGACCAGGTAGGGCATGACTTCCTTGAGAGTGGCTTCCAGCGTCCACGGAGGATTGAGCAAGAACATCCCGCTGGTATGCAGGCCGAAACCGTCCGGCTGCGGCGAGCTGATCGACAGCGTCACGTTCAGCCAGCTCTTGGCGCCGAGGCGCTTGAGGCGGTCAGAAAAATTCTTGGACTCAATGCGTTGCAGCACAGGATACCAGACCGCATACGTCCCGGTCGGGAAGCGCACCAGCGCGTCCTGAAGGGTTTCCTTGACGCGTTGATAGTCGCGCTTGTCTTCGTAGGGAGGATCGATCAGCACCAGCGCGCGGCGCGATGGCGGCGGCAACAGCGCCTTGAGCGCCAGAAAACCGTCGCCCCGCTCAACCAGCACGCGCCGGCCGCGGCCGGTCGGGCGCTTGCCCTGCTCGGCCGCATGCGCATCGAGCTTGCGGAAGTTATCCGCCAGCACTTTGCTTTCAGTTGGATGAAGTTCGAACAGACGCAGGCGATCTTGCTCGCGCATCACCTGGTTGGCACAATAAGGCGACCCCGGGTAGTAGCGCATCTTGCCGCTCGGGTTGAGATCTTTCACCAGTTGCACGTAATCGGCAACGGCTTCAGGCAAATCGGTACGGTCCCATAAGGGCGCGATGCCGGTTTCGTATTCGGCATTCTTGCTGGCGTAGTTCCCGTCCAGCGCATAAACACCCGCGCCTGCATGGGTATCAATCACCATGTAGGGAGTTTCTTTTTGGCCGAGATAACGCAGTAATTGGATCGTCACCATGTGCTTGAGCACATCAGCATGATTGCCAGCGTGAAAGGCATGGCGGTAACTCAGCATAAAATCGTTCGAATCCCTGATATGTTAATTACCGGCAGCGTGGCCGGCAGTGGCAGTACCCGCGCGATAGAAAAAATCGCGCAATTTGGTACTTTCTCACAAATAATTTCGCATTCTAACAAGGTTGCCACCGCAATAGTCGGTCCACCTCTCGTTTGTTACAAAGCTGCCAACACATTTTTACAACCTACTCACCAGAACGATCCAGCCGGAAATACGCGTCCAGTAAAGATGTCTTGAAGACAACACCCAGCAATTGCGGATTCTCTGCACTGGCAATCACCGGCAAACGCTCGCCCTGATGATCCAGAAACAGCTGCAAGGCCTCGCCCAGTGACATCTCCGGCGTCACTTCGTGCAAAAAATGGGTACGCATGAAGTCGCCGGCGTGCTTGGTGTCGGTATCGTTCTTATCAAGCAGCAACGATGTCACGTCCTGCAAGGCGACGACGCCCAGATAACGGTTGTCCTGATCAGTGATGTAGATGTACTTCACCGGGTATTGCAGGAATATGCGCGTCACCTCGGAAAACGGCGCGTCTTTCTGCAATACCGTTTCCGCCGGCTTGATCAGTTCGCTCATGTGCGTCCCGCGCAGGCGGATGCGCTCGGCGGCATCGCGATGGCGCTTGAGCGTGATCTCATACATTGAATTGCCGTCAAGGCTGCGCGCGATGAAATACGCCACCACGCACGACAGCATCAATGGCAGCACCACCTGATAGCTCAGCGTCATTTCGAAGATCATCAGGATCGCCATCAGCGGCGCGTTGGTCGCTGCCGCCAGAAACGCTCCCATGCCCACCATCGCATAGGCAAACGGCTGCGAGATCGCGTGCGGCCATAACGCATGCGCTACATCACCGAACAGGAAGCCGATGGCAGCGCCGACAAACAAGGTCGGCGTAAAGATCCCGCCCACTGCGCCGGAACCGGTAGTCAGCGCGGTCGCGACGATTTTGTAGATCATGACAACCAGCACCGTCGACCACAACCAGTTCGTGTGCAGCAGAGAATTGACGACGCTGTAGCCATTGCCCCAGACTTCCGGCACCCGAATCGACAGCAGACCAACCAGCAAGCCGCCCAACCCCAGGCGCAGCGGCAGCGGCAAACGGGTTTTCTGGAACAACTGTTTGCTGATATCCAGCAGCCGCAAGAACTGCGGCGCCAGCAAACCGGCGATGATGCCCAGCACCACGAACAAAATAATCTCAACGCCACCGACTTCCGGGAAGTACGGCATCTCGTAGGCAGGCGCATAACCCGGCAGCTCGCGCATGGTGATATTGGCCACTACCGACGCCACCACTACCGGACCAAAGCTTTCCATCACCAGCGCGCCCAACACGATCTCGGTCACAAAGAAAGCGCCCGCGATTGGGGCGTTATAGGCAGACGTAATCCCCGCTGCCGCGCCGCAAGCCACCAGCAAGCGCATGCGCGATGCAGGAAAGTGTGCAAACCTCCCTACCAGCGAAGCGCACAAAGCCGCCAGTTGAACCATCGGCCCTTCCCGCCCGATCGAGCCGCCCGAACCCACGGTTGCCAGCGACGACAGGCTGCGCAGCAAGGTGTGCCGGACCGGAATACGTCCATCGCCGATGGCGACCGCTTCCATATAATCGGACGTCGCCCCGGCCGGCATGCGTTTGGCCCAGATCAGGATCGCGCCGGCCACTACGCCTCCGCCGGTCGGCAGCAATACGCGCATCTGCCAGGACAAGCCTTTGGCGATTTCAACAAAACTGCCGCTATGGCCCGTCAGCAGGTATTGCACCCAACCAATGCATTCACGGAAAAAAATGGTCGCCAGCGCACCGACGAAACCAATGATGGCCGCCCACAGCAGCATGGCGTGGCTTTCCGACATGCGGAACAGGTTTTGCAGGCGAAAGCGAAATTTAAGGAGGCTGGTGCGCATCGACGAAGTCTTCAGCCTTTGTCGACAATGAGGGACCGCAGATACTGCATGTCTTTTTCAACCGCGGTATCGGCTTTCTTTTGCATGCGCTGATAGCAAGTGATGACCTCGCGCGCCAGTTCGGTGATGCTGGCGCCGCCCCCTTTGGCGCCGCCAGTTGCGGTTTCCACCAGCGGTCTGGCGAAACAGCGGTTCATTTCTTCCACCAGCAGCCAGGCCCGGCGATAGGACATTTCCATCTCCCGCGCCGCGCCGGAGATCGAGCCGGTGCGTTCTATCGCCAGCAGCAGCGAGGCTTTTCCGGGGCCGAAGGCAATTGTCTCGCCCTGCATCACGCGTAATCGTACGGTTTTGGAATTTGTCATGAACCGGATTGTAGCAAGGGCTTTGCTCAAATTATATGTATACGCTGCGGTGAATTGACTATCGCTATATCCTTACGTATATTCCGACGAATTCTCCCTTCCCATTTCAAGAAAACAGGAACCTCCATGCCCACTTCCTTTACCGCAAAATCCCTGCGCCGACTCGCTGCGTCCGCCTCTTTTGTTCTGCTGGCGCTCCCCTTCGCCGCAGCAACTGCACACGCCACCGACCTGGTGGTCTCTGCCGCTGCCAGCCTGACCAATGCGTTCAAGGATCTCGGTACGGCGTTCGAACAGCAAAATCCAGGCGTCAAGGTTATCAACAACTTCGGCGCGTCCGACATCCTGGCGCAACAGATCGTGCGCGGCGCGCCGGCTGATGTGTTTGCTTCCGCTGACCAGACCGCCATGGACAAGGCGGTCGCCGAGAAAGCCGTGCAACCGGCGACCCGCAAGAACTTTGCCGCCAACCAGATCGTCCTGATCGTACCCAATGACAGCACCTTGCCGCTGACCAGTCTGAAAGACCTGACTCAGGCCAGCGTCAAGAAAGTCGCGCTCGGCAATCCGGCATCGGTGCCATTCGGCCGCTACACCAAGACTGCGCTGGAAAATGCAGGGCTGTGGGATGCCGTGCAGGCTAAAGGCGTGATGGCGCAAAACGTGCGCCAAAGCCTGGATTACGTCGCCCGCGGTGAAGTCGAAGCAGGCTTCGTGTTCGCCACCGATGCAGCCGTGATGCCGGACAAGGTCAAGGTAGCGATCCGCATCCCATCCGACACCCCAGCGACCTATCCGATCGCCGTCACTGCCAACACGGCACAAGCGGAACTCGCCAATAAATACCTCGCCTATGTGCAATCGGCTGCCGGCCAGGCGGTGCTGGCGCGTTACGGCTTCCTGAAACCCTGATACCCTGCGGGCTGATTCAACTTCAACTCTTACTCGCTCACGCGTTTTCCTTATGGGTTCAGTCTGGACCCCGTTGCTTCTCTCGCTAAAGGTCGCGGGATGGGCAACGGTGCTTAATCTTTTCTTCGGTGTCGCGGCAGCCTATGGCCTGTCGCGCTGGCGCTCGCCTTTACGCGACCTGATCGACTCCATCCTGACCCTGCCACTCGTGTTGCCGCCGACCGTACTCGGCTATTACCTGCTGGTACTACTCGGCAAACGCGGCGTCTTTGGCGCCTGGCTGGCGGACATGGGCATTGAGCTGGTCTTTACCTGGCAAGGCGCAGTCATCGCCTCCACCATCGTCGCTTTTCCACTCGTATTGAAATCCGCGCGCGCCGCCTTTGAAAACGTCGACAAACAACTGGAAAACGCTGCCCGCGTGCTGGGCGTCTCGGAAGCGGGCGTGTTCTTTCGCGTCAGCCTGCCATTGGCGGCGCGCGGCATTGCCGCCGGCGTCTTGCTGGCATTCGCGCGCGCGCTGGGTGAATTCGGCGCGACGCTGATGATTGCAGGCAATCTGCCGGGACGCACCCAAACCTTGTCGGTCGCCATCTACGAAGCTGTACAAGCCGGCGACGATTCCACCGCGACCTTGATGGTTGTCATCACCTCAGTCACTTGCGTCGCGGTCTTGCTGATCGCCGGACGGCTGGTGCCGGCACATGCGCGCCGGGCAGATCTGTCATGAGCGTTGACGTCCATATCCGCAAAGAACTGCGCGCCAACGACCGCGTGTTCGATCTCAACATCGCCTTCTCGTCCGCCAGCGACCGCATCGTCCTGTACGGTCCTTCAGGCGCAGGCAAGAGCCTGACGCTCAAAGCCATCGCAGGACTGATGACACCCGACGATGGCAAGATCAATCTCAATCAGCGCACGCTGTTCGACGCGGCACATGACATCAACGTCCGGCCGCAGCAGCGCAACGTCGCTTATCTGTTTCAGGACTACGCCCTGTTTCCGCATCTGACGGTGGCGCAGAACATCGCCTTCGGCCTGCAACGCGGTTGCTTCAATCTGCGCCGTCCGGCAACACATCCGATGGTGGCGAAATGGCTGCAGGCATTTGGCCTGGAAGCGACAGCTGCAAGTTATCCCTCCCAGATTTCCGGCGGCCAGCGCCAACGCGTAGCTCTGGCCCGCGCAATGGTGGCGCAGCCCGACATCCTGCTGCTGGACGAGCCCTTCTCTGCACTGGACCTTTCCCTGCGTGAACGGATGCGCCATGAGTTGAGCGAATTGCAGCAGCAGTTGCGCGTGCCGATGCTGATCATCACGCACGACCCTGCCGACGTCGACATACTAGGCGATGCCGTGTTTGAAGTGCGCGACGGCACCATCAGGCAACACAAATGAGCAGCAATAAGCACAAATAAAAAAAGCCGCACTCTTGTGAAGTGCGGCTTTCCCATCACCGGCGCTATAGCGCCCTAGTCTCCTCAGACATTCTCTCCAGCCTGATGTCGTTCTCTATGATTGAGACTCAGCCTCAGGCGACTTTCTTTTCCTTGCCGTCGAAGAATTGCTCATCTTCGGTCGAGCCGTGCAGCGCAGTCGTCGACGACTGGCCTTGCTGGATCGCTTGCGTCACCGCATCGAAATAACCGGTGCCGACTTCGCGCTGATGCTTGACCGCAGTGAAGCCCTTGTCGGCGGCGGCAAATTCGGCTTCCTGCAACTCGACGAAGGCCGACATCTGGTTGCGTGCATAGCCGTGCGCCAGGTTGAACATCGAGTAGTTCAGCGCATGGAAACCGGCCAGCGTGATGAACTGGAACTTGTAGCCCATGGCACCCAGTTCCTTCTGGAATTTGGCGATGGTGGCGTCGTCCAGGTTCTTCTTCCAGTTGAACGACGGCGAGCAGTTATACGACAGCATCTTGCCCGGGAACTTGGCGTGGATGGCTTCGGCGAATTTCTTCGCAAAGGCCAGATCCGGCTTGCCGGTTTCACACCAGACCAGATCGGCGTATTCCGAATAGGCCAGACCGCGCGAAATAGCCTGGTCGATGCCCGGACGGGTCTTGAAGAAACCTTCGACAGTACGTTCACCGGTCAGGAAGGGCTTGTCGTTGTCGTCCACGTCGGAAGTCAGCAAGTCAGCCGCTTCGGCGTCGGTACGGGCGATCACCAGCGTGGTCGTGCCGGAAACATCGGCCGCCAGACGCGCTGCGTTCAGCTTTTCAACTGCTTCGCGTGTCGGCACCAGTACCTTGCCGCCCATATGGCCGCACTTCTTCACCGATGCCAGCTGATCTTCGAAGTGGACGCCGGCGGCGCCTGCATCGATCATCGACTTCATCAGTTCATAAGCGTTCAGCACGCCGCCGAAACCGGCTTCCGCGTCGGCCACGATAGGCGCGAAGAAGTCGATGTCGTTCTTGCCTTCCGACCATTGGATCTGGTCGGCGCGCTGGAATGTATTGTTGATGCGCTTGACCACCATCGGCACCGAATTGGCCGGATAGAGCGACTGGTCAGGATACATTTCGCCGGCCAGGTTGGCGTCGCCGGCAACTTGCCAGCCGGACAGGTAAATCGCTTTCAGACCGGCCTTGACTTGCTGCATGGCCTGATTGCCGGTCAGCGCGCCCAGCGCGTTGACGAAGGGTTCGTTGTTGACCAGATTCCACAGCTTTTCGGCGCCGCGTTTGGCCAGCGTGTGTTCGATCTGTACAGAACCGCGCAGGCGCACCACGTCGTCGGCGGTGTAGTTGCGCTTGACGCCTTTCCAGCGTGGATTTTCTGCCCAGTCTTTTGCCAATGCCTGAATTTGCTGTTCACGTGTCGTCATGGTCAATCTCCTTAAAAGTAATCAGGTAGTCGAAAAATGGAGGTCAAAAAGTGAATTCCATGACTTCATAGTAGGCTTTTAGGTGCGCAGCAACAATGTCTTATATAAGACATATCAATAAATTATTTTCCTTATTATTCAATAAGTTAAACATTATATTTTGCGATACGAAACGAAATTTCTGAAAATGAAATAAATCCATGATGCTGCGCAATCGTATTTTTCACATTATGAAATGATGTTTTTGCATCATGAAAAATCACCGTTTTTTGCCATCGATTACACGCCTGCGGCCACGCAAATGAAAACAGGCAAGGCATAATGGCACCATTCTTTCATCATAAAAGTAACGTTCAGCGACCGGCAATCCACCTCCATTACCAACATCCACCTCATCCATAAAGACAAGGAAAAACATGAGCAACAGAGAAGAGACACTCAAGCAATGGCAAACCCGTGAAGCCGAAGTCCGCGCCAAACTCGCCGCACCCGGAGTGGCGTCAATGGACGATCTGAAGGCAGGCACCGGCATGGAATTCCTGCAGCGCATCTGGGATGGTGAATTGCCATCGGTGCCGATCGGCGAAACCATGGACTTCATCCCGATTGAAGGCGAACCGGGCCGCATCGTGTTTCAGGGCACGCCCGGCAAGCAGCACTACAATCCGCTGGGCAGCGTGCATGGCGGCTACTTCTGCACCCTGCTCGACTCCGCCGTCGGTTGTGCAGTGCACTCTGTGCTGTCGCAAGGCATGGGTTATACGACGCTGGAACTGAAGGTCAACCTGATCCGCGCCTTGACCGCCAAGACCGGCCCGGTGCGCGCCGAAGGCAAAGTCATTCAGGTCGGCAATCGCGTCGGCATCGCAGAAGGACGCATCGTTGACGTCGAGGGCAAAATTTATGCACACGCAACCACGACCTGCCTGGTGTTTCCGCTGCCGTAAGTCAATCAAGCAATCATGCCGGACGAATGGCGACATCGTCCGACAGCGCTTTCAGCAGACGTCCGGTGGCGAATCTGTTGTCTATTACAGATAGAAGGGTCAGAATGGCGTTTATAGAAATTTACGCCGACTGCCTACATGCATTACGCCCTGGATATACGCACTTTCCTCTTCAGCCATTATTTCTATACCGGCCTGCGCATCGCCACGGGTGTCGTCGGGCTCACCATGCTGGTCTTCAACATGGCCGACATGCAGACCACCATGACGGTCTTCCTCGGTGCGCTCTGTACCAGCCTGATGGACCTGCCGAGTCCGCTGCGACACAAATTCAATGAAATGCTGGCCGGTGTGCTGCTGTGCACCCTGGTGATGCTGGTCATCAGTCTGTGCGCGCCTATCCACTGGCTGGTCAGCGTAGCGATGGTGCTGGTCAGCTTCCTCGCCAGCATGATGGTGGTGTATGGCAAAAAGACGCTGCCGCTGCAATTCGCCGCGCTGATGGTGATGACACTGTCGATGGAAAACAGCGTGCCGTTTGAAGAAGCCTTCCAGCATGCCGGTTTCTTCCTCGCCGGCGGCCTCGGTTATCTGACTTACTCGATGATCGTGTCGTACTTTCTGCGGCGCCGCGTCAAACAACAGGTGCTGGCGGAAGCCCTGTTCGAACTGGCGCGCTATCTGCGTATCAAGGCTGACTTCTACGATGTGCGCAGCGATCTGCAAGCGCAGTTCACGACGCTGGTACGCCAGCAGATTGTGCTGGCCGACAAGCTGCAGGCCTCGCGCGACCTGGTGCTGCGCGACATGCACACCAAACAGGACGGTTTGCTGGTGCACGTCCACCTCAGCATGCTGGAGCTGTATGAGCAAGTCTTGTCGACGCATGCCGACTACGCGCTGCTGCGCAGCCATTTCGGCGACACCGACGTCATCATCTTCCTGCGCGACCTCGCCAACAAGACCGCCGAAGACATCGAATCGATCGCCTACGCCGTCACCCGCAAACGCGCTTCCACGCCAACAGTCAACTACAAGGCCGAACTGCGCGCCGTGCAATACGAATTGCAACAACTGCAGCAGGACAGCCTCGCCGGCCATATTCCGGATGAAGCCATCACAGTGCTGCGCGTGACATACAACAAGATCCTCGACATTATCGAACTGATCTCCCAACTGCATCTGGCGACACGTACTCCGATTGACGCCATCCCTATCCTGCCGGGTTCGGACATGACACCGTTCCTGACCCAGCAAAAGTACAAGGCCGGCCTGCTGATCGCCAACCTGCGCTGGCAGTCGCCCATCTTCCGCTTTGCGATTCGCGTGGCGCTGGCGGTATCGACCGGACTGTGGATCGCATCGGCGTTGCCGTACATGTCGCACGGCTACTGGATCGTGCTGACCATCGTCATCATCCTGAAACCCAATTTCAGCTCGACCAAGCAGCGCATGAGCGACCGTCTGATCGGCACCATCATCGGCTGCCTGATCACCGCGCTGATTCTGCGTTTCGTACACGACCCGATGGGATTGCTCGCGGTCCTGTTCATCGCCAGCGTGGCGGCGCCCGCCTTCACCTACGTCAAATATCGCTACACGGCGATCGCAGCCTCGGTGCAGATTCTGATGCTGCTGAACCTGCTGCTGCCGGCAGGCCATCACGGCGTGGTCAGCGAACGCCTGATCGACACCATCATCGGCGTGGCCATCGCCACCATCTTCAGTTACGTCTTGCCGAGCTGGGAATATCGCGACCTGCCGCGTCTGCTCAAAAACGTGCTGCACGCCAGCCATCGCTACATCAAGGCCAGCCGCGACATGCTCGAAGGCAAGGTCGGTGACGATTTCTTCTATCGCGTGTGCCGCAAAGGCTTCATGGACAGCCTGTCGGCGCTGATTTCTGCGCAGGTGCGCATGATGGACGAACCGATCAGCAAGCAGCGCGCCGTGCGCGAGATCAACCGTTTCGTGGTGCAGAACTATCTGGTCGCTGCTCATATCGCTGCACTTCGAATCATGCTGCGCCGCCACGCCGAAGGCCTGCCGCGAGAACCGGTCAACAAGCTGATCGAGCAGACCTATCTGAACGCCACGGCACATCTGCTGCAGGCGCAAAGCATTCTGGAAGGTCCGACGGCAAGACAAACCGTACCGGTCGAGGATGTCGCTCCCGCCGTCGCCAATCCATTGGCGGAGACGGTTGCAGCAGAAGATGTCGCGCTCGCCACCCAGCCCGAAACCACAGAATGGTCAGGCTGGCACACCCTGCGCCGCCGCTCCGCCCTGCTCGACAACGACTTGCAGGAAATCGTCGCGCAGACCGGCGCCATCGAGAACATTCTGCGCAAAGCGGAGCTCGCATAAAACACGGCCGGAGATTTCACCCCACCGTTTTCACTTCCCGCCGGCCTCTCTCCGAACGACTGCTGCCTGCACAAACTTTCCTGCAAGCCGTATCCAAGTGAGACCGACGTAAAAAAGCCGTGCAATTTTGCACGGCTTTTTTGCTGGCCTGGCGGCTGCCTTACTTCTTCAATATCAATCTTTCTCGTCAGGCTCAGCCGGCATATCCGGAGCGGCCGGTACTTCGTACGACAAGATCCGATGCATACGCTTTTGCTCAAACATGCGCTCGTCGGCTACGCGCAGCAAAGTCTCGATATCCAGCCCATCCTGCGGGAACAACGCCACACCGATGGAAGCGTCCACCACATACTGGTTGCCGTCGCGCCCCTCAATCGGCTGGTTGAGGAAGTTGCGGATCTTCTCAGCGATGGACTTGGCGATTTCCTCATCCGACACGCCGTGCAGATAGACCACGAATTCATCGCCGCCGAAGCGCGCCACCGAGTCATCCTTGCGCAAGGCATGCTGCAGTTGCGAGGCCGCCGACACCAGCACTTTGTCGCCTTCGTCATGACCGTATTGATCATTGATCGACTTGAATTTATCCAGATCGATGAACAGCAAGGCAAAGCGCAGCGGCGTAGCTTCACTGCCCTTGCGACGACGGAAGTCGATTTGCGCAATGAAGGAATCGCGATTGAGCACGTTGGTCAGGCGATCGGTGCGCAGGTTGCGCTCCATCTCCTGGAAGCTTTGCGCCAGCTGGCCGATCTCGTCGCGACGGTCGATGTTGAGCGAGGGGAAAGGCTCGCCGTTGCCGATGCTCTTTGCCGCCAGCGTCAGTTTGCGAATGTCGCGCAAGACCCAGCGCAAGATGGCAAAGCCCAGCACAAAGGTCATGCACACCGCAATCAAGCCCAGCAGCAGCGTCTGATACACGCCGCCGGTCACGGAACCGAGGAAATCCGAACGGCTGACCGCACTGACCACCACCCAGTCGAGCCCGGCGTCATCGTGATGCAAGCGAAATGCCAGTTCGGTCTTGGGGCCGCTGACTTGCAGAGGTTGAATGACCAGTGTCCCGGGTTCGAGCTTTTGCTTCTTGATATAAGCCGTCAGATCGGCATAAGCCTGGCGTACCATGGGCGAGCTGCTCTGGCCGGCATTGAGCCGCACGAAGTCGGAACCGTTGACCTTGTGGATAGGTTCGTTCACCGAGGTGGCAATCAGGTCGCCGGACATTTCCATGATGAAGGCAACACCGTTCTTGCTGAGCGGCAGCGCCTGCAGAAACTCGCTCAGGCGACGCAGACCGATACTGCTGGTGGCGACGCCAAGCAAGGTATTGTCCGCCGTATATACCGGTTTGGATAAGGTGATGCCGAGGAATTTCAGGCGGAAGTCGGTAAACACCGGCGACCAGGTCTCGCGCTTGCGCTGCATCGCCTGGATATACCAGGGCCGCGTGCGCGGTTCGTAGTCCTGCGTGGCAATCAGTGTCGGCGTGGTCCCGGGACCGCGCAGATGATAAACGTAGTTTTTACCCTGCGGATCGCGCGTGCTGTACATGAACAGATTCATCTGCTCCTGCTTCACGCCAAGGAAGCTGCCGTCGGCGCCGCCGAAGTATACATAGCTGGGATCGTCGAAGAGGCTGTTCGCCAGCCATAAGCGTTCTTCCAGCGCAGCCTTGTCTTTCGGGAAAGGAATCAATACCGGCTGACCGCCTTTTTCCGCAGGAGGGATCGGATCCGGGGCCACCACACGCAAACTTTCGCGCGCACCCATCAATTGCCGGTCGGTCGCCTGGCCGACCCGGCTCATGGTATCCATCAGCGCATTGCGCGCCAGTACCTCTGTGGCATCGTCGCCTGCACGATACAAAAACCAGCCTATCGTCACCACCAGGCATAACATCAGAAACACAAACGGCAGAATAAACAGCCGCTGTAATGAAGATTGCTTCAGAATTTCACCCCTTGCCGGTTGGCAGAATCATCAAGATTGCCATCATTGCCATAATCGCCCACGACGGGTTGACCACGTGCTTTATTGTTTTTTATATACGATTTCGCACCAGATAAGGTCCAATCGGTGCGTCTTCGTCCTCTGACCTCAGAGTTTAATCGTTTACGCAAAAAAATTCCCTGATGCTATGAAAAAATACCGGTTTTCTCTGTGGCATTTTTCCGAACATCAGGGAACTAGATAGCATAATTACAAGAACTTAATCAAGTCATTTCAGCTCGCCGTAAAGGAAAGTGCACCATTTTCGACACCTACATGAACGACGTCCTTGGGACCGAACTTGCCTTGCAATATCAGCTTCGATAACGGATTCTCGATTTCCTGCTGAATCGCGCGCTTCAACGGACGCGCACCGTACACCGGATCGAAGCCCGCCTCGGCAATCTTCTGCAAGCCTGCATCTGAAATCACCAGACCGATATCCATCTTGGCCAGACGGCTTTCGAGGATATGCAACTGGATCTTGGCAATCGCCCCGATGTTCTTCTCGTCGAGCGCATGGAACACCACGATCTCGTCGACGCGGTTGATGAACTCCGGACGGAAGTGCAGCTTGACCTCGGCCATCACCGCCATCTTGACCACCGCCGGATCGCTGCCTTCCATCGCCTGGATCTTGTGCGAACCCAGATTGGATGTCATCACGATCACGGTGTTCTTGAAGTCCACCGTACGGCCTTGTCCGTCGGTCATGCGGCCGTCGTCGAGTACCTGCAGCAAGACGTTGAACACGTCCGGATGCGCTTTCTCGATTTCGTCCAGCAGGATCACGCTGTAAGGCTTGCGCCGTACTGCTTCGGTCAGGTAACCGCCCTCTTCATAGCCGACATAGCCCGGCGGCGCGCCAATCAGACGGGCGACCGAATGCTTCTCCATGAATTCGCTCATGTCGATGCGGATCATGGCTTCTTCGGTATCGAACAGGTAAGACGCCAGCGCCTTGCACAGCTCCGTTTTACCGACGCCGGTCGGGCCGAGGAACATGAACGAACCGTAAGGCTTGCCGGGATCGCCCAGTCCGGCGCGCGAGCGGCGGATTGCATCCGAGACTGCAACAATCGCTTCGTCCTGTCCCACCACGCGCTCGTGCAATACCTCTTCCATGTGCAACAATTTCTCGCGTTCACCCTGCATCATGCGCGACACAGGAATACCGGTCGCCCGTGCAACAATCTCGGCGATTTCTTCGGCGCCGACCTGGGTGCGCACCAGACGCGGCTTGCCGACGGTCTGTTCACTGGCCGCATCCTGCTTGTTTTGCGTTTCCAGCGCCTTCTCCAGTTCGGCCAGCTTGCCGTACTTGAGTTCGGACACTTTCTGCCAGTCGCTCTTACGCGTCGCATCGTCCATCTGCAGGCGGATCTGTTCGATTTCCTCTTTCAGATGCTGGCTGCCTTGCACAGTCGCTTTTTCAGCCTTCCAGATTTCTTCCAGATCGGCGTATTCACGCTCGAGCTTGACGATTTCTTCCTCGATCAGCGTCAGACGCTTCTGCGAGGCTTCATCCTTCTCGCGCTTGACGGCTTCGCGCTCGATCTTCAGCTGGATCAGGCGACGGTCGAGCTTATCCATGACTTCCGGCTTGGAATCGATCTCGATCTTGATCTTGGCGGCAGCTTCGTCGATCAGATCGATCGCCTTATCCGGCAGGAAACGGTCGGTGATATAGCGATGCGACAACTCCGCCGCCGCGACGATGGCCGGGTCGGTGATGTCGACGCCATGATGCACTTCGTACTTTTCCTGCAGCCCGCGCAGGATCGCAATAGTCGCTTCCACGCTCGGTTCGTCGACGATGATCTTCTGGAAACGGCGTTCCAGCGCAGCATCCTTCTCGATGTACTTGCGGTATTCGTCCAGTGTGGTGGCGCCGACGCAATGCAACTCGCCGCGCGCCAGCGCAGGCTTCAGCATGTTGCCCGCATCCATCGCGCCTTCCGCCTTGCCGGCGCCGACCATGGTGTGCAGCTCGTCGATGAAGACGATGGTCTGGCCTTCGTCCTGAGCGATTTCTTTCAGGACGGCTTTCAGACGCTCTTCGAATTCGCCGCGATACTTGGCGCCGGCCAGCAAAGCCGCCATGTCGAGCGACAGCACGCGCTTGGACTTGAGACTGTCCGGCACTTCGCCGCTGACGATACGCTGCGCCAGGCCTTCCACGATGGCGGTCTTGCCGACACCGGGTTCGCCGATCAGCACCGGATTGTTCTTGCTGCGGCGTTGCAGCACCTGAATGGCGCGGCGGATTTCATCGTCGCGGCCGATCACCGGGTCGAGCTTGCCGTTGCGGGCGCGCTCGGTCAGGTCCAGGGTGTATTTCTTCAACGCCTCACGCTGGCCTTCGCCCTCTTGCGAGGATACGTTGGCGCCGCCGCGTACAGTGCTGATGGCGGCTTCCAGCGACTTGCGCGAGAGGCCGTTTTCACGCGCAGCGCGACCGGCGTCGGACTTGTCGTCGGCCAGACCGAGCAAGACCATTTCGCTGGCGATGAACTGGTCGCCATGCTTTTGCGATTCCTTATCGGCAAGATTGAGCAAGGCCACCAGCTCGCGGCCGATCTGTACTTCGCCGCCAGTGCCGGAGACCTTCGGCAGCCGTGTCAGAGCATGCTGCAAGGCTGAAGTCAGCCCGGCAACATTGACGCCGGCGCGCTGCAACAGCGAACGGGCGCCGCCGTCATCCTGCGCCAGCAGCGCCAGTGTCAGATGGACGGGGTCGATATATTGGTTGTCGTTGCCGACAGCCTGACTCTGGGCATCCGCCAGAGCTTCCTGCAGTTTTGTTGTGAGTTTGTCGAGACGCATGATGTGCTTTCGCTCCAAATTTTGAATACTTAGAAAATTGGGCCGTGCTGACGTATTTCAAGGAAGCATCTGATCTGACTTGACCGAATTTGATGCAGATCAACTGCGAGCTCACCATCCCGCGCATCTGGCTGCTCGCCTGCCGAGTCAACTACGCAACTACGGGATCAACCGCCAATAGACAGTTCCAGCGAAAAGAGGTGCCCATGCAAAGCCTGGAGCGCTTCACGGAGCGCAGCCGCAATCCCGGCATCGGCCAGCATCGCGGCGCGGTCGAGCTTGTTGGTCGGCAAAGCGACCGTGCAGGAAGCGGCCACGACGACGTCCGCATTCATCATGGCGAGAGTATCGAGCAAGGATGCCTGTGCGTGTATCGCACGCCCGGAGGCATTGATGGCAGCCACCGGCTTATTGATGAATTCACCGCTGCCAACCACCCAGTCAAGCGCATTCTTGAAAGCCCCGGGCACGCCATGGGCATATTCCGGGCTGGCGATCAGGATGGCGTCGGCGCTGCATAACGCCGACCGGAACGCCTGCACACTCACCAGTTCGGCGCCTTCCCTGTCGGGATTGAAAGACGGCAAATCCCCCCATTCACGATACAGCCGCACACTGAGCTGAGGCGGCGCCAGCACAGCAGCCGCCTCCAGCAGCGCGGTATTGGAGGACGCGGTCCGCAGGCTGCCGGACAAGGCCAGCACCTGAAACGGCCGCAAAGCGCGATCCATCAGCAGGGCTCAGGCAAACACGGCGCGATAAACGGCAAAGCCTGCCGCGCACAGCGCGATCGATCCCAGCAGATGCAAGCCGGAATGCGCCACTGCCCATACATAGTCGCCACGTTGCAGCAGCAACATGGCTTCCGCCGAAAACGTCGAGAACGTGGTCAGGCCGCCCAGAAAGCCGGTGACCAGAAACAGCCGCCATTCCGGCGGCAGCGACGAGTGTCCTTCGAAAAAAGCTACCAGAAACCCGATCACGAAGCCGCCGCCCCAGTTGGCCGCCAGCGTACCCCAGGGCAGCGCCTGGCCGGCAACATTCAGCCACAAGCTCAATCCCCAGCGCAACCACGCGCCCAATGCTGCTCCCAAGCCGACTGCAAGCCATGCCATTGCTGTTTCCTTGTTTTTTATCAATACGCGATCATGGCGAATGAACCGTGATCCGGTCAAGCGCCTGATGATCGTCTTGCAAGGCCTTGTCGACGCTTTCGTGCATCCAGTCGACCCAGGTGCTGATCTTGGCGTCGAGATATTGCCGGGACGGATAGAGCGCGTACACCCCCATGTGCTGCATCCGGTACTGCGGCAGCACGCGCACAATGGTCCCGGCACGCAATGCGTCCACCGCAGAATAAATCGGCAGTACGCCGATGCCCATGCCCTCTTTCAGGCTCAGCAACATGGCCTCGGCAACGTTGACGTGAAAATTGGACTTGATGGCGACCGTTTCCTTACCGTCCGGGCCGTCCATGATCCATTCGTCCAGCGGCGACACCGGGCTGACCAGTTGCAGGCAGTTGTGGTTGAGCAGTTCCTGCGGCTTTTGCGGCGCGCCGTGCTTTTCCAGATAAAACGGCGACGCGCACAGAATGCTGTAAATGCTGCCGAGCTGACGGAAGATCAGGCCGGAATCCGGCAACTCGCGCGCCAGCACCAGCGAGACATCGAATCCCTCCTCCAGCAGATCCGGCACGCGCTGCGCCAGCGTCAGTTCGATGGCGACGTCGGGATAGCGCTTCTGATAGTTGGAAATCGCCGGGATCACGTAACGCTGACCGAAGCTGGTCATGGTGTGGATGCGAAGGCGTCCGGACGGCCTGACGTAGGCGTCGCCGGCCTCGGCTTCGGCTTCCTGCACATAGGACATGATCTGTTCGCAACGCAGCAGATAACGCTCGCCCGCCTCGGTCAATGCGATGCGGCGCGTGGTGCGATTGAGCAAGCGCGTACGCAGGTGACGCTCCAGATCGGCGACAGCGCGCGACACGTGCGCAGTGGTCAAATCCATTTGTTGCGCGGCCAGCGTAAAACTGCCAGCATCGACTACACGCATGAAAATGCGCATGTTTTGCAAGGTATCCATATCTTCCTGTCTTAAATCCGGGCGTTTTGGTATGCAAAGCAACAAAATGAGGCAAAACGGCTTTCCGGATGCTGCATTGTTACCCAAAACAGCGCAATCATTGTTGCAGTAATTGAAAAGACCCTTTGTGTTTCCTGCAGTTTTTCTCTAGATCGTTACCAAATAGAATGACAAACGCTACATATTTGCATTTTTTGGGATAGTCTGATGAACACCACTGCTGACAAACGCCTTCTTGCTGCGCCGCTCCTGGCGCTATGCATGACGTCTCTGCTCTTCCTTGCGGGATGCGCCGACAACGGCGGCATCAAGCCGCAGGCGGCTTTGCAGCAGCCGAACACGCTCGATGTCGGCAACGCCATTCGTCAGGCCGGTGCTGAAGCCGGCTGGCCCAAGCGCGCCTGGTGGGAAACTTATGCCGATCCGCAGCTCAACCGGCTGGTCGCCGCAGCCGTTGCCGGCAACCCCAGCATGGCGATTGCCGCCGCCCGCGTGCGCCAGGCACAAGCCATGGCCGTCGTCGCACATGCCGGCGAATTGCCGCAAGCACAGCTGGACGCCGCCATCGGCCGTAAAGACTGGTCCGACAACGTCTACTACGGCGCCAGCTTCCGCGACAAGCTGACCTGGAACAACACCGCCGCGCTCAGCCTTTCCTACAACCTCGATCTGTGGGACCGCAACCGCAATACTACCGAACGCGCCCAGGACGAAATCCACGCCGTCGCCGCCGATGCCCGCGCCGCCCAGCTCGATCTGGAAAGCAACGTCGTGCGTACCTATGTGCAGCTGTCGCTGCAATATGGTCTGCTGGACAATACGCAAGACACACTCAAGCAAGAGCAACGCATCCTCGACCTGGCCAATCGCCGCTTCAAGGGCGGCATCGGCACCCAGATGGAAATCACCCAGGCCGAAGTCCCCCTGCCGGAAACCCGCCGCCAGATCGAAGCCCTGAACGAAAACATCGCGCTCACCCGTAACCAGTTGGCGGCCCTGCTCGGCCAAGGGCCCGGCGCCGGCGACAGCATCACCCGTCCGAGCATGAACCTGCAGGCAGGCATCGGCCTGCCGAGCGCGTTGCCGGCCGAACTGATCGGCCGCCGTCCCGACATCAGCGCCGCACGCTGGCGCGTCGAGGCCGCCTCCAAAGGCATAGCCGTCGCCAAGGCAGCCTTCTATCCGAACATCAACCTGATGGCCAGCATCGGTCCGGCAGCGGCCGGCGGCAGCCTGTTCAGCTTCCTCAGCGGTCCTAACATCACGACCAGCTACGGCCCGGCGATTTCGCTGCCGATCTTTGAGGGCGGACGCCTGCGCGGCCAGCTCGGCGCCACCACTGCCGGCTACGACCAGGAAGTCGAGCACTACAACATGTTGCTGAGTCAGGCGCTCAGAAGCATCGCCGACCAGATCGTGACGCTGCAAGCCATCAAGCGCCAGCAAGTACAGGCCGACCTTTCGATCACTGCCGCGCAAAAGAACGTCGACATCGCCACCCGCGCTTATCAGCGTGGCCTGACCGACTATGTGAACGTGCTCACGGCCCAAACGCAATGGCTGCGTCAGCAGCAGATCGTGCAACAACTGCTGGCGCAAAAGCTCAGCGCCTACGCCAGCCTGACGGTTGCGCTTGGCGGCGGGCTGGAAGTGTCTGCACCTGAAGACAGCGCAGCATCTGCTGACGCTAACAAGACGGTCGCAGCAGCAGGAGTCGCACCGTGAACACTCCCTCCGTTCCGGCACCGACGCCAGCGGCGGTCCGGCCTCCCTTCGGACAACAGCTGCGCGAAGCCGCCGCCGACTGGTGGCAGACCGAATTCCCCAACTGGATCTACGTCTTCAAGATGGTCTTTGCCGGCCTGCTGGCCTTGGGGGTTGGTTACGGGCTGGATCTGGAATCGCCGCGCTCCGGCCTGATCACGGTCTTTATCGTGATGCAGCCGCAAAGCGGCATGATCCTGGCCAAGAGTTTTTATCGCGTGATCGGCACCTTGGTCGGCTCGGTCGCCATCTTCGTCTTTGTCGGCCTGTTCGCGCAGACGCCGGAACTGTTCCTGCTGGCGACCGCCTTGTGGATCGGCCTGTGCACGCTCGGTTCGGCGCACAACCGCAACTTCCGTTCCTACGGTTTCGTGCTGTCCGGCTATACGGTCGCGCTGATCGGCCTCCCGGCAGCGCTCAATCCGGCGCTGACGTTCGATTCGGTCATGACCCGCGTGACGGAAATCACCGTCGGCATCGTCTGCGCCGGCCTGGTCAGCGCCCTGATCTTCCCGCAAGCCAGCGCCCCCGGCCTGGTGCGCATCATCCGCGGCCGCTTCACCGCCTTCGTCGATCTGATCGGCGCCACGCTGGGCGGCACGGCGGACCGCAAAGTGCTGGAAGCGACCAACGCCCGCTTCGTCGGCGATATCATCGGCCTGGAAGCACTGCGCAGCTCCGCCATTTTTGAAGATCCTGAAATCCGCCTGCGCAGCGGCCGCCTGACCCGCATGAACAGCGAGTTCATGGCACTGTCGACCCGTGTACACGCCTTGCATCAGTTGATGAACCGCCTGCACGACAGCCGCAATCCTTCTGCGCAACTTGTAATCGATGCGATCTCGCCCTACTACCACGAAGTACAGCCGCTGCTCACACGCAGCGGCGGCGAACCGGTGATGACAGCAAGCGACGCCGCCGACGCGGCACTCAAGCTGGAAGCGTATAAGCAGGAGCTGCCTCGCCGCGTGCGCACCACCCGCGCCATGCATGCGCAGGCGTTCGGCGACGACGCCATCCTCGATTTCGATACCGCGTCCGAATTGCTGTACCGCGTGATCGACGAGCTGCATGCCTATACCCTGACCTACGCTTCACTGGTGCAACGCCGTCACGAACGCGAACAATGGGAGCACGCCTACGCCCCCAAAACCAGTCTGGTCATCGCCAGCATTGCCGGCGCCCGCGCCGCCATCACGCTGATCGGCCTGTCGACGTTCTGGATCCTGAGCGGCTGGCCCAGCGGCGATGTCGCAGCGCTCAATGCCGCCGCCTTCTGCGCCATCACTTCGGCCGCGCCGGATCCGGCCAAGGCGACGCGCACCGTCACCATGGGTGTGGCGCTGGCGGTCGTGCTCGGCTATTTCTACACTTTCCATATCGTGCCGCAGCTTGACGGTTTCTGGATGCTGGCTGCCGCGCTGACGCCGGTGCTGATGCTGGCCGTGCTGCTGACCACCAAGCCATCGCTGGCCGGATATGGATTGGGCATCTGCATCTTCTTCCCGTTTGTGGCGGTGCCCGATAACCTCGCCCACTTCAACGCCGCCGGCTATCTGAACGAATGCATCGCGCTGATGGTGTCGCTGATCGTGACCACGGTGTCCTTCATGCTGCTGTTGCCACCCACCACCAACTGGACCGTACGCCATCTGGAAAAACAATTGCGCAAGCAAGTCGTCCAGGCCTGCTTCGGCAAACTGGCACATCTGGCGCTGCAATTCGAAAGCGGCACGCGCGACCTGATGCATCAGATCACCATGGTTACCGGCAGCCGTCCGGCGCTGCGCAAGAACGCCTTCGGCTGGATGTTCGCCACGCTGGAGATCGGCCATGCCGTGATTGAGCTGCGCACCGAGCTGCACGGCATCCGCAGCGGCAATCCCGAGCTGCTGTCGCCATCGGCCTATGCGGCACTGGATCGCCTGCGCGAAACCCTGCCGGCGCTGTTCGAGCAACCCACGCCCGCCACGCTGGCGGTGGTGCTGGGCGCCAACAACAACGCCATCGCCGAAGTGCAGCGCGCCATCGGCCCGCACTATCGCGAACGCAGCGAGCGTCATCGCCTGCAGCGTACGCTGAGCTACCTGCACTTCATCCGCACGGCGTTGCTGGATCCGCAATCGCCGTTGCAACCCATGCATCAGGACCGGGACGGTGGCGCCAACACTTCCCCGGGAACCCATTCAGGAGCAAATCATGCCGCGTGAAATTTCTTTCTTCGACGCCTATGTGCCGACGCTGCTGCTGGCCGTCATCGTGGCCGGCGCCATTGCGCTGCTGGCGGACCGCGTCCTGGTGCGCATCGGGTTGTACAACCTGGTGTGGCATCCGGCGCTGTTTCGCGTCAGCCTGTTCACCTGCATCGCGGCGCTGCTCGGCCTGGCCATTTACAGTTAGCCTGAAAAAACGGCAGCTTCAGAAAAACAGATACGGAATCAATCAGGAGTAATCCATCATGTCGGTCAAAACCATTTTTCGATTCATCATCACGGCGCTGATTTTCCTTGCCGCCATCTTCCTGGCGTGGACGCTATGGCAGCACTACATGGTCTCGCCGTGGACCCGCGACGGCCGCGTGCGCGCCGATGTCGTCAACATCGCGCCGGATGTCGCCGGCCAGGTGGTTGATCTGCCCGTGCGCGACAACCAGCTGGTGCACAAAGGCGACCTGCTGATGCAAATCGACCCGTCGCACTACCAACTGGCGCTGCAACAGGCCGAAGCCGCCGTGCTGGCGCGCAAAGCCGATCTCGACATGCGCCGCGCCCAGGCGCGCCGCCGCGCCGACATGGACAGCCTCGTGGTCTCGCGTGAAAACCGTGAAGACGCCGGCAGCCAGGTCACCGCCGCCGATGCGCAATACCAGGTCGCCATCGCTCAGCGCGACGCCGCCAAGCTGAACCTCGACCGCACCAAGGTCTATGCGCCGGTCGACGGCTACATCACCAACCTGAACGTGCGCCGCGGCGACTACGCCAGCATCGGCGCAGCCAAGATCGCCATCATCGACAGCCATTCGTTCTGGGTCTACGGGTATTTTGAAGAGACCAAGCTGCCTTACGTTGCCGTCGGCGACAAAGCAAAGATCCAGCTGATCAACGGCGCCACCTTGCGCGGCCACGTCGACAGCATTTCACGCGGCATCTATGACCGTGACAATCCGCAAAGCCGCGAGCTGCTGGCCGATGTCAATCCGACCTTCAACTGGGTGCGTCTGGCACAGCGGATTCCGGTGCGGATCCACATTGATGAAGTGCCGAAGGATGTGCTGCTGGCCGCAGGTCTGACCTGCACCGTGACGCTGGAGCCAAGCGGTCAGAGCAAGACTGCTTCCGCCAAATAAGCTCAAGCGATCAGGTAAAGAGCTGCACCACCAGCCACACATTCGCCGCGCTGATGCCGAGGAATAACATCCACGCCAGCGCGGCCAGCCACACCGGATTGACGAAGTCGCCCATGAGGTCGCGCCGGCTGGTCAGCCGGATCAGCGGATACATCGCAAACGGCAACTGCAGGCTCAGCACCACCTGGCTGAGCACCAGCAGACGTCCGACCGAATGCTCACCCAGCGTCAGCACACCGATCAGCGCCGGAATCAAGGCCAGTCCGCGCGTCACCATGCGGCGCTGCCAGCACGGAATCTTCAGCTTCAGGAAGCCTTCCATGATCACCTGACCGGCAATCGTGCCGGTGAAGGTGGAACTCTGCCCCGCTGCAAACAAACCGATGCCGAACAAGATCGCCGCCAGCGAAGACCCGGTAATCGGATCGAGCAAGTGATACGCCACATCCAGATCCACGACATCGGTGCGGCCGCTGCTATGAAACGCCGATGCGGCAAGGATCAGGATCGCAGCATTGATCGCCATCGCGATCAGCAGCGACACCGTGGTATCGATGCGCGTGTAACGAATCGCCTCCAGCAGGCTGCTGCGATCACGCCTGACAGCGCGCGTCTGGACGATGGACGAATGCAGATACAGGTTGTGCGGCATCACCGTCGCCCCCAGCACGCCGATGGCCAGATACAGCGGTTCGCGGCTCGACAGCGCCGCCAGCGACGGCACGAAGCCCTGCACCACTGCATGCCAATCAGCTTTAACGAAAGCCAGTTGCGTGAAAAGGCACACCGCAATGGTCATCACCAGGCCAAGGATGATAGCCTCAACCTGGCGGAATCCACGCCCTTGCAAACCCAGCACAATCACCGTATCCAGTGCGGTCAGCAGTACACCGACCGGCAGCGACACGCCCAGCAACAACTTGAACGCCAGCGCGCAGCCGAGCACCTCGGCCAGATCGCAGGCGATGATGGACAGCTCGGCAAACACCCACATGCCCTTGCCTACCGCCGGCGGATAATTTTCGCGTGAGTGAATGGCCAGATCCTTGCCGGTGACAATACCCAGCCGTGCGCACAGGCATTGCAGCATGATCGCAGCCAGACTCGACAACATCACCACGAACAGCAACTGATAGCCGAACTGCGACCCGGCCTGGACCGAGGTCGCCCAGTTCCCCGGATCCATGTAGCCGATGGAAATCAGCAGGCCGGGACCGACATAGACCTTGAGCTTTTGCCAGACGCCGGCGTGTGGCGGCACCGACACGCTGCCGGAAACTTCAGAAGGACAGAAAGGCGCAGTGGCAGTCGTTGGCAGGCGGAACATGTTTTATTGTTGTTGAAGAGGAAGAGAAAAGATCAATCAGCCTTCGGATGCAGGCTGCCATTTCGACACCGCCCTGTCATCGCTCTCGCGCGCATCCACCCAACGCGCGCCATCAGGGGTCTGTTCTTTTTTCCAGAAAGGCGCCTGCGTCTTGAGATAGTCCATGATGAACTCACAAGCGGCAAAGGCTTCTCCGCGATGCTTCGAGGTGACCGCCACCAGCACGATCTGATCCAGCGGCTGCAAAGGCCCGACGCGATGGATCACCAGCGCATCGAAAATCTCCCAGCGCGCTTTGGCGTCGGCAACGATGTGCTCCAGTGCCTTTTCGGTCATGCCAGGGTAATGCTCCAGTTCCATTTCCTGCACGCTGGCGCCGTCATTGAGATCGCGCACAGTGCCGACAAAGCTGACCACCGCGCCCACCTTGGGATTGGTCAGGCGCAACGCAGCGATCTCGGCGCTGAGGTCAAAGTCGGCAGTCTGGACGCGGATCGGCATAGAAAAATGGAGAGGCTGATGGAATCGCCCTCATTGTACCCAATGTCTTGCTGACATCGATGCCCGTATCGGCCGCAGAAACGACAAGTCCCGGACCAGCCGGGACTTGTTCATGGGCGCGTGAACGCCGTCAGACGAGGATACCCCACAGCAGCAAGGTCATGCCCAGCCCCACCACTGAAACGATGGTCTGTATCACCGACCACGTTGCAAAGGTCTGCTTGAGATCGAGGCCGAAGTATTCTTTCACCATCCAGAAACCGGCGTCATTAACGTGGCAGAAGAACACCGATCCGGCGCCGATTGCCAGCGCCATCAAGGCATTGTGTGTGCCCGACAAGCTTGCCACCAGTGGCGCAACGATGCCAGCGGTTGCAGTCGTCGCCACGGTGGCCGAGCCAGTCGCCTGACGCAGCGCCACAGCAATCAGCCACGCCAGCAGGATCAGCGGCACGTGGGTGCCGGTTGCAACCTTGGTGATGGTGTCGCTGATGCCCGCCGTCAGCAGAGCCTGCTTCAGTCCGCCGCCCGCACCGATGGTCAGGAGCAGACCGGCGATCGGCGGCAAGGCCTTACGCAGGATGGCGCCGACTTTGGTGCGATCGGTACCTTGCGCCCAGCCGAGTACGATGACGGCAAACAGAACGGTCACCGTCAGCGCGATGATCGGTTCGCCGAAGAAGTTGAGCATTTCAAACAAGGTGGTCTCAGGCGTAACCCATATCTTGGCCACGGTACGGCCCAGCATCAGCACCACCGGCAGCAGAATCGTCACCAGCGACGGCAGGAAACCCGGTTGCAGCTCAGCCGCTTGCTGGCCCTTGAACAAGGCGCCGATCTGTTCCGGCTCGCCGATCGGCATGCGCGGCGCAAGCCACATGCCGTACAGCGGCCCCGCCAGAATCACCGCCGGAATCGCAACGATAAACCCGAGCAGCATGGTGGTGCCAAGATCCGCATGCAAGGCGCTGACCGCAATCAGCGGACCCGGATGCGGCGGCAGCAAGGCATGCAGCGTCGTCATACCGGCCAGCGCAGGAATTGCCACGCGCAAGATCGGCTGCTGCGAACGGCGCGCCATCACAAAAATGATCGGCGCCATCATCACCAGACCGACTTCAAAGAACAGCGGCAAGCCGACGACGATCGCCACCAGCGCCATCATCCACGGAATCGCCTGGCCCCGGGCATATTTCAGCAAGGTCGTGACGATCTTGTCGGCCGCCCCGGAGTCCGCCATCAGGGCCCCGAGCATGGCGCCCAGCGCAATGATGATACCGGCTTCACCGAGGATGCTGCCGGCCCCCTTGCTGAACGCCGAGGCAATCTTTTCCAGCGGCAAGCCGGCGCCCATGCCGGCGATGAAAGTGCCGAGCAGGATGGAGAGGAAGGGAGCTATTTTAAGAACGCTGATCAGCACAACGATGCCGATCAGGGCAATAAGAACGGATAGCAGCAGGCGCGTATCCTGTGCCGCCCAGGCGGCGATTTCAGTGGTCAGGTGCAAGATATCTCCTTGTCTTCAATGTATGAGCGTCTCCTCACCTGGTTTTCTCCTTGCCTTGCACTACTCTGGCGCTCGGCAGTTTTTCTGCAAACTGGGTTTTATTCAACTACGTTTTACTGTCGCCAGCAACGCTCCAGCGCCGATGAAGGTCGCACCTGACAAACGATTGAACATCTTCGCCCTGCCCGGCGTACGCAACCACGGCGCAACACGCGCAGCAAAGTGCGCATAGAACGTCAGCCAGAACAATTCGAAACAGACGAAGGTCGCACCCAGCACCAGAAACTGCGGCAACTGTGCGGCCTGCGGATTGATGAACTGCGGGAAGAACGCCGTGAAGAACAACAGTGCCTTGGGATTGCTCCCTCCGACCAGGAATCCTTGCCAGTACAAGCTGGCGCGCGACTTTGTCGTCGCCGGCGCTTGCCCTTCGTCCAGGCCTATCGTGCTCTGGGTCGAGAAAAAAGTTCGCACGCCAATATACGCGAGATAGGCGACGCCACACCATTTCAAAATGAGAAACACCTTCTCCGAAACTGCAAGAATCGCCCCCAATCCGGCAGCCGACACCACCATGATCAGGCACACCGCCGTCACGCTGCCCAGCGCACCCGCAAACGCGCGGCGCACGCCGTGATGGATGCCATTGGTGATGCACATCAGCACGCTCGGACCCGGCGTGACGGTAAGGACGAATACGGCCGCGAGATACAGAAAGAAAGTTTGCAGCGTCATGAGCGTTGTTCTTGTTGATGAGTGAATTAGGATCGCGGACTTATGAAGGCTTGCGCCACACCGTCGCCAGCCACGCCTGCTCGGCGCGCAGCAAGCCGTCAGGACGATAATAATGCCGTATCTCGACGAAACCCGCTGCCGTCATGAAGCCGCGCCAGGCGTCCAGGTCGTGATAAGAACCGTAGCGCCCGCTGCTCCAGCCTTCGCTGTTGCTGCCGCGCGGATTGGAGCAGAACAGCACGCCTTCCGGCTTGAGCGTCTCGCGCAGTTGCACCAGCACGCGCGGCAACTCGGCGACCGGCACATGAAACAGGGAGGCATTGGCAAACACGCCGTCAAACAAGGCCTCCGGCAAATCCAGTTCAAAGAAGTTCTGATGCCAGACTTCGCAGCCCGAATCGGCGCGTGCCATCTCGACAAAACTCGCCGTACCGTCGAGACCGATGGCGCGGTGGCCCAGCTTCGTGAACGTCTGCAAGTCGCGCCCCGGTCCGCAGCCGAAATCCAGAATGGTCAGCGGCGCCGACGCCGATGCCGACGGAGATTCCGCGATGGCATCGAGCAAAGCATGGATGTTCTGACTGACATCATGGTCGCGCGTGCCTTCGCGGAAGTCGAGCGCGCGCCCTTCGTAATGGGCCAGCGTGCCGCCGGCAATGACGTCCAGTTGTTCTTTCGGCAGCGGCATGATTTCCCTCAGCTCAACCGCCTGTTACCGGCGGAAAGAAGGCCACTTCGCCGCCCTCTTCGATCAAGGTGCCCGGCTCAACCATGTTGTGATCGTAGGCCATGCGCAAAGCCTTTTCCGGCGACAGGACCTCCATCCACAGGCCACCGCGGCCCATCAGGAAAGCGCGCACGTCGCCGACGGTCTTGACGTGATCCGGCAGGTCGACGATTTCTTGCGTCACGCCAAGCGCTTCACGCACGCTGGCAAAAAAACGGAGTTCTATTTTCATGTGTTTCAAATCCTTTGAATACGGTAGATGACGGGCACTTTCCCGGTTCAGTTCAGCAAATGATCAAACGGAATAAACCGCACCAGGTCGCCCTCGGCAATGGTCTTGCCCGGCGCGTTGTCTATCAGGCCGTCGCCCCAGACCGTTGAGGTCAGCACGCCCGATCCCTGATGCGGGAACAGGTCGAGGCCGCCCTGATCGTTGAAACGGGCGCGCAGGAATTCCTGGCGGCGGTCGGCCTTGGGCCAGTTGAAATCGGCACGCATGGTCAGCGCGCGCGGAGCGACGTTTTCCACACCTTGCAGGCGCAGCAGGAAAGGCCTTACGAAGATCAGGAAAGTGACGAAGGTCGATACCGGATTGCCTGGCAGACCGATAAAGAAGGCTTTTCCGGTCTTGTCTGCAGTGCGATTGATCTCACCGAAAGCCAGCGGCTTGCCCGGCTTCATGGCAATCTGCCACATGTTGAGACGGCCTTCGGCTTCGACCGCCGGCTTGACGTGATCTTCCTCGCCGACGGACACGCCGCCGCTGGTGATGATCAAGTCGTGGCTGGCTGCAGCAGCGCGCAAGGTATCGCGCGTAGCTTGCAACTGATCCGGCACGATGCCGAAATCCTTGACCTCGCAGCCGAGGTTTTCCAGCAGACCGCGCAGCAGGAAACGGTTGGAGTTGTAAATCGCACCGGGCTTCAGGGCTTCTCCCGGCATCGTCAGTTCGTCGCCGGTGAAGAACACTGCGACGCGCAGCTTGCGCACCACCGGCAATGTCGCCAGACCGACCGAAGCGGCCAGGCCCAGTTCCTGCGGACGCAGGCGCACGCCGGACGGCAGGATGGTGCTGGCGGAGCGGATGTCTTCACCGATGGTGCGGATCCACTCGCCTGCTTCCGGCACATGGCGAACGATGACGTGATCGCCGTCCGCCTCTTTGTTGAGTTCACAGGCTTCCTGCATGACGATGGCGTCGGCGCCTTCCGGCACCATGGCGCCGGTAAAGATGCGCGCCGCCGTGCCCGGTTCCAGCGCAGTACCGACATGACCGGCGGGAATGCGCTGCGACACGCGCAACCGCGTCTCGCCGCTGGCACACTCGGCCGCGCGTACGGCGTAGCCATCCATCTGCGAATTGTCCATTCCCGGCACGTTGATCTGCGACACCTGCGCCGCCGCCAGCACACGGCCATTGGCTTCCAGTGTGGGGACGATCTCGGTCTCGGTCAGCGGCACGGCGGACCTGGAAAGAAACTTGGTCGCTTCCGCGACGCTGAGCAGGGGTGGCTTGACTAGCATAGAAAGGAAATGGATTGCCTCGAAAAGGCCTCCATTCTAGTGCAAACCGGGGCTTGGAGCTGACTATCAGGCCAGCTCCGCTCTCGTCCGGCGCTAGCGCAGCAGTCCCTGCATCGCCGCCGCAAATCGCGGATCGCCGAGCAAGCCGACGTTGTAGCGCGACCAGCGCGATTGCGCCTCGGTATCGATGTGGAAGATGCTGCCCGGCGCGGTGACAATGTTCTGCCGCATCAGCGCCTGCGCCAGCGTCTTGGAATCCGGATAGCCGGGCATTGCCGCCCAGACATACAGGGACTGCGCCGGCGCGCAAAACAGTTCCGCGCCGAACTGATCGAGCAGACGGCGCGCATTCTCGGTGGCCTGCGTCAAGCGGTCGCGAAGACGCGCCGCATGACGGTTGTAGTGGCCTTCGCTGAGGATGACATCGAGCGTGCGTTCGCAATATTCGGAACTGCTCACGTGGATCAGCATCTTGATGTCGGCCAGGTCACTCGCCAGATCCCGGTGGCAGGCGAGGAAGCCCACGCGCAGGGCCGCCGACACCGACTTCGAAAAGCTGCCGACATAGATCGTGCGCCGCAACTGATCCAGCGTGGCGATGCGCGGCGCCGCGTTGGGCTTGAAGTCGGCAAAGGTATCGTTCTCGACGATGATGGCGTTGTAACGGTCGGCCAGTTGCAGGATCTTGTGCGCCTTGTGCGGCGAGGTGTCGGAGCCGGTCGGATTGTGCGCCAGCGTCTGGGTGAAGAACAGGCAAGGCTTGCCGGTTTTCAGCTCCCGCTCGAGCGCTTCCAGATCCGGTCCGTCCGCCAGACGCGGAATACCGACGATGCGCGCGCCGCTCAGCTTCAACTTGCCAAACAACATGTAGTAACCAGGCTCGTCCACCAGCACGCGATCGCCCGGTTTGACGAAATTGCGGATCACGATATCCAGTGCCTGATTGGCGCCGTGGGTCAGCACAATCTGGCTGGCCGAGGCTTCGATGCCGTGATTGGCGAGCCGGTGCACCAGATGCTGGCGCAATGGCTGGTAGCCGAAACGGCTGCCGTAGCCGAACAAGGCGCCGAGACCGGTGCGCACTACCTTTTGATGGAATTTGTCGAGCCGCACTTCACTCAGCCAGTCCACCGGCGGAAAGCCGTCGCCCAGACGCAGATGTTCGGGATCGCTCTTCGATTGTTCGCGCATGAGCCAGACCACGTCCATGGCGCGGCTCAGCGACGAAGCATCGTCGTCCTCTTTGATCGCAGGCGGCGCCACGCAAACGAAAAAACCGGAACCGCGCCTCGGTTCGAGCACACCGAGCGAGGTCAGATAGTCGAAGGCATTGACCACGGTGTTCTTGGCGCAATCATGGGTCTTGGCCATGTCGCGAATCGAGGGCAAACGGCTGCCGGGGGCGTACACGCCATCGCGGATCTGACGCTGGATCAGTTGCACCAGTTGACGTGTAAGGGTAAGCGGCGCGGCGGTTTCAGTGGATTTGGGCGGCATAACGACTCTGGACGGATGTTGCATCGCAGGACAAGTGTCTTGGGTACAGTTAATTAACTGTTGGTGAAAAGTGTACCAAAGATATTGGGTACAGCCTGTTATTCTTGGCTTCATTCCAGTACCGGCTATCGCCGGACATAACATCGAGACAAAGGCACGCCATGACCGTCGACTCCCGACTCCCGCAATTCCGTTCCCTCACGCCGCAGCAACGTCTGGCGCAAATCGCCGAACGCGCCAACCTGACCGCCGACGAAGCCGCCCTGCTCGGCAATCCGACCGCGCTCTCGCTCGACGTCGCCAACGGCATGATCGAAAACGTAGTCGGCACCTTTCAGTTGCCGATGGGCGTGGCCGGCTACTTCCAGCTGAACGGTAAAGATGTGCTGGTGCCGATGGCCGTGGAAGAACCGTCCGTGGTCGCCGCCGCGTCCTTCATGGCCAAGCTGATCCGTGACTGCGGCGGCTTTCATACTTCCAGCAGCGAACCGCTGATGCGCGCTCAGGTGCAGGTCATCGGCGTGAGCGATCCTTACGGCGCACGACTGGCGATTCTCAAAGATCGCCAGGCCATCATCGATATCGCCAACAGCCGCGACCAGTTGCTGATCAGCCTGGGCGGCGGTTGCAAAGACATCGAAGTCCATGTATTCCCCGACACGCCGCGCGGCGCGATGGTAATCGTGCATCTGATCGTCGACGTGCGCGATGCGATGGGCGCCAACACCGTCAACACCATGGCCGAAGCGGTTGCCGGCCATATCGAACAAATCACCGGCGGCAAAGTGCGCCTGCGCATCCTGTCCAACCTCGCCGACTTGCGCCTAGCCCGCGCCCACGTCCGCGTCTCGCCGGAAGCATTGACCACCGCCGATTACGACGGCGCCGACGTCATCAACCGCATCGTCGATGCCTATACCTTCGCAGCCGTCGATCCTTACCGCGCCGCCACGCACAACAAGGGCATCATGAACGGCATCGACCCGGTCATCGTCGCCACCGGCAATGACTGGCGCGCGGTCGAAGCCGGCGCCCACGCCTATGCTGCCCGCAACGGCCACTACACTGCGCTGACCACCTGGGAAATCGGCAACGACGGCCATCTGGTCGGCACGCTGGAAATTCCGATGCCGGTCGGCCTGGTCGGCGGCGCCACCAAGACGCATCCGCTGGCGCGCCTGGCGCTCAAGATCATGGACGTCAAATCGGCGCAAGAACTGGCCGAAATCGCCGTCGCCGTCGGCCTCGCACAAAACATGGCTGCCCTGCGCGCGCTCGCTACCGAAGGCATCCAGCGCGGCCACATGGCGCTGCATGCACGCAACATTGCACTGGCGGCCGGCGCAGCGGCAGACGAAATGGATTGGGTGGTACAGCAGATGGTTGCCGCCAAAGACGTACGCGTCGATTTTGCGGTTAAGCTGTTAAGCCAGCGGCGTGGAAAATAAGCAGCACCCGCAGTACAAAAAAGATCGCTTCATCAGAAAGCATCGATAACCAGGAGACAATATGCAAGCACAATTCAAACTGAACACCCTCGCCCGCCTGATCGCAGCTTCGGCGCTGGTCTGCGCCGGCGCCGCGCAGGCGCAAGTGTCGGACGATGCGGTCCGCATCGGCTTCATTACCGACATGTCCGGCCCCTACGCCGACACCGACGGCGCCGGCGGCCTCGAAGCGATCCGCATGGCGGTGGCCGACTTCGGCGGCAAGGTACTGGGCAAACCGATCGAAGTGCTGTCCGCCGACCACCTGAACAAGGCCGACATCGCCGCCACCAAGGCGCGCGAATGGGCCGACCAGCGCGGCCTCGACATGCTGATCGGCGGCGTCAACTCCGCCACCGCGCTGGCGACGAACAAGGTGATGGCGGAAAAGAAGCGCGTCTACATCAACATCGGCGCCGGCTCGGCACGCCTGACCAACGAAGAATGCACACCCTACACCGTGCACTATGAATACGACACCGTGGCCCTGGCCAAAGGCACCGGCAAAGCGGTCCTCAAACAAGGCGGAAAATCATGGTTCTTCCTGGAGGCCGACTACGCCTTCGGCCATGCGCTGGCCAGCGACACCGGAGCCGTGGTCAAGGCCAACGGCGGCACCGTGGTGGGCTCGGTGAAGCATCCGCTGTTCGCCTCCGACATGTCGTCCTTCCTGCTGCAGGCGCAGGGTTCCAAGGCGCAGATCCTGGGCCTGGCCAACGCCGGCGACGACACCGTCAATGCGATCAAGGCGGCCAAGGAATTCGGCGTCACCAAGACAATGAAGCTGGTGGGCCTCCTGATGGTGATCAACGACATCCACGCGCTCGGCCTGAACAACGCCGAGGGCCTGATGATGACTGACAGCTGGTACTGGGACAAGGACGAAGCATCGCGCCAGTTCGCCAACCGCTTCTTCCTGAAGATGAAGAAGATGCCGAGTACGCATCAGGCCGCAGCCTACTCCGCAACCACGACCTATCTGAAAGCCGTCGCCGCAATCAAGACCGACGACTCGACCAAGGTCATGGCAGAGCTGAAGAAGACGAAGATCAACGACTTCTACAACAAAGGCTATATCCGCGCCGACGGACGCAACATCCACGACATGTACCTGTATCAGGTCAAGTCGCCGTCCGAATCGAAGAAGCCGTGGGATTACCTGAAACTGGTGGAAACCATCCCCGGCGAGCAAGCGTTTACCACCGTCGCCGAATCGAAATGCAGCTTGCTGAAACCGCAGTAATTGCAAAGCGGTAAAACGCCCGGTTGAGCCGCTTGTGACGAGGGTTCAACCCAGCCCCAAAATCTCCTGCAGTACCTGAAGTTGTTGTGGTGTGAGCCGGCCGGCATTTGAACAATGCTGCCGGTTCTTTTTTATATGCCTTGGTCTCGCAGGAAATCGTCTGAACAGAAGCCGGCTCAGTTACCGCTGCGACGATAAAATGCCATCGTTCCCGCCAGCGCCAGCAGGATCGCTCCGCAAGAGCGATCCAGCCACAGCACTGCGCGTTGACGCAGCAGACTGACAGCGCGTGCGCCAATGATGGCGTAGCCCAGCATCACGCTGAAATCGAGCATGGCAAACACCAGGCTGATCGCCGCATATTGCGGCCATTGCGGCTCGGCGGCGTTGATGAATTGCGGCAGCAACGCCGAGCAAAACAGATATCCCTTGGGATTGGTTACTGCGACCAGAAACGACTTCGCAAAAATCTGCGATGGCGCCACCTCGCCCGGCTCCGCAACCGCGCGCGACAAATCCAGTCCGCCTTTGGAACGCAGCAAGCGAATTCCCAGCCAGGTCAGATAAACAACGCCGATCCATTTCACCACCGAGAACCAGAACTCGGACGCCGCCAGCACCGCGCCCAAACCCAGCGCCACCGAACCGACCAGCACAAAATCCGACGACACCGCGCCGAGCATTCCCGGCAGCGAGCGGCGCACGCCATAGCGCGCGCCATTGGCCAGCGCCAGCAACACCGTCGGGCCGGGCGTAGCGATCGTCACCAGTGCCACCAGCGCGAACAATGCGAGGGTTGTGAAGTTCAGTGTGTGTGCAAGCATGGAGTCATCCGAAAATTGTTATTGAATTGAACCGTACGTATCTGCCCGGCAGAAAGCAAGCCGGCATCAGTCATAAAACCGCATTCCCGCATAAGGCGCTTGCCGGCACTGTGCCAATCGCGACAGCAAATCGCCGACATGCGCCTCCAGTTTGTGCCCGTCCGGATCGAGAAAGTAAAAAGAATCGCCCTCGCTCTGGTTGTCCCTCCAGCAACAGACGCCTTCAGATTCAAGACGCAGTTTGAACGGCAAGAAATCCTGCTGCGCAATCGAGAACGCGTAGTGCGTGTAGTCCGGACGCGGGCTCCCATCCATTTTTCCATCCAGCGACAAACACAACCAGAGGTCGCCGATCGTCAGATAAGCGCCCGTATCCCAAGCGGCGCGCAGCTTAAAACCGAGCGGCTTCTGATAGAACGCGAGGCTCGCGGGTAAATCGCGGACAGCCAGGGTCAGGTGGTTGATTCCCGTAAGCATGAACAGCTTTCATTACCAGTTGGATGGGAGACGAATTGTTCCTTGAAGGCTGGCAACAGTCAATCTGATTCCGCGCTGACGTCGGCACCACCCGTGTCAACCATTACCAATAGCAACTCTCAGGAATTTCCCTAAGCATTTCGCCCCCTTTTCGGGAATCTCCCGATACCGGCAAGTATGTCGAAAACGTAAAGTTCACCTGTGCCCGGCGAATTCGAAACTCTTGTAATGGGACAAGAACGAAACGCCAACAACCGCCAAGAAATCAGGAGAAAATGCCATGTTCACCATCAAGAAAAATCGTGTCATCTGCGCCACCCTCGCTGCCGCCATGCTGGTTTCCGGCGCTCCGGTTTTCGCTGCAACTGCAACAGGCACGCTGGTCGTCACCGCGACCGTACTGGCTTCCTGCACCGTCGTCGGCTCCACCATCGCCTTCGGCAACTACACCAGCTCGCAAGTCGACCAGACCGGCAACATCGCCGTACTGTGCACCAACGGCACTTCGTACACCATCGGCCTGGATGCAGGCGCCGGCACCGGCGCTACCACCAGCGTGCGCAAGCTGACCGGTTCCCTGGGCGGCACACTGAACTACGCGCTGTATCGCGATTCCGGCCGTACCAACAACTGGGGTTCGACCATCGGCACCGATACCCAGGCAGGCACCGGCAACGGCCTGATCCAGAACCTGACCGTCTACGGCCGCATCGCCAGCGCACAGACTCCGCTGGCCGGCGTCTATACGGACACCGTGACAGTCACGCTGACCTACTAAAAGCGGCTGATCTCGCCGTTTCGCAGAGATCACAATATTCACCCAAGCATTCTCCGAGGCGAGGATGACTGAACCTCCTTTGCTGCATGAAAGGAGGTGTCAGCCCTCCTGCCTTGCCCTTTGCCCGATGATGGACGAATGATGGCGCTCCAAACACACATTCCCGGTAGGTTGTATTATCAAGCCAGCATCATTCCCCAATTTTTTTCATCCCTGTTTCATTCGGGGAACATATGTATATCAGCGCTCTTATCCAAGCGCCATCCGTCAGGAGAATAAGATGAAATGGTTCTACGACCTCAAGATTTCCCGGAAACTGCTTTCGACGTTTCTGCTCATTATTGCCTTGGTGTCAGGGCTTGGCCTTTTTGCGATTCAGGAACTGGACAAGGTCAATCAGGCTTCCACGAATATCGCCACCAACTGGCTGCCAAGCATTCGCACCCTGTCGCAGATGAAACTGTCGCTCGAACGCATACGCAGTTTCGAATTCCAGCACATCGTCGCGTCGGAACCTCAACAGTTTGATCTCATTGAACAGCAGATGAACAAACAGATTGCAGAACTGGCCGATCAGCAAAAAGATTACGTGTCGCAAATCAGCGAGCCGGAGGAGAAAGTCATCTATCCGGAAGTCGCCCAGGCAATCAGCATCTTCCTGGCGGAGCATCAGAAGATGCTGGTGCTGTCGCGCGCCAACAAGAACGACGAAGCCCGTGCACTGGTCGAAGGCGCGTCCACGGCGGCCTATACAAAACTGCGCGAACAACTGGACAAACTGGTGAAGGTCAACGACAGCGGCGCGAACGAATCAAACAAGGTCGCAGATGAAACCTATGCCAGCGCGCGCATGTGGATTATTGCCATGCTGGCGTTTTGCGTCATTGCCGCAGTATCGCTGGCCGTGTGGATCGCCAAAGTCATTTCACGCCCGTTGACCGAGGCGGTAGCAGTCGCACAACGCGTTGCCGGCGGCGACCTGACGACGGATATCCAGCCCTCCAGCAAAGATGAAACCGGACAGCTGCTTCAGGCACTGAAGACCATGAACAACAGCCTGCTGTCGATCGTGAGCGAAGTGCGTGCCGGCACCGATACCATCGCAACGGCATCGAGCCAGATCGCCACCGGGAATCTGGATCTGTCTTCACGTACGGAGCAGCAAGCCAGTTCACTGGAAGAAACCGCTTCTGCCATGGAAGAGCTGACATCGACCGTCAAGCAAAATGCCGACAACGCCCGGCAGGCAAATCAGCTGGCGGTCTCCGCTTCTGAAGTTGCAGCGGCGGGTGGCGACGTCGTCGGCAAGGTGGTGCACACCATGGGTTCCATCAACGATTCGTCCCGCAAGATTGTCGAGATCATCAGCGTGATTGACGGCATTGCGTTCCAGACCAATATTCTGGCGCTCAATGCCGCCGTCGAAGCAGCCCGTGCCGGAGAGCAAGGACGTGGTTTTGCCGTGGTCGCGTCGGAGGTCCGCAGTCTGGCCCAACGCTCTGCAGCCGCGGCCAAGGAAATCAAGTTCCTGATCGACAGTTCCGTCGCACAAGTCGACGTCGGCAGCAAACTGGTGGAAGAAGCCGGCAACACCATGAACAATGTCGTCAACAGCGTCAAACGCGTGACCGACATTGTCGGCGAAATCACGTCCGCCAGCCAGGAACAAAGCGACGGCATCGAGCAGATCAATCTGGCCATCACGCAAATGGATGAAGTCACGCAACAGAATGCTGCGCTGGTGGAGGAAGCTGCCGCCGCAGCGCAGTCGCTGCAAGATCAGGCCGGGAAATTGTCTGACGTCGTGAGCGTATTCAAGCTGGATAATCAGCGTGTAGCTCTTGCCGGCAACGCATCGACGACACGGATTCGCACGATCGACATCACGCCCGCCACTCCCGCGCTGACGGAGTAAATCGCCCGACGCCGGTTGCAATCGTTTTACCGTAAAGGCCCCGTTCGTACGGGGCTTTTTCTTGCTCCCTCGCGATGGATTGGCAGTTGGACTGACGCCTTCCATCGGTGAGAACAAGATTGGACAGATGGTCTCGGAGGGGAATATCGATGGTCTTTAATGCCGCTGGAGAATCGCTTTCAGGAAAAGCTTGAGATCCTTTTCCAGATCAACACCAAAGTCTTGTCTGGCTACACCGCGAAATACCATCGGCTCCAGCAATTGCTCGCTTGCACCTGCGGTCCGGACCGCGCCCCCCAAAGCGTCAAATTTAATGGAATAGACATAATCGGGATTCGTCACGAGATCGGGATTTTGCGAATGACGGCGAACCCGGAAGCTCAGGCTCAGGTATTCCGGCTTTTGACTATCCTCGCTCAATTCATCAGCCCACCAACCCGCAGCCCGCAACTCAACCTGCAAGGCGGCGATGGTGTTTTTCACCGCGTCAATGGCTCTGGAAGTGATGATGTCGAAATCTTCCAGCGCCTGCCTGGCATCATCCTCAGCCGCTTGCCTCTCCAGCGCTATCTCGCGTATTGCTTCGTCAAGTATTCCCATGGTTCATCTTTCATTTCATCGAAGAGGGAATGGTAGCCGACAAGCACCAGAACACCATGAAAAACTTGCTGCGGACGCGCGGATTCCTCCAGTCGGCACAGATGAATCTACAGTTGCAGGACAGGTTTGCCGACTTGTTCACGACTTTCGATGCGCGCGTGCGCCTGCTCCACATTATCGAGCGAATAACAAGCTTCAATGTCAACCTGTAGCGAACCATCCAGGAGTGCGGAGAAGACCGCATCTGCCCTGCGCTGAACCATCGGCCGATTCACCATGTGGTCGGCCAGGCGCGGACGGGTAAGAAACAGTGAGCCGGCTTCGCCCAGCTCTATGGGATCAAGGTCGGCGAGGGATCCTGAGACATTGCCGTAGTTGACGATCAGTCCGTGTTTTTTACAGGCGCGAAAACTGTCCCGCAGCGTCGCTTTACCGACCGAGTCGAACACCACATCCACACCCTCGCCGCCGGTGGCCTGGCGAACCTGCTCAGCGACGCCGCCCTGCGAATAGTCGAACGCCTGGTCGGCGCCGCGCCGGATTGCCGCAGCGCGTTTTTCCGCCGTACCGGCTGTGACGAATACCCGTGCACCGCGCAGTTTCGCCATCTGCACCAATAACTGGCCGATACTGCCGGCGGCGGCATGGATGAGGCAGGTGCTGCCGGGTGCCAGGCGAGCCACGTCTTCGATGAGATAGTGCGCAGTCGAACCCTGAAAGATCGATGCCGCAGCCATCTGGTGGGTGATGCCATCGGGAAGTTTGGCAACCAGCGCCGCCGGGACCGAAGCGTACTCGGCGTAACTCCCCCAGGCAATACACCAGGCGACGCGGTCCCCGACGGCGATATCGCGAACATCGTCACCGCATGCGATCACTTCGCCGCTGCCTTCCATGCCCAGGGTGCAAGGCAAGCGCACGCTGTAGGTCTGCGAGTTAGCGTATTTCCCCTGGCGCGTGTGCACGTCCATGAAATTGATGCCGGCGCACGCCACCTTGATCAGCACATGGCCGCCCGGTACGAGCGGCATGGGTGCATTCAGGCGTTTTTGCAGCACTTCCGGGCCGCCGTATTGTTCGATGGTGATCGCTCTCATTGCATTCTTCCTCATCAGATCAGGATTTTCTGTTTCGCTCTTCCGGCAAGCATGATAAAACAGCGGTGTTTGATAGAAAATTCCCGATTTACTCACCCTTCCCGTGAAAATATTTACCAATGTTCGATTGGCAGGATCTCTATGTTTTTACGGTGCTGGCACGCACCGAATCACTCTCCGGCGCGGCTCGCGAGCTCGGCATTGAGCATGCTACTGTCGGCCGGCGGCTGGATTCGCTGGAGCGAGCCTTGGGCTTGCGGCTGGTGGACAAACTGCCGCGCAGCCGCCCACTGACGGAAGACGGGCGCGCCATCGCCGCTTTGGCGCAGAACATGGAACAGATCGCCGCCCTGATAGAACAACGCGCCCGCCCCGCACAGATCGGGCTCGCCGGCTCGGTGCGGGTAAGCGCTCCGCCCTCACTGTCGCGTGCGTGCATCGTGCCGCGCATCGCAGCGCTGCGCGCCAGCCACCCTCAGTTGCGCCTGATCTTGCAGCCGTCTACTTCGCTGGACGACATCGGCAAAGGCGAGGCCGACATTGCGATTCGCACCGTGCGTCCCGAAGACGGCGATCTGATCCGTAAAAAGGTCGGCGAGGTACGCTTCGGCCTCTATGGCACGCGAGAATTCAGCCGGCGTCCAGCGGAGCAATGGGCTTTCATTTCGTATGACCAGTCACTCGATCATCTGCCCCAGCAAATGTGGTTGCATCAGATCAGAGGCGAACGTCCGATCGCGTTCTTTGCAAGCGATCTCGTGTCGCAGCAATTGGCGGCGCGGGACCATGTGGGTGCAGTCGTGCTACCCACCATGATCGGCGCGGCGGACCCGGAGCTGGTACCGCTGCCGACGCCGGTAGCAGGACCGGTGCGTGATATCTGGATCATTGTCTATCCCGATATCCGCCGCAGTCCGCTGGTGGAAGTGGTGATGAATTTTCTGGTGGACTGCATTGCGCGAGAACCCAGGCTTGCAGCATCGGCCGTTGCCTGATGATTTATCAGCGTCCGCGCGTACTCACAATCAGCTAATCTACTCATTAACCAGCTTTTAACAGGCTCTGATCTTCATGTCCTTTGACTTTCATTCTTTCATTTTTCTGCTCAGCGTCGCCTTGATTCTGCTGACACCGGGACCGACCAATACCCTGCTGGCTCTGGCCGGCTTCGGATTGGGCATCCGCCGGGCCCTGCCCTTGCTCATCTTTGAGTTAGCCGGGTACGTCATTTCCATTTCAATGTGGGGAACATTGCTGGCGCCAATCCAGCTGCAGTTTCCATGGATTTCCACGCTGGTGAAAATCGCCAGTAGCGGCTACCTGGCCTACACCGCAATCAAGGTATGGGGCGACGCGAAGTTATTGCAGACGCCACAGCAAAGAAACATCACGCCAAAAATGTTATTCGCAGCAACGCTCCTGAATCCGAAAGGACTGCTGTTCGCACTGGTCATCTTTCCGGCCCACACATTCGAGATGCTATCGGCTTATGCATTTGCCATGGCGTCTTTTGTCTGTCTGCTGGTGCCGATAGGCGCCGTCTGGATCGGCGTAGGCAATGCGTTGAATAACAAGCACCTGACATTCATCAGCCCCCGCAAGATTCAACAATTAAGCTCAGTAGCGCTGGGCATGTTTTCAGCGCTCATTGCCTGGGCCGCCTTCAGATAGACACCCTCGATGAGCGCCTATCTGCAAGCGCTCCTGCGATGATCATTCCCTGTCCTCGGCGCCCGCCATAATCGCCCGGAGCTGTTCTTCAAACACTTCCGGCGGCTGGCCGCCGGATATCAGATAACGGTCATTCACGACGACTGCCGGCACGCTGCTGATGCCGCGCTGAGCCCACAACGCCTCTTCTTCCTTCACTTCCTGTATGAAACGCTCCGACGCCAGTATCTCGCGTGCCTCGGCGCCGTCCAGTCCGGCTTGCCCGGCGAGTTCGGCCAGCACATCCCTGTCCGCGATGTTCTTGCCATCGGTGAAATAAGCTTTGAGCAAGACCAGCTTGAGCGCTGCTTGTACGTTCTTCTCTTTCGCCCAGGCAAGCAGGCGATGGGCGTCGAAAGTGTTGTAGACGCGGCTGGCGTCATCGCGATTCATGGTGAAACCGACAGCGGCCGCTCTGGCCCGTATCTGCTCACGGTTAACGCGCGCCTGATCGGCAGTGATGTTGTATTTTTCGGTGATGTGATCGAGGTGAACCTGACCTGCTGCCGGCAGACCCGGGTTGAGCTCGAAGGGATGCATGGTGAGGTCGACGCGTGCCGCCGGACCAATGCGTTCCAGCGCCGTATTGAGACCCGCCAGCCCGATCGCGCACCAGGGGCATACGATATCGGAGACGAAATCGATCTTCAAAGCATTATTCATTGTTGATACCTCATGGCGTGGTCCCTGTCGCCAAGGAGCGTTAATCGATGAGGGTATTGTAAATCCGATGCGCGAAAGCCACTTGGCGGCGTCTCGCGAACGCATGTTCTGCCCGGAAACGGAAATTGCGAGATCACGACATGTCACCGTATGCAGACAATGCAGGACTGTATCCACTGAGGCAACACTCTTACTCAAATCAAAGGATTTATCTCATCTTTCACTCCAATTAAAGTGTGACTCAACGACGGAAGAGTTATAGGAACTCTCCGCGGAACCCACCTTAAGAGGACCAAAATGAAACTGTATATCGCTCAAGCAACCTGCTCTCTGGCCGTTCAGGTCGTACTCAACGAACTGGGCAACAACACCACCGAACTGATCCACTATGATGTGTTTGGCAAATCCACCTCCAACGGCGAAAACTTCGCTGAAGTGAATCCTCTGGGCTACGTTCCAGTCCTGAAACTGGACGACAACGAAGGTGACTTGATCGCAGAGACCGCAATCATCGCCAGCTACCTGGCCGACCAACATCCTGAAAGCGGCCTTGTCCCAGCGCGCGACACAATTGAGCGTGTGAAGATGGATCAATTGCTCAACTTCGTCGGCACTGAAATCGCGCAAAAACACATTCCTCTCATGCGTAAGCTCCTGACCGAAGATGGCGCCGCCTGGACTCGCAACAAACTGGTGACCGCCTATGCCACGCTCGATCAAATTCTGGCTGACGGTCGCGCCTATCTGACCGGCGAACAATTCACCGTGGCTGACGCCTATGTCTGGGCGACCTTCTGGCACGAACGCAGCGGCGCTGAAATCAGCCATCTGAAAAATCTGATGGCTTATAAGACACGCATTGAATCACGTCCGTCCGTCGTCAAGGCGCTTGCCGATGAAGCGGCCCTCGTCGCCGAGCACCAAAAGCTGATCGCCGCCTGAGCCATTTCCCCAGCAATAGCGCGTCGCAAGCAGGGATAGCGCTTGCGACGCGCGCTTTCAATGCGCCGGGGATTTTCATCGCATTGGAAGAATTGCCTATTCCCCTATTCAAGTTCAGCGATGGGATGTGATCTCATCGTCTTCATCAAACCTGTGCCCCGCCGCTTGCGTTGGAATTGAGCGCTTCAGTTTCATCCGCGCTTTTACCGGCGCGGCCCAGCAAAGCAAAAGTCACGACAGCGACGCACAAGGTGATGCCGGTCAAGATGTGTAACAAATTCCGGAACGCCTCGGCGTAGCTCATCGCAAGCAGCTTTCCGCCGACACCGGGCAACATGGCTGCCGCGCGCGCGATACCTCCCGTCGTGACGTAGCCTGAAGCTTCCGCCAGAGCAGTTGGGCTGATTGTGCTTGCAATGGGCGCGCTCGCAAGAAGATTGCTGTGCACCAGTGCTGCCAGAATCGCCGTGACGATTGCCAGCGTGATGCCCTCGCCTGCAACACGTGCGGTATTGAAAATTCCCGCTGCCATCCCGGCACGCTCCGTCGGAACCACACTGACCGACAAGCCATCCATGAGTCCCCATGGCATACCAGCGCCGGCGCCGATCAATAGCATCGGCAGTACCAGCGCGGAACGCGGATCACCGGCGTTGTAGAGAGACAGCCAATGCAAACCTGCGGCAGCAAAGAGAAAACCGATGCCTGACAGAACGCCGGCAGAGATCCAGCGCGTCAACACGGCGACGGACATCGGCACGACGAGCATGGGCAACGACAGTGCAACCATCAACCAGCCGGCCTCCAGTTCGGATAGCCCTTCCACGCCGATGAAACGCAGTGGCAGCATGATGATCAGCACGATGTAGCAGTAGCAGGTTCCGACCGGCAGGATCTGCACACCAACGAAGCGCGCATAGCGAAACAGCGAGAGGTCCAGCATCGGGCGTTTGACTCGCATCTCAATGACAACGAAGCTCATGGCGAGCAAAGCCGACGCCGAAAGCAAACCGATCACCAGGGCGCTGCCCCATCCGCTTTCCGGCGCCTGGATGACACCGAAGGTGAACAAAGCCAGGGTGCCGCTGAAAGTCATTGTTCCGGGCCAGTCGAGCCCGGCGGCTTCCGGATCACGCGTCTCGCGCATGCGCGGGACGCCGAACACCAGTGCGATAACGCCGATCAGTGCTGTAAAAACAAAAATCGCGCGCCAGCTAAACGCGTCGATTAACAAACCGGCAACCAGAGGACCAAAGGCCAGGCCGATACCGAAAGTAGTACCCAGCAGGCTGAATGCACGCGTGCGCGCATGGCCTTCGAATTCCTGTGCCAGCGCAGCCGATCCGCTCGCCAGCGCTGCGGCGCCGGCGACGCCTTGGATGCCGCGAAAAATGTCCAGCCACAATGCGGTGGGCGCAAACGCCTGCGCCAGCGACATCATGGTGTACAGCACCATTCCCATGGTGAATAGCCGCTTGCGGCCGTAGACGTCGGCCAAAGCGCCTGCAGCCATCAATAGGCTACCGAAGGTCAGCATGAAGGCATTGGTGATCCAGGTGAGCGCTACCGGACTTCCGCCCAGTTCGCGCCCAATGGCAGGTGTAGCGACTGCGCCCCCCGTGAAGCTGAGCGGCAATACCAGCGCGGACAGGCATATGCCAGCCAGGATCAGAAGCTTGCCACGGTCGGCGGTTTTGTCATTGATAGTTTCGTTCATGAGATGGAGTGTTGTGAATGGAAAAAATGACCATGTTCCGATCCGGAAAAATGGCGCGTGGGTTTACTGAATGAGTCATTTTTTGTCGCCTGAATGGAGATGTTTAACTTCCCCAAAAAAGCGAGGCATTGGCGGCCGGCGAGAGAATGAAAGCAGCTTCTTCCGGCGAAACTGCGTTGGAAAACTGCACATTGCCTATTCCACCCTGCGGCGCTTCTTGTCGCGGTTCCTCCGCCGAACGAAGATTGCGCTCGACGCGATCCAGAACATGCAACACCTGCTTGCATATCCGGTAATACATCAATCCCTGCTCGGTCAACGTCAGTCTGCGTGTAGTGCGCTGGATCAGCGCAACTCCCAAATGGTCTTCCAGACGTTGAACGATGGCTGTTACTGATGAACGCGCCAATCCAAAAATAGCGGCGGCACGACTGAAACTCTTCTCGTCAGCGATGGCGACGAATATTTGCATTGCTTGCAAGCGATTCATGTTTTCCTTTCAAAGCGCCATACAGCAACAACTAGCGACAATCAACGACAATCAGCAGAATAAAAAAGTCGACCGGCCCGGCATGGGCAACCGAACCGGCCGACAAGGGGATGAACAGTTGAATACGGTTCACCGCGACCATCGCGGTAAACAGGCTTTTACCTGTTGCTGCTACCGTGGTTGCTTGCGAGGTAGTTACTTGTGGTCGCGTTCTTCGCTTGCGTATCGGTCGGAGACACTGGCACATGCCAGCCGCCGCCGAGTGCGCGGATCAGGTTGACGGTCGAACGGGCACGCTCGCCGTCGAGCTGCACGGCTGCGCGCTGCTGTTGCAGCACGGTGCGGTCGGCGTCGATCACGTTGAAGTAGCTGACCGAACCTTCGCGGTACTGCACGTGCGACAGCTTGGCGGCGCGGTTCGATGCCGACACCGCGTCATCCTGTGCGCGGGTCTGGTCGCCCAGAATGCGCAGGCTGGCGAGGTTGTCTTCTACTTCACGGAAGGCCGTCAGGACGGTCTGGCGATAGTTGGCGACATCTTCTTCATACGCAGCGTGGGCACGATTGACGCCGGCTTCACGGCGGCCGCCGTCAAAGATCGGCAGCGTCAGCGCAGTACCGACCAACGGACCCAGCAGGAAGGTGCGGCTCGACCAGTTGAACAAGTCGCCCAGCTTGGCCGATTCGTAACCCAGACCACCGGTCAGATCCAGACGCGGGAACCATGCCGAACGGGCCACGCCGACGCGGGCATTGGCTGCAGCCATCGCACGTTCCGCAGCAGCGATGTCGGGACGGCGTTCCAGCAGGTCGGACGGCAGACCGGCGGGAATCGTGATCGACAGGCGTTGCAGCGGTTGCGGCGTGAAGTTGAACTCGGCCGGCGTCTTGCCCAGCAGGATTGCCAGTGCGTGTTCTGCATTGGCGCGCTGACGGGCGATGCCGAAGGATTCCGATTGCGCGGAAGCCAGTTCGGACTTGGCGCGGGCGACGTCGACTTCGCTGATGTCGCCTTCATCGAAGCGGCGCTGGACCAGCTTCAGCGATTGCGTGCGCAGATCGACGGTGCCGCTGTACAGCTCTTGCTCGGCATCCAGTTCGCGCAGCAGGAAATATTGCTGAGCGACGTCGGCTTGCAGCGCCAGACGCACCGAATGGAACAGCGCTTCGCTGCGTTGCGCATCGGCGGTTGCTGCGTCGACAGTCGAGGCGACGCGACCGAACAAGTCGGCTTCATATGACACGCCCAACTGTGCACGCCAGAGGGTGTTCGGCGTGGTGTTGGCATCCGGCGCCAGACCTTGCGAGGCCGGCGACTGACGTTGGCGGGTCGCGCCGAAGCCGGCGTCGATTTGCGGGAACAGACCGGAGCGTGCGTCCTGGCGCAGTGCACGCGACTGCGTTAGGCGGGCGGCGGCGGCCTTCAGGTTCTGATTGGCTTCGAGCGCCTGGACTTCCAGAGCGTTGAGGCCTTCATCGTTGAAGATCTTCCACCATTCGCCGCGGGCCAAGTCTTCCGCAGGTTGTGCGGTCTTCCAGTCGGAAGCTGCTTTAGTATTGGCAGATTCAGCTGCAGCTTCCTTGTAGGCGACCGAGGTGTTCACTGCAGGGCGTTCGTAAGTCGGGGCTACCGAACAGCCTGCCAGCACCAGCATGGCTGCCAGCAGGGCCGAACCTACTCTCAGACCTTGGACTGGCCGCATCCATTTGCTCATGACGCCGGATGCATCGCGATTGAATTGATTGACGTTCATGATCATGCTCCTGTCAGTTTTGCGGGTACGACACTGTCGGCTTGCTTACCGTCCGGTGACACCACGTGCAGTTCCGGATCGACGTGCTGGCCCGCGGTCATCGGCGCATCGTGATGCGATGCGGAGTGCAGTTTCTTGTTGCCGCCCAATTTGCGCAGCAGGACGTAAAACACCGGTGTCAGCAGCAGACCGAACAAGGTCACGCCCAACATCCCGAAGAAGACGGCAATACCCATTGCACGGCGCATTTCGGAGCCGGCGCCGGTCGAGATCACCAGAGGAATCACACCCATGATGAAAGCGATCGAGGTCATCAGGATCGGACGCAGACGCAGGCGGCTGGCTTCGATGGCGGCCTTGATGGTGTTCATGCCCTGCATTTCCAGTTCACGGGCGAATTCCACGATCAGAATCGCGTTCTTCGCCGACAGCCCCACCAGCACCATCAGACCGATCTGCGTGAAGATGTTGTTGTCGCCACGTGTCAGCCATACGCCGGCTAGTGCGGACAGAATGCTCATCGGGACGATCAGCAGAATCGCCAGCGGCAAAGTCAGACTTTCATACATCGCAGCCAGCACCAGGAACACCAGCAGTACGCTGATAGGGAATACCCAGAGGGCGGCATTGCCGGTCAGGATCTGTTGATAGGTCAAGTCCGTCCATTCGAACTTGATGCCGCGAGGCAGGGTTTCGGCAGCAATACGTTCCACTGCGGCTTGCGCCTGGCCGCTCGAATAGCCTGGAGCAGGACCGCCGTTGATGTCGGCGGCAGTAAAGCCGTTGTAACGCACGACCATTTCCGGACCATAGCTTTCCTTGACTTTCACGACTGACGACAGCGGCACCATCTCACCCCGGTTATTGCGGGTCTTGAGTACACCGATGTCATCTGCCGAAGCACGGTACGGCGCATCAGCCTGAGCACGAACCTGATAAACACGGCCGAAGCGATTGAAATCGTTGACGTACAGCGAACCCAGGTAGATCTGCATGGTGTCGAAAACGTCCGTCACCGACACACCGAGCTGCTTGGCTTTGACGCGATCCAGGTCGACATCCAGTTGCGGCACGTTGATCTGATAGCTGGTAAACATCGGGCCCAGCGCAGGTTCTTTGGCGGCCGCCTTCATGAAGGCCTGAGTAGCGTCGTTCAGTGCTTCATATCCGAGAGCGCCACGATCCTGAATCTGCAACTTGAAACCGCCGACTGTGCCCAGCCCGGATACGGGCGGCGGCGGGAACGTCGCAATCACGGCACCTTTGATCTGAGAGAACCTGGCGTTCAGCGTGGCGGCAATGGCGTCCGCAGACTCTTCCTTCGAGCGCTCCTTGGATGGTTTGAGCACGGAGAACACCAGCGCGCTGGAAGACGAATTGGTCAGGCCGTTGACCGACAGGCCTGGGAAAGACGGCACATTGCGCACGCCGGGGACCTTCAGGGCGATCTCGTTCATCTGCCTGACGATGGCTTCGGTACGCTCCAGCGATGCGCCGTTCGGCAACTGCACGATACTGACCAGATAGTCTTTATCCTGGCCAGGAACAAAACCACCCGGCACGACTTTACCCAGCAACACGGTCAGGCCCAGTAGTACAGCATAGACGGCGAGCATTGCCATCTTGCGGTTGATGACGCCCCCTACCCCACGGCCATACGATTCTGAACCGCGATGAAAAACCTTATTGAAGCCGGCAAAGAAGCGTCCGAAGATGCGATCGATCAGCAAAGTCAACTTGTCTTTGGGATCGTGATGGCTCTTGAGCAGGATCGCCGACAATGCAGGAGACAAGGTCAGCGAATTGAACGCCGAGATCACGGTCGAGATCGCGATCGTCATGGCGAATTGCTTGTAGAACTGGCCGGTCAGACCTGACATGAATGCCAGCGGGACAAACACGGCAACCAGCGTCAGCGCGATCGCAATGATCGGCCCCGACACTTCCTGCATGGCTTTGTAAGTCGCTTCCCGCGCAGAGAGACCTGCAGCGATATTGCGCTCAACGTTCTCCACCACCACGATGGCATCATCGACCACAATGCCGATGGCCAGCACCATTCCGAACAACGACAAGGCATTGATCGTGAAGCCGAATCCCAGAAGCAGCGAGAAGGTGCCAACAATAGACACAGGCACCGCCAGCAGCGGGATCAGGGATGCCCGCCAGGATTGCAGGAATACCACCACCACGATCACCACCAATATGATGGCTTCGATCAGCGTATGGATGACGGCATCGATACTTTCGCGCACAAATTGCGTCGGATCGTACTTGACGCCGTAGTCCACACCTTGCGGCATGTCAGCCTTAAGCTCTTCCATCGCAGCGCGCACGTCGTCTGAAATCTGCAGCGAGTTGGCGCCAGGCTGCTGGAAGATGATCAGCTGAATCGCGGGCTTGTCATCCAGCATGGCCCGCAGCGCATATTCAGATGCCCCCAGTTCAACACGCGCCACGTCCGACAGATGCGTCACCGCGCCATCAGCCGAGGTCTTCAGGATGATGTTGCGGAAATCTTCTTCAGTTTTCAGACGGCCCTGCGCATTGACGTTGAATTGCATCGGTACGTCGGCCGGCATGGGCGATGCGCCGATCACACCGGCGGCGGCCTGCACGTTCTGTTCACGAATTGCCTTGACCACTTCACCTGCAGTCATGTTCTGCGCCGCCACCTTGCCGGGATCGAGCCAGACGCGCATGGCGTAGTCGCCCGAGCCCCACAGCACGACTTCACCGATGCCGGGAATACGGGCCAGGCGATCCTTGACGTTGATCAGCGCGTAGTTGCGCAGGTAAGTCAGGTCGTAGCGATCATTGGGCGAGAACAAGCTCACACCCATCGTCAGCGTCGGTGAGGACTTGACCGTGGTCACACCCAGCTTCTGCACATCTTCCGGCAGGCGCGGCAATGCCTGCGCCACGCGGTTTTGCACAAACTGTTGCGCCTTGTCGGGATCGGTGCCGAGCTTGAAGGTGACGGTGGTCGTCATCTTGCCGTCGCTGTTGGCTTGCGACTGCATGTACAACATGTTTTCCACACCATTGATCTGTTCCTCGATGGGCGCGGCAACGGTCTCGGCGATCACTTTGGGATTGGCGCCGGGGTATTGCGCGCGCACGATAACCGAGGGTGGGACGACTTCGGGATATTCGCCGGTAGGAAGCATCTTCAGCGCGATCAGGCCGGCGAGGACGACAATCACCGACAGCACGCCGGCGAAGATCGGCCGGTCGATAAAGAATTTTGAAATGTTCATGATGGACTCCGGGTTCTGGACTTGCTTCAGGCAGCCGGTTTGGCTGTCGCCACCGGCTTGCCGTCGTTCATGCCGACGGTGCGCGGTTGTACGCTGTCATTCGGACGGACACGCTGCATGCCGTTGACGATCACGCGTTCTCCCGGTTGCAGGCCGGAGGTAACGATGCGCATGCCTTCGTGCAGGTTGCCGGGATTGATTTCGCGGTATTCGACGTGATTGGCCTTGTCCACCACCAGCACGAAGCGCTTGGCCTGGTCGGTGCCGATCGCTGTGTCGTTGATCAGCACGGACTGTTGCGGTTTTCCGGCACCGACTTTGATGCGTGCGTACAGCCCGGGCAGCAATGCGCCGTCGCCGTTGTCAAAGCTCGCGCGCACGCGGATAGTGCCGGAATGGGTGTCAAGCTGATTGTCGACGGAATTGATGCGGCCTTCGCGCGAGTAGCCTTCTTCGTTAGCCAGTCCGAGCGCAACGGGCGTCTTCGACGACCCACCCTGCCGCAGGTAACGCAGATAGGTTTGTTCATCGACGTCGAATGATGCATAGATTGGCGACTGCGACACCACCGTTGTCAGCAACGGTGCGTTCGCACCGGCCGAGACGATGTTGCCGACGGTCATTTCTGCACGCGATACGCGACCCGATACCGGTGCGGTGATTTTGGTATAGGCGAGATTGATGCGCGCAGCTTCCACTGCGGCCTTGGCGGCGCGCAGTGCGGCGTTGGCTTCCAGCGAGGCGTTGCGCTTTTCTTCGAAGTCGCGGCGCGAGACGGCGTTGTCCGCCAGCAGACGTTGGTTGCGCGTCAGGTCTGACGAAGCGTAGCCAACACGTGCTTCGGCTGCGGCGACCTGAGCCTGTGCACGATCCAGCTCGGCGGCATAAGGTTGCGGGTCGATGGTGAAGAGCAAGTCGCCCTTCTTCACCTTCTCCCCATCTTTGAAATGCACTGCGACAATCTTGCCGGATGCCAGCGGCCGGATCTCGACCTTGTCGATGGCCTCCAGGCGACCCGAATAGTTTTGCCATTCGGTGACCTGTTGGCTGACGACGATAGCGACATCGACTTCAGTTGCTGCAGGCGCATTAGCCGCTTGCGCATCGGCAATGCCGTGGTGATATTGAGTAGTGGCTACGCCGGCGCCCGCAATGAAGAGAGCACCGAGAATCAGGGATAGCCGTTTGCGATTGGTAAGCATAAGAGACTCCTTGGATTGAGAAATGGCGGTTACGGAAGATTTCGGCCGGTGCAGCGGAGCTGGTGGCGGTCGCGGTCAGAACAAATGCGTTGAAGTTCAAAGGCCAGGGCTTCGATGTAGTCATCGGTGAAGCCACGGTCTGCCAACGCAAAAGAAAGCTTGAAAACGTAGTCGGCGTTGCTGCCATGCACGCCGGACGCATGCGCGATCAATGGCGCTACCGTCGCAATGGACGCGTCGGCGTCGTATTGAGCGGCCGTCCGGTCGGCGACGAAAACCAGCGCCTGCACCTGCTGTCCGTCTTCGAGTGAGACGATTTGCCAGGTGGGCGTATAAGAACCGGCCACCATCTCCCGAACCCAGACCATCGGGAGTTCCTGCTCCAGCTTGTCGGCGGCAATACGGAAAGCAACGCCTTGGGCGCGGCCCCCTGGCTCAAGCGCCAGCATTCTTCCCGGTGCATCGGCACTTGCGCGGCCGGCCAACATTCGCAAGCAAAAGCTCCGGCTCCAGCCATCCAGAATGGCTCCTTGCTGCGCATCAAAATCAAGCAATGGATTCCAGATCAACGATCCATAGCCGAACAGCCAGACGTCGCCCGTGCCAGGACGAGCGCGTATCGTTTCTTCGTATGAGCGTTGTATTTTTTCGGGTGTCCATAACCATTCCGCAGGCAGCGTACTGAGCTGCTCGAGGTACTGGCCTGAACTGATCAATTCTCTGGTCAACATGCTGATGCCTTCTCTTTGCTTGCCGGGCGCCAGCGCCTGGTGCCCCTTCCTGCTCAACTTGCGCGGAATTGCGCAGACTGCAGGACCTTGGAACGCAGTATGACTTTCGCTTAAAACTTGATAAACTAGCCAATCTGACTTTCTTTGTTTCCAGCGGGGATACAATGAGCGAACGCTCCGACGCATCAATTCCAGAGATCACGGCGTTTGCGGCTGTGGCGCAAACAGGCAGTTTCACCAAGGCTGCGGAGAACCTCGGCACCAGCAAATCCAATGTGGGAAAGGCTGTGCAGCGGCTAGAGGCGCGCCTCGGAACGAAGCTGTTCCAGCGCACTACGCGTGCGGTGCGATTGACGGAAGATGGCGAAACCTACCTTCAGGCTGCACAAGCTGCCCTGGATGGGCTTCGTGATGCGGAACAAGCCTTGGCTGCGCGCCGGGATGAGCCTCTTGGCCGTGTGCGCATCGATCTGCCCGCTGGTTTCGGGCGCCTGCTGTTACCTAGCTTTGTGGACTTGAGGAAGCGTTATCCGAAAGTGACACTGGAAGTTGCACTCAGTGACAGGATGTCGGATGCCGTTGGTGAAGGATGGGATATTGTTGTGCGCATCGGCATGCTGCCGGCTGACAGCGACATGACCGTTCGCAAGCTCTGTGATTTGCGGTTGGGACTTTACGCCGCGCCGGAGTATCTGGCGCAACACGCCCCCATTCAGGCCGTCTCTGAACTGAGTGTCCACGACGCCGTGATCTTTCGCGGCCCGTCAGGCCGCTTGCGACCGTGGACAGTACAGGACGGCGAGATCGTCCGCGAGATTTCACCATCGCCGGTGATGGTGCTGGCTGATGGGCAGGGATTGGTTGACGCGACTATTCATGGGCTGGGAATATCCCAGATACTCGACCGGGTAGCCAAACCCCATGTGGAAGCCGGCCGGCTGGTACATGTCCTGCCTTCAGCCGATGTCGACGGTCCTCCGGTGCATGCGCTGATACCTCTGGGACAACGCATGCCGTCCAAGACGCGGACCGTGTTAAATCATTTGGCCGAGCAGCTTCGGGCCGTCTAGAATTTCTGGGAAAAATTCGGAGTTCTCAACATCTTCGCTTCTGGCCGATCGCGGCCGTCACGAACCGATAGAAAGAAAAGGCCCCGACTTCACTTCGCACTTTCCCAGCCATTTCTTTGTAATGCGTCTATGGCGTCTTGAGAAAGACGGTATCGTAAATTTTACGTATCTCAGCCACCGATTCAGCATCGTGCCATTTTTCGACAATACGGCGGTAATAGGGTTGGCCGCGATTCGCGATCAGTACCTTGTTGACCTGCTCCACCACTTTGCGCCCCCATTCATTCTTTGAGCACATGACCCGGTTGAAGACGACTTCGTCCCCCTCCTGCAGGGGAATGGCGATCAGTTCTCCCGGGTGGCCCATCACGCGGGCCTGATCGAATGCCAATAGCGGTAACTCGACCATGAAATCGATCCGCCCTGCCAACAACATGCCGATGGCTTCGACCTGTTCCGAATAATTTTCTTTCGGCGGGTAAGCGGCCAGCAATTTGTCCACCGTAGGGCTGTACGACCGGTCGCGCATCACCGAGGTGATGAACTGATGATTCTGCAACAGAGCCTGCAGCGATTGTCGCCCCTTGAATTCATTCAGGCGGTCCCGGCGCACAATGATCCGGACCGGGAGAAAGATAGAACTGGGTAACGAAAAATAGCCATAGGCTTCACGTTCCGGTGTTTTCAATGTCCCGTTAAAGCACCAGTGGCTGCCTTTTTTGATCTCGCTGTTGATACGGGGAAACGGCGCCTCCAACTCCACATGCTGATACTGAGGCATCTTGTCTTTGAGGACATCGAGGGTCTGGTCAAAAATACCTTGATGCGCCCACTCTCCCGCCCGAATCATGTAGGGCGGCACATTGTATTTGCCCCAAATGATCTCGTCGGCAGCCATTGCGGCCGGACATAAAGCGGCGATTGCCAGGGAGGACAGAACGCAACGCAAAACGCAATACAACATCGCCTACTTTCTTCAATGATGGAGGGATGACTATTCCGCAACCAGAACCTGGTTGCGTCCCGCAATTTTTGCACGATACAGGGCTGCGTCGGCTGCTTGCAGCAGCGTATTGATATCACCCTGATGCTGAGACGGCACACAACTGGCCACACCGACGCTCACCGTAATACGCCCGAAATTTGATAACGTGTGAGGCATGTCCAGCGAAAAAATGGCATCGCACATTCTGTGCACGACACTGAGTCCCGATTCGCTATCGGTGTCCGGTGCGATCAACGCAAACTCTTCCCCGCCGTAGCGCGCCACGGTGTCGCCTGCCCTGCCCACGGTTTGTTGCAAGATGCCGGCAACCTGCCGCAATACCTCGTCACCGGCAATGTGACCATAGTGGTCATTGTAATGTTTGAACCAATCCACATCGAATAGAGCGACCATCAGCGGTTTGCCATTGCGGGCGCAGCGTCGCCACTCCTGATCGAGGGTCTGATCAAAACAACGGCGGTTGGGGATGCCGGTGAGCGCGTCAGTGAGGCTGAGCAGCTTGAGTTGCTCGTTGGCTTGCGCCAGATCGCGGGTACGTTCAGCAATGCGTAATTCCAGCGACGTGTTCAGAGCGCGCAGGGATTCCTTCTCCTGTTGCAGCTCTTCATAGAGCGCCCGGTTTTGTCCCATGTGTTTTCTCAGACTCGCCAGCATCGCGTTGATGGCATCGGCGAGAAAATGCAGTTCATGTTGTTTTTTCCCGGGCAATGCAATGCTTTGCGGCGTATCGAGCTGATTCAGATCCTGCTCCCGCACGAAGGTGCTGAGTTTGGTAATAGGCGCGCCTAGCCAACGCTGGAATACGTAGAGAAAGATAAACCACAACACCAGCGTCTTGATGATGGAATTGATCAGAATGAGCGTGAATCCATAAGCCACTTTCCTGACCACGACGTGACGGCTTGAGTACACCGTCCAGGAGCCGATGTCGTGGCTGAGGTTATGTTCGTCACGGTAGAGAATGGGAAAGCGATGACCGGTTGCGGCATTGAGGAAACCTGTTGCCACTTGACTGCGTACGCCATCAGCGTCGACATGTATCTGCTTTCCATCGCCGTCGTAGATATTACCCAAGGCGAGCACCAGACGTCCCTGGGGATCTTCAATCTTGACGCCGGTCACCACAGGCAGATTGCTGATGCCGGTGAGAGTGGCCTTCTGCACGTCTCCCTGAAAGCGCCAGGTCGCGCTGGCCAGACTGGTTCCGAATGTCAGATCCATGGCCATCAATTCACTGTCGATGCCAGTTTTCGTGTGCTGGTAGTCAGCAGCCAACTGGACGCAAGTGACAATGAGCGTCACCACAAAGTAACTGCCAAAAATGATGCGTAGCAAATGTACTGCCAAAGAATGCTTTGAGACGAATTTCATGTTCTTAAGCGGACGGTATGCTTTGCGCAAATGAAAAGAGGTTTCCGGGATCGTATTTGCTTTTCATACGCATCAATCGTGCCAGGTTGTCGCCATAGTAAGCTTTTGCCCAATGCGGCAGGTCCCTGCTAGGAAAGTTGACGTAGGACTGCGGCAGCATGAATGGCTGCATGGCCGCAAAATATTCCGTGAGCCAGGCTTGCTGCCGGCGCACCACATCCGGCCGGTCGATCGGCGCCCAGGCGCTTTCCATTTCAAAGATGTAGTTGGCGTTCCGATGCACGTACGCGGTGGCATCGGGTGCTACCTCCCGGACCTTACCGCCGATAGCAAACAGAATGCCCATATTTTCCGGAAGCAGCGAGCCTCCCGGCCATTTCATCATCCATTGCAGCATCGTTTCCAGCGCTTCCGCCGGCAAGGCGTCGGCCACATAGCTTGAGCGCAGGTCATACATGCCATTCGGATCATCGGTAATAAGATAGTCGCGCGCTTGCCAATAACTCATCTGGCGAATATCGCTCTTGAGCGGTTTAACCAGCTTGAGTGCCGGAGCGAGCGCTTCCATGGCCTTGTCGCGCGGGCCGAAGAACTGGCCGAGTGTCGTTACCTGAAGCTGATCGCGTCGCGGCCGAGGGCCGGGAGCATTGGGATAGGCCTTGGTGCGGGTTGAAATTTGCTGTGCGTGGTTGTTTTGTATTTCCTGCAATGTACTCAGCAGTTCGATTTGCTTTTCGCCCGGCCACAGGATGTTGAAAATCGTTACGTCATCCTTCACCTCGTGCAGCTCAAAACTGAATCCGGTGTTGACGCCGAAGTTGCCGCCACCGCCGCCGCGCAGCGCCCAGAACAGATCCCTGAAGTCGCCATCGGCGTCGGCGCTGACCTGCCGGCCGTTGGCCAGTACGATGTCCGTCTGAACCAGACTGTCGCAGGTCAGGCCCGCATGGGTCGCGGCGAATCCCCAACCGCCGCCGAGCACCAGGCCGCTGGCGCCCACTGTGGGGCAACGGCCGGAAGGAATGGCAAAGCTTGAGCCGCTGAAGGCGTCGGCCATATTCTGGTTATTGGCGCCGGCCTGGATGTAGCCGCGGTTTTTGTCGATATCGAACCACACCTTGCTCATCGCCTTGACGTCGATCAGCAAGCCCCTGGTGGTTGAGAAACCAGCATAGTTGTGGCCACCGGAGCGAATGGCGAATTTTTCGCGATGGTCTGCTGCCCAGCGCAGGCACAGCTGGACATCGTGCGCGTCTGCACACATCGCCACCGCAAGCGGCAGTGCATCCGCATAGCGCGCATTGTTGGGTGTGGCCGCCATGGCATAACCCATTTCACCGGGCAAGATCAGGCGGCCATGCAGACTGTTGCGCAAAGCCCGTAGATTTTTCGGCGAATGCAGTACCGGCGCTGCATTCAGTGCCGCAGGAAAACTCCCCGCATATAACAACGCAGACAACGCTGCCCCGGTTTGCAAAAACTTGCGCCGTGGCATCGAATTGGAATCACGCATTATTGCCCCTCCCCCGTGAAATTTATTCTTTCTGTACGCGCGGAATGAATCCGCTTCGGGAAACGATTTTATCCGACTCGTATCATTTAGTTTTTTCCGGCCCGCCAACCTGGAGAGGATCAAGCCCTCGTCGATGGAATTTCCTCTTTGGAATATTGACGATCCATGACTTCCGCTCTATCTGCCCTTATTTATCCACGCCGCTTCCTTGGCAAACCACGCTGTCAAAAAATCGATAAACGCACTGACCTTTGCAGAAAGATGCGCTCGCTCCGGATAAACGGCAAAAATGTCCGCCCCCGGCAGCGACCATTCGCCCAACACCTGCACCAGCTTCCCCGCTTTGACATATGGATGAACATCCCACTCGGAGCGCATCAGAATGCCGTGGCCTTCCAGCGCCCACACTACGCCGGCTTCGCCATCGTTGGTGCTCAGACTGCCGCGGACTTTGATAGTCTCCTGCTTGCTGCCGCGCGCGAGATGCCAGGTGCCGTAGGCGGCGTCGCTTTCGCGCAAGACGATGCATTGGTGCGTTTGCAGATCTCTGGGGACCAATGGCGTACCGGCTCTTTTCAGATAGGCTGGTGAGGCGCAAAGCAGTCTTTTGTTCGAAACGATCTTTCTGGCGACCATTCTGGAATCCGGCACGGTGCCGAACCAGATGCCGATATCGAATGCCTTGTCGGCCAGATTGATGGATCTGTCGGTAAGTTCGAGCTGCACTTCCACTTCCGGATAACGCCGCACGAATGCAGCGATCGCCGGCGTAATGTGGCGACGGCCAAAGCCGAAAGTGGCATTGACCCGTAGCACGCCTTTGGGGATGCCGCGGCTGCTGGACACGGTCTGTTCCAGCTCCTGCAGTTCTGCCAGCAGCTTGGCGCCGGTCGCCAGATAGACCTCGCCTTCGTGCGTCACACTGATGCGCCGTGTGGTGCGATTGAGCAGTCTGACGCCGAGGCGCTTTTCTATCTGCGCCAGCCGAGACGTCACAGCCGGCGGCGTGACGCCCAGCTCCCTGGCGAGCGAAGCCAGGGATCCCTGCTTCACCAGCTGAATGAAAAATTCCAGATCAGATATGCGGTCCATTATTAAACTCAACTAAATAATAGATGTAGTGAATATGAATTATAAATAGCCACAGAATTATTACACTTCCTCCTCATGAAGTGCGCAAAAGTTTGGCGCCATTCAAAACCCGCAAGCCTGCAAGCGCAGGTGCGCACAAGGAGGAAGCAACATGGCTAGGACGCTGTATCAAAAACTGGTGGAGTCGCATTCCGTGGCGCGGCTCGATGAGCAGAACGTGCTGCTCTACGCAGACCTGCACATCATGAATGAATACACCAGCCCGCAGGCATTCGCCGGGCTGCACGAAGCTGGACGGCCGGTGGCCGTGCCCGGACAACATTTGTCCGTGGTGGACCATATCATTCCGACGCATCCGGTGAGTTTTCGCATCATTCAGGATCCCTCGTCGGCGCTGCAAGCCGCCAATCTCGCCAAAAACTGCACCGCGCACGGCATCGTGCTGTTCGACACCAACGATGCCTTGCAAGGTATCGAACACGTCATCACACCGGAGCTGGGCATGATCCGCCCCGGCATGGTGGTGCTGTGCGGCGATAGCCATACCACGACCTACGGCGCGTTTGGCGCGCTCGGCTTTGGTATCGGCACGTCGGAAGTTGAACACGTGCTGGCGACACAGACGCTGGTGTACCGGCTGGCCAAGGACATGCGCATTCGCGTCGATGGCGTACTGCCGCCGGGTTCCAGCGCCAAGGATCTGATCATGTACATCATCAGCTGCATCGGCGCGCAAGGCGCGCGAGGCTATGTGGTGGAGTTTCAAGGGAGCGCCATCGCCGCGCTGTCGATGGAAGCGCGCATGACCCTGTGCAACATGACCGTCGAAGCCGGTGCACGCGGCGCCTTGATCGCCCCCGACGACGCCGCCGCACAATACGTCCTGGAACATGCCCCCGAGATTGCAGCACAGTACCGGGACGCCGCGCTTGCCGACTGGGCGACCCTGCATAGCGACAGCGAGGCCGTGTTCGACATCGAGCACGTCTTCGATGCGAGTGAAGTCGCACCGTACGTCACCTGGGGCACCAGCCCCGACCAGGCCGTGCCGGTAACAGGAAAAATCCCCTCGCCGGCATCGGCGCAAGACCCCACGGTGCGTGCAGCGTCGGAACAGGCGCTGCGCTACACCGGCCTGCAAGGCGGCACCGAGATGGAAGGCATTGCCGTGCAGCGCGTGTTCATCGGCTCATGCACCAATGCCCGCATCGAAGACCTGCGTGTCGTCGCCGGGATCGTCAAAGGACGCAAGGTGGCGTCCTCGGTGCGCGCCATGGTGGTGCCGGGATCCGGCGCCGTGCGCAGACAGGCCGAGCGTGAAGGCATCGCCCAGATACTGATCGACAGTGGTTTTGAATGGAGGCAGCCGGGCTGCTCCATGTGCCTGGCCATGAATGACGACTTCCTGCTGCCGGGCGAACGCTGTGCTTCCACCACCAACAGGAACTTTGAAGGACGCCAGGGACGCGGCGGCATTACACATCTGATGAGCCCGGCGATGGCGGCCGCAGCAGCCATTACCGGCTGCATCACCGACGTTCGCAAATTAGGAGAAGCCCATGTCTGATATGACCAGCATGACCAGTATTGCTGACACCACGCGCGTTGACGGTATCGCCGCCTCCCTCCCCACGCCGAATCTGGATACCGACCAGATCATGCCCAAGCAGTTCTTGCGCGGCATCGACAAAAAAGGCCTGGACCAAGGTTTGCTGTATGACCTGCGCTATGACGGCGATCATCAGCCGCGCCCCGGTTTCGTGCTCAACCAGCCTGCGTATCAGGGGGCTTCGATCATTGTCGCCGGCAGCAATTTCGGCTGCGGTTCCAGTCGCGAACACGCAGTATGGGGACTGCAGCAATTCGGCATCCGTGCGGTCATTGCGCCCAGCTTCGGCGAGATCTTCTACAGCAACGCGATGAACAATCGCCTGCTGCTGGTGATGCTTCCGGAAGCCGACGTGCAACGCATCATGGACGACGTCTCCGATCCGCTGACCAGCAAGGTGCTGATCGACGTCAACAACATGACGGTCAAGAGTCACAGCGTGAAAGCCTCATTCACCCTGTCGGCCCGGCATCACCACATGTTTCTGGAAGGCCTCGACATCATCGGCGCGACCTTGTCGCTGCAAGATGAGATCAGCGCATTCCAGCAGCAACACTGGCAACAACGGCCCTGGTTGCACAACATTGCTCACGTCACCAGAGCACGCATCGACGCGACGACTAACGCGACGCTCAACGCAACTTCGCCAGCCGAACCTTTGGGCAACAGCTAGCAGCATTTCTTGAATCAAGCGGCATCCAACCTCATACAAAAAAAGAGCTGCCGCCCTCAATACGGAGACAAACATGAAAGCAACCTCAATCGAATCGCCTGACACCCGGCAAGGCGCATGGCAATCCATCAGCAGCTATAAAATCGGCCCGCTGCCGCTACCAGTCTATGTCGCCATCGCGGCAATCACCATCATTGCCGCGCTCAACAAAAAACTACCCAACGACATGATCGGCGGCTTTGCCGTGCTCATGCTGGCCGGATTTCTGCTCGGCGAAATCGGCAGCCGGCTGCCCGTCTTCAGGCACATCGGCGGCGCAGCAATTCTGTGCCTGTTTGTGCCGTCGGCGCTGATTGGTTTCAAGCTGATGGATCCGGAAATGCTCAAGGCCATCACCACCACCATGAAGACAGCGAATCTGCAGTATCTGTACATCGCCTGCCTGGTTGCCGGCAGCATACTGGGCATGAGCCACAAGGTGCTGGTACAAGGCTTCATGCGCATGTTCCTGCCTCTGCTGATCGGTTCGATCGGGGCCATCGTGGTGGGGATTTCCGTCGGCTGGTTGTTTGGCTACACGCCCAGGCACACCTTCTTCTTCATCATCATTCCCATCTTCGGCGGCGGTATAGGCGAAGGGATATTGCCGCTCTCCATCGGCTATTCGGAAATCCTCGGCAGACCGCAGGCCGAGCTGATCGCCATGCTGGTTCCTGCGGCGCTGCTGGGCAATGTCGTCGCGATCCTGTCGAGCGGCGTGCTGCGCTGGATCGGCGACAAGAAGCCGCATCTGAACGGCAACGGCTACCTCGTCAAATCGGGGGAAGATGTCGACCTGCTCAAAACCGACCACACCAACGTACCCATCGATCTGGGCCTGATGGGCGCCGGTCTGCTGGTCAGCTGCGCCTTCTTCATTCTCGGCGCGGTGCTGTCGGAATATACCGGCATTCCCGGTCCTATCCTGATGATCATCAGCGCGGCGTTGCTGAAGGTATGCAAGCTGGTCCCGGAGAAAATCGAATTGGGCGCCTACCAGATGTACAAGTTCGTCTCCAGCAACCTGACGTTTGCCATCCTGGTCGGCCTGGGTGCGCTGTTCGTATCATGGAAAGATCTGGTGCATGCGTTCACGCCAGGCTATTTTGCGGTCTGCGCCGGCACCGTCATCTCGCTGGTGGCGTGCGGCTTCTTCGCCGGCAAATGGCTCAACATGTATCCGGTGGAGTCGGGCATCGTCACGGCATGCCACAGCGGCCTGGGTGGAACCGGCGACGTCGCGATTCTGTCGGCGTCCAACCGCATGGGGCTGATGCCGTTCGCGCAGATCTCCACCCGTATCGGCGGCGCGGTCATGATCGTGTGCGCCACGCTGCTGCTGAAATTTTTTAACTAGTCTCACATCAGGCGGATGGCCAGTCCATACGTTCGGACCGGTCATCCGCTTCGCCGACCTTCAGAGCAACTTCCGATAGACGACAAAGCCCGACTTCTCGGCGACCTTGTCATACAGCTTCATTGCAGTGGCATTGGTCTCATGCGTTTGCCAGTAGACCCTGCCGCTGCCCGCTGCCTTTGCCCTCGCATAGACCTCTTCAATCAACCTGCGCGCCACGCCCTTTCCTCTGGATGACTCCGCAGTAAAAAGATCCTGCAAATAGCAGTTGGGGCCGATCTGCGTCGTACTGCGATGAAACAGAAAATGCGCCAGCCCGATCAACTGGCCATCACATTCGGCAACCAGCGCATGCACCGGTTCGTAGGCGTCAAAAAAGCGCGACCATGTCATTGCGGTGATCTCCTCGGCCAACGCCGTCTCGCCGTGGCGCCCGTAGAAGGCGTTATAGCCTTGCCATAGACGCTGCCAGGCGTGGAAGTCTTCTTTCCTTACCGGGCGTATCTGGACTTCATGGTTTTCTGCTGGTGGCATATTGTTCATCTTGAAATTCATCTTGATTGTTGATCGGTAGAGGAATGGCGTTGACCATCTGTTTTCAGACGGTTATGCCCGGTTGGCGGCACAGCCATTTTAAATGACAAAATTGTCATCCATTTGTAATGCCGGAGTGCCGCATCCCGGCGTACTCTCGCTTTCAGCATCCCTCAATGTCATTGCCAGACCGGACATATTGACCGGGCGCATGCCGCACGCAATCAAAACAACGGCAACAACTATTTTTGTAATGCCTGGGTCAGACCGACGACTAACTCGCTGTAATCCCTAAAAATCAAGGCTGCGCAGCAGCAGCAGCAGCAGCAGCAGCAACTACCGCGATGTTGTTTGCATCGATGACGGAGAAAAAATGATTTTGTTCTTGCTGGTTTTTCTGGGCGGCGTGCTGACCATTCTCAGCCCTTGCATCCTGCCGGTTCTGCCGTTCGTATTCGCACGTGCGGAACAACCATTCCTGAAATCCGGTTTGCCGATGCTGATCGGCATGGCCGCCACCTTTGCCGGCATTGCGTCACTCGCCGCAGTCGGCGGCGCCTGGGCTGTACACATCAATCAATATGGGCGTGTGCTGGCGTTGGTCATGCTTGCCGCCTTTGCGTTGACGCTGCTGTCCAAGCGCCTGGCGGACATCGTTGCCAAGCCATTTGTCTCTCTGGGAAATCGCCTGGTGCAAGGCGCATCTGATGACCAGGGCGGCAGTTCCGGCGCAGTGCGCTCGTTCCTGCTTGGCATCGCCACTGGTTTGCTATGGGCGCCGTGCGCCGGACCTATCCTGGGGCTGGTATTGACCGGCGCAGCGATCTCCGGCCCGAACACCCAGACATCGCTGTTGTTGTTTGCCTATGCTGCGGGCGCCGCGACATCGCTCGGCGCCGCCTTGCTGATCGGCGGCCGCGTGTTTTCGCTGATGAAAAAATCTCTCGGTGCAGGTGAATGGGTCCGTCGCGCATTAGGCGTCGCCATTTTGTTTGCGGTGGTTGCCATTGCCGCAGGCTGGGATACGGATGTGTTGACGCGCCTGTCGCTCAATAGCACCAATCGCCTGGAGCAATCCCTGATCGAGCGCATCAAGCCGGCCCCTGCCGACGGCGCACCTGTCGCCATGAGCGCAAGCATGTCGGGCAGCAATGCCATGATGAGCAGCTCAGGCGCATACAGCGCTCCGGACGTGGAAGGAACATTGCCGTCACTGGCCGGCGCAACAGCATGGATCAACTCCGCACCGCTGACGCCGGAATCCTTGCGCGGCAAAGTCGTGGTGGTCGATTTCTGGACGTACTCCTGCATCAATTGCCTGCGCGCCCTTCCCTACGTCAAAGCCTGGAGTGAAAAATACAAGGACTACGGCCTGGTCGTGCTAGGTATACACGCCCCCGAGTTTGCCTTTGAAAAAGATCTGAAGAACGTGCAGCGCGCCGTCAAGGAAATGAAGATCGGCTATCCGGTGGCGCTCGACAACAACTTCAGCATCTGGCAGTCCTTCAAGAATCAGTATTGGCCGGCACACTATTTCATCGATGCACAAGGCCAGATCCGCGGTCATCATTTTGGCGAAGGCAACTATGAAGAGTCCGAAGCACTGATCCGTCAGTTGCTGATCGAGGCAGGCGCAAAGAATCTCCCGGCTCCGGGTGCCGCAATCAACGCCAGCGGCTTGCAAGCTGCTGCGGACAACGACCATATGCAATCGCCGGAAACCTATCTGGGTTACGAGCGCGCAGACAATTTTGCTGCGACACCCGATCAGCAAGCGGACCAGACAGCCGAATACCGCTTACCCAAGGCGCTGACGCTCAATCAGTGGGGACTGGATGGGAAGTGGAAAGTCGACAAGGAAAAAGCGGTATTGGCCGGCACGACAGGCAAGATCTCTTTCCGCTTCTATGCCCGTGATCTGCATCTGGTCATCGGACCCGGCGCCGATAGCAAGCCGGTGAAGTTCCGCGTCATGCTCGACGGCCAGGCGCCGATGCAAGCGCACGGCACCGATATCAATGACAAAGGCGATGGCATCGTCCGCGAACAACGGCTCTATCAATTGATCCGCCAAACCGGCGGGATCGGCGAGCACACGTTTTCAATTGAGTTTCTCGATGGCGGCGCTCAGGCGTTCGCATTCACTTTCGGATAGGAGACGACATGAAGATCCCTCGCCACAGCGCAAACAACACAAACAACGCCGACAATGCAAAATCCGGCACACGCGTACCGAGCGCCCGGCGCCGCATGCTGATGAGACTCGGCCTGGGCGCACTCGCGCTCGGCAGCCTGCATGGGCGCGCAGCAGCGGCGCCTTTGGCCGCTGCCGGACCCAACAATGAAGTCACCATCGACATGTTTTCCCCGGCAGGAAAGCTGGACAAGACAGTTCGTCTGCCCAAGCTTGTCAAAGCGGATGCCGACTGGCGCAAACAGCTTTCGGAGACGTCCTATCTGGTGACCCGCAAAGCAGGGACTGAGCGTCCTTTCACCGGCAAGGACTGGGATAACCACAAGGACGGTCTGTATCGCTGCATCGGCTGCGACACGGCGCTGTTCGACTCCAAAACCAAGTTCGAATCCGGCACCGGCTGGCCGAGCTTCTGGCAACCGATTTCCGCAAGCAACGTCGTGGAAGAAACCGATCGCAGTTTTGGCGTACAGCGCACCGCGGTCTCCTGCCGTTTGTGCGACGCGCATCTGGGACACGTGTTTAACGATGGTCCGAAACCGACCGGCTTGCGCTATTGCATGAACGCGGCGGCGATGCGCTTTGCCGCCCGCGCATGAAGCTGACCGCACGGGAGTATTGGAGCGTATTGAATTGACGCCGTTACGGCATACGCTATATCCTTACGAACATAACGAATATCAGGCGGGCATGAAGTATGTCAAACGACATCGAAATCAGCGATTTAACCAGTTTTGACATCGCCTTCGACGGCTCGAAGGCGCGTCTTGGCATGCTCGACAAGTCAGGCGAGGAAACCTCCCTGCACCTGCCGTACGAATTGCTGACCTCGCTGGTGATGACCCTGCCCACCATTCAGTCCCAGGCCTTGCAGGCGCAATCGGGAGACCGCTCCGCACGGCTCGTCTTCCCCACCAGCGCGTGGTCGCTCGAGCGCGCAGAAGAAGCCGGTAAACTCATTCTTCGTCTGGCGACGCTGGAAGGATTCGAAGTCTGCTTCGTCGTCACGGACGACGACATCATCTCCATGGCGGGTTCTCTGGAGAACAAAGGAACCCAGGTCGACAGGGGTCGTGAATTGCATTGAATGTTCCTGGCCCGTTAACTCAGCCAGCAAAAAGTCCGGGAACCGGCCTTGAGACGATCAGGCTTTATTCCGGGCCGATGAATTTGTTCTGTTGAAATTTTCCGGCGCTGCGCGTACCGTCGGCCGCAGTCAGCACGCCCTTCCCATTCATCTGGCCGTTTCTGAATTCGCCCTCGTAGCGATCGCCGTTCTTTTTGATCAGGACGCCTTTCACGGTCGTCTTCCAATCCTGGAATTCTCCTTCGTAGCGGTCGCCATTGGCGTACAACTGGGAGCCTTGCCCACGCTGCTGTCCGCCGGCGAACATGCCCTCATAGACTTCGCCGTTGTGAAAAGCCTGCCGGCCTTTTCCCTCTATTTTGCCCAGGACGAAGTTGCCTGTCAGGCGGCCATACTCTTCCTTGCCGTCCGCCGACCACACGAGTTCTCCGGGGCCCGATCCTGCGCCCCCCTTGCAAGCGCCGCTCCAGGATTTGACGGCGGCCTTCATATCCTCAGGCATGATCAGGAGAAAACGGCATCCCTTAGCGTCGGCAAGATAATTCCTCTCCAGCTCTGCCTTGGCAACCGGACTGCCCGCCGCGGCACTGCGCATGAGCACCGGAAATGGCGTTCTCCGCGCCCAGAAACTCTCCCATTCCGGCGGCTGCCCATAACCGGGAGGCCGGGGTACTTCGATCCGTTGCGCCACACCAGCGCCCACCGGTACGTCCGCGTGATAGACGATCTTGTACTTACCCTCTTTCTTGATGGCCACCTCCAACTGATGGCTGCCCGGCTTGGTGCTGATGTCGACCGGGCATTTTCCCTTGTACTCGCCATCCAGGATGACATCGGAACCTTTCTCCTCTTCTTCGCAGATGAGCCGTATGTACGAGTCGGCTGCAAACGCGTTGGCCGAGGTAAGAAATGCCAGCAGACCCAGAAGTCGGAGTGTCGTCATGAGAGAAAAGGAATAAGTAATCGGAGATACGCCTGAACGCTGTTGATTGTTACATAGTTCAATTTATTCGCCATTGCAAGAGTGACAATTTTCCATTCATTCGTTAAAACTGCTCGCGTACCTTACTGAGCTACCAAGACGTAATCAATAAACGTGGATGCAGAACAGTGCTCGCTTCAATTATTGACAGATCAATCCAAAACAATTACGATTGTCAGATGGCCAGATCCAAAGAATTCGATCGTGACGTAGCGTTGGCGCGCGCGATCGCCACTTTCTCCCAACACGGTTTCGAAGGAACGTCGACAGAAGCATTGCTCGTCGCGATGGACATTCGCCGTCAAAGTCTTTATGACACCTTTGGCGACAAATGGCAGCTCTATCTCGAGGCGTTGGAACGCTATGCGTCGGACAGTATCGGCGGGCAGCTGGTCGCACTCGAAAGCGCTGCTGGCGGTAAAGCGGGAATTGAAGCATTACTGTCCTATGCCGCGGCGCGGGCCCTGGAGGAGCTGAAACCCTCGTGTCTCGGAATTTCAGCCATTTGCGAATTCGGCCGCAGCTCTCCTGAAATAGTTACTCTCACAGAGACCATGGGACGGCTCCTGACCGGCGCGATCGAACGTCGTGTGCAAGATGCGGTGAAATCGGGTGAATTCGCACCCGACCTCGATGCCGCGCATGCGGGGCAATTCATACTGGCGACAATCACCGGCATCAAGGTCGCAGCCCGAGGCGGCGCTTCGGCGGAGGTTCTTTCAGGGATCGCCAACATGGCCATTCGCAGTTTTCGTTAAGAAGCAGGCAACAGAGGTGTTCCGACACCTCATTTTTTTACTTAATTTTGGACTAATCAGTCAATTAAAGGAATCATCATGAAACAGCATCTCTCCGGCCGTCGCGCTTTTGTCACCGGCGGCTCACGCGGCATCGGCGCCGGCATCGTACGCCGTCTGGTCGCAACTGGCGCCAAGGTGGTATTCACTTATATGTCGTCCCCTGAGCGTGCAGAGGCATTGGTGTCGGAACTCGGTGAAAACGCCATTGCTCTGCGAGCCGACAGCGGCGACGCAGCACAATTACGCGCAGCCATCACCGAGGCGGCAACAATGCTGGGTGGACTGGATATCCTGGTAAATAACGCCGGCATCCTGATTCAGGGGAACGTGACCGACTACGCGCAAGAAGACTTTGATCGTATGCTCAACGTCAATGTGCGAGCGGCCTTCGTCGGCACGCAAGCTGCGCTTGCGCATATGGGGTCCGGAGGACGTATTGTGAATATTGGCAGCATGGTCGCCGACATCGTCGGACACCCTGATATAGCCGTGTATGCACTCACCAAAGGTGCGATCGCCTCGTTCACGCGCGGCCTGGCGCGCGACCTCGGACCGCTAGGTATCACGGCCAACAATGTGCAGCCCGGCCCTACGGAAACCGAGATCATCGCAACCGACGTCAAGGCTGCTCTTCGTCCGATGATGCCCATCGGACGCCTGGGTAAGGATAGCGAGATTGCCAATCTTGTTGCGTGGTTGTGTTCGGACGAAGCAAGCTTCGTCACGGGCGCATCCATCACCGCAGACGGCGGTTTCTCGGCGTGAAGACGATGCCCATGTGAAGCAAGGGTGGCAAGATCCGTTTGTCACCCTGGCCTGCATTCTTCACTTCAGTACCTTCGCCATCTCCGATGTCGGCGACCAGCCCATTCCTGCGTAGAGTTCGCGCCCCATTTGCGTCGAATGCAGAATGGCGAATTGCAGCCCGCGCGCAGCGAATGCTTCCTCGGCCAGGCGCATCAGCATTTTGCCGAGTCCCCTTTTGCGGTGAGTGGGTTCAACGTAGACATTGAAAACGTAGCCGCGCTTGTCTTGCCCGGGATGGGAAGGATGCGGCGGCCAGTCGATGGACATCAGGCCGATGCCGGCCACCACCTGGTTGTTGTCGACCGCAAAGAAACCATAGTAACTGCCGTCCAGCAAGCGCGGCGCCAGCCACACGCGAAAGGACCGCGTCATCTCCGCCAGCGTCTTGTCGTCGCGCCCGGCCTCGCGAAACATTGCTTCGCGGTGGCGGCAAATGAGCTCGATATCGTCAACGCCTGAAGGCCTTATCTGCATCTTGCATTTCCATCATCATCCAGTATCCATCACTCCCGTTGAGAAACCGGGCGTGATGATTCGGCGAACAGCTCAGACCGCGCCGGCGCTGTCCTGTGCCGCCTTGGCGAGCTTGGCGCGGAAGTCCAGATCGGCATCCGACTCTTTGTCGTCTTTGCTCTTTTCAACCGTGGCCTGATGCGTCAGCAGATAGCCCGTGTACGCCGCCAGCAAATCCTTGGTGAAATCGGCCTTGTCCTTGACCGGCTCCCAGCCCTTCTTGCCCATCTCATCGACGGAAACGTTGGCGCCATTGAAGCTGATGCTGTAAGTGTCGTTCTTCTCGTCGTCCATGAAGTCTTCGAGGAAGGCGGTGGCGCCGGCGCCGGGGTTCTTCCCCGCGAAGTCATTGGCGACGGCGTTGAGCGCCGCCTTGCGGCTCGTGTCGGCCTGGGAAATCATTCCTCCCAGCTGGTTCTGCAGATCCGGATTGACTTGCAGCATCGCCTGAAATTTGGCGTTGCGGTTGTCACCACTGAGTTCCAGACCATTGGGGCCGGAGGTGATGCGAATGGCCGGCGGAATGGTGATGCCGGCTTGCGACAAGGCCGTATTCAGCGCGGCGACGGCGGCCGATTGCGAGGATAGTGCGGAGACGTCCACTGCGTTGGCGGCTGCATCGGTTTTGGCGCTGGCGAAGACTTCCCGAAACGGCGTGCCGGCGACTTTGCTCACCGGCATCAGCGGTTGCAGATCAAGCGTGGTTGTTCCGTTGGCGACCTTCAACATGTTCTTCTCCTTATGTTTATCCCGAATATTTTATGAGCAGTGCTGACGATTCAAAATCAAATGAAACGGGGTGATTTCCGGTCAATGCACTTCTTGCGTTGACGATTGATCAACTTTACCGACGATCACACTCCCGCATGCCGCACCAGCGAATACGCAATGCTCCACATGATGACGGCGATCAGTCCGTCCAGAACCCGCCACGCAACCGGCCTCGCGAACAAAGGTTGCAGCAGCCGCGCTCCATAACCCAGCGCAAAGAAAAACAGCAGCGAACTCGCGCCGGCGCCAAGCGCAAAGGCAATCTTCTGTCCGTCGTATTGGGTAGAAATCGAGCCGATCAAAAATACCGTATCGAGATAGACGTGAGGGTTGAGCCAGGTCAATGCCAGACAGATCAGCAGCGTCTTTCTCAGCGGCTGCGGAGTCGCGTCGCCGGCGGCCAGCGCAGCGGAAGATCGCAACGCCAACCACAAACTTCTGGCGCCATAGGCGAACAAGAAGGCAGCGCCGATGTAGCGCATGGCCTGCTCCAGCCACGGCAGCCTGGCGATAACCACATCGAACCCGGCAATGCCCGCAAAGATCAGCACCGTGTCGGAGAGAAAACAGGTCAGGCAGATCAGGAAAACATGCTCGCGACGCAAACCCTGGCGCAGCACAAAGGCGTTCTGCGACCCGATGGCGAGGATGAGTGAAAGGCTGAGGCTGAATCCGGCGGTGGAGGCTTTGAATGCGTCGATCATGCAGAGAAATGGCGCTGAGAAAATCCGCTACCTTACACCGGATCGCCGTCGTCGGCTTGACCGGCAGCAGTGGCATCCTGCGCAACGGAAGCCGAATATGTAAAGCAGACCGGGAAGCCATGCGCTACCATTGCCGGTAATCGAACTCTGCACCCGGCCGCGTCGCCGCTACCTGAAAACGACGCCGCAGGAGCCACCGCCACCGCCATCGCATGACAACGAAACCATTGGTGCACCCGACTGACGACGCAACCCGGCGCCCTGCATTGCGGCTCGCGGAAACCGTCTATGAAAAACTGCGCGACGACATCTTCGCTTTCCGCCTGCTGCCCGGCGACCGCTTTGCCGAGAACGACGTCGCCGAACGCCTGCAAGTCTCCCGCACGCCGGTGCGTGAAGCGCTGATGCGGCTGCAAAGCGAAGGTCTGGTGCGCGGCTACTTTCGCAACGGCTGGGAAGTGGTGCCGATCGACTTCTCGCGCTTTGCCGCGCTCTACGACCTGCGCGAAATGATCGAGCTGCACGCGGTGCGCCGCCTCTGCGATCCGGGCAGGCCAACCTCCGCCCGCGACACGCTGCTGGCCGAAGCCAACGCCGTCTGGCGCGTGACGACCAGAAAACGCGCAAAGGACGGACTCGCCGTCGCCGCATTGGACGAGCAATTTCACCTCGCGCTGGTCGCCGCCGCCGGCAATCCGGAGACCGATGCCGTCTACCGTCAAGTCACCGAACACATCCGCATCATGCGGCGCCTGGACTTCGCCTATGGCGACTGCATCGCCGACACCTACAACGAACACGCCGCCATCCTCGACGCCATTGCCGACGGCGACGCCGCGCAGGCTGGCGCACTGGTCGAACGCCACATCAAAGACAGCCACGCCGTCGTCGAACAGATCACCATTGACCGGCTGGAACACGTCCGCACCGAGATGGCCCAGCATCCTTCGCCGGCACCCGCGCGGCGCAAACGCTTCGGCTAAAGCACACATTTAGTGCAGCTTACCGGGCGCTGACAGCCGCGCCCAGCCTGCGCTTCCTCTTGATTACCTCCCGCATCTCGCCGGACCGGGCTTGCTTTCTACGGCGTGCGCGGCGCTCCCCCGCTACGCCATGGCAATGCATGCTCAATGGCACGAATCCTGCATTCGTTCGCCGCGAATTTATGCATACATAAATTAACAATCCACCGGCAACGCGCTCCATCCCTCTTACTTCAGGAGAAAACGCATGACCACTCTGACTGAAACATCCGCCCCTGCCAGCGCGCAGGGCCTGCTCCAGAACCGCTGGTTCCAGCTGCTGATCAGCCTGATCTGCATGATGGCGATCTCCAGCCCGCAATACGTATGGACGCTGTTCACCAAACCGCTCTCGGCCAAACTCGGCGTGCCGCTGTCCGAGCTGCAGATCACCTTCTCCATGCTGATCGTGCTGCAGACTTTCTTCTCGCCGTTCCAGGGCGGATTGATCGAACGCTTCGGCGCGCGCCGCCTGATCTCCATCGGCACCGTCATGTCGGGCCTGAGCTGGGTGCTGGCGTCGCAAGCCTCCAGTATTGGTATGCTGTACCTGAGCTACGGCCTGGTCGGCGGACTCGGCACCGGTATCGTGTATGTCGGCGTGGTCGGCCAGATGGTGCGCTGGTTCCCTGACCGCCGCGGCTTTGCGGTCGGCATGGTCGCCGCCGGTTACGGCATGGGCGCGATCCTCACCACCTTCCCGATCTCATCCGCACTCGCCGGCCAGGGACTGGAAAGCACGCTGTGGCAGTTCGGCCTGATCTTCGCTGTGATCGGCGTCGTCGCCTCGCAAGCACTGCGCTCACCGGAGCCGATGACGGCGCTGCCGGCAACGCGCGTCGCGCAATCCACCGGCAACGACCTCACACCGCGCCAGATGCTGCGCACGCCGCTGTTCTGGCTGATGTTCTGCATGATGACCATGATGTCCACCTCGGGCCTGATGGTGACCTCGCAAATGGCCAGCTTCGCGCGCGACTTCGGCGTCGCCAACGTGATGGTGTTCGGCCTCGCCGCACTGCCGCTGGCGCTGACCATCGACCGTCTGACCAATGGCCTGACGCGTCCGTTCTTCGGCTGGGTATCGGATCACTTCGGCCGCGAAAACACCATGTTCTTCGCCTTCGCCCTCGAAGGCATCGCCATGGCGCTGTGGCTCATGACGCGTGAGAACGCGGTGCTGTTCGTGCTGTTGTCAGGCGTGGTGTTCTTCGGCTGGGGCGAGATCTTTTCATTGTTCCCGTCGACACTGACCGACACCTTCGGCACGCGCAACGCCACCGCCAACTACGGCTGGCTGTATATCTCGCAAGGGATAGGATCGATCCTCGGCGGACCGTTGGCTGCGCTGATGCACGAGAAGACCGGTAGCTGGCATCCTGTGTTCGGGACGGCGATTACGCTGGATATTCTGGCGGCGGTGTTGGCGTTGCTGGTGTTGAAGCCTTGGCGGAAGCGGTATTTGGCAAAAACTATCTAAATAGAAAATTATTTAATACAGTCATGACGTCCTGCCATGACTGTATTTTTTATTTCGAATACTCAAATTGATTTCAGACCATTCACTTCGCCATATAGCTTGATCAGATGATGAATAGTTAAGTCAAGAATAGGTTCATACATAAAAGAGTTGAGATGTATGTTTGAGCTAACTGTGATACTAACTTTTTCCAAAATCTGCAATGAGGGAGATGCGGAGTTCAAGGTTTTGTACTCCTTCATAAGAGAACCAAATTGACTCATAGAGTCACTCCAATATTCTGGTTCTTTTTTTATTCTACGAAGCTCATTGATCAAAAAAATTTCCGCTCGCATGCGTATCGCCATAGACAACGAAACTTTATCTTCCAAATTCAAACCATCGTGATGGTCTTTACTGCAAATTTTATCAGTCACGATAAACAAAATATCTTTGATTAACCGCTGATCGCTCGAATTGTTGATTTGCGCCGAAATTTGACCCACTTTGGCCGTATTTTTGCACGGAGAGTTGACCCACATTTACGACACAATCCTACCTAGGCATTTAGGTAGGAGTTTGGAGTGATCGACGTGGCTTTAATTGGAATTATTCGACGCTGGCACATTCGTGACCAGATTTCACTGAGAGAGATCTCTAGGCGCTTAGGCATTTCAAGAAATACCGTTAGACGGTACATACGCTCTGAAACCATAGAGCCTGTCTATGCAGACAGAAAATCGCCCAGCGCTCTTGATAAGTATGCGTTCAAGCTATCCACTTGGCTTAGAACAGAATCGACCAAATCTCGAAAGCAAAAACGCAGTCTGAAACAGATGCACGTAGATCTTTGCGCTCTGGGATATGAAGGGTCGTACGACCGTGTCGCAGCCTTTGCCAGGCGGTGGAAACTGGATCAGTTAGAGAGGGTCAATTTAGCGAGCAAAGGAACAACCTTGCCTTTTTGCTTTTCAATTTCAACCAGAAGATTGTCATATCTACTTTTACTCTCCGGATTGACAAGAATATTGGTTACAGCATTACTTTCTTCGCCGATATCAATTTCCGATTTCAAAACAAAGATCTGACTAGGCGAAATAGCTTTTCCATCTACCTCGACGAGCCACTCACTTGGCCGGTCGTATCGCTCCTCTTTGGGACTCTCTCCTCGAGAAATTTTCTCGAAAGTCTTGGAAAAAGAGGTTTTCATCAATCCATTTGGTGCATAGATTGCATAGGCTTTGGCCTTCTTGGAACGATCTGTCGGAGATGAAAAATCAAAATCGTTTTCAAACTTATGAATTCCGTAACAATGCTTAAGCTGAACGACTAACTTGTCCATATCCCATCTCCTTGAAGAAGCGTCTTGTGTAGTTATTAATCTCTTTTTATTTGGCCACTAAAGATATAAATGTGGCCACAAAAAGAAAAGGTGCGCCGCAGCGCACCCTAGTCAGGTCTCAGAGGTATGTCTCCTCCTTAATATACCCGGCGCGCAGCGTACTGCGCGCCTGAGTATCCGGTTGCCGGCTTGGCATGTTATTGATTAATGATGTGCGCCACCGCCGAGATAGGCTGCCTGGACCGCCGGGTCGTTCTGCAGTTTGTCGGCCGGGCCGTGTACGGAAATTTTGCCATTTTCCAGTACATAGCCGTAGTCGGCGACGTTCAGTGCTGCCGCGGCGAATTGTTCTACCAGCAGCATCGTAATACCCTGCTCTTTCAATCGCAAGATGATGCGGAACACCTCGTCGACCAGGATGGGCGCGAGGCCCATTGACGGTTCGTCAAGCAGGATGACTTCCGGGTTGAGCATCACGGCGCGGGCCATGGCGAGCATTTGCTGTTCGCCGCCGGACAAGGTGCCGGCCAGTTGCGTCTGACGCTCCTTGAGGCGCGGGAAAAGCTCCAGTGCGCGTTCCAGATCGTGGGCGATGTCGCCCTTGGGACGGGCGCGCGTGAAGCGCGGGAAAGCGCCCAGCAGCAGGTTGTCGGTGACGCTCATGGTGGCGAAGACGCGGCGGCCTTCGGGTGAATGGGCGAGACCGGCGCGCGCGATCCTGTGCGAGTCCTGGCCGGTGACGTCTTTGCCGCCGAGGGTGACGGTGCCGCCCTTCGGTTTGATCATGCCGGAGATGGCGCGCATGGTGGTGGTTTTGCCGGCGCCGTTGGAACCGATCAGGGTGACCACTTTGCCTTTCGGTACTTCCATGGAAATACCGTGCAGCACTTCAACCTTGCCGTAAGCGGCCTGCAAATTCGAAATCGTCAACATCTCAAGCTCCCGCGGTGGTTGGTGTGGAATCGCCGGCGCTGCCGCCGAGATAGGCTTCGATCACCTTGGGGTTGGCCTGCACTTCGGCCGGCTTGCCTTCGGCGATCTTCTGGCCGAAGTCGAGCACGGTGACGGTGTCGCAGATCGACATGACGACGTCCATGTGGTGCTCGATGAGGATGATGGTGATGCCGACATCGCGGATCTTGCGGATGATGGCGACCAGTTCCTTGATGTCGGGCGCGGTGAGACCGGCGGCCGGTTCGTCGAGCAGCAGCAGGCTTGGGTTCAGGCCCAGGGCGCGGCCGATTTCGAGCAGGCGTTGTTTGCCGTATGGCAGGTTGCGCGCTTCTTCGTTGGCGAGATCGGCGAGGCCGACGAACTCCAGAATCGCAGCGGCGCGTTCGCGTGCGGCTTTCTCTTCACGCTTGTAGCGCGGGCTATGGATGATGACGTCCGCGACGTTGCTGGTGAAGGTGTGGTGCAGGCCGACCAGGATGTTTTCTGTGGCGCTCATTTCGCCGAACAGCTGCACGTTCTGGAAGGTGCGCGCCACGCCGCCCAAAGCGATCAGCGATGGCGTCTGGCCGGTGATGGCGCGGCCGTCGTATTCGACAGCGCCGTCGGTCGGACGATAGATGCCGGTGAGGACGTTCATCATGGTGCTCTTGCCGGAACCGTTGGGGCCGATCAGGCCGTGCACGGTGCCCTTGCGCACGTCGAGGTCGACTTTGTTCAGGGCTTTGAGGCCGCCGAACTGCATCAGCACCTGATTGACCTTGAGCAGGGTTGCGCCGTCTTCCTTGACGGCGGCGGTGGTGATGACGGCTTGGGTCTTGTCGCCGGCAATTTGCTGCGCCGGCAAGGTTGACGACGGACGCTTGCTCAGCATGCGACCGAACAGGCTGCGGCAGAAGCCGACGATACCGTCTTGCAGGTAATAGACGACGAACAGCGTCATCAGGCCGAAGATGGTGAGACGCCAGTCGGTGATGTTTTCCAGCTTGTAGGAGAACGCTGCCATGAGGACGGTGGCGACCACCGGCACGAGGATCTCACGCGGGGTCTTGACCTTCTTGATCACGGAAGCGACGCCTCCGATGACGACGATCACGGCTGCGACAGTCGCGATCTGGCGGAACAGTTCGATGTCCGACAGCAGGCTCGGCAACATGACCACAATCAGCGCGCCGATGAGCGAACCGATGCGCGACTTGCGGCCGCCCATGATCACCGCCAGCAGGAACAGGATGGTCAGTTCGAAGTTGTAGGTGTTCGGCGAGATGTACTCTTCCGAATAGGCATACAAGGCGCCCGACAGACCGGCCAGTGCGGCGCTGATGATGAAGGCATAGACCTTGTAGCGGTACACCGAGACGCCCATGCAATCGGATGCGATCGGGCTGTCGCGCAACGCCTGGAAGGCGCGGCCGAGGTTGGATCGCAGGATGCGGTGAACCACGATCAGGGAGACCACCATGAGGATGGCGACGACGTAGAAGAACTCGACTTCGGTCATCTTGTCGCCGCCGATCATCGGCTTGGCGACCTTGATACCCATCGGGCCTTCGGTGAGGAAGGTCATCTCATTGATGAGGATCTGGATGATGGTGCCGAAGGCCAGCGTGACCATCGCCAGGTACGGACCGGTCACGCGCAGGGCCGGCAAGGCCAGGATGGCGCCGAACACGGCGGTGACGGCAATACTGGCAGGCACCGTCAGCAGCAGCGGCAGGCCGAGTTTGAAATACAGCACGCCGGCGGTGTACGAGCCGATGCCGAACAGACCGGCGTGGCCCAGCGAGACCTGACCGGTATAGCCGACCACGATGTCCAGACCGAACAGCAGGATGGCGTAGATCAGGATGGTTTCGACCAGATGCAGGTAGTAGGGATTGCGCACGAAAAGAGGTAACACCGCGAGCGCGGCGACACCGAGGAGCGAGAGAATGAGGATTTTCTTGTTCATGTTCATCAGACCTTTTTGATCGCAGTTTTGCCGAACAGGCCTGCAGGTTTGACCGCCAGCACCAGCAGGAGCAGCAGCAGCCCTGGGACTTCCTTGTAGCCGGTCGAGATGTAGAAGCCGGTGACGGTTTCAGCGATGCCGAGGATCAGGCCGCCGACGATGGCGCCCATGCCCGAGGTCAGGCCGCCGATAATCGCGACCGCAAATGCCTTAAGGCCGAGCGCGGCGCCCATGGTCGCACCGGTCAATGTCAGCGGCGCCACCAGCACGCCGGCGAAGGCTGCGGTTGCGGAGGACAGTGCGTAGGAGAATGTGATCACCACACTGGTATTGATGCCCATCAGGCCGGCGGCGTCACGGTCGTTGGACGTCGCGACCACGGCCTTGCCGTAGATCGATTTGCGGTTGAACAGCTCGACCGCGAGCATGATGGCCAATGCGCCGACCACGACCAGCACTTGCATCGGCTGTACGTTGGCGCCGAAGATCTGGAACGGGGAGCCGGACAGTGGGCTCGGGAAAGGCAGGTCGTCTTTGCCCCAGATGTTTTCTGCGACGTTCTTGAAGATGATCGCCAGCGCGATGGTCGACATGATCCAGCCGAATTCGGACTTGATCTTGATCGCCGGACGTACGCCGATCCATTCGACGAACATGCCTTGCAATGCGCCGAAGACCAGCACGATCGGGATCATCAGCCAGTAGTTGAGATAGGGGCCGCCGTGTATGTTGCCGACGACGCTGAGACCGACCAGCGAGCCCAGCATGAGCGCCTCGCCCTGGCCGAAGTTCAGTGTGCCGGAGGTGGCGAAGGTCAATTGATAACCGAATGCGATCACCGCGTAGATCATGCCTAGCGCGATGCCGCTGAAAACCAGCTGTAACAGAATATCCATTATTTCTACCCAAGAAGCGGCTGCCATTGAATGGCGGGTTGAGTTTGCCGGGACTTTTAGCGCAAGCAGGAAAATGAAGAATGAGGTACGGACAAATGAGCCAGGGTTATGCCTTGCGCCCTGCTCTTTCGGCCACCTTGCAGACGCCGGTCACCACGGCTTGTAGCCGGTGGATGCACGCTCGTCGCTGCGACATTTCCGTCATTTCCGATACAAGTTAAAAAATCGTCAACAGACTCTGCGAAAAAGGCCAGTCCCCGGATCGCAAGGACTGGCCTTTATGCTTTAACGACGAATTACACTGTCGTCAGATTTTATTTGCCGAGTACAACGCGGCCGTTTTTGACTTCGCCCATGACGACCATGTTCGGCTTGATGGCCTCATGATCGTCGCGAGTGAACGGCTTGTTGTACGTGGTGACAACACCTTCAATCTTGGTGTTCAGGCTTTCCAGCGCGCCACGGACTTTGTCGCCGTCGGTGCTGCCCGCTTGCTTGATCGCAGCTGCCAGCAGCAAGATCGAGTCGTAGCCTTGGGCTGCGGAAACAGCCGATGGCATGCGGTCAACCTTGTAAGCCTTTTGGTAGGCTTCGATGAAGGCCTTGCGCTTTGGCGTGTCGCCGTCCTGGATGAAGGTTTGCGGCATGCGTGCGCCGTTGCCGTTCTTGCCGGAGTTGTCGATGAAGTTACCCATCGACAGCGGCCAGCTGCCGATGATAGGCACGTGCCAGTTCAGCTTTTCCATGCCGTTGGCGATCTGCGCCAGTTCAGGACCGATGCCGTAGGTGAGCACGACTTGCGCGCCGCCTTGCTTGGACTTCAGCAACTGGGCAGTCATGTCGACGTCTTTGAGATTGTATTTTTCGATGGCGACAGGAGTGATCTTTTTAGCAGCCAGCGCTTTTTCCAGATCTTCACGTCCCAATTGACCGTAGTTGGTCGAATCGGCCAGAATCGCGACCTTGGTGTACTTTTGCTTGTCGATGGCTTCGTCAGCCAGCATCTTGGCCTGGATTGCGTCGTTGGCCGAAGTGCGGAAGATGTAATTGTCTTTGTCTTTTTCGAACTGCTTGGTGACCACGGAACCGGTGGCGACATTGGTGATCACGGGGATCTTGGCTTCCTGATAGAAACGCTGCGAAGCCAGTGCGACGCCGGTGTTGGCGTAACCAACAGTAGCGACGACTTTTTCCTTGTTGATCATCTCTTGTGCAATCTGCACGCCGCGCTCGTTTTTGGCTTCGTCGTCGCGTTCAACGATCTGCACCTGACGGCCCAGCAGGCCGCCGCTGGCGTTGATTTCTGCCACGGCCAGCTTGACGCCGTCGCGCATGGAGACGCCCATCGGCGCGGAACCGCCGGTGAACGGGCCAGATACGCCGATCTTGATCGGATCAGCTGCCTGGCTGGAAAGGGAAAGGCTCAGCAGTGCTGCTGCAACCAAAGCTTGGGTCTTGTATGACATTTGTCTTCCTCCTGGTGTAATTATCTTGGTTGGCCATCTTTATGTGGTCTAACTCAATTCTTGCCGGGCCGTCAGTTGTTCTGCGTTGTTCTGAGGCACCGTTATCGTCGCTGATTCTGTCCCATCTACCTTTCTCGAAACTTACAACTTCGTCAGGATCTGACGAATGCTGTCAGGCAACGGGACCGATTTTTCTTCTTTGAAATTAACCCACACGATCTTGGCTCCGCCCTCAGCATAGATGATTTCCGGCTGATCTACACGTCGGATCTCATAGGTAGTTTCCACACTCGAGCGGCCCGGTTCCACAGCATACATGCGGATCTCGATGTCTGCCGGGTACTTGAGCTGGCGCCGGAAGGTGCACTGGGCGTTGACGATCACCGGGCCCAGACCGTCTTCCACCATGCCTCCGATGGCGAACTCCAGCCATTCGATACGGGTCTGCTCCATGTAGCGGAAATAGACGGTGTTGTTGACGTGGCCGAAGGCGTCCATGTCGCCCCAGCGGATCTTCATGGTGGAGGTGTGAATCAGGATCTTGTCGGACATCGGTAGTGCCTTTCTTCGTAAGCATCAATCTTGGTCGATCTTGCTCATGTGATTGTTGAATTTATTTCATCCGGCGATGTAGCGTTTCACATCGCGAACGCATTTCCACACAAGAACAAGGGAATTGGCAAAAATCAAATAAAATGCCTAGCGTCGCGAACATATTTTGCGGATGAGACTAGCATTCTCTCGCAAAATACTGAACAATAGCACGATCGTTCGCAAATATTCCAACCAAAACTATACGGGACACTCCATGACTCAAACTCAAGACTTGCTCGCGCAATACGGTCCGCGCGAAGCGATGGAATACGACGTCGTCGTTGTGGGCGGCGGCCCGGCCGGACTGTCCTCGGCCATCCGCATCAAACAACTGGCCGCCGAAGCCGGCAAGGAAGTCTCGGTCTGCGTGCTGGAAAAAGGCAGCGAAGTCGGCGCTCACATTCTCTCCGGCGCGGTCATGGATCCGCAGGCGATCACCGAATTGTTTCCCAACTGGAAAGAACTCGGCGCCCCACTCAATACGGAAGTGACCGAAGACCGCTTTCTTTTTCTAAGCGCCAGCAAGGCATACAAGACTCCGTCCTGGATGCTGCCAGCTTGTTTCCAGAATCACGGCAACTACGTCATCTCGCTGGCCAACGTCGTACGCTGGCTGGGCCAGCAGGCTGAAGCGCTGGGCGTGGAAGTCTTCCCCGGCTTTGCCGCGGCGGAAATCCTGTACAACGACGACGGCTCCGTCAAGGGCGTCGCCACCGGCAATATGGGCGTGGATCGCCACGGCGAGCCGACCGGTGCTTTCCAGCTGGGCATGGAGCTGCATGCGAAATACACCTTCTTCGCCGAAGGCGCGCGCGGCCATCTGGGCAAACAACTGATCGCCAAGTACAAGCTCGACGCCGGCAAGGATCCGCAGACTTACGCCATCGGCATCAAGGAAATCTGGGAAATCGATCCGAAGATGCATAAGCCCGGTCTGGTGGTGCACACCGCCGGCTGGCCGCTGGATAGCGGCACGTACGGCGGCTCCTTCCTGTATCACCTGGAAAATAATCAGGTCGCTGTCGGTTATGTCGTCGGTCTGGCGTACGAGAATCCTTATCTGTCTCCGTACGAAGAATTTCAGCGTTACAAGACACATCCGGAAATCCGCAAGTTCTTTGAAGGCGGCAAACGTCTGGCATACGGCGCACGCGCGATCACGGCCGGCGGTTTGCAATCGCTCCCGAAACTGACCTTCCCGGGCGGTGCGCTGATCGGCTGCGATGCGGGCTTCCTGAATGCGTCGCGCATCAAGGGCAGCCATGCGGCCATCAAGACCGGCATGCTGGCCGCAGAAGCTGTTTTTGAGGCCTTGGGCAATGATCGCCAGTACGATGAGCTGACGGCGTACAGCGCGGCGTTTGAGAAGTCCTGGCTGCATGAAGAACTGTACAAGGCGCGCAACTTCAAGCCGTCGATGAGCAAAGGCCTGTACACCGGCACGCTGCTGGTCGGCATCGATCAGGTGCTGTTCGGCGGCAAGGCGCCGTGGACCCTGCATCATTCGCATGCAGACCACGAATGCCTGAAGCCGGCCGCGGACTTCTCGCCGATTGCGTATCCGAAGCCGGACGGCAAACTGACCTTTGATCGCCTGTCGTCGGTGTTCATCTCCAACACGAACCATGCGGAAGACCAACCGATTCACCTGACGCTGAAAGATGCGTCGGTGCCGGTCGGGGTCAATCTGGCGAAATATGCCGGGCCGGAAGCGCGCTACTGCCCAGCGGGAGTGTATGAGTTCGTGAAGAACGACGACAATACCGATCGCTTACAGATCAACGCCCAGAACTGCGTGCACTGCAAGACCTGCGACATCAAGGATCCGACGCAGAACATCGTGTGGGTGACGCCGGAAGGCGGCGGCGGACCGAATTATTCGAATATGTAATTTCGGCTGCGGCAGTGTTTCAAAAATTCGTGAAAAACAAAACGGCGCTTCCTCAAACGAAGCGCCGTTTTTGTTTCGACCTCGCCCTTGTCGCATTGATGCAATGACGCGCCCTGCGATGCCGACGAATATCCTTTAGTATGGGCTCTCCCATAAGACCATCTTACGAGGACTATAAAAATGATCCGGAGACTTGCCTCAGGCTTCATCGCCCCGCTGTCGTTGTCACTATCGCTGCTTTCACTGCTGCCTTCCGCCCTGCTTTGCTCCACCGCCCGGGCAGCGGACTATCCCGGTTATCGTCAGGCTGACTGGATTGCACCGAGCTTCACCTTTCACACCGGCGAAACGCTGAACAATTTCAAACTGCATTACGCCACCGCCGGCGACCCGGCCAATCCGGCGGTACTGCTGCTGCACGGCACCTATCGCAGCGGCGCCGACATGGTCGGCAAGGACTTTGCCGGCGAGATGCTCGGCGCAGGGCAAGCGCTCGACGCCAGCAAGTATTTCCTCATCATGCCGGACGCCATCGGCGTCGGAAAATCCGCCAAACCGTCCGACGGCCTGCGCGCTAAATTCCCGCAATACAATTACGCCGATATGGTGCTGGCGCAGTACCGCCTGGTGACGGAAGGCCTGGGTATCAAACACTTGCGCCTGGTCATGGGCAATTCCATGGGCGGCATGCAGACGTGGATGTGGGGCGAAATGTATCCGACGATGATGGACGGGCTGGTGCCGATGGCGTCGCAGCCGATCGAGATGGCGAGCCGCAACTGGATGATGCGGCGCATGCTGGTGGAATCGATCAAGCAGGATCCGGCATGGAACGGCGGCAATTACACCGCACAACCGCCGTCGCTACGCCTTGCCAATACCATGTTCGGCATTGCCACTGCCGGCGGCACCCTCGCCTACCAGGCGCTGGCGCCGACGCGCGCGCAGGCCGACAAGATCGTCGACGATCGCTTGAACGCGCCGGTAACGGCCGACGCCAACGATTTCATCTATCAGTGGGGATCCTCTGCCGATTTCAATGCGATGCCGAATCTGACGCGCATACAGGCGCCGGTGCTGGCGATCAATTCTGCCGACGACGAGCGCAATCCACCAGAAACCGGCACTATGGTCGCGGCCTTGAAGCAACTGAAGAATGCCGAGTTATATCTGATCTCGGCGAGTGCAGAAACACGCGGGCATGGAACGACGAGCTTTTCGAAGTTCTATGCGCAGCAAGTTGGCGCATTTCTGAAAACGCTGCCGCAACGTTAGCCTCAAACCAGGAGTGCAAGGCGAGGTCCCCAAGTAAAAAAGGCTTCGATACCTATCGAAGCCTTTTTCTTTTATTCTGAGAAATCGCCTGCCAGTCAGACGCCCGGCAAGGTCCATTGTCCGTTGATGATTTTCTCCAGCCAGAAGGCGCCTATCACCGTCTTGACGTCGGTTACCTTGCCCTGGCGGATTTGCTCCAGCAATTCGGAAAGCGGCGCCTTGTAGATATCGAGGAACTCGCCTTCGTCCAGCTTGCGCTCACCGGCAGTGAGACCGCGCGCAAGATAGATGTCCAGATGCTCGTCCGAATAGGCGATGGCGTTGTGGATGGTGCAGACGAATTGCCAGTCGGTGGCGGTGTAGCCGGTTTCTTCCTGCAGCTCGCGCTTGGCGCATTCCAGATGATCTTCGCCCGGATCGATCTTCCCGGCTGGGAATTCAATGAATACCTGATCGAGAGGATAACGGAATTGCTTTTCCAGCAATACCGAGCCATCTTCAAACAATGGCAGAATCACAACGGCGCCAGGATGTTTGATGTACTCACGCACACTCTGCTTGCCGTCCGGCAGCAGAATCTTGTCGCACTGGACGTTGAGAAAATGGCCTTCGTAGGCTAGCTCGCCGTCTATCTTGCTTTCTTTGAGATGAGTATCCATACGGGACCGGTATGCAGTGATTGTGAATGAAAGAATCAAATACTGCGCCGCATGCCTGCGCGCAGTTCAGCGCGGACGTTTCAGCATCGCGTCCAGAACTGGCTAAGCGTGGCTCTTGCGCAGGTAGCGCACCACATAACCCGGATACGCCAACACCAGAAACAGACACGCGGTGATGGCATAAAATTCCCAGCCCTGCGCAAATGCATTACCGATGCTCGCTTCGAAGAAACGGGCAATGGCACCAACGAGGAAGTACAGAACGATGAGTTCAAGCAGTCGCACCCATACCGGCTTGCGGTATGCGGCGGACTTGCTCAGAGGGATCAGCGCGAACAACTGCTGATTAAAGAAAGGCAGGTTGGCGGCCAGGACCGCCAACAGGATGACACACCAGCTCAGTAGAGAAACATTCACCGGTAGATTCGCTTAGGCTGCGATGACTTTGCTCAGGAATGTCGCCAGCGTCGTGACGATTGCGTTGGTGCACGCATCCATCAGATGACCAGGCCACAGACCGATGACCAGTGCTGCCAGACCGTTCAGGCTCAGCGCGACACGAACGTCGAAACTTGCGGTGATCTTGCCACTGTCGGCAGGCTCATCGAAGTACATGTTCTTGATAACGCGCAGGTAGTAGAACGCACCAACCAGCGAGAACACGACTGCCAGCACGGCCAGCCAGATCTGGCCTGTACCCAGCACCGCTTGCAACACCGACAGCTTGGCGTAGAAGCCGACCATCGGAGGAATACCTGCCAGCGAGAACATCAGGATCAGCATGATCGCGGCAAACCAAGGGCTGCGTTGATTCAGGCCCTTGAAGTCGTCCAGCGTGTCGGCTTCAAAACCGGAACGCGCCATCAGCAGAATCACGCCGAAGGTGCCCAGCGTTGTCAGAACATAGGTAATTGCGTAGAACAGCGACGAGCTGTAGGCATTGACGGCCTGGAACAGGTTGCCGTCAACCACGCCCGACATCATGCCCAGCAACATGAAGCCCATGTGCGAGATGGTCGAGTAAGCCAGCATGCGCTTGATGTTGGTTTGCGCAATCGCCGTCACGTTACCGATGATGATGGACAAGACTGCCAGCACCATGAGCATTTGCTGCCAGTCGATTGCCAGGGGCAGCAGGCCTTCCACCAGCAGGCGGAACACCATGGCGAACGCAGCCAGCTTCGGCGCGCCGCCGATCAGCAGTGTCATTGGTGTCGGTGCGCCGTGATAAACGTCAGGGACCCACATGTGGAAAGGAACAGCACCCAGCTTGAACGCCAGGCCTGCGACCACGAAGACGATACCGAACACCAGCACGTTGCGGTCAACGGTACCGGACACGATGGCGCGGAAGACGTCGTTCAATTCCAGCGAACCGGTCGCGCCATACAGCATGGAGATACCGTAGAGCAGGAAACCGGAAGCCAGTGCACCGAGGATGAAGTACTTCATCGCCGCTTCAGTCGAGCCGACATTGTCGCGGCGCAGAGCGATCAGCGCATACAGCGACAGCGACATCAGTTCCAGACCGAGATAAATCGACAGGAAGCTGTTACCGGAGATCATGACCATCTGACCCAGCAGCGAGAACAGCGCCAGCGCGTAGAACTCGCCGCCCAGATGACCGCCGCCGACGATGGCGCGGTCGCTGTTGTATTGACGGGCGTAGATCAGCGTCAGGCCGATGGCCAGGTAGGAGAACAGCTTCAGCAGGCTGGACAACGGGTCCGAAACGAACATGTTGCTGAAGGTGTAGACCGTCTCTCCGCTTGCGTAGTTGGTGAAGGTCAACACTGCGCAGACCACCAGCGCCAACAATGACAGCAGGTAGGTGATGACGCGTTTTGCATCCGGCAAAAACATATCGATCAGCAGAATTGCGGAAGTCGCAATCAGCAGAAATATTTCCGGATAGACAGGGATCAGATTCATGTTGTTCATTTAGTTACCGCTTATTTTCGTCCGCGTATTTTGTCCGCTTACCGTTGCCGCCGTTTTCAGCCGTGCGAAACATGTGACCGGCTTATATCGAAACGTCGTACCGAATTGCTGCATGGTGTCGGCGCAGCACAGCAAGGCAACGCTGTGGCTGTGCCGACACTTCTTACTTAATTAATCTTGGATACCGCTACATGCTTGAGCAGGTCCGACACCGAAGTCTGCATGGTGTCGGTCACCGGCGCCGGGTACAGACCCATCACCAATACTGCGATTGCCAGCAAACCAAGGATGAAGAATTCGCGCTTGTTGACGTCGGTCAGTTCTTCAACATGATGATTGGTCACCGCGCCGAAGATCACGCGCTTGGTCAGCCACAGCGAGTAAGCCGCACCCAGAATCAGAGCAGTCGCGGACAACAGGCCGATCCAGAAGTTGAACTTGACGGCACCCAGGATAACCATGAATTCGCCGACGAAACCGGATGTCGCAGGCAGACCGCAGTTAGCCAGCGAGAACAGGATGAAGAAGGCTGCAAAGCGCGGCATCTTGTTGACCACACCGCCGTATTGCGCGATTTCACGGGTATGCATGCGGTCGTACAGCACACCGATCGACATAAACATTGCGCCCGACACGAAGCCGTGGGAAATCATCTGGGCAATACCGCCCTGCACTGCCATGTCGTTGAACATGAAGAAGCCCAGCGTGACGAAGCCCATGTGAGCAATCGACGAGTACGCCACCAGTTTCTTCATATCCTGCTGAACCAGCGCAACCAGACCGATGTAGATGACGGCGATCAGCGACAAGGTGATCATGAAACCGGACAGCGCGTGGCTGGCATCAGGGGCGATCGGCAGCGAGAAACGCAGGAAGCCGTACGCGCCCAGCTTCAGCATGATTGCCGCCAGCACGATGGAACCACCGGTAGGCGCTTCCACGTGAGCGTCAGGCAACCATGTGTGCACCGGCCACATCGGCACCTTGACTGCGAAGGCCATCAGGAATGCGAAGAACAGCAGTTTTTGCTCCAGCATCGACAACGGCAGTTGATGCCATGTCGGGATCTCGAAGCTGCCACCGGACACGATGTACAGATAGATCAAGGCGATCAGCATCAGCAGCGAGCCGAGCAAGGTGTACAGGAAGAACTTGAACGCTGCGTACACGCGGTTCGCTCCGCCCCACACACCCACGATGATGAACATCGGGATCAACGTCGCTTCGAAGAACACGTAGAACAGCATGCCGTCGAGCGCTGAGAACACGCCGATCATCAAACCGGACAAGATCAGGAAGGCCCCCATGTATTGGCCGACGCGCTTCTGGATCACTTCCCAGCCGGCCAGCACCACGATGACCGTGATGAAAGCGGTCAGCGGGATGAACCACAGCGACAGACCGTCGATACCGAGGAAATAGCTGATGTTGAAACGGTCGATCCAAGGCGTCTTTTCAACGAACTGGTAGCCATGCGCAGCCGCATCGAAATGCAGGACCAGCGGGATGGTGACCAGCAGGCTGACGACGGCGCCGAGCAAGGCCAGCCAGCGCGCGATGGATGGATTTTCGTCACGGCCCACTGCCAGGACGAGCACGCCAAACGCGACCGGACACCAGATCGCAAGGCTAAGGAGAGGAAAAGTTGACTGCATCATGGTTGTTATTTACTTTACTCCGCCAACTTATTTGGCAAACGGAAACGGCATGAACCAAACCAGGAAACCCAGTACCCCAATAATCATCACGAAAGCGTAATGGTAGATGTAACCGGATTGCCACAGGCGCGTGACTTTCGAGAACCAGTTGACGACCTTGGCGCTGCCGTTGACGATCAGACCGTCAATCAGGCCCTTGTCGCCGATAGTCCACAGGCCGGTGCCCAACAAGCGTGCGCCACCGGCAAACACGACTTCATTGAACTTGTCCATGTAGTACTTGTTGTCCAGGATGGTGTAGATCACGCTGAACTTTTCCTTGAACCAGGCCGGAACGCGCGGGTTGACCATGTAGAAGTAGTAAGCCACGATAACACCGGCAATTGCCAGCCACAGCGGCGCGGATGTCAGCGAGTGCACAGCCATCGCGACAGGGCCATGGAATTCTTCCGCCAGCTCTTCAATTGCCTTGTGGTTTTCACCGATGAAAATCACGTTCTTGAAGAAATCTCCGAAGATCATAGGCGAGATTGCCAGGAAACCGATAATGACCGACGGGATCGCCAGCAGGATCAGCGGCAGCGTCACAACCAGCGGCGACTCGTGCGGCTTCTGCCCCGGGGCCAGACCGTGATGTTCATGATCGTCATGAGCGTGGTCATCGTGTGCACCATGCGTGCCGTGAGCGTCATGGCCGTGATCATCGTGGGCGCCATGTGCAGCGACGGGAGCATGATGATCATCGTGGCCGTGTGCGTCTGCCTTGCCAAAACGCTCTTCACCGTGGAACACCATGAAGTACATGCGGAAGGAGTAGAACGCGGTCACAAAGACGCTGGCCAGCACGGCAAAGTAGGCAAAACCGGAGCCTGGCAGATGCGATGCGGCAGCCGCTTCGATGATGCTGTCCTTCGAGTAGAAACCGGAGAAGAACGGTGTACCGATCAGCGCCATCGAACCCAGCAGCGAAGTGATCCAGGTAATTGGCATGTACTTGCGCAGGCCGCCCATGTTGCGCATGTCCTGATCATGGTGCATACCGATGATGACCGAGCCTGCACCAAGGAACAGCAAGGCCTTGAAGAATGCGTGCGTCATCAGGTGGAACACTGCGACCGAGTAGGCCGAAGCGCCCAGTGCGACAGTCATGTAACCCAGTTGCGACAGAGTCGAATACGCAACAACGCGCTTGATGTCGGTTTGCATCGTGCCGAGGAAACCCATGAACAGTGCAGTAATTGCACCGATCACCAGAATCACGGACAAGGCGGTATCGGACAGTTCAAACAGCGGCGACATGCGCGACACCATGAAGATGCCGGCAGTAACCATCGTTGCAGCGTGAATCAGTGCGGAAATCGGGGTCGGACCTTCCATCGAGTCCGGCAGCCAGACGTGCAGCGGGAACTGCGCCGACTTACCCATCGCGCCGACGAACAGGCAGATACATGCCACTGTCAGCAACATCCAGTCAGTGCCAGGCAATGTCAGTTGCGCCAGCTCGCCGCGCTTGGCGAACACTTCGCCGTAGTTCATGGAACCGGCATAAGCCAGCAACAGGCCGATACCGAGGATAAAGCCGAAGTCGCCGACGCGGTTGACCAGGAAGGCCTTCATGTTGGCCTTGATCGCGGTCGGACGGGTGTACCAGAAACCGATCAGCAGGTAAGAAACCAGACCCACCGCTTCCCAACCGAAGAACAGTTGCAGGAAGTTGTTGCTCATGACGAGCATCAGCATCGAGAACGTGAACAGCGAGATGTACGAGAAGAAGCGATTGTAGCCGTCGTCATCTTTCATGTAGCCGATGGTGTAGATGTGCACCATCAGGGACACGAAGGTCACCACGCACATCATCATCGCCGTCAGGCTGTCGATCAGGAAGCCCACTTCCAGCTTCAGGCCGGCAACGGTCATCCAGGTGTACAGCGTGCCGTTGTAGGTTGCGCCGTCGATCACCGCCAATAAGGTCTGGACGGAAATGATCAGTGCAATCAATACGCCGAGTATGGTTGCCGTGTGCGACACCTTGCGGCCAACTACATTGCCGAAGAATTTCGTACCGAGCAGGCCTGCGATCGCAGAACCGGCCAACGGCGCCAGTGGTACGGCTAAAAGAAGATGTGGGTTAAGTTGCCCCGCCATGATGAACCTTATCGCTATTTGGGTTCTCTTCGAATCACGAGGACTCTCGGAGAACACCCATCTTTAAATGAAATTTAAATTCAATCTACATGCACTGCGAAATGCATTAATGCTGTACTGCGCGCTTATCCCTTGAGTGTGTCCAGGTCTTCCACGTTGATGGTGTCCAGATTACGGAACAGCACCACCAGAATAGCCAGACCGATTGCGGACTCAGCAGCAGCGACGGTCAGAATGAAAAACACGAAGATCTGTCCTGCTGCGTCGCCAAGATAATGCGAAAAAGCAATGAAGTTCATATTCACCGCCAGCAACATCAACTCGATTGCCATGAGCAGCACGATGATGTTCTTGCGATTCAGAAAAATACCGACGATCGAGATCGCGAACAGGATCGCGCCGAGGATCAGGTAATGCGAGAGCGAAAGAGTCATGATTGCACCGCTCCTTAAGATTGTTGTTCCGCACCGGATGCCTGAGCATCGTCGCCGGTGTTGCGGGTAGATTCAGACTTCATCTTGACCAGGCGCACACGATCGGTGCTCTTGACCTTGACGGCATCAGCCGGAGAGAAGTATTTGCTGTCCTTGCGACGGCGCAGTGTCAGCGCAACAGCGGCGACAATCGCAACCAGCAGGATCACTGCAGCAACTTCAAACGCGTAGACGTATTCGGTGTAGATCAGCATACCCAGCGCCTTGGTGCCGCCGATGGTATTTGCCGCAGCCGGAACTTGTGCTTCCGGAGCCCAGAAGCTGCGCAGCAGAACTGCAGCCATTTCCAGCACGATGACCACGCCGATGGTTGCCGCCAGCGGGAAGTAACCCCAGAATCCCTCTCGCATCTTGTCGAGATTAATATCCAGCATCATCACCACGAACAGGAACAGCACCATCACCGCCCCGACATACACCAGCACCAGCACGATGGCGAGGAATTCCGCCTTCAGCAACATCCAGATACCGGCCGCCGAGAAAAACGCCAGCACGAGAAACAGGGCCGCATGCACCGGATTGCGGGCCGTGATAACGCGTAATGCAGCGAGCACGAGGATCACTGAAAACGCATAGAACAAGACAGTTTTAAATTCCATAATCAACCAAAAAGTTGGCTAAACCAGTATCAGATCATTCGATCGCCTGCCCCATCGGCCAGACCACCCAACAAACTTCAGACCCGATCATCTCAGCGGCACGCAACAACTAACAAACCGGCATGCCGTCCCGAACTCAATTAACGATACGCAGCGTCTGCCGTACGTGCAGCAGCAATTTCATTTTCGTAACGATCACCAACGGCCAGCAGCATTTCCTTGGTGTAGTACAGGTCGCCACGCTTTTCACCGTGATATTCGAGAATATGTGTTTCGACGATGGAATCGACCGGGCAGGATTCTTCGCAGAAACCGCAGAAAATGCACTTGGTCAGATCGATGTCGTAACGTGTGGTGCGACGCGAACCGTCATCACGCTGCTCCGATTCAATCGTGATCGCCATTGCCGGGCAGACCGCTTCGCACAGTTTGCAGGCGATGCAACGCTCTTCACCGTTCGGGTAGCGACGCAGAGCGTGCAGACCGCGGAAACGCGGCGACTGCGGCGTCTTCTCTTCCGGGAATTGAATCGTGATCTTGCGCGCAAACAGATAGCGGCCTGTCAGGGCCAGGCCCTTGAACAGCTCCCGCAGCAGCAGGCTGTTGAAAAAATCTTTAATAGCTTCCATGCTTCTCACCTCAGCCTTTATCCATTACTTCCAAATATTCCACGAGGTCTGCATCCAGGTCGCAACGATCACCAGATACACCAGCGTCAGCGGAATGAACACTTTCCAGCCCAGACGCATGATCTGGTCATAGCGGTAGCGCGGGAACGATGCACGCACCCAGACGAACAGCGACACCACCAGGAACGTCTTGATACCGAGCCAGATCCAGCCTGGGATGAAGTCCAGGAAACTGACCGGCGATGCCCAGCCGCCCAGGAACAGCAGCGACGCCAGTATGGAAATCAGCCACATGTTGGCGTATTCAGCCAGGAAGAACATGGCGAATGACATACCCGAGTATTCAATCATGTGACCGGCAACGATTTCCGACTCGCCTTCAACCACGTCAAATGGATGGCGGTTGGTTTCAGCGATACCCGAAATCACGTAGATCACGAAAATCGGCAGCAGCGACAGCCAGTTCCACGACAGGAAACCCAGACCGTGCGAAGCAAAGTAACCCTTGCCCTGGCTGGTGACGATGTCGATCATGTTCAGGCTGCCGGAAACCATCAGCACCACGACCAGGCAGAAGCCCATCGAGATTTCGTAGGACACCATCTGCGCCGATGCACGCATCGCACCGAGGAAAGCGTACTTCGAGTTGGATGCCCAGCCGGCGATGATGACGCCGTAGACTTCCATCGAGGTGATCGCCATCACGAACAGCAGACCGGCATTTACGTTTGCGATCACCGACTCAGGTCCGAAAGGAATTACAGCCCATGCAGCCACCGCTGGCATGATGGTCATGATCGGCGCGATGAAGAACAGGACCTTGTTGGCGCGCGACGGTGTCGTGACTTCCTTGAAGATCAGTTTCAGCGCATCGGCGATAGGCTGCAGCAAACCTGCAGGCCCCACGCGGTTAGGGCCGAGACGGATGTGCATCCAGCCGATCAGCTTGCGTTCCCAGTAAGTCAGGTAGGCCACGCTTACCAGCAGCGGGATCAATACGGCCAGAATCTTCAACAGACTCCAGACGAAAGTCCACACGTACGGCCATGCCGTCCCCAGATAGTTGGGGCCAACTGCATTGATATTGGCAATCAGTTGATCCATTACGCTTTCTCCACAACGATTGCGCCGAACATGCTGCCCAGATTAGCGGTGCTTGCATGGGCTGCCGCCACACGCACGACGTTTTCCGGCAATGTCTTGTCGATACCGGCAGTCAGCAATGCGCTGCCCTGCCCTTGCTTGACGCTTACGCGGTCGCCAGCTGCGATCCCCAGCTTTTGCGACAATGCTGTCGACAACCATGCCTTCGGCGCCTGGCCGTCTTGCGTTTGCAACAACGCCGGCGAACGGCGTGCGATCGCATCGGCAAAGTGAATAGGTACATCGGCAACACGTTCCAGCGCGCCGTTTGCAGCACCGTTGGATGCTTGCAGACCCAGCTTGGAAACGTTGTTCAGACGCGCCGCCAGATCGGTTTCGGCACCGATGACTTCGCCGCGGATAGCCTCGGATGTTTCGTAATCGAAGTTGGTCAGACCCAGCAGGTTGCCCAATACGCGCAGAACCTTCCATGCCGGACGTGCGTCACCCAATGGCTTGACTGTGCCGTTGAAGCTTTGTGCACGGCCTTCGGCATTGACGAAGGTACCGGATGTTTCGGTGAACGGTGCGATCGGCAGCAAGACGTCGGCGTAATCTGCGCCATGCTTGTAAGCGGACATCACAACAACCATCTCAGCTTGCTTCAATGCTGCAGTCGCTGCTTGCGGATCGTAGCTGTCGAGTTCAGGTTCGGCGTTCAGCAGCAGGTATGCCTTGCGCGGTTGCGCGAAGACTTGCAGCGCGTTGGCGCCGTCTTTGCCCGGAATCGCGTTGGCCAGATAACCGCCGACGGTGTTGCCGCCTTCAGTCAGATAACCGAACTTGGCACCTGTTTGCTCAGCGATCCATTGCGCCGCAGCGTGCAGTTGCGATGCTTGCGGATGTTGTGCAGCGGCGTTACCCAGCAGAACTGCCTTGGATTCGCCGGACAGCAGGCTGGCGGCAGTTTGCTTGGCAGCTTGCGACGCTTCCACGCCGTCGAAACCGGCTGGCGCAGCGACACCCTTGGCTTGCGCCACGGCGGCAACAACTTCACCCAGTGCGGACAACCATGCCGACGGTGCCGCGATAATTTTGTTGGCAATCGGCATCAGCAGATCGTCGTCGGTCGCGTGCAGAATGCTGACCTTGGCGCCGCTCTTGACTGCCTGACGCAGACGCGCGGTCAGCAGCGGATGATCCTTGCGGAGGAAAGAGCCGATGATGAAAGCGCGGTTCAATTGCGAGAACTCGACGATCGACATGCCCAGCCAAGGATTAACTTGATGGTCCAGTGCGAAGTCGGACTGACGCAGACGGAAATCGATATTTTCCGAACCCATGCCGCGCACAACTTTTTGCAGCAATGTCAGTTCTTCCAGCGTCGAGTACGGTGTACCCAATGCTGCAATGGCGCTGGCGCCGTGTTCGTGACGAATATTGCGCAGACCGTGTGCGACATATTCCAGCGCAACTTGCCATTCGACTTCCTGCCACTTGCCGTCTTGCTTGAGCATCGGCTTGGTCAGACGCTCTTCGCTATCCAGCGCTTCGTAGGCGAAGCGGTCTTTATCGGAGATCCAGCATTCATTGACTTCTTCGTTTTCCAGCGGCAGAACGCGCATGACCTTGCCGCCCTTGACCTGAACGATCAGGTTGGAACCGAGGCTGTCGTGCGGGCTGACCGATTTGCGGCGCGACAATTCCCAGGTACGCGCAGCGTAGCGGAACGGCTTGGATGTCAGCGCGCCGACCGGGCACAGATCGATCATGTTGCCGGACAGTTCGGAATTGACGGTGTTGCCGACGAAAGTTGTGATTTCGGAGTGCTCGCCGCGGCCCAGCATGCCCAGTTCCATGACGCCGGCGACTTCCTGGCCGAAACGTACGCAACGTGTGCAGTGGATGCAACGATTCATTTCCTTCATGGAGATCAGCGGGCCGACGTCCTTTGGAGGAACGACGCGCTTCTCTTCTTCGTAACGCGACACCGAACCGCCGTAACCGACAGCCAGATCCTGCAACTGGCACTCGCCGCCCTGATCGCAGATCGGGCAGTCCAGCGGGTGATTGATCAGCAGGAATTCCATGACGCCTTTTTGCGCCTTGACTGCCTTGTCGCTCGCTGTACGGACGATCATGCCGGCGGTCACCGGTGTGGCGCAAGCCGGCAACGGCTTCGGCGCCTTCTCCACGTCGACCAGACACATGCGGCAGTTAGCCGCAATGGATAATTTTTTGTGATAGCAAAAATGAGGAATGTAAGTGCCGACTTTGTTGGCAGCATCCATAACCATGCTGCCTTCTTGCACTTCAACTTTTTTGCCGTCTATTTCGATTTCAACCATGGCTTTTTGCCCAAGCTAAGTATTCTTTTGACCTTGAAGAGATGCGCCCTGCTTTATCGCCGATCGCATATCTTGCCGTGCTGCTCAACTTTATCGCTAACTATGTCGATCAGATATAAGCTGGCACCGAGCAGTGTTTGTGCTCGATGTGATACTCAAATTCTTCACGGAAATTCTTGATGAACGCACGTACCGGCATCGCCGCCGCATCACCCAGCGCGCAGATGGTGCGGCCCTGAATGTTGTCGGCAACCGAATTCAGCACATCGAGATCTTCCAGCTTGCCGTGACCGTTTTCGATACGTTCGACCATGCGGTACATCCAGCCTGTGCCTTCACGGCATGGCGTACATTGACCGCAGGACTCTTCGTAGTAGAAATAAGCCAGGCGCAGCAGCGACTTGACCATGCAACGTGTTTCATCCATCACGATGACCGCGCCCGAACCCAGCATCGAGCCGGCCTTGGCGATGGCATCGTAATCCATGGTGGTTTCCATCATGACGTCGCCGCGGATCACCGGAGCGGACGAACCGCCTGGGATGACCGCCTTGATCTTCTTGCCGCCACGCATGCCGCCAGCCAGTTCCAGCAACGTGGAGAATGGCGTGCCGAGCGGAATTTCGTAGTTGCCAGGACGTTCGACGTCGCCCGAGATCGAGAAGATCTTGGTGCCGCCGTTGTTCGGCTTGCCGATGTCGGCATACGCTTGCGCGCCGATCTTGAAGATGAACGGAACAGCCGCGAATGTTTCGGTGTTGTTGATCGTGGTCGGCTTGCCGTACAGGCCGAAGCTGGCAGGGAACGGCGGCTTGAAACGCGGCTGCCCCTTCTTGCCTTCGAGCGACTCCAGCAGCGCAGTTTCTTCGCCGCAGATGTAGGCGCCATAACCATGGTGACCATGCAACTGGAAGCTGAAATTGGTGCCGAGGATGTTATCGCCCAGGAAACCGGCTGCGCGCGCCTCTTCCAGCGCTTCTTCAAAACGCAGATATGCGTCGAAGATTTCGCCGTGAATGTAGTTGTAACCGACCGTGATGCCCATTGCGTAACCGCCGATGATCATGCCTTCGATCAGTGCGTGCGGGTTGTAGCGAATGATGTCGCGATCCTTGAATGTGCCCGGTTCGCCTTCGTCGCTGTTACAGACCAGATATTTTTGGCCTGGGAACTGACGCGGCATGAAGCTCCACTTCAGGCCGGTCGGAAAACCTGCACCGCCGCGACCACGCAAGCCAGACGACTTGAGTTCGGCGATAACTTGTTCAGGAGTGATGTTTTCAGCGAGGATGCGCTTGAGCGACTCGTAGCCGCCGCGCTTGACGTAATCCGCCAGGTGCCAGTTCTGGCCATCCAGATCCGCCAGAATCAGCGGTTTGATATGACGATCGTGCAGACAAGTCATTTCTTCAGTTCCTCCAGCAGCGCGTCGATCTTGTCGTTCGACATCCAGCTGCACATGCGGTGGTTATTGACCAGCATGACAGGTGCGTCGCCGCAAGCGCCCATGCATTCGCCTTCGACGATCGTGAACTGACCGTCAGCCGTGGTTTCCTTGTAGCCCACGCCAAGCTTGTGCTTCAGATGATGCGCAGCGCGCTCGCCGCCCGACAGCAAACACGGCAGATTAGTGCAAACCGTGATCTTGTGCTTACCCTGCGGACTGGTGTTGTACATGTTGTAGAACGTAGCGACTTCCTGCACCGCGACAGCAGGCATACCGATGTAGTCGGCGATTTCCTGTTGCAGCTCGGCAGGCAGCCAGCCGTGTTCATCCTGGGCGATGCGCAGCGCGGACATGACCGCAGACTGGCGTTGATCCGCAGGATATTTCGCGAGTTCGCGATCGATTTTCTTTAGAGCGTCTTGACTTAACAGCATATCGTTGGCCATCCGTGCGCATGGTTTTTGAGAACCCGCGCGGGTTTATCGGATATTCCCCAGAACCTAATGGGTTTTAAAAAACATCCACTGACCGGCTTACTTCACCGGTTATCGGTCGATTTCACCAAACACAATGTCTTGCGTACCGATGATGGTTACCGCATCGGCAATCATGTGACCCTTGGCCATCTCGTTCAGACTCGACAAATGCGCATAACCAGGCGCGCGAATCTTCATACGGTATGGCTTGTTGGCGCCGTCGGACACCAGATAGATACCGAACTCGCCCTTCGGATGCTCAACCGCGGCATACGTTTCACCCGGAGGCACGTGGAAGCCTTCGGTGAACAACTTGAAGTGGTGAATCAGATCTTCCATGTTGGACTTCATGTCCATACGTGGCGGAGGCGCAATCTTGTGGTTGTCGATAATGACCGGACCCGGGTTGTTACGCAGCCATTCAACGCATTGCTTGATGATGCGGTTGGATTGGCGCATTTCTTCCACGCGCACCAGATAGCGGTCATAACAGTCGCCGTTTTTGCCGACCGGGATATCGAAGTCGAGCAGATCGTAGACTTCATACGGTTGCTTCTTGCGCAGATCCCATTCGATACCCGAACCACGCAGCATCGGTCCGGTGAAGCCCATTGCCAGCGCGCGCTCAGGCGAGACCACGCCGACGCCGACCAGACGCTGCTTCCAGATACGGTTATCGGTCAGCAGTGTTTCGTACTCGTCGACGTATTTCGGGAAGCGGTTGGTGAAGTCTTCAATGAAGTCCAGCATCGAGCCCTGGCGATTTTCATTGAGTTGCTTGATTGCCTTGTCGTTGCGAACGATAGATGCCTTGTACTGCGGCATGGTATCCGGCAGATCACGGTAGACGCCGCCCGGACGATAGTAGGCAGCGTGCATACGTGCGCCGGACACGGCTTCGTAGCAATCCATCAGATCTTCACGTTCACGGAAGGCATACAGCAGAACGCCCATCGCGCCGACGTCCAGACCGTGTGCGCCGATCCACATCAGGTGATTCAGCAGACGGGTGATTTCGTCGAACATCACGCGGATGTACTGAGCACGCATCGGCACGTCAATGCCGAGCAGCTTTTCGATCGCCATGACGTAGGCGTGTTCGTTACACATCATCGACACGTAGTCGAGACGATCCATGTAAGGAACCGATTGCAGATAGGTTTTTTGTTCAGCCAGCTTTTCAGTCGCGCGATGCAGCAGACCGATGTGCGGGTCGGCACGCTGAATAACTTCACCGTCCAGCTCCAGCACAAGACGCAACACACCGTGTGCAGCCGGGTGCTGAGGACCAAAGTTCAGCGTGTAATTCTTGATTTCAGCCATTATTTAATCCCGTAGTTTTCTTCACGAATAACGCGCGGGGTGATTTCACGCGGCTCAATCGTTACGGGTTGATAAACCACGCGTTTTTGCTCAGCGTCGTAACGCATTTCGACATAGCCCGACACAGGGAAGTCTTTGCGGAACGGGTGACCGATGAAGCCGTAGTCAGTCAGAATACGGCGCAAGTCGTCGTGCCCATCGAACAAAATGCCGAAGAAATCAAAGGCTTCTCGTTCATACCAGTTGGCGGAAGACCAGATACCGGTCACCGACGCCACCAGCGGCAATTCGTCATCAGGAGCGAAAACACGGACGCGGACGCGCCAGTTGTGGCTGATCGACAGCAGATGGGAAACCACCGCAAAACGCGGACCTTCCCAGACGCCATCACCGTATGTGGAGTAATCCACGCCACACAGGTCGATCAGTTCTTCGAAACGGGTGTCGGCGTGGTCGCGCAGAACGCGCATCGCCGACAGGTAATCGGCTTGCTTGACCACGATCGTGATCTCGCCCAAAGCCACTGTCAAATTCTGAAGATACCCCCCAAGCGCATTGCGCAAGGCAGCTTCGAGAGTTTCCAATTTTGTCGTCATTCTGACCCTTCCACTCTCTTCTTAGCGCGCAATGGTATTGGTACGCTTGATCTTGTTTTGCAGCTGGATCACGCCATACAGCAGCGCTTCCGCTGTTGGTGGGCAACCTGGCACATACACGTCCACCGGCACGATGCGATCGCAACCGCGCACAACGGAATACGAGTAGTGGTAATAACCACCGCCGTTGGCACAGGAACCCATCGAAATCACCCAGCGCGGCTCGGCCATCTGGTCGTACACCTTGCGCAATGCCGGCGCCATCTTGTTGCACAGCGTGCCGGCCACGATCATCAGATCGGACTGACGTGGCGACGGACGGAACACCGCGCCAAAACGATCCAGATCGTAACGCGATGCGCCAGCGTGCATCATTTCAACCGCACAGCAAGCCAGACCAAATGTCATCGGCCACAAAGAGCCGGTACGGGTCCAGTTGATTACCTTATCCAGCGAGGTGGTAACAAACCCTTCGTTTAATACGCCTTCAATTGACATGGCTCACTCCCAATCCAGGGCACCCTTTTTCCAGATGTACCAAAAACCGACAACAAATTCGGCGATGAACACCATCATCGTCATGTAGCCAGACCAGCCCAAGTCGCGCATGGAAACGCCCCAAGGGAAGAAAAATGCAGTTTCGAGATCGAACAGAATAAACAGAATGGCGACGAGGTAATAACGCACATCGAACTTCATGCGCGCATCTTCAAAAGCCTCGAATCCGCATTCGTATGGAGAGGTCTTTTGCGCATCAGGCCTGTGGGGACCAAGCAAACGACCTAGTAACTGAGGAGCGACACCAACAGCGATGCCGATTAGGATAAACAATAGAACTGGAAAGTAATTTTCGAGGTTCACGATTAGGCGCAGGTTTGTTGATAATTAGCGGAATGATTCTCAATATCAAACAGCTTTTCCCTCGTCAAAAAGCCAGCTCAGGATTTTGTCCTTTGCTGGCTTTTCTAGATATTTCAATGGTGCCGACGACGAGACTCGAACTCGTACAGCTTTCGCCACTACCCCCTCAAGATAGCGTGTCTACCAATTTCACCACGTCGGCTTGAGACTGCAATTGTAACCCGTTTTGATGCTCTTGTTCAATGCACAATCACACTAAAACTTCATAAACTGCTTTAAGTTTTGCGCATTATTACACTCTGCGCAAAAGATTATTTCGGAATCTGATTTGATTGATCTGCAGGATTCGCAGGTGCTGCCGCCGGAGCACCCGATGCAGCTGGCGTTGCCGGAATTGCAGCTGCCGGAGCTGGCAAATTGTCCATGACGCCGCCACTTTGCGAGACGTGGTGATTACCGACAAAAGCCAGCGCGAGCGTTGCGATAAAAAAGACCGCAGCTGCGACGCCAGTCGACTTGGACAAGAAGTTGGAAGAACCGGTGGCGCCGAACAAACTACCCGACGCGCCGGAACCGAAAGCAGCCCCCATATCAGCCCCTTTGCCGTGCTGCAGCAACACCAGACCAATGATTGTCAGCGCCGCCAGCACTTGAATCACAACAATAACAGTAAATAAAGTATTCATATAGCCATCTTCAATTTAAAACAACAACGATCAGTTACCTTGGGCGGCCTGGACAATCGCCAGGAAATCCGCCGCCTTCAAGGCCGCACCACCAATGAGACCACCGTCGATATCCGACATGGCCAGCAATTCTTTTGCGTTATCTGGCTTCATGCTACCACCATACAAGATTTGCACCTTGACGGCCGCCGCCGCACTCTTGACCGACAATTTGCCGCGCAGTTTCGCGTGGACATCCTGGGCCATCTCAGGCGTTGCCGTCTTTCCGGTGCCGATTGCCCAGACCGGCTCATAAGCGACCACGATCTTTTCGACATCCGCTACTTCCAACACGGCCAACACCGCATCAATCTGACGCCCTACGACTGCATCGGTCTGGCCGGCTTCGCGTTCGGCCAGCGTTTCGCCGACACAGACGATCGGCGTCAAACCTGACTTCAGCGCCGCAGCCGCCTTTGCTGCAACGACGCTGTCCGTTTCACCGTGATAAGCACGGCGCTCGGAATGGCCGACGATCGCGTACTTGCATGCGAACTCCGCCAGCATTGCGCCCGACACTTCACCGGTATAAGCGCCGTTGGCATGTGCCGAAACATCCTGCGCACCCAACGCCAAAGCTGAACCTTCTACAGCCGCCTGCACTTGCGCCAGATATGGCGAAGGCACACAAACGGCAACATCAGCCTGCGCGCCTGCAGCGGCAAGGCCTGTTTTTACGTCAGCGACCAGCGCCGCATTGGCGGCCAGACCGCCATTCATCTTCCAGTTACCGGCAACTAATTTACGGCGCATAAGAGTGAGTATTTTGAATAACCCCGCATTCTATCGCGCCGCGGCAAACCCGGTCAAACCAATAGCCCGGTATTTATCCACCAGATCTGCCGCTTGAAAAGCCTGCCGGGGCCTGCCGGAGACCGTTTCAGCTCACTGTCAGCATGATTTTGCCGACATGGGCGCTCGACTCCATCAGTGCATGCGCCTGCGCAGCCTGCTCCAGCGGGAAAGTCTTGTAGATCACCGGCTTCACTTTACCGGCGGCCAGCAGCGGCCACACGCGTTCTTTCAATTGTGCGGCGATGTAAGCCTTGAACTCGACCGGACGCGGGCGCAACGTGGAGCCCGTCACCGTCAGGCGGCGGCGCAGGATCTGGCTAAGATCCAACTGTCCTTTGGCGCCGCCCAGCAAGGCGATCACGACAAGCCGGCCGTCATCCGCCAGGGTCTTTATTTCACGCGGCAGGTAATCGCCGCCGACCATATCCAGAATGACGTCGACGCCGCGTCCGTCTGTCGCGGTTTTGACGACTTCTTCGAAATCTTCCGTGCGGTAGTTGATGCCCAATTCAGCACCCAGCTCTTCACAGGCGCGGCATTTGTCGTCCGAGCCCGCCGTAGCAAAGACCCGATGCCCCAGGGCAGTCGCAATCTGAATGGCCGTCACGCCGATGCCGGAACTGCCGCCCTGCACCAACAAGGTCTCGCCCGGCGACAAGTGCGCCCGTTCAAACACATTGCTCCATACAGTAAAGAACGTCTCGGGCAAAGCGGCAGCCTGCAAAGCCGTCAATCCAGCAGGCACCGGCAGGCATTGCGCAAGCGGCGCGGCGCAATATTCGGCGTAACCGCCACCCTGCACCAGCGCACACACCAGATCGCCCTTGCGGAAGCCGCTGTCGCCGAGATCGCCGTCGACAATTTCGCCCGCCACTTCCAATCCCGGCAAATCCGAAGCGCCAGGCGGCACCGGATAATTACCCTGCCGCTGAAAGACATCCGGACGATTCACGCCGGCGGCATGTACCTTGATCAACACCTCGCCGCTCTTCAGTTCCGGCATGGGCCGCTCGCACAACTGCAGTACTTCAGGAGCGCCAAACTCGGTGATTTCGATTGCCTTCATATCCATCCTTTTTACCTTGCCGGCATACCGCCAGCGATTTCAGCGTCAGAGTGAGGCCGCAGCACGCGCCGCCGTGTCGTACAAGCCTGAAGCGCTACGCAGCAATTGCGCCGCCTCGCCGATGGCCTGGTTCTGAATACCGCTGTCGACCTGCACTTCAATCAGGCAGCGTTCGCGCACTTCCTTATACTTCATGCACAACTCCTGCCCTTCTTCCGTGGTCGAAAACAGCAACTCCTTGCCTGCTTTTTCGCTCTTCACGTAGCCTGCCTTGACCAATTTCTTCAGCGCATAAGTCACAACGTGGGTATCCTCAATATTCAGGACAAAGCAAATATCGGCAAGTTTCTTCTTTCGTTCACGGTGATTCACGTGATGCAACAAAGAGACCTCGATCGCGGTCATGTCTTTTGCACCGGCAGCCAGCATGCAACGCATCATCCAGCGGTTGAAGGCGTTTCCGGCCATGATCAGGGCATATTCGAGTTCTGACAGCTCAGCGCTGCGCTCGGAAACAAGGTGATTCGAGGAGACGATTTTGGTCGGGGATTTTTTGGTCACGGCATTCTCCGGCGTGATTTCCAGGGATTTTTCATTCATAAGCTATTTTCTATCGAGAAGATTTTCGTACAACGCCGCTACTATATAGCAATCCCAAATAAATAATTTATCGACATATTGTTTATACCTTGCTGTAAATGTATGATCCGCGAGAACAATGAAGGCGCTTAAGCCTCTGCACAATCTGGATGACAATGATTCAACCGCAAATTCACTTCCTGGGCGACGGCGCATTGCTGTGCAATTTACCGCCTCCCGCCACACTGCCCCACCAGCAACGCATCTGGAGCATTGCCGAACAGGCTGCAAGCTGGCCGGAAGTCAGCGAAGTGGTGCCCGGCATGAACAATCTGACCCTGATCCTCCGCCGTCCCGTTGCGGACATGGACATCGTTTCCCGGCGTATCCTGGAAATCTGGCCCCGGATTGACGTCAGTCACGTCGCCGGACGCGAAATCGAGATTCCTGTCGTCTATGGCGGCGCTGACGGCCCGGATCTTGACGTCGTAGCCCGCCACACCGGCTTGTCCACCAAAGAAGTCATTGCCCGCCATAGCGGCGGCGAGTACGTCGTCTACTTCATCGGCTTCATGCCGGGCTTTGCCTATATGGGCGGACTTGAGCCTGCACTGGCGACGCCGCGCCGCGACGAGCCCCGCCTGTCGATCCCGGCCGGGTCGGTCGGCGTCGGCGGCGAGCAGACCGGCATTTATCCGCTCGCCTCACCCGGCGGCTGGCAACTACTGGGCCGCACATCCGTTTCGCTGTTCGATCCCGCGCAAACGCCGCCAACCTTGTTGCGACCGGGTGACCGCGTGCACTTCACCGTGGAACGGATCGCCAAATGATAGAAATCCTCCAACCCGGCATTCTCACTTCAGTGCAGGACCTCGGTCGCCCCGGACACCGCCAGCTCGGCATCAATCCCGGCGGCGCGCTGAACAGCCTCGCCTTGAGCGCCGCCAATCTGCTGGTCGGCAACCCGATGGATGCGGCAGGTCTTGAAATAACGATGGGCGCCTGCGAAATGCGCTTCACCGCGGATACGCGCATTGCACTCGGCGGCGATGACTTCGATGCCCGGCTCGATGGCAAATCAATCACGCCATACTGGAGTGTACCGGTGCACGCCGGGCAAATCCTGAAGCTGGCGCATGCCGGCCCCAACGCCACGCAAGGCATGCGAAGCTATCTGGCCGTCGCCGGCGGCATCGACGTGGCAGAAGTTCTCGGCTCGCGCAGCACTGATTTGAAAGCCAACTTCGGCGGCCATGAAGGACGAGCCTTGCGCAAAGGCGATCGCCTGCCGCAAGGCCCCTCGGCCTTGGCAGTCGCCGGTCCGGCTTTCGGCGTACGTTCGCCGGCATGGAGCGGCGTCGGCACGCAGACACAAGACAGCAGCAAACTGATTCATCTGCGTGTTTTGCCTGGCCCTGAATTTGAACAATTCACGGTCGCGTCGAAGAATGCGTTGTGGCTGGACAAATGGCGCATCACCCCCAACAGCAATCGCATGGGTTACCGCCTCGAAGGTCCAGAACTCAAGCGCAAGCAAAGCCGCGACCTGCTGTCGCATGGCGTTGTGCCGGGTGTGATTCAGGTGCCGCCATCTGGTCAGCCGATCATCCTGATGGGCGATGCGCAAACCACCGGCGGCTATCCGAAGATTGGCGTTGTCATTCAAGCCGACATGTGGAAGCTGGCGCAAGCGCCGTTGAATGCGCAATTGCAATTGCAGCCTTGCGATCTGGAACAGGCCTTGCTTGCCTGGGAGGAACAGCAAGCTTATCTGGACAGCATCCGACAAACGCTCGCCGCCCTCGACTGGTCGCGCGCCACCGAATACAAGAAGTAAGAAACAACAAGAATCGCGGTACCAACGAGACAGAAGGAGTATGCAAGACCATGCAAATCGACCTCAATGCAGACCTCGGAGAAGGTTGCGACAACGATGAAATGCTGCTGACACTCGTCAGCTCGGCCAATATCGCCTGTGGCTGGCATGCCGGCGATGCCAACACCATGCGCCAGAGCGTGCGCTGGGCAATACAGAACCATGTCGCCATCGGTGCACATCCCAGCTTTCCCGACCGCGAGAATTTCGGCCGCAGCGCCATGCAATTGCCGACGGAAGAAATCATCAGCGGCATGCTGTATCAATTGGGTGCGCTGGATGCCATCGTACGTGCAGAAGGCGGCCGCATGGTGCATGTCAAACCGCACGGTGCGCTGTATAACCAGGCTGCAAAAGACGCCGTGCTGGCCAGCGCCATCTGCGCCGCCGTGCGCACCTTCAATCCTGAACTTGCCCTGTTCGGCCTGGCCGGCAGCGAGCTCATCACCGCCGCAAAACAAGCTGACCTGACGGCTATCGAAGAAGTCTTCGCCGACCGCGCCTATAACGCCGACGGCAGTCTGGTCAGCCGCACCCTGCCCGGCGCCATGATCGAGGATGAAGCACAGGCCATCACGCAGACGATTTCACTGGTCAAGGACAAACAAGTCACCGCCCTCGACGGCAGCGTCGTCAAGGTCAATGCGCAAACTGTCTGCCTGCACGGCGACGGCGCGCATGCGTTGGAATTTGCACGCCAGATCCGCGCGCGCCTGAGCATCGAGCACATCGCCGTTCGCGCACCGTCCTGAGTTTGTCTTTCATTGCTCTCTGATTCTCGTTTTACCGCTTTTTAATTCGTCGTACGCAGTTCATTAACAACAACCATCCTTACTGGGAGATAGTCCATGGATAGCTCGATTTTGCTACCGTTGATCGGGATTCCGATCGTCGTTGCAGGCTTCGCATTCCGCTTCAATCCGCTGTTGGTCGTCACCGTCGCCGGCCTTGCCACCGGCCTTGCCGTCGGCATGGATTTCGGCATGCTGCTGGAAACCTTCGGCGAAAAATTCATCAATAGCCGTTCGCTGGCCGTCTATGTCCTCATCCTGCCGATTATCGGTCTGCTGGAAAGTTACGGCCTGAAGGAGCGCGCACAAGACTGGATTTCCAGCATGGCCAGCGCGACGTCCGCTCGTATTCTGATGCTGTACTTCATCCTGCGCCAGGTGTTTGGCGCACTCGGTCTGACCTATATCGGCGGCCAGGCACAAACCGTGCGGCCCCTGCTAGCGCCCATGGTCGAAGGTGCGGCGACAGCTCGCTATGGCGACTTGCCGCAGCACATCCGCGACAAACTGCGCGCGCACTCTGCTGCCTGTGACAACATCGCCGTGTTTTTCGGCGAAGACATTTTCCTCGCCTTCGGCGCGGTGCTGTTGATAGACGCCTTCCTCAAGGAAAACGGCATCACCAACGTCGAGCCTTTACATCTCGGCTTGTGGGCCATTCCAACCGCGATTGCGGCACTGGCTATTCATATGTTCCGCCTGGTGCGTCTCGATGCAGGGATTCAGCGCGATGTCAACGCGTGGAAGAAGTCTGAAGGACAAGAGGTGACAGCATGAATACCCTCATCACAATCAACGAAATCTACTATCTCATCGGCGTTATCGTCATGCTGCTGGTCGGCATGACATTGCGCGACAAAGGCAACCCGAAACGCCTGACTACCGCCCTGTTCTGGTTCCTGTTCGGCGCGGTATTCCTGTTCAGCGACTTGCTGGTTTCCTCACTGGGGAAGCCGCTTGCTTACCGCATCATCGGCGTCGTGGTCATCCTGATTTCACTGATTGCCGGTTTTGGCCTGCTCTCCATCGGTACTTACAAGCAGCGCAGCGCTGAGCAACGTCAGGCATCGGCCAATCAGTACGGTAACTGGATCTTTGTGCCGGCCATCCTGATTCCCGTCGTGACGGTGTTGTGCACAATCCTGCTCAAGGGCGTAGCTATTGGCGGCGTGTACATACTCGACCAGAAGCAACTGACGCTGGCGGCATTGTGCGTCGGCTGTATCTGCGCCATCCTGGCAGGATGGAAACTGACCGGCGGCACACCATTGCATGCCGTGCGCGAATCCCGCCGCCTGCTCGACGCCATCGGCTGGGCCGCGGTTCTGCCGCAGATGCTGGCGATGCTCGGCGGCGTCTTCGTCGCAGCGCAAACCGGCAAATCGGTGCAGCAGGTTGTCGGCCTGTTCGTCAATCCTGAAAATCGGTTCATGCTGATTGTTATTTACTGTGTCGGCATGGCGCTCTTCACGATGATCATGGGTAACGCCTTCGCGGCGTTCCCGGTCATGACCGCCGGCATCGCCCTGCCCTTCATCATCGTCGGGCAGCACGCAGATCCTGCACCGCTGGTTACCATCGGCATGCTGGCAGGTTATTGCGGCACACTGATGACGCCGATGGCCGCCAACTACAACATCGTGCCGGCGGCGCTGCTGGAACTCAAGGACAAGTATCAGGTCATCAAGGTGCAAATCCCTACTGGCCTTACCTTGCTGGCGGCGAATATCCTGCTGATGTATTTCATTGTGTTCCGCTAGTTATTTCATTAATTGTTTCGCTCATGCGTGTTGCGGCCGATGCTTTCTGCATCGGCCGCAAAATGGCAAAAATACGCGCTGCCGCACTGATCTGAAAATCGGAAAAAATCTCATGCAACTCACTATCGAACTGGCCGCCGCATACACCGAGATGCCGCTGGCCTACCTCCGCCAGGAGTATCCCAATCACATCATGCACGTGCTCAACAACGCCGGCGACGTCTTGTCGCCACGCGCCTTGCATCCGGTGTTTTACGGCTGCTATGACTGGCATTCGGCCGTCCATGGCTACTGGCTGCTGCTGCGCTGCGCGAAGCTGTATCCGTCCTTGCCGACACTGGACAAGATCACCGCGATATTCGACGAGCACTTCACGCCGGAACTGATGGCGCAGGAAACCGCCTACTTCCAGGTCGGCGGACGAGCTTCTTTCGAACGTCCTTACGGCTTCGGCTGGATCCTCGGACTGGCGCAGGAACTGGCCGAATCGCCGCACCCGCGCGCAGCTATCTGGCACGCCGCCATGCAGCCGCTGACGCTGGAGATCCGCAAGCGCCTGCTGGAATATCTGGGCAAGCTGACCTACCCGATTCGCGTCGGCACCCACTACAACACGGCGTTTGCGCTGGCGTTGGCGATTGACTATGCACGTGCGGCAAAAGACACCGAACTTGAAACCGCCATCGTGCAAGCCTCGCAACGCTACTACAGCAACGACGTCGACTATCCGGCGCACTACGAACCAGGCGGCGACGAATACATTTCCGCAGCACTGACCGAAGCGCTGTTGATGAGCAAGGTGTTGGATGCGACGGCCTACCCGGCATGGTTCAGCAAGTTCCTGCCGCAGATCGACAAGATCGACCGGCTGATGCAGCCTGCCCAGGTCAGTGACCGCACCGATCCAAAGATTGCTCACCTCGACGGCCTCAATCTGAGCCGCGCGTGGAGCATGAAGCATATTGCCCGCCACCTGCCCTCCGATCATCCGGCACAAGCTGCGCTGGCGGGCGCCGTGCAGCGGCATCTGCAAGCCAGCCTCGACCACGTTGTCGGCAGCCACTACAGCGGCGGCCACTGGCTGGCCAGCTTCGCTCTGTTGGCGCTGGAAGGTTGAGTCTTTTCCTTCAGACGCAAAAAAGGCCGGCGCAGATGACGGCCTTTTTTATTCCGATAGAAAATCTTACTGGCTTGGCGCGTCGTCTGGCTTTTCCACAGGTGTATCAATCGCGTTGGAGATCACGCGTGCACTACGCTTGAACGTCAGATACGCCCATGCCCAGTCGGTCATGACCATCAAGCGATTGCGGAAACCGATCAAAAAATAGACGTGCACGAACAACCAGAACAGCCACGCCGAATAGCCGGAGAACTTGAAGTTGCCGACCATCGCCACCGCCGCCTTGCGACCGATTGTCGCGAGCGAACCGTAATCCTGATAGACGAAATTCTCGAGTGGCTTGCTGCCGATCCGGTTGATGATGTTGCGTGCGGCGACGCGTCCCATCTGCTTCGCAGCAGGCGACACGCCCGGGACCGGCTTACCGTCTGATGTGACAGCGGCAAGGTCGCCGATGACGAACACTTCCGGATGATCCGGGATCGACAATTCATTGCCGATGATCACGCGCCCGGCTCGGTCAAGCGGCACGTTGAGCGATTTTCCCAAAGGCGATGCCGCCACGCCCGCGGACCAGATGACAGTACGGGAGGCCAATCGCTGCTCACCGCTTTGATCGGTATAGCGCACGCACTCTTCATCGATATGCGTGACGCGGCTGCCGGTGCGCACGTCAACGCCCAGCTTGACCAATTGCGCTCTCGCCTTCTCGGACAAATCTGCCGGATAGGCGCCGAGCACACGTTCCGAGCCCTCCAGCAAGACCACTTTTGCCTGCTGTGGATCGATGCGCCGGAATTCGCCGCGCAAGGTGTGACGCGCGATCTCAATGAGCGTGCCGGCCATTTCCACACCGGTGGCTCCGGCTCCGATGACGGTGAAAGTCAGCCACTCTGCGCGGCGCACCGGGTCGGCTTCGCGCTCGGCACGTTCAAACGCCATGAGGATGCGGCGACGGATGTCGAAAGCATCGGCAAGTGTTTTCAGACCCGGCGCCAGGGGTGCCCATTCATCGTGACCAAAATAACTGTGCGTAGATCCTGCCGCCACGATCAGATAGTCGTAGGCAATCTCGCTGCCGTCTTCCAGTGCAACCGTTTTACGCGCGACATCGATCTTGCTGACCGCAGCCATCAGACTGGTGAGATTGCGCTGTGTCGCGAGGATGCTGCGTATGGGTGCGCTGATGGCAGGCGCCGACAGCCCTGCTGTCGCCACCTGGTACAACAGAGGCTGAAAAAGATGGTGATTGCTGCGATCGATGATGGTGATGTCGACCTTGGCATCGGCGAGTTCGCGTGCGGCGGCAAGTCCGCCGAAACCGCATCCGATGATGATCACGTGAGGCATGGGACTCCTTTCAGATTCTGATGAAATGGTGCTCCTCAATCGTCCTGATTATTTCCCAGTCATTCTGCGATGACATCCGCATTGTCTCAAAAGAACAGGGATCAGCCTAATGCCAGTTAGCGTTTCGGACAAGGTGTACAGACACAAATCGGTGTATCGCCGACAGCCGCTTGCGCCACTCTCCGACAAATACGCTACGCAGATATTCCGCAAAAAACAAAATCCCCCGGGGCTTTCGCCCCGGAGGATTCGTTATTACTTCAGTGCATCCGGCAGATGAGGCATAGCCTGCATCTGCTCAGGTATTACTGCGCGTCTTGCGCAGCAGGCGCTTCCGTACCTTCTTGCGCTGCCTTCATCGACAGTTTCAGGCGACCGCGGTCATCGGTTTCCAGAACCTTGACACGGACTTGCTGACCTTCCTTCAGGTAATCGGCAACAGCGTTGACACGCTCGTTGGCGATCTGGCTGATGTGCAGCAGGCCGTCTTTACCTGGCAGGACCTGAACGATCGCACCGAAGTCCAGCAACTTCAACACGGTACCTTCGTAGATCTTGCCGACTTCAACGGAAGCGGTCAGTTCTTCGATACGGCGTTTGGCTTCTTGGCCTGCAGCAGCGTCGACGGAAGCGATGGTGACCACGCCTTCGTCGCTGATGTCGATCTGGGTGCCTGTTTCTTCGGTCAGTGCGCGAATGACGGCGCCGCCCTTGCCGATCACGTCACGGATTTTTTCCGGATTGATCTTGATGGTGATCAGACGCGGTGCGAAGTCGGACAGTTCTGCCTTGCCGGCTGGAACGGCTTCCTGCATCTTGCCCAGGATGTGCACGCGGCCTTCCTTGGCTTGCTCCAGTGCGACCTGCATGATTTCCTTGGTGATGCCCTGGATCTTGATATCCATTTGCAGTGCGGTAATGCCGTTGGCAGTACCCGCCACTTTGAAGTCCATGTCGCCGAGGTGATCTTCATCGCCCAGGATGTCTGTCAGGACGGCGAACTTGTTGCCTTCCTTGATCAGGCCCATGGCGATACCGGCAACGTGCGATTGCATCGGCACGCCGGCATCCATCAGTGCCAGGCAGCCGCCGCAGACCGAAGCCATCGACGAGGAACCGTTGGATTCAGTGATTTCCGACACCAGACGTACCGAGTAGCTGAACTCTTCAGCTGGCGGCAATGCAGCGATCAACGCGCGCTTGGCCAGACGGCCGTGACCGATTTCGCGGCGCTTTGGCGTACCAACGCGGCCGGTTTCGCCGGTAGCGAACGGAGGCATGTTGTAGTGGAGCATGAAGCGGTCCGAGTATTCGCCCATCAGTGCGTCGATCTTTTGTTCATCGCGTGCAGTACCCAGGGTGGCGATAACCAGCGCCTGTGTTTCACCGCGGGTGAACAGTGCCGAACCGTGAGTGCGTGGCAGCACGCCGGTGCGGATGGTGATCGGACGTACGGTACGTGTGTCGCGGCCGTCGATACGTGGCTCGCCGTCCAGGATCTGCGAACGGACGATCTTGGCTTCCAGATCGAACAGGATGCCGCCAACTTCTGCGGAATCCGCTGCCGATGTGCCCGCTGCTGCGGCATCTGCTGCCAGCGCTGCGTTGACTTCGGAAGTCACGGTCTTCAGTTTTTCGGTACGGGCTTGCTTGTCCTTGGTCTGATAGGCTTCGCGCAGCTTGCCGTCAGCCAGTTCGGTGACGCGTGCGATCAGCGGTTCATTCTTTGCAGGAGCAGTCCATTGAATTTCCGGCTTGCCGCCGTCACGCACCAGTTCGTGGATAGCGTTGATGACAGCCTTCGATTGATCGTGACCGAACACGACCGCGCCCAGCATGATTTCTTCGGACAATTGCTGCGCTTCCGATTCGACCATCAACACGGCTGTTTCTGTGCCGGCGACGACCAGATCCAGCTGCGAAGTCTTCAATTGCGTTGCAGTCGGGTTCAGGACGTACTGACCGTCGATGTAACCGACGCGTGCGGCGCCGACCGGGCCGTTGAACGGGATACCTGCGATCGACAATGCAGCCGACGCGCCGATCATCGCAGCGATGTCAGGATCGATTTCTGGATTGACGGACAGAACGTGAATGATCACCTGCACTTCGTTCAGGTAGCCTTCAGGGAACAGGGGACGAATCGGGCGATCGATCAGGCGCGATGTCAGTGTTTCCTTTTCGGATGGCTTGCCTTCGCGTTTGAAAAAGCCGCCGGGGATACGACCCGCAGCGTACGTCTTTTCAATGTAATCGACGGTTAATGGGAAAAAGTCCTGACCTGGCTTGGCATCTTTGCGTGCCACGACCGTTGCCAGCACAACAGTGTCTTCAATCGAAACGACGACTGCACCGGAAGCCTGGCGAGCGATTTCGCCGGTTTCCAGCGTGACCTGGTGTTGTCCATACTGGAAGGTTTTAGTAACTTTATTAAACACGGTATTTCCTTTCTATATTGAACCCCTGCGTTGCCTTGCTTGGCGGGGGTTCTTTTTTGCCGACAGATTTTCAGGCGCTGTCGTTCACCTCACCACAGATGTCCGTCACCGGCAAAACAAAGCCGCTGCAAGACACCTTACGAATCACGATCATTGGATGGGATCGCGGTACTGCAAAGAAGTTTTGCGAACCGCGAAAACATCAACATCCAGGCAAAAGCGGAATCGCAAAAAACAAAATGCCCGCGTCAGAAACTGACGCAGGCATTTTGGCTATGAACCCTGAACCGGAATGGTACGAGGGAACAAGATTACTTACGCAGACCGAGTTTTTCGATCAGTGCGCGGTAACGGTCGGCGTCCTTGCCCTTGAGGTAGGACAACAGGCTCTTACGACGGTTAACCATCTTGATCAGACCACGACGGGAGTGGTGATCCTTGCTGTGTTCTTTGAAGTGACCGTTCAGGTCGTTGATGCGTGCTGTCAGCAGCGCAACTTGAACTTCCGGGGAGCCGGTGTCGTTTTGACCACGGGCGTTATCAGTAATAATGGCAGCCTTGGCTGCTTTTTCGATCGACATGCTATACCTTTCACAAGCGGTGTGCGGAGTGTTTACCCTACATACCGTGACTAACAATTAAAAAACTGGCCGAAATGACCAGAGGCGCAAGTATATAGCAAAAGATCAGCAGATTCAAATACTTACCGGAAAAGCGTAGAATCAGAGTCCTTCCGGGAAATTATTTCCGCAAACTTCTCTCCAATTGTTTATGAAACGCCTCCTTTTCCCCGTTTTAGCCGCAGCTGCCCTGTCTTTGAGCGGTTGTGCCTCCCTGCTCGCGCCGCCGGTCAATCCGGGCGACACGGAACAGCAAGTCGTCGCGCGCCTCGGCCAGCCGACGGGCGTGTATCCCGACGGCAATACTCACCTGCTGGAATACGCTGCCGGCGCTTTCGGGCAGTACAGTTACATGGCGCGCATCGGCCCGGACGGGAAGTTAATTTCTTACCAACAAGTCTGGACCATTGAGAACTTCCGTTCGATCAAGGTAGATCAGGCGAGCAAGAACGATGTGCTCCGCCTGGTGGGCCGCCCGACCGAAGTGACGCGTTATGCGCGCATTCCTTTTGAGGCATGGAATTACGGCTTCAAGGAAAGCGGCGTCTGGAACTCGCAGATGACCGTCTACTTCGATGCCCAGGGCATCGTCCGCAAAGTCGAGAATGGCCCCGATCCGCGTTACGACGACAGCCGCATGCGCTTCTGAGTGCTCCTCTCTGCATAAAAAAAGCCGCTTCGAAAAGCGGCTTTTTTCTTGTCCGGAAGAAAACAGAACAAATCAGATCACGGTTGCCAATGCCAGTGTGAACAGCAAGGCCAGCACCGAAATGAGCGTTTCGCACACGGTCCAGGTCTTGAAGGTCTGCGGCACGGTCATGTTGAAGTACTCCTTGACCAGCCAGAAACCTCCGTCATTCACGTGCGACAAAATCAGCGAACCGGCGCCGGTCGCCAACACCATCAGCTCGGGACGAGCGCCGCCACCCGCCATCACAATCGGCGCCACGATGCCGCAAGCAGTTGTCATTGCCACGGTTGCCGAACCGGTCGCCACACGAATCAGCGCCGCGACAAACCAACCCAACAGCAACGGCGACAAGTGCGCATCGGTAGCGATGCCGACGATGGCCTTGGAAACACCGCCATCCATCAGGATACGGCCGAAACCGGCACCCGCGCCCACCACCAAAGTGATACTGGCAATCGGGCCCAGACATTCATTGGTGAACTTGAGAATGGCATCACGATTGAAACCGCGCATCTTGCCGAAGGTGTAGAAACTGACCAGTGTTGCAATCAGCAGTGCGATCACCGAGTTGCCGATCAGACGCAGGAAGTCATTGGCAAACGTCTTGGGCGTAAAGAACAAGTCCGCCCAGCTGCCGATCAACATCAGTGCCACCGGCAACAGGATGGTGAACAATGTGATGCCGAAACCCGGCAGTTCGCGCTTAGCGCCGCCTTGATCGACGAACTGGCCGATCAGCGGATTATCCGGATTAGGGATCACCACCTTGGACATCAGCTTGCCGAAGATCGGGCCGGCGATGATTGCGGTCGGGATACCGACGATCAGCGCGTACAGAATCGTACGACCGATATCCGCGTTATAAGCAGTCACTGCCAGCAGCGCCGCAGGATGCGGAGGAATCAGGCCGTGCACCACGGACAAACCCGCCACCATCGGAATACCGACCAGCACCATCGACGTACCGGTACGCTTGGCGACGTTGAACGCGATCGGAATCAGCAGCACGAAACCGACTTCAAAGAACACCGGCAAGCCGACGATGAAAGCCACTACCATCATCGCCCAGTGAACGTTCTTTTCACCAAAGGCATTGATCATGGTGGTGGCGATGCGCTCTGCACCGCCCGACTCCGCCATCATCTTGCCCAGCATAGTACCCAGGCCGACCACCAGCGCGATGTGCCCCAGCGTATTGCCGACGCCGGTTTCAAACGACTTGACGATAGCCCCCATCGGCATGCCGACGGACAAACCCAGGATCAGCGACACCACGATCAGGACGATGAAAGGATTCATCTTGAACTTGGCGATCAACACGATCAATGCGATCACCGCGACCAGCGCGTAGATCAACAACATACTTCCTTGTACTGCTTCCATTTTTGGTCTCCTCACCCCAACCAGGGTGTTACTCAACTAGGTGATCAACGTGCAAATCAACGCTTGAACGCCACGCAATCCACTTCAACCTTGCAATCCACTACCATGGCCGATTGCACGCAGGCGCGCGCCGGCGGGTTGGCGCCGAAGTATTCCTTGAAGACCTTGTTGAACGATTGGAAATCGCGGGTATCGTCCAGCCAGACGCCGCAACGCACGACGTGCTCAGGACCGTAGCCGGCTTCCTTGAGGATTGCCAGAACGTTCTTGATCGCCTGGTGCGATTGCGCGACGATGCCGCCGTCGATCACTTCGCCGTTGACCATGGCCACCTGGCCGGAGACGTACAGCCAGCCGTCCGCTTCCACTGCACGTGCAAAAGGCAGATGCTGACCGCCGGTACCGGTGCCGCCGTCGACGCCATATCGTTTGATGCTCATTGTGTAACTCCTTCAGATAAATGATCCGGTGCGCGGCAGGTTCATATTGATTGCCCCGCTCCGGCGTTGCAATGAATTAACTTGCCGCGGCTTCTGCTGCATCCGCTGGCATACGTTTGCGCGCGAGGAAACGCCCTGCGCGCTGACCGGTTGCCTTCTTGTCTTCGCCGCGATACGACAGCACCCCGTTGACCCAGACCGCTTCGATACCGTGTGCAGGCTGCATGGGATCGGTGAACGTTGCGGCGTCGCGAATCGTGGTCGCATCGAACAACACCAGGTCAGCCCAATAGCCTTCCTTGACCAGCCCGCGATCGCTCAGGCCGAAACGCGAGGCCGATAAACCGGTCATCTTGCGGACCGCCACAGCAAGCGAGAACAATTGCTGCTCGCGGCTGTAGTAGCCCAACACGCGCGGGAAAGCTCCCCACAAGCGTGGATGCGGCAAAGGGTCGTTGGGCAGACCATCGGAGCCGATCACGGTCGACGGATGGCGCAGAATACGGTTGACGTCGTCGTCGGACATGCAGTGATAGACGGCTCCTGCAGGCATCAGGCGACGCGCGGCTTCGGTCATGTCGACCTTCCATTCTTCTGCGATCCTGGCCAGCAGCTTGCCGCCCTGCTCAGGATGCGGCTCCGACCAGGTCACCTGAATGTCGTAGGTATCTGTAACTTGTTTGAGGTCCAGCGTCGACGAGCTTGCGGTGTAGGGATAGCAATCGCAACCGACGTGCTGATGTTTCTCGGCCTGTTCAAGCGCGGCCAACACTTCGCTGCTGCGCCCCCAGTTTTCTACGCCGGCGCATTTGAGATGGGAAATCACCACCGGCACACGCGCATGCTTGCCGATGCGGAAGGCTTCATCCATGGCGTCGAGAATGTCAGCGAATTCACTGCGCAGATGCGTGGCGTACATGGCGCCGTATTCCGCCAGCGGCTCTGCCAGCGCCAGCACTTCTTCGGTCGGCGCATTGATCGCGTTGCCGTAGGCCAGACCGGTGCTCAGGCCCAGCGCGCCATGCTCCAGCGCTTCGGTCAGTTGATCGCGCATGCCCTTGATTTCGGCATCGGTCGCGGCGCGATCCAGAGTATCCATATGATTGCTGCGCAGCGCCGTATGGCCGATCAGCGCCGCCACATTCACAGACGGTTGCGCAGCTTCGATCGCTGCGACGTAGCTGGAAAATGTCGGATAGGAAAATGCGCTCGACTGCCCCAGCAGATTCATCGGATCCGGCGGATCGCCCTTGAGCGTCACCGGTGCGGCGCTGATGCCGCAATTGCCGACCACGACTGTCGTAACGCCCTGGGAGAGTTTCGGAAACATCTCCGGCATGCGGATGACGTTGGTGTCGTCGTGCGTGTGCGCGTCGATAAAACCCGGGCTCAATACCTTGCCTTCTGCATCGATCACATTATCCGCTTGCCAGCCTTCGAGGCAGCCGATGGCGGCGATGCGGCCGTCGACAACGGCGACGTCGGCAACGACCGGATCGGATCCGCTGCCATCGATCAGGAAAGCATTGCGAATCAGGGTGTCGCAATGTTGCGCAGGTGTGGAAGGCAATGAATGTGTAGAGGTAGTCATATCAATCTCCGAGCGGCTGGCGGTCACCGCCGCCGCGATGCATGTCGAGTACATATTTGAGGCGTCGCAACTGCTCCTGGCTACGATCCTTTTGCAGCAGCGCCAGTTCCAGCACCAGCATGTCCAGCGTCATCATCATGGCGTAGCGCGATGAAGACGGCTTGAAAATAAAATCGGTTTCCAGCGCCTTGATCGGCAGCAGCACGTCCACCATGCCCGCCAGCGGCGAACCCAGCGCGGTGATGGCGATCATCTTGACGCCGTACTCTTTGGCGACCTCGCAGTTGGTGAGCAATTCAGGCACGTTGCCTGTTGTGGAAAACACCAGCAGCACGTCATTCTTGTCCAGCGTCGCGGCAACCATTCGCTGCAATAGTGCATCGTGATACGTCGCCACCGGTCGCCCCAGGCGTACCAGACGATAGCGCGCCTCATCCGACAACATGGTGGAACCGCCGCCCATGCCGAAGGAATAAATCATGCGCGCATCACGCAGCAATTCGGCGGCACGATGCAGCGCATCAGGATTGAGCAAGGCACGATTGACTTCGAGCACCGCATGGATGTCGTTATAGACCACATCGGCAAGTTCAGGAGGCTGCCCTGAAGGAATTGTCTTAACACCATCAAAAAATCGCTGCCCGACAGCAACCGCCTGCGCCAGCATGAATTTGAATTCACGCACGTCGCGGCATCCCATCGCTTTGGCAAAGCGCGTCACGCTGGCAAGGCTGACGCCGGCTTTTTGCGCCAGCTCGCCGATGCTGGCGCTCGCGGCGGTAGACAAGTCATTCAGAATCGCTTCGGCAACTTTTTGCTCTGCCAGACGCAATTGTCCGCTACGCTCAGTAATGCGTGAAACAATGTCAAAAGCTTGTGCCATGGCGTTGAATGAAGTCTCGATGGTGGCTCCACGCTTCCCGACGGTGCTCTACAAAGCTTGAATGGGGCGTGAAAGAATTTTTCGTGTTAGTTTATAACACACTTCCAACATAGTAAATTCAGGACTATCATTACGTCAAATCAAATTTTTGAGGAGAAATTCAAGATGAGTGATACAAACTACCAGAATACTTGGCAAAGCGGCATCATCGATCCACTCAACAAGGGTATCGGCACCCTGACAGCGCCGCTGGCGCCGAACGCGGCCAACGCCCTGCCCTGGAATCTCCTCAAAGAAGACCTGAGCCTGCCGACCGCAGTACTGTACGAAGAGCGCCTGTCGCACAACCTGGACTGGATGCAGCGTTTCGTCACGGAATACGGCGTCAAGCTGGCGCCGCACGGCAAGACTACCATGGCGCCCAAGCTGTTTGCGCGCCAACTGGCGACCGGCGCCTGGGGTATTACGCTGGCGACCGCGCATCAGACACAGGTAGCCTATCACCACGGCGTGCGCCGCGTGCTGATGGCCAATCAGCTGGTCGGCAAGCAAAACATGAACATCATTTCCCGTCTGCTGGAAGACCCATTCTTTGAATTCTTCTGCCTGGTCGATTCGGCCGACCTGGTTGATCAACTCGGCCGTTTCTTCTCGGAGCGCAAGCAAACTCTGAACGTGCTGCTGGAACTCGGCCCTGTCGGCGGCCGCACGGGCGTGCGCAACAACGAACAGCAAGCCACCGTGCTGGCAGCGATCAAACGCTGGGAAGGCAGCATCGCGCTGTCCGGCATTGAAGTCTACGAAGGTGTCTTGAAAGAAGAAGCCGACATCCGCCTGTTCCTGCAACGCGCGGTCCAATGCGCCAGGGATCTGGCCCGCGAAGGCTATTTCAGCCATCGCTCGGCGCAAAAGCCGGTGGTGCTGACCGGTGCAGGCTCGGCCTGGTATGACGTGGTCGCCGAAGAATTCGCCGGCGCCGACATCGGCGTCCCGCTCGATGTGGTGCTGCGTCCCGGCTGCTATCTGACGCATGACGTCGGCGTCTATCGCGCCGCACAGGAGCAGATTCAGACGCGCAATCCGGTGGCAAAGAAAATGCGCAGCGAATTGCTGCCGGCGTTGCAACTATGGGCTTACGTGCAATCGATTCCCGAATCCGACAAAGCCATCATCACACTCGGCAAACGCGACGCCGCCTTCGATGCCGGTCTGCCGCTGCCGGTAAAACGCTTCCGCCCCGGTCTGGATGCGGCGCCGATCGACTCGCCATCGCACTGGGAAGTCACGGGCATGATGGATCAGCACGCCTACCTGAAAATCAATGCGGGCGACGACATCAAGGTCGGCGACATGATCGCTTTCGACATTTCCCATCCTTGCCTGACTTTCGACAAATGGCGTCATCTGCCGGTGTTGGATGGCAAGTTCAACGTCATCGACGTCGTACAAACCTTTTTCTAAGCAACGGCATCACATCATGAGCAAGAAAATTCTGGCCTATGGCGAAGCAATGGTGGAATTCAACCAGAGCATCGAAGACCCGCGTTATTACCTCGAAGGCTTTGGCGGCGACACCTCCAACTTCTGCATCGCCGCAGCGCGCCAGGGCGCCGACACCGGCTACGTCAGCGCCGTCGGCGACGACCATTTCGGCAAGAGCCTGCAAGCACTGTGGAAAACCGAGCAGGTCGACACAACGCATGTCGGCGTGATGCCGGGCGTGGCATCGGGCGTCTATGTCGTCACGCATGACGACCAGGGACATCACTTCAATTATCTGCGCACCGGCTCCGCCGCCAGCCGTTACACTACTGCGCAACTGCCTTTGCAAGCGATTGCCGACGCCAAGGTGCTGCACCTGTCCGGCATCAGTCTGGCCATCAGCGAAAGCGCCTGTGACGCCGGTCTGGCCGCCATGGCGCATGCGCGCAAGAACGGTACGCTGACGTCGCTTGACACCAATCTGCGCCTGCGCCTGTGGCCGCTGGAACGCGCACGCGCCAAAATGGCGGAAGCCTTTGCCTTGTGCGATATCTGCCTCCCAAGCTGGGAAGATGTCAGCGCACTGACCGGACTGGATGACCGCGATGCCATCGTCGATAAGTTGCTGTCCTATGGGATCAAGCTGGTGGCGTTCAAGCTGGGTAAGGAAGGCTGCTATGTCGCGACGCCGAGCGAGCGTCGACTGGTCCCGCCGCATGTCGTCGATGCGCTGGATGCCACCGGCGCAGGCGACTGCTTTGGCGGCGCTTTCATCGCACAGATCGTTGAAGGCAAGGATCCGTTTACAGCAGCACGCTATGCCAATGTGGCGGCAGCCATTTCAACCACCGGCTATGGCGCTGTTGCGCCGATTCCGATGGCTGAACAAGTCAATACTGTCGTGAGCCGCCTGGGCTGAGTAAAAAGATCTGCGCAATAAAAAAGAGCGGCGAAATTCAAACTCGTCGCTCTTTTTTTGCCGGCGAAGAGCACTCTCATCCCCTGCGCTGGGCCACGGCCACCATGCCAAGCACCGGTTGACGAATCTCTTCTCGCAGCACCACATCCCTGATGTTCAGCAGCTCAAAGCCAAACTGGCTCAGACAGCGCGTCACATAACTTGTATTGTGGCGATAGCGGCCGCTCGGATGCAAATAGAAACCCTCATCCTGCGCGCCCTCTTCTGCTGCGGTCTCGACCGTGAACAGAAAATAGCCGTTTTCTTTCAAGGTGCTCGCTACTTTCTGGAACACCTTTTCCAGATCGCCGAAATAGATCATCGTGTCGGCCGATAGCACCACGTCGGCAGTGCCCGGTTTTCCGGTCATATACTCAGTGATTTCCTGCTTGAAGAGCTGGTCGTAACCGCCCCGCGCCTCAGCTTGCTCCAGCATCTTTCCGGACAGATCGACGCCGATCAGCGACCGCGCATAAGGAGCGATGATCGGCTCGCACAAGCCGGTGCCGCAACCGATGTCGAGTACATCGAATTGCTTTGCCGGCGCACCGATGATTTGCAGCGCCTGCTGCATCAGTTCCGGACCGCGATACGCCAGGCTGTCGACCAGATTGGCGTTGAAGGTTTCGGCGTAGCGGTCGAAGTGCTTTTCGATATAACTGTCCGAAGCGCGCTCCGGCACGTCCTGCTGTGCGCAGGCGGCGAACATGTGAGCAGCGATCGGATTATCCGGCTCTTCCACCATCCATGCGCGATAGTGATCGGCAGCTTCCTGCAAACGACCAAGAAAGTAATACGACACACCAAGCATTTGCTTGGACTTTCCCTCATGCGGCGGCAGCACGAATGCGCGGCATTGATAATGCGCGCCGTTCATCTGATCGCCGGCAGCTTCATAGATATTGCCGAGATGGATCAGGGCGGGGCCGAAATTCGGGTCCAGTTCAAGTGCCTGTTTGAAGGAATGAATCGCACCGTCGGCGTCACCGTGCTGCAACTGAGAAGAACCGAGGTTGTTCCAGACAATATGGTCCTGCGGATATGCGTCCAGGGATGCCTGATAGGCTTCTGACGCCTCGTCGAATTCGCGCAGCGCAAACAACACATTGCCGAGATCGTTGTGCCAGCCGGCGTTATCCGGTTGTAGTGCGCAAGACAATCGGATGTTCTGCACACCTTCTTCGTCCTGCCCGTTCTGATAGAGAAAAATACCGAGATAATGCAACGCGATAGGATGCACCGGGTCCTGCACCAGCACCTCGCGATAAATCTTTTCCGCCTTTTCAAGATCGCCTGCGGTGTGAAAACCGATCGCCTGCTCTAATGACTGCAGCAACGCATCACTACCTGCCCCCACCTGGGAAAGAGACTCCATAAGCATGTTCCTGTAACTTAGCCGCTAACAAAACACCGCTGACAGCATTGCTTCTCTTTGCCGTACTCACATACTGTCTGCGTCGGCGCGCGTTGCCGTCGGCGTTGTTTTGTTAGCGGCTCTTGTTCTGATTCGGATATACACTTGCCCAGCAGAAACACATTGAGAATCGAACACTTCAGCACAATGCGCAACTCGCAGGACCAGCGGCTGACGGTTCGTCGCAGGGACACTTCGTATTCTTACAATATTTTGTACAAGAAGCAAAAAAAGCTTTCAGACATGCGTCGGAAAGCTTTTTGACAGAGGAAGAATTGCAATCTAGCCGAGCAATTGTGCGGTGATGACGCCAAGCCTGCGCAAGGCCTGATCCAGTTCACGCGTGAACGGCTTGCCGCAGCACAGTCGCAGATAGTGGTCGAAGCGATGGGAGTTGGAAAAAATCACGCCCGGTGAAACACCGATGCCCTCATCCAGTGCTGCCGTAAATACCGCCTTGGACGACAAACCGCGCGGCAACTCCACCCACAAGCCGACACCGCCATTGGGTACACTTAGCCGGGTCTCATCAGGAAAGTACTCGGCGATCGCCTCGGCCATCTGTTCGCGCTGGTCCTTCAGACTGCTGCGCAAGCGACGCAGATGACGATCATACGCAGGCGACCCCATGTAGTTGGCAGCGGTGATCTGGGTCCACTCCTCGTTGGCGCGGGTATAGGCGAACTTGAGCATCTTGACCCGCTCGTTCCATTTTCCGCAGGTCATCCAGCCCAGCCGCATACCCGGAGCCAGCACCTTATTCAACGACGCGCAATAGATGACGTTACCGCTCTTGTCCCAGACCTTTGCCGCTGACGGCGCAACATCGCCATCGGCCAGTTCGCTATAGGCGTCGTCCTCGATCAGCGGCACGCCTTGCTGCTCGCACAGATTGACGAGGCGCTCCTTGTGGCTGTCGGACATGATGCAGCCGAGAGGATTCTGCAAGGTCGGCACCACCACCACGGCCTTGATGTTGCCGTAGGTCTGCATCGCCAGCTCCAGCGCTTCGATAGAAATGCCGGTATGCGGGCTGGTCGGAATTTCCAGGGCGCGCATGCCCAGACTTTCCAGCGTCTGCAGCAGGCCGAAATAGGTCGGCGACTCCACCGCAATGGTGTCGCCCGCCTGCGCCACGGCACGCAGTGCGAGATTGAGCGCTTCGATACAGCCATGCGTGACCACGACATCGTCGGCGCTGATGCGTATGCCGGCATTCAATGCACGGCGCGCCACCACTTGCCGGAAATTGACGTTGCCGTTGATCGGCATGGGACTGGTGAGCAAGGTCGGCTGTTCACGCAAGGCCTTGATCGCCGCATTCTTGAGGGCTTCGACAGCATATAGCTCAGGCGCACAGCTCATGCCGCTCAGGTCAACGGTCGGCGTCTTCAAATGCCGGCGTGCGATGAAATCAGAAACTTGTTCATGGATGCCGACATATTGCGCCGGGTCCAGCGGCGCAGATATATTCGGTTCGCCCACGGGACGAATCACCGCACGTCGCGGCTGACGCACGAAATAGCCGGAGCGCGGACGTGCCTCCAGCCAGCCGCCCTCTTCCAGATGGCGCAAAGTCTGCAGCGCGGTCGACAAACTTACATGGTGCTGCCGCATCAGGTCGCGCACCGACGGCACGCGGTCGCCTGCAGATAGCGTCCCCGCTTGAATTGCGGAAAGATAGTGTTCAGCCAGGCGACGATAAATCGGCTGGCTGGCGGAAGCCGGAGCAGGCTCAATAACAAGAAGTGGTGGTTGCATGTCCATGCAGTGAATCTTCAGCGTTCCTCTGTTGCGGCGATAGATACAGAGCCGATAAAAACAGACGATAACAGATCGAAAAAATGCCCGCTGTTCCGATTCACATCGCCACAGCCTGTGCCTGTTTCGCAAAGCCGGTCCTGCCTAGACTATCCCTACGCCAACCAACAGGAAAAGACCATGCGTACAGAAGACAGGCAAGCCACCCCCACCACGATCCAACTGAGCGCCGGCCAAAGCCATTACATGTGGACTGCCCGCGGCACCGTCCTGTTTGTGCACTCGGGCAGCATTCGCCTGCGCGAGTCGCCGGAGTGGATGAGCGAGACTATTCTGAAGGCCTTGTCGAGCTTGCAGGAAGGCCAGCATTATCAAATCGAACGCAGCGGCTGGACTTGCCTTTATGCAACACAGTCCACAGAAGTGCGGTGCTACGCCGGCATCCGGCCACGCTATTTCTCACTGGATTTCCTCGCGCACCTGCTGAGTACGCCCACCCGGCGCTTACGCACGATGGCAGCACAGCTATTGGCATCAAAATAAGCACGGCGGGCGGCATGAACGCCGCCCGCATGGACCACTTGCGCCGCATTAAATCTATGTCAAATTTGCATCAAAAAAAACCGGATTCGCTCCCGAAGATAGTGTGCCCATTGCAATAAAGGCATTACACTACGGCATCGCCCATCCATCTTCATCGTTATGCAGAATGAAATCCGCTCCTCAGACGCCGCCACAACAGGCAGCGACGACTTCATCAACGCGGACATGTTTGAACTGGCTCCCGTTTCCATGTGGCTGGAAGATTTCAGTGGCGTCAAAAAGCTGCTCGAAGAATGGCGCGCCGCCGGCGTCACCGATCTGCGCAGCTATCTGCAAGCAGATCTGTCGCGCGTGCATGCCTGCACGCTCAACATCCAGGTCTTGCACGTTAACCAGAAGACGCTGCAGCTCTTTGAAGCCGAGGATACGGCACATCTGATCGCCAATCTCGGCAAGGTTTTCCGCGACGATATGCTGCACACCCATATCGAAGAATTGCAGCAGGTATGGGAAGGCAAAACTGAATTCTCCAGCCATAGCGTCAATTACACGCTCTCCGGAAAACGTCTCGACATTCAGCTCAATGCACGCATCCTGCCGGGTTACGAAGACAGCTGGAGCCGCGTGCTGCTGGCCGTGGAAAATGTCACCGAACGCGAAACCGCCCGCCGCAAACTGACACGCAGCGAAGATTACGCACGCGGTCTGTTTGAGTACTCGCCTATTTCGCTGTGGGTGGAAGACTTCAGCCAGGTCAAACGCCTGTTCGGCGATTTGCGCCAGATCGGCATCAAGGATTTCCGCGTCTTCACCGATGTGCATCCGGAATTCGTCGAGCGCTGCATGCAGGAAATCCGCGTCATCGACGTCAATCAGCAAACGCTGACAATGTTCCATGCGCCGGACAAGTCGACTTTGCTGTCGCGCCTGAGCGAAGTGTTCCGCGACGACATGCGCCCGCATTTCAGCGAGCAGCTCAGCGAACTGTGGCAAGGTAATTTATTCCATCAGCGCGAGGTAGTGAACTATGCGCTCAACGGCGATCAACTGCATGTGCACCTGCAGTTCTCGGTATTCCCCGGCCATGAAGAGGACTGGGATCTGGTGCTGGTCGCCCTGACCGATATTACGGCCCGCAAGAAGGCGGAAGCCTATCTGGAATTCCTCGGCAAGCACGACGAACTGACCAAGCTGCATAACCGCGCCTTCATGGTCGATGAGATGAATCGCCTGGAGCGTAAAGGCCCATTCCCGGTCAGCGTCATCATGGCCGACCTCAACGGACTTAAAGAGATCAACGATCAACTCGGCCATGCCGCAGGCGATGCGTTGCTGCGCCGTGTCGGCGAAGTGCTGGGCAAGGCTGCCGACAAACCGATCTACGCTTCGCGCATCGGTGGCGACGAGTTCGCGATCCTCATGCCCGCCACGGATGAGCGCGGCGCCACAACCATGATGGAAAACATTCAGAAGCTGATCGATATCAATAATCAGTATTACTCCGGCTCGCCGCTGAGCCTGTCTATGGGCTGCGCCACCAGCCAGCATGGCGAGCGTCTTGAGGCAACCATCCAGCGCGCCGACGCCCTGATGTACGAAGACAAACGTTCTTACTACGCCAAGGCGCCAGCACATGACCGGCGCCAATCCGCGGAAGAATGAACTCACGCCGCTTTGAACTGCACGTCGACGATGAAGTCATCGTTGGCGACGTGCTGGGCGAGCAACACCAACTACGCGCAGTATTTCTGCACGGCGCCGGGCAAAGCGATCGCCAACGCCAACGCCTGTTGCGGGAGGATCTGGTGCATGCCGGTTTTGGCAGCGTCGCGCTGGACTTTTCCGGCCACGGCGAGAGCAGCGCCAACAGTCCCGGTTCGCTGAAAAAGCGTTTGCACCAGGCGCAGTGCGTGTTGGCCTACAGCGATACAGCCCATACCGTCCGCACCGTCGTCGGCACCAGTATGAGCGGCGAAATCGCCTTGCGCCTCGCCTGTCAGGAAGAGAGTCGCATTGATCATCTGGTGCTGGTTGTCGGTGCTATCTACGATCGCGCTGCGTTTTCCATTCCTTTCGGCGTGGAATTCTCAACCGTACTCCGTCGACCGCAAAGCTGGCGCGACGCCGAGACCCTGGAATTGATTCAGAACTATCGCGGCAGTTTGACCCTGATCAGGGCGCTGGAGGATGCGATCATTCCGCATGAAGTCGCAGACTTGCTGGAACAAGCCGCCGTGTCGGCACGCTCTCGGCGCATCATCGATTTGCCAGCAACCGATCATCGCGTCAGCGAGAGAATGGCGAAAGATGCCACATTGCGTCAGCGCATCGCTACCGCAATCAAAACCGAAGACTGGAAGTAAATGCTCAGGCAGTGGTGCTGACCAGCGTACCTACTGAGCCTTGCGCCACCGCACTACTGACAGCCACCGAAGACAAACCGGGATTGCTGCTCAGAATGTCGGCAAAATTAGCGGAAACGCCACTGCTCGCACCAATAGTCGGCGTAAAGACGCCGCTGCCGTTATAGATGCCGTCTGTCGCACCCGACGAAGCGGAAACAATCGAAGAACCGGAAGAGTCCGGTGAACCCGCAGTCGATTTATTCAGTGAAGTCAGAATGGCTTTGCCGGCAGCCGCTGTTTCGTCGTTCGCAGCGGTTGGCCTTGAAGTCGCCACATTGCCACGGGCCAGTACGTGCAAAAGTCCGGATGCAGTATAGGTGACGGCCCCTTTGGGTGCGCCAGGCAGACTCAACACCACCGCGCCGCCACTGGCAAGCGCAGCTGCCGTGCTGATCACTCCCGGGCTTTGACCGAGATCGACGACGGGTGCATTCCCTCCGAAGACATAGGGAATGGTGGCTGTGAACGAACTGTTGACTGCAATTACCATAAAACAATTCTCGCGGGAAATTCGCTGTTGTTAATGTAGATTAGCAGCAATTAAGGCAAAGATCGATACCAGCTTGGCAACATCACACCTGTTGCGGGCTCAACTTGTCCGATTTTGAATACAGTTTGTTCAGTGCTGAGAGGTAGGCCTTTGCCGAAGCCACAACAATGTCGAGATCGGAGCCGACGCCATTGACGATACGTCCCGATTTGGCCAACCTCATGGTGACCTCGCCCTGCGATTGCGTGCCGGTGGTAATCGCATTGACTGAAAACAGCAGCAGCTCGGCACCGCTAGCAGCGTTGGATTCGATCGCATTGACGATGGCGTCCACCGGACCATTCCCCTGCCCCGAACAACTCACCTCCTTGCCGCCAGCCGTGAAGACAATGCTGGCGCTCGGCCGCTCGCCAGTTTCCGAATGCTGCGACAGTGAAACAAAGCCATAGTGCTCTCCTTCATGGCTATGCTGTTCATCGCTGACCAGCGCCATGATGTCTTCGTCAAAAATCTCCGACTTGCGGTCGGCCAGCTCCTTGAAGCGTGCGAAGGCGGCATTGACCTCGCCTTCCGACTCCAATGCGATGCCCAGCTCTTCCAGCCGCTGCTTAAACGCGTTACGGCCCGACAGCTTGCCCAACACGATTTTGTTGGCCGTCCAGCCAACGTCTTCAGCGCGCATGATTTCATAGGTGTCGCGCGCCTTGAGCACGCCGTCCTGATGGATACCGGAGGCATGAGCAAAGGCATTCGCGCCGACTACCGCCTTGTTCGGCTGCACGGCGAAACCGGTAATCTGCGATACGAGTTTTGAGGTCGGTACGATTTGCGAGGCATCGATACCCAGCGTCAGGTTGAAATGGTCACGGCGCGTCCTGACGGCCATGACAATTTCTTCCAGCGCCGTGTTGCCGGCGCGCTCGCCAAGACCATTGATGGTGCATTCCACCTGCCGCGCACCGCCGATCATGACGCCGGCCAGCGAATTGGCGACGGCCATGCCGAGATCGTTGTGACAGTGCACGGACCAAACCGCTTTATCCGAATTGGGAATCCGCTCGCGCAGGCTCTTGAGCATGTTGCCGTAGAGCTCAGGCACGCCATAGCCGACGGTGTCGGCAAAGTTGATGGTCGTTGCGCCTTCGGCGATCACGGCTTCCAGCACTCTGCACAGAAAATCCATGTCGGAGCGACTGCCGTCTTCCGGACTGAACTCGACGTCGTCGGTGAACTGCCGTGCATAACGCACCGCCAGCCGCGCCTGCTCGAAGACCTGATCGGGCGCCATGCGCAGCTTCTTTTCCATATGCAGCGGAGAGGTTGCGATAAAGGTGTGAATACGTTTGCGCTGCGCCGGCGCCAGGGCCTCTGCAGCACGGGCAATATCGCGGTCGTTGGCACGCGACAAGGAGCAGATGATGGAGTCTTTGATCAGGCCTGCAATGGATTTGATCGCCTCAAAGTCGCCGGGTGAAGCCGCAGCAAAGCCCGCCTCAATCACGTCAACCTTCATGCGCTCAAGCTGGCGAGCGATGCGGATCTTCTCCTCTTTCGTCATCGATGCACCGGGAGATTGCTCGCCGTCGCGCAGGGTCGTGTCGAAAATGATGAGCTTTTCTGCTGACATGGCAACTCCTCAGGCTAGTCTCGGAAATTCATTCTAGTCCTCTCGCACAATCTTGCAACACCAATGCAATAGGCGGTGCAGTAACGATTCCGCGGGCATATCGAATGAAACAGACGTAAAAAAACCGCCCGGTGACACATGGGCGGTTTTGGGAGACTGCTTGCAGAGGCGCTTACTTTTCCTCGTGTTCCGTCTGGACGATGCTAACGGGCTTTCCCTTGATCTTGCGCCAGGCATAGACGATGTAGCCGGAAATGCCATATAACACGAACAAGCCGAACAAGACCTTGGAAGGATCGCTCGAAATCGCCACCAGCACCACGACCACCAGCAATGCCGCGATAAACGGTACCGGCTTGCGGAAGTTGATGTCCTTGAAGCTGTAGAACGGCACATTGGTCACCATGGTGATGCCTGCATACAGCGTAATCACCCAGGAAGCCCAGCTCAGATCCGTGCCGGCAAAACGCAGGTCATCCATCAGCCACACAAAGCCGGCGACCAGCGCCGCGGCAGCCGGACTCGGCAAGCCTTGGAAATAACGTTTGTCGACCACAGCGATATTGGTATTGAAACGCGCCAGACGCAAAGCGCCGCCGACGCAATACACGAATGCCGCCAGCCAGCCCAATTTGCCCATGCCGCGCAAGGACCATTCATAAACCACCAATGCCGGCGCAGCGCCAAAGGACACCATGTCCGAAAGGCTGTCGTATTGCGCGCCGAACTCACTTTGCGTGTTGGTCATGCGCGCCACACGGCCGTCAAGGCTATCGAGCACCATCGCCACGAAAATTGCGATCGATGCATGGTCGAACTTGAGGTTCATTGCCATCACGATGGCGTAAAAGCCGCAAAACAGCGCCGCCGTCGTAAAGGCATTCGGCAACAGATAGATGCCGCGCGAACGCCGTGGACGCACGATCGGCGCGCCATCCACGTCTTCCAGCTGGGCCGGGTACATCGGCGTTTTATGGCTGCGCAAGGATTTCGGGAAAGGAATTGCGCCCTTGTTTTTGCGTCTGCGAAAAGTTGCCATGTAGAGTCCGTCTCAATATGCGTCAGATGATCAGAATTCGGCTAGGATCGTTTCCGTCGCCGAGACCTTTTCACCCACGCTCACTTTCGGTGTTGCAGTCAACGGCAGGTAGACGTCGACGCGCGAACCGAAACGAATGAATCCATAACGCTGACCGCGCGCCAGGACGTCGCCGGCTTTGACGTAGCAGAGGATGCGGCGGGCAATCAGGCCTGCTACTTGCACGCAGGTCACGCTCTGGCCGTTGGCGGCTGTAATCGCCAGCGCGTTGCGCTCGTTTTCCAGCGATGCTTTATCCAGATCCGCGTTCACGAACTTGCCGGGAAAGTACTGCACGGTCTCAATCTTGCCATCCACCGGAGCGCGGTTGGAGTGAACGTTGAAGACGTTCATGAATACGCTGATCTTCAGCGCTTCGCGATTTGTGTAAGGATCATGCGCCTTGGCGACCACCACGATGCGGCCATCGGCAGGCGACAGGACGGCATTCGGATTTTGTGGAATCGTCCGCGGCGGATCGCGGAAAAATTGCAATACGAACAGCGCAATGATCCAGAAAGGAATCGACCATGCTCCGCCAATCAGCGTGACGATAACGGCGACAACGACAGCGATACCGAGGAAGGGCCAGCCTTCGCGGGCAATAATAGGATGTGGATAATGGTTATTCAACGTTGCTCCGATAGTCGCTGATAGATTTTCAAAATGGTAAAGCGTGCTTATTCTAGACGAGCGCCTAAGAAATGTAACGCGCCGCAAATCAAATCAACGGATATTTACCCGTTGATAGCGAATGACAGCCAGGGATGCCGGCTTGTGCTAAAGCGGAGGGACCTGTTGGCCTGAAGAGCCATTCTTTTTTTGATAAGCCGCTATTTTATCGCGAACTAAGGCAAATCTGGACCACAACGGCAAATGAACGAAACACATTGCATGAACCGGATCGGAGTGAAGATCGGATGCTGATCCGCCAGAAAAACCAAGAGAGGTAAAAATCATACTCTCCCCGCAAAACGCTACGGCAGGAATTATCATCCTGCCGCCTGAGACATTACCGCTTTTTTTACTTGAATCGAACCTTGCCAACCAGATGCATGCCGACGGTCGACTCGCCCGGCTCAAAGCTTGGCTCTGACACGGCTTCCTGCGGCGCATCTGCCATCGCACGCATCATCATCGCTTTGGGAGCTGCTGCGGCCTGTACGTAATTGCCGGAGCCTTCGAAATCAACCGTCTCCACAACTGCATCGCTGCTGCGGCGGCCCATGGCGGTTGCAATCGAAGAAATGCGTTCGTTGAGATTTTTATAAGTAGCATTGATCAGATCAGCATCCAGCTTCTTGCTGGTTGCCGGGCTCAGACCGAATTGCAGATTATTCAGACCCAGGATGTTCTGCGTTGCAGCGACAGTCTTCGGCAAACCTTCCAGATTTGTAGTCGTCACTTCCAGATATTGACCGACACGCCAGCCGACAATCGCGCGCGGCTTGTTGTTGGAACGTGGTGTTTCTTCAGAGTAGACAGCGTAGGTGTAATAGCCGCGAGTCTTCAATTGCGCTTGCGGATCCTGCTTCTTCACGATCTCGATGCCCTGCTTCATCTTCTTGTTAACGCGAGAAGCGGCGACTCCTTTGTCTTTATCTTGCTCTTCAACATTGAGAGTGGCGCGAGCTTCATCGTTCGGCACGACCAGTTCGCCGGATGCCGGCACCACGACCTGGGTACCGCTGGTTTGTACTGCTTGCGCGTGTGCTGCCATGGTTGCTGTTGCAAGGACGGCGGCGAATAAGAGTTGGCTTGGGCGCGACATGAAAACCTCCAAATAAAGCTTGTTTGATATGTGTTCCGGGCGCTCCGATGATCTGGAGACCGCGGTTGGACGCCGGTGGATGGCGTTAGTTCGTTACGGCAATGTGATGATTGTGACAATGTGCAAGTAAAGGAACACACTCAACGCTTCAGACACAGTTATTCCCGCCTCAGAAATAAAAAAGGACGCCAAGGCGTCCTTTTCGTTCATCGGCAGCAATGTCGATTAGTTCTTCGATTGATCAACCAGCTTGTTAGCTTTGATCCACGGCAGGCTGGACGGGAATTCGCAAAGCACCGCTTTGCGCCGTCCTGCCCAGGG
>NZ_JBXANR010000004.1:0-644168 GCF_058801885.1 Herbaspirillum sp. GW822-FHT03A08 | reverse complement strand
ACATCGAATGGCACGACACCGTCCAACGGCCTGCATGTGGACGTGTCGCAAGGCGCTATTGTGCTGAGCAATCCGTCCGGCTCGCAGGTGTTCCAGTCAGGCCAGTTCGGCTTTGTCGCCAATCTGAATACGCCGCCGACGGTGATTCCGCCGACGCAAGGGCTCCAGGTCACGATGCCGCAATCGATCAGCAAGAATGCGCCGGGAACGAAGTCGGTTGACGCATCGAAGAGTGTGTCCTGCATGGTGCAGTAAGCGCGGGAAATAAAAAAGGAAGCGCTGCATAAACGGCGCTTCCTTGACCGATGTGGATGTGCAACGAAATCCGAGCCTGAACAATCAGAACCGGAACATTCAGAACTCGAACACCGACTCCGCCATCAGCATCTTGATGTTGCGCGTACCGGCGCCTTGCAGCAGTTCCTTTTCGATCTGATTGAACAGACCTGGTTTGGCGTGCGTGACGAGGATTTCGGGATTGCTCCTGAGCTTGGCCAAGTCGTCCAGCAGCAGGCTGGGGCAGAAGTGTTTGGATAGCTTGGCGAGTTCGCGTTCGCTGTCGGGGAAGGCGGCTTCGACGATCAGGTAGCGCAGGTTGTCGATGGTGTTTACGGTTTCCCACAGTGCGTCGCAACTGGTGGTGTCGCCGCTGAAGACGAGGCTGGCGTTGTTGCGCAGGTCTTCCAGGTGATAGCCGACAGCGGGCACCGTGTGGTTGGCCGGCAGCGCGGTGATGCTGCGTTCGCCGATCAGCAGCGACTTGCCGACTTCGATGGTGTTGAAGCGCAGGAAGGGATTTTCCGGTGATGGAATCTCGCTGAAGTCGGGCCAGATCTGCCAGTTGAAGATGTGCTTGCGGATGATGTCCTGCGTTGCGCGTGTGGCGTGCATGGTCAGCGGCGTGTTGCGCTGGTCGCCGACGCTGTCTAGGATGAAGGGCAGGCAGGCGATGTGATCCAGATGCGAATGCGTGATGAAGACGTGGTCGATGGCGGCCAGCGCTTGCAAAGGCAGATCGTTCACGCCGGTGCCGGCGTCGATCAGAATGTCGCTGTCCACCAGCAGGGATGTGGTGCGCAGCGTGTTGCCGCCTATGCCGCCACTGCATCCGAGAATTTCTACGCGCATCGTCTGATCTGGATTGAAATGATGATTGTTGCGACCGGAACAAATATGTTCGTACGGAAATTTTCCGCGGTCCCCCGTGACACTACTCTTGTTTTTTTTATGCGAAAGATTGCTGCCCGGAAGCAGAATGTGGCAATCTAGGCAACATCGTTCGATGGTAAGTTATCCGCCGGTCTAAATCAATAAAAAGCACGGGCGCATCCAGCGAAACAACAGCAAAACATGACGCAGGTCAAAGGACCGCAAACCGGGAAAGCGGCAGGGGAAATGACATTTCAGCATTTCATCGGGCGGGCAAAAAATGCACGCCAATGCGCACCTGTGTCTCGTTGCGGTAACAGGCGGGAAAAAAGCGCTCTGCTTGACACTTTGTTGTCAGTATTGAAGCGTATCTTTGCAGAATCACAAAGTGCCGCAAGCAAACGTTTTACTGCATCGCAGAGGGCGATGCAGGCCAGCTATCTTCATTGAGCCGACGAACAACATGAAAAACCAGCATCTCGATATCGCCCACCGCCTGGAAAAACTGACCGAGCTCAGCGTGGCGCTCAGCAGCAACCGCAACATTCCGTTGTTGCTTGAGCGTATCCTGCAGACCGCGCGCAGCATCACCCTGGCCGATGGCGGTACGCTCTACCGCACGGTGGAGGACGAGGATAGCCTGGCCTTCTATATCTCGATCAACGATACGCTGGGCATGCACCAGGGCGGCAGCAGCGAGCAGAAGATCACCATCCCCAACATTCAGCTGACTCTTCCCGATGGCAGCAAGAACCTCGGCGCCGTCGCCGCCTATGCCGCCAATACGCGCAAATCGGTGAACATCCCTGATGTATATCAGGCCAAGGAATTCAACTTCTCCGGCATGCGCATGTTCGACGAGAAGTTCGGCTACCACTCGCAGTCCTTCCTGACCGTGCCGATGCAGGATCACGAAGGCGAACTGGTCGGTGTGCTGCAGCTGGTCAACGCCATCGATCCGGACACCGGCAAGCCGCATCCGTTTTCTCAGACCGATCAGTATTTCATCGAAGCGCTGGCGTCGCAGGCGGCCATCGCCATCACCAACCAGCAACTGATCTATCGTCTGGAAAATCTGTTCGAACATTTCATCAAGCTCATCAACATGGGCATCGATGAAAAATCTCCGCACACCGGTCGCCATTGCGAGCACGTGCCCGAGCTGGCGATGATGCTGGCCGAAGCCGCGCATGAAACCACCGAAGGTCCGGTGGCGGATTTCCAGATGACCGAGCGCGATCGCCGCGAATTGTGGGTGGCTGGTCTGCTGCACGATTGCGGCAAGATCACCACACCCGATCACGTGGTCGAGAAATCGACCAAGCTGCAAACCATCTATGACCGCATCGGCCTGATCGATACACGTTTCGAAGTGCTCAAGCGCGACGCCGAAATCGCTGTCCTCAGGAAGAAGCTGGAACTGGGCGCCGCACTCGACGCTGCGCAAAGCGAAGCGATGGACCGCGAGCTGGCGGAACAATGCGCCGCGCTGGACGCCGACCGCAACTTCCTGCGCAAGGCCAACATCGGCAGCGAAGGCATGAAGCCGGAAGACCAGGATCACGTCACCGCCATCGCCGCGCGCCAATGGCGCGGACCGGAAGGGGATGTCATCTCGGCGCTGACCGACGACGAAATCACCAATCTGCGCATCCGCATGGGCACGCTCAACGATGCCGAGCGCCAGATCATCAACAACCACATCGTCGTCACCATCAAGATGCTTGAGTCGCTGCCGTGGCCGAAGCAATTGCGCAACGTCACTGAATACGCCGGCGGCCATCACGAGCGCATGGACGGCAAGGGGTATCCGAAGGGACTCACGCGTGAACAGATGTCGCTGCCGGCACGCATGATGGCGATCGCCGACATCTTCGAGGCGCTCACCGCTGCCGACCGTCCGTACAAGCGCGGCAACACGCTCAGCGAGGCGCTGGAAATCCTCGGCGGCTTCCGCCTGCGCGATCACATTGACCCCGATCTGTTCGACGTCTTCGTGCGCAGCAAGGTCTACGAAAAATACGCAGAGAAGTTCATGCCCGCCAGCCAGATCGACGTCGTCGATCACAGCAAGATTCCGGGTTACGTTCCTTAAGGCACTGCCCTCCGGCCGCCGGACGACATGTTTCGTCCGGCGATCACCAGGGATCCGGGCCACACCTCAAATCGCTTACTGCGAGAAACAGCGTGGGAATCTCTCCTGATGGAAACGTCAACAGGCCTTGGCAGCACCGTAAATAACGCAGAGACGCCAGCAAATTCACCGGTGCACAGACCGGCGCCGCATCGCTCGTTCTTGCGCCGCCACCTGCGCGGCGACTATTCGCTGGGACGGTCCTACTGGCTGCACATGGTGGTGTACGCCGCATTTTTACCCAGATTGCTGGGCCTCGCGCTGATCCCGCTCTTTACCGACAGGCCGGCGCGCTACGGCGCTGCCGCGACCGTGCTTGCCTTGTTTCTGGGTTGGGTGACCTGGGCCTGGGGCGCGTGGGGAACCTGGATGTCGGCGGGCAAACATGTGCAACGCGGCGGCAAGCGGTTCTGGGCCAACTTCGCCCGCGTCATGCTGGTGTTCGGACTGATCGGCACCGTCGCCAACGCCGTCAGCATTCGTACCGCCCTGGGCGAATACGTGCGCACAGCGCTCGGTTCGCAATGGGGGCCGGAAACCACCTTCGAAGTGCGCGCCGACGGCCGCTCCATTCTTCTTAAAGGCGGCATCAACGACGACACCGCCGAACGCTTCGTCAAGGCGCTTGATGCCGCACCTGGTGTGCGCACCGTGGTGTTGTATTCCAGCGGCGGCTGGGTGACGCAAGGTCGCCGGCTCGCGAAAATTATCGCCGCGCGCGGACTTGATACCTATGTCGAGCAGGACTGCGCCTCCGCTTGCACCATCGCGTTTTTGGCAGGCAAGAGCCGGGCCGCGGATCCGGCTGCGCGCATCGGTTTTCATGCCTTCCATTCCATGGGCGGCTTCGATGAAAAATTCGCCCGCTCGACTGATGAAAAACTGGCGCGCGAAACCTATGGCCAGGCAGGACTATCACCCGACTTCATCAACCGCATCGTCGGCACCAGTCACGACAGCGTCTGGTACCCCAGCCACGATGAGTTGCTGCAGGCGGGCGTGCTGACACGGACCAGTCTGGGCGGCGAAACCGCAACACTGGCGACGATGGCTTCCACGCGCGAAAAACTGGAAGAGGAATTCAAGAAATCGGAAGTCTTCGACGTCCTGTCCGTGAAGTACCCGGACGATTTCAATCGCATCGTCGACGGTGCCTGGAAGAAGGCGCAGGACAGGCGACCGGACAGCGAGATCGTTGCGGCGGCGCGGACCGAGTTGAACCAGATGACGGGACGGCTGCTGCCGGTGGCGTCGGACAAGTCATTGATGGATTTCCAGCATCTGCTGTTGGAACGCGCCGAGGCATTGCGTCTGCAAAACAGTGAAGCCTGCGTGGCAACATTGTTCCCCGGTTCGCCGGCTGCGCGTGCCCGGGTATCGCTGCCGCAGGAACTTACCGACCGCGAAGCGCGCTATACAGCCGCCATGATCCGCGACAGCAGCCCGGCCAACCGCAAGACCTTCACGCCGGAAGAAACACAGCAAACCGTCAACTATTTGCTCGCCGCACTGACACCCGAGCAGCAACAATTGCTGAGGTCGCCGCCATTGCGCGCGGCGTCGCCCGGCGCAACATGCGCGATGGTGATCACCTATCTCAAAGCGATCGACACGCAGCCGGAGGTGCTGCGCAAGCGCACTTTGCGGGTGCTGTATTCACGGCATTGATGTCGATTACTTCCTGCGGGTGCCGGGTCATATGGTGTAATTGCGGAAAATAGGGATAAAACAAGGACGGCAACGTGCATCTGATCTGGCTGGAAGACTTCATTGAACTGGCGCGCACGCGCAGTTTTTCGCGTGCGGCGGAGAACCGTTTCGTCACGCATCCGGCTTTCGGCAGACGCATCAAGGCGCTGGAGCAATGGGTCGGCGCCGAGCTGGTAGTGCGTTCGCATCCGGTGTCGCTGACGGCGGCAGGGCAGTTGTTTCTTGATGCGGCGACGCATTCGACCGATGTCTTGTATGCGGCGCGGGCGCAACTGCAGGATGGCTCGAGCCCGGTGGAGCAGACCTTGCGGGTGGCTACCGGCCGTACACTGGCGCGGACGTTTTTTCCGGACTGGTATGAAAGCATCAACCAGCGCTTCGGGCCTTTTCCGGTGTCGGTCAGCACCGGCGGTGCGCAGGAGGTGATCTTGCGGCTCGGTGCGGGCGACGCCGACCTGCTGGTGATTTATTCGAGTCCGACCACGCGCCTGCTGATCGATCCGATGCGTTATGAGTCACTGACGCTGGCGCGCGAGATTCTGTTGCCGGTGGTCGCTGCCGACGCCAAGGGACGTCCCCGGTTCAAGCTGGCGCCGGCCAGTGCAGCAACGCCGACACCCTGGCTGGGTTTCTCGCAATCGCTGACACTCCGCGGCGTGCTGGCCAAGCATCTGGCCGGTCTGCCCAAGAAAATTTCCTTGCGCATGGTGTATGAAGCCGACTCCTACGAATCCATCCATGAGATGGCGCGCCGCGGCGTCGGCGTGGCCTGGCTGCCTCAACGGCTGGTGCAGGAAGACGTCAACGAGCGCCGGCTGCTGGTCATCGGCGAGCCGGAGATGCGGGTGAACTTCGACATCTCTCTGTATCGCGTGCGCGGCAATGACAACGCGCTGGTCAATGCGATCTGGGACGGCGTGGCGTCGGATGCCATCGACCAGCCCTGATGCGTTGAACCCCGCTTTAAAACGGGTCTGCAGCAAAAAGCACAAGCTTGTGCCGAAACGGCAATAAGCAAAAAATCGCGCTCACTATACTCCCTCAAAGTTCTCGAAACGCCTTGCGGCACGTCTGGAAACACGCTCACAAATAGAGTGCAATAGCGTACAACGCGCACTATTTTCGAGCATCTTGCCGGATGCGCCATGGTGATCGAGCCAAATAGAATAAGCGGCGCTGACACGACTGCCCTCGCAGCAGCAATGCGCCGCACTGAGAGAGAATGGGAGTCACCGCATGTCCGCCGAATTCGAGTCGCCGTCATCATCTGCCGCAATACCTCGCGCCACCGCACCGCAGGCAGCCAAACGCAAGAATCCCTGGAAGGAAATCTGCGCCGCCAGCATCGGCAATGCGCTGGAGTTTTACGACCTGCTGATCTACGGTTACTTCGCCGTGGTGATCGGCAAGCTGTTCTTTCCCGCGCAAGATGAAACGACCTCGCTGCTGCTGAGCGTCGGCACCTTCGGTATCTCCTTCATCATCCGTCCGCTGGGCGCCATCGTGCTCGGCTCTTACGCTGACCGCGCGGGCCGCAAGGCGTCGCTCACGGCATCGATCCTGATCATGATGGTCGGCACGGCGATGATCGCGTTTGCGCCGACCTATGCGCAAATCGGCATCGCGTCGCCCCTGATCATCATCGTGGCGCGTTTGCTGCAGGGCTTCTCCACCGGCGGCGAATTCGGCGCAGCGACGGCCTTCATGGTCGAGCATGCCGACGCCAGGCGCCGCGGCTTTTTCGCCAGCTGGCAATTGTCGACGCAAGGTCTGGCCACCGTGCTGGCAGCCGGTGTCAGCGCCTTGCTCAGTTACAACCTGACGGATGCGCAGCTCAACGATTGGGGCTGGCGCGTAGCGTTCTGCTTCGGTTTGCTGGTGGGGCCGGTCGGTCTTTATATCCGCAGCCAGATCGATGAGACGCCGGAGTTCAAGAAGATTGCCGCCGATGCTGCTGTCGCCAAGGCGGAAAAATCGCCGCTGATGATTGTGCTGGTGCGCGACCGCGTCAAGCTGTTGCTGGCTATTGGCGTGGTGGCCGGCGCCACCGGCTTCAACTACGTGCACAAGCTGTACATGCCGACTTACGCCCTGAAGCAGTTGCATATTCCTGCGACGTCGTCCTTCATCGGCGCGCTGATCACCGGACTGGTGCTGATGCTGACCGCGCCGGTGTTCGGCACCTTGTCGGATCGCTACGGCCGTTTCCGTGTGCTGACGATCGCCATGGTGTCGATCGGCGTGACGTCGTATCCGCTGTTCATGCTGCTCAACACCTGGCCGACCGTGACGACGCTGATTGCGGTGCAGGGTATCGTGGGCGTGCTGATTGCGGCTTGCCTGGGACCGATTCCGGCGATGCTGTCGGACATTTTCCCGACGCAGACACGCGGCACGGGTCTTGCACTGAGCTATAACTTCTCGGTGACGCTATTTGGCGGTTTTTCACCGCTGATCGTGACCTGGATGATTGCTGCAACCGAGAACAAGATGGCGCCGAGTTTCTACGTCATGGCGACCGCGTTGATCAGTCTTGTAGCGGTGATCGCGCTGGGCCGCCGGATGGGGCGCACCCAATAAATTTATCTGGATTAGCTGGAGTCTTTTGCATGAAAACCCTGGAACAAGTACGCGCACAACTGAAACACTATCCGGTCGAGGTGGAGTTTCCCAACATCGACAAATGGCAGCATGGCAATACCGGCGTCGACTACGTGCACAGCATCGACAGCGGCATCGCCGGTCCGCATGTGATGATCCTGGCGCTGATGCACGGCAATGAAGTCAGCGGCGCGATCACCGTCGATCGTCTGCTGCAAGCCGGCCTGAAGCCGATCAAGGGCCGCATCACGCTGGGCTTTGCCAACGTCGACGCCTATCGCCGCTTCGATGCGAACAATCCGGATGCGACCCGTTACGTCGATGAAGACATGAATCGCGTCTGGTCTTCGGAACGCCTCGACGGCGCCGAAGACAGCATCGAGCTGCGCCGCGCGCGCCAGTTGCGTCCCATCATCGACACGGTCGACTACATGCTGGATCTGCATTCCATGCATGAAGAAGCGCCGCCGCTGATCGTCAGCGGTCCGCTCGAAAAAGGCATCCGGTTCTCGGCCGAAGTCGGCGCGCCGGAACACGTGATCATCGACGTCGGCCATCCCAACGGCAAGCGCATGCGCGACTATGCCGGCTTCGGCGATCCGGCCAGCGCGAAGAATGCATTGCTGATCGAGACTGGCCAGCACTTCTCCGCGCGCAGCAAGGAAGTGGCAATGGATTCGGCCTGTCGTTTCATGATCGCCACCGGCGTGATGGCGCAGAGCTCGTTGCGCGGCTTCATGCTGGCCGGCGATCCGGCGCCGCAGCGCTTCTTCCGCGTGACCGAACCGGTGGTGGCGACGTCCTATGATTTTGAATTCGCCGAAGACTATCGCGGCATGGAAATCATCGCCAGGGCCGGCACCGTCATCGCGCGCGAAGGCGAGCGCGAGTTCGTCACGCCGTACGACAACTGCGTCATCGTCATGCCATCGCTGCGCCAGCTCGGACCCGGCGTCACCGTGGTGCGGCTGGGGCATATCGTCACGCGCTAGCCGAAATCAGCCAAAGGCAGCGTTCGACACAACAAGTTCAGGGGAGCAGGTGCATCATGGGGAAAATGAAAATCGGCAAACGGCTGGCATTAGGATTTGCCGTGATCATGCTGCTGTCCATCGTCATCGCGGCGATCGGCATCTGGCGCCTGCAAGTTGTGTCGGACGTCACGCGGGCGATGGTCGAGCAGTCGGCGCGCAAGGAGCGGCTGATTTCCAGCTGGTACGGCAGCCTGCGTGCAGGGATCGTGCGCACCATTGCGATTTCACGCAGCGCCGATCCGACGCTCAAGACCTACTTCATCGACGAAGCCAAGGCCTCGACCAACAACTCCACGCGCCTGCAAAAAGAGATCGGCGAGTTGCTCAGCAGCGATGATGAAAAGGCCTTGTTCCAGAATATCGGCGAGCGCCGCAAGGTCTATCTGGCGTCGCACTATCGCATCCTCGATCTGAAATCGGCCGGCAACATCGAAGAAGGCAATCGCATCCTGGATCAGGAGTTCGTGCCGCTGGCGAAGAGCTATCAGGACTCCATGCTCAAGCTGCTGGAACTGGAACAGCGCGACATCGACAAGACCACCCAGCAGATCGACGATATCGCCGCCGGCAGCCGCCACCTGCTGCTGATCCTGGAAGGGATGGCGCTGCTGCTCGGTTGCTTCTGCGCCTGGTATCTGACGGTAGGCATTACGCGTCCGATCAATATCGCGCTGGGCATCTCGCGCCGTGTTGCCGATGGCGACCTGACGACGCAGATCAGTGATGCCGACGGAAAAGGCGGCAAGGGTGGCGATGAGGTCGGTCAACTGCTGTCTTCGCTCAACGACATGAACGGCAGCCTGCGCAACATCGTCAGCAATGTGCGCACCGGCACGCATACGATCGCCATCGCCTCCAGCGAGATCAGCACCGGCAACCACGATCTGTCGGCGCGCACCGAGCAGCAGGCCAGCGCATTGGAAGAAACCGCGTCGGCGATGGAAGAGCTGATTTCCACCGTGCGCCAGAATTCCGACAACGCCGACACCGCCAGCCAGCTGGCCTCGGCAGCATCCGGCATCGCCGTCGAAGGCGGCGAAGTGGTGGGCCGCGTGGTGGCGACGATGACCGCAATCAACGGTTCATCGCGCAAGATTGTCGATATCATCAGCGTGATCGACGGCATTGCCTTTCAGACCAATATCCTGGCCTTGAACGCAGCTGTTGAAGCGGCACGCGCCGGCGAGCAGGGACGCGGATTCGCCGTGGTCGCCAGCGAAGTGCGCAGCCTGGCGCAACGCAGCGCCACCGCCGCCAAGGAAATCAAATTGCTCATCGACGACTCGGTGAAGAAGGTTGGCGACGGCAGCGTGCTGGTGGAGCAGGCCGGTGCGACCATGGAACGCGTGGTCGACAGCGTCCGGAAAGTGGCGGAAATCGTCGGCGAAATCAGTCTCGCCAGCCGCGAGCAATCGTCCGGCATCGAACAGGTCAACGACGCCATCAGCCAGATGGATGAAATGACTCAGCAGAACGCCGCGCTGGTGGAGCAAGCTGCTGCTGCGGCGTCGTCCATGCAGACCCAGGCTGCGGCATTGGCGCAGCTGGTGAGCGTGTTTTCGCTCGATCACGGATACCGCCCGGCACCGGTACTGCCGCACTACGCTGCAGCCCGGCTGGCCTGAGCCAGGGCCACCATGGCGGATGCGGTAGAATACAGGATCGGCGCAGCGCCTTGTCGGCGCCGATCCGGCTTACGCATTGCCTCCTACGCAACAATCTGACATCTCCCTTTCTGAGCGCTACTCATTTCCTGCAGTTGGTCTGCGGAGCGCTTTTCCTGCAGGTCGTCATCTCTGTTTCGCCTTTGGCTGGTGTGTAGTACGTGCATCTGACCTTGTCAGAATATGCGCCGGCATCAGATTACGGATTACGGGTTACGACCAATGAAAAAAACTTCTTTGCGGGATGAATGGTTCTCGAACGCCAAAGCCAATGTCCTGGCCGGCCTGACTTCATCCTTTGCGCTGGTGCCGGAGTGCATCGCCTTCGCTTTGGTGGCGCAGCTCAATCCTCTGATGGGCCTGTATGGCGCCTTCATCATCTGTACCGTGACCGCGCTGTTCGGCGGCCGTCCCGGGATGATTTCCGGTGCGGCGGGCTCGATGGCGGTGGTGATCGTGGCGTTGGTGGTGCAGCACGGTGCGCAATACTTTCTTGCGACGGTGATGCTGAGCGGCGTCCTGATGCTGCTGTTCGGCGCCTTGCGCCTGGGCAAGCTGGTGCGCATGGTGCCGCATCCGGTGATGCTGGGCTTCGTCAACGGTCTGGCGATCGTTATCGCCATGGCGCAGCTGGAGCATTTCAAACAATCGACGCCGGATGGCGTGCACTGGCTGCAAGGCGCGCCGCTGCTGGTCATGGCGGGGCTGGTGATCGTCACCATGCTGATCGTCTACCTGTTGCCGCGCGTGACGAAGGCAATTCCGCCGGCGCTGGCGGCCATCGTCGGCATCGGCGTGCTGAGCCAGGTGCTGCATCTGCCTACGCGCACCCTGGGCGACATGGCGCACATCGCGGGCGATCTGCCGATCTTCCATTTTCCTGAAGTGCCGCTCACGGTGGAGACGCTGCGCATCATCGCGCCGTACGCCGTGCTGATGGCGATAGTCGGCTTGCTGGAAACCTTGCTGACCTTTAATCTCACCGACGACATCACCGAGACGCGCGGTCAGGCCAACCGTGAATGTCTGGCGCTGGGCGCGGCCAATATCCTGTCCGGCGTGTTCGGCGGCATGGGCGGTTGCGCCATGATCGGCCAGACCATGATCAACCTCGGCTCGGGCGGACGCTCGCGCCTGTCGGGTATGGTAAGCGGCGTGATGATCCTGCTGTTCATCCTGTTCCTGTCGCCGTGGATCGAACGTATTCCGCTGGCGGCGCTGGTGGGCGTGATGTTCGTGGTGGCGCAGCAGACCTTCGCCTGGGGTTCGCTGCGGGTGCTGGGCAAGGTGCCGCGCCATGATGCGCTGGTGATTGTGGCCGTCACCGTCATCACCGTGTTTACCGATCTGGCGGTGGCGGTGTTATGCGGCATCGTGATTGCCGCGCTCAATTTCGCCTGGCAGCATGCGCGTGAAATCCGCGCCGACATCGTACAGGCCGATGCCGATGAAAAAACATATCAGCTGCACGGCACCTTGTTCTTTGCGTCGACCACGCATTTTTTGGAGATGTTCGATCCGCAGCAGGATCCGCATCGCGTGGTGCTTGACTGCCGTCACCTGCATCTGGCCGATCACTCGGCGATTGCCGCGCTGGAGGCGCTGTCTGAGCGTTACGGCAAAGCCGGCAAGCAATTGCACATGATGCATTTGTCCAAACGCAATCAGCAATTGCTGCACCGGGCGGGCATGCATGTCAGCCAGCTGGATATTGCCGGCGCCGGCGCAGCGCGCTGAGCTTGCCCGAGATTACTCAGGCATCTGCTCTTCAAGACTGGTGCTGCGTGCACCGTCTTTGTTCTGATGAATGCGGACGATCCGCACGCTGGCCGGTTGCGCCACCAACATGCAGGTCTTGCCGGTGCGCTTGCAATGATCCTGCACGCGCCAGTACGCGCCGTGGCTCAGGCAACCGGTCTGGCAGATCACCAGATCGGCGGCAACGATGCTGGCTTCCAGTCCGGAGATTTCTTCCGGTTCAGCCGGCATTTTTTCTTCCATACCGGCGTTCTCTGACGGCATGTCTGTACCGGCCGGGAGAGAGATGACCGGCCGCAATTTTTCTCGCATCAAGTCTTGCAAACGCTTGCTCAGTTCCTTCACGCGCCGCGCCAGCGTGGCGCGTGAAGGCAGGTCGGGAATGGCCGCCTCCAGCGCAGCACGGTCTTCATAAGCCCAGGCCAGTGCGGTATCGCGCGCGATAATCGCGGCGCGCATGCGCATGGCCTGGGATTTGAGTTCCGCAATTTCTGCGGCCTGTTCCTGGATCAAGGCGCTGCAGCGCGTTTGCACGCGCGCCAGATGCGATACCAGCGTGCGCTGTTCGTGCTGCAGCAGCGCCACGTCCTGAATCGGCATGTTCATGCTGTCCTCCTTGTTGCTCGCCTTGGCTGACGCGCATGTGTCACTTCAGGCAAGCCTGATAGCGCCGCGCCACTTCCGGCCAGTTCACCACGTTGTAGAAGGCGCCGATGTATTCCGGGCGGCGGTTCTGGTAGCGCAGATAGTAGGCGTGTTCCCACACGTCGAGACCGAGGATGGGGGTGTTGCCGTGCATCAGCGGGCTGTCCTGATTGCCGCTGCTTTCCACGATCAGTTTCTTTTGTGGCGTCACGCTGAGCCAGGCCCAGCCGCTGCCGAAGCGCGAGATTGCGGCCTTGGTGAAAGCTTCCTTGAAAGCGTCGAAACTGCCGAGTTCGGCATCGATGGCGGCGGCCAGTTTGCCCTCGGGGTTGCCACCGCCGCCAGGCGACATGACCAGCCAGAACAGCGAGTGATTGGCGTGGCCGCCGCCCTGATTGATGACAGCGGCCTTGATGTTGTCAGGTACTTCCTTGACGCGCGACACCAGTTCTTCAACGCTCAGTTTTTCCCACTCGGTGCCGGCGATGGCGGCATTGAGATTGTTGATGTAGGTCTGGTGATGCTTGGTGTGATGGATCTCCATCGTCTGCGCATCGATGTGCGGTTCCAGCGCATCGTAGGCGTAAGGCAGTGCGGGCAGGCTATATGGCATGGTTCTCTCCGGTTGTTGAAGGAAGGGAGGCTGCCGTATAGGTGGCGGTATGGGCTGTGCTGGCTGAAACTGAGCTGGCGCTCGTGCAGTGTTGCGGCTGCATGATGAACAATGCGAGGCGCAGGGCAAAGGACGACGGACTTCGATTTTAGATGAAAATGAGAAATCGATATCCCTACACTTCATAGGCTTTTCATCGTATCAGGCCAAGCGCAAAAAAGCCGGCATGCGCCGGCTTTTCGATCAGGCTGAAGTCCATGATGCGACTAGAAGCCGAGATAATCCATCTTGCCGATGACCACGCCCTTGTGACGCAGGATGCCGTAGGCGGTCGTGACGTGGAACAGGAAGTTCGGCAGCACAAAAGTGAGCAGATAAGTCTGGCCGGTAAATTTCGTTTCCTGGCCGCGCAGCTTGATGACGATTTCGCGCTCTTCGCTGCCGTCGAATTGTTCCGGCTTCACGGTATCGAGGAAGGCAATCGTCTTGGCGATGCGTTCCTGCAATTGCGGGAAGGTGGTTTCTTCATCGGCGAAGCTCGGCGGCTGGATCGCTGTCAGGCGCGAGGTGCCGAGTTTGGCGGCATCGCTGGCGCGCTGGATTTGTCCGATCAGTGAATACATGTCGTCGTACAGACGTGCGTTCAGGAGGGTTTCAGGATCGAGTTTGTTTTCTTCGGCATGCGCGACCGCCTTGTCAACCAAGGTCGACAGCACATTCAGTGCGCGGATGAAGACGGGGATGGAAGCCTGGTACATGGTGAGCGACATAGTGACTCCTGGAATAAGTAGGGCAAGGCTGCGGAGGCGCCTTGCCTGTTTTGCATAACGAGGAACAACAACGGCTGCTTTTTTTCTCCATGATAAAGACAATGCGAAGCAACCGCAGGGAATAAAAAAACCGACCAGTTCAGCATGGGCTACCGAACCGGCCGGCAAGGGGACGAAACACCTCATAGCGATCCGCAGTGTCGTCACGGCGGATGCGCTCTTACATCCTTTACATCGCTTACATCTTGCTGCCGGCGGCGTCGTTCTTCGCTTGCGTCTCGGTCGGCGCCAGCGGACCATGCCAGCCGCCGCCGAGTGCGCGGATCAGGTTGACGGTCGAACGGGCACGCTCGCCGTCGAGCTGCACGGCTGCGCGCTGCTGTTGCAGCACGGTGCGGTCGGCGTCGATCACGTTGAAGTAGCTGACCGAACCTTCGCGGTACTGCACGTGCGATAGCTTGGCGGCGCGGTTCGATGCCGACACCGCGTCATCCTGTGCGCGGGTCTGGTCGCCCAGAATGCGCAGGCTGGCGAGGTTGTCTTCCACCTCGCGGAAGGCCGTCAGGACGGTCTGGCGATAGTTGGCGACATCTTCTTCATACGCAGCGCGGGCACGATTGACGCCGGCTTCACGGCGGCCGCCGTCAAAGATCGGCAGCGTCAGCGCAGTACCGACCAACGGACCCAGCAGGAAGGTGCGGCTCGACCAGTTGAACAAGTCGCCCAGCTTGGCCGATTCGTAACCCAGACCACCGGTCAGATCCAGACGCGGGAACCATGCCGAACGGGCCACGCCGACGCGGGCATTGGCTGCAGCCATCGCACGTTCCGCAGCAGCGATGTCGGGACGGCGTTCCAGCAGGTCGGACGGCAGACCGGCGGGAATCGTGATCGACAGGCGTTGCAGCGGTTGCGGCGTGAAGTTGAACTCGGCCGGCGTCTTGCCCAGCAGGATTGCCAGTGCGTGTTCTGCATTGGCGCGCTGACGGGCGATGCCGAAGGATTCCGATTGCGCGGAAGCCAGTTCGGACCTGGCGCGGGCGACGTCGACTTCGCTGATGTCGCCTTCATCGAAGCGGCGCTGGACCAGCTTCAGCGATTGCGTGCGCAGATCGACGGTGCCGCTGTACAGCTCTTGCTCGGCATCCAGTTCGCGCAGCAGGAAATATTGCTGAGCGACGTCGGCTTGCAGCGCCAGACGCACCGAATGGAACAGCGCTTCGCTGCGTTGCGCATCGGCGGTCGCCGCATCCACGGTGGAGGCGACGCGGCCGAACAGGTCGGCTTCATACGACACGCCCAACTGTGCACGCCAGAGGGTGTTCGGCGTGGTGTTGGCATCCGGCGCCAGACCTTGCGAGGCCGGAGACTGACGTTGACGGGTCGCGCCGAAGCCGGCGTCGATTTGCGGGAACAGACCGGAGCGTGCGTCCTGACGCAGAGCACGCGACTGCGTCAGACGGGCGGCGGCGGCCTTCAGGTTCTGATTGGCTTCCAGCGCCTGGACTTCCAGGGCATTGAGGCCTTCATCGTTGAAGATCTTCCACCATTCGCCGCGGGCCATGTCTTCCGCAGGTTGTGCGGTCTTCCAGTCGGAAGCTGCTTTTGCATCGGCAGCTTCCTTGTAGGCGACCGAGGTGTTCACGGCGGGGCGCTCGTAGGTCGGCGCCACCGAGCAGCCTGCCAGCACCAGCATGGCGGCCAGCAGGACAGAACTGATCCGGACGGGCTTGAGCAGCTTGCTGCCCAGGCCTCCGAAGTTGTTGATAGTAAGTGCGTTCATTTTATTTTCCTTTATCGGTCACGATGTCCGGATTAACGGGCGTCGTGCGGATCAGCAGCGGCGACATGCGTACCTGCCGTCAGCGGCGCTTCGTGCTTGTGAGCGGATTGCAGTTTCTTGCCGCCGCCGATGCTACGCAGCAGCACGTAGAACACCGGTGTCAGGAACAGACCGAACAGCGTCACACCCAGCATGCCGAAGAACACCGCGATACCCATCGCATGACGCATTTCCGAACCGGCGCCCGACGAAGTCACCAGCGGCACCACGCCCATGATGAAAGCGATCGAGGTCATCAGGATCGGACGCAGACGCAGACGGCTGGCGTCGATCGCGGCACGGATCACGGTGCTGCCTTGCAGTTCCAGTTCGCGGGCAAATTCCACGATCAGAATCGCGTTCTTCGCCGACAGACCCACCAGCACCATCAGACCGATTTGCGTAAAGATGTTGTTGTCGCCCTTGGTCAGCCAGACACCGGTCAGCGCCGCCAGAATACTCATCGGCACGATCAGGATCACGGCCAGCGGCAGGGTCAGGCTTTCATACAACGCAGCCAGCACCAGGAACACCAGCAGCACGCTGATCGGGAACACCCACACGCCGGCATTGCCTGCGAGGATCTTCTGATAGGTCAGGTCAGTCCATTCGAAACGCACGCCGCGTGGCAGGGTTGCTGCAGCAACGCGTTCTGCCGCTTTTTCAGCTTGATCCGACGAATAGCCGGGGGCCGGGCCGCCGTTGATGTCGGCAGCAGTAAAGCCGTTGTAGCGCACGACCATTTCAGGACCGAAGGTCTGTTTCACCTTGACCACTGAAGACAACGGCACCATGTCGCCGGCGGCATTGCGGGTCTTGAGCTGGCCGATGTCGTCGGCCTTGGCGCGGAATGGCGCATCAGCCTGGGCACGCACTTGATAGACGCGGCCGAAACGGTTGAAGTCGTTGACGTACAGCGAGCCCAGATAGATCTGCATGGTGTTGAACACATCGGTCACGGGAATGCCGAGCTGCTTGGCTTTCACGCGGTCGAGGTCGACGTCCAGTTGCGGCACGTTGATCTGATAGCTGGAGAACATCGGACCCAGTGCCGGTTCCTTGGCGGCGGCCTTCATGAAGGCTTGTGCCGCAGCGTCCAGTTCAGCGTAACCGACGGCGCCGTGATCTTCGATCTGCATCTTGAAGCCGCCCAGCGTGCCCAGACCCATCACCGGTGGCGGTGGGAACACGGCCGTGAAGGCTTCCTTGATGCCGCCGAATTTCTTGTTCAGCGACATGGCGATCGCGGTGCCCGACAGTTCCTTGCTCTTGCGTTCTTCGAAAGGTTTCAGGCCGACGAAGACGATACCGGCAGACGAGCTGTTGGTGAAGCCGTTGATCGACAAGCCGGGGAAGGCAATCGCGCTGTCCACGCCAGGTTCCTTCAGCATGATGTCGCTCATCTTGCGCATCACGTCTTCGCTGCGGTCGATCGACGCGCCGTTAGGCAATTGTGCAAAGGCGACCAGATACTGCTTGTCCTGGCCCGGCACGAAGCCGCCCGGAACGATGTATGCGATACCCACGGTGGCTGCCAGCAGCAGGGCATACACGCCCATCGCCGAAGCCTTGCGCGAGATCACGCCGGTCACGCCTTTGCTGTAACCCTCGGAAGCGCGGTTGAAGAAACGGTTGAAGCGCACGAAGAAGCCGCCGAGGTAGCGGTCCATCTGGCGTGTCAGCCAGTCAGGCTTGGCGCCATGGCCCTTGAGCAGCATCGCAGCCAGCGCAGGCGACAGCGTCAGCGAGTTGAACGCCGAGATCACGGTCGAAATCGCAATCGTCATCGCAAACTGCTTATAGAACTGACCGGTCAAACCTGTCATGAAGGCCAGCGGAACGAACACCGCCACCAGTGTCAGCGCAATCGCAATGATCGGGCCCGACACTTCCTGCATGGCGCGATAGGTCGCTTCACGCGGAGACAGGCCTGCGCCGATATTCCGCTCGACGTTCTCCACCACCACAATGGCATCGTCGACCACAATCCCGATGGCGAGCACCATGCCGAACAGCGACAGTGCGTTGATGGAATAACCGAAGCCCAGCATCAGCGAGAAAGTACCGACAATCGACACCGGCACGGCCAGCAGCGGAATGATCGATGCACGCCAGGTTTGCAGGAAGATGATCACCACGATCACGACCAGCGCAATCGCTTCGAGCAGGGTATGTACCACCGCTTCGATACTGGCGCGCACGAACTGCGTCGGGTCATACACGATCTTGTACTCGACCGATGCCGGGAAGTCTTTCGACAGATCCTTCATCGCGGCGCGCACTTGTGTCGACACGTCCAATGCATTGGCGCCAGGCGCCTGGAAGATAGGAATCGCTACCGCAGGCTTGTTGTCCAGCAGCGAGCGCAGGCCGTATTCGGAGGCGGCCAGCTCGACGCGGGCAACGTCGCCCAGCTTGGTGATGGCGCCGTCAGGTGCGCTCTTCAGAATGATTTCGCGGAATTCTTCTTCGCTCTTCAGACGGCCTTGCGCGTTGACGGACAATTGCACCGGCACGTCAGGCGAGCTTGGCGATGCGCCGATCACACCGGCGGCGACCTGCACGTTTTGTTCGCGGATCGACTTGATCACGTCGCTGGCGGTCAGGCCGCGTTGCGAGACCTTGTTCGGGTCGAGCCAGATACGCATGGAGTAGTTACCGGAACCGAACAGGCCGACTTCACCGACGCCCTGGATACGCGCCAGACGGTCTTTCACGTTCAGCACCGCGTAGTTGCGCAGGTAAGTGGTGTCGTAGCGGTTGTCCGGCGAGATCAGGTGGACCACCATGGTCAGCGTCGGCGAGCTCTTGATGGTCGTCACGCCCAGACGCTGCACGTCTTCCGGCAGACGCGGCAAGGCTTGTGCAACCCGGTTCTGCACCAGTTGCTGCGCCTTGTCGGGATCGACGCCGAGACGGAAGTTGACCGTGATGGTCAGATTGCCGTCGCTGTTGGCTTGCGACTGCATGTACAGCATGTTTTCCACGCCGTTGATCTGCTCTTCCAGTGGCGATGCCACGGTTTCAGCGATGACCTTCGGATTGGCGCCCGGATACGACGCGCGCACCACGACCGATGGCGGCACCACTTCCGGATATTCGGAAATGGGCAACTGGAACATGGCCAGCACCCCGGCCAGTAACAGCAGTATCGAGAGCACGCCCGCGAAAATCGGGCGGTCGATAAAGAATTTTGAAATGTTCATGGGAATTCCCCGTTAATGATCTTTGAAGCGGATCTTTTGATGCAATCTTTTTAGCTTGGCTATCAGCTCGCCTTAAGCCTTCTTGTCGGCTTTGACCGCTGCTGCAGGTGCATTACCGGCAGCGCCGGCAACCTTGACCATCGGCACCACGTTCGGAGCGACGGTGTCGCCCGGACGGACGCGTTGCAGGCCGTTGACGACGATGCGTTCACCCGATTTCAGGCCGCTTTCGATAACACGCAGGCCGTCCTGGTTGGCGCCGACGCGGACTTCACGGTAAGTAGCGTGGTTGTCCTTGTCGAGCACCAGCACGAAACGCTTGTCCTGATCGGTGCCGAGCGCTTTTTCATCGATCAGCAAAGCATCGCGCGGTGCGCCGCCGCCGAGGCGGATGCGGGCATACAGGCCTGGTAGCAACTGGCCGTCGGCATTGTCGAAGACAGCGCGCACGCGGATCGTGCCGGACGAGGTGTCGATACGGTTGTCGATCGAGCCGACCTTGCCTTCGCGCGAGTAAGCATCTTCATTGGCCAGGCCCAGGAACACCGCGACCGATGTGCCTTTGGCGCGTGCCGGATTGACGTACTTCAGGAAGCTTTGCTCATCGACATCGAACGATGCGTAGATCTTCGACATCGACACCAGTGTCGACAGCGCCGGTGTGGCGGAGCCGACCGAGACGATGTTGCCGACGGTGATTTCGGCGCGCGACATGCGGCCGGAGACCGGTGCGGTGATTTGCGTGTATTCCAGATTCAGCTTGGCCGAACGCAGGGCTGCTTGCGCAGCTTGCACGTTGGCGGCGGCTTCACGCGAAGCGTTTTGCTTTTCTTCATAGTCGCGCTTGGCGATGGCGTTGTCGCCCAGCAGGCGTTGACCGCGCGCTACATCCGATGCGGTGTAGGCGGCACGGGCTTCGGCGCCGGCCAGCTGCGCTTGCGCGCGAGCGACTTCAGCAGCGTATGGACGCGGGTCGATGGTAAACAGCACATCGCCCTTTTTGACCATCGCGCCATCCTTGAAGTGCACGGCGGTCAGTGTGCCGGACACCAGCGGACGGATCTCGACGCGGTCGACTGCTTCGAGACGGCCGGAGTATTGCTGCCAGTCGGTGATCTGTTTGCTGACGACTTCGGCGACGTCGACGCTTGCGGCTTGCGGCGCTTGCTGTGCAACGGCGGTGGAGTCAACGCCAATGGCCGACAGGGTGCCGGCGACGGCGATGGCGATAACGGTCAGTACGGCCGCTGTGGCCAGATAGCGATTGCGGAATGTTGGAGCAGGGGTTTGGATATCGTTAGACATGGTGGACCTCATTAAGAAGGTTGGAAAGCAAGGTTTGTGGGGCCTGTACCGGACACGCTGAAGCGGCGGCGCAGGAATTCGACGATTTCTTTAAGCAAGGGAATGTGGGTGCGCAGCGCGCCGTGCGTGACGCCGGCAAAGCGCGCGACCTGGGTGTGCACGCCGGCGCGGATCAGCGACGAGGCGTATTTTTCCGCTTCGGTATGCAGTACGTCGCAACCGGCCGTGGCGATGTAGGCCGGCGGCAATCCCGCCAGGCGGCTGGCTTCCAGCGGTGCGGCGTAAGGATGCAGGCGTTGCATGGTCTGCGGCAGGTACTGGCGGTAGCCGGCGGCGCATTTCTCTGCAGTGATATCGGAATTCAATTGCTTGGCGTCGCCCAGCAAGGTCATGCTGGGATCGAGCATCGGGCTGATCAGCACCTGTGCGGCAAACGGCGCGGCGCAGCGGTCGCGCGTGATCATGGTCAGGCTGGCGGCCAGGTTGCCGCCGGCGTCGTCGCCCGCGACGGCGATACGGCTGATGTCGATGTGCAGGTCGGCGGCGTTCTTCACGGCCCAGCAGCAGGCGGCGTAAGCGTCTTCCGGTGCGGCCGGGAAAGGCTTGGCCGGGGCCAGTGCGTAATCAACCGACAGCACTACCGCATGGCTGTGCTGTGAAATGTATTGTGCTTGCAGGTCCGCATCGTCCAGTCCGCCGGAGACAAAACCGCCGCCGTGAAAATACAGCACCAATGGCAGCCACGGGCCGGACTTGCTTTTCAGCTTCAGCTCGCCGGTCGCCAGCGGGTGATACAGGCGCACAGGAATGCGTCCGATCGGGCCGGGGACGGTGAAGTTACTGACGACGGATTCTTGTAAGACTTCCATGATGAGGTGGCCGTAAAAGCCAGGTTCGCTAGATTGAAGCGGATTGTGCGCCACAGCATGGGGGCCGATAAAGCAGGCAAAATCAACAACACTGTTCGCCACGTTCGAACAATAGGCGTAAAATGATCGAATTAGTTTGGTGAAAATCGTGGGCAAGCCAATGCTGCCGCGGTTCTCGGCTGTTTTTGAATTAGCCGGCGAAGGCTGAAAAAAGCCTGCCAATGGCAGCAAAAGATGGCAAATTGGCAGTGAAAAATGCACTTTTGGCGCTGTTGCAAAACAATCGCCGACACGGATTTGTGCAAATTTGGCGACATTGTTCCGACACGTACTGTTGCCTGGGAGAATTAAATGGACAGATTTCAAGCAATGCAGGTCTTTACGGCCGTGGTCGACGCCAACAGCTTTACGCGCGCGGCCGACAACCTTAATTTGCCGCGCACCACGGTGACGACGATCGTGCAGGGACTGGAGAGTTTGCTGCAGGTGCGTCTGCTCAATCGCACCACGCGCCGCATCAGCCTCACACCCGATGGCGCGGCTTACTATGAGCGCTGTGTGCGTATCCTGGCCGAGGTTGACGAGACCGAAGCGTCGTTCCGCAACGTCACGCGCGGTCCGCAAGGACGCCTGCGCATCGATGTGCCGGCATCCATCGGCCGCCTGTTGTTGCTGCCCAATCTGTGCGACTTCTATACCAAATACCCGGACATCGAACTGGTCATGGGCATGAGCGACCGCCCGGTCGACATGGTGCAGGAGGCGGTCGATTGCGTGATCCGCGTCGGCGACTTGCAGGACTCCAGCATGGTGGCGCGCCGTATCGGCACCTTCCAGGCGGTGACCTGCGGTTCGCCGACTTACTTCGAGCGTCACGGCATGCCGCACACCATCGACGATCTGCAAAACCACAAGTCGGTGCATTACTTCTCCAGCCGCACCGGACGCACCATCGACTGGGACTTCATGGTCGACGGCGCCACGCAGGAAGTGAAGATGGCCGGCAAGCTGTCTGTCAATGACGGCGATGCCTACGTCGCTTGCGCGCTGCAAGGTTTCGGCCTGGTGCAGGCGCCGCTGTACATGATCCAGCCTTACCTCGAAGACGGCCGTCTGGTCGAAATCCTGTCGCAGTGGAAGCCGGTTCCCATGCCGATTTCCGTGGTCTACCTGCACAACCGCCACTTGTCGCCCAAGGTGCGCGCCTTCGTCGACTGGGTCGCCGAACTGTTCGCTACCTGCCCGCTGCAAAAGGGCTGCCAGATGGGCATTGCGGCCGATGCCAAGGAAAGCCATTTCACCACCAAGCCGGAAAGCAATACCATCCGCGCCGTCATCGAACAGCACAACATCGCCGAGAGCGTGTTCTAACGCGCCTTCTCGGTCTTTCGTTTTTCCATGCAGCGGCCCGCCTGATGTCGAGATCAGGAGCGTCGCTGTTTTTACATGGGCGATTGCTTGCATGTGCGGTCCTCATTGCTGGCCGGGCCAGAAAATCGATCAATCCGCGCGCTGCAATGGTTAAGAAAGCAGCGCGTCCTTCCGCCGGAAAGGGCGAAAAGCAGTTGGTCGATGTCTGGAAAAGTTAGTGAAGAGCCGAAGTCGGAGCGCGAATGCTCGCGTCGCTCGTCGGCGGTCCGGTGATGCACTGTCTTGCATGGGTCGGACCTGAAACGGCACGACAGACAGTTTGAATCATGTGTTTTGGCGTGAAGAGATTATGCGCGCAGCGCAGCAATTTACGTTTGCTAAAAGCTGTCGAATATTTGCCTGATTCTCCAATGTATTGGTGAATTAGGCAGTTTTTGCCATTTTTGAGTTCGCATGCGGAGCGCAAAGCCGGCAATCGATTCGATGAAAGCCGGTATTGCCGGTGTCATCGCATGAATGCGAGCGTTACCATTTTATGGCAGCGAAATACAGTCTGGGAAGGGCTTTCCGGGTGGTGTTTGTTGTAGCCGGAGAATGCAATGACGGACTGAGCACGGTGCGCCGAAGTATTGCTGCGGGCAAAAAAAGTGCTCGTTACCAGTGGCACGGATACCTAATCCTCTCAATTATTTGCCTATTTCTCCAATCAATTGTGCCGGAGATTCAGGCAAGCAGCGAAACTGGAGTAAGCTGGGCGCTTCATCTTCCCCCTTCCCGGAACTGCCATGGATCTGAACGATATACCCGGCGATGCCGCTCCCCCCGTTGCGTTCGAGTCATCTGTACCCGCAGAACGCTCCGCAGCCGAACTGAGCTCCAGGGTCGACACCGATGCGCGGCTGGAGCTCGCGCAGCGCGAACTGGTGACGTTGATGACGCGGCTGACCGGTGATATCGACGGTTCCATCGAGACTGCCATCGAGGGCGTGGCGATTCATCGCATCGTCAATCCGGGCGGTCCCAAGCATGCCGTGCAGAAGCCCGCCTTCGCCGTGATCGCGCAAGGATCCAAGCGCCTGTATGTTGGCGAGGACGTCTACGATTACGACCCGATGCACTATCTGGTGTCGTCGGTGGATCTGCCGATGGTCGGCAAGGTCATGACCAGCAGCGCGGCGCAGCCCTATCTGGGTTTGCGCATGGACCTCGACACCAAGGAAATCGGCGCGCTGATCGGCGACGAGAGCCTGCCGCAGGGGATCGCCTCCGACGCTTCGCGCGGCTTGTTCGTCAACCGCCTCAACGCCACGCTGCTGGACGCGGTGCTGCGCTTGCTGCGTCTGCTGGAAACGCCGCGCGATATTCCCATCATGGCGCCGATGATCAAGCGCGAAATCCTGTATCGCCTGCTGATGAACGGCCAGGGCGCCTTGCTGCGGCAGACCGTGCTGCAGGACAGCCAGATGAACCGCATCGCCAAGGCCATCCGCATGATGAAGGAAAACTTCGTCCAGCCGCTGCGGGTGGACGACATCGCGCGCGACGTGCACATGAGCGTGTCGTCGCTGCATCATCATTTCAAAGTAGTGACGGCGATGAGCCCGCTGCAATACCAGAAGAACCTGCGCCTGCAAGAGGCGCGCCGCCTGATTCTGGCCGATGACGTGAGCGTGGCGCTGGCATCGCAGACGGTGGGTTACGAAAGCCCGTCGCAGTTCAGCCGTGAGTACAGCCGCATGTTCGGTGCGCCGCCGCTGCGCGACAAGCGGCGCTGGCAGGAAGAAGAGGCGCCGGCCTTATAGAAGAAAGGGAAAGAAGAAAGCCGGCACGCTTCCGGCGCGATTTCCGGCAAGGCGCTAGAATCATCTTCCCTGATTTATTCCGTCTGGCCCCTCTTATTCTTACCGGAGACACACCATGCAATATCGACGCCTCGGCAAAAGCAACCTCAAAGTTTCAGCCCTGTGCCTGGGCTCCATGATGTTCGGCGACCAGACTGCGATCGACGAAGCGCGCAATATCGTCGCCTCGGCGCGCGAGCATGGCGTCAACTTCATCGACACCGCCGATGTCTACAGCAAGGGCAAGTCGGAAGAGATGGTCGGCAAGCTGCTGCAAGGGCAGCGCGGCGACTGGGTGCTGGCCAGCAAGCTGGGCAATGCCATGAGCGGCGCGCCGAACCAGTCGCACTATTCGCGCCACTGGATCACCACCGAGACCGACAACATCCTGCGCCGCCTCGACACCGACTACCTCGACGTGCTGTACATGCACCGCGACTACCATGAAGAAAATCTGGAAGAGGCGGTCCAGGCGCTCGCCGATCTGATCCGTGCGGGGAAGATTCGCGGCTTCGGCGTATCCAACTTCCGCGGCTGGCGCATCGCCGAGATCGCGCGTCTGTGCGAGAAGAACAACGTGCCGCTGCCGCTGGTGTGCCAGCCATATTACAACTTGCTCAACCGCATGCCGGAAGTAGAGATCCTGCCGGCCTGCGACAACTACGGTCTCGGCGTGGTGCCGTACAGCCCGATTGCGCGCGGCGTGCTGACCGGCAAATACAAGCCGGGTCAGAAGCCCGACCAGAACACGCGCGCCGGCCGCGGCGACAAGCGCATCATGGAAACGGAATTCCGCGAAGAGTCGCTGATCATCGCCGAGCGTCTGCAGGAACATTGCACTGCGCGCGGCGTCAAGCTGGGCCAATTTGCGACGGCATGGGTGCTGGCCAATTCCGTGATCAGCAGCGTGATCGCCGGACCGCGCACGCTGGCGCAGATGGAAGATTATTACGATGCAGTCGAGCTGAAGATTTCAGCGGAAGAAGAGGCAATGATTGACGCGCTTGTGACGCCGGGACATTCGTCGACACCGGGCTACAACGATCCGAGCTACCCGTTCTTCGGTCGCGTTCCTTTTAAATAAGTCTCGTACCGGGCTGGGTGCAGCAGGGGCGTGCAGGAGGCGTTGCGGCGGGTTAGCTTGATGTTGCCGGGGAGGCGTGTTTCTTCGGGCGGACGATGGTCTCTTCCTGCTGCGCCTGTTGTTCTTGTTCGGCGCGGCGCTCTTCACTCCGGCACAGGTTGAGCATCATGAAATGGCTTTGCGGGCCGGGGTCGCGCGTGAGTGTGCATGCCGGCGCCGGTTGCGCGTTTCTGGCGATGGTGCGTTGCATGCGCACGGAGCCGCCGGGCGATGTCCGCTCAGCGAGCGTCGACCCGGCTATCCCTGGAATGACGTCGATACTCACGCTGTTGACGATGCGTGCCGTACAACCGCTGTCGACGTGCATATCGTCGACGTTGACGCTCATCTGCTCCGTCTTGCGCACGCGTTGACCGTCTTGTGTCAGGTAGGTGACGCGGTCGCGGACTTCCGGAAATTCCTTGACTGCGATATGCAGCTGCGCCGCTTCCATTGCGCAGGCATGATAGGTTTGTTCCGCTGCGCGCAAGGCGTCGCTTTGCGACAGCGTATCCCAGCTGCTGGCTTCTTTCGGCGCTGCGGCCAATGTGCTGCTGTGCTGTACCGAGTCGTCGAGGCAGCCATTCAGCAGTAATGTTGCAGTGATCAGTGCAATGCTGGTCAGCGAAAAATGATTGGTCGAAACTGTCACGATATTCCCCCTGTTGTTCCCTTGATCAACGAGGCCCGCGCTCACGATGAGCTAGCCTGCTGTCGATGATTTCGGAGGAGATTATGCGAGTTCCGTACTGATGCTTAAATAGGATAATTCTTAAAAATTGATTATTCGTTCAGTAAATCAAATAACTGTCAGTGGTCACTTTTTAGAATGTGAATTTTTCGTCGAACAATGACGATATACGGATTTTTGTCAGCGAGCGGGAGCATTAACGACAACGGTCATCGTGCATCGTGTTGCAGGCCGGGGAAAAATAAAACGCGCGCAGCGTGATGCCTGCGCGCGTCGGCGGAGAAGTATTGCCGCTAGCCGCGCAGGATATTGAGGCGGCGGGTAGTTTCGGCGCGCAGCAGTTGTGCGTCGGTGCCGGGGACCAGCATATCGACGCCGTAGGCTTTCATGCGTTCGGCCATTTCGACCGAGCCGCAAAAGATGCCGACGTATTTGCCGCGTGCATGGCATAACTTGATCAGATGCTGGAAGGCCTGGTCGACCTTGTCGTCATTCCACGCATCGGGCGCCAGGCCCATGTCGATGGCGAGGTCGCTGGGGCCGATGAAGATGCCGTCGAGGTCCGGCACCGACAGGATCTCTTCGGCCGCCGCCAGCCCCTGGCGCGTCTCGATCATGGCCAGCGTGAGGACGGTGCGGTTGGCGTGTTCGAAATAATCCTTGCCGCCGTACAGCACGCCGCGTGCAGGTCCGTAGCTGCGACCGCCGCGTGGCGAGTAGTGGCAGGCGCGCACGAATTTTTCGGCATCTTCTCTGGTATTGATGAGCGGGCAGATGATGCCGTAGGCGCCGGCGTCGAGCAGCTTGTTGATTTCGCCGAGACTGTTTTCGGAACAGCGTACCAGCGGTACGGCTTTGGTGGCGGAAATCGCTTGCAGCATCGGTACCGCTGCTTCGACCGAGAACAGGCCGTGCTGCAAGTCCACCGTTACGGCGTCGTAGCCGCAATCAGCGACCAGCTCCGCCAGAAAAGAATTGCCGATGGACGCCCAGCCGTTCAGGGCCAGCTTCTTTTGCGCGAACAGCGTGCGCAGATTGTTTTCCCGCATTCCAGTCTCCTTGAGTTCGCTTATCGTCGGGATATGGTATTCGGAATCCGGCGATCATGCTGATCGCCGGAAATGACGCGGAGAAATCAGCGGCCGTAACGGAACGGCGCGTCGTCAATCGCGGTCTTGCGTCCGCCGATCTGCGCTGCCAGCAAGGCGGCGCTGCCGCAGGCGAGCGTCCAGCCGAGCGCACCCTGGCCGATGTTCAGGTAGAGATTTTTTACCGGCGAGGCGCCGATGACCGGTACCCCGCTGGGCGTGGCCGGCCGGAAGCCTGCCCAGGGCGACAACTGCGATGCACGCTGATCGCGAATGCTGCCGGGGAAGAGTTCGTTGGCGCCGTCCACCAGTTCGTTGATGGCGCGATCGGGAATGTGCTTGTCCATGCCGACCAGTTCGACACGGCCGGCGACACGCAGGCGATTGCCGAGACGTGCATAGACGATCTTTTTCGAGATGTCGGTGATGGAGACTTGCGGTGCGGCCGACTGCGTGAAGCTGTCGTTGAGCGGAACGGTGATGCTGTAGCCCTTGAGCGGATACAGCGGCAGGCTGAAGCCGGCTTGACGCGCGAAGGCGGCGCTGTCGGCTCCCAGCGCCAGTACGAAGGCGTCGGCGTCGATCGATTGCACGCCGGTTTGCGAGGTGACCTGCACCGAAGCGATGACGCCGTCGTTCATGTTCACATGGGCAACGGTGGTCGACGGCATGAAGCGGAAACCGGCTTTACCGTTCATCGCCGCCACCAGTCCCCGGCAAAACTGCGCACAGTCGCCGGCTTCTTCGCTTGGCGTATAGACGCCGCCGGCCCAGTTGCGGCTGGCGTTGCCCAGCGCCGGTTCGATTTCCAGGCAGCGCTCGGCGTCGATGACTTCTTGCTGGCAACCGTATTGCGACTGGAAGGCGACTTGTTTGCGCGCCGACACCAGGCCGGCCGGATCGGTGTACATCACCAGTTTGCCGGCAGTCCGATGGCTGAAGTCGAACGGTGCTGCCTGATGCAGCTGGGTCAATTCATCGCGGCTGTAAAACGCCAGTTGCAGCAGCTCGATCGTGGTGGTTTTGACGCGTTCGGCATTGCAGGCACCGAGGAATTTGATCAGCCAGCTCCATTGCGCGGGATCCAGTTTCGGTTTCAGCGTCAGCGGCGAATCGGCGCTGAACAGGTAATGCGGCCAGTGCGTCCACACCGACGGATCGGCCAATGGTGCAACATAGGAATAGCTCAGCTGCGCACCGTTTCCCATACTGGTGCCCGCACCCGCCACGGGATGGGCGTCGATCAGGGTTACCTGATGGCCGTCTTCCAGCAAGCGGTAGGCGGAAGTCACGCCGATGATGCCGGCGCCGAGTACGCAGATGTGCATGGTTGTTTCCTGTGGCGGGAGGAGGTGTCTGAGTGGACCCGCCGATCAGGCGGCCGGCAGTCAGCACCAGGAATAAAATTCAAGAACAAGGTTCAGGAACGAACGTCAAGCATTCAAGTATACGCAGCCTGCATTTTACTGTCGTATGCCGAATCGGCATCGGCGCCAAAACAGGCGAAGCACGGGGCAGAAGGTTCATTTTCCGCCGAAAGCCTGCACCGGCACCCACTTGCCGGTTTGTACCTGGTATATGGTGTAAGCCGGATTGTTAAGGTTGCCTTCTGCATCGAAAGAAATGTTGCCGGTCAGGCCGGCATATTTCATGTCGTGCAAAGCGGCGGCAATGTGTGCCGGATCTGCAAAGCCGGATTGTTTCACAGCTGCTGTGATCATTTGTGCGGCGTCATAAGCAAATGGCGCGAAGAACTCGATTTGGCCAACATAGGCTGCGTTGAATTTTTTCCAGCCGCTCATTTTTTCCTGCGCCTGGCCGGGGGCAAGACCTAGCGCACCTTCGGCGTCGCCGCCTGCCAGTTGCAGGAAGGCCAGTCCAACCGTGCCGTCGGCTGCGAGCAGGCGCGCATCGAGATTCATGCGCCGGATGTTGCGCATGAGCGTCGCCGCTTGCGGGCCAAGCCCGCCAAAGAAGATCAGGTCGGAGGTTTTGCTCTTCGCTTCGGTCAGTACACTATTGAAGTCGGATGTTTTGCTGCTCACCGACTGGCGCATCACGATGGCCATGCCTCTTTGACGCAAACCTTTGACGAACTGATCTGCCAGCGCCCGGCCGAATGCGGTGTCGTCGTCTATCACGGCGATGTGTTTCGCATGCAGATTCAGCACGGCATATTGACTGGCGTAAGTGCCGCCGTCGTCGTCGTGACCGACGATACGGAACGCATGGCGGAACTTCGCTTGCGTATATTGCCGGCTGGTGGAGCCCGGTGCAATCTGAGCGATGCCGGCGTCGCTGTAGATCTTCCCTGCACTCATGCTGGCGGCGGTGTTCCAGTGGCCGATGACGGCGACGACTCCCGATTTAACCAGATAGTCGGCGATGAGTGCTGCTGTGCGCGCGTCACCGCGGTCATCCTGCGCCAGCAGTTTGAACGTGACCGGTTTGCCGTCGACGCGAATGTCGCGGGCATTAGCCTCGCGAAGAGCAAGCTCTACGGCCTGCTGCTGGCTTTTTCCCATGGCGGCCGAAGGGCCGGATAACGGGCCGGCGAAACCGATGGTGACAATTTTGGCGTTCTCGTTTGCAGCATGAGCAGGCGACAGGATCCCCGCGAGCAGCAACGCTGCGGCAAAAAGGACTGAGCAGGACGGGGGAAAATGGGCAAATGCGGTGCGCATCGACTTCATGGCGAGTCCTTTCTCCAAAACGGAACATGTGTTGCTGGGTTGCGATATGGAAAAATGCAGAGTCCCAAATGACGTTATCGGCGTCGGAGAGAGGGATTTGAAGGGGGCGGCCAAAAAATGTAGCTAACGTGGCAATAGCCGCAAAAACATGCATGCAACACGAGGTGTCAGGCCGTACGTTACAATAGCGCCCGAAGCAAGCCAGACAGCCGCTGGCCATCGTGTCATGCGATGGCGGGAGGAAGGTCCGGACTCCATAGAGCAGGGTGACGGTTAACGGCCGTCCGCCGAAAGCCGGCGCAAGCCGGTACAAGGCGAGGAACAGGGCCACAGAGACGAGCGTATTAAGTTACGGTGAAACGCGGTAACCTCCACTCGGAGCAATCTCAAATAGGCACGCGTTGATGTTGCTCGCGGAGCGTGCGGGTAGAGAGCTTGAGCACCGGAGCAATCCGGCGCCTAGAGGAATGGCTGTCATAACGGGCAACCGTCGTAACAGAATCCGGCCTATCGGCTTGCTTCATTGCATTCAGAAATGCGTTCCCGAAACGCATTCTCATAAAACGATAAAATGGATCTCCCGGCTCACGAGGCCGGCGAGATGCTAAACAGAGACAATCAGGATCCCCATGAGCCAACCGGTTTTGTTTGAAGAACTGGCCACGCAGAATGGCCGCCGTATCGGCGTTGCCACGCTGGCTTCCGAAAAAACCTTGAATGCGCTGTCGCTCGACATGGTGCATCTGCTGACGCCGCAGCTGCGGCAGTGGGCAAAAGATCCGGACATCGCCATGGTGCTGCTGCAAGCGCAAGGCGAAAAGGCCTTCTGCGCTGGCGGCGATCTGCAACAACTCTACCGCACCATGCGCGAGCATCACGCTTCGCCGGCGCGCGACGACATTCGCGGCAATCGCTATGCGGCGGAATTCTTCGAGCACGAATACCGGCTCGACTACGAAATTCACACTTATCCGAAACCTATCCTGTGCTGGGGCCATGGCATCGTCATGGGCGGCGGCATCGGCCTGATGGCGGGTTGCAGTCACCGCGTGGTCACCGAGCGCTCGCGCCTGGCCATGCCGGAGATCACCATCGGCCTGTATCCAGACGTCGGCGGCAGCTGGTTCCTGAGCCGCGTGCCGGGAAAGCTGGGCGCTTTCCTGGCGTTGACCGGCGCTTTGATGAATGCCGAGGATGCCAAATTCACCAAACTGGCCGACTACCGCATTGCGCAGGCCGACAAGCAAAAAGTCATTGATGTCTTGCTGCTGCAAAACTGGGGCGAGGGTGACGACAAGGCGCTGCTGGGGCGTGTGCTGCAACAGGCCGAGCGTGACGTTGCTGCCGATGTTGTGTTTGCGCCGTCGGCTTTGCGCGATAACTTTGACCTGATCAATGCGCTGTGCAGCGGGCAGACTGTGCCCGACATCGTCGACGCCATTCTCGCCCTCAAGAGCGACAATCCCTGGCTGCAAAAGGCAGCCGCCACGCTCAGCGCCGGTGCGCCAGGTTCGGCGGCGTTGTCGCTGGCCTTGCAGGAGCGTGTGCGCTACATGTCGCTGGCGGAAGTCTTCCGCCTGGAATTCGTGGTGTCGCTGCATTGCGCGGCGCGCCCTGATTTCGTCGAAGGCATCCGCGCACTGATCGTGGAAAAAGATCAGAAGCCGCAGTGGAATCCGGCGCGGCTGGTGGATGCGACGCCGGCGTGGGTGGAAGGCTTCTTCGCCGATCCGTGGCCGGCGGCGGAACATCCGCTGGCTGATCTCGGTAAATAATTCAGACGGTTTCCAATTAACCGCTGGTTGCTTGCAAGCGTTGCTGCACGCGATCCAGCGTACGCACAAACACTGCCGGATCGTCGATGGCGCGCGCCAATACCAGCGCGCCCTGGATGGCCGCCAGTATTTCTTCGGCCCAGCCGGCGGCGTCGTCGGCATCGCGGCCGCTGCGCCGCAAGGCGTCATTGAGCGCCGCCGCCCAGTCCACAAAATAATCCTTCACCTTGTCGGCAAAACGATCGCGTACATTGACCAGCGCAAACACGCCGATCAGGCACACCTTGCGTCCCGATAAAAAGTAACGCTTCACTTCGCGGAACATGTGATCGATCCCGGCCATGGCGTCTGCGCCCTCGCCGCTTTCGCGCAAGGGAATAAATACCTCGCGCTGGAACCAGCCGTCGATATGGCTCAGCACCGCGTTCGCCATTTCGTCCTTGCCGCCCGGGAAGAGGTAATACAGACTGCCTTTGCCCAACCCGGTGCCTTCGGTGATGCGCGCCAGGCTGGCGCCTTCATAGCCATGGACGCGGAAGATTTCAGCCAGCGCCGGGATCAATTCCTCACGTTGCGAGAGCGGCTTCGCTGCCGTTACTGCTGTTGTTGCCGTCGTTGCATCCTTCATTGTGTGCGAACCGCTTTCATCACAACCCCAGATCGCTCAGGCTCGGATGATCGGCTGGACGCGGGGCTGATTGATCCCAGTGGAATTTACGGTCGCTTTCCTTGATCGGCAGGTCATTGATCGAAGCATGGCGCACGCGCATCAGGCCGTTCTCGTCGAACTCCCAGTTTTCATTGCCGTAGGAACGGAACCAGTTGCCCGAGTCGTCATGCCATTCATAGGCGAAGCGCACCGCGATGCGGTTGCCTTCGAACGCCCACAATTCCTTGATCAGGCGGTACTGCTGTTCGCGCACCCATTTTTTGGAGAGGAAAGCGACGATGGCTTCGCGGCCTTGCAAGAAGTCGGCGCGATTGCGCCAGCGGCTGTCTTCGGTATAGGCCAGCGAGACTTTTTCGGCATTGCGGGTATTCCAGCCGTCTTCGGCGGCGCGGACTTTCTGGATCGCGGTTTCACGCGTGAATGGCGGAAGCGGAGGGCGGGATGTCGTCATGGGGCACCTGTCATCTATAAAGGGTTGAACTACGGTGAAAGTGTTCTGTACCGATCGGTAAACAAAGTCTAGTGCGCTACAAAACCTGGCGCAAGTCGAATCGTCGAATTTGCTCGCCGTGCGCAACTGTGCTTCGCGCAGCGTCGGCAAACTGTGTACTTCGGACAAGTAGCGAGGCGTGTTGAAGTAAAAACTTGTTATCAGTCATCAGATGACATAAAGGCAAGTCATTCTTTTTTGCGAATGCCAGCAAGGATGCGGCTTTCAGGGTAATACGCGCTCTCGGAAAAGTGGTTTCCAGCGTGAAAAAAATAGCGCTTTAAATGTCCTTGCATTCAAAATTTTCATGTTGTACGATGACTGTCAATTAAAAATAACGATAACCCCGGAGACATCCCATGAATGCTTTTACGTTGTCCTGCAATTTCTTTTAGCTGGCTGTAGTGCGTGCCGCAGTCGCGGGCGCGCAGGCAGGTTGTTGTTCCTTCTTTGCTGAGTAGCCGGCGTTTGCCGGTGTGATCCGGTATGGATTCTGGCGGCATCGGTCCGCGTGGAAGTCCATGCCGTCTGCTCGGTGCCGGTAGTTCAACCAACGACGATTCATAGACATGAGCAATTCGCAAGATCATCAGGCAGGTTCTTCCAGACCTGCAAAGCCTTTTCAACGATTGCTGCTGACGGGTGCTGCTGGCAATCTCGGTCAGGTCTTGCGCGAACGCCTGAAGCCATGGGCCGAGGTCGTTCGCCTGTCGGATATCGGCGATCTGGGGACGGCCGCTGCGGGCGAGGAAATCGTCACCTGCGATCTGGCCGACAAGGTGGCGGTATACGACATGCTGGAAGGCGTCGACGCTGTGCTGCATTTCGGCGGCCGTTCGCTGGAGGCACCGTTCGAGCAATTGATGCACGCCAATATTCAGGGTACCTATAACTTATATGAGGGCGTGCACAAGCGCGGCATTCGTCGCGTGGTCTACGCCAGTTCCAGTCACGCAGTCGGCTACTACCCGACCACCGAGCGCATCGATGCCGACAGTCCGCTGCGTCCGGACGGCTTGTACGGACTGACCAAATGCTTCGGCGAATCGCTGTCGCGCTATTACTTCGATCGTTTCGGCGTGGAGACGGTCTGCCTGCGCATCGGTTCGTGTTTTCCGGAGCCGCGCAACGCGCGCATGCTGGCGACCTATCTGAGCTACGACGATTTCGTCGAACTGGTGCGCTGTGCATTGTTCACGCCGCGCGTCGGCCATAGCATCGTCTATGGTGTTTCCGACAACCGCATCAATTGGTGGGACAACAGCAAAGCCGGGCACCTTGGTTTCGTGGCGCACGATTCCGCCGATCCGTTTGCCGAACGCTTTCCTTTCGGCGGCGCCTGGCCGGCAGCCGATGACGCCGGCAACTTTCAGGGCGGGCCGTTCATTCTGGCCGGCCCGCAATACGAATAGAAGACCCTTCGGATATTTACCATGCAAGTTCTTCCCCTCAACGATCACCGCTACGACGTCGGCGAGAGCCCGTTCTGGCATGCCGCGCAATCGGCCTGGTACTGGGTCGACATTCCGCGCAAGCTGATCTGCCGCCAGACCGCCGGCGGCGATTACAAACAATGGCAACTGCCGGAAATGGTGGCGTGCATTGCGCCCGATGATGCGGGGGGACTGATCGCCGGCATGCATACCGGTATCTTCAGCGTCACGCTGCAAGACGATGGAAACGTGCTGCTGGACAAGCTCGCGCAGCCCAGCGGCCTGCAAGCAGACCAGCGTTTCAACGATGGTCGCTGCGATCGCCAGGGGCGTTTCTGGAGCGGTGTCATGTGCCTCGATATGTCGCTGGCGCGCGCGGACGGCAAGCTGTATCGCTATGACGCGTCAGGTTTGTCGGCGCCGGTGGTGGACGGGCTGATCGTGCAAAACGGTCTGGCGTGGTCGCCCGACGGCAAGACCATGTATTTATCCGATTCGCATCCGTCGAGCCGTCTGATCTGGGCGTTCGACTATGACATCGACAGTGGTGCGCCGTCGCGTCGCCGGGTGTTCGCCGATCTCAATCAGCATCGCGGCCGCCCCGACGGCGCGGCGATGGATGTCGACGGCTGCTATTGGATCTGCGCCAACGATGCGGGTTGCTTGTTGCGCTTCACGCCGGAGGGCAAGCTGGATCGCACGATTGAATTGCCGGCGAAGAAACCATCCATGTGTGCCTTTGGCGGCGCAGATATGAAGACCATGATCGTCACCAGCATCAGCCTCGGCGCGCCGGACGGCGACGCCGGTGCGGGCATGGTCTGGACGCTGGATCCGGGCGTCGCCGGCATGCAGGACAGACCGTTTGCGAAAGGATAGCGCCACCAGATAAGGCAGTGGGTAGCAAAGGACAGGCATCAGAAGCAATCAAAAGTAGAACCATATAAAACTACAGGAGACATGATGAACACCACCAACGCATCCAAACGACAATTTCTCAAAACCGGCCTGGCCATCGGCGGCGCAGCCGCGACCGGCCTGGGTCTATCCGGCAATCTCGCCTTCGCGCAAGAGAAACCGCTGGTCACGCTGCGCATGTCGTCGACGTTGCCGCTCGACGCCAACTCGGCGCACTACGTCTGGTACAGCCGTTTCGCGCAGAATCTCAAGACCGCCGTCGGCAACAAGATTGTCGTCAACTATTTCCCCAGCGATCAGCTCGGCAAGGAATCCGATGTCGTCAATCAGGTGCGCATCGGCAGCGTCGACATGATGATTTCCGGCTCCTCGATCTGGTCCACTACCGTGCCGGAAATCGGCGTGCTCGACATGGGCTATCTGTTCGCCAACCTCGACCATTCCGGCCGTGCCCTGGACGGCAAAGCAGGCGCCATTCTGAGCAAGCTGATGTATGACCGCATCGGCGTGCAGGTGCTGGGCTGGGCGTATTCGCTGGGCGCGCGCAATGTGTTTACCAAGAATCCGGTGCGCAGCGTGGCCGAGCTCAAGGGCACCAAGATCCGTGTGCTGCCGGTGAAGAATTTCGTCAGCACCTTGCGCTACATGGGCGCGGTGCCGACACCGATTCCTTTCGGCGAAATCTACACTTCGCTGCAGACCGGCGTGGTCGACGGCTTCGAGCACGATGCGCCGACGGCGCTGGCGGGCAAGTTCTTCGAAGTCGCTAAATACTGCGCGCTGACCCAGCATATCTACAACCCGCAAACACCGGTGATCGGCAAGCGCTCCTTCGCCAAGATTCCGGCCGATCTGCAGAAAGCTTTCCTCGACGCTGCCACCGAGGCGACGCTGTATCAGCGCCAGCGCGCCGCCGACATGGAACGCGACGCCTTTGAAAAACTCAAGGGACTCGGTCTGACCGTCTCCACTGTCGACCGTGAAGCGCTGCGCAAAGACGTCGCGCCGCTGTGGGGCGAGTTCACCGCGCAATATCCGGCCGTCAAGCCGGTAGTCGACGAAATCGTTGCTGCGCGCGGCTGATGTCCTGCCGAATCTGGAGTCAAAGGAAGCCATGATGAAGACAATGACTGCGCCGCTGGCGCCGGGCGAAGAAGCCGCAGGAGTCGCAGGAGCCGAAAGTGCGATTCAGTCGCTGCACGCTTCGCCCAACGATGTAGTGGATTATCCGCGCCTGCAACGCGTGTTGGAGCTGACCTCGGCGGCGGTGCTGGCGGTGGACGTGCTGGTGGTGTTCTTCTCCGTGATCTGGCGCTACGCCTTGCACGACCCGCTGGAATGGTCGGAAGAGGTGGCGCGCGCGCTGATGATCACGCTGGTGTTCTTCGGCGCAGCCAGCGTGCTGGGCCGCAGCCGCCATGTCGGCATCGACAGCTTGCGCGGCGTCTTTCCGAAATCATGGCTGCCTTATATCCTCCGGCTGTGCGACTGGGTGATCGCCTTCGTCGCCATGTCGCTGGCATATACCACCTGGCTGCTGCTGGAAATCTCCAACGATCAGACCACGCCTTCGGGTTTGCCGCAGACAATTTTTGTTTTGCCGGTGCTGGTCGGCAGTCTGCTGTTGTCGGTCTTCGCCGTGACGCATGCGCTGAAGAAATTCGGCCGCCATGCGTTGGTGTCGGGTTTGCTCGGCGCGGTGGTGGTCGGTGGCGTGCTGGCCTTGCAGACGTTCTGGCCCGATCATGCGCTGCGGCCGATGCATGTCTTGCTGTTCGGCTTCCTGTTCTGTCTGGTCGCGGGCGTGCCGATCGCGTTTTCGCTGACCTTCGGCGCGCTGATGTTCTTCCTGCTGGAGCCTTCCCTGTCGGTAATGGTGTTCGCCCAGCAGGTCGCGGCCGGCACCGATCACTTCGTCATGCTGGCGGTGCCGTTCTTTATCCTGGCGGGCATGGTGATGGAATGCAACGGCATGTCGTCGCGCCTGATCGAGCTGCTACTGCGCATGTTCGGCCGGCTGCGCGGCGGCCTGAACCTGATCATGGTGACGGCGATGGCGTTCTTCTCGGGCGTGTCGGGTTCCAAGCTGGCCGACGTCGCCGCCGTGGGCGGCATCCTGATGCCGGCGGTACGCCAGACCAGGCAAAATCCGAACGAGGCGGCAGGTTTGCTGGCAGCCTCGGCCATCATGGCGGAGACCATCCCTCCTTGCATCAACATGATCATTCTCGGCTTCGTCGCCAATCTGTCTATCGGCGGCCTGTTCTTGGCCGGGATTTTGCCGGCGCTGGCGATGGCGATCGCCTTGAGCATCCTTGCGTATTACACCGGCCGCAAAGTCGACGTCAGCGTCGTCTTCATCAAGCCGCGTCCGATGGGCAAGCTGATCGGCGGCGCGCTGGTGGGTCTGATCATGATTGTGATGATCGGCAAAGGCGTGGCTTCCGGCGTGGCGACGTCGACCGAGATTTCTTCGTTCGCTGTGGTGTATGCGATCGTGGTCGGCTGGCTGGCCTTCCGGGAGCTCAATCGCAAGGTGCTGGTGAAGCTGTTCGTCGATGCGGCGTCGATGTCGGGCATGGTGCTGTTTATCGTGGCGGCCGCCAGCAGCGTGGCGTATGCCTTGACCGTGGAGCAGATCCCGCACGCGCTGGCTGAACTGATGGTGAGCCTGGCGCACGATTACGGCCGCTGGATGTTCATCCTGATTTCGGTGCTGGCGCTGATCTTGTTCGGCGCGGTGCTGGAAGGCGCGCCGGCGTTGATTATTTTCGGACCTTTGCTGACACCGATTGCGGTCCAGCTTGGCTACAATCCACTGCACTTCGCCATCATCCTGGTTATTTCGATGGGCATAGGCCTGTTTTCGCCGCCGTTCGGACTTGGGATGTATGCGACTTGCGCGATTGCCCAGGTGCGACTGCAGGATGTGGTGAAGCCGTATCTGAAATATCTGGCGATGCTGCTGGTCACGCTGGTCGTGATCATCGTCTGGCCGGATCTGAGTTTATGGTTGCCGCGGCGCTTCGGATTTTCTTGAATTATCCGGAAGCTGTAGAAGTTTTTTAACCGGCGCCGGCTGCTTTCCATGCAGCGGCGCCTCTTCAAGAAGTAAAGTACGACAATGGACAAACAAAAAATCAAGGCCGCCGCCGACTTGCTGCTGGCGGCGCGCAAGCATGAAATCACCCTGGCGCGCCTGCCGGAAGAATACATCCCGGCCGATGCTGCGGAAGCCTATGCAGTGCAGGATACCGTTTCCCAGTCGCTGGGCGAAGTCGGCGGCTGGAAGGTCGGGGCCAAGGCTCCGGGTGCGCCGCCAAGCTGCGCGCCGATGCCGGCGCAGTTCATCTTCGCGGCGCCTTATCATTTCTTCGATTTGCTGACCGCCGGTTCGCGCGGCATCGAAGTCGAGATCGCGCTGCGCATGAAGAGCGATCTGCCGGCTCGCGCTACGCCTTACACCGAAGAGGAGGTGCTGGCGGCAGTCGGCACGGTGCATCCGGCGATCGAGCTCGTATCCTCGCGCTATACCGAATATCCGGCCGCCAATCCGCTGGCCGGGCTGGCTGACGCGCTGAGCAATTGCGCGTTCATTTACGGTCCGGGCCGCAGCGACCTCGGTCAGATCGATCAGAGCATCCAGCACGCCGAGCTGTATTTTAACGGTCTGGAGGTCGCCAAGACTGTCGGCGGCAACCCGGTGGTCGATATCTGGCCGCTGGTGACCTGGCTGGCCAATCACGTCGGCGAGCGTTGCGGCGGTCTGAAAGCAGGCCAGTTCGTGACGACGGGATCGTGCACGGGTTTGCTGTTTGCCGACAAAGGCAGCAGCGTCAACGCCTTGTTGCAGAACATCGGCAAGGTCGATATTTCGTTCGCGCAGGCCTGATCAACAAATCCGGGAACGGATGAAGTCGCGGCAGACATGCCTTGTTTGCTGCGGCACGAGTGCGTCCGGAGCATGGAGAAGGAACGGCGTAAGGCAATACGGAAATGGTGCGAATGCAGCGGGAAGACGGGAGAAGCCGGGTGATGGGAGATAAAGCAGGATAAGGCTGGATAGGCAGAATAAGGCAGATAAGACGGGAGGGAAGTGTGCTGCCACATGAATGCGGCAGCAGCGGTATTTGAATGCCGTGAACTCCTGGTTCACAGCATTCAAATGGAACCATTATTTCTTCTTTTTGTTCACTGCTTCTTTGAACGACTTACCAGCGGAGAACTTCACTGTAGTTGCAGCAGCGATTTTGATTTCTTCGCCAGTTTGTGGGTTACGGCCGGTACGAGCAGCGCGCTTGCCTGTGGAGAAAGAACCGAAGCCAACCAGTTGCACTGTGTCGCCCTTGGTAACTGCCTTGATGATGTTTTCAACGACGGAGTCCAAAGCACGTTGTGCAGCAGCCTTCGAGATTTCTGTATCAGCAGCGATTGCGTCGACCAATTCGGATTTGTTCACTTTAAAATTCCTTTCACTGTTAAGGTGCCGAGATTTTAGCATTGGAATGCGCCTACTCCGCAAGCCCCATCTGATGTTTAATTGAATTGTCATGATCTATTTCACCGGAATTTCATCGAATTGAAAAAATCCGGATGCCCGTGGAGAGTTTCGCGCATCGTTTTCTGTGTTCGCTGATTGGATTTTCGACGCGACCCTGATTTTTTACGCAGCGTTTTTTCAGGCATACTTCGGCTGCCGGTGAATTTTCAGCGGCGTTGCCGGATGTGTTTTGGCATGCCGTTTGATGTTGCGTTATTTGTTGGTCCAGGTTGGTGTTTTTGATTGTCTGCAAAATCTCTTCTCAAGCCGGTCGGCTGTTTTTTGATTCGTTGACCCGCCTCTCCCCCAGAAACCACGCGGAATTCGAGATAAACACATGTGTATATCTCAAGTGGAACATTCAATAGATTTCCTAAGTCATTCATTTGCGAGGAAAAAACGCTTTTAGATGCTTTTTAACTATGCGCGCTAAGTCTTTGACTTTATTAAAAAAATCCCTGTTTCGGCCCATGAATATCGCTTGACCTGTATTAGTGCATCCTCTAAAGTGGGCGATAGTGTGAAAAAGTGTTTTTTTGTGGGGTATTTTTGGATTCCCGGCATCAAAACACCGAATTCAAGCAAGCCAACAGCGACAGGAAAAAAGGTCAAACACAGTGTTTCAGGGCGCGTCATCAATCAATCTCGATGCCAAAGGACGGATGTCTATTCCGGCCAGGCATCGCGACGCCCTGGCGGTTCAGTGCGAAGGACGGGTCACGTTGACGCGCCATCCGCACGGTTGCCTGCTGTTTTTCCCGCGCCCGACCTGGGAAAGCCATCGCGAGCAGATCGCCGCGTGGCCGATGTCGGCGCGCGCCTGGCAGCGCGTTTTCCTCGGCAATGCGTGCGACGTGGAACTGGACTCCGCCGGCCGCATCCTGATCGCGCCGGAGTTGCGGGCAGCGGTCGGCCTGGAGCGCGACGTCATGTTGCTGGGCATGGGCAGCCATTTTGAAATCTGGGATGCCGCCAAGCTGGCCGAGAACGAATCGGAAGCTGTTGCTGCGGGCATGCCTGATGTGTTGAGCAATTTTTCCTTCTGACGGCACGACGCGATGACTTTGCAATCGGTGCCCGATTTGCAGCACCGTACGGTGTTGTTGGATGAAGCGGTGGATGCCCTGGTAATAGAAGGCGACCGGGCTGACGGTGTCTATCTGGACGGCACCTTCGGCCGCGGCGGGCATAGCCGCAAGATTTTGGAGCGCCTCAGTGCGCGTGGACGTTTGATTGCGTTTGACAAGGATCCGCTGGCGATTGCCACGGCGCAGACCATTGCGGATCCGCGTTTCGCCATTGTGCATGACAGCTTCGCGACGCTGGATCAGGCATTGGCGGCGCATGGCGTCACGCGCGTGGATGGCGTGTTGATGGATTTGGGTATTTCTTCGCCGCAGGTGGACGACGCGGCGCGGGGTTTCAGTTTTCGGTTCGATGGCCCGCTGGACATGCGCATGGATACCACGCGCGGCGTGTCGGCAGCGGAGTGGCTGGCAACGGCGGACGAACAGACGATAGCAAAGGTGATACGAGATTATGGGGAAGAACGGTTTGCTCTTCAGATTGCAAAGACGATTGTTGCTCGCCGGGCAGTCGAGCCAATTTCAACCACACGACAGCTTGCCACGCTCGTGGCACAAGCCGTCAAAACCCGCGAGAAAGGCAAAGACCCGGCCACTCGTACCTTTCAGGCTATACGGATTTTCATCAATCAAGAGCTTGAAGAACTCGAAATAGGACTGGAAAAAGCATTTCGGCAGATGGCGCAGTATGGGAGATTGGTTGTGATCAGCTTTCACTCGTTGGAAGATCGCATCGTCAAGCAGTTCATGGCATCCAAAGCCCATGTGCCGCAGCCGGACCGCCGCCTGCCGATTCGTGCAGTCGACCTGCCGCAACCCCTCGGAAAATTGCATTCCCGCGTCAAACCGAGCGACGCCGAAGTCGCCGCCAACCCGCGCGCCCGTTCCGCCGTGATGCGTTCGCTTGAGCGTACGGTCGTTGAGGATGCGCCATGACCGGCCGTCTGAGCTTCCTGGTGACGACCGTGCTGGTCCTGTGCGCACTATCGCTGGTCAACGCCCAATACCAGGCGCGCCGTCTGTTCATCGAACTGGAGCGCGCACAATCCGCCGCACGTCAGCTCGATATCGACTGGGCGCAGCTGCAACTGGATCAATCCACGCTGGGCAAGAACTCCCGCATTGAGGCACTGGCGCGGCGCGACCTGAACATGGTTTCGCTGACGCCGGAACGAACCCAATATCTGACGGTGACAAACAAATGACGCGCATGCCGCCACGCACCAACGTCACGGGAGGCCGAGTCGCAGCCTCACGCGGCGTCGCGTTCTCGGCCAGCCCGGTGTTGCAGGTTGCGATGCCGGCCTGGCGCTCGCGCGTGGTGTTGTTCGTGCTGTTCATGGCGTTCTTTGCACTGGCCGCGCGCGCGCTGTGGCTGCAAGGCATGTCTACCGACTTCCTGCAGAAACAAGGCGCGTCGCGCTACGCGCGTACGCTTGAATTGCCGGCCACACGCGGCAAGATCACCGACCGCAACGGCCAGGTGCTGGCGTCGTCGGTGCCGGTCAAGGCGATCTGGGCGATTCCCGACGACGTACAGGAAGCGCCCAAGGACAAGCTGCGCGACCTGGCCAAGCTGCTCGACATGAGTGACGCCGAGTTGCGCAAGAAGCTCGATTCCGACCGTAATTTCGTTTATCTGAAGCGCCAGGTCGAGCAAGACACGGCCGACAAGATCGTCAAACTCGGCATCGCCGGCATCGAGACGCGCAAGGAATACAAGCGCTTCTATCCCGAAGGTGAAGTCATGGCCCACGTTGTGGGCTTTACCAATGTGGAAGACGCCGGACAGGACGGCATGGAACTCGGCTCGCAGAAAACGCTGGCCGGCATGACCGGCAGCCGCCGCGTCATCAAGGACCGTCTCGGCCGCATCGTCGAAGATATCGAAGCCGTGCGCGAGCCGCACGACGGCAAGGACCTGACCTTGTCGATCGACAGCAAGATCCAGTACATCGCCTTCACCCAGCTGAAAGAAGCGGTCGAAAAGAACAAGGCCAAGGCCGGCGGCATCATCGTCGTCGACGTGCGAACTGGCGAAGTGCTGGCGCTGGCGAATCTGCCGACCTACAACCCGAACGACCGCTCGGTGCTGACCGGCGCGCAACTGCGTAATCGCGTGCTGACCGATACCTTCGAGCCAGGTTCGACACTGAAGCCGTTCACCGTGGCGCTGGCGCTCGACACGCATCGCGTGACGCCGAGCACCGTATTCCAGACTTCGCCCGGCAAGATGACCATCGGCACAGCGACTATCGGCGACTCGCACGCGCATGGTCCGCTGACGGTAGCGCAGATCATCGAGAAATCATCCAATATCGGCACCGCCAAGATTGCGCTGGAAATGCCGCCGCAGGAAATGTGGGAGATGTTTACCAGTGTCGGTCTCGGGCAGCAGCCGAAGTTCGGTTTCCCGGGCGCGGTGGCCGGCCGAGTGCGTCCTTACAAATCGTGGCGTCCGATCGAACAGGCGACGATGAGCTACGGCCACGGCATCTCGGTTTCGCTGATTCAGCTGGCGCATGCATACACGATTTTTGCTCGCAACGGCGACCTGATTCCGCTCTCGTTTCAGAAGGTCAGCGACATGCCGATCGGCCATCGCGTGATTGCCGAGAATACCGCATTGCAGATGCGTCGCATGCTGGAAACCGTGGTGGCGCCGGGCGGCACCGCCCCGCAGGCGCAGGTTCCGGGTTATCGGGTTGGCGGCAAGACCGGCACGGCATACAAGATTGAAGGCGGCAAGTACGTGAAGAAATATGTGTCCTCGTTTGTCGGCATTGCGCCGATGTCCGATCCGCGCCTGATCATCGCCGTGATGCTGGATGAACCCAGCGCCGGCAGCCACTTCGGCGGCACCGTCGCCGGACCGGTTTTTGCCAAAGTAACGGCCAACGCCTTGCGCGCGCTCAATGTCGCGCCGGATTCCAGCGTGACCAATATCATCATTCCAAAAGACGCCTTAGAGGAGAGCATGTAATGCCTGCGACCATGCTTTCCGCGCAAAAAATTGTTGACTGGCTGCACGGCATTGCCCCTGGCAACGCCAACCTGACGTCGAATTTGACTGCGGATTCGCGCCGTGTGCAGGCCGGCGACGTGTTCTTTGCCTATCCCGGTGACAGCGCTGATGGTCGCCGCTACATCGCCGATGCGATCGAGCGCGGTGCGGTTGCAGTCGTCTACGAAGAAGCGGGCTTCACTTGGGACGACAAGGAAGACCTGCCGCATTTGGGCGTCAAGGGGCTGAAGCATCTCGCCGGATTCGCCGCCAATATGTTTTACAAGCAGCCCGACAAGGGCATGTTCAGCGTCGCGGTGACCGGCACCAACGGCAAAACTTCCTGCTCTTACTGGCTGGGCATGGCGCTATCGCGCCTGCAAGGTTCGTCGGCGCCGGCTGCCGTGGTCGGTACGCTGGGTGTGGGCATGTTTCAGGACGGCAAACCGCATGCCTTCGACGTCACCGGCTACACCACGCCGGATGCGGTGCTGCTGCAACGCAAGCTGTCGGACCTGCGCACCGCGCGAGCCTCGGTGCTGGCGATCGAAGCCTCGTCCATCGGACTCGATCAGGGCCGCATGAACGGACTGCACGTCGACGTCGCCCTGTTTACCAATTTCACGCGCGATCATCTCGACTATCACGGCGACATGATTGCTTATGAAGCTGCCAAGATTCAGCTGTTCGATTCGCCGGGACTGCAGCACGCAGTCATCAATCTGGACGACCAGATGGGGCAGCGCCTGATTCCTTATCTGCAAGCCAAGAACATTCCGGTGATCGGCTATTCGCTCGGCGATATCACAGCAGATGATGTGCCGGTGCTGCGCGCCTCGGCGATCCGCAGCACCAATGCCGGCACCAGCTTCCATATCGAGTCGCCATTCGGTTCGGGTCAGATCAAGACGCAATTGGTCGGGCAGTTCAACGTCAGCAACGTATTGGGCATCCTCGGCGTCATGCTGGCCAAGGGCACCGGCTGGGAAGCCGCGCTGGCGGTGATCGCCACGCTGACCGCCGTGCCGGGCCGCATGCAACAGTTCGGCGGACAGGAAGTGCCGCTGATCGTGATCGACTATGCGCACACGCCGGATGCATTGGAAAAAACCTTGACCGCTTTGCGCCAGGTTGCCAGCCAACGTGGCGGCGAGCTGTGGTGCGTGTTCGGCTGCGGCGGCGATCGCGATCCGGGCAAGCGGCCGGAAATGGGTTCGGTTTCCGAACTGGCCGATCACGTGATCCTGACCAGCGACAATCCGCGCAGCGAAGATCCCAACGTCATCATTTCGCATATCAAGAGCGGCATGGGGCGCATCGTGCCGCATGTATTGACCGATCGTGCCGGCGCCATCCTGTGGGCAGTACGTCACGCGGTCAAGCAGGATGTCGTTCTGCTGGCTGGCAAGGGCCACGAAACCTATCAGGAAATCGCCGGCAAGAAATATCCCTTCCTCGATGCCGACCACGTCGCACTGGCTCTGGCCGCACGCTCCACGATGATGGGAGGTGCATAGTGCAGGCGACGCTTGGACAATTGCAGCAGTGGCTGGACGGCGCAGCCGTGCATAGCGTGCATAAAGCCGGCGACGGCTTCACCGTGCGCGGCGTCACCACCGACAGCCGCGCCGTCGCACCCGGTAATCTGTTTGTCGCCTTGCGCGGCGAGCGCTTTGACGCGCACGACTTCCTCGACGCCGTTGCCGGCCTGGGCGCTGCCGCCGTTGTGGTCGAGCGCGTCCCGGCTGGTCTGAGCATTCCGGCCATCGTCGTGCCGGACACGCGCGTGGCGCTGGGCCAGATCGCGCGTCACTGGCGTCAGCAATTCAATGTGCCGGTCATTGCCGTTACCGGCAGCAATGGCAAGACCACCGTCAAGGAAATGATCGCTTCGATCTTGACGGCGGCATTCGGCGAAGACCACAGCCTGGCTACGCGCGGCAATTTCAACAACGAAATCGGCGTACCGCTGACCCTGTTCCGCCTGCAACCGCAACATCAGGCGGCGGTGGTTGAACTGGGCATGAATCATCCCGGCGAAATCGCCGTGCTGGCGGAAATTGCCCGTCCGACGCTGGCGCTGGTCAACAATGCGCAGCGCGAACATCAGGAATTCATGGCAACCGTCGAAGCCGTCGCGCGCGAAAACGGCGCTGTCTTTGGCGCCTTGCCGGCAGACGGCATTGCCGTGTTCCCTGCGGAAGACGAATACGCCTGGGTCTGGCGCGAAATCGCCGGTACCCGTCCGGTGATCAGTTTCGGTCTCAGTCAGGATGCCGATGTCAGCGGCAGCTATCAGGCGCGCGAGTTCGGCAGCGCAATCGCTGTCACCGCACACATCGGCGATCGCGTGCAGCAATTCGGCATCAAGCTCGCCGCCGTCGGCGAGCACAATGTACGCAACGCGCTGGCCGCCATTGCCTGCGCGCTGGGCGCGGGTATTTCCGCCGCTGCCGTGGTGCGCGGGCTGGAAGCTTTTCAACCGGTCAACGGCCGCTTGCAGCGCAAGACCGCCGTCAGCGGTGCGCTCGTCATTGACGATACCTACAACGCCAATCCCGATTCGGTGCGCGCCGCCATCGACGTGCTGGCGCAAACGGCCGCGCCGCGCGTGCTGGCCTTGGGTGACATGGGCGAGGTCGGTAACGAAGGTCCTAAATTTCACCGGGAAATCGGCGCCTATGCACGCGAACGCGGCATCGAGCATTTTCTCGGTTTCGGCGACGCCATGCGCGACGCCATCGATGAATACAACGCCGTGCCGGGAGCATCTTTCCCGGCGCGGCATTTCGACACCATAGACGCCGTGAGCGCCGCAGCCCACGAGGCCGCATCCGCGACGGCGACGGTATTGGTAAAAGGTTCGCGCTTCATGAAGATGGAGCGCGTTGTGCAGCATTTGGTCGGGGCGCAGTTGCAGTCCGGCGCGCCACTTCACCAGGAGACTCATTAACATGCTGCTTTGGCTGGCTCAGAATTTTCAGCAGGATTTCAGTTTCCTGCGCGTGTTCAACTTCATCACCTTCCGCGCTGTGTTTGCGACGCTGACGGCGCTGTTGATCGGCCTTGTCGCCGGTCCGGCGGTGATTCGCATGCTGACCCGTCTCAAGGTCGGCCAGGCCGTGCGCACCGACGGTCCGCAAACGCATCTGGTCAAATCCGGCACCCCCACCATGGGCGGCGTGCTGATCCTGATCGGCATCGGCATTTCGACCTTGCTGTGGGCGGACCTGAGCAATCGTTTCGTCTGGATCGTACTGATCGTCACGCTGGGCTTCGGCACCATTGGCTGGGTCGACGACTACCGCAAGGTGGTCTACAAGGATCCGAACGGCATGCGTTCGCGCGAAAAATATTTCTGGCAATCGCTGATCGGTCTGGTGGCGGCGTTCTATCTGGCGTTCTCGGTGTCCGAAGTGAGCAATATGAAGGTGCTGGATCTGTTCTTTGCCTGGGTGCAGTCGGGTTTCAACCTCGACCTGCCGCCGAAAGCCGACCTGATCGTACCGTTCTTCAAGACCGTCAGCTATCCGCTGGGCGTGTGGGGTTTCATTGCGCTGACTTATTTTGTGATTGTCGGCACCAGCAACGCGGTCAATCTGACTGACGGCCTGGACGGTCTGGCGATCATGCCGACCGTGCTGGTCGGCGGCGCGCTGGGCATTTTTGCTTACCTGACCGGTAGCGCCAGCTATGCCAAATATCTGTTCATTCCACATATTCCGGGCGCGGGCGAACTGCTGATTTTCTGCGGCGCGATGGCCGGCGCAGGTCTGGCTTTCCTCTGGTACAACGCTTATCCGGCGCAGGTGTTCATGGGTGATGTCGGCGCACTGGCGCTGGGCGGCGCGCTCGGCACCATCGCGGTGATCGTGCGTCAGGAAATCGTATTGTTCATCATGGGCGGCATCTTCGTGGTGGAAACCCTGTCGGTGATGATTCAGGTGGCTTACTTCAAGTTCACCAAGAAGCGCTACGGCGTCGGCAAGCGAGTGCTGTTGATGGCGCCGCTGCATCATCACTATGAACAAAAAGGCTGGAAAGAAACACAGGTCGTGGTGCGCTTCTGGATCATCACGATGATGCTGGTGCTGTTCGGTTTGTCGACGCTGAAATTGCGTTGATCAGATCTCATTGGAAAGACTCAGGTAATAAAGAATGAATTACGTCGATAAACACGCTCTGGTACTTGGACTGGGTGAATCCGGTCTGGCGATGGCGCAGTGGCTGGTCTACTGCGGCGCGCGCGTGCGTGTGGCCGATACCCGCGAAGAGCAGGCCGTGGCCGAGCGCCTGGCCGTATTGAAGGCCGCATCGGCAGAGAGCGAATTCGTCGGCGGCAAGGCTTTTTCCGCTGAGCTGCTGGATGGCATCGACTTCGTCGCCGTCAGCCCGGGTCTTGCTCCCGAGCGCGATCTGGCAGTGTTGTCCGCTGCGGCGGCAGAGAAGAATATCCCGCTGTGGGGTGAGATGGAATTGTTCGCGCAGGCCCTGGCGGCGCTGCGTGAAGAGCGCGCCTACGCGCCCAAGGTATTGGCCATCACCGGCACCAACGGCAAGACCACCGTCACCAGCCTGACCGGCATGCTGTGCCGCCGCGCCGGCTTGACGACCAAGATCGCGGGCAACATCAGTCCGGCCGCATTGGATGTTTTGCGCGAAGCATTGATCGAAGATGCCGCCCACGCGGTCGTGGTCGCCGCGCAAAGAGCCGAAGAAGCAGCCGCTGCGCAGGCCGAGGCGGAAGCTGCTGCGGTCATCGCAGAACAACAGGCGCAAGCGCAAGCCGAAGCGCAGGCTGAAATCGATGCCGCAGCTGCGAAGGAGGCTGCCGCTGCACAGGCTGCAGCAGAAGAAGCGTCGCGCCAGCTGGAGCTGACTGAGCAGGCCGAGTCTGCGGCGGCTGAAGAAGTATCGCCAGAATCATTCGCCGAAGCATCGAATGACTCGGAGCACGAGCAGCCCGCGCAAGCTGCACACATCGGCCTGAACGACAGTCTGACGGTCGCTGTTGCCGCGCCGGAAGAGTCCGCCGGCGCATCGGTTTCGCAAGAACATGCAGCCGATACGATGGCCGAAGAAACAAATACCGGCGACGTCGCTTCGCATACCGCTGAAACCGCTGAAACCGCTGAAACCGCTGAAACCGCTGAAACCGCTGAAACCGCTGAAACGGAAGGCCTTGCCGTTGCAGAGCAGACTTCGCTCCTCGACGAAGACGACAGCGCGCCGCTGCAGCTGGAACTGCCGCCGCCGGAACCGGAGCGGGTGTACGAAGGCATCCTGCCGCAAGCATGGGTGCTTGAGTTGTCGAGCTTCCAGTTGCACACGACTTACAGTTTGCAGGCCGATGCCGCGACTGTGCTGAACATTACGCAAGACCATCTGGACTGGCACGGCAATATGGATGCCTATGCCGCCGACAAGGCGCGGATTTTCGGCGAGAAGACCGTGCGCGTGCTCAATCGCGACGATGCCGCCGTGATGGCAATGGCTACACCCGGCGCGAGCGTATCGAGTTTTGGTCTGGATGAGCCGAAGAAGGCCGGCAGTTTCGGTCTGGTCGATGAAAACGGCATGCTGTGGCTGGCCGCGGCCGTTGCAATCGAAGATGAAGAAAAACCCGAAGGCCGCCGCCGCAAGAAAGATCCGAAAGAAGTCGTCGAACAGCCTTTCCTGCTCAAGCGTCTGATGCCGGTCGATGCGCTGAAGATCCGCGGTTTGCACAACGCCTCCAACGGTCTGGCGGCGCTGGCATTGTGCCGTGCGGCCGATCTGCCGCTGGCGAACTTGTTGCACGGCTTGCGCGACTACACGGGCGAGCCGCATCGCGTTGAGCTGGTGATGACGATCCGCGAGGTGGAATATTACGACGACAGCAAGGGCACCAATGTTGGTGCGACGGTTGCTGCGTTGAACGGCCTGGGCCATGGCGGCAAACCGAACCGCTTGTTGCTGATCGCCGGTGGCGAAGGCAAAGGCCAGGATTTCGCGCCGCTGGCGGAACCCTTGTCGAAGTATGGCCGCGCCGTGTTCCTGATTGGCCGCGACGCCGGCGCCATCCGCAGCGCGGTTGCCGATAGCGGCGTTGAACTGATTGATTGCACGACCTTGGAAGAGGCGGTGGAAAAAGCTGCCGGGATGGCGCAAGGCGGCGATGCCGTGTTGCTGTCGCCGGCCTGCGCCAGCTTCGACATGTTCCGCAACTACGAACACCGCGCGGAAGTATTTGTCGACGCAGTGCGTGAAGTCGCCCTGTCGCGTGGTGAGGTGATGTGATGAAACTGACCCTGCCTTCGATCACCGGCTGGTTCGGCGCCAAAGATGAGCCTGGCGTGCGCGGCAGTGCGCGCGCGAGCAGCAACAGCGGCAGCCTGAAGGGCATCAGCGGTATCGAGCAGCGTTCGCGCATGATGGAGTACGACCAGCCGCTGGTGTGGGTGGTCATGCTGCTCATGCTGTTCGGCATGGTCATGGTGTATTCGGCGTCGATTGCGCTGCCCGATTCGCCGAAATATGCGAATTACAAGACTTCGTATTTCCTGGTGCGTCAGGCGATGTTCATCGGCGTGTCGTTGTTGGCTGGCCTGATGGTGTTTCGCATCAAGATCGAAACCTGGCAGAAGATTGCGCCTTACCTGTTTGTCGGCACCCTGATCTTGCTGGCGCTGGTGTTGATTCCCGGTATCGGAAAGGGCGTCAACGGCGCCAAGCGCTGGCTGTCGTTCAAGGTGTTCAATTTGCAGCCGTCGGAGCTCATGAAGCTCTTCATCGTCTTGTACGCCGCCGATTACACGGTGCGCAAGCAGGCGGTGATGCACAAGCTGACCAAGGGATTCCTGCCGATGACGCTGGCGGTGGGCGTGGTCGGTTTGCTGTTGCTGCTGGAGCCTGACCTCGGTGCCTTCGGCGTAATCGTCTGCATCGCGATGGGCATTCTGTTTTTGGGCGGCATCAACGGCGTCTGGTTCGGCGGCATCGGTGCGACGCTGGTCGGAATCTTTTCGCTGGTGATTATCTTGTCGCCATGGCGGCGCGAGCGGATTTTTGCTTACATGAATCCATGGGTGGAAGAGAACGCACTGGGCAAGGCTTATCAGTTGTCGCACTCGCTGATTGCATTCGGTCGCGGCGAATTGTTTGGCGTCGGACTGGGCGGCAGCGTTGAAAAGCTGCACTACCTGCCGGAAGCGCATACCGACTTTTTACTGGCGGTGATTGGCGAAGAGCTGGGTTTTGTCGGCGTGCTGGTCGTGGTGCTGTTGTTCTATTGGCTGATCAAACATGCGTTTGAAATCGGCCGTCAGGCAATCGCGCTGGATCTGACCTTCGCCGGTCTGACTGCCAAAGGGATCGGCATCTGGATCGGAGTGCAGACCTTCATCAACATGGGCGTGAATCTCGGCCTGTTGCCGACCAAGGGCTTGACCTTGCCGCTGATGAGCTATGGCGGTTCCGGTCTGCTGATCAACTGCGTCGGACTGGCGATTTTGCTGCGTATCGATTACGAGAATCGCGTGCTGATGCGTGGAGGCCGCCTATGAGCAAGCGCCTTCTGATCATGGCGGCAGGCACCGGCGGGCATATTTTCCCGGGGCTGGCGATTGCCGACACCATGCGTGCGCGCGGCTGGCAGGTTTCATGGCTCGGGACAACGCACGGCATGGAGCGCGACTTAGTGCCAAAGCATGGCGTCGAGATGGATTCCATCGTCTTCGCCGGTCTGCGCGGCAAAGGCTTGGCGCATACCGTCAAAGGCGTGTGGCGCATGATCGCCAGCTTCGGTTCATGCTTCCGCATCATCGGCAAGCGTAAGCCAGATGTGGTACTGGGCATGGGCGGCTATGTGACGGTGCCGGGCGGTGCGATGGCGCGTTTGCGCGGCGTGCCGCTGGCGCTGGTGAATGCGGATGCGGCGCTGCTGTTGTCGAACAAGACGTTGGCGCCGTTGGCCGATAAGGTGCTGTTCGGTTTCCCTGCAGATTTCGGCAAGGCGGCCGGCAAGGCGGAAGTCACCGGCAATCCGGTGCGCAAGGAAATCATCGCCCTGGGCGAACCGGCGCCGCGTTATGCCGGTCATAGCGGTCCGTTGCGGGTTCTGGTGGTTGGCGGCAGTCTGGGCGCCAAAGTATTGAACGAATGCGTGCCGGCAGCGCTGGCGAAATTGCCGCCGGACCAGCGTCCGCTGGTGACGCATCAGTCGGGCAAGCAGCATATCGACGCCTTGCGTGCAGCGTATGCGCAGTCGGGCGTTGGGGCGGAAGTGGTGGATTTCATCGACGACATGCCGCGCCGTTATGCGGACGCGGATCTGGTGATTTGCCGCGCCGGTGCGATCACCGTGTCTGAGCTGACCGCGGCCGGTGTCGCCAGCGTGCTGGTGCCGCTGGTGGCGTCGACGACATCGCATCAGCGCGATAACGCCAAATGGATGGCGCAAAGCAAGGCCGCAGTACATTTGCCGCAGACCGAGCTGACACCGGACAGCCTGGCGGCATTGCTGCAAACGTTGGATCGGCCTGCCTGCCTGAAGATGGCGCAGGCGGCGTATGAACAAGGCAGGCGCAACGCCAATGAGGCGATTGCGCAGGTGCTGGAAAGATTGGTAAAGCAATGAAACATCGGGTTAAAAATATTCACTTCGTCGGCATCGGCGGCTCTGGAATGAGCGGCATTGCCGAGGTCATGCTCAATCTGGGTTACGGCGTGTCCGGCTCGGATCTGGGCAGCAACGCCGCGACACAGCGCCTGGCACAGCTGGGTGCGCGCATCCTCTACGGTCACGCTGCCGAGAACATCGACAACGCCGACGCCATCGTCACCTCGACCGCGGTCAAGGGCGACAATCCGGAAGTGCTGGCGGCGCGCAAGAAACACATTCCTATCGTGCCGCGCGCAGTGATGCTGGGCGAACTGATGCGCCTGAAGCAGGGCATCGCGATTGCCGGCACACACGGCAAGACCACCACCACCAGCCTGGTTGCGAGCGTGCTGGCGCAAGGCGGACTGGATCCGACCTTCGTGATCGGCGGTCGCCTGACCAGCGCGGGCGCTAATGCCAAACTCGGTTCGGGTGACTTCATCGTGGCCGAGGCCGACGAGTCGGATGCGTCTTTCCTGAACCTGACGCCGGTGATCGAAGTCATCACGAACATCGATGCCGACCACATGGAAACCTACAACCACGATTTCGCCAAGCTCAAGCAGGCCTTCGTGGAGTTCACCCAGCGTCTGCCGTTCTACGGCGTCGCGGTGCTGTGCCTGGACGATCCGCACGTGCGCGAAATCATGCCGATGATTTCCAAACCTATCCTGACTTACGGCTTCCATGAAGACGCAGACATTCGCGCCATCGAAGCCAAGGCAGTCGACGGCAAGATGGAATTCACCGTGATTCAGGACGGCTATGCGCCGATGCAGGTCAGTCTGAATCAGCCAGGCATGCACAACGTACAGAACGCTTGCGCCGCCGTGGCGATTGCGCGCGAGCTGGACGTGGCCGATGCGGATACGCAAAAAGCGCTGACCGAATTCAATGGCGTCGGCCGCCGCTTCACGCGTTACGGCGAAGTGCCGCTGTTCGACGCGGCAGGCAAGCCGGCCGGCTCGTTCACGCTGGTGGATGACTATGGCCACCATCCGGTCGAGACCGCCGCCACGATTTCCGCTGCACGCGGCGCCTATCCGGGACGCCGTCTGGTGTTGGCGTTCCAGCCGCATCGTTATACCCGTACGCGCGATCTGTTCGAAGACTTCGTCAAGGTGCTGTCGACGCCTGACGTGCTGGTGCTGGCCGAGGTGTATTCCGCCGGCGAGCAACCGATTGTGGCCGCCGATGGCCGCGCGCTGGCGCATGCGCTGCGTGTAGCGGGCAAGGTCGAACCGGTGTTCGTCGAAGACATCGCCGACATGCCGACCACGATTCTGAACGTAGTGCGCGACGGCGACGTCGTCATGACCATGGGCGCCGGCTCGATCAGCGGCGTGCCGGCAAAACTCACGGCGCAATCTGTCGATACGCAAGGACAGGGGGCGTGATGACCGATTCCACCATGTCCAGACAATTCGGCAAGGTCGGCGTGCTGTTCGGCGGCCGTTCCGCTGAGCGCGAAGTATCGCTGATGTCGGGTGAGGGCGTGCTCAAGGCGCTGCGCAGCAAAGGTGTCGACGCACATCCTTTCGATCCGGCGCAACGCAGCCTGGCCGAACTGGCGGCAGAAAAATTCGATCGCGTCTTCATCGCGCTGCACGGCCGTTACGGCGAAGACGGCACGCTGCAAGGCGCGCTGGAGCAACTCGGCATCCCTTACACCGGTCCCGGCGTGATGGCGTCCTCGATTGCGATGGACAAGGTCATGACCAAGCGCATCTGGATCGGCCACAACTTGCCGACGCCGCGCTTCATCGTGCTCGACAGCGCGGCAACGCCGCGGGAAGAACTGCGCCAGGTGCCGGATGTTCTGGGTCTGCCGCTGATGCTGAAAGCGCCGCATGAAGGCTCGACCATCGGCATCGCCAAGGTGGCGGGTTATTCCGACATGCAGGAAGCGTTCAACCTGTGCGCCAAATATGACACCGCCGTACTGGCGGAGGAATTCGTCACCGGCCGCGAACTGACTGTGCCGGTGCTGGGCAAGGGACGCGACGCAAAGGCTTATCCGGTGATCGAGATCCGGGCGCCGGAGGGCAACTACGACTATCAGCACAAGTATTTCACCGACGACACCAAGTACCTGTGTCCGGCGCCGATCGACGAAGCGCTGACGCAGCGCGTACAGGATCTCGCCGTGAAGGCGTACAACGCACTCGGTTGCCGCGGCTGGTCGCGCGTGGATTTCATGTTGCGGGCGTCGGACAACGAGCCGTTCCTGCTGGAGATCAATACCTCGCCGGGCATGACCGGCCACTCGCTGGTGCCGATGTCGGCCAAGCAGGCTGGCATGAGTTACGAAGATTTGTGCTGCGAGATTTTGCAATCCGCAGCGCTGGATCTGAAGCCGTCCGAAGCGTGGAAGCCGCACGCATCAACGGATGCCAACGTTTCGGACAAGGGATAAGACGCGACCATGTGGCAAGACGTCAAAATGCTCAACGCAATCACCAACGCCCTGCTGGCGCTGGTGCTGCTGGCATTGCTGGCGTCCGGCCTGTGGTGGCTGGCGCAGCGGCCGATGTTCACGCTCAAGACGATTCGTGTGGAAGGCGTCGCGCAGGAACAGTTACGCCGGGTGAATCCGCTGACGATACGCGCCAGCGCCGTGCCGCGCATCAAGGGCAATTTTTTTACGGCCGATCTGGACGCGGTGCGCGGTGCGTTCGAATCGGTGCCATGGGTGCGTAAAGCCATGGTGCGTCGCGAATGGCCGAACAAGCTGATCGTGACGATCGAAGAACATCGCGCGCTCGGCACCTGGGGTGATGACGGGCGTCTGCTGTCGGTCAAGGGCGATGTGTTTACCGCCAATCTGGCGGAAGCGGAAGACGATGGCGACTTGCTGGAGTTCGACGGACCGGACGGTAGCGAGAAGGAAGTGGTGGCGCGTTTCGATCAGTTCCGCGACTGGCTGGCGCCGATCAAGGTGGCGCCGGAAGCCGTGGCCTTATCGAACCGGTATGCCTGGACCGTCAAGCTGGACAATGGCATTACGGTCGAGCTGGGACGTGCCGAAGGCGACGCCACGCTGAAGGAAAGAATTGCCAGGCTGGTATCCGTCTATCCGCAGCTGATGGACCGCCTGCAGGGGAAGAAAATTGAAAATGTCGACATGCGCTATCCGAACGGCCTGGCGTTGAAGGCGGATGGATTGGTATTGGCTGCATTGAACGGAAAGAAAAAATAAGCGGAACGATATGACAAAAGACGCAAAAAACCTGATCGTCGGTCTCGACATCGGCACCTCCAAGGTGGTGGCCGTGGTGGCGGAAGTATTGCAGGACGGACGCCACGAAGTGATCGGCCTGGGCCAGTCCGAATCCAAGGGATTGAAGAAGGGCGTGGTGGTCAACATCGAAGCCACGGTCGAATCGATCCAGCGGGCACTGGAAGAGGCCGAACTGATGGCCGATTGCAAGATTCGCAATGTCTACACAGGCATCGCGGGCAGCCATATCCGCAGCTTCAATTCGAGCGGCATGGTGGCGATCAAGGACAAGGAAGTCAGCGCTGCGGACGTGTCGCGCGTTATCGAAACCGCCAAGGCCGTCAACATCCCGACCGACCAGCAGTTGCTGCATACCGTACCGCAGGAATTTATCGTCGATAACCAGGAAGATGTGCGTGAACCAATCGGCATGAGCGGCATCCGACTCGAGGTAAAAGTACACATCGTGACCGGTGCCGTATCGGCGGTGCAGAACATCGTGAAGTGCGTGCGCCGCTGCGGCCTGGAAGTGTCGGATCTGATTCTGCAGCCGATGGCTTCGGCCGATTCCGTGCTGACCCCGGACGAGCGTGAACTGGGCGTGGTGCTGGTCGATATCGGCGGCGGCACGACCGACGTGGCGGTATTTACCGAAGGCGCGATTCGGCATACCGCAGTGATCCCGATCGCCGGCGACCAGATCACCAACGATATCGCGATGGCCTTGCGTACGCCGACTCTGGAAGCGGAAGAAATCAAGCTGCGTTACGGCGTGGCGAAGCAAATCCTGGCGGATCCGACCGAGACGCTGGAAGTGCCGGGACTGGGTGACCGCAATCCGCGCACCCTGTCGCGCCAGGCGCTGGCGGCTGTGATCGAGCCGCGCGTGGAAGAGTTGTTTGCATTAGTGCATCAGGTGGTCCGCGAGTCGGGTTACGAAGAGGTGCTGTCGTCGGGCATCGTCCTCACCGGCGGCTCCGCAATGATGCCAGGGATGATTGAGCTGGCAGAGGACATCTTCCTCAAGCCTGCCCGACTGGGGACGCCGGAATATAGCGGCCAATTGGCTGATGTGGTGCGCAGTCCACGCTATTCGACGGTTTTGGGGTTGTTGTTGGAAGCGAAAAAGCAATATCTGCGCGGGTACATCGTCACCCGGCAGGAGGGTTCGGTAAAGGCAATCTGGCAGCGCATGAAGGAATGGTTTTTAGGCAATTTTTAAGCAGTCGCGTTATTTATTTTAGTTATTCAGTTCTTCGGATCAGCAACACGCAGTTCTCAGTTGCTAGTCGTCACACCGCGTGATGCCTATCAACTGCAAGCTGCACATACATATATTTAAGGAGTCATCATGGAAATAGATATGCTCGACAACGCCACTCTCGGCACGATCATCAAGGTCGTGGGCGTGGGCGGTGCAGGCGGCAACGCGGTGCAGCACATGATCAACAAGGGCGTGTCCGGCGTTGAGTTCATTGCGGCAAACACAGATGCGCAAGCATTGAAGATGTCGAAGGCCGACAACGTCATCCAGATCGGTGAAACCGGTCTGGGCGCCGGCATGCAGCCGCAAGTCGGCCGCCGTCTGGCCGAAGAAACCCGTTCGCGTATCGAAGATGCACTGCGCGGCGCGCACATGGTGTTCATCGCTGCAGGCATGGGCGGCGGCACCGGCACCGGTGCTGCACCGGTGGTGGCTGAAGTTGCCAAGTCGCTGGGCGCACTGACTGTTGCCGTGGTCTCCAAGCCGTTCTCGTACGAAGGCCAGAAGTGCATGGACATCGCCGACCAGGGTCTGGAAGAACTGGCGCAGCACGTCGACTCCCTGATCATCATCCTGAACGAAAAACTGGAAGAGATCTACGAAGACGACAGCATGATTGAATGGCTGGGCCATGCTGACGACGTGCTGAACAACGCCGTCGCCGGTATCGCTGAAATCATCAACGTGCCGGGCCATATCAACGTCGACTTCAACGACGTCAAGACCATCATGGGCGAGCAAGGCAAGGCCATGATGGGTACGGCAACCGCTTCCGGCGTGGACCGCGCCCGCGTGGCGGCAGAGCAGGCAGTGGCATCGCCGCTGCTCGACGGTATCGACTTGTCCGGCGCGCGCGGCGTGCTGGTCAATGTGACCGCCAGCCGTAACCTGAAGGGTAAGGAAATCAAGGAAGTCATGGCGACTGTACGTGCTTTTGCCGCTCCCGATGCATCGATCGCGCAAGGTATCGCGTACGACGACGGCATGGGCGACGACATCCGCGTGACTGTCGTGGCAACCGGTCTGGGCCGTAGCCGCAAGTCGGTGCAGCTTGTGCAAACACCGATGCTGCGCACCGGTACGCACAATGAACCGATGATGGCCGGCACCGGCACGATGAACAACGGCACCAACGGCGGCGCGCAAACCGGTGCAGCTTTCGGTGGCATGAAGGCGCCGGCGGTATGGCGTCGCGAGTCGGCTTCCGACACCGTGCGCGCGCTGGAAAAGAATGGCATGGAAACGTATGACATTCCGGCTTTCCTGCGCAAGCAAGCTGACTAAGTAATTAAGTAAAATCAGGCCGAGGTTGCCGTCCGTTTCGGCAGGCAGCGACCTCAGTCATGAGCAAACGAAAAAACAGGCATACTATCGCCTGCGCGCCGCGCCTTTGTGCGCGGCGTTTTTTTGTCTGCCTGCATGGACCCAGCAGCCAGGCCAGACAACGCATTCCCGAATTATTGAATTACTCACAAGAAGGAAATCATCATGACCATTAAAGTTGGCGATCGCCTGCCGGAAGGCGCACTGGCTGAATTCATCGAGACCGAAACCGAAGGTTGCTCGCTCGGCCCGAACACATTCAAGGTATCCGATCTGGTCAAAGGCAAGAAGATTGCCTTGTTTGCACTGCCAGGCGCATTCACCCCGACCTGTTCCGCCAAGCACGTGCCGGGCTACATCCAGCACGCAGCTGAATTCAAGGCCAAGGGCGTTGATGAAATCTGGTGCATCTCGGTCAACGACGCGTTCGTGATGGGCGCATGGGGCCGCGATCAAAAGGCAACCGGCGTGGTGCGCATGCTGGCTGACGGCAGCGCGACCTTCACCAAGGCCGTGGGCCTGGAATTCGACCTGACCGAAAAGGGCATGGGCGTGCGTTCGCAGCGCTATTCGATGCTGCTTGAAGACGGCGTGGTCAAGCAACTGAACCTGGAAGCACCGGGCAAGTTCGAAGTATCCAACGCTGAAACCCTGCTGGGCCAACTCGGCTAAGCTGGCTTGATCTGTAGCTGTCCGGACGGCCTGGTCTTCGACTGAGCCATCCTGGAAAGTGCTGAAAGGGGCGCGGAAGGCGGTCCGAAAGGGCTGTTTCCGCGCCTTTTACCTTCTTTTGCAGTGCAGGAACTTTTTGCAACAGTCTGCACGCCGGCAGCAGGCCTGATGGCATCTTGGCTATAATGGCGGGATGTTAAAACAGCGCACCATTAAAAATCTCGTCCAGACCGTCGGCGTCGGTTTGCATTCCGGCACCAAGGTGGAGCTGACCCTGCGTCCGGCCGCCGTCGATACGGGCATCATCTTCCGTCGCGTCGATCTCGATCCTGTCGTGGAATTTCCTGCGTCGGCCACTGGCGTAGGCGACACACGCATGGCGTCGGTGCTGTCGAAGGACGGTGTGCGCGTTTCTACCGTTGAACATCTGCTGTCGGCTTGCGCCGGTCTCGGTATCGACAATCTGTACATCGACCTGACCGCCGAAGAAATTCCCATCATGGACGGTTCGGCCTCGTCGTTCGTGTTCCTGTTGCAGCAAGCGGGTTTGCAAGAGCAGAACTCGCCGAAGAAATTCATCCGCGTCAAAAAGCCGGTGGAAGTGCGTGAAGGTCAGGGCGACAAGGAAAAATGGGCGCGCCTGGAGCCTTACAACGGTTTCAAGCTGAAGTTCTTCATCGAATTCAATCATCCGGCCGTCGATGGCACCGGCCAGACGGCCGAAGTCGATTTCGCCATCGAGTCCTACGTCAAGGAAATCGCGCGTGCGCGCACATTCGGCTTCATGCAGGATGTGGAAACCTTGCGCGGTATGGGCCTGGCGCGCGGCGGCTCGTTCGAGAATGCGATCGTGATGGACGAATACCGCATCCTCAATGCAGACGGTCTGCGCTACGACAACGAGTTCGTGCGGCACAAGATTCTCGATGCGATCGGTGACCTCTACCTGATCGGCCATCCCTTGCTGGCCAGCTACAACGCCCATAAGTCGGGCCACGGCATGAACAATCAGCTGCTGCGCGCCTTGCTGGATCAGCCGGACGCTTACGATATTGTTACTTTTGACACGCTGGAGTCGGCGCCGCAGACCTACGTGATGCAGGCCAAGCAGGAGTGGGCGCTGAATTAAGCGCTGTATTCAAGCATTGCAGCAAGCGGGTCTTGAAAGCGGAGTTTCAAGTCTCCGATTCACCTGATATTTACCCGATACATTCGCATCAGCAGCATTCGCTGCGACAGGCGACTCCGGCGAATTCCTCTTTCGCCAGAGCAAGAACAAGGCCGGGTTTCTTTTTGTACTCTTTCTATTTGACGCCGGTATTGCGGCGTACCATGTTCGCCAGTGCAGTCTTGAGCGCCTGATTCTGTTTTGAATCTTCCAGCGCGTCGTTCAGTTCTGCAAACGACGCCACTGCAAGGTTGGGCAAAGTGAGTACCCGGCGTTCGACCGGCGGAACGACATAGCTTTTGCCAACTTGTACTTTGATCCGGATTGCATTAACCTGCCATCCATCTTTTAGCAGACGTTCTTGCAACTTCGGCAATTGTTGCTTGAGTTTCGCGGCAAGCGCCGCATTGGGCATGCTCAGCACCAGCTGACCGCCTTCGAAGTTCATGACGTCGCACGATTTGAAAATAGCCGGCAGAATCGCGGCGCAGCTTTTTTGCAGCGCCGACATACGGGTAATAGCAGGCAGCAAACTTGCCATTGCATTATCCGACTGCAGAAAATCTGTCGCGTCCCGGGGCTTGCGCTTTAGCTGCGCGGCCGAAGGACCACGGCGATAGGGGATAAATGTGGAGGGATACTTCATCTTTAAACCTTATCACATCTCCTCCTTAGCCGAGGAGAGTCAAAGGAGTAAAGATGCAAATTATCCTGCTGCACCCGCGCTTTACGCGCGCACGGTCAGTCACGCTGACTTCCAAACATGTTGTGGCGGTACTGCTTTTTCTGGTGGTCAGTATCGCGATCGCAGCGGCGGGGTTGTCCTATCTCGTTCTGCGCAACGCGGCCGATGGCGAAAGCTCGCCAATGCTGCACAAACTGCTGGTGTCGATGACGCAGCAGGAAGATGACCGCAAGGACAAATACCTCAAGGAAAATCTCGCCGTCATGGCGGTGAAGCTGGGCGAAATGCAGGCGCAGCTTATGCGTCTTGACGCCCTCGGCGAGCGTGTGCAAGGTCTTGCCGGCGTGCGTCCGGAAGAATTCAACTTCAAGGAAAAACCGGGTCGCGGCGGCATGGAAGTCTCGTCCATTGGCGGCGCGGGGCAAGAGCTGGGCATGAGCGAGCTGCAAAAGATGCTCGATGCGCTGGCGGTCGATGTCGGACATCGCTCCGACTACATGAACGCGGTGGAATCGACGCTCATGGCCGACAAGATCAAGTCGCGCCTGCTGCCGACCAATCCGCCCGTCAATGTCGCCTACAACTCCTCGAGCTTCGGCTGGCGTCTCGACCCTTTCACGGGACACAATGCCTTTCATGAAGGCTTGGATTTTCCGGCCTCGACCGGCACGCCCATCGTGGCAGCCGCAGCCGGCGTGGTGATCGCCGCCGAATATCATTATCAGTTCGGCAACATGCTGGAAATCGATCACGGCAATGACCTCATCACGCGCTATGCGCATGCGTCACAGCTGTATGTGAAAGTCGGCGACATCGTCAAGCGCGGCCAGCACGTGGCCGACATCGGCACCACTGGGCGCTCGACCGGTCCGCACCTGCATTTCGAGGTGCGCATCCGCGGCGTGGCGCAGGATCCGCGCAAATTCCTCGCGCTGGGCAGTCCGGGCGGCGGCCCCAAAGCGGCACCGGTCTTCGTCGCCGGACACTGATAGCAGGCGCAGTGTCTTTCTTGCCGGCGGGAATCCGTCGGCGATATTGAATCTTTAAGGCTCAGCCCAATCTATTGACAGTATTTGAACTGAGATGCCGAACTTAATCCGGCATCGATGTTTCGATTATTGCCTTGAGGAAGTTTTTGTCGGTCGATGATGACGGCGAGCACGCGTCCTCCTGCCGGCGCCCCCGCAGGAACACTGAAGCAGGGCGCTTGCATGCTAAAATCCAAGGTTTATTGGCCTCATTCCGGTTCCGTGCGGGCAAAACTGCCGCGCAGAGTCATTTTTCGGCGCTTTTTTAGAATCCAAGCATGTCATTACTGACCCAGATTTTCGGTAGCCGCAATCAGCGGTTGCTCAAACAATATCAAAAAATTGTCCGTCAAATCAATGCGCTCGAGGCGGACATCGAGAAACTGTCGGATGCAGAGCTGCAAGCCAAGACGCCGGAATTCAAGCAACGCGTGGCCGATGGCGCCAAGCTTGACGACATCCTGCCGGAAGCTTTCGCGGTCTGCCGCGAGGCCAGCAAGCGCGTGCTCAAGATGCGCCATTTCGATGTCCAGCTGATCGGCGGCATGGTGCTGCACTTCGGCAAGATCGCCGAAATGCGCACCGGTGAAGGCAAGACCCTGATGGCAACCCTGCCGGCCTACCTGAACGCTTTGTCGGGCAAGGGCGTGCATGTGGTGACGGTCAATGATTACCTGGCGCAGCGCGATGCCGAATGGATGGGCAAGCTGTACGGCTGGCTGGGTCTGACGACCGGCATCAACCTGTCGCAGATGGAGCACGACCTCAAGCAAGGCGCCTACGCTTCCGACATCACCTACGGCACCAACAACGAATTCGGTTTCGACTATCTGCGCGATAACATGGTGTTCGACGCCGTCGATCGCGTGCAGCGCGGCCTCAATTTTGCGATCGTCGATGAAGTCGACTCGATCCTGATCGATGAAGCGCGTACTCCGCTGATCATTTCCGGCCAGGCTGAAAACCACACCGATCTGTATCACAAGATCAATGAAGTGCCGCCGCTGCTGACGCTGCAAATCGGCGAAGAAACGCCGGACGGCAAAGGCAAGGTCGAAGTCCCCGGCGATTACACCAAGGATGAAAAGGGCCATCAGGTTCTGCTGACCGAGGCCGGCCATGAGCACGCCGAACAAATCCTGACCAGCATGGGCTTGCTGCCCGAAGGTGCGTCGCTGTACGACGCTTCCAACATCTCGCTGGTGCATCACCTGTATGCCGCTTTGCGCGCTCACACGCTGTATCACAAGGATCAGCAATACGTGGTGCAAAACGGCGAAGTCGTGATCGTCGATGAATTCACCGGCCGTCTGATGACGGGCCGCCGCTGGTCTGACGGTTTGCACCAGGCCGTTGAAGCCAAGGAAAAGGTCAAGATCCAGAACGAGAACCAGACGCTGGCCTCGATCACGTTCCAGAACTATTTCCGTATGTACGGCAAACTGTCCGGCATGACCGGTACGGCTGACACCGAGGCTTACGAATTCCAGGAAATCTACAGCCTGGAAACCGTGGTGATTCCGCCGAATCGTCCCAATGCGCGTAAAGATCGCCAGGATCAGGTCTACAAGACATCGCAAGAGAAGTACATGGCGATGGTCAAGGATATCCAGGATTGCTACGACCGCGGTCAGCCGGTGCTGGTCGGCACCACTTCGATCGAAAACTCCGAACTGCTGTCGAGCATCCTGAATCAGGCCAAGCTGCCGCACAACGTCCTCAACGCGAAGCAACACGCGCGCGAAGCGGAAATCATTGCGCAGGCCGGCCGGCCGAAGATGATCACTATCGCCACCAACATGGCCGGTCGTGGTACAGACATCGTGCTGGGCGGCAATGTCGAAAAGCAAATTCAGATCATCGAAGCCGATGCTTCTTTATCGGATGCCGACAAAGAAGCGCAAGCGCAAAAGCTGCGCGACGAATGGCAATCGCTGCACGACCACGTGGTCGGCGCCGGCGGTCTGCACATCATCGGTACCGAGCGTCACGAATCGCGCCGCGTCGATAATCAGTTGCGCGGCCGTTCGGCTCGCCAGGGCGATCCGGGTTCGTCGCGTTTCTATTTGTCGCTGGACGACGCGCTGCTGCGTATCTTCGCCGGCGATCGCGTACGCGCGATCATGGACCGTCTGAAGATGCCGGAAGGCGAACCGATCGAAGCCGGTATCGTTACCCGCTCGATCGAATCTGCGCAACGCAAGGTGGAAGCGCGCAACTTCGACATCCGTAAGCAACTGCTGGAATACGACGACGTCGCCAACGATCAGCGCAAGGTCATTTACCAGCAACGTAATGAGTTGCTGGAATCCGCGGAAATGGCGGAAATGATTACTTCGCTGCGCGAAGGTGTTTTCACCGAAGCCTTCCGCACTCACGTGCCGGAAGAATCGGTCGAAGAGCAATGGGATATCCCGGCGCTGCAAGCCGCACTGAGCAGCGAATGGCAACTGGACGTACCGCTGACAGCCATCCTCGAAGCAGAGCCGAACCTGACCGAGGAAGAGCTGCTGGAGCGCGTATTGTCTGCCGCTGCAACGAGTTACGCCGCCAAGGTGGACGTGGTCGGCACGGAAGCGTTCAGCGGTTTCGAGCGCAGCGTCATGCTGCAAAGCATCGACAGTCACTGGCGTGAACATCTGGCTGCTCTGGATCATCTGCGCCAGGGTATCCACCTGCGCGGCTATGCACAGAAGAATCCGAAGCAGGAATACAAGCGCGAAGCCTTCGAGCTGTTTGCCCAGATGCTCGATCTGATCAAGAACGAAGTGATCAAGATCGTCATGACCGTGCGTATCCAAAGCCGCGAAGAAATCGAAGCAGCGGAAGAAAACCTCGCACAGTCGCATGTCGAAAACGTGCACTACCAGCACGCCGATTTCGACGCCGATGCTGCGCCGGAAGAATTGCTGGCGCCGACCGCCAATCCCGACAGCAACGATGGCAGCAGCGAGCAGCCGCTGGTCAACGGTCTGCCGAAGGTCGGCCGCAACGATCCATGCCCATGCGGCAGCGGCAAGAAATACAAGCAGTGCCACGGCAAGCTGGTTTAAGCATCGTTTATCCGCTTAAGCACACCGCTTGACGAAAGCCGCTCTCAATCAGATGGGAGCGGCTTTTTACTTTCTGCTTTATTTTCTCCCCGTCACCGTCAGCAACAAAAAACAGGAAGAGCGCCATGATGTTTTCACTCCCATTCACCCGACGCGCGCTAAGCCGAATATTCGCTGCGACCGCCTTGCTGGCGCTGACTGCTTGCGGCAGCGCGCCGATGGCGCCTTCCGCAACAAATTCCACAATAAATTCCACAACGAGCTCTGCGACGGCATCGGTCGCGCAGCAAGAGTTGCCGCACCGCGCCGCCTTACTCGCCGCCGCCAAAACCGAATGGGATTTCTTCGACCGCCAACAGATCGACATGCGCAGCGACGTGCTGAATGCGCCGCGCCTGGGTTTGCTGGAAGACGAGGGCGAAGCCGTGCAGCGCATCGGCTTGTACTGGCAGGCGGTCGGTAAAAACTACACCGGCGCCGATACGCAGCAGGCCTGGTCGGCGGCGTTCATTTCCTATCTGATGCGGACGGCGGGCGTGCCGCCGGATGATTTTCTGTTCAGCGACGTGCATTTCAACTACCTGAGTTTCCTTAAGGCGCGCCAGAGCCTGCCTGCACCCTTGTTCGTTTTGCATCCCGCAGCCAGCGAGCCGATTGCGCCGGGCGATCTGATCTGCGCGCCGCGCGACAGCAATCAGGCGGCGACGCTGGACGACATCCGTCCGGGTTTGCCGGGACATTGCGATCTGGTCTATGAAATCCACCCGGAACAGGGCTGGGCCGGCGTGATCGGCGGCAATGTTTTCAATTCGGTATCGGAGTCGTTGATCCCTATCGACGCCAATGCCCGGCTGATGCCGCTGGCACGGCGGCCATGGTTTGTCGTTGCCAAAAATCTGATGCCGTAAAAAACATTCCTGTCACGCACTCCGTTTACAATATCGCTCTCAGTCATCGTCGGCTTTGCGCATTGCACTTGTTCCAATTGCTCCGCGTCGTCACGATTTCCTCTTACCTTCAACGCAGACTAGACAACCATGGCCGTCAATTCTCCTCTTCCCGTTTCCGCTGATCTGAAACCTGTTGCCGGCATCGAGCTGGGCTACGCCGAAGCCGGCGTGCGCAAAGCCAACCGCAAGGACTTGCTGGTCATGAAACTGGCGCCGACGGCCACTGTGGCCGGCGTGTTTACACTCAACCGTTTTTGCGCCGCGCCTGTACAAATTTGCAAGACGCATCTGGCGCAGGTCAGCGATGCTGCACCGATCCGTGCTTTGGTGATCAATACCGGCAACGCCAACGCCGGCACCGGTGACGAAGGCCTGGCGCGCGCCAATGCGACTTGCAGCGAGCTGGCCAGCTTGCTCGGCGTCAAGCCTGAGCAGATCCTGCCGTTTTCCACCGGCGTGATTCTGGAGCCGCTGCCGGTCGACCGCATCAAGGCCGGTCTGCCAGCCGCTATCGGCAATCTGAAAGCCGACAACTGGTTCAACGCGGCCGAATCCATCATGACCACCGACACCCAGCCCAAAGCGGCGTCGCGCACATTGACAATCGGCGGCAAGCAAGTCGTCATGACCGGCATCAGCAAGGGCGCCGGCATGATCAAGCCGAACATGGCGACCATGCTGGGTTACCTGGCGTTCGACGCGAAAGTGCCGCAAGCGCTGCTCAACCAGATGGTCAAGGACGCCGCCGACCAGTCCTTCAACTGCATCACCATCGACGGCGACACCTCGACCAACGACTCTTTCATGCTGATCGCCACCGGCGCCGGTGAGCTGGAAATCACCAGCGCCGACAGCGCCGAATACAAGGAGTTGGCCACGGCCGTCAACGCGCTGTCGCAAAACCTCGCGCACCAGATCATCCGTGACGGCGAAGGCGCCACCAAGTTCATCGAAATCACCGTGGAAGACGGTAAGAACGTGGAAGAGTGCCGCAAGATTGCCTACTCCATCGGCCACTCGCCGCTGGTCAAGACCGCGTTCTTCGCCTCCGACCCGAATCTGGGCCGCATCCTGGCCGCGATCGGTTACGCCGGCGTGGATGATCTGGACGTGTCGAAGCTGAATCTGTATCTGGACGACGTCTGGGTCGCCAAGAACGGCGGTCGCAATCCGGATTACAAGGAAGAAGACGGTCAGCGTGTCATGAAGAAGAGCGAGATCGTGGTGCGCGTGAAGCTGGCGCGCGGCACGGCCAAGGCATCGGTCTGGACCTGCGATCTCTCCCACGAATACGTAACCATCAATGCCGACTACCGCTCCTGAATTCGCTCATGGCCTACTGCGCGGGCCAATCTCGGGACTGCGATGCTCGCCGTACTCAAGTACGGCTGCGCTTCTTATCCCGACCTTGACCCGCTCGCTACGGCCCTGAGCGAATTCAGAGCCAGTGATGTTTTTACTTGAACGGCTTTGTTTTCTCACGAATTTTATTCACGCGATGGCGGCTGGGTTTCCGTCACAATGTGACGCAGTTATCCACTTTGCCAATTTGTCATGACTCAATTAGATCAGTTTTTGCAGCGCGCCGAGGCTTTGCTGGAGCGCATCGAATCCATCCTGCCGCAATCGGCAGCCTCCGTGGAGTGGGACAAGGGCGTGGCGTTTCGCTGGCGCCGCAGGAACGGCAACGGTGCCGGTTATCTGCAGTCGGTGGGGCATATCTCGGCCATTTCACTGGCCGATCTGCATAACATCGGGCCACAGAAGGAGCAGATCGATCAGAACACCAAACAGTTCGTCGATGGCCGTCCTGCCAACAACGTGCTGTTGACCGGCGCGCGCGGGACCGGCAAGTCGTCGCTGATCAAAGCTTGCTTGAACCAGTATGCCGACCGCGGCTTGCGTCTGATCGAGGTGGACAAGGACGATCTGCATGATTTGCCGGATATCGTCGATCTGGTATCGGCGCGTCCTGAGCGTTTCATCATCTTCTGCGATGACTTGTCGTTTGAGGAAGGCGAGAGTGGTTACAAGGCGCTGAAAGTTGCGCTGGACGGCAGTATTGCGGCGCAGTCCGATAACGTGCTGATCTATGCGACGTCCAACCGCCGCCATCTGATGCCGGAGCGCATGTCGGACAACTCTACATACACGCACACTGACGACGGCGATCTGCATCCCGGGGAGACCGTGGAAGAGAAGATCTCCCTGTCCGAGCGTTTCGGCTTGTGGGTGACGTTTTACCCGTTCAAGCAGGATGACTACCTGGACATCGTGGCGCACTGGCTGCGTCACTTCGGCTGCGATGCTGCGCAGATCGAGGAAGCCCGTGGCGACGCTCTGCGTTGGGCGCTGCAGCGTAGCTCGCGCTCGGGCCGCGTGGCCTGGCAGTTTTCCAAAGACTACGCCGGAAAGCTGAAAGCCTGATGACTGTTGCATCCGAAACAACGGCGGAGCCGGTCGCAGCTCCCATCGACGTCGCCGTCGGCATCCTGATGAAGCCGAACGGCGATGTCTTGCTGGGTCAGCGTCCGGAAGGCAAGCCGTATGCAGGCTATTGGGAATTTCCAGGCGGCAAGGTTGAGGGCGGCGAGTCGATTCTGGATGCGCTCAAGCGCGAATTTTTGGAAGAGCTTGGTATTGAGGTGCTGTCAGCCGAGCCTTGGTGCGGCGTGCAGCACGTCTATCCGCACGCACACGTGCGTTTGCATTTTTACATCAGCCGGGAATGGCGCGGCGAGCCGCAAAGTCTGGAAGGGCAGGCATTCGCCTGGCAGGGCAGCGTCGATGTGGAGCCGTTGCTGCCGGCGACGATACCGCTGATTGAATGGATCGATAAACTACGCCTGCCGGCCTGAAGGTCAGGCGACAGATTCGGCGACAGGTTTATTGCATCGACGAATTATCGTCTTCCTGCTCCTGCGGCAGGTTGACGGCAGGGATCGCATATTTCTCTTCGGCCCATGCGCCCAGATCGATTTGTTTGCAGCGTTCCGAGCAGAACGGACGGAATTTGTTCTTTTCAGTCCATTCCACCTTGGTGCCGCATGTTGGGCAGTCGACGATTGTTGCCATTACATCTACCTCAAAAACCTTAAAAACCGCAAAGCGCCAGTTCGAACGGCACTTCGCCTTCAAATGCCTTGGGCTTCATATCGCCATCTTGCGAGGTGAAGCGGACCCAAAGCATGTACTTGTTCGCTGAAATTTCCGGAATTGCGCCCAGCTCTTCATCCAGCACCAGGCGCAGCATCTGGTAAATCTTCCCTTGCAGCATTTGCTGGTAGCTGCCGCCATCGGCGTTGATCTTGACCGCGTGGCCCGACTCGCGCAACAGGCGCATGACGATAGTGACGGCGTCGAACAGCGGCGCCAGCGGCGCAAACCAGTTCGAAATATCGTTGAAACGCTGCTCCGGCGTGCGTTGCTGCCAGGCGTAATAAGACGGCAAGTCGAATTCGCAGGCGCCTCCGGGAATGATGGTGCGGCCGCGGATGCTCATCAGCCACTCGTTTTCGCGGATGTTCTGCCCGGTCCGGCCCTGCGAGGCCGCCAGCGCGACGCAGGCGCGATCAACTTCGCCGAGGATCGCATTGAGCATGTCGGGTTCGACGTTGGGATTGGACTGATAGGCCAGCAAGATTTGCTTCTGGCGTTCCAGTTCTTGCAGCAGATCGGATTTGAGGTCGGCGCGTCCTGCTACTTCGAGCATCTCGAAAATAGTAGAGAGGGCGACATGATGTTGCAGCGGACTTTCCTGATGCAGGAAGAACACGAATTTCTCGTGCAGATCCTCCAACCGCAACAGCGTGCGAATACGCTCGTTGAAAGGGTATTCGTAAACGATCAAAGCTGCGTCCCTTTAAAGTTGAACCGGATTCGACAACGCGCTTTATGAATATGTCTTGAAATATCGAAGCGATATTGAAGATATTGCAGATATTGATAAGGCGCGTTTAATTTACGTGATTCTGACCCATGCAGCGGAAAATTACAAATGATCACCGCTATTTGTTTTTGCGATCGATAGATAGCGTGCATGCAGCGCGGCAATTTGCGGCAGCAATGCAGCCGTGTCGAGATTGTTTTCGATGATGTCGTCGGCTGCGGCGAGCCGTTCTGCGCGCGTCGCCTGTGCCGCCATGATGGCTTCGACTTGCGCGCGGGACATGGCGTTGCGTTGCATGACGCGACTGATCTGTACCTCTTCGCTGCAGTCGACGACGAGGATGCGCGAAGTGCGGTTGCGCCATTGTTGAGATTCCACCAGCAGCGGCACGATGAAGATCAGATAGTCGCCGCGAGCGTCGGCGGCGGCGCGCGCGGTTTCGCTGCGGATCAGCGGATGCAGGATGGATTCCAGCTGTTTTCTGGCGCCGACATCGGCGAAGACATGCGAGCGCATTTTGGCGCGGTCCATGGCGCCTTCGACCGTGATGAAATTGTCGCCAAATGCAGTACGAATCGCTGCAATCGCCGCGCCGCCGGGCGCGCTCAACTGATGTGCAATGGCGTCGGTATCGATGAGGGCGGCGCCCAGTTCACCGAACAGGTTGGCCACGGTGGTCTTGCCGCTGCCGATGCCGCCGGTCAGTCCGATGGAAAAGAGGGAGGAGGTGTTGGTCATCGTGAAGCGATCATTGAGGCGTTCCGAAATACATGAACGATTTGCCATACAGCAGCATCAGCATACCCGCTATTGCCAGATATGGCCCGAAAGGCAGCGTCTGGTCGGCGGCTTTGCGTTTCAGCAGCACCATGGCGACGCCGGCAGCGGCGCCCATGCAGGATGCCAGCAGCAAGGTGAGCGGCAACGCCTGCCAGCCCAGCCAGGCGCCCAGCGCAGCCATCAGCTTGAAGTCGCCGTAGCCCATGCCTTCCTTATCGGTAATGAGCTTGAATACCCAGTAAATTGCCCATAGAACAAGGTAACCGGCGGCAGCGCCAAGCACGGCGTCGGCCAACGGCGTGAAGATGCCATTCAGATTGATCAGCAGTCCCAGCCATAGCAGCGGTAGCGTCAGGCTGTCGGGTAATAGTTGGGTTTGCGCATCAATGGTGCTCAGCGCAATCAGAAAGTAGGCAAATGCCAGCGCCGCCAGGCCTGCAGCGCCAAGGCCGAAGCGCCAGCCCAACCAGGCCGACATCAGCGCGCTGAGGACTTCCACCAGCGGATAGCGTGGCGAAATCGCGGCTTCGCATTGGGAGCAGCGGCCACGCAGCAGCAGGTAGCTGAGCACTGGAATGTTGTACCCGATCGCAACCGGCGCGGCGCAATGCGGGCATGCCGAGCGTGGCGTCAGCAGATTGTAGCGATCGGTATGCGGGGAGCTTTTGCCGGCTTCGTGAGCAAGGTAGTTGTCGGCTTCGCGCTGCATCATCTTCGGCAGGCGATGGATGACGACGTTCAGAAAGCTGCCGACCAGCAGGCCGACGCCGGCGGCAATCAGCGCGGCCAGTGGGCTGCCGCCTCGGTGCATCTCAGCAGATATCAGCATTTCCAGCATCAGATAACGGATCCCAGTTTAAAAATAGGCAAGTACATGGCGATGACCAGACCGCCGATGACGACGCCCAGAACCACCATGATAAAGGGTTCCATCAGGTTGGAGAGCGATGCGACAGCTTCCGTCACTTCCATGTCGTAGAAATCGGCCACTTTCAGCAGCATCTGGTCGAGCGCGCCGGATTCTTCGCCGATAGCGACCATCTGTCCGACCATGTCGGGAAACAGCCCGGTTTGCTCAATCGCCGCCGTCAGGCTGGAGCCGCTCGCGACTTGTTGCCGGATGGCGCTGGTCGCGTCGGTGTACGCGGCGTTGCCGGCTGCCGCACCCACCGCCTGCAGGGCATCAATCAGGGGAATGCCGGCGCCGAACAACGTGGCGAGCGTGCGGCTCCAGCGCGCAATGGTCGCCTCGCGCACCAGCTTGCCGAAAACCGGCAGCTTGAGCAGGAGGCGCTCCGTGCGCGCGCGCCAGTTGGACGAGTGCCGCCACAAGTGCAGCGCCCAGCCCATGCCACCGCCCAGCAACGCCGCCAGCATCCACCAATACCGCGCCATGAAATCGGAGAGCGCGATCACGATGCGGGTCGGCAGCGGCAGTTCTGCGCCAAAGCTGCCGAACACGTCCTTGAAGGTTGGGACCACCCAGATCATGATGATGGACGTCACCAGTACGGCCACCGTCACGATGGCCGCGGGATAAGTCAGCGCCGCCCGCACCTTGCTCTTGAGCGCCAGCGTTTTTTCCTGATAGCGTGCAAGGCTGTCCAGCACTTCATCCAGCAGCCCGGCTTGTTCACCGGCCGCTACCAGATTGCAGAACAGTGAGTTGAAATAGCGCGGATGGCGGTCGAAGGCCTGGTTCAGGCTGGCGCCGCCTTCCACATCGGCGCGCAGGGTCTGGACCAGTCGCGCCAGCGCCGGATTGGTCTGGCTGCGGGCAACGATGCCGAAGGCTTGCAGCAGCGGTACGCCAGCCTTGAGCATGGTTGCCAGCTGACGCGTGAAGAGCACAAGCTCTTTTTCACGGATGCGGCTCTGGCGCTGAATGCGCTTCTTCCTGATTGAGACAGCCTTGATACCCTGGCGGCGCAGCATGGCGCTGACGACGGCGGTGCCGCCGGCGGGCATTTCTCCGCGCATCGTTTTGCCATTGCGATCCTTGCCTTCCCAGGTGTATAGCGTTTCCCGATGCCGGGATGAGGGGCGTTGCGGAGTGGTCGCCATGATCGTCTTGCCCCTGCGTCAAAGATTGGTGCAGGCGAGGATTTCTTCGAGGCTGGTGAGGCCTTCGAGGACTTTCTTCAATCCCGCTTGCCGCAGGCTCAGCACGCCTTCCTTGCGTGCCTGCATTTCGATTTCCAGCGTTGAGGCATGCGCCAGGATGAGCCGTTCGATGGCTTCACTGACCGGCATCACCTGATAGACGCCGACGCGCCCCTTGTAGCCGCTGTTGCCGCAGCGCGGGCAGCCGGCGGCGCGATACAGCGACCAGTCGCCTCGCGCATCGGCATCGTCAAAACCGGCTTCACGCAGCGCGTCGATCGGCAGGCTTGCCGTTTGTTTGCAGCTGCACAGGCGACGCACAAGCCGCTGCGCCGTGATCATGATCACCGAGGACGCGATGTTAAACGCCGGAACACCCATGTTCACCAGTCGCGTCAGCGTGGCCGGCGCGTCGTTGGTATGCAGCGTGGAAAATACCAGGTGACCTGTCTGCGCAGCCTTGACGGCGATGTCGGCGGTCTCCAGGTCGCGGATCTCGCCGACCATGACAATGTCCGGATCCTGGCGCAGGAAGGCGCGCAGGGCTACCGGAAATGTCAGGCCGGCGCGCTCGTTGACGTTGACCTGATTGATGCCTGGCAAGTTGATTTCGACCGGGTCTTCGACGGTGGAGATATTGGTGCCGGGCTGATTCAGGAGATTGAGGCAGGCATACAGCGACACCGTCTTGCCGGCGCCGGTCGGGCCGGTCATGAGCACCATGCCGTACGGGCGGCGGATGGCTTGCAGCAGTAATTCCTTCTGCGCGGGATCGTAGCCGAGCATGTCGATGTTCATCAGCTCCTGACCGGCATCGAGAATGCGCATGACGATCTTCTCGCCGAACAAAGTCGGCAAGGTCGAGACACGGAAATCGATGGCGCGCGTCTTGGACAGCGCCAGCTTCATGCGTCCATCCTGGGGTACGCGTTTCTCCGCGATGTCGAGATTGGCGAGAATCTTGATGCGGGAGGACAACCTGTCTTTCATCGTCAGCGGTGGTTCGAGGACATCGCGCAATTGACCGTCAATGCGAAAGCGGACGCGGTAGAACTTCTCGAACGGTTCAAAATGCAGGTCGGATGCGCCTAGACTGATGGCGTCGAGCAGGATCTTTTGCAGGTAGTGGACGGCGGGCGTGTCGTCAACATCTTGGCTGGCGGGGCGGGTGGATGGTGCCGGTGGTGTGGAGTATTGAGACATGGCCGGGGTGGGCGCGCTCCGGGCCATGGCGATGGTGCGGCGTCAGGCTGGCCTGCCCATGTCGGAGCGCTTCCTTGAATATGTGAAGTTCAACGGGCTTCTCTGCGAGATGCGGAAGAAGTGGAAGCGCTCGATCATGAAGACGGGCGGTGTTCTTGTATATCGTTATTGTTCGGCTTTCGCCGTTTTCATGCCTTTTGGCACGATCAGTTTGACCACCTTGATCGCCTGGTTTTGCACCTGGATGATCTCGATGATACAGCCGGCGATCTTGACGGAGACGTTGGCTTCCGGGATGTCGCGCAGCCATTCCAGCAGCAAGCCGTTGAGCGTCTTGGGGCCGTCCAGCGGCAAGCTCAGGCCGAGGCGCTTGTTGATGTCGCGCAAGGTGGTGGCGCCTTCCAGCAGGCACTCACCGTCCTGATTCCAGTTGAAGCTGTCGGCGCGCGCCGCACCTGGGACGGAGGTGGTGAATTCGCCAATCATCTCTTCGATGATGTCTTCCAGCGTCACCAGGCCCTGCACTTCGCCGTACTCGTCGACGATGATGCCCAGGCGCTCGTGGTTTTCCTGGAAGTATTGCAGTTGGGTGAAGACGTCGGTGTCCTGCGGGATGAAGTAGGGCGCGCTTAGCAGCGGACGAATGTCTTCACTGGAAATCTCTTCGTCCTGGCCGAACAGCGTGATGGCCTTGCGCACATGCAGAATGCCGACGATCTGATTGATTTCGCCTTCATATACCGGCAGCTTGTTGTGATAGCAAGTGGCGAGCTGATGGCGGATTTCATCGATGGAAACCGACAGGTTCAGCGCCTCGACCTGGGCGCGCGGCGTCATCACGTCTTCGACCGAGATTTTTTCCAGATCGAACAGGTTGAGCAGGATGCTCTTGTGTTTTTGCGGGATGAAATTGCCGCCTTCCAGCACGATCGAGCGCAACTCTTCCGGCGACAGGCGCTGGTCGTGCGAGCGGCCGCTGGCCTTGATGTGCATGATGCGCAGGATCGAGGAAACAATGATGTTGACCACCCACAGCAGCGGCTTGGCCAGCGCCATCAGCGGCTTGAGAATAAAGCTGGTGAACAGCGAAATGCGTTCCGGAAAGGTGGCGCCGATGATTTTCGGCACGATTTCCGCAAAGATGATCAGCAGGCCGGCCACACAGGCGGTGGCGATGGTGATGACCTTCTCGTGGTTGCCGAAGGCGGCAATCGCCAGCGCCGTGACCAGCGCCGTTGCCAGCGCATTGATCAGCGTATTGGCGATCAGAATCAGCGACAGCAGTTTGTCGGTGCGTTCAAGCAGCCAGAGAATGGTGATCGCACGCTTGTTGCCGTGCTTGGCTAAATGCCTGAGGCGATGCCGGTTGGCAGCCATCAAGGCGGTCTCGGTCATGGAAAAGAAAGCCGAGCAAAGAATCAGAAGTGCCAGTGCAAGAATTTGCACCCATATGGGCACGGTATCCAAAGGGTCACCGTAAGGTAGTTGATGTGATTTTCGTTTTGGTCGGGGTGAGAGGATTCGAACCTCCGGCCTCTACGTCCCGAACGTAGCGCTCTACCGGGCTAAGCTACACCCCGACTGCCCGCATCATTGATTGTATTAATGATTACGGTCCACCGCGAAAGCGGATAATTCTAGCAAAGAATCTTTGTACTTGCTATCAGGCAGCGAGGCAATCGCATCGCTTGCGCGGCGGCTTGCTTTTTGCGCTTCCTGACGCGTGTAATCCAATGCGCCCGAGTTGGTAATTGCAGCAAGAATCTGATCGAAATGCTGCTCGTCGCCGTTCTCAATGCAGCTGCGCACCAGCTCGCGTTGCTCCGGCGTGCCGTGCTCCATCAGATAGATCAGCGGCAAGGTCGGTTTGCCCTCGCGCAAATCGTCGCCGACGTTCTTGCCGATTTCGGCAGCGTTGCCGGAATAATCCAGCACGTCGTCGATCAACTGGAATGCGGTGCCCAGTGAGCGGCCGTATTCACCGGCGGCTTCAATGCCGGCTTCGTCGGCGCCGGCGATCAGTGCGCCCAGTTGCGCCGCGGCTTCGAACAGCTTGGCGGTCTTGGAGCGGATTACGCGCAGGTAGTCGGCTTCGTTGACGTCCGGGTTGTGCATGTTCAGCAGTTGCAGCACTTCACCTTCGGCAATCACGTTGGTGGCGTCGGCCACGATTTGCATGACGCGGGCGTTGCCGACCGTGACCATCATCTGGAAGGCGCGCGAATACAGGAAATCGCCTACCAGCACCGAGGCGGCATTGCCGAACAGGGCGTTGGCGGTTTGCTTGCCGCGGCGCAACGAGGACTCGTCGACCACGTCGTCGTGCAGCAGCGTTGCGGTATGGATGAATTCGATCACCGCTGCCAGCGAGTGGTGCGCCGTGCCCTGATAAGAGTAGGCATTGGCGATCAGCAACACCAGCACGGGCCGGATGCGCTTGCCGCCGGCGCTGATGATGTACTCGGCAACCTGGTTCACCAGCGGGACTTCGGAATAAAGTTGCTGGCGAATAACGGTATTGACCGCGCCCATGTCGGCAGCTATCGGGTCAATGAAGGAATTTGGCGTAGCGGATTGGAGAGCGGCGGACAAGGCTGAACCTGTGAAAAATCAAGATTGGCGTGATTATACGATGACAAAGGTGTAGGTAAGTGGGGTCGCGAATGTATCGCATTGTACTTTTCGGCTGGTGGAATTGCCGTATTGCTATTTTCTTCAGGTGTTGCGCGGGAATGTCAAGACCTTTTGACGTGACGGCTAAGTCTATGTATAATTGGAGGTTTTCCCGATTCGAAAGCCGCTTTTCACAGGGCCGTCGCTGGGGAAGAAAAAGAAAATTTTTTCATTCATTCGATGAGGTTTCACATGTACGCGGTCATAAAAACCGGCGGCAAACAATATAAAGTTGCCGCTGGTGAAAAACTTAAAGTAGAACAGATACCGGCAGACATTGGCTCCCAAATCACTTTGGATCAAGTGCTCGCAGTGGGCGCAGGCGATACCGTTAAATTCGGTGCGCCTTTGGTCGAGGGTGCAACGGTGCTGGTTACTGTCATAGCGCAGGGTCGCCACGACAAGGTCAAGATCTTCAAAATGCGTCGTCGTAAGCATTATCAGAAGCGTCAAGGCCATCGCCAGAACTACACCGAACTGCAAATCGTCTCGATCAACGCTTAATCGCGTAGGTCAAACTAGATACAAGGAGCTATTAAATGGCACATAAAAAAGGCGGCGGCACTACGCGCAACGGCCGTGATTCAGAGTCGAAACGACTCGGCGTCAAGGTCTATGGCGGTCAAGCGATCAACGCTGGCGGCATCATCATTCGTCAACGCGGCACCAAGGTTCACCCTGGTGAAAACGTCGGCATGGGCAAGGACCACACTCTGTTTGCATTGACAGAAGGTAAAGTCCAGTTCGTGATCAAGGGCGTTGCGAAGCGTCAGTACGTGACTGTTGTTGCTGCTTAAGTTTTAAAGCCGGGTTTCGCCCGGTTTTGACTTGAGTCCTGCATATCAGTGACTATATAGAGTACATAAGGCGCAAGCCTTAGCAAAAGTTGTTTAAGGCTCTGCCTCTGGTGGAGCCTTTTTTAGTTTTAAGCTTGTCTGTTTTGTATTCATCCTGCAGCGCGCAGGGCCTCCGTTCGGTTCATCTTGTCTGACCAGCGGCACGGCTGACGCGGCTGTACTTGTAGCTTCAGGAATCTCTGCCTAAGCTACCCGTGTTCCGATCTCGTGGCCCCTTACTGAGGGCCTGCATCGTTCGGACACTGTCTCCGGCGACCGGTCTTCATTGATGCTTACCGCTTGCCAGGTTATTTAAGCAGAGCTTCTTACTTTTAAGTTAGCGGTAACAATCATGAAGTTTATCGACGAAGCAAAGATCGAACTGATCGCAGGCGATGGCGGCAACGGCGTCGCCAGTTTTTGCCGTGAAAAATTCCGCCCATTCGGCGGCCCTGACGGTGGCGACGGCGGCAAGGGCGGCAGTATCTGGGCCGTGGGCGACCGTAACGTCAACACCCTGATCGACTATCGTTATTCCAAGCTGCACAAAGCGCGCAACGGCGAAAACGGCCGCGGCTCCGATTGCTACGGCAAAGGCGCCGACGATATTTTCCTGCGCATGCCGGTCGGCACCCTGATCGTGGACAACGTCACCGGCGAACACATCGCCGATCTGACCGAGCACGAGCAGGTCGTACTGTTGGCGCAGGGCGGCGAGGGCGGTTGGGGCAACATTCACTTCAAGACCTCCACCAACCGTGCCCCGCGTCAAAAGACCGAAGGCAAGGAAGGCCAGCGCCGCGAATTGCGTCTGGAACTGAAGGTGCTGGCGGACGTCGGTCTGCTGGGCATGCCGAACGCCGGCAAGTCGACCTTCATTTCCGCCGTCTCGAACGCGCGTCCGAAGATCGCCGACTATCCATTTACTACCCTGCATCCGAATCTGGGCGTGGTGCGTGTAAGCCATGAAAAAAGCTTCGTCATCGCCGACATCCCGGGTCTGATCGAAGGTGCGGCTGACGGCGCCGGCCTGGGTGTTCAGTTCTTGCGTCACTTGCAGCGTACCGGTTTGCTGTTGCACATTGTTGATCTGGCGCCGTTTGAAGACACCGTCGATCCGGTCAAGGAAGCCAAAGCCATCGTCAAAGAACTGCAAAAGTACGATGACTCGCTGTTCGAGAAGCCGCGCTGGCTGGTACTCAACAAGCTCGACGTCGTGCCGGAAGCCGAGCGCGCCAAGCGCGTCAAGGATTTCGTCAAGCGATTCGGCTGGAAGGGTCCGGTATTTGAAATCTCCGCGCTGACCCGCGATGGCTGCGAAGACCTGATCACGGAAATCTACGGCTACCTGGAAACCAAGCGCAATCAGGAACATCGCGCCGAAGAAACCCAGATGACCGAAGAAGCCCGCGGCATTTCCTCCATCGATCCGGATGATCCACGCTTCAAGGTCATCGACTGATCCTCCGGTGACCGGTCATCATCTGGCAGACCGGTAAATCGTTTACTATCTTGTTCTCGACAGATGCCTGTCGTCGCATGCGCGGCGCGGGCATCGTGAATCGCCGTCCCGGCGCGACTTTCCGATAACAACATGCATTCCGTGATACAACAAGCCAAGCGGCTGATCATCAAAGTTGGTTCATCGCTCGTGACAAACGATGGCAAAGGCCTGGATGCCGCCGCCATCGCCAAATGGGCAGAGCAAATTGCGCACTTGCGCACGCTGGGTAAGGAAGTGGTGCTGGTCAGCTCCGGCGCCATCGCCGAAGGCATGCAACGCCTCGGTTTCGAACGCCGTCCTACCGGTGTGCATGAATTGCAGGCCTGTGCCGCCGTTGGTCAGATGGGCCTGGCGCAAATCTACGAAAGCAGTTTCCGCGCGCATCAGCTCGGCACCGCGCAGGTGTTGCTCACGCATGCCGACCTCGCCGATCGCGAGCGTTATCTGAATGCGCGCTCGACGCTGTTCACGCTGCTGCAATTCGGCGTTATCCCTATCATCAATGAAAACGACACGGTCGTTACCGACGAAATCAAGTTCGGCGACAACGACACGCTCGGTGCGCTCGTCGCCAATCTGATCGAAGCTGATGCGCTGATTATCCTGACCGATCAGCGCGGTCTCTATACCGCTGATCCGCGCCGTGATCCAGATGCGCAATTTGTCCACGAAGCCAAAGCCGGCGATTTGTCGCTGGAAGCCATGGCAGGCGGCGCCGGGACCGGGATCGGCCGGGGCGGCATGCTGACCAAGATTCTGGCGGCCAAGCGCGCGGCGACTTCCGGTGCGCATACCGTGATTGCCTGGGGACGTGAAGACCGCGTGCTGAGCCGTCTGGCTGCAGGCGAGGCCATCGGCACGCAGCTTACCGCGCAGACCGCGCAACTTACGGCACGCAAGCAATGGATGGCGGATCATCTGCAGACTGCAGGCCGCGTGGTGCTGGACAATGGCGCCGTGCAAAAGCTGACGGCGGAAGGCAAGTCCCTGCTGCCGATCGGCGTCACTGAGGTAGGCGGCGAATTCGGCCGCGGCGACGTCATCACTTGCGTGGATGCCGCCGGCAAGGCGATTGCGCGCGGCATCAGCAACTACGCCAGCTCGGATGCGCGACGCATTGTGCGGCATCCGTCGTCGGAGATTCTTTCCATTCTGGGATTTGTCGAAGAGCCTGAGCTGATTCATCGCGACAATCTGGTTCTGCTGTGACGCTGTAAAATCGGCGGCCGAAAATAAAACGGGCACAGTGTTCAGCTGTGCCCGTTTTGCATTCTCTTTATACTCAGCGTCCCGAGTCGCGTGCCGGATCCAGCATGCGATTTTCGCGCAGCCGGCTATAGATAGCCTTCTGATCGCCGGCTAACGTACCAACCTGGCAGAAATAGCTCTTATACAGCGCAGCGTCCTGACGATTGGCGCCAGCATCCTTAATTCTCGTCCATTTGTCCTGACGCGAACGCGACCATTTGCCATCGGGGTGGCCAAAGGCGTACCACTTGACCTCATACGTTTCGCAGCGAATGCCTGCATAGATGATGTTGGTCGCGCCGCCATCGCTCTTGGTCACCATGGTGTAGCGCACGACGTTGTCGCTGCCGACGGTCAGCGACTTAAGGTCGACATATGACTTCGACAGTGTGGTCGGGCCGACATAGAACTCGGCCAGATTTTCCGGAGCGGGGTTCGGTGGCAGATGCACGGCAATTTCTTGCCAGGGCTTTTCTTCGTCGTCGAACTCTTCGTCGAAGGTGCCGAGTTGCTGAGCAAAGCTAAGGCTGGCCGAGCACAGCAGCAGGCCTGCGGTCAGAGCGCGGGCCAATCGGCGGGAAGCAAAGGTATTCCAGAAGCGTTGGGGCATGAAGTTCACTTAGTGGTGGGCGGAGTGGCAGACTCGCAAGGATTTGCCTGCTGGGCATTGCCTGGATGATCGGATGACAGCTGTTCATTCTTGGTCTGGCCCTGACCGTCGGGGCGGCGATGCGTTGTCTGCGGACGTGCCAGAAAGCGCGACAATTCTTTCAGCGCCTGCTGATATACGTCGCGCTTGAATTCGATGACCACGTCCAGCGGCACCCAATAGTCATGCCAGCGCCAGGCGTCGAACTCCGGGTGCGACGTCAGGCGCAGGTTGACGTCGCAATCGCGACCGACCATGCGCAACAGGAACCAGATTTGTTTTTGCCCGCGATAATGGCCGCGGATTTCACGCTTGATGAAATGATCCGGAACCTCATAGCGCAGCCAGTCGCGGGTGCGACCGATGATCTTGACGTGTTCCGCTTTCAGGCCGATTTCTTCTTCCAGTTCGCGAAACATCGCTTGTTCCGGAGTTTCGCCGTGTTTGATTCCGCCTTGCGGAAATTGCCACGAATGTTCCTTAACCCGCTTGCCCCACCATACCTCATTCTGGGCGTTAAGCAGGATGATGCCGACGTTCGGGCGGAAGCCTTCTCGATCCAGCATGTTGGTACCTCAAAACTTTCTGCGGCAGGGCTTCCTCTCTTGCCCAATCCGGTCTACGCCGCCAACGGCTAAATCATTGGCAGCGCTCACCTGCATCGGGTGCGGCATTGGATGCATCAGGTACTCGTACATCTGCATGAGATGTGCGTGAAACAGCGATCAATTGTGCAAAGAGTGGGCGCATCAGCCAGCTAATCCTTTAAAATTACGTTGATTATAACCCTCCTCTTTTAAAAAGAACTCATCGTCATGCGCGCCTCCCGATTTTTTATTTCCACCTTGAAAGAAGCTCCTTCCGACGCCGAAATCGTCAGCCATAAGCTGATGATGCGGGCCGGTATGATCAAGCGGCTCGGCTCCGGCATCTATACCTACATGCCGATGGGTTTGCGTGTGATTCGCAAGGTGGAAGCAATCGTGCGCGAAGAAATGAACCGTTCCGGCGCCGTCGAGCTGCTGATGCCGGTGGTCCAGCCGGCGGAGCTGTGGCAGGAAACCGGTCGCTGGGACAAGATGGGGCCTGAGCTGATGCGCGTGAAGGATCGCCATGGCCGCGATTTCGCCATCCAGCCGACCTCGGAAGAAGTCGTCACCGACGTCGCCCGCACCGAGTTGCGCAGCTACAAGCAATTGCCGGTCAACTTCTATCACATCCAGACCAAATTCCGCGATGAGCGCCGTCCGCGTTTCGGCTTGATGCGCGGCCGTGAATTCACGATGAAGGACGCTTACTCCTTCGACCGCGATGTCGACGGCCTGAAGAAGTCCTATCAGATCATGTATGACGCCTATGTGCGCGTTTTCACCCGCTTCGGCCTGCAGTTCCGTGCCGTGGCCGCTGACAACGGCGCCATCGGCGGTTCCGGTTCGCACGAATTCCACGTCATCGCCGCCACGGGGGAAGACGCGCTGGTGTACTGCCCGACTTCCGACTACGCCGCCAACATGGAAGCGGCCGAAGCCGTGGCCGTCAACGCTACTCGCGGTGCTGCCACCGAAGCCCTGACCAAGACCGCGACGCCGGGCAAGTCCAAGTGCGAAGCTGTGGCCGAGCTGCTGAAGCTGCCGCTGGAACGCACCATCAAGTCCATCGTGCTGACCGTCGAAAAAGACAAGCCGGAAGACAAGGAAGTCTGGCTGCTGTTGCTGCGCGGCGATCATGAACTCAACGAAGTCAAAGCCGGCAAAATCCCCGGCCTGGCCAATTATCGTTTCGCCAACGAAGCTGAAATCGTTGAATGGTTCGGCACGCCACCGGGCTACCTCGGTCCCATCGGCACCAAGAAGCCGGTCAGGGTCGTTGCCGACCGCACCGTTGCCAACATGAGCGATTTCGTCTGTGGCGCTAACGAAGCCGATTTTCACTATACCGGCGCCAACTGGGGCCGCGATCTGCCCGAGCCTGTCGTCGCGGATATCCGCAACGTCGTCGAAGGCGACGCCTCGCCGGACGGCAAGGGCGTGCTGGCGATCCAGCGCGGCATTGAAGTCGGCCACGTGTTCCAGCTCGGCACCGCCTATTCGGAATCGATGAAGGCGACTTATCTGGACGAAGGCGGCAAGCCGCAGCCGCTGCAAATGGGTTGTTACGGCATCGGCATCACTCGTATTCTGGGCGCCGCCATCGAACAGAATTTCGATGACAAGGGCATCATCTGGCCGGCCACGCTGGCGCCGTTCGAAGTGGTGCTGTGCCCGATGGGTTACGACCGCAGCGAGGCCGTCAAGGCCGAGATCGATAAGCTGTACGATGCGTTGGTCGCTGCCGGCGTTGACGTCATTCTGGACGATCGCGGCGAGCGTCCGGGCGCGATGTTTGCAGACTGGGAACTGATCGGCGTGCCGCATCGCATCGTCATCGGCGACCGTGGTCTGAAAGACGGCCAGATCGAATATCAGGGCCGTCGCGACACCGCGGCAACGCCGGTGCCGCTGGCCGACGCGCTGGCATTCATCAAGGGCAAGCTGGCCCGATGATCAAAGCATGCGCACATTGTGCCTACTGCTGATTCTGGCGTGGTGCGGCAACCTGTCCGCCCATGCCGGCAATCAAAAAGAAGAACGCCTGGCCGATTCCGTAAAACTGGCCCTGGCGCAAGCGGTGGCGGACGCTCGTCCGCCGAAGCCGCAATTCAATGACATCGAACAGCGTATCGCTTATCTCAACTGGCTCGGCGACATGTCTGCGCGCATTGCCGACAAGTTGCCCGATCGCCAGGAAAGAATCGAATTTCTCGAAAGCGCCTGGTATGAAGCCAAACGGGCAGGGCTCGATCCGGCGCTGGTGCTTGGGCTGATCCAGGTCGAATCCGCATTCCGCAAATACGCGATCTCATCGGCAGGCGCTACCGGCTACATGCAGGTCATGCCGTTCTGGACGCGCGCCGTCGGCGACGGCGACCGCCACAAGCTGTTCCACATGCGCAGCAATCTGCGCTACGGCTGCGCCATTCTGCGTCTGTATCTCGATCAGGAGGGCGGCGACTACTTCATGGCGCTTGGCAAATACAATGGCAGCCGCGGCTTGCCGGAGTATCCGACGGCGGTTTTGAAGGCGAAGAAGCGATGGGAAACCGCAGCACAATAAGAATAGTGCGGAATATGGCTAAGGCGAGTGCCGATTCGATGAAGCATGGCGCTCATGGAAAGCCTCGGACAATCCATGCGATACGAAGAAATGATATGCCAATAAAAAGAGGGAATCTCCGCATTCGTGCTTTGCGTTGATTCCCTCTGTCGGCGTCGCTAGTCCGTTGGCTTGCCGTGGTGAAGTGATACGTTCTGCGCTGAGTTTATTGGGAGGCCGGCACCACGGTCACTTCCTTGCGCAAGATGCCGCCGGAGAGTGCATTGCCATCAACTTCAGTCGGGTTGTCGATGCGACGCTGGCAGTCCGCCTGGTCCTGTGTCGGCAACGACTTGCAGCGTTCTATTGCGTTCTGGCTGTATTGCTGCGACTGGTTAGTCTGCAGGCTGCCTTGTCTTGCTTGCTGATACGCAGCGCCGGCTTCACGCAGACAGGTCGCCTTGTCCTGATTCGACTGGCCGCTGGTGCAGACCGCCTTTTCACGTTGATATTGCGCATCCAGTTCGGCGTTGCTCTTGCCGCTTGCGCCCGCTGCAAAAGCGGTGCCGGCGACCAGCAGGCCGGCAGCGGCAACACTGAGCATGGCGACTGTTTTGCGCAAGGCGAGGTGATGGAGAGGTTTGCTACTGAGAGCAATGTTCTTATCGGTAAATGTCATGCTGGTGTCCTTTCGGGAAACGTCCGTGCAATCTAGACCCTGACGAAAACAGCAAAGTTCACCCGGCGACAGCGATATCGCCACCCTGTAGGAAAGCACTGTCGGTGTGGGGGATTGTTCGATGTAGTCGAAATGGGCATGGTCGAGGCGACGCTCGTAATGGCGCAAAAACCATTGCTGAAAAGGCATCCCGGAAAACAAAAACGCCCGCGCGATGCGGGCGTTTTTGTTTTGCAAGCAAGTCTGCAAAAACCTGTATTGCTTATTTCAAATGGCCGGAAATCAGCTTGGTCATTTCAAACATCGATACCTGTTTCTTGCCGCCGAACACAACCTTCAACTTGTCATCTGCGTCGATGTTGCGTTTGTTTTCGGGGTTTTGCAGTTTGTGTTTCTTGATGTATTCCCAAACCTTCTTGGTGACTTCAGTACGTGGCAGAGGTTTGGCGCCAACGACTTCAGCCAGTGCTGCCGATGGTGTCAGCGGCTTCATGAATGCGGCGTTGGGAGTGCGCTTGACTGCTGGTTTCTTTGCTGCTGGCTTGGCGGCTGCTTTTGGTGTTGCGGCTTTCTTTGGAGCGGCTGCTTTTGCTGCTGGCTTGGCGGCGGCCTTTGGAGCTGCTGCTTTTTTCGGTGCTGCGACTGCTTTCTTCGGTGCTGCTTTCGGTGCTGCTTTTGCTACGGGCTTCTTCGCTGCGGCTGCGGGTTTTTTGGCTGTGGCCATCTGTAAGCCTCCTTAATAAGGGATCAAGCAAGGAAAGAGTTGAATGCGCAAATCACGCACCGACAATAGTGGTGCGGTTTTCCCGGCGATGCAAGTGTTTTTTAGCGGTTTTCAGAGGGAAAACGCGCTATAAACCACGACAACTTCAAAAAACCGCTGCAACCCTCTCAAAAAGCCGCCTGGAGCGGCTTTCGTCTTGTTGAGCGCCAGCCGAAAAAACGGCTCTCAGCGCATTCCCGGCATCATGCCCTTCATGCTTCGCATCATCTTCATCATGCCGCCGCCCTTGAGCTTTTTCATCATCGTTTGCATTTGTTCGAACTGGGCCAGCATGCGGTTGACTTCCTGCACCTGGACGCCGGCGCCGGCGGCGATGCGGCGCTTGCGGGTGGCTTTGATCAGTTCGGGTTTGGCGCGCTCCTGCAGCGTCATCGAATTGATCATGCCTTCCATGCGGCGCACCTGCTTTTCAGCCTGGTCCATATTGGCGTTGCCGGCGGCTTGCTGCATCTGGGCCGGCAGCTTGTCGAGCAGACCGGCCATGCCGCCCATCTTCTTCATCTGGCCGAGCTGCGCCTTGAAATCGTTGAGGTCGAACTTGCCGCCGCTCTTGATCTTTTGTGCCAGATCTTGCGCCGCGGCGACGTCGACGCCTTTGCGCGCTTCCTCGACCAGCGCCAGGATGTCGCCCATGCCGAGAATACGATTGGCCATGCGGCTCGGATCGAAGGCTTCCAGGCCGTCCAGCTTTTCCGCCACGCCGGCGAACTTGATCGGTTTGCCGGTGATGTGGCGCACCGACAGCGCAGCACCGCCGCGCGAGTCGCCGTCCAGCTTGGTCAGCACGATACCGGTCAGCGGCAGCGCGTCGCTGAAGGCTTTGGCGGTGTTGATGGCGTCCTGGCCGAGCATGGCGTCGACCACAAACAGGGTTTCGATCGGTTTGACGGCGGCATGCACGGCGCTGATTTCCTGCATCATCGCTTCGTCGATGCCGAGGCGGCCGGCGGTGTCGATGATCAGGACGTCATGGAAATGGCGCTTGGCGTAATCCAGCGCGGCCAGGGCGATGTCGACCGGCTTGTCGGTGGTCTTGGTCGGGAAGAAGTCGGCGCCGGCCTGGCCGGTCACGGTTTCCAACTGGCCGATCGCAGCCGGACGGTAGACGTCGGCGGAGACGGTCAGGACTTTTTTCTTCTTGTTCTCACGCAGGTACTTGGCGAGCTTACCGACAGTGGTGGTTTTACCCGCGCCTTGCAGACCGGCCATCAGGATGATTGCCGGCGGCTGCGTGGCGAAGTTGAGCTGCGATGCTTCCGCACCGAGGTCGGCGCCCATCAGGCTGGCCAGTTCGCGCTGGACCACGCCGACCAGCGCCTGGCCTGGCGTCAGCGAACCGATGACTTCTTCGCCGACCGCCTTTTCCTTGACCTTGGCGATGAACTCGCGCACGGCGGGCAGGGCAACGTCGGCCTCGAGCAGCGCCAGACGCACTTCGCGCAGCATTTCGGCGGTATTGGATTCGGTCAGGCGCGCCTCGCCGCGCATGGTTTTGACGACTTTGGCAAGGCGTTGGGTCAGATTGTCGAGCATGATGAACCGTTAGACTTTGAAAAAAAGAGGGCCGCGGATGCACCGTAAAAGCCGGGCAGAAACCGCAAGGGAAACCGCCATTTTACCTGATCGGCAGTCCCGGCAGCGGCGATCTCGGCAGCCGGATCTGCAGGAGTAGGGGAAAGTACGGTATTGTTCTCGCTGACGTAATTGTGTATACAGTGGCGTTGCATCGAATGGACAGTTCTTCCCATGAGGAAGACGCATATCAACCCCGCGGCGTATTCCGCCGGCGGCGCAAACATAACGACAGGAGAGAGAGATGAACAAGCAACTCATCGCGGCAGCTGCAATGGCTGTTCTGGCAACCGGAGCTTCACTGAACGCAGCGGCGCAAGAAGTGGTGCGCCTCGGCAACCTCAAGTTCGCCCACTACGGTGCGGTGTCTTATATCAAGGAAATTGCGCCGAAGTGCGGCATCAAGGTCGACGAAAAAGTCTTCCCGAAAGGCCCTGACGTGATGCAAGGCATCCTCGCCGGTGAACTCGATGTCGGTACGACTGCGTCGGAAGCCGCCATCTCCGGCCGCGCCAACGGTGCACCGATCTACGTCGTCGCCGGTTTCGCCAAGGGTGGTGCGCGTCTGGTAGCCGGCAAGGATTCCGGCATCAAGTCGGTCAAGGACCTGAAGGGCAAGAAAGTCGGCGTGACCCGCGGCGGTATCCATGAAGTGCTGCTCGACGCCGAGCTCGGCCAGAACGGCCTGACTTCCAAGGATGTCACCATCGTCTATCTGGCTTTCGCCGATCTGAACCAGGCGCTGCTGGGCAAGAACATCGACGCCATGATGCAGAGCGAACCGCAATCCTCGCAAGCCATCAACAAAGGCTTCGGCGTGGAAGTCATGAAGCCGTACGACACGCCGATCGGCGAGCCGGTGCGCACCATGGTGATGACCGAGAAGTTCTATAAAGAGAAACGTCCGCTGGCCGAGAAGTTCATGCGCTGCTTCCTGGAAGCCACCAAGACCTTCATGGACAACAAGGAAACCGCCGAGAAATACGTGCGCGAAGTCATCTTCAAGAACCAGATCACCAAGGAAGATTTCTACGACGCCATCGGCAATTCGCCTTACGCCTATGACATCACGGCTGAGCACATCCAGATCACCACGGACACCATGGCCAAGTACGGCACCGGCAAGATGGCCAAGCCGCCTGTTGCCAAGGATTGGGTGAAAACCGATCTGTTGGAACAAGCCAAGAAAAGCATGAACCTTAAGTAACGCCTTAGGTAACGTAATCAGCTAGGACCACGAACATGGCAAAACGAAAAATAGGGGGAGCCTTGCAGGGATTGGTGGTGCCGGTGGTGGTAATCGCCATCTGGCAGGGCGCATCTTCGCTGGGCTGGATCAATCCGCTGGTCTTGCCATCGCCGTGGGCGGTGGTGCACAAGTGGTTCGAATACTTGTCGCCCACCAAACCGTATGACCCTGCCGACGGCAGCTGGCTGGCCTGGCTGTTCTCAGGCGAGCTGATCATCGACGCCATCGGCAGTCTGTATCGCGTGGTGGTCGGTTTCCTGATCGGCGCCGGGCTGGCCTTGCCGCTCGGTCTGCTGATGGGATCGAGCCAGCGCGTCTACGGCCTGATGAATCTGACGGTGCAGGTGATCCGTCCGATTCCGCCGATTGCCTATATTCCGCTGGCGATCCTGTGGTTCGGGCTGGGCAATCCGCCGGCGCTGTTCCTGATTTCGCTGGGCGCGTTTTTCCCTGTATTGATGAACACCATCGCCGGTGTGCGCCAGGTCGACAGCATCTACCTGCGCGCAGCGCGCAACCTCGGCGCCAGCCAGCGCACGCTGTTTGTGCGCGTGATGTTGCCGGCGGCCGTGCCTTACATTCTGTCGGGCGTGCGCATCGGCATCGGTACCGCCTTCATCGTGGTGATCGTGGCTGAGATGATTGCGGTCAGCAACGGCCTTGGTTTCCGCATCATGGAAGCACGGGAATATTTCTGGTCCGACAAGATCATCGCCGGCATGATCACCATCGGCTTGCTGGGTCTGGCCATCGACATCGGCATGAGCCGTCTGAACAATTACATGCTGCGCTGGCATCGCGGACTGGAGAGCTGACATGAGCGCATCCCAAATCGTCGTTACCGGCGTCAACAAGGTTTTCAAGAGCGACGACCGCGAAGTCGTGGCGCTCAAAGACATCAATCTCGATATCCCCGACGGCCAGTTCGTCTGCCTGCTGGGACCGTCCGGCTGCGGCAAATCGACCCTGCTCAACGCTATTGCCGGCTTTGCTCTGCCCAGTAGCGGCAGCATCACCACCAATGGCAAGCTCGTGGCCGAACCCGGTCCGGATCGGGGTATGGTGTTCCAGGAGTACGCGCTGTTTCCCTGGATGACGGTGGAGCAGAACGTCGCCTTCGGTCTGGAAATCAAGGGTGTCGCCAAGGCCGAGATCCAGGCGCGCGTGACCCAGTTGCTGGACAAGCTGGGCCTGATCGATTTCCGCAGCCGTTTTCCCAAGGATCTGTCCGGCGGCATGCGTCAGCGCGTGGCGATCGCCCGCGTGCTGGCGCTGGATTCGCCGATCATGCTGATGGACGAACCGTTCGGCGCACTCGACGCGCTCACGCGCCGCAACCTGCAGGACGAATTGCTGCGCATCTGGGACGAGTTCAAGAAGACCATCGTGTTCGTGACGCACAGCATCGAAGAAGCTATCTACCTGGCCGACCGCATTGTCGTCATGACTTACCGCCCCGGCACCATCAAGCGCGACATCACCGTCACGCTGCCGCGCCTGCGCGACCCGGCTGACCCGGAGTTCAACGCCTTGAAGCGCGAACTCGGCCAGTTGGTCATGGAAGAGCAGCAGCGCCATCATCACGACGAGATGCGCGCGGCGGCAGTCGACTGACGCCTCTTTGCGCCATTGATTTTGGCGGTTTCATCCCCACCATATTGCTTTAGTCCGAGGCAATATGGTGGTTTCGCATTTGCTTCCCGGTAAGACCATTCAGCGCCTCCGGAACATGTTTCCGGCGGCCGGCGGCAGTCAGCGAATGAGTGACATGGTGTAAACTTAGTCGATGCAAACATATTTTTTCATTCTGGCTGCGCTCCTGTACCTGGGCTGCGCCTTCCTGCCTTCCGAACGGCGCCTGCCGATTTCGATCGGGACGGTGGTCGGCTGGCTGCTGCATGGCGGCGCCCTGATGGCGGACATGTTTGCGCCCGATGCAGTACGCGTGGGTTTTGGCGTGATGCTGTCGGCCACCTTGTGGGTGTCGGTCGCAGCTTACTGGCTGGAAAATCGTAATTTTTCGCTCGACAGCCTGCGCGTGCTGGTGCTGCCGGTGGCGGCCGTGGCGGTGATTCTGCCCAGTGTTTTTCCGGGCAACATGGTGGTCCTGGCGGGCAAGTCGGACTGGTTCCTGTGGCATATCGCCATTTCCATCCTGGCCTACAGCACGCTGACTATCGCCGCTTTCCATGCGGTGCTGATGGTGCTGCAGGAGTCGCGCCTGCATACGCGGCCCGGTCCGGCGCAAAGCGGCTGGTTCTCCATGGCGCTGGATCGCCTGCCGGCGTTGCTGACGATGGAAAAGATCCTGTTCCGGCTGATCGCTTTCGGTTTTGTTCTGTTGACGCTGACCGTGTTGTCCGGCGTCGTGTTTTCCGAGCAGTTGTTTGACAAGGCCTTCCGGTGGGATCACAAAACGATCTTTACACTGCTGTCCTGGGGATTGTTCGGTTTGTTATTGGCAGGACGCAAATGGCAAGGCTGGCGTGGCCGTACCGCGCTCAGTTTCACCCTGACCGGGTTTGCCATCTTGCTGCTCGCCTATGTTGGCAGCCGCTTCGTGCTCGAAGTCGTGCTGCATCGGATACTGGTATGAAATATCTTATTTGGCTGGTGATCGCTCTGGCGGTCGTGGTCTGGCTGCAGCGCGCTAAAAAATCCATCGCGGCAAACGCCGGTTCGCCGCAGGGTTCCGCCGGCGCCAGCCGCAATCCCTTTGCGCGCAAACAGCGCAAGGAAGAAGCCGAGACCATGGTGCAGTGCGCCCACTGCGGCATCCATTTTCCGGCATCCGAATCGGTATCGAACGCTGCGGGTATTGTTTACTGCAGCGAAGAACACCTGAGGCTGGCGTCTTCCTGACATGAAGGCAGACTCCAGCGACCAGCAAGCAGTATCGATGGTCAGCCCGGAGCTGGCCAGGACAGTCCCCCCGCCCCCTGCACAACTGACGATCGCCGCCGACGGCTGGTGCGACCACGCCCTCCGGCAGCCGTCGCCGAACTTCGACGCCCGCGCCGAAGGCACGGTGACCGACTTGCTGGTAATCCATAACATCAGCCTGCCGCCGGGGCAGTTCGGCGGTCCGTTCATCGGCGACCTGTTCTGCAATCAGCTTGATTGTGATGCCCATCCGTATTTCGACCAACTGCGTCCTTTGCGGGTGTCGGCGCATTTCGTGATCCAGCGCGACGGCCAGCTGCTGCAGTTCGTCTCGGCTAACGACCGCGCCTGGCATGCCGGCGTGTCGTCCTTCAACGGGCGCGAGCGCTGCAATGATTTCTCCATCGGCATAGAATTGGAAGGGACCGATTTCGAGCCCTTCACCGATCTTCAGTACCAGGTGCTGGCGACCCTCACGGTCGCTTTGCGGCGGCGCTATCCGCTCACCGACGTCGCCGGTCACGAGCACATCGCGCCGGGGAGGAAGACTGATCCGGGGCCGTTTTTTGAATGGCCTAAATTTCAAAGGGATTTCCTTGCCCATGTTGAATCAGCGCAATTGCGCTTCCCTTCTGGGGTCGGTGAAAGTCAAGCGTAAAACATATAAAAATATCCAGAAATAGCGGTTGCATCTCTCGATTTCAGACACTAGAATTAGTCTCAATTATTCCTTTGGAACTAGATGTAGTGTTTTTGGTAAGTAATTCTTTGATCGTTCTTTGAGTTGGAAGAAGCTGTTCGCGGTCCCCTGGTCACTCTGTGATGACCCTGGATCAAGGCTCTCAACAAGAGCTGGAGCAGGTTCCGCAGGAGTGGGCTTCAGGTTGGGATTCGTAGGGTGGCGAGTCTTGAGGCAAGCAACAATTCAAACGATGTCTCGGTAACACTCCCATTTAAGCATTAATTTCAGGCTTTACATTTCAGGCTTTACATTTCAGGCTTCATTTAATCAGTTCGGAACAGGCCGTACTTATATGCAGTCGCGCTTGCGGCGGTGTTGGCGTCGTCCTGTTTTTGGTATTCGTGAACCTCTTCATATTTTTGCACCTTATATATATGAAGGGTTCTATTGGCAACGCGGGCAGCTCAGCTGTCCGTCAATCATAGTTTTAAGGAGGCTCAGTGCGCTCTACACAAGAAATTTCCGCTAAATCCCCGGCAGATTTTGGCGTCATTCCCACGGCGGGCAACCAAGACGAAGCAACGCCTTCGCAATCGGTTCGTCCTGCTTCCGGTTTGGGTGAATACAGAATCATCCGCCGCAATGGTGCGGTGGTCGGTTTTGAACCATCGAAGATTTCGATTGCCGTGACCAAGGCATTCCTCGCCGTCAACGGCGGCCAGGGTGCGGCTTCGGCGCGCGTGCGCGAAATGGTCGAGCAATTGACCACCAACGTCGTTTCGGCCCTGGTGCGTCGCCAGCCGACCGGCGGCACTTTCCATATTGAAGATATCCAGGACCAGGTTGAACTGGCCCTGATGCGTTCCGGCGAACACGATGTCGCCCGTGCCTACGTTCTGTACCGCGCCAAGCGCATGGAAGAACGCGCACAGCAAGGCGCCGGCACCAAGACCGATTTCGCTGCACCGCAACTGCACGTGGTGGAAGACGGCCAAAGCCGCCTGCTGGATCTGGACGAAGTGCGCACCCTGATCACGGCAGCCTGCGTCGGTCTGGAAAAACACGTCGACGCCGACGCCATCCTGGCGGAAACCGTCAAGAATCTGTACGACGGCGTGCCGGTTGAAGAACTGCACAAGTCGGCCATTCTGGCTGCGCGCGCGCTGATGGAAAAAGATCCGGCCTACAGCCAGGTCACTGCGCGTCTGCTGATGCACACTATCCGTAAAGAAGTGTTCGGCAAGGAAGTCGCGCAAGCTGACGCGCCTGCTGAATACCTGGACTACTTCGCCAAGTACATCAAGAAGGGTATCGCCGCTGAGCTGCTCGACTCCAAGCTGGCCCAGTTCGATCTGGTCAAGCTGGCCAACGCCATCAAGCCTGAGCGCGATCTGCAATTCGGTTATCTCGGCCTGCAAACTCTGTACGACCGCTACTTCCTGCATATTCAAGGCACCCGCATTGAAATGCCGCAAGCGTTCTACATGCGCGTCGCGATGGGCCTGTCGCTGAATGAAATCGACCGCGAAGCACGCACTATCGAGTTCTACAATCTGCTGTCGTCGTTCGACTTCATGAGCTCGACACCGACCCTGTTCAACTCGGGCACCCTGCGTTCGCAACTGTCGTCGTGCTACCTGACGACGGTCGCCGACGATCTGGACGGCATCTACGAAGCCATCAAGGAAAACGCGCTGCTGGCCAAATACGCCGGCGGTCTGGGCAACGACTGGACTCCGGTCCGTTCGCTGGGCGCGCACATCAAGGGCACCAACGGCAAGTCGCAAGGCGTTGTGCCTTTCCTGAAAGTGGTCAACGACACCGCCGTGGCTGTTAACCAAGGCGGCAAGCGCAAGGGTGCAGTCTGCGCCTACCTGGAAACCTGGCACATGGACATCGAGGAATTCCTCGAACTGCGTAAAAATACCGGCGACGACCGCCGTCGTACGCATGACATGAACACCGCCAACTGGATTCCCGACCTGTTCATGAAGCGCGTCATGGAAAAGGGCGAGTGGACATTGTTCTCGCCATCCGATGCGCCAGACCTGCACGACAAGTTCGGCAAGGCCTTCGAAGAAGCCTACACCGGCTACGAAGCCAAGGCTGCCCGCGGCGAGCTGAAGCTGTTCAAGAAGGTGCAAGCGCTGGACCTGTGGCGCAAGATGCTGTCGATGCTGTTCGAAACCGGCCACCCATGGATCACTTTCAAGGACCCATGCAACATCCGTTCGCCGCAGCAACACGTCGGCGTGGTTCACAGCTCGAACCTGTGCACGGAAATCACCCTGAACACCAACGAGTCCGAAATCGCCGTCTGCAACCTGGGTTCGGTCAACATGCCTGCTCATCTGGTGAACGGCGAGATCGACCACGTCAAGCTGCAAAAGACCATCCGCACCGCAATGCGCATGCTCGACAACGTGATCGACATCAACTACTACGCCGTCAAGAAGGCGCGTGATTCCAACCTGCGCCATCGTCCGGTCGGCCTGGGCATCATGGGCTTCCAGGACTGCCTGCACATGAAGCGCGTGCCTTATGCTTCGATGGACGCAGTGGAATTCGCCGATCGTTCGATGGAAGCCGTCTGCTACTACGCTTACTGGGCATCGACCGAACTGGCGGAAGAGCGCGGCCGTTACAGCTCCTACCGTGGTTCGCTGTGGGATCGCGGCATCCTGCCGCAAGATTCTCTGAAGCTGCTGGCGCAAGAACGCGGTGGCTATCTGGAAGCGGACATGTCGGAAACACTGGACTGGTCGGCACTGCGTTCGCGCATTTCCGAGTTCGGCATGCGTAACTCGAACTGCGTGGCGATTGCTCCGACAGCAACGATTTCCAACATCATCGGCGTGTCGGCTTGCATCGAACCGACTTACCAGAACCTGTATGTGAAGTCGAACCTGTCGGGCGAATTCACCGAAATCAACGAGTACCTGGTGCGTGATCTGAAGGCCCGCGGCCTGTGGGACGAAGTCATGATTTCCGACCTGAAGTACTTTGACGGCAGTCTGGCCAAGATCGACCGCATTCCGCAAGATCTGCGCGATATTTACGCCACCGCCTTCGAAGTCGAACCATCCTGGCTGGTGGAAGCTGCATCCCGCCGTCAAAAATGGATCGATCAGGCTCAGTCGCTGAACATCTACATGGCCGGCGCATCGGGCAAGCGTCTGGATGAGACTTACAAGCTGGCATGGTTGCGCGGTCTGAAGACCACCTACTATCTCCGCACCATCGGCGCGACCCACACCGAGAAGTCGACTTCCAAGACCGGCGCCCTGAATGCTGTGGCAGTGGACGGCGGTGTCGGCCATAGTGCAGCGGCTGCCTCGGCGCCAGCATCGATGACGGCGTCTGCCGCCAGCACGGCAACCGTGGCGGCAGCAGCAGTTGAAGCCGAAGCCGACGGCGAGGCATGCTATCTGCGTCCAGGCGATGCAGGTTTTGAAGAGTGCGAAGCCTGCCAATAATCCCGGCAGGCGGTAAAAACAGGTAGCAGCCGCCGGCAAGTCCGGCGGCAGTCTTCTCCGGAAGGTGAACGAGCTGCCTGCATCAATGTCATAAGTCACATCCCGGCCGCGTCGGGATGTCAGAAAATAAGAGGCTGTTGCGAAGTGAGTGTGGCCAGGCGCGCCGACGCAGACAGTACGACTGTACGGCCAGGAGGCGCAACAACGCCACGGTCATTTCGCAACAGACTCTAAATTAAGTAAAGGATCAAACATGCTCTCTTGGGATGATGAAGTGAAGGCCTCGCCGGCACCATCCGCGCCGCACGCCTCGCAAACGCCTCAGCCTCAATTGCAATCGGCCGCTATCAACAATGCACGTCCGCAGTTTTCTGACGTCGCGCTGAATCCTGCTCTGGTTACCAAAGACGAAGCGCCGGTAGACGTAACCAGCCGCGTCAATGCAGCTGACAAGCGCATCATCAACGGCCACACCGACGTCAATCAGCTGGTGCCGTTCAAATACAAATGGGCATGGGACAAGTACCTGGCCGGCTGCGCCAACCACTGGATGCCGCAGGAAATCAACATGCAGCGCGACATCGAGCTGTGGAAGAATCCGAACGGTCTGACCGAAGACGAGCGTCGTCTGGTCAAGCGCAACCTCGGCTTCTTTGTCACCGCCGACTCGCTCGCCGCCAACAATATCGTGCTGGGCACCTACCGCCACATCACCGCGCCGGAATGCCGCCAGTACCTGCTGCGCCAGGCTTTTGAAGAGGCGATCCACACCCACGCTTACCAATACATCGTCGAGTCGCTGGGTCTGGACGAAGCCGAAATCTTCAACGCGTATCACGAGGTGAAGTCGATCCGCGACAAGGACGAATTCCTGATCCCGTTCATCAACACGCTGACCGATCCCGAGTTCAAGACCGGCACCACCGAGAACGACCAGAAGCTGCTGAAGTCGCTGATCGTTTTTGCCTGCATCATGGAAGGCCTGTTCTTCTACGTCGGCTTCACGCAGATCCTTGCGCTGGGCCGCCAGAACAAGATGATGGGCGCCGCCGAACAGTATCAATACATCCTGCGCGATGAATCGATGCACTGCAATTTCGGTATCGATCTGATCAACACGGTGAAGATGGAGAACCCACATTTGTGGACGCCGGAATTCAGAAACGAAATTAAATCGTTGTTTTTAAGCGCCGTAGAGTTGGAATATCGCTACGCAGAGGATACAATGCCGCGAGGCGTGCTAGGTTTGAATGCGCCGATGTTCAAAGGTTACTTACGATTCATCGCTAATCGTCGCGCACAGCAAATCGGACTCGACCCACTGTTCGCGCAAGAAGAAAATCCGTTTCCGTGGATGAGCGAGATGATCGATTTGAAGAAGGAGCGCAACTTCTTTGAAACCCGAGTCATCGAATACCAAACCGGAGGCGCGCTTAACTGGGAATGATGTGCCCATCTCGTCAATGCTCTTCAGCGAGATTTGTGAGGCACTCAACAGTCGGGTAGCTTGCAAGATATCCGACTGCCAAAATACGGAAGGCTTTCACCAAATTTAATGAACAGTAAAAGACCGAAACGATCTTCTCTGTTATCGCCGCTTAACTCGATTAAATCGGGTCAGGCGGCTTTTCCTTTGAAAAACCTGAAGGTTTTTCGGGAATAGTATTCCTGACGCTAGCGTGTAATCCGCTGGCGTTTTTTTTGGTTGTGGCGTTCGCGAAGGCGCGGACCGAAGCTCTGAGCCCCTGCACAAGCGGGGCAGAGGCCAGACCAAGATAGCTGAAGCGCTGCATAGGTGAGGGGATGCAGCAGTTCAGCTGGTGCCGAATTCATTAGCGCAAGCAGAAGCTTGCTTGTGCCGATGAATAATCCGCCTGCATCATCGCGATGGTACAGACGGGTTTCTTAAATCAAGCTTGATTTTTTCCATCACGTGAAGAAGGAGAAACAAAATGGCAACAGCAGCAAAGAAACCAGCAGCGAAGAAGCCTGCTGCAAAGAAACCAGCGGTCGCCGCTAAGAAGCCGGTTGCAGCCAAGAAGGCAGCAGCTCCGAAGAAGGCAGTCGCCGCTAAGAAGCCAGTCGCTAAGGCAGCAGCAAAGCCAGTGGCAAAGAAAGCAGCAGCTCCTAAAAAAGCAGTTGCAGCTAAGAAGCCAGTAGCGAAGAAAGCAGTCGCAGCTAAGAAGCCAGTAGCAGCGAAGAAGCCGGTAGCTAAGAAAGCAGTCGCAGCGAAGAAGCCGGTAGCAGCGAAGAAGGCAGTTGCAGCCAAGAAGCCAGTGGCGAAGAAAGCAGTTGCAGCCAAGAAGCCAGTAGCGAAGAAGGCAGTTGCAGCTAAGAAGCCAGTAGCGAAGAAAGCAGTCGCCGCTAAGAAGCCAGTAGCAGCGAAGAAGCCAGTCGCCAAGGCAGCAGCAAAGCCAGCAGCAAAGCCAGCAGCCAAGAAGGCAGTTGCAGCTAAGAAGCCAGTCGCGAAGAAGGCAGTCGCCGCTAAGCCTGCTGCTAAGCCAGCAGTCAAGGCCGCAGCTAAGCCAGCAGCGAAGAAGCCAGTTGCCAAGAAGGCCGCAGCTAAGCCAGCAGCGAAGAAGCCAGCAGCGAAGCCAGCTGCAGCAGCTCCAGCTGTGAAGACTGTGCTGAACCCGGCAGCAGCTTGGCCGTTCCCAACAGGCACAACACGTCCTTAATCGGACCTGGCCTGGCGCCTGAGTAATCAGGTGCAAAATACCGCTGTGTGACTCGTTCATGCAGCGGTTTTTTTTCGCCGGTGCGGGTGCCCATGTGGCCGCTGTGCGGACGGTGCAAGCGAATGTCGCGGCGCCCGCCCGATCGTTCTGAGGGCGACTATGCCGGCGCCGGTTGCTGCAGCTTTCATTCACGATGTCACCGCATCGATGGTCTTGACGCAGCCAGGGCTTTGTTAATTATTCCCCGTCCCCATATAGGGAACAGCGCTGCATGGTTTAGTATGTGCACTGAGCATCGAACCCGATGCGTATGCTTGGTTTTCGCGCCGCGGAAGCCGATGGGCAAACAGCTTCTTATGGAGAGTGACCGTGTTGCATAGCATTTTCATGTTGATCGTTGACGCCATCGCCAGCGTGCTGGCTGGAGTGCTGCTGCTGCGTTTCTGGATGCAGGTTGTGCAGGTGCGTCCGCCGGCATCGGTGGGGCAGTTCGTGTTCCAGCTGTCGGATTGGCTGGTCAAGCCGCTGCGTAAAGTGCTGCCGGGTGTCGGCGGCTACGACTGGGCCAGCCTGGTTGGCGCCTTCCTGATCGTGCTGCTGTCAACCATCGCTGCGATTGGATTCATCTCGGGGTTTGATTTCCAACCCATCATCCTGTTGTCGCTGGTGCGCTTTTTCCAATGGATTTTCTACGGTTTCATGGCCACGCTGATCCTCGAAGCGATCTTCAGCTGGGTCAATCCCTATGCACCGCTGGCGCCGTTTGTGCGGGCGCTTAATGAGCCGTTGCTGCGTCCGCTGCGCAAGGTCATTCCGCTGATCGGCAATGTCGATCTGTCGCCGCTGGCTGCGCTGATCCTGCTGCAGATCGCCGTGCGTCTGGTCAGTACGCTGCTGCTTTCCATCGGCTGATCACTCCAGACCGGACAAAATAAAACAGGCCGCACGGTGCATCGTGCGGCCTGTTTTGCGTTCGGGCTTTGGATTCCTGTCTCGCCTATTTCTTCTTTGCGCTCCACTGCTGCAACGCTTGCAGCGTGTTCTCGACATGCTTGTCGGGACTCGGGCTGCTGTATTCGTAGATGATGCTCTTGTCCGGGGCGATCACATAAGACGTACGGCTGGCGTAGTCGGATTTGCTCTGCATCACGGCGTCGTAAGACTTCATGATCTTCTGATCGGTGTCGGCGGCGACTGCAAATTTGCTGCGGCATTCACTGACGGAAAACTTGTTGAGGGTTTCTATCTTGTCATTCGACACGCCGATGACGGTGGCGCCGAGCGCCTTGTAGCGATCGATGGCTTCGGCAAACAAATGGGCTTCAATCGTGCAGCCGGTTGTGAAGGCGGCGGGGTAGAAGTACAGCACCACCGGACCTTTCTTGAGCGCGTCGGCCAGCCAGAACGTCGACACCTGACCACCGAGTGAGGCCTGGGTGGAGAAGTCGGGGGCCTTGTCGCCGGGTTTGAGCGCTGCAGATGCGGGTGGGCTGAGTGATAGCAAGCACAGCGAGCACAGTGACAATAACAAGGCAGAGGCAAGACGTTTCATGACTATTCCTTTCAATGTGCTGCTGTCTTTGGCGTGACGGAGTGGTGTGCTGCCGGCGCGTTAAACGCCACCGGCAGGCGCCAACCGGTCGTTACCACCTATCAGGCGAAACGATAGCCGAAGGCCTTGTGGAAACGGTCGTCGATTTCAGCCAGTGTGGGTGCGTGGTTTTGCGGACCTTGCGATGCGATCTTGATCGAACCCATCAGGCTGGACAGACGGCCTGTGGTGGCCCAGTCCATGCCTTTGGTCAGGCCGAACAGCATGCCCGCGCGGAACGCGTCGCCGCAGCCGGTCGGATCGGCGATGGCGTCAGCCTGCACGCAAGGAATGTCGATCTTCTGGCCATCGGTGAAGATTTCCGCACCCAGCTCGCCGCGCGTGACGATCAGCGCCGAGACTTGCTTTGCGATGTCTTCCAGGCTCAGGCCGGTGCGGGCGGTCAGCAATTCTGCTTCGTAGTCGTTTACGGCGACATAGGTTGCCAGGTCGATGAAATGTTTCAGATCATCGCCGCTGAACATCGGCATGCCCTGGCCCGGATCGAAAATCAGCGGGATGCCTTCTGCGGCACTGTGCTCTGCATGCTGCAGCATGCCGTCGCGGCCGTCGGGCGCCACGATGGAGAGCTTGACCGGACCGGCGTCGGCGACTTTGTTCTCATGCGAGTAGCTCATCGCACCCGGATGGAAAGCGGTGATCTGATTGCCGCCGGCATCGGTGGTGATGAAGCATTGTGCAGTGAACGAGTTATCGATCACACGGATGCTCCTGGTGGAGATGCCGAGGTTCTTGAAGCGCTCCAGGTACGGCGCGCTGTCCTGGCCGACGGTTGCCATGACGACCGGTTCACCGCCGAGCAGTTTCAGGTTGTAAGCGATGTTGCCGGCGCAGCCGCCGAATTCGCGACGCATCGACGGCACCAGGAAGGACACGTTGATCTTGTGCAATTGATCGGCCAGCAGCGCGTCGGCGAAGCGGCCGTCGTATTGCATGATGTTGTCGTAAGCAAGCGAGCCGCAGATAAGTGAACTCATGGCGAATGTCTGAGAAAGTTGAAGAATGCTGCATTGTAGAAGAATCCCGCCGGTTCTGCGGATTTTCATGTCTGAAGCGGCTGGAGGTTTTTAGCGGCAGTCTGGAAAGAACTCGCTGACAGCTCAGGGATAAAACAGATAGATGCGATAGCCGGATGCGGCCGGTTGCGCCAGTTCAAACGTCAGTTTGACCTGCTGTTCGCCTTCGCCGGCCAGACCGTCGTCGATCATTGGCGCTGAACCGAGATATTCGCGCGGTGTAAATACACGCCGGGTGATGGCTTTCTCATCGCCATCGTTGAGTGTCAGTTCCATATACGGCCAGGCTTGCGCGCTGTAGCCGCGGTTACGCAGCAACACTGTCAGGGTATAGATGTTCTGGTTGGGCGGCACCAGTTGCAGTTCGCTGGACTCCAGGGACAACTGGTCGATATTGGTCGGCAATCCAAGGGAGCAATGCAGTGCGGCGCAGACCGAAGACAGCAGCGGCCGCGTCGCCGGCAGCCAGGCGGCGACGGTGTTTCGCCATACATAGGTGGCTTGCAGCAGCAGGGCGATGCTCAGCAATACTGCGCCGACGCTCATGACGATGCGGCTGACGCGGCGCAGTCGTTCGCGGCGTTCGGCTTTCTGGACGAAGGCAGGCGCGTCGGCGTCGTCTTCTTCGTATTCCTCTTCGTCTTCTTCCTCGCGCTCAGCTTCGCTTGATTCCGACGATTCTTTCGTCTCGGCGGCGGGGGCTGCGTCTGCCTGGCGTGAGGAGGAGGTCTGGGGAACCGGATAAGACAATTCCTGCGTCAAGGTATTGATCGCTGCATGCTCAGTCTGGTCCAGCGATGCGGCAGCCGCCGATGTTTCTGCGGGCCTGGTCGGGGCGCCCGGCAGTGGGAAAGAGGATGAGGCGGCGGCTTTTTCCGGTGCAGGCGAATCGGGTTGCGGGGACGGACTGTCCGACTGCGTTCCCCACGGCGCATCGTTGGTTTCTGCTGCGATGCTGGCGAACGCTGCAGACAAATCTACCGGCGGGCGAGGCGGGACTGGAGGAGTTAGAGGAGTTGGCGCAGCAGCAGGCGCCGTATTCGTATTTCCCGGCAACGTCGGCCATGCCGTCGGTGCGGTGCGATTTTCCGTGGGTGTGGAGGTGGCAGGCGTGGCGACGAGTTGCTGGGCAATGTCAGGCGACACCAGATGTTCGTTACCGTTGAAAACTTCCTTGCAGCTGCCGCAGCGGACCAGGCCGCCGCGCAGTTTGAGCTGGTCTTGAGCGACGCGGAATGTCGTCTGGCAGAAGGGACATTGGGTCGCCAACGCCATCAGCGTACCTCGCGCGGCTCAACGCAATGCGGGAGTCGGGCAAGTCCCGCGTTGCTGACATGGCGAAGAACGATCCGGCGCGGCATGCTTACTCCGTCGGCGCCTGGCCGGCCAGCGCGACCCAGCCTTCATGCTCGGCCCAGACGCTCAGCGTGATGTATGGCGCGTAAGCGGCAATGACTTCATCCGCCTGGCGATCCAGCACGCCCGACAGTACCAGCGAACCGCCCGGCGCGACACGGCCGGCGAGCATCGGTGCCATCAATTGCAAGGGGCCTGCCAGAATATTGGCGACCACGATGGCGAAGGTTTGGTTTTCCGGATATGTACGGACAAAAGCTTCCGGCAGGTGGTATTCGATCTCGCAAGTATTGCGCTCGCTGTTGAAGCGAGCCGATTCCAGCGCCTGCGGGTCGATGTCGACACCGATGACGTGCTGTGCGCCAAGCTTCTTGGCGACCAGTGCCAGAATGCCGGAGCCGCAGCCGTAGTCGAGCACGGTCGAAGCATTGGCGGCATGTTCTTCCAGCCATTCCATGCACAGGCGCGTGGTCGGATGGCTACCGGTGCCGAACGCCAGACCGGGATCCAGCTCCAGCACCAGCGCGTCAGGTTCCGGTGCGTCGTGCCAGCTCGGCACGACCCAGATGCGTTTGCCGATGTGGATAGGATCGAATTGCGATTGCGTCAGACGCACCCAGTCCTGCTCCTCCACCGAACGCAAGGCGAACGGCAGGGCGTAGTCCAGACCGATCGCTTTGGCGGCATCGGTGACGATGGTGGCGTGGTCGGCGTCGACGTCGGCCAATGCCACCACGCGGCTGCGTTCCCACGCCGCCTCGGCAGGCTCCATGCCGGGCTCGCCAAACAACGGCTGCTCGGCGGTGGTGCCTTCGTCGGCGTCTTCCACCGACACCGACAAGGCGCCGGCTTCCATCAGAGCGTCGGACAATGCCTCAGCCTGATCGCGCGTGACTTGAATAACAATTTCGGTCCAGCCCATCGGTTTCTTTGCCTTTACTTCTTCAACTTACTTCTTTGCCGGTTTTTCTGCCGATGGCGCGGTTGGGCGCTCCGCCAGTTTGTGCTCGAGATAATGGATGTTGGTGCCGCCTTCGATGAAGCGGGCGTCCACCATCAGTTCACGATGCAGCGGGATGTTGGTCGAAATGCCTTCGACCACCATTTCCGACAGCGCGATCTGCATGCGGCGGATGGCCTGCTCGCGGGTCGAACCGTAGGAGATCACCTTGCCCACCATCGAATCGTAGTTCGGCGGGACGAAGTAACCGGCGTAAGCGTGCGAATCGACGCGAATACCGGGACCGCCCGGCACATGCCATGCCGTCAGGCGGCCTGGCGACGGGGTGAACTTGAACGGATCTTCCGCATTGATGCGGCACTCGATCGCGTGGCCCTTCAGTTCGATATCGCGCTGGCGATAGCGCAGCTTCTCGCCGAAGGCGATGCGGATCTGTTCCTGCACGATGTCGACGCCGGTGATCATTTCTGTGACCGGATGTTCGACCTGCACGCGGGTGTTCATTTCGATGAAGTAGAACTCTTCGTTTTCGTACAGGAATTCGAAGGTGCCGGCGCCGCGGTAGTTCATCTTGCGGCAGGCTTCGGCGCAACGCTCACCGATTTTTTCGATGATCTTGCGTGGGATGCCCGGTGCCGGAGCTTCCTCGATGACCTTCTGGTGGCGGCGCTGCATGGAGCAATCGCGCTCGCCCAGCCAGATGGCTTGCTTGTGTTCGTCGGCGAGGATCTGGATTTCCACGTGGCGCGGATTTTCCAGGTACTTTTCCATATAGACTTCCGGATTGCCGAAGGCTGCGCCGGCTTCCGTCTTGGTCATGGTCACGGCGTTGATCAGCGCTGCTTCGGTATGCACCACGCGCATGCCGCGGCCACCGCCGCCGCCTGCTGCCTTGATGATGACCGGGTAGCCGATCTTGCGTGCGATCTGCACGATTTCCTTCGGATTGTCCGGCAAGGCGCCTTCCGAACCAGGCACGCACGGCACGCCGGCGCGGATCATGGCCTGCTTGGCCGAGACCTTGTCGCCCATCATGCGGATGTTTTCAGGACGCGGGCCGATGAAGACGAAGCCGGATTTCTCAACGCGTTCTGCGAAGTCGGCGTTTTCGGACAGGAAGCCGTAGCCCGGGTGGATCGCTTGCGCGTCGGTGACTTCGGCCGCGCTGATGATCGCCGGCATGTTCAGGTAGCTGAGCGCGGAAGGAGCGGGTCCGATACAGACCGATTCATCCGCCAGCTTGACGTATTTCGCCTCGCGGTCCGCCTCGGAGTGCACGACCACGGTCTTGATACCCATTTCACGGCATGCGCGCTGGATACGGAGAGCGATTTCGCCACGATTGGCGATAAGGATTTTTTCAAACATAAGAGGAAATGTGCGTCGCCAAGAGTCAAGCGTTTACATACAGGTAACCAGATCCGCCATGGATGGAGCACATGGAAAAGATTCCAGTGCGGGCCTGCAGTTGAGCGCCATCAAGTATTGCCGGGCTCAGTGAAACTACAGGCCATCCATCCGCATTCTGGCAGGATTTAGCCGATTACGAACAGAGGTTGACCGAATTCGACCGGTTGGCCGTTTTCAACCAGGATTTGCTTGATCACGCCGGCTTTGTCGGCGTCGATTTCGTTCAACAGCTTCATTGCTTCAATGATGCAGATGGTGTCGCCTTCCTTGACTTCCTTGCCGACTTCGACGAATGCCGGAGCGCCCGGAGCGGAGGAGCGGTAGAAGGTGCCGACCATCGGCGATTTGACGATATGGCCTTCCGGTGCAGCCGGAGCGGCAGGTGCAGCAACCGGCGCCGCTACTGGCGCAGGTGCGCCGGCGTGCACAGTTTGCGGGTAGGCAGCTTGCGGCTGCATCATCACGACCTGATTTTGCGGCGTCGCCGACGATTTGACGATGCGAACCTTGCTTTCGCCTTCGGTGACTTCCAGTTCCTCGATATCCGATTCAGCGACCAGATCGATCAAGGTTTTGAGTTTCCGTAAATCCATGTGAATTCCTCAGTAGTAATAATAGATATAACAAAACAGCTATAACAAGTTAAACAGGCCGGCATCGTCTCATGTTCAACGCCTGGCGCTGAATTTCTGAATGCCACGCGGCGATGCCGGCCGGAAAATCGGGGTAGTGTCCTTATGGCTGCTGGAGCAGGTAATCAATTGCCAGACGGTAGCCGTCGACGCCGAAGCCGCACAGCACGGCCTTGGCAATACCGGACAGGTATGAAAAATGGCGAAACTCTTCGCGCTGATGAATATTGGAAATATGCACTTCCACAAACGGAATCGCCACGCCGGCCAGCGCATCGCGCAATGCGACGCTGGTGTGGGTCAGACCTGCCGGGTTGATCACGATGGCGTCGACACCTTCTTTTTTGGCGGCATGAATGCGGTCGATGAGTGCGCCTTCATGGTTGCTTTGGAAAGCGTGGAGAGCCGCACCGGCTTTGCTGGCCTGCAAAGCCGCGCGCTGCTCGATGTCTGCCAGGGTGGTGGATCCGTAGACTTCAGGCTCCCGGGTACCCAGCAAATTCAGGTTGGGTCCATTGAGGAGGAGAAGGTTTATTGCCATGGAGATAAAGCTCCGTTTGACGACGATGCGCGCATTTTGCCGTCAAATGCCTTCATTTGGCAAGAAAAACTTTAATTACATGTTTTTGAGGGAGGCCAGGTCGCGGCGCAGCTCGTCAAAATTCAGGCGCCCAAGATAGACCTTTTTGAGGTTTCCGTCCAGTCCCACCAGAACGGTGAAGGGGAGGCCGCCAGCCTGATTGCCGAATTGCCGCAGCAAATCGGTGGCGCCGGTCCCGGCAACGTAGAGAGGATAATAGATATGGAATTTTTCTGCAAACTGGGCGATGTTCTCCTGGGAATCGACGCCGATGCCGATAATTTGCACCGGTGCGACTTCTGCCTGCAATGCGGCCAGCTCGGGCATTTCTTCCACGCAAGGCGCACACCAGGTGGCCCAGAAGTTGATGATGACCGGCTTGCCTTTCCATTGCGACAAGGCCTGCGGTTTGCCGGCAACGTCTGGCATGGTCTGCGCGAACAGATTGGCGACGGCTTTCGCCTCAGGCGTCTGCGGTACTGGCTGGTTTTGTTTATGGCTGGTGTACATGCCGACGCCGGCGGCAATGGCGGCAACCAGGATAAACAGCAATATGTTTCGCGTCTTCATCAGCTTTCTTCCATGATCAGGCGGCGTACCGCATCGATATCAGCACGTTCGGCGCGTTTGCCGGGCGCGGTCTTGATGCCGCCGCGCAAGTCGTCGACATCATACACCGCCAGATGCACGCCTTCCGGCGCGGCGCCCCGTTGCGGCAGCAGATAGCTCAACGTTTCCACGGGTTCGTGCCGGCCTTTGAAATGCGTACTTTCGCTGACGTCGAAGTTGACGTTCTTGTTCAAAAGATAAATTTCGACATCCTTTGCGCTCGATGTAAATAATTGCAAATGGATATCGGAGTGTTCACCGGCAGTGCCGTTGAGCACCGCTCCGGTCAGATAAGGATTGAAGCGCGCGAGTTCCTCCATCAATTGCACCGCCAGTTGGCGCAAATGCAATAAACGGGCTGGCTGGGTCTCGCCGAAGAACAGTTCGTTATACAGGCGGACTTCTTCTTCGATCTGCGCGTTATCGGGCAGGACGTCGCCGCGGGTCTTGTTGTCGCCCAGAATCTGGCGCGCCGCCTTGCGCTTGGCGGTGGCGTAGTCGGCGCCGTCCTCGGCAATCATGCGGGCTGCCGCGGCGGCGATTTCTGAGCGTAAGAGTTCGATGTCGGTCTGATGCATGGCCGCAATAATACTCTGAGCTTGTAGTTATCGCCCGACGAGGCCCTCCGCTCAGGTAAAATCTCGGGATTCCTTATCAAGATTCACTATGCATATTCATATCCTCGGCATTTGCGGCACCTTCATGGGCGGCCTGGCGGTACTGGCGAAAGAAGCCGGTCACAAGGTCACCGGATGCGACGCCAATGTCTACCCGCCCATGAGCACGCAGCTGGAAGCTCAGGGTATCGAGTTGATCCAGGGTTTTGATCCCGAGCAAGTCAAGTTGCAACCCGATCTGTTCGTCATCGGCAACGTGGTGTCGCGCGGCAATCCGCTGATGGAAGAAATCCTCAACCGCGGTCTGCCTTACGTGTCGGGGCCGGAATGGATGGGCAATCACATCCTGCAGGACAAATGGGTGCTGGCGGTGGCCGGTACGCACGGCAAGACCACCACTTCCGCCATGCTGGCCTGGATCCTGGAAGACTGCGGCTACGCGCCGGGCTTTCTGATCGGCGGCGTGCCGATGAACTTCGGCATTTCGGCGCGCTTGTCAGGTGAAAAAAATGGCAAAAAAGAAGACTCGATCTTCTTCGTCATCGAAGCCGATGAGTACGACACCGCCTTCTTCGACAAGCGCAGCAAGTTCGTGCACTACCACGCCAAGACCGCGATCCTGAACAATCTCGAATACGATCACGCCGACATCTTCCCGGATCTGGCGGCCATCGAGACGCAATTCCACCACTTGGTGCGTACCGTGCCCGGCATCGGCCGCCTTGTCGTCAACGGCCGCGAGCCGGCGCTGGAGCGCGTGATTGCGCGCGGATGCTGGAGCGAACACGAGAATTTCGGCGTCGATGCCGGAGAGAAAGGCTGGTCGCTCCAGACCCATGACGACGGCAGTTTCGACATCGCCTTCAACGGCGAACAGCAAGGCACCGTGCGCTGGTCGCTGACCGGCGAGCACAACCGCATGAACGCGTTGGCAGCGATTGCCGCCGCGCGTCACGTCGGCGTGCCGGCAGCGCAGGCGATCGCCGCGCTGGAAAAGTTCGAAAACGTCAAGCGCCGCATGGAGCTGCGCGGCACCGTCAACAACATCGCCGTCTACGACGACTTCGCCCATCATCCGACCGCGATCACCACCACGGTGGCCGGTCTGCGCAAGAAGATCGGTGCGGCGCGCATCCTGGCCGTGCTGGAGCCGCGTTCCAACACGATGAAGCTGGGCACCATGAAAGACGCCTTGCCCGCCAGCCTGACCGAAGCCGATCTGGTGTTCGGTTACGGCGCCAAGGGCAGCGGCAAGGAAGCATTGGGTTGGGATCTGGCGCAAGCGTTGTCGCCGCTGGGCGACAAGGCGCAGGCCTTTGACGATCTTGGTGCACTGGTGCAGGCGATCAGGCAGGCCGCGCGCCCGGGCGACCACGTGCTGGTCATGAGCAACGGCGGCTTCGGCGGTATCCATCAGAAATTGCTGGACGCGCTGGCATGATTTTGTATCTGCACGGTTTCCGTTCGTCGCCGCAATCGTTCAAGGCGCGCCACATGGCCGAACGTCTGCAGGCGTTGGGACGCTTGCCGGAGTACTACTGCCCGCAACTGCCGGCCTCGCCGGCTGCCGCAATCAAGCTGGCGCTGGCTTATGTTGAACAATTCGCGCAGCAATTTCCGGCTGAGCAGTTGACCGAACAACTGACGGTGGTCGGTTCGTCGCTGGGCGGTTTTTATGCGACCTGGCTGGCCGAGCAGTTGGGTTGCCGCGCCGTCCTGCTCAATCCGGCCGTCAAGCCGCCGCGCGATCTGGAGTCCTACGTCGGCGTCACCACGCAATACCATTCCGACGAACCCTTCGAATTCAAGCACGCCTACATCGACGAGTTGCGCGCCCTGGCCGTGGACAAGATTACCCGTCCGGAACGCTATTTCCTGATCGCCGCCACCGGCGACGAAGTACTGGACTGGCGTGAGATGACGGCGCATTATCCCGGCGCCAGGCAAATCGTGATCCAGGGCAGCGACCATGGCATCAGCGAATTCGCCGATTATGCCGACGATGTGCTGGCGTTTTGCGGCATCGCCCCACTGAATGCGCCGAATGCCTTGCAAGCCGGCGGCGAGGCGCTAAGCTGATGATGAAGATGTCTCACGCGCATTGGTTCGACCATGCGAATGCGCTGCAGCCGGCGCCGTTGCTGCGCTCCTGGCTGACGGATCCCGGTTCGATGACTTTCAAGCTGCGTGCTCGCTGCAATGAGTTGCGGGTGTTGCGCATGCAGCAGCGCCCCGGCAATGCGCAACCGGATGAAGCCGGATTCCTCGGCCTGGCGACGCCGCGCCAGCCTGTCGAAGAGCGCGACGTGATTTTGTACTGCGACGGCGAGCCGGTTATTTTCGGTCATACCGTGACGCCACTGGCATCGGCGTCGGCTTGGCCGTTTTTCCGCCGCCTGGGTGTGCGGCCGTTGGGCGCGAGCTTGTTTTCCGATCCGCTGGTCACGCGCGCGCCGCTGCAATATGCGCGTCTGCATGCCAATCACCCACTGGTCCGCCGCATCGGCAGGGTGGTTGATCTCCATTCCCGGTCGCCCTCGCAGTTGCCACTGTATGCGCGCCGTTCACTGTTTCGTCGTCATGGCAGCCTCATGCTGGTGACCGATGTTTTTTTACCCGCCCTCAGCAAGCTGATGGCATTGAATATGTAAGCAACAATCGATGAATTTATTTTTTGAAGAATCCGGTGATTTCAAGGCTGGCGCCGTGCTGTCGCAGCAAGGCGAGGCCTATCAGGTCGAAATGGCATCGGGCAAGCGCAGCAAGGTCAAGTCCAAGGACGTGATGCTGCAGTTCGCCTCGCCCAGCCCGGCCAAGTTGCTGGAAGACGCCCAAGCCGTCGCGCAGGACATCGACCTCGACTTCCTGTGGGAAGTCGCGGGTGAAGAAGAGTTCGGCTTTGCCGAGCTGGGCGCCGAATATTTCGGCCATGCGCCGCTGCCGCATGAGGCCGCAGGTTTGCTGGTGCGCCTGCATTCGGCGCCGATCTATTTTTACCGCAAGGGCAAGGGCCGTTACAAGGCGGCGCCGGTCGCTTCGTTGCAGGCCGCGCTGGCCGGCGTGGAAAAGAAGAAGCAGCAAGCGCTGGTGCAGGCGCAATACGTTGAAGAGCTGAAGGCCGGCAAATTGCCCGAGTCGTTCAAGACTATGGCGTTGCAATTGCTGTTCCGTCCCGACAAGAACGGTATCGAATTCAAGGCGCTCGACACCGCCTGCAGGGAATTGCAAACCACGCCGCAGCGTCTGATGCTGTCGACCGGCGGTCTGGCCTCGCCCAAGGATCTGCATTACGCCAAATTCCTGTTCGAATTCTTCCCCAAGGGCAGCGGCTTCCCTGAGGTGACGATTCCTGCGGTGCCCGCTGATCTGCCGCTGGCGGACGTGCAGGCCTTCTCCATCGATGACGTCACCACGACCGAAATTGACGATGCCCTGTCGGTCGTCAGACTGGCGGACGGCAAGGTGCGCGTCGGTATCCACATCGCCGCACCCGGTCTGGGCATCAAGCGCGACGACGCGCTCGACGCCATGGCGCGCCAACGGATGTCGACGGTGTACATGCCTGGTGAAAAGATCACCATGCTGCCCGATTCGCTGGTCGAAGCTTTTACGCTCGACGAAGGCAAGAACTGTCCCGCGCTGTCGCTGTACGCCACGCTCGATCCGGCGGACTGGAGCGTGATCTCCACCGAGACGCGCGCCGAGATCGTGCCGATTTCCGCCAACCTGCGCCACAACGATCTGGATGCGCTGGTCACCGAAGAAGCGCTGGCCGACAACAGCGGCGAGTATCCGCATAAGGACGACATCAGCCTGCTGTGGCAATGGGTGCAGGTGCTGGAGCAGGGCCGCATGGCCAAGCGCGAAAGCTTCGGCTTGCGTCCGGAACAGAACAACCGCGTCGATTTCAACTTCTACGTCGACAACGACGTGGTCACCATCACGCGCCGCAAGCGCGGTGCGCCGCTGGACAAGATCGTCGCCGAACTGATGATCTTCGCCAACAGCACCTGGGGCAAGTTCATGGCTGATCACGGCGTGCCGGGTATCTATCGCGCGCAAGGCGGCGGTGCCGGCGGCTGGGCCGCCAAGATGCAGGTGCGTATGGTTACGCACGCCGCGCCGCATCAGGGCCTGGGTGTCGATCAATATGCGTGGAGCACCTCGCCGCTGCGCCGCTATACCGACCTGGTCAATCAGTGGCAGATCCTGGCTTGCCTGGAGCACGGCGTCACCGCGCCGCTGGCGGCGCCGTTCAAGCCGCGCGACGCTGACCTGTTCGCCATCGTTTCTGCATTCGATTCGGCCTACTCCGGCTATGCCGACTTCCAGTCGGGCATGGAGCGGTACTGGTGCTTGCGCTGGTTGGCGCAGGAGCAAGCGCGTCAGGTCGACGCCGTGGTGCTCAAGGACGAAATCCTGCGTCTGGTCGATATTCCGCTGGTGATTCGTCTGCCTGGCATGCCGCAGGTCGCGCGCGGTTTGCAAGTCAAACTGGATTTGCTGCGCTGGGATGAAGTCGATCTGACCGTGGAAGCGCGTCTGCTGGAGATTCCGACCGCGCAGCAGCCTGCTGATGCCGAGCCGATGGATGAAGAAGACGAAGCCCTGCTGCAAGGCATGGAAGATGCAGCAGTAGAAGATGCCGAGGCAGCGGCCGAAGGGAAGAAAGAGTCGGCCGAAAACGCTGAAAACACCGGCAGTGGCGAGGCGGCCGGCGCCACCCCTGTCCCGGCTGCGGAATGACCCCGGCTTTGGCGTAAAATCGCGGTTTTCATGTATTGATGTGCCTGTGAAATCTTTTGCCGACAATCGCTTCCTGACCATTGCTCTGGCCGGCTCCGTCGTGATCCACGCGGTCCTGCTGGGTGTGCACTTCGCCGCGCCGGATGCGTTCAGGCTCAAGCCTGCCGACCCGGGGCTGGAAGTGATCCTGGTCAACGCCAAGCACGACAAGGCTCCGGTCAAGGCCGAGGCCATCGCGCAAGCCAATCTGGACGGCGGCGGCAATGCCAACGAAGGCCGCGCCAAGTCGCCGTTGCCGGACATGCGCAAAGTCGAGAACGGCGACAGCGTCAAAGCGGCGCAGCGCAAGGTGGCCGAGCTGGAAGCGCAGCAGCAGAAGATTTTGTCGCAGATGAACAAGACCACGCAGACCGTCGCCACGCCTGAGCGCGAGAAGCCGAAGGAAGTCACGCCGCAGATCAACGCCAAGGACTTGCTGGACACCGCCAAAGCAGTGGCGCGCATGGAAGCCGAGGTTGCAAAGAACATTGAGGAATACAATAAGCGGCCGAAGAAGACGCAGATCACCGCGCGCACCCGCGAGGCCGGCTACGCCTTGTATTACAAGGCCATGCAGGAAAAGATCGAACGGCTCGGCACGCTGAACTTCCCGCAGCGGGACGGCAAGAAGCTGTACGGCGAACTGGTGATCTATATCCCGGTTTTCCAGGACGGCACGATTTACGATAAGGAAGGCGGCGTGCGTATCGAGCGCGGTTCCGGCAACGCTGCGCTGGATAGTGCGGCGCTGGCGATCGTACGGCGCTCGGCGCCGTTCGGCCGCTTCCCGGACAACATGCGCACCACCAGTAAAGACGACATCTGGGAAATCATCACCCGTTTTCGTTTTACGCACGAAGAAACTTTGCAGACTGACATGAGCAGTTCGCACTGAGAGACTAGAACTCATTTCACAAATAAGCATGAGATGCGTTCTTCTCAGAAAGGGCACTGGCCGCGTTGTACGCCTTGCCAGTGCCCTTTCTGAGAAGAACCCGCAGGGAGCGGCCTGTTGGGCGAATTGCCGCGTTATGAATCGGGGTCCAGACTCGGCGTCTTGACCCCGATTCGCGCCTTGCACTTCATCCCAAACAGGGTAAGCTCGCACTCACGCTTATTTATGAAATGAGTTCTATGGATGCATACGTCGTTATAGGCAATCCGATTGCCCACAGCAAGTCGCCTGAGATCCATGCTCAGTTTGCTTCGCAGACTGCGCAGCAACTGAGCTACGAGCGTCTGCTGGCGCCGCTGCAAGGTTTCAAGGCAGCAGTCCAAGTGTTCATTGCCAACGGCGGCAAAGGCGCCAACGTCACTGTGCCTTTCAAGCTGGAAGCGCACGCACTGGCTGACCAACTTACGGATCGCGCGCGCCTGGCGGGCGCGGTCAATACACTCAGGTTTGACGGCGGAAGCATCCTCGGGGACAACACCGATGGCGCCGGACTTGTGGTGGATATTGTCCAGAATGCCGGCGTTGTGCTGGCCGGGAAGCGGGTCCTGCTGCTTGGCGCCGGCGGTGCCTCACGCGGCGCCTTGCTGCCCTTGCTTGAGCAAAAGCCTGCCGAGCTGGTACTGGCCAACCGTACCCACGCCAAAGCGCAGGAGTTGGTGGCGCAATTTGCCGAGTACGGCAATCTGGCCGCAGCAGAATATGCGCAGCTGACCGGCGCCTTCGATGTCGTGATCAACGCGACGTCTGCAAGTCTTGCAGCCGACGTGCCGCCGATTCCGGCGAGCGTGTTTTCACGGGCGACGCTGGCTTACGACATGATGTACGGCAAGCAGCCGACGGTGTTCATGGAGTTTGCCGCGCGCCACGGCGCGGTCGCGCGCGATGGCCTGGGCATGCTGGTGGAGCAGGCCGCCGAGGCATTCTTCTTATGGCGCGGCGTGCGGCCGGAAACGGCGGACGTATTTGCTTCCTTGCGGGCACAACTGAATCAAAACTGAAGCTGTAGTTCCAGGATTCCCCGGCACCGGGCGCTGTATCAATCGATAACAAACATCAGAAAAATGAAGCTCTTGCGCAAGCTGTTCCTGTGGCTGATCGTGTTGCCTCTCACGCTAGTGTTGCTGCTGCAACTGTATTTTTTCGTGCAGATCTGGTGGTGGGTCGACCACAATCCGGATTCGACCAGTTTCATGCGCCAGCAACTGTCCATCCTGCAGGAAAAAAATCCCAACGCGCAGCTGCAATTCCGTTGGGTGCCTTACAACCGCATCTCCAACAACCTCAAGCGCGCCATCATCGCGTCGGAAGACTCCAATTTCTCCGAACATGAAGGCGTGGATTGGGATGCGCTGCAAAAAGCCTACGAAAAGAATAACAAGAAAGGCAAGGTCGTTGCCGGCGGTTCCACCATTACTCAGCAACTGGCGAAGAATTTGTTTCTCTCCGGCGAGCGCAGCTATGTCCGCAAGGCGCAGGAATTCGTCATCACCTATATGCTGGAATTTCTGATGGATAAACAGCGCATCTTTGAGATTTACCTCAACGTGGTCGAGTGGGGCAACGGCGTGTTCGGCGCCGAGGCAGCTTCGCTGCACTACTACAACACCAGCGCCGCCAACCTGGGACCGAGCCAGGCGGCCAGGCTGGCGGTGATGTTGCCGCGTCCACGCTTCTACGACAAGAATCCCGGTTCCGCCTACCTTGCCAACCGCACCGGCCTGATCCTGCGGCGCATGGGCGCCGCCGAGTTGCCGCCCGTGAAACCGGTGGAAAAACCGCCCGCCAAGCCCGCTGCCAAGCCGTCTTCCCGAAAATAAACGAGACTGCCGGCCGCTGTGTTTGCGGCGCTTGCCTGGCGACAAGCTTGAACGTACACTTGCGTTCGTTTCGTGGGGCCGGAACCGGTTTGTTACCGCGCCGTTACAGCACCATCCGTCCAGTCGACTTGTCCTGACAGTGAGATCACATGATTAATGTTTTTGTTTTGCAGAATGGTCGACTGAACCAGGTCAATATCGACAGCCGCAGCGACCTCGAAAACATCGTGCCGGTCTGGGTCGACCTGACCGAGCCGACCGACGATGAGCGCGCCTGGGTCAAAAGCATCTACGGCGTGACCCTGCCGGACGAAGACGAATTCAGCGACATCGAAGCCTCCGCCCGTTATTTCGAAGCCGAAAACGGCGACCTGCATCTGCGTACCGATTTTCTGTTCGAAGGCGAAGACGACGCCTCGGCCACCATGACCGTGGCCTTTATCCTGGCGCGCAATATCCTGTTCTCAGTGCATGCCGAAGACCTGCCGGTATTTCGCCTGGTGCGCATGCGCGCGCGTTCACGCCCCGGCTCGATCGGCGACTACCGCGACGTCCTGCTCGACTTGTACGAAACCGATGCCGAATATTCGGCGGATGCGCTCGAAGGCATCTACCAGAAACTGGAAGCGGTCAGCCACAGCGTGCTCAAGAAAAGCCTCTCCGACCAGGCCGCGGCCGAGGTTCTCAATACCATCGCGCATGAGGAAGATCTGAACGGCCGCATTCGCCGCAACATGATGGATACGCGCCGCGCCGTGAGCTTCCTGATGCGCGGCCGCCTGCTGAGTTCGGAACAGTTCGAAGACGCGCGCCAGATCCTGCGCGACATCGAGTCACTGGACGGCCACACCGCCTTCCTGTTCGACAAGATCAACTTCCTGATGGACGCCACCGTCGGTTTCATCAACATCAACCAGAACAAGATCATCAAGATCTTCTCGGTGGCCTCGGTCGCCTTCCTGCCGCCGACACTGATCGCCAGTATTTACGGTATGAACTTTGAATGGATGCCCGAACTGCATTGGGGCGGCGGCTATCCGCTGGCGATCGTCATGATGGTTGGCTCGGCGATCGCGCCGTTCTGGTACTTCCGCCGGCGCGGCTGGCTGAACTGATCGCGCTCCCGCTCTCGCCGCGCATGTGCATTCGCCAGGCCGCTACGGCAAGGTATTGAGCGTTTTCCAGACTTGTTGTTCGGCGCGATAGAGCGTGTAGCGCGGATTCTCGGCGCTGCCGTCGGTGGTGAACGAAACCGGCCCCGACATGCCGCTGAACTTCATCTGATGCAAGGCCGACACCAGCAGGCGCGGATTGAGCGAGTCGGTGCGCTTCATGGCTTCGGCCAGCATGGCGACCGCATCGTAGGCGAACCATGATTGCGGGATCAGCGGCGAACTGTATTTGTCGCGGTACTGTTTCTCCAGCCGCTTGAAATCCGGCGCGCGCTCGACCGGATAACCATTCACCAGCACCAGCGTGCCGTCGGGATATTCCTCCGTCTTGCGGGGAAAATCGGGATTGATCGCGCCGCCCGCCAGCAGCAGCTTGGTGCGCAATCCCAGTTGCTGCAGACGCGTGGCGAAGGCAATGCTTTGCGGCACCACGCCGGCGAAAAACACCAGGTCGGCGTCGCTGTTCCGGATCTTCGACATGGTGGTGTTGAAATCCGAACTCTTGACGTTGATCCGGTCGGTCTCGACGATGGAGCCTCCCAGGCGTACGACCGCGGTGGTGAAGCTTTTTGCCAGCGCCTTGCCGAGGATCGTGTCATTGTCGACCAGCATGATGCGCCTGGCGCGCAGGACCTTGATCGCGGTTTCCGCCAGATACTGCGCGGTGTAGTCGCTATGGCCGAGCATCTGGAAGATGGTGGAATAGCCCAATAGCGTGAACTCCCGTCCGGCGGCGGTCGGCGACATCTGCGGGATGCCCGCGTCGTTGTAGATGCGCGCGGTGGCGATGCTGGCGTCCGTGGTGAGATGGCCGATCACGCCCACGACGCCCGCAGCGACAGCGGAACGCGCTGCGATGGCGGCAAGATTGAGATCGTTTTTGTCGTCGGCGACAAAAAGCTTGAGCGTGATGTTCTTGCCGTTGACCCGCAGGCCCTGGCTATTGATGCGGTCCACGGCCATTTGCGCGGCGTCGCGCGAGCTTTGGCCGCGCGGCATGGACATCGGGCCGATGACGCCAATCAGCACGGTCTGGTTGCCGTCGCCGGTTTGCGCGTGGGAGCAGGGCGAGAGCAGCAGGAAGGCTGCGCTCCAGAGGGCGATTGTTGCACGACAGAGAATGCGCATTGCAGCTCCCGTTGATGCCAGGTCATGATACTTCGGTCACGATTGTCGGTCATGATGCGTGGACAGCCTATTGTGGCGCGCTGGAAGGATGCCAGAGCGCAGGAACAGACAGCCTTTTCACCCGGTATTTCCCGCTCCCGCCCGGTTAATGTGAGGCGATGTCTGACAGGAACTTGCGTTGTTCGCCGATGTTGCACCGGAGTGATGCGATCAACAATATCCGCATCTCCCATGAGCGCACGGGTGCCAAAATTCCCGAACTCACGGATTCTCGGATTCACGAATGCACAAAGGACACTGGCATGCGACATCATTACATTTCCCTGCTCGCCGTCGGCTTGAGCATGCTTGCATTGTTGAACGGTTGCGCGGGCGGTCCGGATTACCGCTCGCCGCCAAGCGGCCCTAATGCGCCGCCTTCGTATTCCAACTCCAGCACCGGCGTGATCGAAGAGATCGAGGTCAGCCATCAGCAAAGCAGCGGTGTCGGCGGAGCGGTTGTCGGCGGCGTGGTAGGCGGGCTGCTGGGCAATCAGATCGGCAGCGGCTCGGGTCGGACTGCAGCAACCGTTGCCGGTGCCGTGGGCGGTGGCGTGGTCGGCAATCAGGTGCAGAAGAGTCACGGTGGACGCGAGGTCTACAATATCCGCGTACGCATGAACGACGGCTCCATGCAGAGCTTTGCTCAGGACAGCACGGATAATCTGCGGGTCGGTGACCGGGTCCGCTTAGATGGCGGTCGAGTCTACCGATACTAATTAATATAACTACTGCGCCGGATAAAGTCCGCCCAGCACGCGCAAGCCGCGCGCGCCGGTGACCGCCGGCAGGTTGCCCGGCAAGCGCAGGCAGAAACGCTGCGCCAGCCAGGCGAAAGCCAGGGCTTCCACATGATTGGGCGCAATGCCCAGCGCCTCGGTGGACAATACTGGGATGGCGCTTCCTGCGCCGGCTGACAAGGCTTCTCCCAGTAATTTCAACAGATACGCGTTATACGCACCGCCACCGCATACATACACGGCACCGGTTTGCGGCGCATGCCTGAGAATTGCATCGGCAATGGTAGTGGCGGTGAAGGCGGTCAGCGTTGCCTGCACGTCGGCGGGCGACAGATGCTTGTGTGCCGCCAGTCGCGCATCCAGCCATTCAATATGGAACAGGTCGCGCCCGGTGCTCTTGGGCGGCGGCAGCGCAAAGTACGCCTCGCTGTGCAAGGCCTTCAGCAAGGCGGCATCGGGTTTGCCCGATGCGCCCCAGGCGCCGTCTGCATCATAGCTTTGGCCTTGATGACGTGCGATCCAGGCATCCATCAATACATTTCCCGGACCGGTGTCGAAGCCGGATGTCGCTTCCAGTTTGCCGGCAGGCAGGATGCTGATGTTGCTGATACCGCCGATATTGACCGCCACCCGCGCCTGCTCCTCGTTGCCGAACACGGCCTGATGAAAGGCCGGCACCAGCGGCGCACCCTGGCCGCCTGCGGCAACGTCGCGGCTGCGGAAATCGGCAATTACATCAATGCCGCACAGCTCCGCCAGCAGCGAAGGATTATTGGTCTGGCGCGTATAACCGAGCTCGGGCCGATGGCGGATGGTCTGGCCATGCACGCCGACGGCGCGGATATAGGCCGCCGGGATCGCACTCTTTTCCAGCAGCCCGGCGACGCATTGCGCGTAGTACGCGACCAGCTGATTTGCAGCCATTGCTTCGCGCTGCAATTCGTTTTCACCGTTGGCTTGCAGCGCCATCAGCGCCGCGCGCAAATCGTCGGAGAAGGGCACGTAAGCCGTCGCCAGCGTAGCCATCGCCTGTCCATCTGCTGGCAACGACGCCAGCACGCCATCGACGCCGTCCAGACTGGTGCCGGACATCAGGCCGATATATAGGGAAGAGGATGCGGAACGTGGGAGATCGGGATCGGCAGACATAAAAAAACCGGTGATGGGATCGCTGCATTTTACAGCGATTCCATCACCGGTTTTGTACCGGGAGTTATACCCGGTTTGTGCCCGATATGGCGGGGTTCAGCGCGAAGCCAGCGTCACGCCGTTGCCGTCGGCAGGGCGCAGCAGCGACAGGCGGCGGTTCATGTCAGTCGACACCGCACGAAAGCGCGCCAGTTGATTGCCGCCCAGCGGTTGCGCGTTCGGCACGTCCACCGACAGGGGATTGCGCGGCACGTTGTTGACGCGGAATTCGTAGTGCAGATGCGGTCCGGTCGCCCAGCCGGTCATGCCGACATAGCCGATCACTTCGCCCTGGCCTATCTTGTCGCCCTTGCGCAGGCCGGAAGCAAAGCGGCTCATGTGGCCGTAGGCGGTGGAATAACCGCTCCAGTGCTTGATCACAACGATATTGCCGTAGCCGTTTTGCTGGCCGACAAAATCCACCACGCCGTCACCTGATGCATGGATCGGTGTGCCGGTCGGTGCGGCGAAGTCAACGCCGGTGTGCTGCTTCCAGATCCCGAGGATGGGATGCACGCGCATCGAGAAGCCCGACGAAATACGCGTGAAGGCCAGTGGCGACTTGAGGAAAGCTTTTTTCAGCGACTTGCCGTCGAAAGAGTAATAACCGCCGCCGATCTTGCTGCCGGGTTCATCGAACCAGACTGCTTGATAGGTGTTGCCGGCGTTGGTGAACTCGCCCGCCAGCACGCGGCCGGTACGTACCGGTTCGCCGTTGTTGTAGAAGGTCTCGTACACCACGTTGAAACGGTCGCCGCGGCGCAGATCCGACGCGAAGTTGATGTTGGTGGCGAACATGTCGACGATTTGCGTTGCGATGCTGTCGGGGATCTGGGCGTTGTCGGTGGCGGCAAACAGCGAGGAGCGAATCTGTCCCGAACGCATTTCAACGCGGCGCTCCAGCACCGCAGGCGCGGTCGTTGCCTTGAATTTATCGCCGTCGCGCTCAATCAGCAAATTGTTGATCGGACCGTCGCGGCCATCGCTCAGGGTGGCGGTCAGCTGTTGCAACTCGCCTTCTTCGGAAGTGCGCGCCATGACGCGCTTGCCGGCGCGCAACTGCATGACGGTGCGCGCCAGGGTATCGGATTTGATGAAGCTGGCGGCTTCGTCGTCATCGACGCCGAGGCGGGTCAGCAAGGTTGCGAGGGTGTCGCCGGCACGGACTTTTTCTTCGTTGACGTAGAACTCGTTGCGTTCTTCCAGTTGCGCGATCTGTTGTTTCAGGTCGGGCAGGGCCAAGTCTTTGGTGATCGGGTGGACCGGCGCATCGGAGGTGTCTGGCTCGGCAGGCGCAAAGCCGGCGGCGCCGATGGTGAACGCGCCGAGGAACAATGCGCCGGCGGAAAGGATCTTGGTCTTGCGGGAAGAACCGTGAAATTTCTCGTGGCAGTAGAGATGGGCGGTTCGGTACAGGGAGGCGGCGCGCGCGAATTTATCTTTAGGGAACATGCAATACGTTAAAATCTACCGTTTACGCCTGTTCTGAATTCTGTTGCAGGAAAAGCAATGAGAGAAGACGGATCGTTCCGTTTATTGTCTTGCTGATAATCAATCTGATATCAACTCGACAATCAACTCATGTTGCTGCTCAACTGCAAGCATCGTCAGTGACTCCCCGATGACGCACGCTTTTACAGACTCTTGACAGGCGATGAATGCTAATTCTCTGCTGATTGCGCTTCTAGATGGCGTGCGGCAGAAAGACGAAAGCGCGATTATAGCAAAGCGTCAATCCGGTACTGTCCTACAAAAGCCTATTTTTTAGTTATATCAATGAACGCCGAACAGCCTACATCCAAAGCCCCCTTGCCTCTGTCCGATAAAGTCCTGGAGGCGCTTGCCGTCGCCAAACGCGGCGTCGACGAGTTGCTCATCGAAAGCGAATTCGCGCAGAAACTGGCGCGCGCCGAACAAAGCGGCCAGCCGCTGCGCATCAAGCTGGGGCTGGATCCGACCGCACCCGACCTGCATCTGGGCCACACCGTGGTACTCAACAAAATGCGCCAATTGCAGGATCTCGGTCATACCGTGATTTTCCTGATCGGCGACTTCACCTCGATGATCGGCGATCCGTCCGGCCGTAATGCGACACGTCCACCGCTCACGCGCGAGCAGATCGAAGTCAACGCCAAGACCTATTTCGCCCAGGCCAGCCTGGTGCTGGATGCGGCCAGAACCGAGATCCGTTACAACTCCGAATGGTGCGATCCGCTCGGCAGCCGCGGCATGATCCAGCTGGCCTCGCGCTACACCGTGGCGCGCATGATGGAACGCGACGATTTCACCAAGCGTTTCAAGGAAGGCACGCCGATTTCGGTGCATGAATTCCTGTATCCGCTGATGCAGGGCTACGACTCGGTCGCGCTCAAGGCCGATCTGGAGCTGGGCGGCACCGACCAGAAGTTCAACCTGCTGGTGGGCCGCGAGCTGCAAAAGGATTTCGGCCAGGAGCCGCAATGCATCCTGACCATGCCTCTGCTGGAAGGTCTGGACGGTGTGGAAAAGATGTCGAAGTCGAAGAACAATTACATCGGCATCACCGAACCGGCCAACACCATGTTCGCCAAGGTGATGAGCATTTCCGACGTGATGATGTGGCGTTATTACGAACTGCTGTCGTTCCGCTCGATTGCCGACATCGCCGGCTTCAAGGCCGAGGTCGAAGGCGGCAAGAATCCGCGCGACATCAAGGTGGCGCTGGCGCAGGAAATCGTGGCGCGCTTCCATTCGCAGCAGGCCGCCGAAGATGCGCTGGCCGACTTCGTCAACCGCTCCAAGGGCGGCATCCCGGACGACGTACCGGAAGTTGCACTGGCCGGCGCGCCGCTGGGTATCGGTCAATTGCTCAAGCAGGCCAATCTGTGCGCCTCCACGTCGGAAGCCTTGCGCATGGTGGAGCAGGGCGGCGTGCGTATCGACGGCACCGTGATCAGCGACAAGGGGCTGAAGGTCGATGCAGGCGTGTTCGTGGTGCAGGTCGGCAAGCGTAAATTTGCGCGCGTTACTTTGTCGTAGTCACAACGAATCACAGCGCATGATCGGATTATTGCAACGAGTCAGCAAAGCTGATGTCGTAGTAGAAGGCGAGCAGATCGGCGTCATCGGCGCGGGTTTGATGGTGCTGCTCTGTGCCGAACGCGGCGATACCGAGAAGGAAGCCGATCTGTTGCTCGGCAAACTGCTCGGTTACCGGGTGTTCGCCGACGATGCCGGCAAGATGAACCGCAGCGTGACGGACGTGCAGGGCGGTTTGTTGCTGGTGCCGCAATTCACTCTGGCGGCCGACACGCGCTCCGGCACCCGGCCGTCATTTACGCCGGCCGCCGCGCCGGAAGATGGCCGAAGATTGTTCGATCACTTTGTCACACAGGCGAAAGCCAGGCATGGCATGGTGCAGACGGGACGCTTCGGCGCCGACATGCAGGTTTCGCTGACCAACAATGGTCCGGTCACATTCTGGCTGCAGGTGAAGCCGGTCAGCGCGACGCCAGACATTAGCAAGTCCTAGCAAGCCAATTTTCAAAGGAGAGCACAATGAAACTCTGGAGCGATTCTTTTCAAGACGGTGCCGCCATCCCGGGCGAATTCGCCTTTGCGGTGCCTGACGCCAAAAGCCACATAGCGCTGTCATCCAACAAAAATCCGCATCTGGCATGGAGCGATGTGCCGGCAGGCACCAAATCGCTGGTGCTGGTTGTACATGATCCTGACGTGCCGTCGCGCGGCGACGACGTCAACCAGGAAGACAAGACCGTACCGGCCGATTTGCCGCGGGTCGATTTCTTCCATTGGAGTCTGGTGGACATTCCGGCGGGCGTCAGCGAGCTGGCCGCCGGTCAGTTCAGCAGCGCCGTCACCACACGCGGCAAGGCCGGTCCTGCGATTCCGGGCGATCCGCTGTCGGGCGCGCGCCATGGCCTCAACGATTACACCAGCTGGTTTGCCGGCGACGGCGACATGAGCGGCGATTACTTCGGCTATGACGGTCCTTGCCCGCCCTGGAATGACGCCATCGTGCACCGCTACGTTTTCACGCTGTATGCGGTGGATCAGGAGCAACTGACAGTGACCGGCAAATTCACCGGCACCGACGTGCACAACGCCCTGCAAGGCCATGTGCTCGCTCAGGCCAGCATCACCGGCACCTACACATTGAACCCTGCGTTAATTAAGTAAATTCATCCAGTAAAGACTCATGCTCGACATCCTGCTGATCCGCCACGGCGAAACCGATTGGAACGTAGACAAGCGCCTGCAAGGTCATATCGATATTCCTCTGAACGCCGAAGGGCAGCGGCAGGCCGCGGCGCTCGGGCAAGCGCTGGAGAACGAACCGCTGGATGCGATCTACGCCAGCGACCTGCAGCGTGCGCGCGACACGGCGCAGGCGGTGGCAACGCTGCAGGGCAAGACGGTGCAGATCGAGCCGGCCCTGCGCGAGCGCTGTTACGGCGGCTTTGAAGGCTTGCAGCATCACGACATCCAGCAGCGTTATCCGGAAGATTTTGCCGCCTGGAAGTCGCGCGCACTCGATGCGCGTTATCCGGCTGGTGAACGCATCGCAGAAACCATGCGCGAGTTTTCCGGGCGCGCGGTCGGTGCGGTCAGCGCTATCGTTCGCGAAGGGGTTGCCGATGGTCACCGCAAGATCGCCATCGTCACGCACGGCGGCGTGCTGGAATGCATCTACCGCTGGGCCAGACAAACCGGCTTCGCCCATGCACGCGATTTCGACATCTTCAATGCCAGCATCAACCGCCTGCAATGGGACGGCGAGCGCATTCACATCAAGCAATGGGCGGACATCGCTCACCTGACGCCGCAAGTGCTCGACGAAGTTGATCGCTGACGAAGCCCCTCTCGCTTTTATTCGATAGTGAGGCGTTCGGCGGCGCCGGATACGACGACATATTGCCCGTTTGATAATTTCTCGCCGGCATTGCGCTGCAAGACCGATTCTTGTTGGGGCGCAGGGCCAATCGCGCTAAAATAGCGCCCTTCCCCAGCAACCACACGCTCACGCGTCCGGATATCCGTGAATATCGGCCCGCATTCCCTGCGCAATAACGTTTTCGTCGCCCCCATGGCGGGTGTGACGGATCGTCCTTTCCGCCAACTGTGCAAACAGTTGGGCGCGGGTTATGCCGTGTCGGAAATGGCAGCCTCGGATCCACGCCTGTGGCAAAGCGAGAAGACTTCGCGCCGCACCAACCACGATGGCGAGATGGAGCCGAAAGCGGTGCAGATCGCTGGCGCCGATCCCGCCATGCTGGCCGATTGCGCCAGGCACAACGTGGACCGCGGCGCGCAGATCATCGACATCAACATGGGCTGCCCGGTCAAAAAAGTCTGCAATAGCTGGTGCGGTTCGGCCCTGTTGCAAAACGAAAGGCTGGTCGGCCAGATTCTCGACGCGGTGGTGAAGGCCGTCGACGTGCCGGTGACATTGAAATTCCGCACCGGCTGGAATCGCGAGAACAAGAACGCTCTGACCATCGCCGCCATGGCCGAGCAGAGCGGTATCGCCATGCTGACGCTGCACGGCCGCACACGCGCCGACGGTTACAGCGGCGAAGCCGAGTACGAGACCATCGCCGCCGTCAAGGCTGCGGTGAAGATTCCGGTGGTCGCCAATGGCGACATCACTACGCCGGAGCGCGCCAGACACGTGCTGGCCGTGACCGGCGCCGATGCAGTCATGATCGGCCGCGCGGCGCAAGGACGGCCGTGGATTTTCCGCGAGATCGACCACTTCCTGCGCACCGGCACGCATCTGCCGGCGCCGATGGTGGCCGAAGTGCAGGAACTGATGCTGGAACATTTGCAGGCGCACTATGCGTTCTACGGCGAGTATCTCGGCGTGCGCACGGCGCGCAAGCATATCGGATGGTATGTCCGCGATCTGCCTGAGGGGGAAGAATTCCGGCAGCGCATGAACCGCCTCGAAGATTGCCAGCTGCAATGGAACGCCGTGCGCGATTTCTTCGAATCGCAGGCGGCATATGGCGAGCGGTTACAATACGGGATTGCCGAACAGGCGCTGGCAGCATAACTGCGCGGGCGTATCGGCTTCATTGATTAACACACCAAAAAGAACAGAAGTAGCACGTAATGAGTAAAGAAAGTATCGAGGATGTCGTCAGGAAGAGCCTTGACAAGTATTTCAAGGATCTGGGCGAGCAACTGCCATCCAATGTGTATGACATGGTTGTTTTGACGGTCGAGAAACCGATCTTCGAAGCAGTGATGGCGCGCGCCGACGGCAATCAGTCGCAAGCCGCAGAAATTCTCGGTATCAATCGCAATACCTTGCGCAAGAAATTGCAGCAGCACGGCTTGTTGTAACCGCAGGCCTTAGTCGTCTGCATGCATCGCATACATGCGGCAGCGTCCCTTGATTGCAGACGCTGCCGGTCTCATCACCGGATTCCTTCATTTACCTTCATGCCATCATGATCAAACAAGCACTCATCTCCGTTTCCGACAAAGCCGGCGTGCTCGACTTTGCACGCGCGTTGTCCGCCATGGGCGTCAACATCCTGTCCACCGGCGGCACTGCCAAGCTGCTGGCCGACAATGGCGTCAAGGTGACCGAAGTCGCCGACTACACCGGTTTCCCGGAAATGCTGGATGGCCGCGTCAAGACGCTGCATCCGAAAGTGCACGGCGGGATTCTCGCGCGCCGCGATTTCCCCGAGCATGTCGCCGCACTGGACCAGCACGGCATCCCGACCATCGACATGGTGGTGGTGAACCTGTACCCGTTCCAGCAAACCGTGGCCAAGGAAGAGTGCTCGCTGGAAGACGCGATCGAAAACATCGACATCGGCGGCCCGGCCATGCTGCGTTCATCGGCCAAGAACCACAAGGATGTGGTGGTCATCTGCGACCCGACCGACTACGCCGGCGTGCTGGCTGACCTGCAGGCAAGCGGCGACCTGCCGTATGAGAAGCGCTTTGCGCTGGCCAAGAAAGTGTTCGCGCATACAGCGCAATACGATGGCGCCATCACCAACTATTTCACCTCGCTGGGTGAAGACAAGCAACACACTACCCGCAGCGCCTATCCTGACACGCTGAATCTGCACTTCGAAAAAGTCCAGGACATGCGCTACGGCGAAAACCCGCATCAATCGGCGGCGTTCTACCGCGACGTCAAGAAGAGCGACGGCGCGCTGGCCAATTACACCCAGCTGCAAGGCAAGGAACTGTCGTTCAACAATATCGCCGATGCCGATGCCGCGTGGGAATGCGTCAAGACCTTCGATGCTGCCGACACCGCAGCCTGCGTCATCATCAAGCACGCCAATCCATGCGGTGTGGCAGTCGGCGCCAATCCATTGGAGTCGTACAGCAAGGCATTGCAAACGGATCCGACGTCCGCCTTCGGCGGCATCATCGCCTTCAACCGCGAACTCGACGGCGCAGCCGCTGAAGCGGTCGCCAAGCAATTCGTCGAAGTGCTGATTGCACCGTCATTCAGCGCCGAAGCCAAGAAGATTTTCGCCGCCAAGCAAAACGTGCGTCTGCTGGAAATCCCGCTGGGCAATGGCTTGAACGCGTATGATTTCAAGCGCGTCGGCGGCGGTCTGCTGGTGCAATCGCCGGATGCCAAGAACGTGCTGCTGGCCGACGTCAAAGTCGTCAGCAAGAAGCAACCGACACAGCAACAGTTGCAAGACCTGATGTTCGCCTGGCGCGTCGCCAAGTTCGTCAAGTCCAACGCGATCGTGTTCTGCGGCAACGGCATGACGCTGGGTGTCGGCGCCGGCCAGATGAGCCGTATCGACTCCGCTCGCATCGCTTCGATCAAGGCGCAGAATGCCGGTCTGACACTGGCCGGTTCGGCCGTGGCGTCGGATGCATTCTTCCCGTTCCGCGACGGTCTGGATGTGGTAGTGGATGCCGGCGCGACTTGCGTGATCCATCCGGGCGGTTCGATGCGCGATCAGGAAGTGATTGATGCGGCGGACGAACGTGATGTGGTGATGCTGCTGACCGGCACACGTCACTTCCGCCATTAATTTTCATCGTTCTCAAATACTTGTGTTGTCCTGACGAAAGTCAGGACCCAGCGTCGTAAAGACGGCCGGTAAGACACTGGGTCCCAGCGTTCGCTGGGACGACAGAAATTTCTTTTTGACAATTAACGCATGCACGATAATATTCGCGCATGAGTTATTTCGTCTATATTCTGGCGAGCCGACGCAACGGAACCTTATATGTCGGCGTTACTAACGATGTGGTGCGGCGCGTGTACGAACATAAGCATGGCTTGATATCCGGATTTACGCAGAAGTATGGAGTCAAGGATTTAGTGTATGTTGAAGTTTTCGACGATATCGTCAGCGCGATTGCTCGTGAAAAACAACTGAAGGCATGGCGGCGCGCCTGGAAAATCGAGTTGATCGAGAAGACCAACCCTTATTGGAATGATCTGTATGCAATGGTCGTTTGACGGCATTGGGTCCCCGCGGGAGCCGGGACGACGCGTAATTGTTCAGTCATGGGCGCGCTCGGACTCATGAAAATTCTCGGCATCGACCCCGGCTTGCGGACCACCGGTTTTGGCGTGATCCACAAGCAGGGCACAAAGCTCACCTATATCGCCTCCGGCACCATCAAGACGCCGGATGCCGATCTGCCGCAACGGCTCAAAGTCATTCTCTCCAGCGTCGGTGAAGTCATCAAGACTTACGCACCCGACTGCGCGGCGATCGAAAAAGTCTTCGTCAACGTCAATCCGCAGTCCACGCTGTTGCTCGGCCAGGCCCGCGGCGCGGCGATTTGTGCGCTGGTGAATGCCGATCTGGCGGTGGCGGAGTACACCGCGCTGCAGGTCAAGCAAGCCGTTGCCGGGCACGGCAAGGCGCAGAAGCAGCAAGTGCAGGATATGGTGCAGCGTTTGCTGGCGTTGCCGGGTTTGCCCGGCACCGATGCCGCCGACGCGCTGGGTGTGGCGATCTGCCATGCACATAGCGGCGAAGCCTTGAGCGCGCTCGGAGCGCTGGCGCCGGGATTGGCGAAGAAGGGGCTGCGCGTGCGCGGCGGTCGTCTGATCGGTTAGTTTTTTCTGAAAAGTTTCAGTACGCGCTTTACCGCTTCCACCACCAGCAACACCACGCCGCCGGCAATCACGCCGAATATCGCATCGATGACCGACGGTGCAATCACCGACAGCAAACCGCCCACCGCAGGCAGTGCGGCGAGCGGCGTACTGACGTCCGCAATCCAGTGATGCACCGGCGGAATGCCGTGCGTCAGAATCCCGCCGCCCACCATGAACATTGCCACCGTCCCGATGACGGTCAGGCTTTTCATCATGTAAGGCGCCGCGACCAGAATGGCGCGGCCGACGCGTTGCTTGAACTGGCCGAAACCGCTGCTGCCGCCCGTGCGCAGCAAATACAAGCCGCCGTCGTCCAGCTTGACGATGCCGGCCACCACGCCGTACACACCGACAGTCATGATCAGCGCGATGCCGACCAGCACGATGATCTGCTGTTGCAAAGGTGCCGTCGCGACGGTGCCGAGCGTGATGGCGATAATCTCCGCCGACAGCACGAAGTCGGTGCGGATCGCGCCCTTGATCTTGTCCTGCTCGCTGGCGGCGGCATCGCCGTTGTCGGCCGCAGCGGCATGCTGGCCGCCGTGATCTTCGCCGCCGTGATCTTCCTCGTGCGGCAGATATTTGTGTGCCAGTTTCTCAAATCCCTCAAAGCAAAGGAAGGCGCCGCCCAGCATCAGCAGCGGTGTCACCGCCCACGGCACGAAGGTGCTGATGAGCAGCGCGGCCGGCACCAGAATCGCCTTGTTCTTCAACGATCCGACTGCCACCGCCCACACCACAGGCAGTTCACGGTCGGCGTTCACGCCGGAAACCTGTTGCGCATTGAGCGCCAGGTCGTCGCCCAGCACGCCGGCAGTTTTCTTGGCGGCGACCTTGGTCATCACGGAAACGTCGTCGAGAATGCTGGCGATGTCGTCGATCAATGCGAAAAAGCTGCTGCCGGCCATGGTGTCCTTTTATTGGGGATGTGCTGAAGGGAAACAGGGCAGACAATAGCCCACCGGAGTGGTGTTAGGCAAATCGGCTGGATTCGTCATGCAATGGGGTGGCAACCTTGCTGATGGATATACTGTTTATCCGAACAGTACTGTATCATTCCACCATTCATCTTTCTCCTCAGCCATCATGATCGGTCGTCTCTCCGGAATCCTGCTCGAAAAAAATCCTCCGCAATTGCTGGTCGATTGCAATGGCGTCGGTTACGAGGTCGGCGTGCCCATGAGTACCTTCTACAATCTGCCGGGCCTGGGCGAGAAGGTCGTATTGCTGACCCATCTGGCGATCCGCGAAGACGCGCATGTGCTGTTCGGTTTCGGCAGCGCGGAGGAGCGCAATACTTTCAAGGAATTGATCAAGATCTCCGGCGTTGGCGCGCGCACGGCCTTGTCGATCTTATCGGGCATGTCGGTCAGCGACTTGGCGCAGGCGGTAACCTTGCAGGAAGCAGGCCGCCTCACCAAGGTGCCCGGCATCGGCAAGAAAACCGCGGAGCGCCTGTTGCTCGAACTCAAGGGCAAGCTCGGCGCCGATCTGGGTGCGGTCGGCGGCGTAGTGCATCACGACACGACTTCGGATATCCTCAACGCCTTGCTGGCGCTCGGCTATTCCGACAAGGAAGCGACGCTGGCGCTCAAGCAGGTGCCGGCCGACGCCACCGTGTCGGAAGGCATCAAGCACGCCCTCAAGGCGTTGTCCAAAGCATAAATAGCGCGTAGCCACCATCCATGAGCATCCAGACTGACGACTTCTCCGAACAGCGCATCATCGCGGCCACCCCGGCTTCGGCCAACGAGGAAGCGATCGAACGCGCACTGCGTCCCAAGCAGCTGGATGAATACGTCGGCCAGGAAAAAGTCCGCGGCCAGCTTGAGATCTTCATCTCGGCGGCACGCCAGCGCGGCGAAGCGCTCGACCATACATTGCTGTTCGGGCCGCCGGGCCTCGGCAAGACCACCATGGCGCATATCATCGCGCGTGAAATGGGCGTCAACCTGCGCCAGACTTCCGGCCCGGTGCTGGAGCGCGCCGGCGATCTGGCCGCCTTGCTGACCAACCTGGAAGCCAACGACGTCCTCTTCATCGACGAGATCCATCGCTTGTCGCCGGTAGTCGAAGAAATTCTCTACCCTGCGCTCGAGGACTATCAGATCGACATCATGATCGGCGAAGGTCCTGCTGCGCGCTCGGTGCGCCTCGACCTGCAACCGTTCACGCTGGTCGGCGCCACGACGCGCGCGGGCATGCTGACCAATCCGCTGCGCGACCGTTTCGGCATCGTCGCGCGCCTGGAATTCTATTCGCCGCCGGAACTGGCGCGCATCGTCACGCGCAGCGCCGGTTTGCTTAACGCGCCCATCGTCGAAGAGGGCGCGCTGGAAATCGCCAAGCGCAGCCGCGGCACGCCACGCATCGCCAACCGCCTGTTGCGCCGCGTGCGCGACTATGCGGAAGTGAAGGGCAACGGCCGCATCACGCAAGCCATGGCTGACGCCGCACTGGTGATGCTGGATGTCGACCCGGTCGGTTTCGACCTGATGGACCGCAAACTGCTGGAAGCGGTGCTGTTCAAATTCAACGGCGGTCCGGTCGGCCTCGACAATCTGGCGGCCGCCATCGGCGAAGAGCGTGACACGATTGAAGACGTGCTCGAGCCTTATCTGATCCAGCAAGGCTATTTGCAACGCACGCCGCGCGGACGCGTGGCGACGCCGGCGGCCTATACTCACTTCGGTGTGACGGCGCCGCGCACCAGTCCCAACGGCGACCTCTGGGCCGGCTGACGCAGCGCGGCCGGCGTCATTGCCTTAGTCTACTTTGCTGATGCGCCAAAACTCTTGACGGGCACCCACACCTTGTTTTGCACGCGGTAGAGCGTATACACCGGCTGGTGCAGATTGCCTTCGCTGTCGAAAGAGATGTTTCCCGTCACTCCCTTGTAGCGAATCTGGTGCAGTGTCTTGACGATCTCAGCCGGTTGCAGCGAATTGGCTTGCAGGATGGCCGCGATCAATACGCTGGTGGCGTCGTAGGCGAAGATCGTGAAGGGCGCCATCTCTCCTTTGCCGCGCGTCGAGAAATCTTTTTGCAGCTTCTTCCACTCGGGCAGCCGTTCCAGTGCCGGGCCCGGCTCCATGGCCATGACGCCTTCCGCCGCATCGCCCGCAGTGGACAGGAACGTCATGCTGACGGTGCCGCCGGTGGCAAGCAAAGTGGCCGAAACGCCCAGCCGCTTCATGTTGCGCACAAATTCGCCGCTTTGATTGACGCGCGCGCTCAGAAAGATCAGATCCACCTTCTCTTGTTTTGCCGTGCGCAGCACCGCATTGAAATCCGAAGTCTTGTTGCTGATGCTGCTGCGATCGATGATGCGGCCCTTTTCCGCGCGCACGATATTACCGAACTGATCCGCCAGGCCGATGCCGAACTGGCTGCCGTCGTCAACGATCATGATGCGCTGGGCTTTCAGATCGTTGATGACATAGCGCGCAAGATAGGTGCCGTTGTCGTCGTCGTGTCCCATGATGCGGAACGTCGTCGGCGCACTGAGCTGCGTGAATTTATGGGAGGTCGATGCCGGCGACACCTGTGCCATGCGGGCGCGCTGGTACACGGGCGCGGCGGCGATGCTGCACGACGATGTCCAGTGGCCGATGACACCGACTACGCCGCTGTCGACCAGATACTGCGCCACCAGCGGGGCGGTGCGTACGTCGCCTTTGTCGTCCTGCGTGCGCAAGACGAAACGCACCTTGCGTCCGCCGACTTGAGGATTGCGCAGATTTGCTTGTTCCACGGCAAGTCTGGCGGCATCCAGGCCGGCTTGCACGCGCACTTCCGTCAATGGCGCGGCGAAGCCGATTCCGACTTCCAGCGTATCGTCCTGCGCCTGTGCGGCGGAGGTCGCCAGGCAAGTCAGCATCAGCAATGCCGTTGCCAGACGAGGCACAATGAAGGAAGGCCGTAAAACTCGCGGAACGCGAGGTGAAAAAGGGGAGTGCATGGATCGCATCATCGTGTCCCTTTCTTGCGGGCAAGTGCAACCAGCCCATTTAGTTGATTTATGGGAATAAATCACGCGACAGCGTCAAAAGTGTTTGACGTACTCGTCGGTATTGATTTTGCCGTTTTATTGAAAACTTGCAAAGAAAATTTGGCAAACTTTGTAATGATGTCCTTATTTTCACTTGTGCAAAAATTAATCGTCATCGACAATGGATAGCTATTCACTATCTTTCTGTGCGAGCCTCTCATGCTTATGTCGAGCCAAGCCAGTCGGTACGCGCATCAACTCCTCGATGCACGCGCAAACGCATGTCTACTGCCGCTTCTGTCCTCTTCCGAACCGCTGTCCGTTGACGACGCTTACGACATTGCCCGCCGTATCCTCGATATTCGCGTAGCACAAGGCGACCAGCCCATCGGCCGCAAGATTGGTTTTACCGTTCACAAGACCTGGGACAAATACGGCGTGACGGACGACGTGCGCATCCCGATCTGGGCGCATATTTACGACAGCACGGTTCGTTATGCTGACGACAATCACGGCAAGCAATGCCTGGTCGGTGCGCTGCAACCGCGCATCGAACCCGAAATCGTCTTCAAGCTGGGCCAGGCGCCGTCGCCCGACGCCACCATCGACGAACTGGCCGAATGCATCGAATGGATGGCGCATGGCTTTGAAATCGTCGCCTGTCCTTTCGCCAACTGGGAGTTCACCGTCGCCGACGCGATCGCCGCCTTCGGCCTGCACGGCACGCTCATCATCGGTGAGCCGCATGTCTTGTCGTCCTCCACCCGTCACAATCTGGCGCACATCCTTGCCGGCGCCAGCGTCTCGCTGTCGAGCAGTACCGACAGCACCGGCACGTTGCGGGCCGCAGGTTTTTTCAACGACGAAGCCGACAGTCCGTTGCACGCCCTGTGGCATCTGCATCAGTTGCTGAAGACGCAACCGCAGTTTGCACCGCTGGCGGCAGGGGAAATCATCACCACCGGCACCTGGACCGACGCCTATCCGATCGAGGCCGGGCAAACCTGGATCACGGCCTTCTCCGGTGTTGCCTTGCCGGGACTGACGGTGTCGTTTGTCTGATACCTGCGCCTTCGCTTCATGCAGTAATTCTCATCGGACCCGTTGCGGTCCGATGTTTTTTCGAGAGCCGAGTCTGAGAGCCGACTATGCAAATCTGGGTTGATGCCGATGCCTGTCCGGGCGTCATCAAGGACATGTTGTTCCGTCTTGCCGAGCGCACGCACATCCAGGTCACGCTGGTGGCCAATAAACTCCTGCGCGTGCCGCCGTCGCGCTTTATCAAAGCGGTCGTCGTGCCTGCCGGCTTCGATGTCGCCGACAAGGAGATCGTCAGGCTGACGCAACCGGGCGATCTGATCATCACCGCCGACATTCCGCTGGCCGCAGAAGCCATCGCCAAGGGCGGCGCGGTGCTCAATCCGCGTGGCGAAATGTATTCGGCCGACAATATCCAGCAGCATCTGACCATGCGCAATTTCATGGAAGAGCTGCGCAGCAGCGGTGTAGAAACCGGCGGTCCGGCCGCCTTCAGTCAAAGCGACGGTCGGGCTTTCGCGCGCCAACTCGACAGCTACGTCGCCAAGCATAAGCCTGCGCCTACGCTGTAACCCGCAATTCCACCTGCTGTTCACTTGGCCGTGAAGACGCGCAGCGGCACCCACTTTTGCTGCTCCAACTCGTATAAGGTGTAAGCAGGCTTGAGCAGCGCGCCGTTGGCGTCAAAGGAAATGGCGCCCGTGATGCCGCTGTATTTTATTTCGTGCAGCGCATCGACAATTCTGCTGCGATCCAGTGAGTTGGCCTTTTTCGTGGCAGCGACCAGCAAGTGCACGCTGTCATAGGCGTATGCCGCAAACGGCAGCATCTCCGTATTGAATCTCTCCGCGTATTTCTTTTGCAGTGCCGCCATGCCGGGACGTTTTTCCATCGGCGTGCTGGGGACGATAGCCATCAGGTTGACGTTGATCTTCTCGGCATTGCGCAGGAAGCTGTCGGTCACGACGCTGCCGGTAATCAGCAACTTTGCCGACAGGTTGAAACGTTGCAGGTTGCGCGCCAGAACGTCGCTCTGAATCACGCGTCCGCTGAAAAAAATCAGATCCGGTTTGAGCTGCTGGGCCATTTGCAACGGCGCGTTGAAGTCGGACGTCTTACCGTTGACCGATGTCCGGTACACGATGTCGCCGCCGGCTGCTTTCACGTGATTTGACAGATAATCCGCCATGCTGGCGCCGAGGTAAGCGCCGTCGTCCAGAACGAAGACGCGCTTGAGTTGCTGTTCCCTGACCAGATAATCGGCCGCAGCTGCCAGTCCGGCATCATCGCTGCCAAGGATCTGGAAAGCGGTCCTGTAGGATTTCTGTGTGAAGCCGCGGCTCCACGAGGCCGGAGAGATTTGCGCCAGACCGGCTTCGTTGTATATGGGGGCTGCGATGACGGTGGCGTTACTGGTCCAGTGGCCGATGACGCCGATGACTTTACTATTGGTGAAATAGCGCGCGATGTATTCGGTAATGCGCGGATCGGCCTTGTCGTCCTGCTCGACGAGTTCGAAAAATACCGTTTGGCCGTTGATGCGCGGAGCCGTCTTGTTGGCTTCTTCGATGGCGAGAATTGCTGCGTTGCGTCCGCTCTTCGCATTGATTTCACCCAGCGGCCCGGCAAAGCCGATAGGCACGATTTTTACCGATTGATCGGCGGCACACGTTTCGGAGAGCGGTGTTGCGAATATCGCCGCCATGCAAAGTGCGAGCGCGAAGCGTCGCGAAGAAAAGCCATGCCACCTTTGCCACATACGCCCTCCGACCTGAAAGCCATACGTTTTGCGAAATGGGATGGCAGGGCGTCGCGATGCTCCCGACGAACCTGAAAAGAGCCGGTCCGGTCCCATGGAAAAGCACAATTGTTTATATCATTTCTCGCGACAGTGAAGTTAATTATAAAACAAGGAAACGGCCGCGCCGGACAAAAATATCGCGCAAAAACAAAAGCGGCCGAAGCCGCCTTGTCGCCCGGAAATATGAACGCCGCAGATCTATTCTTCGCGCACCCATGTCTGCGTGCGGCCCAGCATCGGCATACCGATATAGCCGCGCACATTGAGCTTCTTGCCGTCCTCGATCACAGTCAGCTTGCTCTTGTATAACTTGCCGTTGGCCGGGTCCAGGATCTGACCGCCGTTGTATTCCTCGCCGTCTTTTTTCAGGCCGGAGAGGATGGTCATGCCGACGATCGGCTGGTCTTTCAATGCACCTTCGCATTTCACGCACTTGGGATTCTGATCTTCTTCCGCCGGCCGGAACAGCTTCTCGATCTTGCCGGTCAACTCGCCGCCGCTCTCGGTGATGCGGATCAGCGCCTTGGGTTGGCCGGTGGCGTCGTCGATGTTTTTCCACAGGCCTACCGGCGAGCCGTCGGCCCAGGCGGTTGCGGTAGTCAGTGCGCTCAGGGCCAGCAGGGCGCTGCTCAGGATGATGCGAGTTTTCATGATGTCTCCGTCCAGGGTTGAATTTAATAAAAGCACGGTTGTTCTAATTTTACTCAGCTAGTGTAGACAAGCTCGGCGTGTCCGGCAAGGATTAAAACGGAGATGCTCCTGTGATGTTGTCGATGCAGAGCGGCAATAAAAAAGCTGCCGTCCTTTACGGAACGGCAGCTTTGCGGAGGGAGCGGGCGCTGCTTATTTCAGCTTGGCCAGTTGCTCTTCCAGTTTTGCCAGCGTCGCCGTGAAATTGGCCAGGCGCTCTTTCTCTTGCGCCACGACCGCTTCCGGCGCGCGGGCGACGAAGCTCTCGTTGGACAGTTTAGCGTTGGCCTTGACGATCTCGCCGCTGATGCGGGTGATCTCCTTGGTCATGCGTTCGCGTTCGGCGGCGATGTCGACTTCCACCTTCAGCATCAGCTTCAGATCGCCGACGATGGCGACCGGCGCGGGCGACTCCGGCAGTTGCGTTACGACTTGCGTTTCGCTCAGCTTCACCAGCGATTGCAGATACGGCAGGAAGGAATTCACCGCTTCCGCATTGGCAGTCTCAATGATCAGCGGCACGCGCAGCGCCGGCGACAATTGCATCTCGCCGCGCAGATTGCGGCAGGCATCGGTCAGCGTCTTCAGTTGCGTCATCCACGCTTCCGCTTCGGCGTCGATCTTTTCCAGATCGGCTTGCGGATACGGCTGGCGCATGATCGAATCGCCGGCCGGATCGAGCTTCTTGTCGGTCAGCGGCGCAACGCTTTGCCACAGCGCTTCGGTGACGAACGGCAGCACCGGATGCGCCAGGCGCAGCACCGCTTCCAGCACGCGCAGCAAAGTACGGCGGGTGGCGCGCTGTTGTGCGTCGTTGCCGGTCTGCACTTGCACCTTGGCGACTTCCAGATACCAGTCGCAGTATTCATCCCAGACAAATTTGTAGATGGCCGACGCGATGTTGTCGAAGCGGTAATCGGCGAAACCCTTTTCGACTTCCGCCTCGGCGCGCTGCAGCAGCGACACGATCCAGCGGTCGGCTTGCGAGAACTGCAGTTTTTCCTTGTTGCATTCGCCTTTGACGTGACCGTCGAAACCGCAGTCCTGGCCTTCGGTATTCATCAGCACGAAGCGCGTGGCGTTCCACAGCTTGTTGCAGAAGTTGCGATAGCCTTCGCAGCGGCCGAGGTCGAAGTTGATGTTGCGGCCCAGCGTCGCGAGCGAGGCGAAGGTGAAGCGCAGTGCGTCGGTGCCGAAGGCCGGAATGCCGTCCGCAAACTCCTTGCGGGTCGCCTTTTCGATGCTGGCGGCTTGCTTCGGATTCATCAGGCCGACGGTACGCTTGGCGACCAGTTCATCCACGCCGATGCCGTCGATCAGGTCGATAGGGTCAAGTGTGTTGCCCTTGGACTTCGACATCTTCTGACCGCTGGCGTCGCGCACCAGACCATGCACATAGACCGTATTGAACGGCACCTGGCCGGTGAAGTGCGTGGTCATCATGACCATGCGCGCCACCCAGAAGAAGATGATGTCGAAGCCGGTCACCAGCACCGACGACGGCAGGAACAGTTTGTAGTCCGGCGTGACTTCCGGCCAACCCAGCGTCGAGAACGGCACCAGCGCCGACGAGAACCACGTATCCAGCACGTCGTTGTCGCGCGTCACAGTCTTGCCGCCGGCTTGTGTCTTGGCTTCTTCCTCGGTGCGGGCAACGTAGACCTTACCGTCTTCGTCGTACCATGCCGGGATCTGATGGCCCCACCACAGCTGGCGCGAAATACACCAGTCCTGGATGTTGTTGAGCCACTGGTTGTAGGTGTTGCTCCAGTTTTCCGGAATCAGCTTGATCTCGCCGTTGGCGACTTTCTCCAGCGCCACTTCGGCGATCGACTTGCCGGGGAAGTAGGTGCCTTCCGGCGCCGGCTTGCTCATGGCGACGAACCATTGGTCGGTCAGCATCGGTTCGATCACGACGCCGGTGCGGTCGCCGCGCGGCACCATCAGCTTGTGCGGCTTGACCAGTTCCAGCAGGCCTTGCGCGTCGAGGTCGGCAACCATCTGCTTGCGCGCTTCAAAGCGATCCAGGCCCTGGTATTTGGCCGGGCCGTTTTCATTGATCTTGGCGTCCAGCGTCAGGATGCTGATTTTTTCCAGGTTGTGACGCGCGCCCACGGCGTAATCGTTGAAGTCATGCGCGGGCGTGATCTTGACGCAGCCGGTGCCGAATTCCTTGTCGACGTATTCATCCTTGATGATCGGAATTTCGCGGTCGGTCAGCGGCAGCTTGAGCATCTTGCCGACCAGGTGGGCATAGCGCTCGTCGGTCGGATCGACCGCCACGGCGACGTCGCCCAGCAATGTTTCCGGACGCGTCGTCGCCACCGTGATGTGGCCGCTGCCGTCCACCAGCGGATAGCGGATATGCCACATCGAACCGTCTTCTTCCTCCGACACCACTTCGAGGTCGGAGACAGCCGTGCCGAGCACCGGATCCCAGTTCACCAGGCGCTTGCCGCGATAGATCAGGCCTTGCTCGAACAGGCGCACGAAGACTTCCGTGACGGCGTTCGACATCTTCGGATCCATCGTGAAGTACTCGCGGTCCCAGTCGGTCGAGGCGCCCATGCGGCGCATTTGACCGGTGATGGTGGAGCCGGATTTTTCTTTCCACTCCCACACCTTCTCGACGAACTTCTCGCGGCCGAGGTCATGGCGCGAAATTTTCTGTGCGTCGAGCTGGCGTTCGACCACGATCTGGGTGGCGATGCCGGCGTGATCGGTGCCCGGGATCCAGGCGGTGTTGAAACCGCGCATGCGATGGTAGCGGGTCAGGCCGTCCATGATGGTCTGGTTGAATGCATGGCCCATGTGCAGCGTGCCGGTCACATTCGGCGGCGGCAGCTGGATGCTGAACGACGGCTTTTCAGGCGCGGTGGTGGCGGCGAAATACCCGCGCTTTTCCCACTCCTCGCGCCAGAATTTTTCGATATCGGCAGGCTCGAACGACTTGGCTAATTCCATGATTTGACGTGTGTTTTTGCGAAACCGTCCATTATAAAGGAGGCATGCCCACAGCGGTTAAAAGCAACCTACCGGAGCGCACGTGACGATTTGCATCACTGCCCTTCAAAATAAGGCCGAACGGGCGAGAAAGTACTTGCGATCAACGTTGTCCAAATGCAAAAATGGCCTTGATCCGGGGGAAGGTATTCGTACCTGCCGAATATAAAAATAATCTGATTCAAGCATATGCAATCGACAGGCAGGGCAGCATTGCCACTCTGTGGCGAGCTGCGGGGAATGCTGATATGAAGCCCCGCAAACCAAGACGTAACGTTGCAAAAAAGGCAATATCGCCGGGAGTGCTTTTCAGGCGTACTGCATTGGAAAGCGCGACCGCGTTGTGCATCGGCATTCTGCTGGCATTCCTCTGGCCAAAAATCGTCGGCGAGGAATTTTCGACCAGAAGCAATGCGCGTATCTACGCTCCATTTACGGGAAAGCTGTACGACGCTGCCGCGCGCGAGCATACGAGCGTTGTTCTGATCGACAATGCCGCGCTCAGCGATGCAGGAGAGGCTTGGCCGCCTCACTATTCTTACCACGCGCGTCTGCTTAAAGCGCTGGCGCGCTATCGTCCGCGCGCAGTATTCCTCGACATCTATTTTGCTCAGGTACGCGATGACGCCACCATTGCACTGCTGACAAAGAGTCTCTGTGCGCTGCAAGAGCAGGGAACGCGGGTCTTCCTCGGCGTATCGCCGGACGCTACCGGTAACGCACTGCTGCGTCCTGAGCTGGAGAGCCTTGCCGGGCGCTGTTTCCAGAAAGTCGCCTTGCAGTACACGCCAGACAGTCTGGATCGCCTGGCCTGGGCCTATCCATTGGAAAACGAAGAAGAAAAAGACTCTCACGAAGAAGCGCTGCCCAGCGCTGCACTGGCGATTTATCGCGAGGCTTTCGGACGACAGTTGCATGTCGAAGACAATGAACTGGCGCTGACTTGGGGTTTGCATCCAGCCATCTACGGCCTGCGCTGGCTCGCTGCGGAAGACAAAGAGAGCAAGGAAAGCAAGCCGGGACAACAGGAGAACGGCAACCGTCTGTACTGCCGGCAGGATTTCGGTGTGCTTGAGCTGGCGCCGGCCATTGTCAAGAACTGGCAGCATCATGACGCCGAGAAGCCGGTGTGCGTGTATCACGAGACGCTGTATGCGAGCGACCTCGCCTCCAGCTCCGAAGAAGAGGAAGCAGTTCTGAAACGCTTACTCGAAGACCGCGTAGTCATGGTAGGGGCCGCACTCTCCGGCGGTGGAGACCGCGTACTCTCACCCTTGCATGGCCGGATTCCAGGCGTCTATCTGCACGCCATGGCGCTTGATAACCTGCTGACCTTCGGGCATCGCTATCCTCGCGATATCCATTTGGAATGGAGTACAAGTTCAAGTCATCTGAAGCTCTATCTCTTTCTTTGTGTGAGCCTGCTGTGTGGATTGGTTCTTCCCAAGGCCTTCCACGCAATCTGGACGGACTCTCGTCCAACGCGCTGGCATCGGCGTCTCGATCATCTGCACGAACGCTGGCATCGCTGGTGGCGACCGACAACGGATTGGTTGTTCGGCTCCGAGTCGAAACCGAAAGAAAAGAAAACCTGGGTCACCCTTAAACAACCGCACTCAAGGATGGAAAAATGCGTGCACCTTTTGCAGGGACTCGCGCAGACGGTATCTGAATTGCTCTGGATTATTCTGAAGCTGGCAATGGCGATGGCAGTCGTTTGCCTATTTGTCGCAATAGGGCAGTACTGTTTTTCCATCGGCTTGATGTCGACCGTCGACATCGTGTTCTTCACCTTTGCTGCGGAATGGTTTGAACTGAATGAAAAGTTGCTGAAGAAGCTGGGAATGAAAGAGTCTGAAGATTAACCAGGAACTAGGGGAAAAGCATGAAAAAAAACACCATAGCCGCAGCGCGCATCAAAGCGTCTGTCTTGAGCCTGATGCTGTTGGCTTGCGCCACCGCCGTGTCTGCACAAAGCCTCGGCAGCGTCGTCGCCGCGAAACAGAATCCCTTGCCGGTGTATGCCAATCCGGATGCAGTTGCGCCGGCTGCTACGGTCGCCGCCAGCAATCTTCCCTGGCCCATCAAGGAGTCAAAGAACGATTTCTTCAAAGTGAGCGTCGGCGGCAAGGACGTCTGGGTCGATGCCATGGACGTGCGCGCCGACCGTCAGTCGGTGCATCGCTGCAGCGCCATGCCGGGAGCAAAAGATACCGCGGGAAGTCCGGGTGCAGCAGGCAAGAACTGCTGATCGAAAACAGAATATTTTCAGGGGATGGGGAAATGAAGCACAGGTACCAATTGCTTGCCGGCGGCGCATTGTTATGCGCGCTGGCGGGATGCCAGACTGTTCAGGATGTAAAAGAAAAACTGCCGTCCCTGTCCCTGACAGGACCCAGCGTCGAGAAAGTCGGCGATCTGCCCAAGGTCGAGACGCCGAAATGGGATGACGCAGTGGAGGACGTCAATGACAACCGGGCCGCGGGCTATGGATTGGTGAACATGCCCGCCATGGAGGCCTATCTGAACCAGCTGTACGTCAAGATCAAGCAAACCGCCGAGGTACCAGACTGGCCGGGCAAGGTTTATATTTCATCCGATTCCACGCTCAATGCGCATTCCACCGGCGCCGGCAATATCTTCGTCAATATCGCCGTGCTGCAATCCTTCGAATCGGAAGATGAGATCTTTGCGCTGCTGTCGCATGAGTTTGCGCACGTCTACCTGGGGCATCAGACTGCCTACAATGCCCGCATGCTGACGGACACGGCGACCTTGCTGGCCATCGCGGCAAAGACCGCAGCGAAAGAAGTCAACCTGAACGGCTGGGGCAGCCAGGACAACATCGCGCTGTTGGGCATGGCCGCCAACAGCGTACTGCTGCCGGCCTGGCAGCGCTCGGTCGAAGAACAGGCCGATCGCCTGGGCGCCACCATCAGTTTGCGCAATGGCTACTCCTATGCTTCCGGATTCAAGGCATTTCTTGAACGACTGGCGGATGTCGAACAAGACGTCGCGAAGAAAAGCCAGGCGCAGCTGCAGATCAAGCGTTCAGCGGCCATCCAGGGACGCAAGACGGATGTCGACAAGGCCGTGGGCGAGGTCGGCGATTCGATCAATGACAAGATCTCCGCACTGATCGGTTCGGCGACGCAGAATCATGACGATGCAGTATTTCGCGAAGATGCCTTGAGTCAGCAAGTCACGCCGCTGCTTCCGCGCCCGCGGCCACAGCCGCGTGTTGCTCCCTGGCGCAATGCGTTGAAGGAAAAATACACCGCCGAAGTGCTGGCGCACTATGCGCTGTTTCCTCGCATCGAACAGATGACGGCGACGAACAAGCATCGTGATGCGCTCCGGCTGGCGCGCACGGCGGCAAGCGGCGCGACTGCAGGTGATGGCATGGCGGTATCGTATCTGTATGACGTGATGCAGAAAAATGGCATCAGCCGGGCAGAGCAGATGAAGGTGCTGATGCGCAATCAGGACTGGCCGCAACGTTCATGGGCGGTGCAGGTGATCATCGCCAATATCATCGCAGCCACCGATAAAACCAAGGGCAAGGCCTTCATCGAACAGCAATACGCGTATTTCGGACAGGCGCAGCGCGCCATGCCGGATGTAATTAGTTTCTACGTTGCGCAGGACGACAAGGGGACGGCCGAACGCATGGCACTGGCGTGTACAGTATCGAATCCCCGCTTCCGCGCCATTTGTCTGGACCGCTCCAAAACCGAGGCGCAGCGCCAGACTGACAAGATGCAGAGCGATGCACGGGCCAAGACCATCGCAAATCAGATTGGCGACAAGATTAAAGTCAAGTAAGGCATCGAGGGACGAACGAGAATGAAATGAATAAAGGCGCGAGAAATTGCGCCTTTATTCATTTCGCTGGCGCGGTGCCGAGACCGCATGCAGCAGCCAGCGCTTGAAGCGCTCTACCTTGGTCCATTTCCCATGCGTGGCCGGATACACCAGATGGTGCGCGTGTACGCGAATGCCTTTGCGATCCGGAAACACCGGCACCAGCCGCCCCTCCGTGAGCGCCGCATTCGCCAGCCAGGCGCTGTCCAGCGCCACCCCCAGACCCTGGATCGCCGCTTCGATTGCCAGATAGGCGCGGTCGAAGCTGAGCGCGTATTGGCTCGGAGCGAGCTGGATGCCGTTGGCGGCGAACCATTGCGGCCATTGCACCAGATTCACTTCCGAAAAAATCAATCCCTGCTGTAGCAAGTCTTGCGGCGTGCGCAGCTTCAGCCGCTCGGCCAGCGTCGGACTGATCATGGGCATCACTTCTTCCGTGGCAATCGTCTCGACATGCAGGTCGGCCCAGCGCGCCGCTCCATAGCGGATGTCCAGATCAATCTCTCCCTGTGAAAAATCCGAATGCATGTACGACGCCGACAGGCGAATGCGGATGTCGGGGTGTTCCTGCATGAAATGCGGTAGTCGCGGCATCAGCCACAGACTGGCGAAACTCGGTGAGGCATGTACGCGCAGCACCTCGATGCCGTCGTCGGCACGGGCGTTCTGCGCGGCGCTGGCAATCAGCGCCAATGCGCCGGCAAGGCTTTGCTGATAGCGCTCGCCGGCCGGTGTGAGGGCAACGCCGCGCGAGGTGCGGTGGAACAATTTCAGCGCGACGAAATTCTCCAGGTTGGTGATCTGATGGCTGATGGCAGAAGGCGTCAGGTTGAGTTCTTCGGCGGCCTTGCTGATGTTGCCCAGACGAGCGACGACTTCAAAGGCGATCACCGATTTGAGTGGCGGCAGATGATGCATGGCGTGTCTCCCTGCAGGATTTCTTGCTTGTTCTTGTTATGAAAATTATTCAAAGCATGTTGAGGGATTCTAGCTTGCCGGCCTATGGGGTGGGTGAAATACTGCATTCGTCGTCAGGGCCCGTTGTGAATAAATCTAAGCCCGATTACCAGACAAACAAAGAGCCTCTGACAAAACGCCGGTGGCAAGGCGCGCCGGTGCAGACAGTACGAAAGTACCTTGGTTAAGCTGAACCGGGAGAAGCAACGCCGCCAGCGGTGTTTTGTCAGAGGCTCTAAATCCATCAAGGAGACAACCGTGTTACTCAAAGACAAAGTCGCCGTCATCACCGGCGCTGCTTCCGCTCGCGGTATCGGCAAGGCCGTGGCCCGCCTGTTCGCCGCACATGGCGGCCGCGTCGCCATTCTCGATCTGGATGAAGCTGCCGCCGTCGCCGCTGCCAAGGATATCGGCGCCGGCCACATCGGACTGGCCTGCAACGTTACCGTCAAGGACGATTGCGAACGCGCCGCCAGGGAAATCCTGCAGCGTCTCGGCCAGGTCGACATCCTGGTCAACAACGCCGGCATCACGCAGCCCTTGAAGATCATGGACATCCAGCCGGAAAACTACGAAGCCGTCACCGACGTTTCGCTGCGCGGCACGCTTTACATGAGCCAGGCGCTGATCCCGCACATGCGCAGCCGCCGCAGCGGTTCCATCGTCTGCCTGTCGTCGGTGTCGGCGCAGCGCGGCGGCGGCATCTTCGGCGGCCCGCATTACTCCGCTGCCAAAGCCGGCGTGCTCGGGCTGGCGCGCGCCATGGCGCGTGAGCTGGGGCCGGACAACATCCGCGTCAATTCGCTCACGCCCGGCCTGATCCAGACCGACATCACCGCCGGCAAGCTGACCGATGAGATGAAGGTCGACATCCTCAAAGGCATTCCGCTCAACCGTCTCGGTGTTGCCGATGACGTTGCCAACAGCTGCCTCTTCCTCGCCAGCGATCTGTCGTCCTACCTGACCGGCGTCACGCTGGACGTCAACGGCGGCATGCTGATTCATTAAGGAGTTGCGATGACTACCATGGAACAAAATTTCACCCTCGCCGAGCGCGCCTATCGCATCCGCAAGAAAGCGCTGCGCATGGGCGAGGTCCAGGGGCAGGGCTATATCGCCCAGGCGCTGGGCATCTCCGACGTACTGGCAGTGGCTTACTTTCGCGCGCTGCGTTACAAGCCGGACGATCCGCATTGGGAAGAGCGCGACCGTTTTCTGCTGTCGATCGGCCACTACGCGATTGCCCTGTATTCGGTGCTGATTGAAGCCGGCGTGCTGCCGGAAGAAGAACTGGAAACCTACGGCGGCGACGACAGCCGTCTGCCGATGTCGGGCATGGCGGCCTATACGCCCGGCATGGAAATCACCGGCGGCTCGCTCGGGCAGGGACTGACTGTTGCAGTCGGCATGTCGCTCGGCCTCAAGCGCAAGAAATCTTCATCCTTCGTCTACAACCTGCTGTCGGACGGCGAGCTCGATGAAGGCGCGACCTGGGAAGCCGCCATGTCCGCCGCGCACTGGAAGCTCGGTAACCTGATCGCCATCGTCGACGTCAATAACCAGCAAGCCGACGGCCCGTCCAGGAGCGTACTTAACTTCGAACCGCTGGCCGATAAGTGGCAGGCCTTCGGCTGGTATGTACAGCGTGTCGACGGCAACAATCTCAAGGAAGTGGTCGCGGCATTCGACCGCGCGCGCGTGCTGGCGGAAGACAAGCCGCGCGTGATCATCTGCGACACCAAGATGTGCAAGGGCGTGCCTTTCCTCGAAGGGCGCGAAAAGAATCACTTTATCCGTGTCGATCCTGAAGAATGGCAACTCGCGCTCGATACGCTTTATGTCGGGAGCGAAGCATGAATCAGCTAAAAGAAAAGCAGATGGACGCAAAGACTGGCGTAAAGAATGAGGCACCGGCCAAACCACGTCTGACCACCTCGGCGATGATAGCCTCGCTGGCGGCCGAGGGGCAGGCAACGCGCCCGGCACCGTTCGGTCATGCGCTGGCGGAGCTGGCTAATGTGCGCACCGACATCGTCGGCATGACCGCCGATCTGGCCAAGTACACCGACCTGCACATTTTCGCCAAGGAGCATCCGGAGCGCTTCTACGAAATGGGCATGGCCGAACAGTTGCTTATGGGCGCCGCCGCCGGCATGGCGCGCGAAGGCATGGTGCCGTTCGCGACGACCTACGCCGTGTTTGCTTCACGCCGTGCCTACGACTTCATCTGCATGGCGATTGCCGAGGAAAGCCTCAACGTCAAGATCGTCGCCGCCTTGCCGGGATTGACCACCGGTTACGGACCGAGTCATCAGGCGACCGATGATCTTGCGATTTTCCGCGCCATGCCCAATCTGACCATCGTCGATCCCTGCGATGCGCTCGACATCGAACAGGCCGTGCCGCAGATCGCCGACCATCAGGGGCCGGTCTACATGCGCCTGTTGCGCGGCAACGTGCCGGCCGTGCTGGACGAATACAACTACAACTTCGAACTGGGCAAGGCCAAGATGATCCGCGACGGCCGCGACGTGCTGATCATTTCCACCGGCCTGATGACCATGCGCGCACTGGAAGCGGCCAAGCTGCTGCAGCAGGACAGCGTCGACGTCGGCGTGCTGCACGTACCGACCATCAAGCCGCTCGATGAAGACACCATCCGCAAAGAAGCGGCGCGCAGCGGCCGCATGGTCATCGTCGCCGAAAATCACTCCGTTGTCGGCGGTCTCGGCGAGGCAGTAGCCGGTGTACTGATGCGCGCCAACATGCGGCCGCCGGCATTCCGCCAGATCGGCTTGCCGGATGCCTTCCTCGACGCCGGCGCCTTGCCGACCTTGCATGACCGCTACGGTATTTCCGCTGCGGTGATGTCGGCCAACATCAAGTCGTGGCTGTAAGCGCTGCGCACTAGAAAAGGAAACCAGACAGGAAGCCGCATGCAATAACAAGTAAAACCACATCAAGGAGACAGACATGACCAAGGACGCACTCACGCAGAGCGGGATTACCCGCCGCAAGCTTTTGACTTACGGCGCCGCCGGCGCAGCCCTGCCGATGTCGGCGTGGATCACCAGATACGCTCACGCCGCCGAATTCAACTACAAATTCGCCACCGGCCAGGACCCGACGCATCCGGTCAACAAGCGCGCGCAAGACGCCATCAACCGTATCAAGGAAGCCACTGGCGGCCGTGTCGACATCAAGCTCTTTCCGGCCAACCAGCTTGGCTCGGATACCGACCTGCTGGCGCAGGTGCGCAACGGTGGCGTCGAATTTTTCAACATCGCCGCTTCCATCCTGGCGACGCTGGTGCCGGCGGCCGGCATCGTCAACACCGGCTTCGCCTTCTCCAGCTACGATGAAGTGTGGAAGGCGATGGATGGCGATCTCGGCAAGTACATCTTCAGCCAGATCGACAAGGTCGGCGTCATGAGCATGTCGCGCAGCTGGAACAACGGCTTTCGCCAGATCACGTCGGGCGTCAAACCGATCCGCACGCCGGACGACTTGCGGGGCATGAAGTTGCGCGTGCCGGCTGCGCCTATTCTGACTTCGCTGTTTCAGTCGCTGGGTGCGGGACCGACGCCGATCAATTTCAACGAGGTGTATTCCTCTCTGCAAACCAAGCTGGTCGAAGGGCAGGAAAATCCTCTGCCCATCATCGCCACCGCGCGCCTGTACGAAGTGCAGAAATATTGCAGCATGACCAGCCACGTGTGGGATGCGTATCTGGTGCTGGGCAACAAGCGCGCCTTCCAGAAATTGCCGGCGGATGTGCAGGCCATCGTGCTGCGTGAATTCGACAAGGCGGCGCTGGATCAGCGTGCCGATATCGCCAAACTCAACGACTCGCTGCGTCAGGAGCTGACCGGAAAAGGCCTGCAATTCATCGACGTCGACAAGAACGCCTTCCGCGATGCCTTGCGCAAGACCACGTTCTACAAGGACTGGAAAGCCAAGTTCGGCGAGCAGGGCTGGCATCTGCTGCAGCAATATTCCGGAGAGCTGGCATGATGGCCGCCGGCCATCACATCGAGACCATGCCGGGGCCCAGTCTGGGTTTGACGCACCTGGACCGGGCGCTGGGCTTGCTCATCGAGATTCCGGCCGCCATCGCCGTAGTGGCGGAAGTGGCGATTTTGCTGACCAGCGTGTTCTCGCGCTTCGTGCTGCATCAGCCGCTGGTGTGGGCGGATGAACTGGCGTCGACCGTGTTCCTGTGGCTGGCGATGTTCGGCGCGGCGGTCGCCTTGCGGCGCGGCGAACACATGCGCATGACGGCGCTGATCGGCAAATTGTCGCCGGCCTGGCGTGCGCGTATTGAAGCGATTGCAGTCGGCACGCCTTGCCTGTTCATCGGCATGCTGCTGCTGCCCGCAATCGAATACGCACAGAACGAATGGGTGGTGGAAACGCCTGCGCTGGGTTTGCCCGGTACCGTGCGCGAAGCGGCGCTGGCAGTCGGTTGCGTGCTGATGCTGTGCGTGTCCGGCCTGCGTCTGGCGCGCCACGGCTGGCGCGATCTGGGATTCGTGGCGCTGGTGTTGGCGGCGATTGCGGCGGCCTTGTATCTGGGCGGCAGCCAGCTGCAGTCCATGGGCAACTGGAACCTGGCCTTCTTCTTCATCCTGCTGCTGGGTGCGGGCGTGCTGGCCGGCGTGCCGATCGCGTTCTGTTTCGGGCTGGTCACGATTGCTTATTTGTTGTGCACCACGTCAACGCCGCTGGAGGTTGTACCTGGCCGCGTCAACGAAGGCATGAGTTCGCTGATCCTGCTGGCAGTGCCGCTGTTCATCCTGCTAGGACAACTGATTGAAATGACGCAGATGGCCAAGGCCATGGTGGCTTTTCTCGCCTCGCTGCTGGGACATGTGCGCGGCGGTTTGTCTTACGTGTTGCTGGGCGCAATCATGCTGGTGTCGGGTATTTCCGGCGCCAAGACGGCCGACATGGCGGCGGTGGCGCCGGTGCTGTTTCCCGAGATGAAGAAGCGCGGCATGGAAGAGGGGGAACTGGTGTCCTTGCTGGCCGCATCCGGCGCAATGGCGGAGACGATTCCGCCCTCTCTGGTGCTGATCACCATCGGTTCGGTCACCGGCGTGTCGATTGCGGCATTGTTCACTGGCGGCTTGTTGCCGGGCATCGTGCTGGCGGTTGCGCTGGCGGTCCTTGCGCGTCAACGCATCTCGGAGAGCAATCTCAAGGACGTCAAGCGCGCATCGCTGCAAGTCGTATTGCGTACTTTCGTTGTGGCGCTGCCGGCGCTGGCGATTCCTGTGCTGATCCGCACGGCAGTGGTGGAAGGCGTGGCGACGGCGACCGAAGTATCGACCATCGGCATCGCCTACACGATCGTGGTCGGCATCCTTGTCTATCGCCGCTTCGACGTGAAGCGCCTGTATCCGATGCTGGTCGAAACTGCTTCGCTGTCGGGTGCGATCTTGTTCATCATCGGCACTGCGACTTGCATGGCATGGGCGCTGACGCAGTCGGGCTTCTCGCACGACCTGGCGCACATCATGTCGCTGATGCCGGGTGGACGCTGGGGTTTCCTGCTGATTTCCATCGTCACCTTCATCGTGCTGGGCAGCGTGCTGGAAGGGATTCCAGCGATGGTGCTGTTCGGGCCGCTGCTGTTTCCGATCGCCAGGCAACTGGGCGTGCATGAGGTGCATTACGCGATGGTGGTGATCCTGGCAATGGGCATCGGCCTGTTCGCGCCGCCGTTCGGATTGGGCTATTACAGCGCCTGCACCATCGGCCGTGTGAGCCCCGATGCCGGCATGCGCAAGATCTGGCCCTATCTCGGCGCGCTGCTTGCCGGGCTGCTGATTGTTGCTGCGGTGCCATGGATCTCTATAGGATTTCTCTCATGACAACTAGTCGAAATTTGTGATGTCACGGGCCGGATTATGGGTGTAGAATCCGGCCCACGACGTTTGAAACTGAACGTAGTAAGAGAAACAAAATGCTAGGGGTCCTGAATGCCAACGTACGGCAAACGGGTGAGAAATACCCTTGAACCTGATCTGGGTAATGCCAGCGAAGGGAAGCGCCGGAACCACCGCATTGCATCGTCATCACGCAACAGGTCCCTTCCGAATCCTCCTTTGCTGGCTCCAAGCCAAGTAATTTCAAGCAAAGGAGCCAAAATGAACGCCAATCCGAAATTCCTCTCCGCTACCGCCACGGTAGACGAAGCGGCTGTCCAGCCTTTACCAAATTCCCGCAAGATCTACGTCTCCGGTTCGCGCCCTGACATCCGAGTGCCGATGCGAGAAATCAGCCAGTCCGACACGCCTGCCATGTTCGGCTCGGAAAAGAATCCGCCGATCTACGTCTACGACACCTCTGGTCCCTACACCGATCCGGACGTCAAGATCGACATCCGCAACGGCCTGTCGACGCCGCGCCTGCCGTGGATTCTGGAGCGCGACGACACCGACGAACTCGGTGGCCCGACTTCCGAATATGGCCAGCAGCGCCTGAACGACCCGGCGCTCGCCGAGCTGCGCTTCAACCTGCATCGCAAGCCGCGCCGCGCCAAAGCCGGCGGCAACGTCTCCCAGATGCACTACGCGCGCAAAGGCATCATCACGCCGGAGATGGAATTCATCGCCATCCGCGAAAACCTGCGCCGCCAGGAGTATCTGGAGCAACTGAAAGCCTCCGGTCCGATGGGCAACAAGCTGGCCGACCTGATGGGCCGCCAGCATCCGGGTCAATCTTTTGGCGCCTCGATCCCCGCGACGATCACGCCGGAATTCGTGCGCGACGAAGTCGCCCGCGGCCGCGCCATCATCCCCGCCAACATCAATCACCCGGAAGTCGAGCCGATGATCATCGGCCGCAACTTCCTGGTGAAGATCAACGCCAACATCGGCAACTCGGCCGTGACCTCGTCCATCGGCGAAGAAGTCGAAAAGATGACCTGGGCCATCCGCTGGGGCGGCGACAACGTCATGGACCTGTCGACCGGCAAGAACATCCACGAAACGCGTGAATGGATCATCCGCAATTCGCCGGTGCCGATCGGTACCGTGCCGATTTACCAGGCGCTGGAAAAGGTCAATGGCAAGGCTGAAGACCTGACCTGGGAAATCTTCCGCGACACGCTGATCGAGCAGGCCGAGCAGGGCGTCGACTACTTCACCATCCACGCCGGCGTGCGCCTGCAATACGTGCCGCTGACCGCCAAACGCATGACGGGCATCGTCTCGCGCGGCGGTTCCATCATGGCGAAATGGTGCCTGGCGCATCACAAGGAATCCTTCTTGTACGAGCATTTCGAAGATATCTGCGAAATCATGAAGGCCTATGACGTCAGCTTCAGCCTCGGCGACGGCTTGCGTCCGGGCTCGATCTACGACGCCAACGACGAAGCGCAACTGGGCGAACTGAAGACGCTGGGCGAGCTGACCAAGATCGCGTGGAAGCACGACGTGCAAGTCATGATCGAAGGTCCCGGCCACGTGCCGATGCACCTGATCAAGGAAAACATGGACCTGCAACTGGAGCAGTGCCACGAAGCGCCGTTCTACACGCTGGGCCCCTTGACCACCGACATCGCACCGGGCTACGACCACATCACTTCCGGCATCGGCGCTGCGCAGATCGGCTGGTACGGCACGGCGATGCTGTGCTACGTCACGCCGAAGGAACATTTGGGCCTGCCGAACAAGGTCGACGTCAAGGACGGCATCATCACCTACAAGATCGCCGCGCACGCGGCCGATCTGGCCAAGGGCCATCCGGGCGCGCAGATCCGCGACAACGCGCTGTCGAAGGCGCGCTTCGAATTCCGTTGGGAAGACCAGTTCAACATCGGTCTCGATCCGGACAAGGCGCGTGAATTCCATGACGAGACCCTGCCCAAGGATTCGGCCAAGGTGGCGCATTTCTGCTCGATGTGCGGTCCGCATTTCTGCTCGATGAAGATCACGCAGGAAGTGCGCGACTACGCCGCCAAGGAAGGCATCTCGGAAATCGCCGCCTTGAAGCAGGGGATGGAAGTGAAGTCGGTGGAGTTCGTGAAGATGGGCGCCGAGATTTATTCCAAGACCTGATTGCTGCGGTGAATGCGATGCAGATCGAATTGAATGGCAAGCCGCACGCCATCGCCGACGGGGTTGATCTGGCGCAGCTCATCGCTGCGCTGGAGCTGACCGGCAAGGCCGTGGCGGTAGCCGTGAACCGCCAAGTGGTGCCGTCGCAACTGTGGGCCGGACGCGTGCTGGCCGATGCGGATCGCGTCGACGTGGTTCGCGCCATCGGCGGCGGCTAAAACCTGAAAGGAATTGACATGAACATGAACGACGCTCCCGCGCTGACTGCAGACGCGGGACTGACGATCGCCGGCAAGACCTACGGCTCGCGCCTGCTGGTCGGCAGCGGCAAGTACAAGGATCTCAACGAAACCCGCGAAGCCACCGAGGCCAGCGGTGCCGATATCATCACCGTCGCGATTCGCCGCGTGAACATCGGCCAGGATCCGAACGCACCCAGCCTGCTCGACGTGGTGCCGCCTTCGCGTTACACCATCCTGCCGAATACGGCCGGCTGCTATAACGCTGAAGATGCGGTCTACACGCTGCAACTGGCGCGCGAATTGTTGAACGGCCATAAGCTGGTCAAGCTCGAAGTGCTGGGTGACGAGAAGACCTTGTTTCCGAACATGCCGGAAACCTTGAAGGCTGCCGAGACGCTGGTCAAGGACGGCTTCGACGTCATGGTGTATTGCAGCGACGATCCTATCCAGGCGCGCATGCTGGAAGACATTGGCGTGGTCGCGGTGATGCCGCTGGCGTCGCTGATCGGTTCCGGCATGGGCATTCTGAATCCATGGAACCTGTCGCTGATCATCGAGCAGTCGAAGATTCCGGTGCTGGTCGATGCCGGCGTCGGTACGGCTTCCGATGCGGCCATTGCGATGGAACTTGGCTGTGACGGCGTGCTGATGAATACCGCGATTGCCGGTGCGCGCGATCCGATTCGCATGGCGCGTGCGATGAAGCTGGCGGTGGAGGCGGGACGCGAAGCCTTCCTCGCCGGACGTGTTCCTAAACGTTTCGCTGCGTCGCCGTCGTCGCCGATGGCCGGCCGCGTCGTTTAAGCCGGTTGGGCCCGATGTCTTCCTATCGTTCATCACCGCCGTGCGTGCTGGTGTTCTCCGGCTCCGATCCGAGCGGCGGCGCCGGCATGCAGGCGGATATTCCTGCGATCAGCGCGCTCGGTTGCCATCCGCTGTCGGTGCCGACGGCGCTGACGGTGCAGGATAACGTCAGCGTGTTCGCCGTGCATCCGCTCGATGCGGAGCTGATACGCCATCAGGCGCAGGTGCTGATCGATCGCTTCGACATTCGGGCCGTCAAGCTCGGCATTGCCGGCAATCGCCGCAATGCCGAGACGATTGCGGATCTGATTTTGCAGTTGCGCGCGCGCCAGCCGGACTTGCCGGTGGTGTTCGATCCGGTGCTGGCCAACGGCAAGGGCGACCAGCTGTCGACCGATGATGCGGCGCCGGCAATCGAGTCGCTCTATGCGGTTGCCACCGTCATCACGCCCAATCTCAACGAAGCCAGCCGGCTGTGCGGCAGCGAGCATGCGCCGGAACAGCAGGCTGACATCCTCATGCAGCGCGGTTGCGCGCATGTGCTGCTCAAGGGCGGCCACGGCCCGCAGCATCAGGATGTAGTCAATCGCTGGTTCGGTCCTGAAGGCGCCTTTGCATCATGGAGCTGGCCGCGTTTGCAGGACGAATTCCACGGCAGCGGCTGCACCTTGGCGGCGGCTTTGTCGGCGATGCTGGCGCACGGTCTCGGCATGCGCGAGGCTATCGAATCCGCGCAGCAGTATTGCCAGCACGCGCTGGAGACTTCCTACGCGATTGCCCCCGGGCAGCGCATCCCCAATCGCGTGCCGCTGTATGAACGATCCTTTGCTGGAGAAAATAAATGAGTGAAGCCAAACAATGGTCCTTGCGCGGACTGTACATCGTGACGCCCGACTGGGACGACACCGAAAAACTGGTCAGCGCCACCGGGCAGGCCATCAAAGGCGGCGCGACGCTGGTGCAGTACCGCCACAAGACTGCTGATGCAGCGCTGCGCAAAGAGCAGGCGAGTGCGCTGCTGCAAGTCTGCCGCCGTCACAACACCCCATTCATCATCAACGACTATGTTGATCTCTGTATCGAACTCGATGCAGAAGGCATCCATGTCGGCGGCACTGATGCCTCAGTGGCGGAAGTGCGCGCACAGGTCGGCAAAGACAAGATCGTCGGCGCCTCGTGCTACGGCACGCTGCAACTGGCGCGCGACGCCTATGCAGCTGGCGCGACCTATGTTGCCTTCGGCGGTTTCTATCCATCGCGCGTGAAAAAATATGAATTCAAGACCGCACCGGAAATCGTGGCCGAGTCGAAGAAAGAAATCCCACTGCCGGTCGTTGTCATCGGCGGCATGACGCAAGAGAATTGCCTGCCGCTGATTGCGCAGGGCACCGACATGGTGGCGGCGATCAGCAGCGTCTACATGACGGATGATCCGGAAGTGTCCGCTCGCGCGTTCAGTCAACTGATTCGCTAGCAGCGGAGGCGCTTTATCAGCCCGGCGAATGGGGCAATAAAGCGATGGCCGGGCTGATGCGGAGAAAAGTGGTTAAATAGCTCTCCTCCGCGTCTTCATTCCTTCGCCAGCCAAAAGCCAAGCCCATGTCTTCTCTTCCTGATCTCTCCTCCGACCGCGTCCATTTTGACCTGACCACGTTGCGACTGTTCGAGGCAACGGCGGAACTGGGCGCCGTCACGAAGGCTGCCGAGCGTATTCATCTGGCGCCGGCCGCCGCCTCGCGCCGCATTCAGGAGTTTGAGGCGCAATTCGGCATTGCATTATTTGATCGTCTGCCGCACGGGATGGCGTTGACGGATGCAGGGCGCACTTTGCTCGCGCACGTGCGCAGCATGATCCATTCGGTGACACGCATGCAGGACGATGCCAATGCCTTCCGCCAGGGCAACATGGGCGTGGTGCGCGTCGCGGCATGTACTTCGGTGGTGCTGCAGTTTCTCGCCAAGGATATCCGGCACTGCAACGCACGCTATCCCGGTATCAAGATCGATCTGATCGAACTCAACAGTCAAGGCGTACTGGAGACTGTCACGCGCGGTGTCGCCGACATCGGCATCTATGAAAGCACGCTTGGCGGTTCCGACTTGCCCACCGCGCCCTATCGCGAAGACCGGCTGGTACTGGTGACGCCGCGCGCACATCCGCTTGCCGGATACGACAGCGTCACGCTGGACGATATCTTGCCGCACAACGTCATCGGCTTATCCGAAGGCGCGGCGATTTCTCTGATGTTAGGACGGCTGGCGAGTGAGACCAATCGCATGCTGCACATGCGCATCATGGTGCGCAGCTTTCACAGCATGGCGGCAATGATCGGTGAAGAAATCGGGATCGGCCTGATGCCGACCGCAGTCGCTGCATTGCTGGCCGGCGGCGAGCAGTTTCGCTCGGTTCCCATCAGCGGCGACTGGGCGACGCGCCGTTTTGTGCTTTGTCATCAACCGGATATCGCCATGTCCTCTTCTGCGAAGTCCTTGGTGGAGGCTCTTTCCAGCCCGGTTTCGCAAAACGCGAATCCTGATTCGCCGAAATAGCGATGGAAGCCCTGCGGGTAGCGCCTTTATAGTCTGTGCAACGTCTGCCATGCCGTTTGCTTGTCATTTCATTTGATCGGTCCGGCGGATCAAAAGACAAGACTACACAGGAGACGGCATGTCCGCTGCATCATCATCAGCCTCGCAATCATCCATCAAGAAACCTCGCATCGCCCTGACCATCGGCGATCCGGCCGGGATCGGTCCTGAACTCATCGTGCAACTGCTGGCCTTGCCTGCCATCGGCAAGCGCGCCGATATCACGCTGATCGGCAATCGTGCCGCCATCGAACGCGCCGCCAACGCCGTCAATGCACCGATTCCGCAGGCGTCCGACTGGCTGACGATTCAGGATTGGGATGGCGACGCGCGCGAATATGCGCCCAGCGTGGCGGGTGTCGATAACGGTCATTTCATTCTCGATTCGTTGAAGCTGGGTACCAGACTGGTGACTGACGGCAAGGCTGATGCGCTGTGTTTCGCGCCGCTGAACAAAGGCGCCATGCGCCTGGGCGGCATGCATGAAGAAGATGAAATGCGCTGGTTTGCCAAGCTGCTCAACTACGACGGTCCATGCGGTGAGTTGAACATTCTCAATGACCTGTGGACCGGTCGCGTGACTTCGCACATGCCTTTGAAAGACGTGTCGTCGGTGCTGAGCGCAGAAGGCGTGGCGCAAGCCATTGGCATGCTGACCGATGCCTTCCGCGCTGCGGGCAAGGCGGAGCCGCGCATCGGCGTGTGCGGCTTCAACCCGCACAACGGCGACAACGGCAACTACGGACGCGAAGAGATCGACGTGATTGAGCCGGGCATTGCCATGGCAGCGAAGAAAGGCTATCCATCGACCGGTCCGTTCCCCGCCGACACGATTTTCCTGCGCGCCAAAAACGGACAGCTCGACGGCATCGTCAGCATGTATCACGACCAGGGGCAGATCGCGACCAAGCTGCTCGGTTTCGACGTCGGCGTGACGGTGGAAGGCGGCTTGCCGATTCCGATTACGACACCAGCGCATGGCACTGCCTACGATATCGTCGGCAAAGGCATCGCCAAAATCACGGCGATGGAAAACGCCTTTGAACTTGCTTGCCGCATGGGAGAAAGCCGCCTGAAAAGCTGACCGTTGAAGGATGTCGCGCTTGGGCGCGGCCCTCGGGTTGTGCAATATCCAGATCATTACAATCATCACAACAATGAGCGCCAACAAGGCGCCACACCTTCCGTGAGGAGACTATGCAATCACTTTCCGCCGTAACAGCCGGCGCCGCCGGTCCAACCGGGCGCGCGACGCACGTTCAGAAATACATGCTCGCCATCTTTTGCGCGATGTCGTTCATCCTGTATCTGGATCGCGTCAATCTTGCCGCCGCCGCCGGCCCGATCAAGGATGAGCTCGGCCTGTCGAACACCACACTGGGTCTGGCGTTCTCCGCCTTCGGTTATACCTATGCGATCTTCCAGATCATCGGCGGCTGGTTCGCCGACCGGCTCGGCGCCAAGAAGACGCTGATCGTCTGCGGTTCGATCTGGGTGGTGGCGACGATTGCCACCGGCTTCATCAGCGGACTGGTGTCGCTGATTCTGGCACGGCTGCTGCTTGGGATCGGTGAGGGCGCGGCGTTGCCGGCGCAGGCACGCGCGATCGCCAATTGGTTTCAGCGCAAGGATCGCGGCTTTGTGCAAGGGATCACGCACTCGTTTTCGCGCTTGGGCAATGCCGTGGCGCCGCCGATTGTGGCGTTGCTGATCGTGCTGCACTCGTGGCGAGCGGCCTTCGTCATCGTCGGTGCATTGACAGCTTTGTGGATCATCGCGTGGGCGGTGTATTACAAAGACAATCCGCGCGAGCACAAGGCGATCAATGAAGCGGAACTGGCGCGCTTGCCGGAACACGTCAAGGTCACGGCAAACGGCGGCGATACGCCATGGAAGAAAATCTTGCGCCGCATGTCGCCGACCATCTTCGTCTACTTTTGCCAGGTCTGGACCAATACGCTGTTCTTCAGCTGGGTGCCGATCTTCTTCATGAACGCATACCATCTCGACATCAAGAAGTCGGCGATCTTTGCGTCCGGCGTGTTCTTCGCCGGCGTGGTGGGCGACGTCACGGGCGGCCTGATCAGCGACAAGGTATTGAAGAAAACCGGCAGTCTGCCGATGGCGCGTCAGGGTGTGATTGCGTTCAGTCTGCTGGGTACCTTGTGCTTCCTGGTGCCGGTGATGCTGAGCCATGACGTCAACGTGGTCGCATGGTGCTTGTCGGGCGCGTTCTTCATGCTCGAATTGACCATCGGACCGATCTGGGCCGTGCCGATGGACGTTGCGCCGGAATATACGGGTACCGCCAGCGGCATGCTCAATACCGGCGCGGCGCTGGCGACGATCATTTCACCGGTGGTGTTCGGCACAGTAATCGACCTGACCGGTAACTGGAATCTGCCGTTTGTCGGCTCAGCGGTGTTCCTGCTGATCGGTGCAGTGATGGCGCTGAAGATGCGTCCGGATCGCGACATCCACTTCTTCGAACATCTGCATGACGGGCGCAAGGTTCCGGCCTGACTGGAGTGAATGCGGAAGACAATGCGGATCAACGCGGAAATCCACGCAAAAACAAAAAAGCCGGCATGAAGCCGGCTTTTTTAATGCGACAGTGAGACGAGCTTTGCTTCAGCCTTCCAGCAAGCTGCGCAGCATCCACGCATTTTTTTCATGCAACTGCATGCGCTGTGTCAGCAAGTCGGCGGTCGGTTCATCGGCGGCTGCGTCAACTGCCGGGAACATCGAACGCGCAGTGCGGGTGACTGCTTCCTGGCCGGCCACCAACTGGCGGATCATTTCGTCGGCAGCAGGGACGCCGTCGGCTTCAGGGATGGACGACAGTTTGGCGAAATCCTTGTACGAACCAGGCGCCGGATAACCCAGTGCGCGGATACGTTCGGCGATCAGGTCGACAGCCAGCGCCAGTTCGTTGTACTGGCCTTCGAACATCAGGTGCAGCGTGTTGAACATCGGACCGGTGACGTTCCAGTGGAAATTGTGCGTCTTCAGGTAGAGCGTATAAGTATCGGCCAGAAGTTTGCTGAGGCCGTCTGCAATCTTCTTGCGATCCTTGTCATTGATGCCGATGTTGATCGCTGCCACGTTTTTCTTTGCCATTGTTTCGCTCCTTGGTGTGATGGAATGCAACATTGCGATTTTATGCCAAAACCGCAACCCCATGAATAAGACATAGGGATGATTGACACCATCACAAGGTATTAAATTCGATTATTGCTATCGCTTATTTCTATTGATTATTCTTTGGCTAGTTGTGCGCGACGATACAGCGACAGCGTCAAGGCCACCGCACACAGTGCGCCGATGGCGGCGAACAGGAAGACTTCTTCGTACCCGAACTGGCCGACGATCAGCCCCGCCAGCGGACCGGTAATACCCAGGGCCAGATCGAGGAACACCGAATATGCGCCCAGCGCCGCGCCGCGATTTGGCGCCGGCACCAGGCCGACCGCTTCCACGCCCAATGACGGGAACACCAATGCGAAGCCGAATCCGGCCAGTGCCGCACCGACCATGGCGACTTCCGCCGAACCGGCCAGCCACAGGATACTGAGGCCCACGGCTTCCACCGCAAAAGAGGCGATCGCGACCTTGAAGCCGCCGAAGCGGTTGATCGAATTGGCGAACAGCAGGCGCGAGCCGATGAAGAAGCCGCCGAACAGCGTCAGCGAGAACGCCGCGTTGGACCAATTATGGCTGGCGTAATACAGCGTGATGAAGGTGGCGATCGCACCGAAACCGACCGTGCCCAGCGCCAGACCGATACCGTAAGGCAGCACGCGATTTAGCACCAGGCGGAAGGCCAGGCGTTCGCCGCGCACCACCGGCACCGCAGGACGGCGACGCGCAATCAGGTAACCGATCAGCGGCAGCGCCAGCGCGAGGAATCCGATCGCCGAGAAACCTGCCACATGCAACACAGCCACGCCCAATGGAGCGCCGATGGCCAGTGCGCCGTAGGTGGCGATACCGTTCCACGAAATCATGCGCGCGGTATGGGTGGCGCCGATGCGGCCGATGCCCCAGATGATGGAGCCGGTGCCGGCCAGGCTCTCGCCGATGCCGAGGCAGAAGCGGCTGACCAGGATCATGGACAGGCTCAGCCAGGGCAATTCCGACGACCATGCGGCCAGCACGAGGAAGACGCCGCTGGCAACGCAGGCCAGCATGCCGCGCATGACGGTTTTCTTGGGGCCGATGGTGTCGACCATGCGTCCGGCTTGTGCGCGCGTGATGAAAGTGGACAGGTATTGCACGCTGATCGACAGGCCGGCAATGAAGGAGCTGTAGCCCAGATCCAGATGCACATAGCCCGGCAAGACCGCCAGCGGGATGCCTATGGTCATATAGGCAAGAAAAGTGAATAACACCGTCGACAGGATCTGGACGATGACTGCGGATTGCGCAGGGGTGCTGACAGGCGCGGCTTCAGTAGCGGCGGTGGCGGCAGCGGGAGTGGAACGTAGAGCTTCTTCGGACATGATAGGGAGTAAGAGAGGGCAACCGGCCTCAATGCCATGTTGCAGTGCAGAATTTTACTCCTGTTGCCGCAAACCTGCTGGCGGCGCGGGATTTGGTCCGGTCCGGCGGATTTTTAGATGGAAGAATCAGGCGAAGAATCCGGACCAATGGCGCGCTGAGGATGACGCACCCACGTATAATCGCGGGATGCAAAATCTTCTCCACAATCTCAACGCCGAGCAGCTCGCGGCCGTCACCCTTCCCGCACAATCCGCATTGATTCTGGCCGGCGCCGGATCAGGCAAGACGCGCGTACTGACGACCCGCATTGCATGGCTGATCCAGACCGGGCAGGTGTCTCCTTCAGGCATCCTTGCGGTGACCTTCACCAACAAGGCCGCCAAGGAAATGCTCACGCGCCTGTCGGCGATGATGCCGATCAATACGCGCGGTATGTGGATCGGCACCTTCCACGGCTTGTGTAATCGCCTGCTGCGCGCGCATCACCGTGACGCCGCCTTGCCGCAGACTTTCCAGATTCTCGATTCGCAGGATCAGCTGTCGGCCATCAAGCGCCTGCTCAAGCAGATGAATGTGGACGACGAGAAGTATCCGCCGCGCAATCTGATGTATTTCATCAACGGCGCCAAGGACCAGGGCTTGCGCGCCAAGGACGTCGAAGCGCATGACGACTACAACCGCAAGTTCGTCGAGCTTTACGACCTCTACGATCAGCAATGCCAGCGCGAGGGCGTGGTCGACTTTGCCGAGCTGCTGTTGCGCACGTACGAGCTGCTGTCGCGCAACCAGCCGCTGCGCGAACATTACCAGCGCCGTTTCCGCCACGTGCTGGTGGACGAGTTTCAGGATACCAACGACCTGCAATACAAATGGCTCAAGCTGATGTCGGGTCAGGGACAGGTCGACAGTGGCGCGGTGTTTGCAGTGGGCGACGACGACCAGAGCATTTACGCATTCCGCGGCGCCAATGTCGGCAACATGACGGCCTTCGAGCGCGAGTTCCGCGTGCAGAACCTGATCAAGCTGGAGCAAAACTACCGCTCGCACGGCCACATCCTCGACGCCGCCAACATCCTGATCGCCAACAACAGCAAGCGCCTCGGCAAGAATCTGCGCACCGACGCCGGACATGGCGAACAGGTGCGTATCTTCGAAGCCAGCAGCGACCTGCAGGAAGCGCAATGGATCATCGAGCAGGTCAAGAACCTCATCGCCGAAGGCTGGTCGCGCAGCGAGATCGCCCTGCTGTACCGCTCCAACGCACAGTCGCGCGTGCTGGAACACGCCTTGTTCTCGTCGGCGATTCCTTACCGCGTGTACGGCGGCCAGCGCTTCTTCGAGCGCGCTGAAATCAAGCATGCGATCGCGTATCTGCAGCTGATGGACAACCTGCACAACGATTCCGCTTTCCTGCGGGTGGTCAACTTCCCGACCCGCGGCATCGGCGCCAAGGCGCTGGAGCAATTGCAGGACGCCGCGCGCCAGTACAACTGCTCGCTGTATGCGGCAGTGCCCTATGTTGCCGGCAAGGCCGGTTCTTCGTTGAACGGTTTCATCAAGCTGATCGAAGGCGCGCGTTTTGAAACGCAAAATCTGCCCCTGCAAGAAATGGTGCAAGTGGTGCTCGACGCCAGCGGTCTGATCACGCATTACCAGAACGAAAAAGAAGGCGCCGACCGTATCGAAAACCTGGAGCAGCTCGTCAGCGCCGCCACCTTGTTCGTCTCGGAAGAAGGCTACGGCCTGGATGCGCCGGCCTTCCTCGGGCCGCAGGCGCAGGCCGTTGCGGGTACGTCCATTACGACCGCAGACGGCATTGAAATCATCGATGCCGATGCGTCGCTGACGACGATCATGTCGCCGCTGTCGGCTTTCCTCTCGCATGCTTCGCTGGAAGCCGGCGACAATCAGGCGCAGGCCGGGCAGGATGCTTTGCAACTGATGACGGTGCACTCGGCCAAGGGGCTGGAGTTTGATGCGGTATTCATCACCGGTCTGGAAGAGGGCCTGTTCCCGCACGAGAACAGCGCCAAGGAAGAAGGCGGCGTCGAAGAAGAGCGTCGTCTGATGTATGTCGCGATCACGCGCGCGCGCAAGCGTTTGTACATGAGCTTTTCGCAGACCCGCATGTTGCACGGCCAGACGCGCTACAACATGCGCTCACGTTTCTTTGATGAGCTGCCGGACGAGTCGATCAAGTGGCTGTCGCCGAAGATTCAGCAGCAACAGCATAGCTGGTTTGCACAGCCGAAATCGGCCTGGGATGCGGCGCCTGAGTCAGGCAACAACAAGATTGCGCAGAATTTTTCCCGGCCTGATTCGGGCTGGCGGATTGGGCAGAATGTGGCGCATGCCAAGTTTGGCGAGGGTGTGATTGTCAATATTGAAGGCGGCGGCGGTAGTACGCGGGCGCATATCAACTTCGGGAAGTTTGGGATGAAGTTGCTGGATTTGAGTGTGGCTAAGTTGGAGAAGCTTGGGTGAGGTTGGGTTTGTTTTGTTCCGACTCGTTGTTTGTTCGTAGCTGATTCTGTTCTTTCTTCGATCAACCTTTGCCGGGAGCGGCCCGGCAGCCGCTCACTTTCTTTGCTTCGCCAAAGAAAGTAAGCAAAGAAAGGCGACCGCGATTCGCAGCCCCTTCGGGGTCCCCGTTGCTGCCAAGCCTAAATCGGGAAGGGAAAACAACTCGCTGCGCTCAAACATTTTTCCCTTCTTTTTCCGATTTGTGCATGTCACCAACGGCAGCTCATAAGCGGAACGGCCAGACTGGCTCGCTGCGCCTCGCCAGGGGTGACTCGCCTTCGGCATCGTGCCACAAGTATCTGCCTGCTAAAAACTTCACTTTCTTTTTTTAACGCCGTCGTCCCAGCGAACGCTGGGACCCAGTGGCGTCAGTACATCACTCACCCTTCTTCACGACGCTGGGTTCCAACTTGCGTTGGAACGACGAAGCAAATGAGGCCGGAGATATTAAAGCCGCCACCGTTCCCTGGCGACGCGCAGCCAGTCTCGAAGTCCGCTTGAGAGTAGCCGGCGTCAGCAGGTGAAAATCGGATTAAGAAGGGAAAAATGTCTGAGCGAAGCGAGTTGTTTTCCCTTCCCGATTTTCGCCCGCTGGCGCCGGGAACCCCGAAGGGGCTACGACTTAGCCTTTGTTGGAGCAGTGCTCCAACTTTCTTTGGCTCACTTTTCTTGGCGAGACAAGAAAAGTGAGTAGCCGCCGGGCTACCCCCGGCAGGGTTGATCGAAGCAAGAAAAACTGAAGCTACCCAAGACGGGAAGTCGGAACAAAACGAAGCATTAAGATCAAGCGCGAATCAACCCCTGCACCTCATCCCAAGTAGCCGCATAAGCCCCCGCCCGAGCCGCCGACAACGCCGCCGCAGCAGCAGCACACTGCAAATGCTGGATCACCGGCGCATCAGCCTGACGCAAGATGCTGGCAATCCAACCGCCCATTGACGCATCGCCGCAGCCCACGGTATCAATGACATTAACCCGATAAGCCGGCTGATCGATCACGCTCTCCCCCTTGATCCACGACAGTCCATCCGCCCCGCGCGTGAACAAAATCTCGGCCTGTGGCGCCAGCGATTTCAACGTCGCCAGAGGCTGCGCATCGTCAGGGAACAGTTTCTCCAGATCCTCATCCGACACCTTCACGTAATGCGACAACGCCAGCAGCTTGCGCATCAGCACGTGATAGTCCGGCTGATCCATCAGCTTGCGCCAGTTGGGATCGAAGGCGATGCGTTTGCCGCGTTGGGCGCCTTCGGCGGCGATCGCCAGCAGACGCGATGCCAGCGGTTCGCGCGTCAGGCTGATGCAGCCGAAGTGCAGCACGCGCGCGTCGTCCATCCATCCTGAAGGCAATTTGCTCGGATCGAAATGCAGGTCGGCGCTGTCGTCGCCGACGAAAAAATAGTTGGGCGGCGTGGTCGAGGTCACCATCGCCAGCAACGGCGATTTGTCGACTTGCTGCAGATAGCGCATGTCGAGTCCCGCTTCCTGCGTGAGCACGCGCAATTCTTCGCCGAAGACGTCGCTGCTGATGCTGCCGGCATAACCGGTCGCCACACCCAGGCGCGCACCGACGCGTGCGACGTTCCAGCAGGCGCCGCCGGGCAGGGCGCGCCATTCGCCGCCGGGCTGGCGGATGAAATCGGTCAGGGCTTCGCCGAAGACGACGAATTCGATGGGGTGGGGCATGGATGTCTCCGTGGTGCTGATTCTGAAAAATTCTTGTTTTGACTGCGTTGAAACTCAATCATCCTGCAGCGCAAATTGCGCACAGTATTCGTCCGTCACCAGACCGGTCAGCCAACCGCCGCGCAAGGCACCGCGTACGGCTTCCGCTTTCTTGCGTCCGCCGGCCATCGCAATCACCGGCTTGGCCGGCGGCGTACTGAGCGGCGGCGTGGTGATGCGTGCAGCCAGCGGTGAACGCAGCATCTTGCCGTCGGCGCCGAAGGCGTGGCAGATCAGTTCTCCGACTGCGCCTTGCTGCTGCAGCTGCGCTACTTCTTCATCGTCGATGAAGCCGTCTTCATGCATCGCGCCCTGCAAAGCGATGGTGCCGATGCCGAGGAAGGTGACGTCGGCTTTTTGCGCCAGGCCGGTGACGATCTGGTAGGCGCGGTGGTTGCACCATTGCTTGCGATCCGCTTCGCTTTCCGCCACGCGCGGCGCCGGCAGAAGATAGAAGCGGCTCTGCATTTTTTCGGCGGCGAGCAAGGCGACGTCGTAGCGATTGGCGGAGCCGTCCGAGGCGAACGCGCCGATCATCGAGACGATCTGGTGCTGCGGTCTTTCCATGTCGCTGATTTTTTCGATGGCGGCTTTCAGCGTGCGGCCGGAGCCGACGTTGACGATCAGCGGCGCTTCCTGGCGCAGGTATTGTTCCATCAGCTCGGCGCCGGCCACGGCGAGCATTTGCTGCGTGCCTTGTGCGTCATCGACAGCTGGTTCGTCGGCAACGGCGCTCGGCACTACGCGGCACACTTCCAGCCCGTAACGCTGCTGCAGGCCTTGCGCCAATTCCAGGCAGGACGAAATCGGATGCGTGATCTGCACCTTCACCAGATTCGATGCGCCGGCATAGGCCACCATGCGCTGCGCCATCTGGCGCGAAATGCCGAGACGTTCCGCAATCTCGTTCTGGGTGTTGCCGGCGACGTAATACATCCACGCGGCGCGCGCCGCCAGATCGAGTTTGGATGAATTGGATGACATCGATTTTCCTTGTTATGAACCTGCTGTCGTCTCCTCCATACAATCCCATGGATGACAGTTGAGGCGATCCGGCATTGTACGGAGTTGGCCGGCACTGCGGTCTGCGGCAATTCGGCATGACGACATCGCATTATTATCAAAATTGAATATTTGCTCAAGAAAAATGCAAATGCTTGACTTTCGGTCGGCGATGTTTGATTATTTGCTCGCAAACAGATTTTTTGCTCAATAACTACATCGAGGCAAAGACGGCCCTTTCCGGACGTTCTTCAGCCCGCACACAATTGGAGACAAGCATGAAACTTCGCGCCCCCGTCGCACGTGTCAGTACACGCATTGCTACCGCTATCGCAATGCTCGGTTCCGTCGGCATCGCCGGCATTGCATCTGCCGAGCCGGTCACACTGAACATTGCATCCATCAACAATCCCGACATGATCGAACTGCAAAAGCTGTCGCCGCAGTTCGAAAAAGCCAATCCCGACATCAAGCTGCGCTGGGTCACCATGGAAGAGAGCGTCCTGCGCCAGCGTCTGACCACCGATATCGCCACCAACAGCGGCCAGTTCGATCTGATGACCATTGGTGCGTATGAAGCGCCGATCTGGGCCAAGAAAGGCTGGCTGGCGCCGATGACCGGCCTGCCTGCCGACTACGACGAAGCCGATCTGATCAAGACCGTGCGCGAAGGCCTGACCACCGACGGCAAGCTGTACGCGCTGCCGTTCTATGCGGAAAGCTCGATGACTTACTACCGCAAGGATCTGTTCGCGCAAAAGAATCTGAAGATGCCGGAGAAGCCGACCTGGGAAGAGATCGGCAAGCTGGCGTCGCAACTGCATGATCCGGCCAAGGGCGTCTACGGCATCTGCCTGCGCGGCCGCGCCGGCTGGGGTGAAAACATGGCGCTGGTCGGCACCATGGTCAATGCCTACGGCGGCCGCTGGTTCGACGAAAAATGGCAGCCGCAGCTGGACACGCCGGAATGGAAGCAGGCCGTCAATTTCTACGTCGACCTGATGCGCAAATACGGTCCTCCGGGCGCGAGCTCCAATGGTTTTAATGAAAACCTGGTGCTGTTCTCGGGTGGCAAATGCGGCATGTGGGTAGACGCCACGGTCGCCGCCGGCATGCTGTATCACGGCAAGGATTCCAAGGTGTCGGACAAGACTGCCTTCGCACCGTCGCCAATGGCGACTACCGACAAGGGATCGCATTGGTTGTGGATCTGGTCGCTGGCCGTGCCGAAGTCGTCCAAATCACAAGACGCCGCCAAGAAGTTCGCCGCCTGGGCGACTTCCAAGGATTACATCAAGCTGGTCGCCAAGGATAGCGGCTGGGCCCTGGTGCCGCCGGGCACGCGTACTTCTACCTACGCTTCGGCCGAGTACAAAAAGTCGTCGCCGTTCTCCGATTTCGTTCTCGATGCAATCCAGAACGCTGATGCCAACAATCCGACCGTGAAGCCGGTGCCTTACACCGGCATCCAGTTCGCCACGATTCCGGAGTTCCAGTCCATCGGCACCATCACCGGCCAGGCGATTGCCGGTGCGCTGGCGGGCAAGGGCACTGCGGATGCAGCGTTGAAGACGGCGCAGGCGCAGACCGTACGCATGATGAAGCAGGGGCGTTACATCAAATAATGCCGCTTTGCGTTCGCCCGGCTTGATGCCGGGCGGCGCATGAAACCGTTCTACCGAATTCCGCCGGATCGTCGTCATGATGCCGGCCCGAACCTGATTGCATCGAGGCCGCCATGTCGTCGATATCGAATACTTCTTCAATGCCTCCTGAAGCCAGCGCTTCACCTTCATCCACACAGCAATCCCGCCGCGGAAAACATGCGGGAGGCGAACGCTTCATGCCGATCCGTCTGCTGCAGACGCCGGCAGTAGCCTTGCTGTTCCTGTGGATGATCGTGCCGCTGGCGATGACGGTCTATTTCTCATTCAATCGCTACAATCTGATGGCGCCGGACCAGACCGGCTTCGTCGGACTGGAAAATTATCAGTTCCTGCTGGAGGATCCCGCCTTCTGGCCGTCGATCGCCAACACTGCCTTGCTGATCGGCTCCGTGCTGGGCATCAGCGTCATCGGCGGTACTTTGCTGGCGGTGTTGTTCGACCAGCCATTCCGCGGGCGCGGTATTGCGCGGCTGCTGGTGATCGGACCGTTCTTCGTGATGCCGACCGTGGCCGCGCTGATCTGGAAGAACATGATCATGCATCCGGTCTACGGCATGCTGGCCTTCGTCATGCGTCACCTCGGCATGGAGCCGATCGACTGGCTGGCTGAATATCCGATGCTGTCGGTGATCATCATCGTGTCATGGCAATGGATACCGTTCGCCTTCCTGATTCTGCTGACCGCGCTGCAATCGCTCGACGGCGATCAGAAGGAAGCCGCGCAACTGGATGGCGCCGGGCCGATCCGCATCTTCTTCTATATCGTGTTGCCGCACCTCAAACGCGCCATCACGGTGGTCATCATGATCGAGACCATCTTCCTGTTGTCGGTGTTTGCCGAAATCTTCACCACTACAGCGGGCGGTCCTGGCACCGAGACCACTAACCTGACTTACCTCGTGTATTCCATCGGCCTGCAGCAATTTGATATCGGCATCGCCTCGGCCGGCGGTATTTTCGCGGTGGTGCTGGCGAACATCGTGTCGTTCTTCCTGGTGCGCATGCTGGCGAAGAATCTGAAAGGAGCGAACGAAAAATGAACGATACAAAAAAGAGTCCGCTCTGGGTCGGCCTGCTGGCCTGGACCTGCGCCATCGTGCTGTTTTTTCCGATCTTCTGGGTCGCCATCACGGCCTTCAAGAACGAGCATCAGGCCTATATGCCAAGCCTGATCTTCATGCCGACGCTTGATACCTTCCGCGAAGTCTTCGAGCGCAGCAACTACCTTTCCTTTGTCAAGAATTCCATGATCGTGTCGCTGGGTTCGACCTTGCTGGCGTTGCTGATTGCCGTGCCGGCGGCGTATTCGATGGCGTTCTTCCCCACCGGACGCACGCAGAAGCTGCTGCTATGGATGCTGTCGACCAAGATGATGCCGGCCGTTGGCGTGCTGGTGCCGATTTACCTGCTGGCGAAGAACAGCGGCATGCTGGACTCGGTGACCGGGCTGACTTTGATCTATACCCTGATCAATCTGCCGATCGCGGTCTGGATGGCGTTCACCTATTTCAACGACGTGCCGAAAGAGATCCTCGAAGCCGCTCGTATCGACGGCGCCAATGCCTGGCAAGAGATGCTTTATCTGCTGCTGCCGACTGCGATGCCCGGGTTGGCATCGACGGCACTGCTGCTGATCATCCTGTCGTGGAATGAAGCCTTCTGGAGTCTTAACCTGACCAGCGTCGACGCGGCGCCGCTGACGGTATTCATCGCCTCGTACTCCAATCCGGAAGGCTTGTTCTGGGCCAAGCTGTCGGCTGCGTCGCTGCTGGCGATCGCGCCCATCATGGCGCTCGGCTGGCTGGCGCAGAAGCAACTGGTGCGCGGCCTGACCTTTGGCGCAGTGAAGTAATGAAAGAACACATGACATCAACAATCACGCATCTGGTGTGCGACTGCGACGGCGTGCTGCTCGACAGCGAAAGCATCGCCCTGCGCGTGCTGCATGAACATCTCCTGCCGCTGCTGAAGGATCCTGCCGATAGCGACAAATTGCATCATGCCATTGCTTCCAGGCTCGGCATGTTCACTGAGCTGCTGCTCGATGAACTGGATCTGGAATTCGGCTTCGGCCTGAACGCTGCGCAGTATGCCGACATCAATACTGCCGTCGGCATCGCCTGCGGCGACGAAGTACAACTGGTGCCCGGCATCGCGGAAGCCTTGCAGCAAATCGATCTGCCCAAGGCCGTCGCCAGCAACAGCGGCAGCGATCGCATCGTGCAAGGGTTGCGTCGCTGCGGCTTGCTGGACATGTTCGAGGGGCATATTCACAGCGCCCACGACGTCGGCCGGCCCAAGCCGGCGCCGCATGTCTATCTTGCGGCGGCGGAAGGATATGGAATCACGCCGCAGCAGTGCGTCGCCGTCGACGACAGCGTCACCGGCGTGCGCGCCGCCAGCAGTGCCGGTATGCGCGTGCTGGGTTTCACCGGCGTGGCGCACGACAAGGAGGGCATGCATCAGAAATTACTGGCGGCCGGCGCCGAACTGGTGTTCGACGACATGCGTGAATTGCCGGGACTGATCGCCGCCATGTTGGCGGAAGATGCTGCCTGATCAGATAAACCGCAGCAGCATTCATACAAAACATCGTCGCCATCGCTATTGCAATCACACTCACTGCGACGAAATCATTGAGACACAGAGAAACAAGGAGACTTCCATGGCAGCCGTCACCATCCGCAACCTCGCCAAGCGCTACGAAGACAACGAAGTCATGCGCGACATCAACCTCGATATCGATGACGGTGAGTTCGTCGTCTTCGTCGGCCCGTCCGGCTGCGGCAAGTCGACCTTGCTGCGCATGATTGCCGGTCTGGAAGACATCAGCGCCGGCGACCTGAATATCGGCGAGCGCCGCATGAACGACGTGCCGGCCGCCAAGCGCGGTATCGCCATGGTGTTTCAGTCATATGCTTTGTACCCGCACATGACGCTGTACGACAACATGGCTTTCGGTCTCAAGATCGCGGGCAAGTCCAAGAGCGAGATCGACACGGCGGTACAGCACGCCGCCAAAATTCTGCATATCGACCATCTGCTCGACCGCAAGCCGCGCGCCTTGTCCGGCGGCCAGCGTCAGCGCGTCGCCATCGGCCGCGCGATCACGCGCCAGCCGAGCGTGTTTCTGTTTGACGAACCCTTGTCGAATCTCGATGCCGCTTTGCGGGTGAAGATGCGCCTGGAGTTTTCCAAGCTGCACGACGATCTCAAGACCACCATGATTTATGTCACACACGATCAGATCGAAGCGATGACATTGGCGGACAAGATTGTGGTGCTGTCGGCCGGCCGCATCGAGCAGGTCGGCACGCCGCAGCAGCTGTATCACCATCCCGCTAATCGTTTCGTAGCCGGCTTCATCGGTTCGCCGAAGATGAACTTCATCTACGGCGCGGTGGCGTCTTTGAGCGAAGAAGGCGCGCTGGTACATTTGCCCGGCGGTGGACGCCAACTTGCTGCGGTCGAAGCCAGTACGCTGAAAGTCGGCGACAAGGTCACGCTGGGCATCCGGCCGGAACATCTGCGCATCGTCGATGACAAGCCGATGCTGCAGGCGCACTTCACTGCCTTGGAGTTGCTGGGGGACTTCTCTTACCTGTACGCCGCCAGCGATGCATCGGAAGAGTCCCTGATCCTGCGCGTGCCGGACAGCCTGAAGCTCGCCGCCGGAAGCGTGATCGGCGTCAGCGCCGATGCCAATCGCTGCCACCTGTTCCGCCAGGACGGCAGCGCCGTGCCGCGGCTTGAAGAGCGTCCGGCAGCGGTGCATTGACGCAGGGACACAAGGATCACGGCATAGAGAACAGGCAACAAAGCAATAAAGCAACAGAGGACAACATGAGCAATCGCGATTCAAAAAACGACCTGATCTGGCTGCATATCGGCGCCGGATCGTTTCACCGTGCGCATCAGGCAGTCTACCTGCATCGCTTGCGCGAACGCGGCAACGACGAGGACCGCCGCTGGCAACTGGCGCTGGCAAATATTCGCCCCGACATGGCGCCGCTATTGCAGGCATTGCAGCAAAGCGAGGGCCGCTACACGCTGGAGACGGTGACGCCGCAAGGGCAGCGTGCGTATGAAACCATCCACGCCATCCGTGACATCGTTCCTTGGGATGCGCAGTTGAAAAGCCTCGTGAAAACCGGCGCCGAGCCGCGTACCCGTGTGATCTCTTTCACCGTGACTGAAGGCGGCTACTACCTGGATCATGAGCATCTGTTGGACGTCCATCAACCCGATCTGGCAGCCGACATCGATGGCGAGCGCCGTACCATTTACGGCGCCATCACGGCGATTCTGCAGGCGCGCTATGACGGCAACGCCGGCGGTGTGACGCTGCTCAACTGCGACAACCTGCGCCACAACGGCGAGCGCTTTCTCGGCGGCTTGCAGCAGTTCCTGGCTTTGCGCGGCCATCAGCAATTGCTGGAATGGGTGCGCAACAACGTCACCAGCCCCAACTCCATGGTCGACCGCATCACGCCGCGTCCGACCGATGCCGTGCGTCAGCGCGTCAAAGAGGCAATCGGCATCGACGATCCTTGCGCGTTGATGGCGGAATCCTTCATTCAATGGGTGATCGAGGATGATTTCAAAGCCGGCCGGCCTGCGCTGGAAAAGGTCGGCGTGGAAATGGTCGCTTCGGTTCTGCCATACGAGGAAGCGAAGATCCGTATTCTCAACGCCAGCCATAGCTGCATCGCGTGGGCAGGTACGCTGATCGGTCTCAACTATATTCATGAAGGCACGGCGCATGAAGATATTCATCGCATGGCCTACGACTACGTCACGCAGGATGTGATCCCCAGCCTGACGCCGAGTCCGCTGGATCTGGAAGCCTACCGGGACACCACACTGGCACGCTTCGGCAATCCGGCGATTCAGGACACCAACCAGCGCGTGGCGGCGGATGGCTTCTCCAAGATTCCCGGCTTTATCCGGCCAACCATCAGCGACAGTCTGGCGCGCGGCCATCAACCGCGTGCGACGGCGCAGTTGCCGGCTTTGTTCTTTGTCTTCCTGCAGCGCTGGAAGCAGGGCGCCCTGAGTTACGAATATCAGGACGGCGTGTTCGATCCGGCGGCAACACGGGCCATGCTGGATGCCCCCGATCCGCTGCGTGCTTATTGCGCCGATCCGCTACTGTGGGGCGAACTGGCAGGCTCGGTGCCGCTGGAACGCCTGCTGCGCGAAGCGGTGGTCGATATCAATGCCTGGCTGGCGGCTTCGACTAAAATGTCCGCGTAAATACCTGTTCGCCGGATCATCCGATGGAGACTGAGGGCGGACAAGGACAAATGAGAATACAACGAGGAGCACCATGTATCTGGGGATAGACCTTGGTACGTCGGAAGTCAAAGCGGTCGTGATCGATGCCGAGGGCAAGCTGCTGGCATTGGCAGGCACGCCGCTGGCCGTATCGCGTCCGCACCCGCGCTGGTCGGAACAGGATCCGCAGCAATGGTGGCAGGCGGCCTGCGACACCGTTGCCAAGCTGCGCGCGCAGATCGGTCCGGAACAGTTCATGCAGATCCGGGCTATCGGCTTGTCAGGGCAAATGCACGGCGCAGTGCTGCTGGACGCGCACGATCAGGTGTTGCGGCCGGCGATCTTGTGGAGCGATTCGCGCAGCACGGAAGAATGCGCCGAGCTGACGCGGCGCGCTCCCGATTTGCATGAGGTGGCAGGCAATCTGGCGATGCCCGGATTTACCGCACCCAAGCTGCTGTGGGTGGCGCGGCATGAGCCGCAATTGTTTGCTCAGGTGGCATGCGTGTTGCTGCCCAAGGATTGGCTGCGTCTGCAGATGACCGGGCAAAAAATTTCCGATCCGTCCGATGCTGCCGGGACGCTCTGGCTCGATGTGGCGCGGCGCGACTGGTCGGATGACTTGCTTGCCGCCAGCGGCATGCACCGCGGACAGATGCCGGCGCTGGTCGATGGCAGTCGCGCAGCAGGCTTTTTGCTGCCTGCATTGGCGCAGGCATGGGGCTTGTCACCCGAGGTCAGGGTTGCCGGCGGCGCCGGTGACGGCGCGGCGAGCGCGGTCGGTATCGGCGCGGTCAATCCGGGAGACGGCTTCCTCTCGCTCGGCACGTCGGGCGTGCTGTTCGTGGTCAACGACAAATTCCGCCCCAACCCGGCGCGCGCGATTCATGCGTTTTGCCACACTTTGCCGCAACGCTGGCATCAGATGAGCGTGATGCTGTCGGCGGCGAGTTGCCTGCGCTGGTTTTGCCGCCTGTGCAGCGTCGATGAAAAGACCTTGCTGGAAGAAGTGGCCTTGCTGGATGGCGAAGCCTTGGCCAATGCGCCTCTGTTCCTGCCGTATCTGTCGGGCGAGCGCACGCCGCATAACGATCCCTATGCGCTGGGCGCGTTCCATGGTTTGTCGCATGAACATCAGCGCGCGGCGCTGGCGTATGCCGTGCTGGAGGGCGTGAGTTTTGGCATGGTCGATGGACTGGACGCCTTGCGTGCTGCCGGCACCGGTGTGCAGCAGTTGTCGCTGGTCGGCGGTGGCGCGCGCAGTGCGTATTGGGCGCAGCTGTTGAGCGACGCGCTCAATGTCCGCATCGTTACGCATGTCGGCAGCGAAGCAGGCGGCGCTCTGGGCGCGGCGCGTCTGGCGTGGCTGGCGGACGGTGGCGCAGAAGAAGTGGTCTGCCGCAAGCCGCAGCAGCAGGACAGTTTTACGCCGCGAAAAGAACGGCATGATGCCTTGATGCCGCGTTTGCAGCGTTATCGCGATATCTATCGGCCCTGGCCGGCATTGCCCGCATTGCCGTCCTCGGAAGAAGCAGCGGCGCAATAAAAAAGGCCGGCAGCGATGTGTTCGCTCCCAGCCGTTGATTTTTTATCGCTTGCTTTGCTGTCTTCGATTATTTTTGATTATTTGTGCTGGAACTTGAACACGGCAATCGCTTGCAGCAGGCGGCCGGTCTGTTCTTCCAGACTGCCGGCAGCAGCGGCGGCCTGTTCCACCAGCGCGGCGTTCTGTTGCGTGCTTTCGTCCATGTCGGTCACGGCCTGATGCACTTGCGTGATGCCGGCGCTTTGCTGCTGGGTGGCGATGGTGATCTCGTTCATGATGCCGGTGACGCGTTTGACCGAATCGACGATTTCCGTCATGGTGCTGCGGGCATCGTCCACCAGGCGATTGCCGATGTCGACTTTTTCCACTGAATCTTCGATCAGCGTCTTGATCTCTTTGGCGGCGCCTGCCGAGCGTTGCGCCAGGCTGCGCACTTCCGAAGCAACCACCGCAAAACCCTTGCCCTGTTCGCCGGCGCGCGCCGCTTCCACCGCAGCATTCAATGCCAGAATGTTGGTCTGGAACGCGATGCTGTCGATCAGGCTGATGATGTCGACGATCTTCTTCGACGATTCGCTGATTTCGCTCATGGTGTTGCCGGTCTTGGCCACTACGTCGCCGCCCTTGACGGCAATCGATGACGCGGATGCCGCCAGCTGATTGGCTTGCAATGCGCTATCGGCATTCTGGCGCACGGTGGCAGCCAGTTGCTCCATGCTGGATGCGGTTTCTTCCAGATTCGACGCCTGGGCTTCGGTCCGATGCGACAAGTCCATGTTGCCGCTGGCGATTTCACGGGTGGCGCCGTTGATCGATTCCACGTTGGAACGGACATCGCCGATGATGGCTGTGAGATTGATGTTCATCTGGCGCAGCGCGCGCAGCAAGCGGCCGATTTCATCGTGGCGGTCGGATTCGATATTGTTCGACAGATCGCCGCCGGTGATGGCGTAAGTCGCTTTCAGCGCCGCATTGATCGGACGCACCAGGGCACTGTGCAATGCGTACCAGATATACAGCGTGAGCAGGATGGTGGCGACGCAAATGCCGGTGTTGAGCTTGCTGTGATCGGTGAAGAAGCTTACGCTCGCCGCGACCAGTTGCAGCGCCAGCATGGTGATCATCGACAGGTTGATCCGGGTGTTGAGCTGGATCTTGCCGAGTTTGGCGATCCAACCCTTTACGCCGGTCCTGACTACATTGCCTTGCTCGATGGCGATGCCCCTGGCCTTGCCTTTACGGATGCCGGTGTAGAGTTTTTCTGCGGCGGTGATGTCCTGGCGCGATGGTTTGGTGCGTACCGACATGTAGCCGATGACCTGGCCTTTTTCGCGCACCGGGGTAATGTTGGCGAGCACCCAGTAGTGATCGCCGTTCTTGCGGCGATTTTTGACCAGGCCGGTCCAGGGGATGCCCTTCTTGACGGTTTTCCACATGTCGGCGAAAGCCTGTGCCGGCATGTCGGGGTGGCGCACGATGTTTTGCGGCGCGCCCATCAGTTCTTCTTCGTGGAATCCGCTGACTTCGATGAAGTAGGGATTGACGTAAGTTATGTTGCCCTTCAGATCCGTTTTCGAAACAATGGATTTGCCGTCTTGTAATGGATACTCGACATTGGTGACAGGCAGGTTCATCCGCATCTTTTTTCCCCGTGACAGAAGCGTTGTTATAGGCAGTTTGCTTGCAATAAAGAATTATTTTCTTTTTGCAAACATTTTACCTCGCGCTGTCGTTGCTTTCAGGAACGGATGTTTCGTCGCGCTGCGGCCTGCCAAAGATTGCAGTGTAAGTCGGGTAAAAAGAGCAATACATGACGACGGTCAATATTATCGACAATGGCAGCAAAATAAATACGATGACCGTTACGTTGTTGATCAGCAATGCAACGATGGTGCTGACGGCGGCCGGCAGCAGGATGCCGATCACCAGCCACGCCAGTCCGTACAGTAGAAAGGCCTTGCCGGCGCGGCGTACGGCGAAGAAGCTGTAGAACAGCGCCTTGCCCAGCGGCATGTTTTGCCAGGTGATCAGCGGCGCGGCAAACCAGAACGCCATTGCCGCAGGGATATACACGACGGCCGCCAGGACCATCGCCAGGCTGATGTTGCTGCCTTCGATATCTTTTGGGTTGAGCCCGCCCGTGCCGGTCATGGCGTTCCAGAAGGCGCCGCCGTCGACCAGTGCCGACACGCCCACAGCTCCGAATGCGGCCAGCAAGTACAGCACGCCCAATGTCAGCAAAGTGCGTAGGGCAGGAGAGCGGAAGCCGACCAGCAGCAGGTTGGGGTACACGCGCTTGCCTTCCTCAATCTGGCGGCAAGCCTGCATGAAGGACATGGCAAACACCGGCACCAGGATCAGCGGCAGCAACTGGCCGATGACCGGCACGATGCCCAGCGCCAGCATCAGAAACATGTAGCTCAGGAACAGCGTCGATACTTCGGCAGGTTGCTTGCGAAACAGCGCAACGCCTTCCTTGACCCAAAGCCAGCCGGTTTTTGCAGGCAGTTTTTCCATAATCAGTTCAGTGGCGGATTGGCGCGCGTGACGCGCAATCTCAGGATGCGTTCGAAGTGCGTAGGATCGTGCGGCGTCAGCATTTCGGCGGCGCGCGGAAGATAGAAATCATAAAGACGGGACAGCCAGAAACGCAGCGCGGCGGCGCGCAGGCTGGCGTTCCAGGCTTGCTGCTCGGCCGGCGTGAATGGCCGCACAGCGTGGTAGGCGTCGAGCATGGCCTGCACGCGCGGCAGATCGAGTTCGCCGGTCGGCAGGTCGATGCACCAGTCGTTGACGGTCACTGCGAGGTCGAACAGCCAGGTGTCGCAACCGGCAAAATAAAAATCGAAGAAACCGGTCAGGCGCGTATCGACAAACATCGCATTGTCGCGGAACAGGTCGGCATGCACCGGGCCGTTGGGCAACTGCGCGTAGATGTCGGAGGCGGCGAACTCTTCCTGGAATTGCATTTCCGCGCGCAACAGGTTTTGTGTCTCTTCATCCAGATACGGCAGCACGACCGGCGCCGTCTCGCGCCACCATGGCAGGCCGCGCAGATTGGGCTGGCGGATGCCGAAGTCCTGTGCCGCCAGATGCATCCTGGCCAGCATGGAGCCGACTTCCGCGCAATGCACGGGCTGCGGCTTCGGCTGATAAGCGCCTTCGAGCTTGGTGACGATCGATGCGGGTTTGCCGTTGAGCGCGTTGATGATGCTGCCGTTCCGGTTGGGAATCGGCGCCGGCACCAGCACATTGCGTTGCGCCAGATGGCGCATCAGTTCCAGGTAAAACGGCAGTTGCTCGAAACTCAGTTTTTCAAACAGCGTGAGGACGTATTCGCCGCTTTCGGTCGTGATGAAGAAATTGCTGTTTTCAATACCGGAAGAAATGCCTTTGATGGCGAGCGCTTTGCCGAGAGAAAACTGGGATATCCAGCCGGAGAGGTCATCCAGGCTGACCGGAGTAAAAACTGCCATGTGCGGAAATGATGAAGAACGATGAGAAGTTCAGGCGCGCGGTTGTTGATGTGCGCGCCTGAACGGATGGATTACTTGTCGGAATTGTCGCCGTCTTTCGGCTTCTTCTTGCCGCCCCAGTCGAATTCCTTGATCTGCCATTGGGCGCTGGTCGGCGGACCGCTTTGCGCATCGCCCGGCGTGGAGCTGCCGAGCTGTTCCTTCGGCTTCAGGTAATAGGTGCTCGGACCGGACTGGACCTTGATTTCCTTGGTCTGGCCGTGATCGCGTCGTTCTTCGATCTTGTTGCCGGAACCTGTGCCTTCGCCCGGCTTCTTGATGGTCACGGCTGGCGGTTCTCCTTCGTCCAGCGTTTGCAGTTCAGGCGGCGGTGGCGCGACAGCGGCCGGCGCGGATTGCGCCATCGCCAAAGGCGACGCAAAACCGGCCGCGGCAGTGACGGCGGCCAGCAGAGCGGCTTTCGACCAGATTTGTGTGAGGTTCATGGTGATTCTTCTATAGAAGTTGAACGATATGCTGTCATTGTAACAAACCGCCCTTGCGCGCCCGCAGTTGGTGGCGCTTGCGCAAGGACGGGGACATGCTTGCAGGTTACGCTGCTTTACAAATACATGCCGGTCTGTTGTTCACTGTCGCCGTCGGCGCCTGCCGGTTTTTGACGGGCTTCGTAGAATTTTTGAATCGCGACCACGACTTCGGCCGGATCGTCGATCACCTGCAGCAGATCCAGATCCTTGGCGGAGATCATGCCGTCATCGACCAGGCGCGTACGGATCCAGTCCATCAGGCCGGCCCAGAATTTGCTGCCGACCAGAATCACCGGCATCAGACGCGATTTGCCGGTCTGCATCAGGGTCAACGCTTCGGTCAGTTCGTCCAGCGTGCCGAAGCCGCCCGGCAACACAACATAGGCGTCGGCGTATTTGACGAAGGCGACTTTGCGCGCGAAGAAATGGCGGAATGACAAAGAGATGTCCTGCCAGCCGTTGCCGTGCTGCTCATGCGGCAGTTCGATGTTCAGGCCGACCGATGGCGAGGCGCCGTCGAAGGCGCCTTTGTTGGCCGCTTCCATGATGCCGGGGCCGCCGCCTGAGATGACCGCAAAGCCAGCGTCGGAAAGGCGTCGCGCGATGTCGACGCACAAGGCATAATGCGGATCGTCCGGTTTCGTACGCGCAGAACCGAAGATGGAAACGGCAGGTCGCAGCTCCGACAGGCGCTCGGTCGACTCGATAAATTCTGCCATAATCGTGAGTACATGCCATGACTCGCGTGCCTTCTTGGCGGTGGCGCGCTCGATGTCATTCACTTCCCGCAGTCGCGGTACATTTTTTCCTCTAAGTTCCATATGCAAAAAACCTTGTTGTTAGTTGATGGTTCCAGTTACCTCTATCGTGCATTTCATGCCTTGCCAGATATGCGTAACGCGGAAGGCGCGCCGACCGGTGCGTTGTACGGCATCATCAATATGTTGCGCCGACTGCGTAATGATTATCCTGCAAGTTACATCGCTTGTATATTCGACGCCAAGGGAAAAACTTTCCGTGACGACTTGTACACCGAGTACAAGGCTACACGCAAATCGATGCCCGAGGACCTGGCATTGCAAATTGAACCGATTCACGCCGCCGTACGCGCACTGGGCTGGCCGATCCTGATGGTCGAAGGCATCGAGGCCGACGACGTCATCGGCACGCTGGGCGTGCGCGCCGCCGAAGTCGGACTCAAGACCATCGTCTCCACGGGCGACAAGGACATGGCGCAACTGGTCAACGATCACGTCACGCTGGTCAACACCATGAGCAACGAAACCATGGACCGCGCCGGCGTCATCGGCAAATTCGGCGTACCGCCGGAACGCATCGTCGACTACCTCAGCCTCATCGGCGACACCGTCGACAACGTTCCCGGCGTCGAGAAGTGCGGACCCAAGACCGCCGTCAAATGGCTCACCCAATACGACTCGCTCGACGGCGTCATCGCCAATGCAGAAAAGATCACCGGCGTGGTCGGCGAGAACCTGCGCAAGGCCTTGCCGTGGTTGCCGCAGGCGCGCGTGCTGGTGACCATCAAGACCGACTGCGATCTGTCGGCGCACATGGGCACCATCCTCGATTCGCTCACCGTGCAAGCGAATGACAACGCTGCACTGCGTGAAATCTACACGCGCTACAACTTCCGCACCTGGCTGCGGGAACTCGACGCCGCAGAAGGCGCTGCCGCTGGCTCCGCCAGTGCCGCTGATGCATCTTCCGGGTCCCCATCGGCCGCAGTCGGCGCCGACGTCTCCACCGGTCCTGCGCAAGTCGGTCTATTCGACACCAGCGCCGCCATCGTCAAGGAATACGAAACCGTTCTGACCGAAGCGCAGCTCGACGCGTGGATAGAAAAAATCAACGCCGCTCCGCTCACAGCGGTGGACACCGAGACGACCTCGCTGGTTCCCATGCAGGCGCAGCTGGTCGGCATCTCGCTGTGCTGCGAACCGGGCCGTGCTGCGTACATCCCTGTCGCCCACAATTATCAGGACATGCCGGCGCAATTGCCGCGCGAGCTGGTGCTGAACAAGCTCAAGCCATGGCTGGAAAACGAGAGCAAGCCCAAGCTCGGACAGAATCTCAAATACGACAGCCACATCTTCGCCAACCAGGGCGTGCAATTGCGCGGCATCGTGCATGACACGCTGCTGGAATCCTACGTCTTCGAATCGCATCGCACGCACGACATGGACAGCCTCGCGCTGCGCCATCTCAACCGCACCACGATCAGCTACACCGACGTGTGCGGCAAGGGCGCCTCGCAAATCAGTTTCGATCAGGTCGAGATCGGCCGCGCTACCGAATACGCAGCGGAAGACGCCGACGTCACGCTGGCGCTGCATCAGGCCATGTGGCCGCAAATCGAAAACGACGCCAAGCTGCGCTACATCTATGAAAAGATTGAGGTGCCGACCTCTGTCGTGCTGCAAAAGATCGAGCGCAACGGCGTGCTGATCGATGCCGACATTCTGGCGACGCAATCGAATGAACTCGGTAAACGCATGCTGGAAATCGAACAGCAAGCCTATGAACTGGCGGGCCAGCCGTTCAACCTGAATTCTCCCAAGCAGCTCGGTGAAATCCTGTTTGAGAAATTGCAGTTGCCGGTCGTAAAGAAGACACCGTCCGGCACCCCCTCAACCGATGAAGAAGTCCTGCAGAAGCTGGCTGAAGATTACCCGCTGCCGAAGATCCTGCTCGACTATCGCGGCCTGTCCAAACTGAAGTCGACTTACACGGACAAGTTGCCGAAGATGGTCGATCCGACCACCGGCCGCGTGCACACTAATTACGCACAAGCGGTGGCGGTCACCGGCCGTCTGGCGTCCAACGATCCCAATCTGCAAAACATCCCGATCCGCACCGCCGAAGGCCGCCGCATCCGCGAAGCCTTTATTGCGCCAGCAGGCAGCACAATTGTGTCCGCCGACTATTCGCAAATCGAGTTGCGCATCATGGCGCATATCTCCGAAGACGCGAACATGCTCAAGGCTTTTGCCGACGGCGAAGACATTCACCGCGCCACTGCAGCGGAAATTTTCGGCGTCGGATTGAGCGACGTCACCGGCGAGCAGCGCCGCTACGCCAAGGTCATCAATTTCGGCCTGATCTACGGCATGAGCGCCTTCGGCCTGGCCGGCAACCTGGGCATCGAACGTGCGGCTGCGGCGATGTACATCGACAAGTATTTCCAGCGTTTCTCCAGCGTCAAGCAATACATGGACAACACGCGCCTCGAGGCCAAGTCGCAAGGTTATGTGGAAACCGTCTTCGGCCGCCGACTCTGGCTGCCGGAGATCAATTCACCCAACGGCCCTCGCCGCCAGGGTGCAGAACGCGCGGCGATCAACGCGCCGATGCAGGGCACTGCCGCCGATCTGATCAAACTGGCAATGATCGCCGTACAGGGCTGGCTGGAGCGTGACGGCATGAAGTCCAGGCTGATCATGCAGGTGCATGATGAACTGGTCATGGAAGTGCCGGATGACGAGCTGGCAATCGTGCGTGAAAAATTACCTGAACTGATGAAAAATGTTGCGGACTTGAAGGTGCCTTTGCTAGCCGAAGTAGGAACCGGCAAAAACTGGGACGAAGCCCATTAACAGGGGGGAAGCTACTGCGCGAGCCGGGCTTTGGCCTGTGGTGCTCGACGGACTCCAGTACGTCTGCGCTCCTCGGCCAAATCGCGACTCGCTCGCTGCGCTTCACCGCCCTGTTAAACGTTCTGTGATTTTCCTTGCTCGCTCCGCTTCGCCCGTTCTTTGCAGGTGTTGCACATTCTTCCTTCCCTCGCTTGCCCTGCATTAACATTCCTGCGAGCATGTCCCGCTTGGTGCAGAATATGACCTGGCAAATGCATTGGCCGTACTTGAAGTAAACACAATAAAAAAGAAGTAACGCTAAAAGTTGCATCATCGTCATCGCCCGGTGACGGTGGGGGACCACGAAACAAATTAAATAAAAGACACGAAGCTGTTGCACAGTGAAGTTGGCGTAGGTCGACGGAAAACAAAGCAAAGCAGGTCGACGTATTCGTATTGCCGGTTTCAGGCGCAGCGGCTTCTCGGGATCATCGGATCAAGTAGAAGAACGAGGAGGCGTCATGGTTGCAGGGATGAAGGTGGGAACGCGGCTGGGGTTGGGGTTCGCGTGGGTGGTGCTGTTGCTGATTGCAGTGACGGTGTTCGGTCTGTACAACATGGATCAGATGCAGCGGCGCTTTCTTGAAGTGGTCAGCATCAATAATCCGGAGTCGAGGCTCGTCAGCGAGATGGCCGAGACGGTGCAGGAGCGTTCAATCTCGCTGCGCAATCTGATGTTGCAAGGCGGTGCCGACGATATCGAGAAGGAGGCGGCGTATATCAAGGGGCAGACGCAGAAGTATCTCGCTGCCGAACAGAAGCTGCGGTCGATGTTCGACACCGGAACCGGGACGCAGCCGGAAGAAAAAGCCGCACTCCCCCGAATCAAGGCGCAAGCCGATATCGCGCACAAGCTGATCGACCAGGCTGTTGACCTCGGTCTCAAGCGCGAAGCCTATGAACTCGCACAGTTCCTGAAAGAAGAATATCTGCCGGCGCAGAAGAAATGGCAGGCCGAGCTGAATGCGCTCAACGCCATCGAAGACAAGCAGAACGTGGATGCGGCGCGCGACAGCACCAGCGCTTACAACGCGGCGCGCTGGCTGATGCTGGTCACCAGCGCAGTCGGCATCATCACCGCGCTGCTGGCGGCGGTGTGGATCACGCGCAATCTGCTGAAAAAACTGGGCGGCGAGCCGGACTACGCCGTGAGCATCGCCGGTCAGATTGCCGATGGTGATCTCGCCGTGCATATCGATACCAAACAGGGCGACCAGGAAAGTCTGCTGGCGGCCATGCGGGTCATGCGCGACAAGCTGGCGGCGATCGTCACGCAAGTGCGCACCGGCTCGGAAACCATCAGCACGGCGTCGACCGAAATCGCCCGCGGCAATCTCGACCTGTCGGCACGTACCGAACAGCAAGCCGGTTCACTGGAAGAGACCGCCTCGTCGATGGAGCAGCTCAATTCCACCGTCAAGCAAAATGCCGAGAACGCCTTGCAGGCGAATCAGCTGGCGGTGGCGGCGTCGGATGTCGCGGTACAAGGCGGCAGCATCGTGTCGCAAGTGGTGGCGACGATGGAATCGATCAATGCTTCGTCGCAAAAGGTGGTGGATATCATCAGCGTGATCGACGGCATTGCCTTCCAGACCAACATCCTGGCCTTGAATGCTGCAGTGGAAGCTGCGCGCGCCGGCGAACAGGGCCGCGGCTTTGCCGTGGTGGCGTCGGAAGTGCGCAGCCTGGCGCAACGTTCGGCCAGCGCCGCCAAGGAAATCAAGGTCCTGATCGGCGATTCGGTGGAGCGGGTCGAAGCCGGCAGCAAGCTGGTGGAGCAGGCCGGCGTGACGATGACCGATATCGTCACCAGCATCCGCCGCGTCACCGATGTGATGTCGGAAATCACCAGCGCCAATACCGAGCAAAGCAGCGGCATCGAGCAGATCAACGAAGCCATCATCCAGATCGACGATATGACGCAGCAGAATGCGGCACTGGTTGAACAGGCTGCCGCCGCTGCGCAATCGCTGCAGGACCAGGCGGGCAACCTGACGCAGCTGGTCAGCGTGTTCAAGCTGGACGGCCGCCAGATCGGCATGGCGCCGCCGGCGCAGCGTACTATCGACATTACGCCTATGCATCCGGAATTGCCGGACGCCGTTGCGGCATGAGGATATAAAGAGTTGTATCGCATGTAGTGCAAATCATTCCACAACTCTTGTAGAATGCCCTGCAGCAGTGGTAGCGGCAGCGTCAGCAGAACCAGCAGCGCGGCCTGCCTGAAACATGATCAGGCAGGCCGTGTTTGCATCCACTGTGCTATCGGTTTCTGTTCGCCCTCGGTGCCTCGGCGTTCGCTGCAACACGGCCGTCGGCATGTTGTCGGGTGCTCGTCATTCCCTCGTGCAATTCTGTTTTGAATTCTGAACTGGAGATTTTCATGAACGATCTGAAGAACGATGTCGACAGCCTGGTCGGTACCACCGGCTTGCTGGATGCCGGCAATCGCCGCACTTTCATCAAGACCGCCTTGGGAACCGGCTTTGCCGCAGCGGTGCTGCCGGTGTGCGCGCAAACCATGATCAAGACCGACACTGCCGGCCTGACCGTCGGCGAAGTCAGCGTGATGGTCAACGGCACCAAGGTGCCGGCCTATCGCGCTCAGCCCGAAGGCAAGACCAACCTGCCGGTGATTTTTGTAGTCTCCGAAATCTTCGGCGTGCACGAGCACATCGCCGATATCGCGCGCCGTTTCGCCAAGCTCGGCTATCTGGCGATCGCGCCGGATTTCTTCGTGCGCCAGGGCAATCCGGCAGCTTATCCGACGATCGCCGAGCTGAATAAGGAAATCATCTCCAAGGTGCCGGATGAACAGATCTTCGGCGACCTCGACGCCTATGTCGCCTGGGCCAAGGACAACGGCGGCAATCCCGACAAGATGGGCATCAACGGTTTCTGCTGGGGCGGCCGCGTGGTCTGGCTGTATTGCGCGCGCAATCCCAAGATCAAGGCCGGCGCTGCCTGGTACGGCCGCATCGTCGGCGAAAAGACAGCGCTGCAGCCGCAGCATCCGATCGACATCGCACCAACGCTGAAGGTGCCGGTACTCGGTCTGTACGGCGGCAAGGATGGCGGTATTCCGGTCGCCACGGTGGAACAGATGAAAGAGGCGCTGGCCAAGACCGGCAACAAATCGGAGTTCATCGTGTTCCCGAACTCCGGCCATGCCTTCAACGCCGACTATCGTCCAAGCTATGTCGAAGCGGATGCCAAGGAAGGCTGGAAGCGCGCTACGGAATGGTTCAAGTCGCACGGCGTGATCTGATCTGTACCTATATATAAGTCAGTACGGGCGACCGGTGCCTTGCGCCAGTTTTTGGGGATGTCCGCACTGATTTGGATCAACGGTTTGCACTGAGGACGGAATTTTCCGTCCTCTTTTTATTTATCCGGCAATAAAAACCGTGTATGCCTGCGCGGGCAGAGCATGGCACGTAGATTGCTAGTTTGAAGACTGAGTAGAAGCGGCTAGCCGTCGATCCAAATACCATCGACTGTGGGGCATTGCTCGTGACGCTATCGGAATTGACCGGTGGCACCTGTGAATTTATAGGACACGAGAAATGCTGCGACCATCTCCGCACTCATGCTGCTCAGGCCACACTTCCTTTGTCATTGCCCATCTCTGCGGCAATTCCTTTTCTTCTGAATATTCTGCACGTTGCATGTGCCTTGTTGCGCCGTTGCTGCCTCACGGAGGCATGCGATGACGACCGTGTGCCACGCCTTCATGACAGCGGCGCAAGCCGCTAAGCAACTGAGCCTGCGTATCGCGCCGTCGCGGCGAGCGCCTGGTGCCGGATGCTTGATTCGATATTCCACTGACGTACAACACAACCCACCTGAAAGGAAGGCCATGAGTAAGCAAACAAGCGCCAAGCGAATATCTCTCCTCCGTATTGCAGCGGCATTGGTCGGCGCGCTGGCATTGCAGACTGCCGTGATGACGCAGGCGCAAGCGCAGGAAAAGGTCACAGTACTGAGCAACTGGTACGCCCAGGCCGAGCACGGCGGTTTCTATCAGGCCGTCGCCAAAGGTATCTATAAAAAATATGGCATGGACGTCACCATCAAGATGGGCGGACCGCAGGTCAACAACATGCAGATTCTGGTCGCCGGCCAAGCCGACTTCAGCATGGGTTACGACTTCACCGTATTGAAAGGCATCGAGCAGGGTTTGCCGCTGGTGACGGTCGGCACGTCGTTTCAATCCGATCTGCAAGGCATGATGACCCACGCCGACGTGCCTAATCTCGGTGCGCTGAAGGACAAGACGATTCTGGTGGCCGGTTCCGGACAATCGAGCTGGTGGCCATGGCTGAAAGCAAAATACGGCTACACCGACGCGCAATCGAAGGCTTACACCTTCAACCTGCAACCGTTCTTTGCCGATCCGAATGTCGTTCAGCAAGCGTATCCGTCGTCGGAATTATTCCAGGCGGAAAAGACCGGCGCCAAGGCCAATTTCTTCCTGTTCGCGCAAGAGGGCTATCCGCCTTACGGCACCACCATCATCACATTGCAAAAGATGGTGGCGACCAAGCCCGATCTGGTGAAGCGCTTCGTCAAGGCCACCGCCGAAGGCTGGAAGAGTTATCTGGAAGATCCGTCGGCAGGTAACGCGCTGATCAAGAAAGACAACAAGGAAATGGGCGACGAGCAACTGGCTTACGCGGTCAAGAAGCTCAAGGAACTGAAAGTCGTCACCGGTGGCGACGCCGCCAAGCAAGGCATCGGCATCATGACTGATGAGCGCTGGAAGAAAACCTACGACACCATGGTATCGACCGGTTTGCTGAAGGCGGACGTCGACTGGCATAAGGCCTACACCACACAATTCGTCAAAGATATGCACGTGATGCCTTGATGAGCGCCTGATTGGCACTTGCCGGCCTGCGTCGTTCGTGGCGCAGACCGGGTGTCTGAAGTTCATTTGCTTGAGGACGCCATGATTCTCTACACACCACCCAAGACCGCGCAACGCCTGCCGGTTATTGATTTTGCCGATGCGTTTTCAAACGATCTCGGCAAGCGCGAAGCCGTCGCCTGGGAGATCCATAAGATCGCCCGCGACGTCGGCTTCTTCTATCTGGTCAATCACGGCGTTCCGCAGAGCCTGGTTGACGGCCAGTTCGACTGGGCGCGCCGTTTCTTTGCTGCGCCTGACGCGGTCAAGCGCGCAGTCGACATGTCGCTGTCGCCGGCGGGTTTCGGCTATGAGCGCATCGGCACGCAGGCGCTCGATGACGGTCCTACCGATCTCAAGGAAGGATTCCAGTTCGGCACCGATCTGCCGCGCGATCATCCTTACGTAAAACAAGGCGTGCTGCGCTACGGCCACAATCTATGGCCGCAGGAGCTGCCCGGCATGCGCGCGCATGCGCAGCAATACCACACCGCCATGAGCATCCTGTCGCAACGGCTGCTGGCGATCATCGCCTTGTCGCTGCAACTGCCGGAAGACTTCTTTTACTTCGCGCTCGGTACGCCGATCGCGACACAGCGCATGCTGCACTATCCGCCACAGCCTGCCGATGCGCAGCACAACCAGATCGGCGCCGGTGCACACACCGACTGGGGGTTGGTCACCATCCTCGCGCAGGACGACATCGGCGGTCTGGAAGTGCGCAATGCCGACGGTGACTGGGTGCGCGCGACACCGATACACGGCAGCTTCGTGGTCAATATCGGCGACTTGCTGCAGCGCTGGAGCAACGACATCTATCACAGCAATGCGCACCGCGTGCGCAACGACAACCCGGTGCCGCGCTATTCGCTGCCGTTCTTCATGGACGGCGACCACGCAGTGACGGTGTCCTGTCTGCCGTCGTGCTGTTCCGATGAACATCCGGCGCGTTATGCGCCGTGCACCATCGGCGACTACCTCGCACAAAAAGTACAGGAAACCTTCGGCGCCGCCAGCGTACTGGCTGCGGCATCGTAATTTGATCTGATTGAATTCGCGGCGAAGGCGACCATGATGGCGCGCCGGCTGCTTGGCCATGTCTCTGCAAGCGCAGAACGGCATGGCTGGTTTTAAAGGAGTTTGCACCATGCTGGTTACGAAACAAAAAGTCCTGCGCCGCTTCTGGTATGCATTGATGCCTGTTTCCATGCTCAAGGATGGCCCCAAGCCATTCACTTTGCTGGGCGAGAAGATCGTTCTCTGGCTCAAGGAGGACGGCACACCGGCTGCCTTGCAGGATCGCTGCTGCCATCGCACTGCGCAATTGTCGAAGGGTTTTGTGGAGAAGGGCAATATCGTTTGCGGCTACCACGGCTGGACGTATGACTGCTCCGGCGCTTGCGTGCGCATTCCGCAAAATCCGGATGGCGCGATTCCGGCCGGGGCCAAGGTCAAGCCCTATCATTGCCAGGAACGCTATGGCTACGTCTGGGTGGCGCTGGAAGATCCGCTGCGTCCGATTCCTGATTTCCCGGAAGAGAGCCAGCCGGGCTATCGCCGCATCTTCCAGTTCTATCAGCGTTGGGAAACCAGCCCGCTGCGCATGATGGAAAACTCCTTCGACAATTCGCACTTCAGCTACGTGCATCGCGCCACCTTCGGTCTGTACGATCAGCCCAAGCCGGAGAAATACGAGATCACTGAAACCGACTACGGTTTCGAAGCGGAGACGCTGGTGCCGATCAAGAATATCCCGGCCAGCTATCGCGTCACCGGCACCACCGACGACGTCACCATGCGTCATATGTTCAACCGCTGGTATTTGCCTTTCGTGCGCCGTTTCGGTTGCCAGTATCCGGTGTCCGGCCGGCATCACATCATCTACAACTGCGCCACGCCGATCGACGACGGCACCATCATGCTGGCGCAATGGCTGTATCGCAACGACACCGAAGAGGATTGCCCGGAGGCGGAGCTGATCGCCTGGGATAAGCCGATTCTGGACGAGGATCGCGAAATCCTCGAAGCCACCGATCCCGATGCCTGCATCGATACGCGCCGCAAGCAGGAATTTCACATGGCGTCCGACCGTCCCGGACTGATCATGCGCCGCGCTTTGCTGCAATTGCTGGAAGAGCATGGCGAGACGGAAGTGTTCGGCAGCGACAACCAGGTGTAACGGTGGGTCACGTGAAGCGAGGCAACCATGAATGCGATGCAAGAGGCGATGATGAAAAGAGATGACATGACGATACCGCCGCTGCCGGCTTCCGGCGCATATGGCGGCAACGCTGCCGACGAAGCCGGTCTGGCGAATACCGTACTGAGTGCAAACCGTGTCGAGAAGACTTACCGCAACGGCACGCGCGCGCTGGATGAAGTCAGGCTGGACATCAAGCGCGGCGAGTTCGTCTCGCTGCTCGGACCGTCCGGCTGCGGCAAGAGCACGCTGCTGAAGATGTTCGCCGGGCTGGAGGAGCCGTCGCACGGTCACATCCGCTGGTGGGGCAAGAATCTGGCGACGGTAGGTACGCCGCATCGCACGCTGGCGATGGTGTTCCAGGAGGCGACGCTGATGCCGTGGGCATCGGTGGAGCAGAACGTGCGCCTGCCGCTCGATCTCAAACACATGCCGCGCCCCGACAGCGATGTGCGCGTACAGGATGCGCTCAAGCTGGTGGGACTGGATCGTTTCCATGATGCCTATCCGCGCGAGCTGTCGGGCGGCATGCAGATGCGCGCTTCGATTGCGCGCGCACTGGCGACACGGCCGAATCTGTTGCTGATGGACGAGCCGTTCGGCGCGCTTGACGAGTTCACGCGCAACAAGCTCGACGCCGACCTGCGCAAAATCTGGAGTCAGCAAGATCTGACTGTGGTGTTTGTCACGCACAGCATTTACGAGGCGGTGTATCTGTCGAGCCGCGTGGTGGTGATGGCGGCGCGGCCGGGACGCGTGATCGCCGACGTGCCGATCGAGGCGCCGGGCGCCGGCGGCATGCGCGACGACGCTTTCCGCATCTCGCCGGAATTCATGGGCTATTGCAAGATCCTGTCCGATTATCTGACGCTGGCCAATCAAGAAAACCAAGAAGGAGGGGCGCATGACTCCGCTCATCACTAATCCGAAGTTCCTGCGCGTTGCCGCACCGTTCTCGATCGGCGTGGCGTTGCTGCTTGCCTGGCAACTGATCTGCGTGACGCTGGAAGTACCGGTCTATCTGGTGCCGACGCCGTCGGTGATTGCCAAGACGCTGGTGGCGGACTGGAGCTTGTTGTCGGACTCGCTGCTGGTGACGCTGAAGATCACCTTTATGGCCTTCGTGTTGTCGGTGCTGCTGGGTGTGGCGATTGCGTTCGTGTTCGTGCAGAGCCGCTTCATCGAAGTCAGTTTCTTCCCGTACGCGATCATTCTGCAGGTGACGCCGATTGTCGCCATCGCACCCTTGATCATCATCTGGGTCAAGGAGCCGACCTTCGCGCTGGTGATCTGCGCGACCATCATGGCGCTGTTCCCTATCATCTCTAACACCACGCTGGGACTGCGCAGCGTCAATCCGGGTTTGCTGAATCTGTTCAAGCTGAACAAGGCTTCGCGCTGGCAGACCTTGCGTCGCTTGCGTATTCCCAGCGCCTTGCCGTATTTCTTCGGCGGCTTGCGGATTTCCAGCGGGCTGGCGCTGATCGGTGCGGTGGTGGCGGAGTTTGTGGCCGGCACCGGTGGTACCGGATCGGGGCTTGCGTATCAGATATTGCAGGCGGGTTTTCAACTGAACATTCCGCGCTTGTTTGCCGCGCTGTTTTTGATTACCGTGACCGGCATCGTGTTGTTCCTCGCCATGATGGCCTTGTCGCGCGTGGCGCTGGCCGGATGGCACGAAAGTGAAATGGGTTAAACGGATATGCAGACAATGACGACTTCTTTCTTGATCAGCAACATCGACGCCATCATGACCGGCTTGCCCGGTGCGGCGGCGCGCCATGCCGGGCCGGACATCCGCGTGGTGGACGGCGTCATCGGCGCCATTGGCAAGCTGTCGCCTTTGCCGGGAGAAATGATTGTCGACGCCACCGATTGCATCGCGTATCCGTCCTGGGTCAACACGCATCACCATTTGTTCCAATCCATGCTCAAGGGCGATCCTGAAGGTATCAATGCCTCGCTCACACCTTGGCTGGCGGCGACGCCTTATCGTTATCGCGCCCAATTCGACGAAAAGCTGTTTCGCCTGGCGGCGCGCATCGGGCTGGTGGAGCTGATGCGTTCGGGTTGCGGCACGGTGGCCGATCACAACTATCTTTACTACCCCGGCATGCCTTACGACACCTCGGCGATTCTGTTCGAAGAAGCCGAAGCGCTCGGTTTGCGCTTCGTGCTGTGCCGCGGCGGCGCCACGCAGACGCGCCAGCTGGAAGCCGAATTGCCGACTGCGCTGCGGCCGGAAACGCTGGACGGCTACCTCACCGACATGGAGCGCCTGATCCGGCGTTATCACGATCCGTCGCCGACGGCGATGCGCCGGGTGGTGATGGCGCCGACCACGCCGCTGTATTCGGCCACGCCGGAAGAGCTGCGCACCATGGCCGGTTTTGCGCGCCGCGCCGGCGTGCGCCTGCACAGCCATCTGTCGGAAACCGTCGGCTACCAGGACACCGCACAGGGCAAGCACCATTGCACACCGGTGGAATTCGCCGAACGCTGCGACTGGCTCGGCAACGACGTCTGGTTCGCCCATCTGGTCAAACTCGATCCCTCCGAAATCGCCTTGCTTGGCAAGACCGGCACCGGTATCGCGCATTGTCCGCAAAGCAACGGCCGGCTGGGCAGCGGCATCGCGCCGATCCGTCAACTTGAAGAGGCGGGCGTGCCGATTTCCATCGGCGTCGACGGTGCCGCTTCTAACGAAGCTGCCGACATGGTGTCGGAAACGCATGCCGCCTGGCTGATGCAGCGCGCGCGCCGCGGTCAGGAGGCGACGCCGTCGTACGCTGGCGGCACGTTTGAAGGCGGCGCCGATGCCGCGACGGTGGAAGACGTGGTGCGCTGGGGCACGACCGGCGGTGCCAGAGTGCTCGGGCTGGGTGCACTCGATGGCTTGCAAGTCGGACAACAGGCCGACATCGCGCTGTACCGTCTGGACGACCCGCGCTACTTCGGTTTGCACGACCCGGCGCTGGGGCCGGTGGTCGGCGGTGGGCGACCGTATCTGAAGGCCTTGTACGTCGCCGGCAGGGCGGTGGTCGAAGATGACAACATTCCCGGCGTCGACCTGGCGGCGCTGGGGCGGGAGGCGCGGGAAGCGACGCGGCGCTTGCTGGCGACGCAGGACTGACACATTCCGGCGAGCGGGCTGATCGCAGCAGAGGCTCGCCGCCGGGCTGGGGGATTTGTCGTAAAACTGCTAAAATGGCGGGCATGATCAAGCGACGCAAAGCCTTCTCCGCCGACACCTCCGACGCAGCCTTCGACGCGACGGAAACCTCCGATTTTGCGGCAAGCACCGACAAGGCCGCCAAACTCGCTCCCGAGTTCGACCTGACCAATCATTTCCTGATAGCAATGCCATCGATGCTGGACCCGATTTTCGGCGGCACCGTGGTGTATCTGTGCGAGCACAATCAGAACGGTGCGCTCGGCGTCGTCATCAACAAGCCGACCGACATGACCATGGATGTCTTGTTTGATCGCATCAATCTCAAGCTCGAAATCATCCACGATTCGCCTGACGCGGTGCCCGAGCTGTATCGAGCCCCGGTGATGTTCGGCGGGCCGGTGCAGGTCGAGCGCGGTTTCGTGCTGCATACGGCGATGAGCCAGTTCTCGTCGACTTTGCAGGTGACCGACGGCATTTCCCTGACTACCTCCAAAGACGTGCTGGAAGCGGTCGCCCACGGCGACGGTCCGCAGCAGGTGCTGGTCAGCCTGGGTTGCTCGGGCTGGAGCGCAGGTCAGCTTGAAGAAGAACTTGGCCGCAACGGCTGGCTCACGGTCAAGGCCGATCCATCGATCATCTTCGACTTGCCGGTGGAGCAACGCTTCACTGCCGCGCTGGCCTTGCTGGGCATCGACCCGGTCATGCTCAGCGGCGATTTCGGCCGGGCCTGAGCAGGACTCCGTGGAAACGCTCCTGGCCTTCGACTTCGGCTTAAAGCGCATCGGCGTGGCAATCGGCAATACCCTGATCAAGCAAGCCCAGCCTCTAACCATCATCAGCGCCGCCACCAACGACGGCAAGTTTGCCGAACTCGGCAAGCTGATCGAGGAGTGGACGCCGACGCGCTGCATCGTCGGTCTGCCCAGCCATCCCGACGGCGCCGAACATGAAATGACCGTGCGCTGCCGCCGCTTCGCCAACCAGTTGCACGGCCGCTTCGGCGTGGAAACGGTGCTGGTGGACGAGCGCTATTCCTCGGCAGTGATCGAACAACGCCGCGGCGAGCATATCGACGCCGAGGCCGCCGCCATTATTTTGCAGCAATATTTCGACGACTCCCATGAGCACCCCTAATACATCTAACACTTCCTTAGCGCTGGATGCCGAAGCGCTGTATAGCAAGCTGGCGCAGCAAGTCAAAGCCGGTTTGCAAGGCGTCGAACACGCCGCCATCGTCGGCATCCATTCCGGCGGCGCTTGGCTGGCCGAACGTCTGGCCGCCGAGCTGCAGCTGAACGACCGCCTCGGCTTCATCGACGTCTCGTTCTATCGCGACGACTTTGCCGAGAAAGGCTTGCGTCCGGACGTCAAGCCGAGCCAGATCGGTTTCGACGTCGAAGGCGCGACCATCGTGCTGGTCGACGACGTGCTCTACACTGGCCGCACCACGCGCGCCGCGATCAACGAACTGTTCGACTACGGCCGCCCGGCGCGCATCCTGCTGGCGTCGCTGGTCGACCGCGGCGGCCGCGAGCTGCCGATTGCCGCCGACTTTCTGGCCGAGACGATTGCGCTCGCCGACAATCAATCCCTGCAACTGCAACGTGCCGACGACGGCCGATTTTCCCTGACGGTGGTCCATGCTTAATCCACAACTGAACAAGAACGGCGAACTGCAACATCTGCTGACCATCGAGGGTCTGCCCAAAGCAATCATCACCAATATCCTCGACACCGCGTCGTCCTTCGTCAGCATCGGCGACCGCGAAGTGAAGAAGGTGCCGCTGATGCGCGGCAAGAGCGTGTTCAACCTGTTCTTCGAGAACTCCACGCGCACCCGCACCACCTTCGAAATTGCCTCGAAGCGCCTGTCGGCCGACGTGATCAATCTGAATATTTCCGCCTCCAGCGCCAGCAAGGGCGAGTCGCTGCTGGACACCATCGATAACCTGGCGGCGATGCACGCCGACATGTTCGTGGTGCGCCATTCGCAATCGGGCGCGCCTTACCTGATCGCCAAGCATCTGATCGATACCAAACAATCGCACGTACACGTGGTCAATGCCGGCGACGGCCGCCATGCGCATCCGACGCAAGGCTTGCTGGACATGTACACGATCCGCCACTACAAGAAGGATTTCACCAACCTGCGCGTGGCAATCGTCGGCGATATTCTGCACAGCCGCGTGGCGCGTTCCGATATCCACGGCTTGACTACGCTGGGCGTGCCGGAAGTGCGCGCCATCGGCCCCAGCACGCTGCTGCCGAGCGGGCTGGAACAAATGGGCGTGCGCGTCTTCCACAACATGGAAGAAGGTCTGAAAGACGTCGACGTCATCATCATGCTGCGTCTGCAGAACGAGCGCATGAGCGGCGCCTTGCTGCCATCGGCGCAGGAGTTCTTCAAGAGCTACGGCCTGACGCCCGAACGCCTGGCGCTGGCCAAGCCGGATGCCATCGTGATGCACCCGGGGCCGATGAATCGCGGCGTCGAGATCGACTCGGCAGTGGCGGACGGCCCGCAAGCGGTGATCCTGCCGCAGGTGACCTTCGGTATTGCGGTGCGCATGGCGGTGATGAGCATCGTTGCAGGTAACTAAGCAACCCAAGCAACAACGAATTCAACATAGATTCAACGCGGACAAGAGTGGAATAGAGCGCATGAAACTGCATATCAAGAACGGCAGACTGATCGACCCTGCCAACAATATCGACGCGCAACAAGACGTGTTCATCGCCGACGGCAAAGTGGCCGGCATCGGCAAGGCGCCGGCCGACTTTACCGCGGACAAGACCATCGACGCCGCCGGCCTGGTGGTCGCTCCCGGCCTGGTCGACCTGAGCGCGCGCCTGCGCGAGCCTGGCTACGAATACAAAGCCACGCTGGAATCGGAAATGCAAGCCGCGATGCAAGGCGGCGTCACCAGTCTCCTGTGTCCGCCGGACACCGATCCGGTGCTCGACGAGCCGGGCCTGGTTGAAATGCTCAAGCACCGCGCCAAGTCGCTCAATCAGGCGCACGTGTATCCGCTTGGCGCGCTGACCGTCGGCCTGAAAGGCAAGGCGCTGACCGAAATGGCCGAGCTGACGGAAGCCGGTTGCGTTGGGTTCTCGCAAGCCGATGAACCCATTCTCGACACCACCGTGCTGCTCTCCGCGCTGCAGTACGCCAAGACCTTCAACTACACCGTGTGGCTGCGTCCCCAGGATCCGCACCTCGGCCGCCACGGTATCGCGCACAGCGGTCCTGCTGCGTCGCGCCTGGGGTTGTCCGGCGTGCCGGTGATGTCGGAAACGATTGCCCTCTACACCATCTTCGAACTGGTGCGCTCGACGCGCGCCCGCGTCCATCTGTGCCGCATGTCCTCGGCTGCCGGCCTGGAACTGGTGCGCGCCGCCAAGCGGGAAGGCTTGCCGGTGACCTGCGACGTCGGCGCCCATCACATTCATTTGTCGGACATGGACATCGGTTTTTTCGACTCCAATGCGCGCGTCAATCCGCCGTTCCGCTCGCAGCGCGACCGCGACGCGATTCGCGCCGCGCTGCTGGACGGCACCATCGATGCGATCTGCTCCGACCACACGCCGGTCGATGATGACGAGAAGCTGTTGCCCTTCGGCGAAGCCTCGCCGGGTGCAACCGGTCTGGAATTGTTATTGTCGCTGTCGCTCAAGTGGGCGGAAGAAGCCGGCGCAACCGATGCCGTCAGCAAGGCGGTCGCCAAGGTAACCACCGATGCTGCGCGTGTAGCTGGTCTGGCCGCGGGCGGTTTGACGGTGGGCGACGTTGCCGATGTCTGTATCTTTGACCCGGCGACACGCTGGACAGTGGAATCCAAAGTGTTGGCCAGCCAGGGCAAGCACACGCCTTTCCTCGGTTATGAACTGACCGGTCAGGTCAAAGCGACCATCGTATCGGGTCACATCGCTTTCGAACGCTAACTTCAAAAAAAGCGATGCTTCCTTTTCGCATACTGCGCATGATTGCGCATTTGTTTCTCGGCATGGCGATCTGCGCCTTCATCTTTCCCTGGATCGGCCCGGCGCGGCGCGAAGGGCATATTCGCCGCTGGTCACGCAAGCTGCTGGGTATTTGCGGCATCCAGGTAGTGATACGCCAGCTGGACGGCGTGACCGCGCCGGCGCGTTCGCTGATCGTCGCCAATCACATCTCGTGGCTGGATATCTTCGTGGTCAACTCGATGCAGCCGTGCCGCTTCGTGGCGAAATCGGATATCCGCAGCTGGCCTTTCATCGGCTGGCTATGCGCCAAGACCGGGACGATCTTCATCTCGCGCGGTAAGGCCAGCGACGTGCGGCGGATTTTCAAGGGATTGGTGGAAAGCATTGAAGCCGGCGACCGCGTGGCCTTCTTCCCGGAAGGAACGACCGCAGCGCAGGGCAAGCTGCTGCCGTTTCACGCCAATTTGTTTGAAGCGGCGCTCGACGCCAAGGTGCCGGTGCAGCCTTACGCCTTGCGCTATCTGGACGCGCAGGGAAATTACCATGCGGCAGCCGACTTCATCGGCGACACCACGATCGTGGAAAGCATCCTGGCGATTTTGAAGGCGCGATCGATGACTGCGGAGCTGACGCAATTGCCGTTGATCCCGACTGATGGCGCGCATCGTCGGGAATTGGCGGTCACTGCCCGCAAGGCAGTGGCGGAAGGGTTGGGCTACGTGCCGGAGGATCTCAGCCGTGTTTCTGCGCCTGCGGGCAATCCACCTGAAACAGCGCCCGATCCTCAAGCCGCACCGCAGTAAGTTTTCCGCCCCAGACACAGCCTGTATCGAGTCCGATCAGGTTGGGGCGCAGCGTCAGCCCCAATGCCGACCAATGACCGAAGACGCAAGTCACATCAGCGGTCTTGCGTCCCGGCATGTCGAACCACGGCACATAACCCTCAGGTGCGGCGCCGGCACCTTCCTTGATCTTGAAATCGATGCCGCCGTCAGGCCGGCAAAAACGGATGCGCGTGAGTGTATTGATGATGCAGCGAAGCCGGTCATCGCCTTCCAGGTCATCAGACCATATTGCCGGTTCGTTGCCGTACATATGGCGTAGAAAATCGACCCAATCCGGGCCGCGCAGCTTGGTTTCCACTTCATGCGCCAATGACATCACTTTTTCGGCATCCCATTCCGGCAGAACACCGGCGTGGAATAACAGATGGCCTTGTTCGAACAAGGCCAGGGGGCGGTGGCGCAGCCAGTCGATCAGCTCGTTGCGGTCGGGGGCGATCAGGATGTCTTGCAGCGTGTCGGTGGCATGGAGTGGGCGGATGCCTTGCGACACAGCGAGCAGATGGAGGTCGTGGTTGCCCAGAACTGCGCGCGCACGGTCGCCCAAAGCGTGCAAATGGCGCAGCGTGGCCAACGAATGCGGTCCGCGGTTGACCAGGTCGCCGACGAACAGCAGGTCGGCGTCCGGAGCGGTCTTGTCGATCAGGCCGAGCAGGTTTTGCAGCTGTTGGCCGCAGCCTTGGAGATCGCCGATGGCGTATGTAGACATGAGCCCCCTATCAGCGCGGTGCGTTGGACGGACAGTATTGTCGCTGCTGCGGTTCGTCATTTTGAATCCACATTATTTCTTGGCCACTTCTTTCAAGAGGTTGGAGATATTTTTCAGCGCGACTTTGTTTTTTTGCGCCGCTCTCCTTGATTGAACAAGGTGTTCTATATCCTGAATAGTGGGCGGTACGCCAGAGTCGGCCAGAAGTGCTGAGTCATCGCTGTATCGGACGTGGTTATCGAAGACATCAAGCTTGTTCCAGACGGTGGCATGTCCGGAGAAAAAGGATGACAAGTATTTCAGCAGATGTGTCGGCAGCGGGACGCGCACCAGTCTGGTCGAAGTAATCGTTGTGAACAGCCTCGCGATGTCGATCCATTGCATATTGTCCGCCAGTTGAATGACCGGTTTGCGAAGCTCTTTGCTGGCAGCCGGCAGCAGAAGGGCGCTCAGGCGCGAGATACCGATGCAATTGAGGACGGCAGTCTTGCGACCGGGATGAAAGAAGAAGCCATAAATGAAACTGTCAAAAAACAGTTCCAGCGTCTTGCTGCTCATGCCCAAACCGACAACCATTGGTATCCTGACGACGAGTGTTTCCACGTTCTCTTTTTCACCGTGTTCTTGCAGGGCTTTCTCGGCCTTTATTCTGGCCAGGGCGTAGGAACTCTTTCCATTGAGAGGCGAGTCGGTTCCAAGCGTGGTCTGATCACTTCTTCCATACACTCCGACAGTGCTGATGAGCACAACCCGTTTGACTTGTGCCGCCGAAGAGGCGTCCACCAGTTTCTCGATGGCGTTGACAAAAGAGTCGGGCTGCAGCGTTGCACTCGTACTGCCGGCGCAATGATAGACAACGGAAACGTTTTGCAATGCCTGCTCAATGATGTCCACGGGGCTGGTGAAATCAATATATTTTTCTGCGACCAGGGGGCGCAATTCCGCTGGCAGGGATTCTTCGCTTCTGACGATGGCGACGACATCCCAGCCGTCCTTCAGCAATGCAATACACAGGTGTCTGCCAATGAAACCGTTGGCTCCCCAAACGGCTGCTACCGGCATGATTTCTCCTTGCGTACGCGCCATTGATAGCCTGCCAGAAGTCCTTTGAAATAACCGCGCAATGGTGAAATCTTGCGTGCGGACGCCGACTGCAAAACAGTCTCCAGAAACAGTCCGGCGAGCAACCACACCAGATTCAGGCTGGCGCCCGGGGTCGAAGCGTGTTTTTTGTAGAAAATAATGAACTCGCGTAGCTTGCGTGCATATTTCTGCTCCAGCACGGCCCGGTTGACCGGCGACATGTTGTGTGCGAGCCGGGCATTGGGATTGATGTAAAAGTGTTTGTCCCCGAAGTGATCCGCGGCACGTGTCGAAAAATCAATGTCTTCCAGCATGAAAAGATTGTTTTCAAGATCGAACGGAATGGCATCGAAGACCGGCGAACGATAGGCCGAAAGACCGCCGCTGAGGTAGCGACTGGGAATCAGGGGCGTATTTTTTATCGAGGCGCTGCCATGGACGTCGATTCGTTTATCGTAAAAAATTCCACGATGGAATAAATGGAAAAAGCGACGATAGTTATCGGACAGCATGGGGACATTCGTGACGATGCCGCTACTGCCGAGCATGGTTGGATTATCGGTGAAAGCTTTTTCCGTTTCTTCGATATAGGTCGGCTCCAGCACGACGTCATCTTCGTGAAAACAGACAATATCACTCTTCGCATGCACAACCGCAGCTCGCTTCGCATCAATCAAGCCGGTGATGGATGGGTCGTATACATAGACGAGCCTCATCGCAGGCGCCTTTGACGCCACCAAATCGGAAACTGCCGGTTGCGCTTCGTTTGAGTTGCTTTGGTCGATGATAATCAATTCATCGGGCGATCGCGTTTGTTCCAGAATCGAGATCACTGCCGCCAGCAAATCCTGTTTGCGGTTTTTAGTGGGAATAACTGAACTGATGCTGAGAGTCATTAGGCAATATCTTTTTTATTGGAAAAATCTGCTTCGAAGCCGTTCTTGTTCTGGAAGACGGATGCGATCCCCACCGCAACAAAATAATTATAGATAAACATCAATGTTATTTTGTGTCTGAATAAGGTGCCGAGATTCGCGCTGAGCAATATGTAAAAAAGTGACATCACGACCAGCCAGGAGAGCAGAAAGATTCCAAAGGTATTCTTCTGCACGCATTTCAGCCACATTCCATGCAATCCCAGCGGTAGCAACAACAGCGTCAGGATAACTTCAGGAACGACGATTTTCTGGAAAACCGATGTCGCTTGCCATGGCAGAGGAAACGACAAAAATAGCCATACCTTTGCAAACCAGTGCGTATCCAGCGGAATGGCTGAGCCGCCGGTACTGTTGCCCTCATAGAAAATCTGGAGGAATTTGAGAGGGTTGCTCCAGTCGGCGTGAAGCAAGGCCTGCCATCCATGCGCGGCGACATCGACGTTGAGTAATATTTTGAGGTAATAAAAGAGCGCATAGGGCTGGATGATGAGCAGGCAGGCTGCAATGCCGGCGATCATCAGCAGTGAGTATTTCCAGCTCATCTTGACAGCCATGCAAACAAAAAAGATGCCGCCGATCAACAATGTTTCATACCCCCGGAACATGGTCATCAGGAAGAGCAGCAAGGCGATGCACACGATCAATCCTATTTTCTTCGGAATGCTCGATTTTTCTTCCATGACCAGCGCCGCCAATATCGCCATGGCGCCGGTCAGCATGTACAGCCAGGTCTCTTTCAATATGAGGGACGACATGAACATCAGTGAGGGTGTGAAAAGCGTCAGCAGCAGTTGTGTCCCCGACACGCGGCTGGCTTTCTCTCCGATCTTGATGGCAAGCCCCCAGAGTCCGATTCCGATCAGGCCGACCGCGACATTGAGGATGCGCAGAATGACCGGGTTGCTCACCCCGACATAGTCCAGTGCCGCAATGATGTAATAGTAACCGGTATGCGGGTCGCCACGGCCGAGGTCTGAATAGCCGCTTCTTATGTCGGTCTTCCAGTTCTGAGAAACTTTGTGCCCATAGGTGATGTAGGCGGTTTCATCGGAGTTCTTTAAAATCCCGTCAGGACTTTGTTTTTGTATGTAGAGCGTGACGCCCGCTGCAATGATCACGTGGAGCAATATGCCCAGAAAAACAGCATAGGCATACCATCGGCGGCGATTTGTACTTGTAGGCTTGATCATGGCGACGTATTTTCTGGCGGATGGCTAGGTTTCCAGGAGGGAAGTTCCTGAATTGTACGGAACCAGGAGTTACTTTCTTGCATCAGGCAAGAATACATCTCGCGACCGGATCATGTTCCGGCCGCGAGATATCAGCAGTGCATGATGGAGATAGCCCCGGACGAGAAGTGGCGCATGATAGCCGGCCTTCCCCAGGTGGTCGGAATGCCATCGACGGAAAAGAAGCCGGATGAACCGTCAAGACGCTGCATCAATTCTTCGTTGATCGAGAAAATGCCGACTCCCCGCGGGGCTACATTGATGGATGACTTTGATATCAGCGCGCCGCCATTTTTGAATACCGATATATCGTATTGTTGCGAGTGCGCCGAACGATTCAACAGGATGACTTCCGTTTCCGTTTGCATGCCTTCCACCAGAGGGAATTCAGGAATCCAAGAACGTGTCTGGGATAATTTTGCATAAAACAATTCATGCCGCTCCAGATTCTGTTTCTGGAACACGGCGTAACGATCCACTCCATGCGTAAAGGCCGGTTGGCTGCCCGATTTTTCGTAGCAGATATAACCCCGGTCCGTGAAATAGACAAGATTTTTTCTGACGGTCGCCTGGCCGGCTACCGTGTCGGGCATGTTGATGTGCCACATGAACGTACCGTGCGAACCCTCGATTTCAGGGATGTCGCTGATCCTGACAACCTGCATGCCCTTATGGCCCAAAGCGAATTCACGCTCGGCGACCAGTGTTCCTGCGTTATCGTAGAACCAGATTTTGGCGGTCGTCGCGGTATCGAGATCCGGGAACAGTGCTGAAAAATAATTCTGTATCGGCGCGATGGTATCAATGCCCTTGTCGGTTCTCCAAAAATAAAGTTCGGTGATTGTTCCGAAATTGCGGAGTTGGCTTTGGCGTTGCCATTTCAACGGCATCTTCTTTTTTAACCAGGCGCGCGCAGCCAGGGAAATAGGGATGGAGTGATAGATTTTTCGGAGCATATTAGTTCGCGAACAGGTGTCGTGCCGCGTCGATTTTGATTTTTCCGGTAACCGACCATTCGGCCATCAAATACTCTTGCGGCGGATGCGAATGCTCGACCGAAACTCCGCCATTGCTCTTGCTCACAATCACGCTGAGTGGAATCAGTGCCGATGTGACCGACGATGCGGCGAGGCTGACAAACGTATCGCCGTGACCGGCCAGAACCTCATCGATTTCCACGCAGTGGAAAGCGAATGGGCCGACTGCCACTGTCTTCCGTGTGATGAGTTCACCGGCGGCGTTGCCAAACTCCAATTGGACTTCTGCAGTTTGCCGGTAATCCGGACTGACCGAATAGTTCAGCAAAATGAGGCGGCATTTTGTGCCGCCGCTCAGATAAATCTTGTTGGAAAAACTAAGGAAGTGCGGCGTCTTCCCTCGCATGTTGAAGTTCGGCGGGGTTTCATAAATCACGCTTCCCTTGGCTCCCGATGCCGACTCATACTGCACGACCGTCCGATACATGCTAAAGCTGGTGTGAGGGATCTTCGGTGCCTGGTCCGGATCCTTGCCAAGCAAGCCCATCGGGACCCGGTGCACTACGCACAGCGTTGTTTTGTCGGCCCAATTCAGTTTCTCAAGTTCGTCGTCCAGGCAAAAGAATCGGTGTTCCTGAGGACCGAGCTCGGCAATGGCCGCGCGCCCGATCAATGCGTTGTCGCCGTAGGCGCTCAATATGACCGAGAAACGCGTGCCCTTGTTACGCGTAGCGCCCGGATCATCGCCGGAAAGCCCGGTATATGTCTTGAGACCGTACGCGGCCAACACGGCGATGGGCGTCGAGGCGAGATGCAGGTAATTCAAGTCAGCGTCGGACACCGAGATGATCTGATTCATGAAAAGCTTTCTGGACGAAACGGAATCAATTAGCGGGATGCCAGTTTGCGATACATGTTTCGCACCGCGTCATGCAGCCCCAATGATTTCAAGACCTTGACCGCCGCCTTCCGGGGAAATTTCTGCATGCGAACGAGAAGATACTTTCCTTCCATACGTTCCAAATAGGATGTTATTTTTTGATGCTGCTCATTCGAGAACACTGGTTTGATATCGGCAGTCTTTCGAAATACGCCAATGCACCGTTCGTCGACGTGAATGGTCTCAAAGCCGTTGGCCGCCATGATTCCCTTCAGCGTGTCCGAGGTGAAATGGAACAGATGAGCGTTTTGCAGGTATTTCAGGAAATCGGCCTCGTATGCCGATTCGATGTTGTAAATGCCCGGAACGTCAATGATGAGCAGACCGTCAGGCGGCAAGATGTCGTGGACTTGTTGCAACTCCGCGTTGATATCAAGGATATGTTCCAAGACGTGGCTATAGATAATGGCGTCCGGTTTTTCATCTCTCAGGACGGCGATGCCGCCTACCTTGAGCTTCATGCCTTTTGCCACTCCGGCCTCCATGAAGCGGGTGCCATAATCGCAGCCGACGACATTGGCGCAAAACTGGCGGAAGTACGACAGAATGCCGCCGGCGGCACATCCGACTTCCGCCACGGTCTTGCCGTTCAGATCGACATGTTGTTTGACCGTGTCGTGCAGACGTTTTCCTGCGGCGCGCTGATTTTCAAAAAACTCGTCCGTGGAATATTGAAAACCGTCGTACAGCGAGGTGTAATGGTTCTGATAAAAATCAGCGTAGTCCACATCGCGCATGACCGGATTGGTGCTGAGCAGGCTGCACGTCTTGCAGACACTCGTTTCCACCGGCAGCGAATACCGGTCGCGTTGTGCGATGGTGATTGCATCCGATGATCCACAGAGCTGGCATGGGCGAGTGGACAGCTGGTAGCGGCCATCGCGAATCTTGCCCAGTACCTCTTGTCTGGTTTGTTCCTGTGCGTCGCTCAGCCGGAGATAGGACTCGCCATGCGGTTTGAAACGGGCGGAAACCAGTTGCGTCGTCGCGGCGGCTTTCGAAACTTCAGAATTGCTGATGGAATTCATTGTCAATCATCTTCACTGAATAAAGTGGAGCGAAAAAATAAATGTAGCGAGTGTTGTCGACGAACGTGCTCTATCGTTTCAGCAGGAAAATATGCTCGGATCCGATACGGGACAGCAAGGGGTTCGTCAACGTCATCAATGTGTATTTGAACTTCAGGGACTGAGGCCAATGCGACATGCCAGGCAATGGGAAGCTATAGCGGACGGCACGTAATTTTTTCAATCCGATGATGTCGGTCTGAGCCAGCAGGTCCTTGATCTTCATCCGGTTCTTGCTGTACTTCGGCGCATCTTTGAAAATGAGATTGCGCAGAAAATAATAGGGAAAAAAGAGCTTTCCGATAGGGTACGGATTAGGCGTTGTTTCCACGATCAGCCGGCCTCCGGGCTTGAGCACCGTATCGATTTTTTTCAGCAAAGTCGCGACATCCGGAACGTGAGCGATCACGCCAACGCACAAGACCACGTCGAATTTGACATTATCATCGACAGCTTCAAACGAATCATTGATCAAGGTCACATTTGACGCCAGATTTTCAGGAACGCGCTCTTTGACCTTGCGGATCATCGCATCCGACAAATCGATCAAGGTCAGTCGATTGGACGCCTTCAGCAGGGGGAGTGACAGACTGCCGTCGCCGCATCCGATGTCAAGAATGTTGAGATTGTCCGTTTCGCCGAGGAAGTCCTGTACAACCATGCTGCGAATGGCAATGCGGTCACTGCTGTTTTTCAGGTATTCAGAATTATTGAAAAAAAGCTTAACTTTGTCTTGATCCATAGTTCAATGTTGATGTCGATTGCGCGCCGGGATTGCGATGTTAAAGGACGGTTCGGATTCGGATAAGCCGGACCAGGCTCTGATGTGCGTATTGTTGCCAGCATTAAGAGGAGAGACTGACTGGCGATTTTATAGGTTGGACATTATAATGCAGAGCCTTCATTAAATTGTGAAATCACTGTCCGTATCAGGCTTTCCCATCCTTCATGGTGTTGCAAATCGGGATGACGCAAGCCGGGTTGTTCATGTGTTTTTGATGGTTTTCAACAATTGACCGAGTTGCAAAATAGAGCGTTTTCACCTTCATTGATGATGATGACGCCAGTCGGGGCGACGCAATAAACTAATCCCATCTCCGGCTCAGCCTTTTCTTGCAATATCCAATTTCCCTTATCAATTATTTAACATGACAAAACAACAAGGCGCCGATGTGACAGGCTCTGAGCCGATTGAGCGTGCAACGGGTTCTGCGGCGAAACAGATCGTAAAGTCACTCTTGCTGTTGCCATTGCATTGTCTGGATGCGTTCGGGCGGGGCTATTCCGCGCTGATTGCCGCCATCCATCCGACCTTTTCAACCTACTGGCTGGATGCGCAAAACGACAGGATTCAGGCGCGCCGCAAGCAAATTTCCCACGTTGTGAAAGGTGTGGCCCAGCATTTTTCGTTTTATACCCCGAACTGGATATGTCAGTTCCGCGCAGCGACGTTTTCGACCAAAGAGCCGGAAACCCTTGAGTGGATGGATACTTATGGCGGACAGGGGGCGTTATTCGATATCGGCGCCAACGTTGGCTTGTATTCGGTTTATTACGCCAAGACCCAGCCCGGCAACGTGTATGCGTTTGAGCCCTCGGTGTTCAATCTGAGAGTGCTGGCAAAGAATCTGAACGCCAACGATGTTGAATCCAAGGTGAAGATCATTCCCAATCCTTTGACAACGACCAATTGTTTTGCGGATTTCAATCTGACGACCACCATGGAAGGTGGCGCGCTGTCATCGTTCGGCGTCGACTATGGGCAGGATGGCACGCCCATGAACAAGGTCTTTGCTTATCAGACTTGCGGTTTTTCACTGGATTTTCTGATGGAGGCAGGTGTTGTCGCCGAGTATCCGAGTCTGATCAAAGTGGATGTGGATGGAATCGAGCATCTGATCTTGCGCGGGGCGGTGAAGACGCTGGCGCACCCGCAATGCAAAACTGTCCTCATTGAGGTAAACGACGCATTTGCGGAATTGTCGACGGAAGTGCAAAGCATTCTGACCGGTGCAGGATTTCGGCTGGAGACGCGCGCGCAGGCCGAAATGTTCCATGCCTCGGCGGCGCTGAACAATCAGATCTGGATCAAATCCTAGAATCCCATATTGGGTCAGCGCGTCTCTTTTTTCGTTCCGCGTCTGATTGTCAATGTGCTAACGGCAGGAACAGGCAGGCTGGATCATGAATCTATTGATAGTTACGGGGACTTCCCGTGGCCTCGGCCAGGCGATCGAAGCTGAGTTTGCCGGAAACGGCTGGGAGATCTGTCCCCTTTCCCGTCCGGCATACGATTTGCGGCAGCCGGACTGGATTTCCGGTCTTGTGTCCCGCTTGCCGGATGCGGAACGCATTGTTTTCATCAACAATGCTTTTGACATGCAGATCAAAGAAAGCGTCTTGCTGTCCCAAGCGCAAATTCAGGACAGCGTTCAAATCAATATTACGACGCCGCTGGCTTTGATTGTCGCCATCCTGCAGCGCTTTCCGCATGCAGAGATCATCAATATCTCTTCAGGCGCAGCTGCCAGAGCAATTCCCAATTGGTCCCTGTATTGCACCGGAAAAGCCGCGCTGAGCGCTTTCATGCGGAATTTGCAGGCAGAAGGCGTGAAGTCTCTGAACTACGAGCCGGGCGTAATAGATACGGCAATGCAGTCTCAGATCAGAGCGGCCGATTTCCCTGGCGTTGAAAACTTCATTGCGCTGAAAGACAAGTTGAAGTCCGCTCACCAGGTGGCGGCGGATTTATTCGGCATTGTCAGCCAAGAAAAATACTGAGATCGATCACGCCGCCGCGCAGTTCTAGTCGCCGGACGGTGTAAGAGGGAAGGACATTTTCCTGTGTTCTGCACGCCAGATGTCGGCATAGCTGCAGTTCTTGTAATCCTCGAAGTACGGTCCGCCTTCGGTGTAATGCAGATTCGATACTTCGCTTTCCGGCAAGGTCGGGTCGTAGTCAACCAGATGATTCCAGCGGCCCGGAATCGCGCCGATTTCTTCATCGCGCAGCCATTTGAAACGGTGCAGGTCCAGGCCGGTAGCCGTCTCCACATAAGAAGGCGTCAACGCCTTGCAACGGGCGTTGTTCATCAACATCATGCTGGACCAGTTCTTGCGTTCGTACTTGGTCTGAGTCTGATTCAGGAATTTCATGTCCGTCGCGGGTTTGTGGTCGTGATGGACGCACATCAACGCATATTGCTCGTCCCGCAGTTTCCAGAGATTGGCGACGTCGTCCAGCATCAGCATGTCGCAGTCCATGAAAATCGACCATCCTTCATATCCGGAGAGGTAGGGCGTCAGGAAGCGGGAGAAAGAGAATTCCGTGGATTGCAGAGGATTGCGTTCGCGATTGAAAATGCCGTGCAGCGAGCTGAGAATGATGGGGGTAATCTGAACCGGCTCGGAAGATCTGCGCAAGATGGAAGACGACAACACATGGTATGCAATCTCTTCCTTAGGTTCGAACCCAATAAATATTTTAATCATTTAAAGTCGCTTTATTTATTCAACAATTTAGATAGTTCGACGGCAGAGAAGCTTTGATCGAGATAGTGGTTCGCAATTTTCGCCCCATTTACTATGGGCGATGTCCCATATTTCTCTGCCAAAACTTCAACTTTATCATTAAAGTTCTGGTCCATAGCGATGGTTTCGAGTCGATACTGATTATCCAGTTCGAAAATATTGTGGCTGACAATCTCTTCCAGCTGTAAATAGATGGGCGCAATATCTTCTTTCAGGCAGTCGATCGCAACCGACGAGGATCGGTAGATGCACATGACCGGTCGTATGTGTTCCTGCGGGGCGTAGAGCGTCAGGCCGAGTTGCTGTGCATAGGCCCGGAGATGCTGGAACGATGACGTATTCGGATTCATCCTCGCGATGGCTTTCAGCGTGGTCGCGCCTTGCAGTGTCGCCATGTATTGCAGAATGTGCTCGCCCTCGGCAATATTTCCGGTCAACGCAAATACGACGTTGTCTCGCTGAATTTCGATGTTTGTGCCGGTATTTTTTCTGCTGCCTCTGAGGAAATAGCCTTGTCTGATATTTTTCCAGGCAGGGTTTTGTGAAAACAAATCGAAGGCCATTTCTCCCGGAGTAATGACCGATGACGGTATTTCATCCGTACGATAAAAATGCTCGGGATGGCGCAGACTGAGATGACGCGGCGTTATCGCGCAATGCAGATATCCCATTCCCTGAATATCCAGCGCGTCGGCGCCGGCCATGATGACCTTCTCCCAGTTGCGGCCTTCCAGCGGGAATAGGAAGCTCCCGGGTTTGCACCTTCTCAGATGCGCGAAAAACGAGAGGCAAATAAGCTTGTTGTTGAAAGCCGCACCACTGTTGATTTCGCGCAGTCCCAACAACACAAGAAGCAATTTTTCTTTTGTTCCGGAGAGATGATGCAATCCGGTCAGCAGATGAAGCAGAAAGATGACGGGCGCGACAATGGCGCGCCACGGCAAGAAAAATGCGGTGAACAGAGAGAGATTGCGTTCAACGAATACAAAATCCTGTGTGTCGGCTTCTCTTCCTCCGACAATTTTTACGTAGTTGAAAGGCTGCCCCATGTTGTCCAGCAAAGCGGAAAAATAGGCGTCCTTGTTTGCCGTCTGCGGCCCGAGCGACAGCACCGTCAGAGCGTGCGAAGTGCGTGGTGCGCCGCGGGAGCGACGCAGCCAGGTGCGCCACACGATGCCCGCATTGCGAAGCGGGAACAACAGAAGGAGTGAGAATCTGAGAAGGGCGATCAATATCGGCGCGACGAGCGCTCCGGCGATACTTCTCGAGTGCAAAATACTGGCGATTTCCACATCGCTCAGCGGGATCGCATTGATGGGGCCGGCAGTGAAATTGAATTCACGGCGACGATCCGCCCGGCCAAACCGGCCGATCAGGTTCTTCAGCCACTCCTGCTCAGTTGAGGCGCTCATCGATCCGGTTCCGTGTTTGTTGGTTACTCAGTCGGCGCGACTTGCTGTTCGGAACACATGCTGTAAAAACGCGTACTTCTGTCGTTCAGCAAGCCGTCCCAGGTGCCGGACTCAGCCAGTTTCCCGCCATCGAGGACGTGAATCTTGTCGGCCCATTTGACCGTCGCCAGTCGGTGCGTGACCATGATGACGGTGCGATTGGCGGAGGCGCGACGCAAGGCGTCCACCACGATTTTTTCAGACGAGCTGTCCAGTGCGCTGGTGGCTTCATCCAGAATCAGGATGTCGGGGTTCTGTACGATCGCTCTGGCGATCGCCAGTCTTTGCGCTTGCCCGCCGGAGAAATTGACGCCGCCTTCGCCGACAAGAGTGTCATAGCCTTGCGGCAATCCCATGACGAAGTCGTGAATTTCCGCAATATCGGCTGCATGTGCAATTGCGCTCTCGGTAATATCCTGTTTGAAATACGCGATGTTTTGCCGGATGGTGCCATGAAACAGCAACACGTCCTGGCCGACGTAGCCGATCCTGTGGAGCAGGCTGGATTTGTTCAGATTTGCCAGCGGCGTGCCGTCATAGAGGACTTGTCCGGAAGAAGGGGACTGGGCGCCGATGACAACGTTGAGCAGCGTGGTCTTGCCGGCGCCGGAGCGCCCCACGAATGCCACTACCTTGCCTTTTTCTATATCCAGCGATACGTCGTCCAGCGCCTTGGCGCGTCCGGCATGTTCCACGCTGAGATTGCGCAGCCGGATGCCGTCGTCGAGCCTGGTAAACGGGATGACGCCGTCTTGTTCCATTTCGGGCAGATTGTGGATGATCTCATAGAGATTCTCCACGTCAGGAAGCATGGTGCGAATATCCAGTGGTGTGCGCGCAAGCGTCGCAAAGGAGGGGAGAACGCGTGCCAGTCCCATGGAAAACAAACCGATGTTGGTGACCTGCGCCATGAGGGTGGCGGGGGAACTCAGGTAGGTGATGATCATCCCGATGAACAGTCCGGCAAATGCTACCAGTTCAAAGACATGGCGCGGTGAGGCAAGCAGGAAAGTGGTCTTGATGTAGGTTGTTCTGGAAACATCGTTGGCATCCGAAAACGCCTGTATCCAGTGTTTGTCGGCGCCTGCGGTGCGAATCGGACGGACGCCGCGTATCCATTCGGTGGCCACTGCACTCATCTCCTGTTCTGCGATTCTTCGGTGGGCGGAGAGGCGATAGGAATAGCGGGTCAGTGGTTTGGATACCGAAAAATACAGCAAGGCGCCGCACACGGTTACGCCGATGGTGATGCTCGGCTCCATGTAGAACAGGATCACCATGACGAAGAAGAAGCGCAGGAAATCGATGAACGAGCGCGGCAGAGTATACAGCAACTTCGACAGCATCACCGGCGGCATGTTGAGGTTATACGTCAGCGCTCCCGAACGCGCATGGTCGAAGTAGGACAGCGGAGCCTGACCGTAACGCTCAATCAGTTCTTGCCGGTACTGGCTCAGTACTTCGCCGCTGGAGCGGGCCACGATGTATTCATGCAGCAGGGAGAGCGCGCCCTTGAGGACAGTCAGGGCAAGGAACAGAGATGCGGCCGCCAGGAACGGGTCATGCACCGGCATCATTCCGACAACTTTTCCGATGGTTTGAACGAGCAGTTTGTCTTCCACGCCTTCAGCGGGCGCGACGCCGACCAGATTGTTCAGGATCGGTATGAATACGGCGAGATTAAGGCCCTCCAGAATACCTATGACGACGCCGAGCACCGTCAACAGCAGATAGACGGAGGAGTGCCGCCGCAAGAAAAAGAAAATGATTCTTGAAGTCGAGGCGGCAGTAGAGGCTTTTCTCATGGTTTTCATGTTCACTAAGTACAGGCAGGTCGGCATCTTTGGGCATGCCGGTTGCAGAATTATTGCAGAAATTACTGAAGCTTCAGATCCCGATATTTCTTTTTGACGGTCACATCAAAAATCAGGACCAGTATGAGCGGCATTGCCCACCAGAAGAACACGATGGATGTCGCGCTGGTAAACTTCAGTTCGTGCCAGATGAAGGCAAGCAATCCGTGCAGTATGTAAATTTCGTAGGTGTAGTAACCAAGCAGCCTGAAGATGCGATGGCCGTTCGCAACCAGCGGCGTCAGCGCAGACAGCACTAGGAAAGATGCCAAAACTGCGACCGTGGGGCCTTGGGTAAACTGAATGCCGAAGAACGAGGTGTTGTATCGGTACAGCAAATACGCCGTAGCTATCAAGAGCAAATACCGCAAAGCCAGATCGATGCGAGGTGTAAAGCTGCCTCTTTTGGCAATGCCTAGTGCCAGCATCATGCCAAAGAAATAAAAACCGATGTTACCTGTGACGGTGCGGTCGTCAATCAAATCAGGATTGTTGCCCAGAAAGGCGTGCAGTTTGGGAACGCCATAGGCAAGCAGCAGTCCCGGCAGCAGCTGGAGCATCCAGTGCAGACTCTTCAGTCGGCCGGCAATGATGATTAGAAGAGGCGTCAGCAGATACAGCTGGATTTCGATAACCAGGGTCCACAGCACGCTGTTGGACAGCGTGCCCTTGAATGAATGGAGGTAGGGGAAGAAAACATACCATTCGTCGTTGACCCAGGATCCCAGCAACAAGGATACCACGCAGTAGTTCAGAATCAGCAAGGGGTAAATGCGTTTTGCCCTGCTGATGTAGTAATGGCGTGTGGCAGCAAGCCAGGACTGTTTGCTCAGACGGTTCGAGAACGATTGCGCGTTGAGAAAGCCGGAAATGATGAAGAAACACCAGACCGCCATGCGACCCGGCACTGCCGGGATGTTCAGCACCGATGGCGCCACGTGCCCGACGATCACCCATTGCGCCAGCAGCGTGCGGAAGATGTCGATGTTGATGGACGTCGTCGTAGACGATGGTGGTTTCAATGCAGTCGTCATTGAGATTTTTTCTCGGTGAGCGTGTGTATGCGCTGCGTCAGCAGATCGCAAGTCAGGGTGGCGAGTTCTTCCCGGCCGGATGCGAAATGAATGCGCTGCGTCTTTTCATAAAGCGGCAGAACTGCGTCGGACGGGTCGAAAAATATGGCGGAAATTCCCAGCTGTTCGGCGACATAAACGGGTGAGGAATAGGGAATGACGATGACCAGATCCGACTTCGCCACCATGGAGTACATATTGGCGGTATGCGGCACGATTTCGAGCTGTCCGTCGGCTTCGGCGCGCGCGATTTTTTCTACGTAGCGATTGTCGTGATCTGCGTGATGTGCGCGTTTATGCTTCAGCATGACACGTACGTTCCAGCCCAAGGTCTGCGATGCCAGCTGTCTCGCATGCTCGATCCCATCGATGAATTCCACCATGTTTTCGGCGGAGTAGTAGTTGCCGAACAAGCCGATACTTTCTGCATAGGTCGTGCTGATCGGCGTTACGTCATATATCGCAATCACCAGTTCTGTCGGGTCGCGAGCTGGTTCATCGCTCGGGGGTAGTTGCCAGACTATCGGTCCAACAACATTGATGGTTCCCCGGATATTCAACGAACGCAGATAGTCGGCATAGCCGTTTGACCATACCCAGGAAACATCGACGCGCAGATGTCGATAATTGGGCACGTCAGATCGGATCGGCTCGTGCTTGTTGACGATGGGTATGGTGTTTTGCGCATACCAGACCAGGTGCGTTTCGAAATTTTTTTGCGGCAGGTCGCTCATCCATAGCGGTTGGGCGGGATAGTTCGAATTGGTAATGACGACGGCATCCAGCAGTTTTTTACGGTTCAAATGCACGGCAACTGCGTGGTACGCGAAATCTCGGCCAAGAATACTGATGATCGGATGGCGTAGCGTCGCCTGCCAATAAGCCAGATATGCACGGACGTGGTTTGCCATGAGGCGCACGAAATCGGCAAGCCCCAAGCGATTTCCTCGCAGCAATTCAAACAGCGGCAAACGAACGTAGCTGAGACGTTCCGGAACGCTTGAGATCGCTTTGAGCGCGGTCTGGATAATCAGCCGTCTTGCCGTCTGCAGTGGCGTGACGGGTGCTTTCAGGCAGTAAGCAACGAAACGGGCGTCGCCGTCATTCTGAAACAGACTTTCCGTACCGACGCCAAACAGCAATGTTGCGGCGCCTTGCTGCGGGCGTCGCGCCAGCAGTGACATGAAAATTGTCGCCAGCGCGTGCAGCCAGTGCACGTGAAATTCAACCATCGACGTGAAAAACATTTTCGCCGACGGCCTTGCCTGGCCCGACGCCGAATCGATCCGGATGCCACCGACAGTGTGTATCTGTGATTGATCTGACGAGGTGATGGTCTCGGACCGGGCTTGTGCAGCGCATTGCTGCACGAACGAAAACAGACCAACTTCGACGAGGCGTTGGGCCAATCTTTGCGCCATGCCGGCTTGGGAATAGCCGAGAGTCCTCAGGCGGACTGATGCCAGCCATGTTTCGGCTTGGCGAATCAGTTTGTCAAATAACAGGTACCCCTGCGCAGTTTGAAATGGAGAACGCATTGAAATGGTGTGGGAAGTGCGGCATTGAAACGCCGGAGCCATGCCGGCGCTGACCGCGTTTTTATTTGGCCCGATATGCGTAGATTTTAACGGTCGTCGGTTGATTTTCGAACAGGTATTTGCCCGGCATGTCCGAGACCCACTCGTAGCCGGCAGACTGAAAGCTTCTTTGCGACGCAATATTCGGCTCATAGGCGCCGGCTTCGATCCAGCGCAGCTGAAACGCCTGTACGGCCCAGGCGCTTACGCTCCGAATGGCTTTCGTCGCGATGCCTTTTCCCCAAACAGCGGAATCGAACAGGCATATGCCGATGTGGGCGGTGTGGTGATGGTGCTCAATGCCATAAATGCGGACGGTGCCGCAATGCTGCTGCTTGCCGTCAAGCCAGACGCCGAAAAAAACCGCATTCGGGGCTGCGGCGTTCTGACTGACGAATTCCACGACAGACTCGCGGGTTTGTCGGGCATGTTTGACCCCGTCCAGATAGCGATTCACCACCGGATCGTTCAGACCGTTGACATAGCCATCATGGACGTCCTGCACGCCAAGCGGGCGCAGATATCCGCCGTCGAACGGCAACAGCAGATCTTCCGTGGTCATGCCAGCAAATCCCACGCTACCGGCGTGCCTCGCGTAACTGCGGTTTTAAGACTGCGACCGATGATGGACGGCATGAATTTTGGCGCTAATCCATCTCCTGGGCGCAGCGCCTGGACATCTGCAGCGGTGATGACGGCGTTGGCTTCCAGATCGCGAATGAAAAATAGCGAGCGGCGATATTTTTTGTACGATGTTTCCAGATCGCCTTGCACGTAAGTGACAGTGCCTAGTGCCGCGCGGGCATTTCTGGTTTCGGTCACCAGTTGTTTCAATTCGGCAGGCTCAAGTGAAAACGTCGAATCAACGCCACCGTCGCTGCGGGCAAGTGTGAAGTGCTTTTCAATAACGGTCGCGCCCAGCGCCGTCGCAGCGACTGCCACGCCGACACCCATAGTGTGGTCGGACAGCCCGGTATGTACATTGAAGGCCTGCGCCAGATGCGGCATGGTTCGCAGATTGATTTCTTCCGGTGGCGCCGGGTAAGCGCTGGTGCATTTCAGGAGAATGATGTCGGTTGCGCCTGCATTGCGGGCAGTGTTCACGGCATCGGTGATTTCCGGCAACGTCGCCATGCCGGTCGACATGATCAGGGGTTTGCCGGTTGCGGCACACAAACGAATCAGTTCCAGATCGACCAGTTCGAAGGAGGCGATCTTGAATACCGGTGCGTCCAGCGAGATCAGCAATTCGACAGCGCTGGCGTCAAATGGCGAACTGAAAATGGTGATGCCGAGCTCACGTCCATATTCAAACAGCTTTGGATGCCACTCCCATGGTGTGCCGGCTTTGCCGTACAAATCATAGAGGTGCTCGCCGTCCCACGGATTGCTGCCTTTGACGCGGAAGCGCGGATGATCCACGTTCAGGGTCATGGTGTCGGCGGTATAGGTCTGCAATTTGACGGCGTCCGCTCCGGCTTCGTACGCTGCTTTGATGATGGCCAGAGCGCGGTCGAGAGAGCCATTATGATTGGCTGACATCTCGGCGATGATGTACGGAGGATGGTTGGCGCCGATGAGGCGCCCTGCAATGGAGATTTCCTGCATGGTTTACTCGGGTAAGGTAGTTAAAATGGCGGCCCCTTGGGTACGCACCATGATGCTGCCGCTTTTGATGTCAGGGAATACGACCGGCCGGTCTTCCAATTCGTCAATCACCCAGGACACGTCGCTGAAGCCGACGCAGTCACGCATCAACACAGTGGATGAAAATCGAGGATTGATTTCGAACACGCGGGGACCTTCCGGGGTCAGGCGCAGCTGGACGTTCATACTACCATGGAGCCCAAGCCCGTTCGCAATGGCGGCGCACATCTCGGAAGTTGCTTTGTCGTCAATGACTTTGGCCCAGCCGGTAAAACCGCCAACCAGCTTTCTGAGCATTTGTAGCGTCGCCACCCGGCCATCCCGGGTCCGATATACGGCGCAGGTCACTTCCTGATCGGCGGGCTCCAGCAATTCCTGATAAACAGCGTCGGGATGTCGCGAGGAAAGATAGTCGGCTTCGGCCTGGTCTTTCACGATGAATACTGCGCGCGAGCCGGAGCCGAATCGGTTTTTCAGAATGCAGGGGAACGCCGGAGGCGGCCCTTCATTTGCCATTACCGTCCAGGGAACGGGCAGGCCGAGACTCTTGATGGACGCAATTGTTTTGAGCTTGTCGACACCGATTTCAATGACTTTTGCGCCTGCGGTGACCCATTGCAAATCCTGTCGTTTGGCGATAAACGGCGCCAGCACGCTCAATTCAGGTTCCGTCATGGGAATGACGACGTCGATTCGTTCGTGGTCGAGCAGTGCTTCCAGACGCTCGAAATAGTCGGCGGCGTGCGCGAGCGGCAACAGATGGATGTCGTCTACAAATAAACTGCCGCCATGCTGGCCGTGGGTATCTGCTCCCACCAATTCGATGGAGGGATGGCGTTCACGAATCACGCGTGCAACGCTTTGTGCGATGTCTCCGCCGATTCCGGTAATGAGGAGTCTTGTCATGTGCGAGTCAGTACTTCAGCCAAGTAAGGAAGCTCGGGGTGGCGCTGCCGAGCCTCATGTAACAAAGGGAGGTGATTGTATGCTTCATTGCGGAAGGATATCAAACGGGTTTTGGTGTCGAGCAAAGCCCATTGCGCACCCGGTCGCCGGTTTCGCGGTTGGCCGACGGAGCCCGGGTTGATCAATCGGGTGGCGCCGACCGTGCTGTCGAGCGGGTAGTGGGTATGCCCCATGACGACCATATCGTGATCTGCCATTGCACAACGCTGCAACAGCGCCGGCTCTGCATCGGGATAGACGTAGCAGTCGTTGTCAAATGGCGCACCGTGCGACAGCAGGATGCGCATGCCGTCGAATTCGAGCGAGAGCGGGTGCGGCAACTGAGACAGTTCCAGAAGCTGATCGCGGTCCAGCGTTTCAAGAGCCACGCGCAACCCTGATCCATAGCTTTTCTCGATTCGTGGCAGGCATGCCGCGTCGGCCAGTGCTGCGGCGAGCATATCTTCGTGATTGCCGCGGACGATGTACTTGTTCCATCCGCGTAATTTTTCCAGCACCTCAGCCGGCTCGAAATAGTAGCCGACCAGGTCGCCCGTAATGAGCAGAGTCTCGACTGCTTCCGAGGCCGCCGCCGCCAGCACTGCTTCCAATGCTGCGGCATTGCCATGAATATCTCCCAACAAGCCTATCTTCATCTCTTCAAGTCCTGTTCAAGGCAATCACAGGGGGCGATGGCCAGAAGCGTGTTCCATCGTTCGCGTCCGGCACCGATTCAAGCATCCAATGACGCCACTTTTCTTGCCAGCATAATGATCTCCCTGCCGTGACCGCCATTTGCCAGCGTGCTGTAAAACTGATCCAGAACTTCGGGCATGCCTGCGGCCTTGATATTTTTTTCGAACATGACGCGGCGGTTATGTGCAACAGGTCCCAGGGAGGGCGTTTCGATATAGTCGAGGTCCTGAAGCAAAAGCATTTCCAGCGGGAACAACGCAGTTTTGGCGGACACCGCAAAGCCCGATTTGGCAAGCGCCGACTCCAGGGTCGCAAAGCTGAAATAGTTGACATGGTCGGGCAGACAGACAAACCAGGGGCGATGCTGTTTCGCTTTGAGGAATGCCTGCTGAAGAGGACTGAAATCGTTTGGCACCACCAGGCACAGCAAGCCGTCCGGCGGCAGGATTTCCCAGATCTGTCTGAGCAGGTCGAGCGGCTCGGTGACATGCTCGAGCACGTTGACCATCACGAGTACGCGCGCGTCGGCGCCGCCGGCATTTTTTTGCTGAGCCAGATAATCCCATACACTCGCGTTGTGGAAATTGCCGAAGCCGAGTTTTTTTGCCCGTTCAAGTCCGGGACTCTGGTCAAAGCCGTGCAGATTCTTGTAGCCGAGCAAATCAAGCTCTCTCAGGAAGGCGCCATCGCCGCAGCCCATGTCGACGATCTTTTCATCGGGACCGACATTCCTGGCGAGAAAGCGCGCCAGCTCCGCCAGATTTTCCTGGGCTGTCGGCATTTCATATTGCTGGTAGTACCCGGCAAGATATTCCGCGGAAGGATAGGGCGTCACATGATAGAAGCCGCAGGTCTCGCAGAAGCCGATCTTGGTGTCGGGGATGGGCTCCCCGTTGCGCCAATGGGCCGCCGGAATCGGATCCAGTACATACTCGTTGAACAGATGTTGGTTGTTGTCCATGGATGATCGTCTTGATAATGTATAAATGATTTCAGGCGAAGGAGAGCATTACTTCGACGGCCGACGCTTGCGGTCGTTGAAACAATTGAAGGGCGGCATGCTCCATGTCTTTTCTTTGGTCGGGAGTCTCGATCAAGCGGCCGATGGCATCGGCGTAATCCTGGACGGACAGCGTATTTGCCCATCCAAGGTAGTCAACTGCTCCGATTGCTGCTGCTGCTTCAGTTGCTTGCAGCTGATTGTCTGCGAAGACAACCGTAATGGTCGGCAAGCCAAGATAGCAGCGCTCCCACATTGCGGCACCGCCGGCGCCGACGCCGAGATCTGCTTGAGCGATCAGTTCGGCCATGTTGGAAACCTGGCAGTGGTACTTGATGCCGGGCAGTTTCGAACACAGGTCCTCTATTTCACCTCGATGCGGGTTACTGGCCCCAACCACGACATCGACCCTGCAATGTTTCCGCGGTTGCAATTCCAATGCGCGCAGTACCTTTCCGGTCTGATTGGTGGCATCGCTGCCTCCGAAAAACACCAGCATCCGGTGTACTTCCCTGCCTCTGACACGCAGTTTTGCACGGGATTCGGCAAATTCCGGGCGCAGTAGCGTGTAAGCCGGCCCGCATAAAGCAATGCATCGAGCCGGTATGAGAGTGACGTAGCGATTCTCGAGGTCGAGATAGTAGTTCTGATCCAGCAAGATGTCGCAGTCATGCCGACGGTCAGCCAAATCATCAATGACCATGATATGCCGGCAGTGCGCTCTCAATGCACTTTCCCAGACGACGTCGAGCGCATAGTGATCAACGATGATCCAGTCGACCCCGTCGGGGAAGCGCGCGCGGACGGCCGTAATGGTTTCGCCGGCATCGCGCGCCGTTGTAACAATTTCATCTCCGGCATGAGGCAGTCTCAGGCAGTCATGGCCGAGTTCTGCTATCTGGTCGAACATGGCGCCGGGAATATCCCGGCACACAAAAACCACTTCGATGGATCTGGCGCGCAATTGCCCTGCAAGCGTGAGGCAGCGCATGAGATGCCCTGAGCCGAGTGTGATCGATGCATCAGTCCTGACGACGACTTTCATTAACGGATCAGATTTTTTTTCTGAATACCGGTTTGGCCGGCGGGCCCACCAGCAAGGTCTTGGTAGTGCCGGCATCGATGGCCTTGCGATAAACGCTGCAGGCTTCGTCGAATGCCATCGCCATATGATCCATTTCGGCTTGCTGGTGCGACCATGTCGTATAGAACAAACCCTGGAACAGCACGCCGCGCGCAATCATTTCCTGCAGCATGAGCGTGCGGAAGAAATCGTCGGTATTGCCTTCGGCATTGCGGCAGACGAGGGCGAACAGGCAGGGGTAACCGACCAGCTGCAAGGCGTTCTGCAATCCGCGGGTGTTGATGATCTGCTGCAGGCGTTCCTTGAGCGCCGCGCCGCGTTGCCAGTTGCTGGCGATCATGTCGTGCTGCCGGAAGGCCTGGATCGTCGCATTCATGGCCGCCAGGCCGGTGGTCTCGGCGCCGTGGGTGGTGGAAATCAGGAACAGCTTGTCGCGTCCTTCATTGCGGATGCCGCCCAGCTCCATGATGTCGGCGCGGCCGGTCAGGGCGCACGCCGAAAAGCCGTTGGCAATGCCTTTGCCCCACGTCGCCATGTCAGGTTCGACGCCCAGGAAATTGTGCGCGCCCTTGAGGCTCCATTTGAAGCCGGAAATCATCTCGTCAAGAATCAGCAGGATGCCGCGCTCTTTGCAAAGTGCCGCGACTTTTTGCAGGAAGTCGTCTTTGGGCGGATCGAATTTCACCGGTTCCAGGATAAAGCAGGCGATATCGTGATCGTTGTTGGCCAGCAGCGCCTCGACCGAAGCGAAGTCGTTATAGCTGAAGGCTGCAGTCATGCTGCGCGTCTGCGACGGAATGCCCGTGTCGCACGGCGTGGTGACAATGAACCAGTCGTCGTAGCTGAAGAAATTGTGTTCCCTGGCGATCGCCACACGATTGCGTCCTGTGTAGGCGCGCGCCAGTTTCACGGCCGCCGTGGTGACGGTAGAGCCATTTTTGGCGAATTTCACCATGTCGCCGGACTGCGTTGTTTCGAGGAACAGTTTGGCTGCTTCCAGCTCGATCAGCGCCGGCCGTTGGAAATTGCTGCCCTTGTAGGCGGCTTCCGCTACTGCCTGAGCGACCGGTTCGTATCCATGTCCGATGCAGACGGACGTCAGTCCCATGCTGCAATCGATATATTCATTTTCATCAAGATCCCAGACCCGTGCGCCTTTGCCGTGGGTGATCGCGGCAGGGGCATTTTCCGGGAACTGGTCGTCGCCCTTGGAATAGGTATGCGCACCACCGGGAATCAGATCGTGAATCGCGGAAGAGAATTCTTTGGACTTGGTGAAATTGGAAATTGTTTTCATGATGACTACCGTGTCTGCTTAAAAAATATCCCAGAGAGGTTCGGGGACGACAAAAGGCGCAACCAGATTCTTGAGGTCGGGGCGATCATCCAGAAAGCGGATGATGTCGCTTGCAGGCACTAGCGGCATGGCGTCTTTGTACGCAGTCGCGATCGCTCTCGCCAAGACCAGATCTTCGGGATAGTCTACTGTGATTCGCAGATCCATGCGCCGTAGGTGTTCCGCCGGCAGGCATACTTCTATTTTGAATTCGTCCGGATGTTTGCGCGGGTAATTCGAGCAGAACTCCGATCGATCGATCGCTGAGCCCTTGGCATGAGAGCGCTCCAGCGATTCCAGCGTATAGATCTCAAAATTCATGCCCTCCGGCAACTGGTCGCTGACGGTAATGTCGTTTTGATTGGCGACATGTTTGTCCCAGACCGGTTTGAGCAAGTCGTAATCAAACCACGGACACTCGGTCGTGATCCGGAAGACATCGGTGGCCCGGCCCATGCGACCGCACTGAATGAGGCGCATCAATACATCGCGCTCGTCGCCGTAAATATAGGAAACGGAATGCGCGCGCGCGACATCCACGAAGGGAACATTTGCTGCTCCCTCCGAAATCCCGAGGACGATCTCGTCGATGAACGGAAAGCATTTCAGGCTATTGATCAACTGGTCGATGATGGAAGTACCGTCCAGGAGATTCTGCATCGGCTTGCCGTACATCCGGGAGCCGTTGTTGCGACAGGCGAGTGCTGCGACCAGGCGTCGGGGTTGCATGGTCAATTTCCGTTCTTGAGCAAATCAGGGGTAACCGCCTGATCCACCGCCAGGTCTGCAGCGTATGTGCGTCCATAGCTGGCGCGGATATCCTGAATGTAGGTTGGCGACGACGTGCGTTTGAGGCTGACCATGTCCGGTTCGATCTTCGTGCCTGCAGGAATCGGACGCGCCGCGACGACGTGCTTGCGCGTGACGGCCCGGTACGATTCCTCCGACGCATGCATGCCGAAGTCGCTGCGGGTGTCGTCTGTCAATCCGATGGCGGCGTAACATTCTTTCATGTTGTGCACGAAAGTCGCGAACTCGTCCGGATTCAACGCAGATTCATAGTCTTCGAATTGCATGAGCTTGGAAAGCGTCAGGTGTTTTTCCAGCAAGGTTACGCCGGCGCCGAGCGCGACCGCTGCCAGCACGAAGCGAAGCGGGTCGTCGGCCGGAACGTGGTCCGCGAAACCGAGCCCCGCACACTGAGGCAAGCCGCCGTACTTCTTTTGTAGCAGATGCAAGCGGCTGACCTGGTTGGCGTCAAGCGGTGTCGGGTAAGACTGGAATCCGTGCAGGAGAAAGACCTGTTTATTTGCCAGCGTCGCCATGGCCTCGTCAATTTCTTCGACGCGGCAGCCACTGATGGAGAGCATCACCATGTCAATCTCGGACGCCGCCAGATCGGCCAGAAATCCGATATTCGACATGTCGGTGCTATGAATCTTGACGCCGGCGACTTTGAGTTTTTGTGCCAATTTCAAACTGCGCGGTCCGAAAATATCTAGATAGAAGGCAATGTTCTGCTGGTGCGCGGAATCCGCCAGCGCGGTCCAGACCTCGTCCGCCATTTCGAGCGATTTGAAGAGTTCAAAATGCTGGTAGTCGCTGGTCGCCAGCTCGTCGGCGTAAACCAGCTGCATCTTGATGCCGTCGGCGCCCGAGCGGGCGGCGGCTTTAACGAGATGCATCGCCAGTTCCGGCTTGCCTTCGTAGCCTTGAGCAATTTCTGCAATGATATTCAGGGGGGGAGTCATGTGTTCTTCCGGGAATTGAAATCTTATTGCCACACGGCGGGATTGATCATGGATTCGTTGTCGCAGGAAAAGACGGACCAGTCTGTCGATCCGTCGACCAGCGTTTGTTTGGCGCGTACGATCTCTTCGAACTCTTGTTGTGACGTCACTCCGATTACCGCGTAATCGATTTCCTGAAGTGAGTTGATGTAGGCGAGGGCGCCTTGCAGCGGCGTCAACCCGCGAGTGACCAGAAACGCCTGATAGTCTGCCGCCAGCGCCTGAAGCGGAGCGAAGTAGGGTTTCATGGCGGCCGGTGGCATCAGAAGAAGACCTTGCAGGAAAACTGACCGCGCATGAATCTCGACGCCGGCTTGCTTCAGGCGGGACAGTTGTCCTTGCTTGACGAGGCGCTGGTCAAAGACATTGACCGGCAATTGAATGAGATCGAAGGTATATCTGTCCAGCAGTTTGTCGATTTGCTCCGCGGTGTACACGGACGCGCCGATTTTTTGTACCAGACCTTTGGCTTTCAGTTCTGCCATGGCGGCCATCAGATGTTCGCCTCCGGGCGCCAGAAGATTGTCCGTCTGATGGATCAGCAACCCGTAGACCGAGGTCCTGCCCAGCTTTTCCAGCGATACAGAAAAGCTTTCCACGAGCTCGGCGGCATGGCGCCGGTCTATTTGCTCGGCCTTGAACTGAGGCGTCTTGGTGACAATGCGGAATTGACTGCCGGGCTGCATGCAGCTGCCCAGCGTTTGTTCGCTTGCGCCATACAATGCGGCCGTGTCCAGCAGGTCTAAGCCAACGCCCTCCGCGGCGATTAATATGCGGCGAATTTCATTCGGGGAAGGGCGGCCATTGACATTAGAAATACCGTAGTTCACTCCGAACTGAACGGTACCCAGGGCGAGTTTCACTTTGCTATCTCGAGAAATAATTGGATGACGCGGTCCTGATCCTGATCAGACAAGCTATAGAATTCAGGCAGGCTCAGTGCTTCGTCGTAGTAGCCCTCGGCAACCGGATAATCGCCGCGCTTGTATCCCTGTTTCTGATAGTACGGCTGCAAGTGCACAGGGATGTAATGGACTTGGCAGAGGATGCCCTGTTCCGCAAGCCGCGCCATGAAGTCCCGGCGACTAATGCCGATCTGTGCGAGTTTCAGGCGTACGACATATAAATGGTGGGCATTGCGTTCGCGATCGGCCGGCTGTGCCGGGACGATGACTGGATGGTCCTTGAAGGCCGCGTCATAGCGATGGGCGATCTCGAGGCGACGCGCCAGGAATTTATCCAGCTTCCCGAACTGGGACAGTCCCAGCGCGGCCTGAATGTCAGTGATGCGGTAATTGAAGCCGAGTTCCAACATCTCGTAATACCAAGGGTTGACCTTGCCATCCGTGAAGGCTTCGTCGTGGTACACAAACCGATCATCCAGTTTGTTGATGCCGTGGCTGCGCAGGCGCAACAAGCTCCGATAAAGCTCTTCGCTGTTGGTCGTGATCATGCCGCCTTCGCCGGCTGCAATGATTTTCACCGGGTGGAAGGAAAAAACGGTCATGGCCGAATTGGCGCAGTTGCCTACCTTGCCGCCATCGGGGTAAGTCGCGCCCAGGGCGTGCGAGGCATCTTCGATGACAACGCTGCCGTAACGTTCCGCGACTTTGCCGATTTCCTGCATGTCACATGGCAGCCCGCCGAAGTGAACGGGAATAATCGCGGCGACTTTACCCAGTTGCGCGCATTTTTCCGCAAGTGCGACGGGCGACATGTTGAGCGTGTCCGCGGAAATGTCGCAAAACGTCGGAGTCGCGCCTGCATACGCCGCGCAATTTGCGCTTGCAACGAAAGTATTGGGGGATGTGATGAGATTATCTCCCGGGCCTACCTTGCCAGCCAGTACGGCAAGGTGCAGCGCCGCAGTGGCGCTGGAGACCGCCACCGCAAATCTGGCTCCTACATAGTGGGCGACGGCACGCTCGAATTCCTCGACTTTGGGGCCCTGAGTGAGCGGCGCGTTGCGCAGTACGTCAACGACCGCCGCGATATCGGCTTCATCGACGCAGTGGCGCCCGTAGGAGATTTTTTTCAGGGTCATACTTCAATCACTTCCTTTTTCAGGAGTGCTTCAAGTTCGCCGGTAGTCATCCAGATCGTGTTGTTGTCGCTGCTGTACGAGAAGTTGTCCGGCACGGCCTTGCCGCCTGTTCTGGCCAGGTAGCTCTTGCTGTCCCACCAGTTGGCGGATGGTTGAATGACGTAATGGCTGTCGAATTCGGCAGCATTGATCGAGTCGTCCTGGGTAATCATGACCTCATGCAGTTTTTCGCCAGGGCGAATGCCGATGATTTCGGTCTTGCAGGAAGGCGCAACAACTTTGGCTACATCCATGATGTTCATGCTCGGGATCTTGGGCACGAAAACTTCTCCGCCTTCCATTCGGGTCAGGGAGTCCAGCACGAATTGCACGCCCTGATCGAGGGTGATCCAGAAACGCGTCATGCGCGGATCGGTAATCGGCAGGACGCCTTCCGGGATTTTCTTTTGGAAAAAAGGAATAACGCTGCCTCGCGAGCCGATGACATTCCCGTACCGCACCACCGAAAAGCGAGTCCGATGACGGCCGGACAGTGCATTGCCGGCAACAAACAGCTTGTCCGAGCAAAGTTTTGTGGCGCCATAGAGATTGAGCGGGTTCGCCGCCTTGTCGGTGCTCAGCGCGATGACGCGCTCTACGCCTTGATCGATACAGACATTCACAACATTCTCTGCACCAAAAATATTGGTCTTGATGGCTTCCATCGGATTGTATTCCGAGGCGGGCACCTGTTTCATCGCGGCGGCATGGATAACGATATCAACGCCGTCAAGCGCGCGGTAAAGGCGCTCCTTATCACGTACATCTCCGAGGAAATAGCGCAATTTGGGAGAGTTGAGATGTTGCTGCATTTCGAATTGCTTCAATTCATCCCGGCTGAATACAACGAGTCGCTTGACATCATGTTGTTCCAGTACTGTTTTGATGAATCGCTTCCCAAACGAACCCGTGGCTCCAGTGACGAGCACGGATTTTCCATTCAAAATCGACATTTAATTCTCCAAAATTACATTTCTGATTTCATTTGCTCTGCCCGAGTCCCATTGTTGCCTGAGCAATCCGAGTTGGTCCCGGAGTGAAACAGACTTCAGTTGCAGTCGATCTTTTATCTTGTCATTATTTAAAGACATATCTTTCGGGCGGGGGGCGGCAAGCTTTAAAGCCGAGATTTTACCTCGGATGACTTGGCCTGAAGAGAAATTGAACTCTTGTGCCAGTTGCAGCGCGAAATCGTATTTGGACAGGCGCTCATCGGAGGCGACATTAAATATCCCTGTTGCTTTGTTGTTAAGTAAATTGTGAACTAGGTCCGCTGCAGTGTCGATCAGGATTGGAGAGAAATAGACATCGTCGAAGAGTGTTATCGATTTGCCTTGACGCAGACTGTTGATAATCCAGTCGCTAAAAGAAGAGCGATACGGCGGTCCCCATCCAAAAAAATTGGTGCGTACGATCAATGCTTCCGGATCCAGATTGCGTACTTCAGCCTCCGCTGACAGCTTGGATTGCGCGTAAACATTGATTGGCGCAGGAGGTTCTTCTTCTGTCGTGCGTGGTTGATTTCCGGAAAAGAGATGGTCAGTAGAGATGTGGGCCAGTTTTGCCTTGTTTTTTTTGCAGCCATATGCGACGTTGCCAGCGATGGTGCTATTGATGAGTCTGGCCAAGTCTGGCTGCCGTTCGCATTCGTCCACGCTGGTTAGTCCGGCCGTGTGAATCACAATATCCGGTGCCACGGCTTTTACCGATTCGGTCAATTGCTCACGTGAAGTTAGATTGATCTGCACGGTTTGCACACCCTCCATGCGAACTTTTTTGGTGTGCAATGCCAGGGTAATGTCATGCGCGTTACGCATATGGAAAGCCCAGTTCAACGCGAGTAGGCCGCTGCCGCCAGTAATAAGAATTTTAGCCATGTGATTTGTGAGAATTGCTGAAAGAGAGGGCATGCCGAGAGTATGATATGCCCGCATATCTACATAGCAAATGTCTCGGAGAATATTCTGGATCTGCTGTTTGAGATTGTCTTACTCGGGGCGCTGCGACCAAATTTTTATCTAACTACTGGATGCCATAGCGGAAAATGCAAGGGAGTCTTGTAAAATGCCCGGTGTTTGGCATAGGCAATTATTTTTTATGTAATCCCTTTAGGAGAAGTGGTGCGAAGAAGTGTATCAATTAATACGAATAGGATGCAAGTACGGCCACGGGCACGCGAGCAGGTTTGCGCTGCAGATACAAAGGAAAGAGTGTTGAGGCAAATACATATGCAATTGATCTGTGGTGAGGAAGTAAATGCATAAAGACGGCGGAGTAGGTTGCTCAGCCATGGAGGGCGAAACATTGGACGTGCTGGGTAGCGGGTGGCGTCGTCTGTTTCTCATCTGGGTGGTCTTTTTTTCATTTTCCACTTGTACAGCAATTTTATTTCAGAAGTTGATATTGCCTATGTTCCCTGCATGGCATGGCGGGGCAGGGCTGTTGTCGGGGGATTCACTGATCTTTCATCAGGCTGCCCAGCATTTAGCTGAAGCGATTAAAGTCGGTGGCTGGCAGCAATGGCACGCGTGGCCCGATGCGTACAGTAGCGGCAATGTCGCGGTCCTTGGGGCGCTGTATGCCGTGTTCGGTGACAATCCTTTGCTGGTGTTGCCCCTTAACGCCGCGATGCATGCATTGACCGGTGTGTTGCTGGTTGCGTCTGGATGGCAGCTTTCATCTTCCTCTTTTGAGCGGAAAATCAGCGTTGTTGTGGGGGCCTTGTATGTGTGCTTTCCTTCGGCATTGAATTGGTATGCGCAATTGCATAAGGATAGTTATGCCAATCTTGGATATGCGATCAGCTTTTGCGCGTTCTTGCTTATCATTAAAGGTCGCAACTGGCGCAGCTGGTGTTACTCGCTGGTGTTTTTCATGGCTGGTGTGGCGATCATTGGATTTGTGCGACCGCAGTATCTGACGGCATTTATTGTCATGCTGTTGATGGCCACTACACCTGTTTTTGTTTTGGTCATTCGTAGTTTTGGTTCGAATAAAAAACATGATGGTGCTCTCAATGCACAGCGCTTGTTGGTATTTCTATTGGCGCTTGTATTTACTGTCGGCTTTTCGAAAACGATCGGCTCCACAGGAGAATTTGAAGGTAAGTTGGATAAACTGGACCAATATGTCGAAGCTACCATTAAGAGTGACCGCGATAGTGGTGCTGGTAGCGTAGACGTTACCGAATTCGTTGAACGTCCAATTCCTGCTTGGACCGAGTCAGCGTGGTTCCCCCGGCAAATTGACGACCGTGTACATTCCATTGCTGCAATGCGGATGGGCATGCTGTTTTATGGGGTTCAGTCAGGTGCAGGTTCTATGGTGGACAAAGGAATTCGCTTCAAATCGGCGGAGGATGTCATTGCTTATGTTCCGCGCGCGTTGTGCGTGGCGCTGGGAGCGCCGTTTCCCACTACCTGGTTGAGCGGACTCTCCTTGACGAAGCTGGTGGGAGTCGCCGAGATAGCGGTCTGGTATCTGTTGATGCCGGGCGTATTCCTGTTTTTTTACCGCAAGCAGGGGGCTGGCGCATGGAGTTTGCTACTGGCGTCCCTATTCATGCTGGTGCTTCTCGGGTTAGTCAATCCGAACCTCGGGACTTTACATAGGGTCCGATATCCGTTTCTCTTTATCCTGATGTTATTTGGTGCATTAGGATGGGCGACGTTTTTTCGCAGATTTGCAACATTTCGGGGGCTTGTTGAACCAGAGGCTGCGAGATCAGGTGCTGCGGACGTCGAAGAAAGCAAGGAGCTAAAAGTACAGATGCGCGACATGCAGGTGCCGAATGCAGTTGAAGCTCTGTCCAGTGAGGGGCTGGTTGCTTCGGAAAAGTCCGCCATGATGAAGGTCGGGCTGTGGGTATTGTTCATTTCTCTGATGGGCTTCGGCGGGTTGTTTTTGCGTGACGTGGTTATGGCGCGCGTGTTCGGACTTGGACTTGAGCTCGATGCTGTGCAGATAGGCAGCGTTTTACCGACGTTTTTTGCTTCTCTAGCCTTTGTTCCACTAACCAGCGCCGTTATTCCGGAGTTGATGCTGCTGCAAAAAACAGGGCGCGCAAACATGGAAAAATGGCTCCGAGAGATTATCGGCGTAGTCTTGCTGGCCGGGATGGTCGCATGCGCATTGTGCGCCGGCCTTTGGTGGTTGCAAGGCCGTATCGGTACGCATCCCCCGCATTCCGATGCGGTGTTTTTGATCTGGTTGATTGTTCTTTTTCTCTCTGGTTGGGTCACAATCGGAAACGCCTTACTAAACATCTCGGGCGCGCAGCGAATTGCGGCCATCGGTCAGGCGTTGGTGCCATGGCCAGCGATATTTCTGCTGTTTTTTGCGAGGGCGCACGACGGAGCTGTTCTCGTTGCTTTCGGCATGATGGCTGGGCAGATACTTAATCTAGTCTATGTGATTCGCGGCGCCCGTAAGGCTCAAGTAAGTTTGTGGCCGTCGTTCTCAGCCTTCCCGAAGCTGCGAAAGAATTTTATTTTCAGCTACCTCTCGGTGATGGGGACAAATTTTTTGTTTGTTGCAGCCATTCCTCTCGGGACGACATTGGCACTGCAACTTGGAGAAGGGCATGCGGGTGCTTTTGCTCTCGGGTATAAGCTTGTCTCTCTAGTCTATGCAGTGGCACTGGGCGTGACGACTGCAGTTTTGCTGCCGTATTTCTCGAAACACCTGGTCGCGGGTAATGTGCAGCGCGCGCAGCATGGACTGGCACGCTTGTTGCACGCCTCGCTTCTGGTCACTGTGCCTGTAACGGTTGTTTTGTTTGGCTTTGCGGATCAAATAGTGACCTTGCTTTTCAACGGAGGGCGATTTAGTCACGAGGATGCGCAGGTCGTCGCAAGGGTTGTGGAGTTCGGCTGTTTACAGTTGCCATTCATGATCGCGAATTTGCTGATCGTGCGGTTCGTGGAAGCATCTTCCCGGGCAGTGCAGGCATTGATTGTTACCGTGCTGGCCCAAGGTGTTACGGTGGCTGCAGCCTTGTTGGGGCTGAATCGCTTTGGTGTGGCGGGTATCGCGTTGGCGGGTTCGATCGGAGTCATTGTTGCGACAGTATTTTTTCTTGTTCTTCTTATTCATAGCAAGGTACTGAGTTGGCTTGACGCCGGTTTGAGCCTGATAGGCTGGTGGTTGTTTCTGACTCTGTGTATGTGCCTGCATTTTTCAAGCTTCGTTGGTGCACTTGCTGCGGGGTTCGCTTTCATTTTGTTGATCTCTTTCGAACTGATTCCCAACTGGTATCAAGAACAAATGAGCATGCGTGTTGAAAGGCAGTCATGAAAAGAAAGCTCCTGATTGTTGTGACAACGGAGATGACGGTTCGCACGTTCCTCTTCGATCATATTAAAGCGCTGAGCGTTACGTATGACGTGACAGTTGCGCTACATACCGACGCTCCCGAATTCTTGCGGGATATGGGAGTCGGTAATGTGCGGGTTATTCCGATCCGGATTGAGCGCTCAATTCAGCCACTGAAAGATCTGTCCTGCCTCATGACGCTATGGAGGTTGATGCGACGAGAGCGATTCGACCTGGTCTTTTCTGTAACACCTAAGGGAGGGCTGCTGGCAATGCTGGCAGGATTCGTGGCCGGAATCCCTGTGCGTATTCATATTTTTACCGGACAGGTGTGGGTTACCAGAAAAGGAGGAGGGAGGATCTTGCTGAAATCGGTGGACCGATTCATCGGTGCACTGGCAAGCGGCGTGCTGACTGATAGCGAGTCGCAGCGAGAATTTTTGTCAAATGAGAGGGTTGTTCCTTCATCCCGTTCCACAGTGCTGGCGAATGGATCAATTTGTGGGGTTAATCTGGAGCGTTTCACTCCTGATCCAGAAGCTAGGAAGGCTATCCGCGCCGAGATGGGCATCGCCGAGGATGCTATCGTCATCTTATTTGTTGGCAGGCTGAATCGGGATAAAGGTGTGATGGATTTAGCAGCGGCGGTACATCGCCTTGTGCAGAATGGTGTAACGGGCGTCCATTTGGTCGTCGTCGGACCTGATGAGCAAGGTTTGCGGTCGGATATGCTTGCTATTAGCACCTCATTTCGCGAAGACGTTCATTTCGTGGATTTTACCCATCAGCCTCAGTCATACATGGCCGCCGCTGATATTTTTTGTTTGCCAAGCTACCGTGAGGGTTTTGGCTCTGTCGTCATTGAAGCTGCCGCAACTGGGCTGCCTGCGGTGGCTTCCCGCATTTACGGTTTGACGGACGCTGTCGAGGAAGGCGAAACCGGTCTGTTATTCGAACCCGGAAACGTTCAAGAACTTTCTATTTGCTTGCAAACCTTGATAACTGATCCTGAGTTGCGCCTAAAAATGGGACAGTCTGCTCTCCGGCGCACTACTAGGCTGTTTGCCGGGACGATTGTTACGCAGGCGCTGGTTGCTTATCTTGATGAATGTGAATGACCCGAGGCTGATGAAATGAAACGTTTGATTGATTTCATGGCCGCATCGGCTGCATTGATCCTGTTGTCCCCTGTGATCATGTTGTTGGCGATCTTAATTAGATGTAAGTTGGGGGCTCCCATTTTATTCACGCAGCAGCGGCCTGGTTTGCTGGGACGCCCCTTTTTTCTGTTTAAATTCAGAACGATGAATGATGCTTGCGATGAGAACGGTAATTTATTGCCGGATTCACAAAGATTGGTCGGTATAGGGAAGCTGATCAGGGAGTTGAGTCTCGACGAATTGCCTCAGTTGTTCAATGTGGTGAAAGGCGACATGAGTTTAGTTGGACCCAGGCCGCTGCTCATGGAGTACTTGCCGCTTTACTCGGCAGCCCAGAAAAAAAGACACGATGTTAGACCAGGCATTACGGGATGGGCGCAGGTAAATGGTCGGAATGCCATCAGTTGGGATAGGCGTTTTGAGTTGGATGTCTGGTATGTAGAGAATCGAAGTCTGTTACTAGATTTCAAGATCGTCATCATGACGATTTTGAAAGTTGTGCGACGTAGCGGTGTCAATGAGCCGGGGCAGGCAACCATGCGCAAATTTACCGGGTCAAGAACATCCGATGAGTAAAAAAATTTTCCTGTTTGGTGCTAGTGGTCATGCGAAGGTAGTGCTTGATATCGCAGTACTGGCTGGATTTGACGTCGTGGCGATTCTGGATGATGATCCAGTCCGAAAAAATACAAAATTGCGCAATATTCCTGTCGTTGGCGGACAGGAAATGTTGTCAGCATTAATGGCGAACGGGGTTGTCTCAGGCGTAGTGGCGATAGGATCAAATATAATCCGCAGGAGTGTTGCGGAAAGATTGGCCCAGGCGGGATGTCAGTTTGACGTTCTAGTCCATCCTTCCGCTGTAATCGATCGGACTGTCCGGCTCGGTCCGGGGACGGTCGTCATGGCAGGGGTGATTATCAATGCTGACGCTGTCCTGGGGCGCCATGTGATCGTCAACAGTGGCGCATCGATTGACCATGACTGCCACATATCGGACGGTGTTCACGTTGGTCCGGGCGCGAGCTTGTGTGGCAATGTCTGCATAGCCGAAAATTCGTTGTTGGGTGTCGGTGCGGTTGTCATTCCCGGCATTCGTATTGGCGCGTCAGCGACAGTCGGTGCAGGGGCCGCCGTTGCAAAGGATGTGACGGATGGTGCGACGGTGATCGGGGTGCCTGCTACCCCAAGAATTTAAGGGAAAGTTGAAATGCATAAAAATGTATTGGCTATACAAGGAGGAGCTCCGGTAAGAACGGCTTCCATTCCGCCATGGCCGTTGTTTGAAAATGACGAAATCAAAGCTGTCAGCGATGTTCTCGCATCGGGAAAAGTGAACTATTGGACGGGCGACGTCTGCCGCTCCTTCGAGGATGAGTATGCCGCCGCTATCGGCATGCGGCATGCTATCGCACTAGCCAATGGCACTGTCGCGCTGGAGCTTGCGCTGTTCGCTCTCGGCATCGAAGCTGGCGATGAGGTCATCGTACCGGCAAAAACATTCATTGCCACCGCCAGTGCAGCAGTAGCCCGCGGTGCCGTCCCGGTTGTCGCTGATGTCGACTCGATTAGCCAGAATCTGACGGTCGAAACATTGCGTGCAGTATTGACGCCCAAAAGCCGCGCAATCGTGATTGTGCATCTCGGCGGATGGCCTGCCGAAATGACGGCAATCATGAGTTTCGCCAAGGAGCACAATTTGTTCGTCATCGAAGATTGTGCGCAGGCTCATGGCGCCAGTATAGACGGCAAGCCTGTAGGCTCATTCGGAGATTGTGCGGCATTTTCCTTTTGCCAGGATAAGATCATTACTACCGGTGGCGAAGGAGGCTTGCTCGCCATCGCCGATACGGAAGTCTGGAAGCGTGCATGGGCTTACAAAGATCATGGTAAGGGATATGATCGTGTTCACCATACGGAGCATCCACGTGGATTTCGGTGGGTTCACGAATCTTTTGGTTCGAACATGCGTATGACCGAGATGCAGGCTGTAATCGGACAATTGCAATTACGAAAATTGCCTGATTGGCACATGCGGAGAGCGCGTAACGCTAAAACTTTGCATGACGGACTTGAAGGGGTGCCTGGTTTGATAACTGCTTTTCCGGAAGAGCGTATAACTCATGGTTGGTACCGTTACTACGCGTTTCTGGACTTGCCCCAGTTGCAATCAGGATGGGATCAAGTTTCTATCATTGAGGCAGTCGTCGCCGAAGGAATTCCTTGTTTCGTTGGTAGTTGTAGCGAGATATATCGCGAAAAGGCTTTCATTGACGCAGGCTTTGGACCTGAGGTGGCATTGCCGAATGCCTCCCGATTGTCTAACACCGGGCTTGCATTTCTGGTGCACCCGACACTCCAGCCATCTGACATGAGCGACATGGCGGCTGCGATAGGTAAGGTAATGCGCGCCGCCGTCTCCGAACCGTGGGAAACAAATAGTACGGTCTCGTAATTCGGTTATCGGAGGAGCAGAGGGGGAGGGAGTCCCACTCGACGTTAAAGCATGGAAGGTGCAGTACGTGCCTTCCTTTGGTTTTTAGCGATAAAAAATTAATCAGGTTTATTTCATGCAAAATCGCCTTATCCGATTATCGAGGATTGCAAAGCAAAGTATTGTTGTGCTGGCTGATATCGCCATGTCGTTTGTAGCGACATGGGTCGCTTTTTCATTGCGTCTAGATTTACTGCATTGGCCCCAAGGACATCAATGGCGGGTCTATTTGTTGGCGCCGATATTGGTAATTCCGGTCTTCGTGTACTTTGGCCTTTATCGAGCCGTGTTTCGATATACGGGAATGTCTGCCATGGTCACCATGGTGAAGGCCATTGTTGTATATGCCGTGGCATTATTCTTGATTCTGGTGTGGTTCGCCTTGCCCGATGTTCCGCGGTCAGTTGGTTTATTGCAGCCGTTGCTCTTGCTGATTCTGGTGGGGGGGAGTCGCGCTTTTGCTCGTTTTTGGCTAAATCGAATCGCGGCGGACAAGTCGGGAAACAAGAGCGCTACTCTGTTAATTTACGGTGCAGGAGCCGCCGGCGCGCAAATTGCAGACGCTATACTGAAAAAGAGGGATTCCGTTGTTATCGGTTTTATTGACGACGATTCGCAATTGCAAGGGAAGACGCTGAACGGTTTGCGGGTTTTCGCTCCTCAAGACCTTGAACAGCTGATTTTTTTGTACGCGGTTACCGATATTTTATTGGCCTTGCCCACGATTACAAGGGCGCGCCGCAATCAAATTCTTAGCAACTTGGGCAAGCATCAGGTGCACGTTCGATCACTGCCTGATTTATCCGACCTAGCGCATGGCTTGGTTGCAGTGTCGGACATTCGCGAATTGGATCTTGTGGATTTGCTGGGGCGTGATCCGGTCCCGCCAAATCAGGAATTGATTAGCAAAAATATCGCCGACAAAATCGTCATGATATCAGGTGCTGGAGGAAGCATCGGTAGTGAATTGTGTCGGCAAATATTGGCAGCAAGACCGTCCAAACTCCTCTTATTTGATCATAACGAATTCAGTCTCTATTCCATTCATGCCGATTTACTGGCTCGGATCTCGGAGTTCGCGCTGAACGTCGAGTTAGTGCCATTACTGGGCAGCGTCAAGGATTATCGGCGGGTTAGCGAAATATGTTCGGTATGGAAACCTCATACGGTTTATCACGCGGCTGCCTACAAGCACGTACCCTTGGTCGAGCACAATCCCGCCGAAGGAATCCGAAACAACGTGCTCGGGACCTATAACCTAGCCAGAGCAGCGGTGGAGAACGGCATCTACGATTTCGTGCTGATCAGCACCGATAAGGCCGTCCGGCCGACCAATATTATGGGGGCGAGCAAGCGTCTGGCAGAGATGATCTTGCAGGCTGTTGCTGCTGAAAAGAATCTGACGTTCGAGGTTGGTCACACATCTACGGAGCAGGTAGTCAATCTGACACGTTTCTCCATGGTCCGTTTTGGGAATGTGCTTGGATCATCGGGTTCTGTTGTTCCTCTTTTCCGTCAACAAATCAAGGATGGCGGTCCGATCACGTTGACTGATCCCGAGGTGACTCGATATTTCATGACCATACCGGAAGCGGCGCAACTAGTGGTCCAGGCTGCGGCGATGGCTAAGGGCGGTGATGTTTTTGTCTTGGATATGGGCGAGCCGGTAAAGATCATCGATCTGGCGCGCAGGATGATTGAACTCTCGGGCCTGACCCTAAGAGATCAGGCCATGCCTCATGGTGACGTCGCGATTCAGATCAGCGGTTTGCGCCCAGGAGAGAAGCTCTACGAAGAATTGCTTATCGGAGAAGATCCTCAACCGACGGCTCATCCGCGCATCATGAAGGCACACGAAGACTTCATCAAATGGAATGCCTTGCAGAGAGAGTTGCAACTGATCAGTAGCGCCGCGGAACAGAATGACGTTGAAACCATCAGGGCGATATTGCGTAAGCTGGTAAGTGGCTACGAATCTACTAATGATGTGGTCGATTGGGTTCATCTGGCCGGCAATTCAGAAGTTGTTTGCTCCTAGTCTTTGCACCATGTTGTTGGCGCAAAGTGAGTAGTTGGTTCTTGCGTTGCGAAATAATGAAGGGCGACACAATGCTCAATGAAGTCATCTTCAAAGCCTACGACATTCGCGGTATCGTAGGCCAGACCATCGACGCTGAGGTGGCGAAACAAATCGGTCAGGCCCTCGGCAGCGCCGCCCTTGCGAGGGGCCAGACTTCCGTTGTCATCGGTCGCGACGGCCGCCTGTCCGGTCCCGAGCTAAGCGCGGCACTCGCAACCGGCCTGCAATCGGTCGGCATCGATGTCATCGATCTCGGCGTGGTCGCGACGCCCATGGTGTACTTTGGCACGCACGTTTTAGGCACGCAATCCGGCGTGATGGTGACCGGTAGCCACAATCCTCCCGACTACAACGGTTTCAAGATGGTGCTTGCCGGCGAGGCGATTTACGGCGACACGATTCAGGCCTTGTACCAGGCAATCGTGAAAAACAATTTCAACACTGGCGCCGGTGCTTATCGCACCTACGACATCCGCAAGGAATACATTGAGCGTATCGTCGGCGACGCCAAACTGGCGCGACCGATGAAGATTGCTGTCGATTGCGGCAATGGCGTGGCCGGTGCATTTGCCGGTGAGCTGTATCGTGCGCTTGGTTGCGACGTCACAGAATTGTTCTGCGAAGTTGACGGCACCTTCCCCAATCACCATCCCGATCCAGCCCATCCAGAAAATCTGCAAGACCTCATCCGCTGCTTGCAGGAGACTGATAACGAGATCGGCCTGGCGTTCGACGGCGATGGCGATCGCTTGGGCGTGGTCACTAAAGAGGGCCAGATCATCTATCCGGATCGTCAGCTAATGCTGTTTGCTGCCGACGTGCTCACACGCCATCCCGGCCGGGAAATCCTGTACGACGTCAAATGCACGCGTCATCTCGCACCGTGGATCAGCGCCCGTGGCGGTCAGCCGCTGATGTGGAAAACCGGGCATTCGCTGGTCAAGGCCAAGATGCGCGAAACCGGCGCGCCGCTGGGTGGAGAGATGAGCGGCCATGTGTTCTTCAAGGATCGCTGGTACGGCTTCGACGACGGTTTGTACGCCGGTGCGCGTTTACTGGAGCTGATGAGCCGCGAGTCCGATCCGTCGGCCGTGCTCAACGCTTTGCCGCAATCGATCAGTACGCCGGAACTGCAATTGAAGCTGAGGGAAGGCGAGAATTTCGTTCTGATCGATCAATTGCAAAAAGATGCAAAGTTTCCCGGCGCCGAGCAGATCATCACCATAGACGGGCTGCGTATCGAATACGCCGACGGCTTCGGCCTGGCGCGCTCATCCAATACGACGCCGGTGGTGGTGTTGCGCTTTGAAGCGGAAACGCCGCAGGCGCTGGCACGCATCCAGAACGAGTTCAAACGCGTGATCCTGGCCGCGAGGCCGGATGTAGCCTTGCCGTTTTGAAAGGGGTAAGATGCTGGCCCACAGACAAATAATAGTGGGCTAGCCTTGAACATCCTGATCGTCCGCGTTTCGTCCTTAGGCGACGTGGTCCACAACATGCCGATGGTGGCTGATATCCGGCGCCATTATCCGGATGCCAACATCGACTGGGTAGTGGAAGAAGGCTACACCAGCCTGGTCCGCCTCAATCCGTACGTCCGCAATATCATCCCGATCGCCCTGCGGCGCTGGCGCAAAAGTCTCGGCAGCGCTGCCACGCGCGCCGAAATTGCCGGTTTTTATCGCCAGCTGCGGCATGAAGCGTATGACATCGTTTTTGACACCCAGGGACTGTTGAAGACCAGCATCGTCATGCGCATGGCCCGCCTTGCTCCCGGCGGTAAGCGCATCGGTCTGGCCAATGCGACCGAAGGCTCCGGCTATGAGCCGGTTTCCAGGATTTTTCATACGCAAAGCGTCAAAGTCGGTTTGCATACGCACGCCGTCATGCGCGCCCGCGCGGTAGCTGCCGGGGCCCTCGGCTACCAGCCCGATGCGACTGCAGATTTTGCGCTGCAGGCACCGGTGTTGCAGACTGCGCCGGGATGGCTGCCAACGCATCCGTACGCCGTGTTCTTCCACGGAACTGCACGGGCTGCCAAGCAATGGCCTGTTGAGAACTGGGTTGCCGTCTCCCGAGAGTTGGATCTGCCTGTTTTGTTGCCGTGGGGCAGCGCCAGGGAGAAGCTGGCTGCGGAAGAACTTGCGCGACAGATGCCGCAGGCGACCGTGTTGCCCGCACTCCCTCTCATGGAGGCAGTCACGCTGGTGCAGCACGCGGCTTTGGTGGTCGGCCTCGACACCGGCCTGACGCATATTGCCGCTGCATATTGCCGTCCTACGGTCGAGCTGTACTGTGACTCGCCGCGCTGGAAGACCGAGGGCAACTGGTCGCCGTGTATCGTCAATCTGGGCGATACCGGCGCTCCTCCTGATGTAGCGCAAGTCGTACAAGCCATCAATCAGGTATTGTCTGCCTCGAAGGCAGAGGCAAACGCTGTCCCGCCGGACAGCCGTGCGCAAAACAACGAGGCATAATATCGAGATGGAATCGCAAATCATAGAAATCGACGTCGCCGACTGGCAAGTCGACGCACCGAATCAAGACTGGATCTCCGGCCTCGAAGCCGGCAAGGTACTGTATTTCCCGCACCTTCCGTTCGAACTGCTGCCGGAGGAAAAACCACTGCTCAGACCCGACATTCGCGACCCCAAGGTCCGCAACATCAGCCTTGACGCCAGCGGCCATCTGAAAGGAGCGCTCGGTGACACGGCGACTCAACTGGCACTGGCGCTGATGATCGGACGCTTCCGCGCACAGGCGCAGACGCTGGTGTACTCGCTGTTGCCGAAATATAAAGGCGTGTTGCGTCTGGCGCCGACCAGCTATCGGCCGACCCAGGTCGAGACGCGCGCGCAATCCTGGCGCGCCGATGACCGCCGCTTGCACGTTGACGCCTTTCCTTCGCGTCCCAATTATGGCGAGCGTATCCTGCGCGTATTCAGCAACATCAATCCGGATGGCGTGCCGCGCGTCTGGCGTGTAGGCGAGCCTTTCGAAACTGTGGCGCAGAAATTTTTGCCGCGCACCAAGCCTTATGTTCCCTGGCAAGCCGCCGCCATGAAGGCGCTCCACATCACCAAGTCTTACCGTAGTGAATATGACCATCTCATGCTGCAACTGCATGATGGCATGAAAGGCGACATGGGCTATCAGGAAAGCGCCGGCCAGGTCACCATGCCGTTTGCCGCCGGTTCCGTGTGGGTCTGTTTCTCGGATCAGGCATCGCACGCCGTCATGTCGGGCCAGTACATGCTGGAGCAGACGCTGCACCTGCCGGCGGACAAACAGTACGATCCGTCGTCCAGTCCACTGGCGATCCTGAGCAAGCTGACCGGACGTCAGTTGGTCTGATGCGTCTGCTCTATTCCGCGCTATGGTGGGTGGGCCTGCCGTTCGTACTGCTGCGCCTGTGGCGTCGCGGCCGCAAGGAACCCGGCTATCGGCAGCATATCGGCGAGCGGCTGGGGTTCTACAACCAGTTCAGGCAACGTACGTTGCCGCCATTCTTGTGGGTTCATGCTGTCTCCGTGGGCGAGACGCGGGCGGCGCAACCGTTGATCGATGCGTTGCTGGCAACGTATCCCGGTCATACGATCCTGCTCACACACATGACCGCCACGGGACGTGCGACAGGTCAGCAACTGTTTGCGCATCACGGCGAGCGCGTTGTGCAGAGCTTTTTTCCGTACGACACGAGCTGGATGTGTGCGCGCTTCCTGCGCCATTTCAAACCGAAGATCAGCATCCTGATGGAAACCGAAGTCTGGCCGAACATGGTACGCCAGTGCAGGCGCCATGGCGTGCCTGTGGTGCTGGCCAATGCGCGCTTGTCGGAGCGCTCGCTGCGGCGCGGACAGCGGTTCGGCTCCATCCTGCTGGAAGCCGCTGCCGGCATCGATTGCGTGGCCGCTCAGTCCGAAGCGGATGCAGAGCGGCTACGGTTGTTCGGCGCGCGCAATGTGTATGTAACGGGCAGCATCAAGTTTGATGTCGAGGCCCCGCCTGACATGGTCGCACTGGGAAAGCAATGGCGCACGCAGTTCGGTGAGCGTCCGGTGTTGCTGTGTGCGAGCACGCGAGAAGGCGAAGAGCAGCTCATTCTGGATGCGCTTGTCAAAGAGAGATCAAACAAATTCCTTACCGTGATCGTGCCGCGTCATCCGCAGCGTTTTGACGAGGTCGAAGCAATGATTCGCGAGCAAGGTTTCGTCGTGGAGCGGCGTTCAGCTATGTCGGGTTTGCCGCTGGCCGAGGAGACGCAGATTGTACTGGGTGATTCGATGGGGGAAATGTTCGCCTATTATGCCGCTTGCGATCTTGCATTCATCGGCGGCAGCTTGCTTCCGCTTGGGGGGCAAAATCTTATTGAAGCTTGCTCGCTGGGCAAGCCGGTGTTGATTGGACCGCACACATTCAATTTCCAGACTGTTACCGAAGACGCGATCAAAGCCGGCGCTGCAGCGCGCGTTCAGAATGCGGCGAGCATGCTGCAAACAGCGTTGGATTTATTTGCGGCAGTCGAGCGCCGGGATGTGATGGCGGCGGGCGCGCAAGCATTTGCACATCAGCATCAGGGCGCGACTTTGCGCACTGTCGCTTTGATAAAGCCGTTGCTGGTGTAAGGCAAGAAGGAAAGTCTGACTGAGGCAGATGAAATTCCTGAATAAATAAAAAAGCGGGCCGAAGCCCGCTTTTTTTACGACAGTAAGATCACTCAAACTGACTTACTTGCCGGCAGCCGGCGCAGCCGCCACCGTCGTCTCATTCAACCCGCCGCCCAATGCACGATACAGATCAATCGCATTGTTCAGACGCAACTGACGCGCCTGAATCAAGGATTGCTGTGCTGCGAACAGGTCGCGTTGCGCATCGAGCTGATCCAGCGAAGAGGCGATGCCGTTCTTGTAGCGCAGGTCGGTCAGGTTCAGACGTTCCTGTTGCGCCTTGAGGAAGGCTTCCTGGGCTTCGATCTGCTCGTCCAGCGTGCCGCGCGCCACCAGTGCATCGGCGACTTCGCGGAAGGCCGTCTGGATGGTCTTCTCGTAAGTCACGATCGCCTGGTTCTTGCGTACTTCGGCCAGATCCAGGTTAGCGCTGTTGCGGCCGAAGTCGAAAATCGGCAGGCTCAGTTGCGGGCCGTACGACCAGGCGCCCGAACCGGAGTCAAACAAGCCGCCTAGCGAGCTGCTGGCGCTGCCGAAGGAGCCGGTCAGGCTGATGCGCGGGAAGAACGCAGCGCGGGCGGCGCCGATGTTGGCGTTGGCGGCCAGCAGCTTCTGTTCCGCCGAGCGGATGTCCGGACGGCGGGACAGCAGATCTGACGGCACGCCGGCAGGGATATCGGTGACGATATTTTGCAGCGACAGATCCTGGCCGGCCGGCAGATCCTTGACGTTGGTGCCGACCAGCAGCGTCAGGGCGTTTTCCGCCTGGGCGCGTTGGCGCAGCAGCGTCGCCACCGAGGTGCGGGCGGATTGCACCAGCGTGTCCGACAGGCGCAGGTCGAGCGCCGACGAGGCGCCGACGTCGAAACGTTTCTGCGCCAGGCCGAGGTTGGACTGGCGGCTTTCCAGCGTCTGCTGCGCCAGCTTCAGTTGTTCGGCATAGGAACGTTCGGTCAGATAAGCCTGGGCCACTTGCGACACCAGACTGATTTGTACCGATTGCTTGGCTTCTTCGGTCGACAGGTAGGTCGACAGCGCAGCGTCCTTCAGACTGCGGACGCGGCCGAAGAAATCCAGTTCATAGGCAGGAACTGCCAGGCCGACCTGATAGCTCTTGCTGATCATCGGCGCACCGGTGACCGACTGGCTGGCCGCCAGGCGGGTGCGAGATTCGCTGCCGGTGGCGTTGAGCGTTGGCAGCAAATCGGCTCGGGCGATCTGGTACTGCGCGCGTGCTTCCTCGATGTTCAGGGCCGCAGTGCGCAGGTCGCGGTTGTTTTCCAGTGCCGCAGCGATCAGTGCTTGCAGGCGCTGGTCAGGGAAGAACTGGCGCCAGCCCAGGGTGGCTGCGTCATACGCGGCCTGGCCTTTGGCGTCGGCCGGGTAGGTGCCCTCGACCGGCGCTTGCGGGCGCTGGTAGGTCGGCGCTAGCGTGCAGCCGGACAGAACACCGACCACCAGCAATGCTGCGCTGAGGTGAGTCAGTTTGCCTGTCGAGCGCAGGGTTGAAAACTTAAACATTCTTATCCTCCACATCGATATTGTGATGGGCAGCGTCAGGCTTGCCTTGGCTGCCTTTGAAGATCTTGCGCACGACGACGAAGAAGACCGGAACCAGGAACACGGCTAGCACGGTCGCCGTGATCATCCCGCCCATCACGCCGGTACCGATGGCGCGTTGGCTGGCGGAACCCGCGCCGCTGGCGATAACCAGTGGCAGCACGCCGAGGATGAACGCCAGCGAAGTCATGATGATCGGACGGAACCGCAGGTGAACCGCTTCCAGCGTCGCTTCGATCAGGCCCATGCCTTGTGCTTGCAAGTCTTTGGCGAACTCGATGATCAGAATCGCGTTCTTCGCCGACAGACCCACCACGGCAATCATCCCGACCTTGAAGTACACGTCGTTAGGCATGCCGCGGAGGGTCACGCCCAGCAGTGCGCCGAGAATACCCAGCGGCACCACCAGCATCACAGCCAGCGGGATCGACGTACTTTCGTACAGCGCAGCCAGCACCAGGAACACGGCGATCAGCGACAGTGCATACAGCGCAGGCGCTTGCGAGCCGGAGGTTTTTTCTTCCAGCGACTGGCCGGTCCATTCGAAACCGAAGCCAGGCGGCAGCTTGGCGACGAAGCCTTCCATTTCCGACATCGCTTCACCGGTACTGCGGCCAGGTGCTGCGCCGCCGGCGATCTTCATTGCCGGATAGCCGTTGTAGCGAATCAGCTGCACAGGACCGTTGATCCACTTTGAGGTCGTGAAGGCCGAGAACGGCACCATGGTTCCGCCGCTGTTGCGGGCATACAGGCCGGCCAGATCTTCCGGTTGCAGACGACGCTTGGCATCGGCCTGGACGATCACACGCTGTTGACGACCCTGATTCGGGAAGTCGTTGACGTAAGAGGAACCCAATGCCGTCGACAGCACGCTGTTGATGGTCGAGAACGGCACGCCCAATGCATTGGCCTTGTCGCGGTCGATGTCCAGTTGCAGCTGCGGCGCATCTTCCAGACCTTCGGGGCGGACACCTGCCAGCACCTTGCTCTGCGAAGCCATGCCGAGGATCTGATTACGTGCCTGCACCAGCGCAGCGTGTCCCAGACCGGCGCGGTCCTGCAGACGGAAGGTGAAGCCGGTTGCATTACCCAGTTCAGGGATAGGCGGCGGGTTCAGCGGGAACACGATCGCATCCTTGATCTGCGAGAAGGCGCCGAATGCACGGCCGGCAACAGCATCAGCCGATTGCGTCTTGTCGCGCTCGCCCCAGTCCTTCAGCGGCGTGAACACCAGACCGGCATTCTGGCCGTTACCCGAGAAGCTGAAACCGGCAATCGCCACGACGTGTTCGACTGCAGGTTGCTTGAGGTAGTAGTCTTCAATCGTCTTGATCACTTCCAGCGTACGGCCGGTGCTGGCGCCTGGCGGCAACTGCACGTTGGTGATGATGTAGCCCTGATCTTCGTTCGGCAGGAAAGAAGCTGGCAGGCGTGCATACAGCAAGCCCACGCAGCCAAGGATAAGGGCGTACACAATCATGTAGCGGCCGGCCTTGGTCAGCATCTTGCCGATGAAGCCCTGATAACCGGAAGCAGTCTTGTTGAAGCGGCGATTGAACCAGCCGAAGAAACCGCCCTTTTCGTGATGATGGCCCTTTTCGACCGGCAGCAAAATGGTTGCGCACAATGCCGGTGTCAGCGTGAACGCCATCAGCACGGAGAACACCATCGACGCCACCATCGCCAGCGAGAACTGGCGATAAATCGCGCCAACCGCGCCCCCAAAGAAGGCCATCGGGATGAACACGGCGATCAGCACCAGTGTGATACCGATCAGCGCGCCGGTGATCTGGCCCATCGCCTTGCGGGTTGCTTCCTTGGGCGACAAACCTTCTTCGCTCATGATGCGTTCGACGTTTTCCACCACCACGATCGCATCATCGACCAGGATACCGATCGCCAGCACCATACCGAACATGGTCAGCACGTTGATCGAGAAGCCAAAGACAAACAAAGTCGCAAAGGTGCCCATCAGCGCCACCGGCACCACGATTGTCGGGATGATGGTGTAGCGGATGTTTTGCAGGAACAGGAACATCACCAGGAACACCAGCACAATCGCTTCGATCAGGGTCTTGACCACTTCTTCGATCGAGATCTTGACGAACTTGGAGGTATCGTAAGGGATGGTGTACTTCACGCCGGCCGGGAAGTACTTGGACAGCTCTTCCATCTTCTTGTGCACGGCGGTTGCCGTACCCAGCGCGTTCGCGGTCGGCGACAACTGCACGCCGATGAACGAGCTTGGCTTGCCGTCGAGACGGCCGGAAGTGTCATACGACTGTCCGCCGACTTCGATGCGGGCGACGTCGCGCATGCGCACCGACGAACCGTCTGCGTTAGCGCGCAGGACGATGTTGCCGAACTGTTCCGGGCTGGTCAGCTGGCCGTTCACGACCACGGTCGCAGAAATCTGCTGCGAGGTCGGGCTCGGCAAGGCGCCCAGCGTACCGCCGGCGACCAGCGCATTTTGTGCGGTGATGGCAGCAGTCACGTCGGCAGGCGTCAGATTCAGGCCGATCAGTTTGTTCGGGTCGATCCAGATGCGCATCGCGCGTTCGGTACCGAACAACTGTGCCTGGCCGACGCCGGGAACGCGTTTGACTTCATTGAGGACGTTACGCGACAGATAGTCGCCCAGCGCCACCGGATCAAGTTTGCCGTCGGTCGACGACAAGCCGATGAACAGCAGGAAGTTGCTGCGCGACTTGGTGACTTGCACACCTTGTTGCGTCACCGCCGCCGGCAGACGCGCTTCGACGCGCTTCAGGCGGTTCTGCACGTCCACCGCAGCCAGGTCGGCGTTGGTGTCCGGCGAGAAAGTCACCGTGATTTGCACCTGGCCGTTGGCCTGGCTTTGCGACTCCATGTATTGCAAGCCGTCGGCGCCGTTCATTTCCTGTTCGATCAGGCTGGTCACCGAATCGTCGAGGGTTTGTGCGGTCGCACCGGGATACGTCGCCGTGACCACGATGGTCGGCGGCGCAATGCTCGGATACTGGGAGACGGGCAGGCCGGTAATGGCCAGCGCGCCCGCCAGTATGATGAAGATTGCTAACACCCACGCAAAAACGGGGCGATCAATAAAGAACTTTCCCATCTGACAGCCTCTTAGTTAGCTTTGGTTGCGGCGTCCTGCTTGGCTGGCGCCGGAGCGGCAGCACCTGCGGCCGGAGCCGCTGCCGGTGTTGCCGATGCGTCGCTGACAGGACCCTTCCATGGGACCGGCTTCACCGGTGCGCCCGGCTTGGTCTTCTGGACGCCTTCGACGATCACGCGATCACCGGTTTTCAGGCCCTCGGTCACAACCCAGTTGTTGCCCTGTGCCGCGCCGGTCTTGACCGGACGCACGGCAACCTTGTTGTCTTCGCCGACGACAAACACGGTCGAACCGTTCAGGTCGCGCATGACAGCCTGTTGCGGCACGATGATGGCTTGCTCGTCGATCGCCTGTTCCAGCTTGGCGCGCACGTACATGCCCGGCAGCAGAGTGCGGTTCGGGTTCGGGAATTCCGCACGGATCGTGACGGCGCCGGTTGTCGCATCGACGCTGACGTCAGAGAACAGCAGCTTGCCCGATTGCGGGTAAGTGCGGCCATCTTCGGTCACCAGGGTCACCTTGGCCTTGTCCTTGCCGACGGTCTTCAATTGACCGTTGGACATGGCTTGCTGGAGCTTGAGCAGATCGGTGCTCGATTGCGTCAGGTTGACGTAGATCGGATCGAGTTGCTGCACGACAGCCAGTTGCGTAGCGTCGCCCTGGCCGACCAGTGCGCCTTCGGTCACCAGCGCGCGGCCGATGCGGCCCGAAATCGGCGACGTCACGGTCGCGTATCCCAGGCTCAGACCGGCGGTCTGCACCGCTGCCTTGCCGGCAGCGACGTCTGCTTCCGCTTGTTTTTGCGAGGCGACGGCGTCGTCATATTCCTGTTTGCTGACGGCGTTGACTTCCACCAGCGGCTTGTAGCGCTGTGCCTTCAGCGAGGCTTGTGTCAGCGAGGCCTGGCTCTTTGCCAGCGTGGCTTGCGCGCTGTCGTAGTTGGCTTTGAACGTTGCCGGATCGATGCGATAGAGCACTTCACCAGCCTTGACTTCGCTGCCTTCGCGGAAGGTGCGCTTGAGAATGATGCCAGCGACACGGGCGCGCACTTCGGCGATACGGGTCGCTTCCAGGCGGCCGGGCAGCTCATTGCTGATGGTGATTTGTTCAGGCGCGATGGTGACCACGGAGACTTCGCCAGGCGGCATGCCTGCTCCTGGTTGGGCATTCGGTTTTTGACCGCAGCCTGCAAAGGCGGCCATGACGGCAACGGTCAGGGTGAGGCGCGTGAAACGACTAACTGAGCTCATAAATATCTCGCACGGTAAGTAAAGTTGAAGCTGCTACAGCAGCGGGTGATTCGAATACGGTCACGAATATTGTCAGTAAAGCTGGCAATACAGCAGGTAACACGGGGTACAACAGGATAAAGCAGAAAGAAAAACGAAAGACAGCCGACAAAAGACAGAAACAAGAAGATAACGCAAAAATTGTTGCAGTGCAGAAAAGACAGCGGGTAGGATAAAACTGACAGCAGCTATTGAAATCCGGTGCTATTATACATACATTCTTGTATGTATGTATTGCGTTGATGTATCGTAATATTTCGCACTACGTACAAAAAACAATGCGGAACATGCAGACTTTCGTGAAACAGACTCCTTGTCAAAGGAAATTGCGACGGTTTGTCTTTATTGCACAACGATGGTGCACGGAGATTGTAATGACACCCACTATTCGTCCGGCCGCCTGACCATGGCGCGCTCGACCAAGGAAGAAGCCCTCGAAACCCGTTCGCGCATCCTCGATGCTGCAGAGCAGGTGTTTTACGAACGCGGCGTTTCGCATACCTCGCTGGCCGATGTCGCCAAGGCGGCGGATGTGACGCGCGGCGCCATTTACTGGCACTTCAAAAACAAAAGCGATCTGTTCGACGCCATGTGCGACCGCGTGCGCCTGCCGATGGAAGCGATGATGGAGGAGAACGCCGATGAGCGCGTTGCCGACCCTCTCGGCGAATTCATCAAAGGCGGGGTGTATGTGCTCAAACAAGCCGCCACCGATCCGCGCTGCCGCAAAGTATTCGACATCATCTTCAATAAATGCGAATTTGTCGACAACAACGATCCGATTCTGATGCGTCAGCGCGAATGCCACATGCAGGGTATGTTGCGCATGGAGCAGATTCTCAAGAATGCCATCGCGCGCGGCCAGCTGGATCCCCATCTGAACATCCGCCGCGCCTGCCTGATGGCGCATGCCATGTTCAGCGGTTTGCTGGCGGACTGGTTCTTCGCGCCCGATAGTTTCGATCTTGAAAAAGAGGCGGAGAACCTGCTCACTGCATGCATTCACGCCGTCAAGACGGCGCCCACGCTGAGAAACTAATCACCCGCCATTCACCGGCAGTCTGGCTGCGGCTGCCGGCGTATTTCTTCACGGCGCCGGCGGGCCTAGCAATTGGTTGATCTGCACCAGATCTTCTTCTTTCAAGCTGCCGGCTGCCGACTTCAGCTTCAATCCGTTCATCAGCGTATCGTAGCGCGCCTTGGCCAGATCGCGGCGCGTCGAGAATAGCTGTTGCTGCGCATTCAGCACGTCGATGTTAATGCGCACGCCAACCTGATAGCCGAGCCGGTTCGATTCCAGCGCCGACAGGCTGGAGACCTCGGCGGCCTCATATGCCTTCACCTGTGACAAACCGTTGCTCACGCCCAGATACGCCTGGCGCACGTTAAGCACCGCAGCGCGGCGCGCGTTCTCCAGATCCGAACGCGCCTTGTCGGCCAGCGCGATAGACTCGTCGACCTTGCTGCTGACGCTGAAGCCCGAATAGAGCGGGATATTCCATTGCACGCCGATGGAGTTGGCGTAGCCGCGACCGTTGGTATATGGCGTCAGCTGGCTGTTCTGATTGGTGTAATTGCGGCCGGCGGTCAGATCGACGGTCGGATAGTGGCCGGCGCGGCTGCGTTTGATTTCGCTCTGTGCGATTTCGAGTGAAACCTGCTGGGCGACGACGCCGTAATTCTGTTGTTCTGCGCTGCTGATCCACGGATCGATCAGCGCCGGTTGCGGCATGCTCAGTTGTACGTTCGTGCGCAGCGTCGATAAAGGCGCCGGCGGCTGGCCGATGATTTGCTGCAGTTTGCTGAGCGCGACTTCCAGATCGTTCTGCGCGGCGATTTCCTGTGCGTTGGCGAGATCGTAGCGCGCCTGCGCTTCATTGGTGTCTGTGATGGTTGCGGTGCCGATGTCGAAGTTGCGCTTGGCCGATGCCAATTGCTCAGAGATGGCGATCTTCTGCGCGCGCAAAAAACTGAGCGCATCTTGCGCGCTCAATACGTCGAAATAAGTCTGGCTCACACGCAGGATCAGATCCTGCTGCGCCTGCGCGAATTGCGCTTCGCTGACGGCGACCGACAGCTTGCCTTGCCGATAAGTCTCCCAGTTCGCCATGCGCAGCAACGGCTGCGTCAGTTGCAGCGTGTAGGTGTTGGCCGAATTCTGCATGGTGTCGCCGGACCGCGTGTAACTGCCGTTCACGCCTACGGTCGGCAGGATGGCGGCGCGGCCTTGCGTGATTTTCTCTTCGCCGGCGCGCAGCGAATAACGCGCGCTCTGATAAACCGGATCATTTGCCAGTGCCTGCTGATACACCTGAACCAGATCGGCGGCATGGCCGGGAAAAGCGAGAGCGCCGGATAACGCGGCGGACATGGCGCCGGTCGTCAGGGCTCTGGAAAGGATGGAGGGCATACGCAGGATTTTCACGGGGATAGAGGATAAATAGCCGTTGTTCGGCTATTCAGGCACTTCGCAGTTCCGGGAAAAATCAAAAAACGTCCGGCTTCGAACGAATACGGCGCGCTCAATAGGTCGGCATTGCGGTGTCCACTTGCTGCGCCCAGGCGTGAATGCCGCCGGTCAGATTGGTCACCTTGGAAAAGCCCTGGCGTTCGAGGAAGGCGGCAACTTGCATGCTGCGTGCGCCGTGGTGGCAGATGCACACCACGGGCTGTTCTTCATCCAGTTCGGAAAAGCGGCTGGGAATCGTGTTCATCGGAATCAGCCGGGCTGCTTCGATGCTGCAGGTTTCAAATTCCCACGGCTCGCGCACATCAAGCAGCAATGGTGTCGGACGGTCCGGGTCGGCGATCCAGGCGGCCAGTTCCGGTGCGGTGATGTGCTCCATACAGAATTCCTAGAAAGTGAAGTGAGAGTGTGTGCTGGCTGCGTGCAGCGGTTTTGCCATCAGCTCAAATACATCCACTGTGTCATAGACCTGATCGGACGTACGGGTGATCACTTGCAGCGACATCACCGGTGCTTCGCCGACGATGGCCAGGATACGGCCGCCGACCTTGACCTGCTTCAGGAAAGTATCCGGCAGAAAAGGCAGGCCGCCCGAGATGACGATCACGTCGTATTCGCCTTGCCAGCCTTGTGCACCGTTGCCCAGTTCGACGCTGACGTTGCTCACGCCGTAGGTGGACAGGTTCTTTTCGGCCAATGCTTTCAGATCCGGATCGATTTCAACGGTGGTGACGTGGCGCGCCTTATAAGCCAGCAGCGCCGCCATGTAGCCGGAGCCGGCGCCGATTTCCAGCACTTGCTCGTGTTTCTTGACGTTGGCTTCCTGCAGGATGCGAGCTTCCACCTTCGGCGGCAGCATGGTTTCGCCGCCAGGCAGCGGGATTTCGGTATCGAAAAACGCCAGGCTGCGGTATGCGGCGGGAACGAATTCCTCGCGCTTGACGACGGTCAGCAGGTCCAGGACATCTTGCGCCAGCACATTCCAGGGGCGGATTTGCTGTTCGATCATATTGAAACGGGCTTGTTCGATATTCATGGCAGTAGGCTCGATAACGACGTAAAAGCAGCATTTTATCAAACACGGCAGCAGGGAGACAGCGGCAGACGCTTGCTTTCCGTTGCTTTCCGGGGCGTAGCGCAAGTTTTTTTGCGAGCCGAGGCCGGATTAGTGCTTGCAAAAAGGAAATACTCAGGAAGCCGGCCTGTCTTCTTCGCGTCCATCGTCGGCATGTTCCTGCCCGTCATGGCCGAACCACTTGCGCTTGACCCAGGCGCCGAGGTCGTCGAGATAGGTATAAGCCACCGGCACCACCACCAGCGTCAGGATCGACGAGGTGATGATCCCGCCGATCACGGCCTGACCCATCGGTGCGCGCTGCTCCGAACCTTCCGCAATTCCGAACGCCAGCGGCACCATGCCGAACACCATCGCCAACGTGGTCATCAGGATCGGGCGCAGCCGCACGTGGGCGGCTTCCAGCAAGGCCGCGCTGCGCTCCATGCCTTCCTTGCGCGCCTGATTGGTGAAATCCACCAGCAGGATCGCATTCTTGGTCACCAGTCCCATCAGCATGATGAAGCCGATGATCGAGAACATGTTCAAGGTCGAGCGGAAGAACATCAGCGCCAGGAACACGCCGATCAGCGTCAGCGGCAATGACGACATGATCGCGATCGGCTGCAGGAAGCTGGCGAACTGCGACGCCAGGATCATGTAAATGAACACGATCGCCAGCGCCAGCGCGCCGACGGCGTAGCCGAAGGATTCATTCATGCTCTTGGTCGAGCCGCCGATCTGGTAGCGATAGCCGGGCGGCCAGTTCATCCGTTCCAGCATGGTCTTGATCTCGGCGTTGACCTGTCCGGCCGAGCGGCCGGCAGCGTTGGCCGACAACTCCACTTCGCGGTTGAGGTCGCGCCGGTTGATCTGGTTGGCGCCGACGGTGTTTTTAATATCAGCCACCTGGCGCAAGGGCACCATGCGCGGCGTGCCGTCCGGGTTGGTCAGGGTACTGGCCAGCATCAGGCGCGACAGATCATCGACGGTGTTGCGGTCGGTCGGCGACAGGCGCACGTTGACGTCGTAGTTTTCGTCATCCGGCGCGCGCCAGCTGCTGGCTGCTTCTCCGGCCAGCAAGGGACGCAGCGCATTGCCGATTTCCGCCACGCCGATGCCGAGATCCGAGCCGATGTCGCGTTTGGGCTCGATGGAAATTGTCGGCTTCTGCGCTTTCAGGCTGGAGTCCAGATCCACCACGCCGCGGATGGCGAGCAGCTTTCTCTGCACCTCATCCGACAGCCGCGCCAGCTGATCCAGATCCGGTCCGAGCAGGCTGAAACGCACCTGCTTGTTGTCGCCGCCGACGCCGTCCAGCGTGCCGATGTGCGTCACCGCGATACCGGCAATCTGCGTCAGGCGGTCGCGCAATAGCGGCGCCAGCTGCGAGGTGCTGAGCTGGCGCTGATTGCGCGGCTTGAGGCGGATGAAGACGGTCGCGTAATTCTTGCCCTGCGAGTTGCCGGTATTGACCGTGCTATAGGTGTCGACCACTTCCGGGAACTGGCGCAGCACGGCTTCGACCTGATGCACCTTGCTCTCGGTCAGTTCCAGCGAAGAGCCGACCGGCGTGTAAAAGGTCACGCCGGATTCCGAATAATCGGCTTGCGGCACAAACTCGGAACCGATCAGTCCGGTTGCCGGCAGGGCAAAGCCGGCGATGAATGTCGCCAAGGCCAGCACCAGCGTCAGCACGCGATGCCGCAGCGACCATTTCAACAAACGCTGATAGGTCGCTGACAGCCATTGCACCATGCGATCGAATTGATTCAGCACGCGGCCGATGGTGCGAGCATACCAACCGCGCTTGTAGGTGTCGCCATGTACATCCGGATCCGGCCAGATCGATGACAGCATCGGATCCAGCGTGAAGGATACGAACATCGAAATCAGCACTGCCGCCGTCACCGTCACGCCGAATTGATGGAAGAAGCGTCCGATGATGCCGCCCATGAAGCCCACCGGCAAGAACACCGCGACAATCGAGAAGGTCGTCGCCAGCACCGCCAGGCCGATTTCCGCCGTGCCTTCCAGCGCCGCCATCTTGTGCGTTTTGAACTTGCCGTGCACCTTCATGCCGGCATGGCGCACGATGTTTTCGCGCACCACAATCGCATCGTCGATCAGCAAGCCGACGCATAGCGACAGCGCCATCAGCGTGATCATGTTGATCGTGAAGCCGAACATGTACATGAACAGGAAGGTGCCGATCAGCGCCACCGGCAAGGTCAGTCCGGTGATCACCGTCGAGCGCCAGGAATTGAGGAACAGGAACACGATCAGCACCGTCAGCAGCGCGCCTTCGATCAGTGTGCGGCGCACGTTCTCGACGCCGGTGCGGATCTGGCGCGAGCTGTCCTTGATGATCTGCAGGCGCACGCCGGGATAGAGTTTTTGCAGATTCGGCTCCATGTCCTTGATGGCTTGCTTGAGGCCGTCGGCGACATCGATGGTGTTCTGGCCCTGCGCCTTGAGGATGTCCAGCGCGAGCGTGCGCTGGCCGTTGTAGAGCGCCAGCGTCTCTTGTTCTTCCTGGCCGTCCACCACGGTGGCGATCTGGTTCAGCGTCACCGGCTGGCCGCCGCGGCGCGCCACGATGATGCTTTTAAAGTCTTCCGGATTCTTGACGCGGCCTTGCACCTGCACCACTTTTTCTGCATCCGCCATGCGAATGGCGCCGGTCGGCAACTCCTGGTTTTCGTTCTTCACCGCATTAATGACCTGGTCGACGCCGATGCCCAGCGCTTCCATCTCATTGGGTTTGACGTAGATGTTGACCTGGCGCTTGACGCCGCCGACCAGTGTCACCGAACCGACGCCGCGCACGTTCTCCAGCCGTTTCTTGATGATCTGGTCGGAGATCGTGGTCAGCTCGCGCAGGTTGCGCGGTCTGGCGTTGGCGGCATTCGGATCGTTGGTGACCGAGATCGAAAAGATCGGCTGATCGGCCGGATCGAAACGCGTGATGCGCGGCTGGTCGACTTCCTTGCGGAAGGCCGCCTGCACCAGCGCCACCTTTTCGCGGACGTCCTGCGCGCCTTGCGCCGGATCAACGGTGAGGTCGAATTCGACGATCACTACCGACAAGCCTTCATACGAGTGCGACGTCAGGCTGTTGATACCGTTGATGGTGTTGACCGATTCTTCGATCTTGCGCGTGACGTCGGATTCCACATTTTCAGGCGACGCACCGGGATACGTGGTCTGCACCACCACCACGGGGAAGGTGATATCGGGAAACTGATCGACGCGCAGGCGCTGGTAAGAGAACAAGCCGAGCACCACGAACGCCATCATCATCATGGTGGCGAACACCGGGTTGCCGATACTGATACGGGTGAACCACATGCGCTTATTCCTTTGCCTTGGCCGCCGTCGGGGCCGCCGCCGCTGGTGTCGGCACTGCACCGCCAGTCGCCGAGAAGCGCACCGGCGTGCCGCTGTTCAGGTTGCCGAGGTTGGCCTTGACGATGCGCGCGCCGGTTTGCAGGCCGCTGCTGACTTCAACCGCATTGCCGCGGCTGTCGACGCCGCGCATGCCCAGTACGACGTCGCGCCGGATCAGCTTGCCGTCTTCGATGGCGTAGACATAGGTTTTGTCGCCATCGGTCTGGATCGCCGTCTGCGGCACCGTCATCACGGCGTCGCGCTTGTCCAGCGTCAGGCTGGCGTCGGCAAACATGCCGGCGCGCAGCAAGCCTTGCGGATTTTCGATGCGCACGTACACCATGATCGAGCGCGAGCCGGATTGCGTTGCCGGATTGATGCGCACCACCTTGCCGGCGACTGCTTGCGGCAGGCCTTCCACGGTCACCAGCACTTCCTGTCCGAGTTTTACTTTGAGGATGTCCGCAGTCGGCACCGGCGCTTCCAGTTCCATCTGGCTGAGGTCGACGACGTCGAGCAACTTGTTGTCGATCGATACTTTTTCACCCGGCTCGACGGTGCGGCTGCTGATCATGCCGGTGATCGGCGCCTTGATCACCGTGTCGTTCAAGGCTTTTTGCGCAACGTCGAGTGCGCCGCGCGCGGTGTCGACGTTGGCCTTGGCGATGTCGAACTGGCTGGCGGCGTTGTCGAAGGCATTGCGCGAAATGAAGCCTTTATCCATCAAGGCCTGGTTGTTGTCGCGGGTTTTGGTGGCGATATCGAGCTGGCCGCGCGATGCGACCAGAGAGCCTCTGGCTTGCTCGAGCCTGGCCTGGTATTCGCTGGTATCGATGCGAATCAGTACCTGGCCCGCCTTGACCGCTTCACCGGCGCGCACCAGCACGTCCTTTACTTCACCCGCCACCTTAGCCTTGACCGATACCTGGTTCAGCGCACGCAACGCGCCGGAAAGCGGCAGCACCTGGCGCAGCGGTTCGACGCCGACTTCGATCGTGTCGCTCGGCAGGAATTCGAGCACTTGCGCAGGCTTGGCGACTACCGTTGCGACTGCCGGCGGACGCTTTCTGGTCGCGATGAAAGCGACGGCAATGATCAGAATCAGCAGTCCAATCAGGACCGGGCGGCGTTTCAGGAAGGAAAGAGTCATCAGGGTTTCGTTGGTAAGCCGTTCAGGCGCGGATCGGTGAAATTGTTGTTGCAAGCTTCCGCTCTCGCCACAGCACGGTGCGGAAGAGATCAGGGCGATGCTGCTGGCAATGACGTCGGTATGTTCGGGATATTGTGGAACCGAGGCAGGGCCGGCAATCGGGACCCGGGCGGCAACGCGACGGATGCTTCGCCGGCGGGGCCGCGATTGCCCGCGAGTCAGCAATGTAAGTGGCAATAGTCATGTCGTCAAGAAACCTCGGGAAAGATCCGGCGTAAAGCAGGGTAAATGCGGCTCCTCCGGAATGACAGGTTTTTGCGATAAACCGACAAATGGCAGGATTGAAGGAGGGAAATGCCTCAGCTTCTTGTGTAGAAACGCTGAAAGCCTCTTACAATGGTGGCGTCTGCCATTTGTCTTTCATTATGCTTTTGGCAATTATTCGCGCAAGTTGAACCATCGGACCTGGTAATCGCAGGAGCGCCGCAATGCAAAACATCAGCAACCAATTTTTCGTCAACAACACCGCGGCACCCACTGCTGCGAAGGCGTACGCCAACAATAACGATATCGGTTTCGCCCAGATGATGATTGCCCGCAATACGGGCGTCGACGGACTGGTCAACCCGATGCGTCCCGACGTCAGTCCGGCGCTGACCATGGCGCTGGGTGGACTGGTCGGCGCTTACGGCATCAATGTGCCGCCCAAGCTGCGCATTTTCTCGACCAAAAAAGGCTTCAAGCTGGAAGAGGGCGATGAGCGCAACGGCAAGTTCGAGATGCTGCTCAATGACCATACCGGCGTTTCCGATCTGCTGGCGCAAGCGCAGACTCAGGCGCTTGCTTCACGTGAGACTGCCATGCAGTCGGCCATCGAGACCTTTACGCAAGGCAATTCTTCCGGTTACGACATGAAGGGTTTCCTGACCGAGTTCAGGGAGCAGGAAAAGCCGCGCGCGATCAGTATCGTCTATGACGGCAACAGCACGCAGGTGGAAGAACTGGATGGCAAGAACTGGCGTCCGATCAAGAATGAGTCGGATTTCATGGCTGATCTGGTCAAGGCTTACACCCGCTATTCGCTGACCCAGGCGGCCACTGAAGCACATGAGGCCAAGGGCAAGACCAAGACAAAAAACGCGCTGACATCGCTTCCCATCGGTTAACCAGATGGCCAGAACGCAGAATAAAAAGCCAGGCATTGCCTGGCTTTTTTGTTACTGTCGATCTGGCCGCAGCCAGGTTCAGACCGGATCAACTGCCGAAACTGCTGCTGCCCATCAGCTTGGACAGGCGCGCAGAAATTTCCTGCACGATGTTCTGTACTTCATCGAGGCTGGGATTGATCTTTTTATCGATGCGTTCGATGTAAGGAATATTCAGCGCCGCCAGCATGCGGTCGTTGGCGCCCAGCACCGGATAAGACAAATTCACCACGCCGCGGATCTGACGGCTTTCCATGCGCGAATAACCGCGCTCCTGAGTTTCCGCAATCTGGCGCAGCAATTGCGCGTGATCGATTTCCTGCTCACCATCCATCCTGACGTGCGCCGCCAGCATGCGGCCGCGTTCGGCTTCATCGCGAAACGACAGCAGCACATGGCCCGACGCCGTATCGGTCAGACTCACCAGCGCACCGACCTTGAGGCCGAAGGCCCAGCGTTCCGGGCTGTCCACCTGCGCCACTACGATCACGCGGCCGGCTTCATACACGGTGAGATGGGTCGACTGCATGGTTCTGTTCGCCAGCTCGCGCATGTGCGGCAGCGCAGTGCTTACCAGTGAGCGAATGGGCTGGTGATAATGCGCCAGCTCGAACAATTTCAACGACAGGCGGTATTGATCGTTATCGGCAATCAGATAACCGCGCTGTTCCAGCGTCACCACCATACGGAAGATCTCGTTGACGCTGCGTCCCAGTTGCTTGGAGATCTGGTTAAGCGTCAGCATCTGCTCGGCCTTGCTGAGCAGTTCCAGAATATCCAGCCCCTTATCCAGCGCCGGCGCCGCATAGCGCGTCTTGCCGGGATCCGTGGCGCTATCGTTGGCGGAAATATCTTCCGCAACATCGGTATTCAGGTCCGCGTCGGGCACGATTTTCTTGGTTCTTGGCATGGCTGGCCTGATGGAAGATGACACCGCGCAACCCGACTGGGTTTGCGCAAATTCGAATTATTTCGCATTTTATCTCTGAAACCGACATTCACGATCGATTGCCGGTTTCAAAGAGGAACACTCAAAACATCGAATCTGTTCTTGGGCCGTAGCGAGAGCCCGTCAGCCGGTGCCGACCGGAGCACAGGGCACCGGAGTGTACTCAAGTACACGAGGATCCCGAGCACCGTACGGCATCGGATCACGGGCTCGCAGTAGGCCCAAGGACAGATTTCAGAAGGAGTGGCTGATGCCGGCGTACGCCCCGTTCTGGTTTTGCCCCGGCAACGGATTGTTATTCGTCGCCTCCACCGAGAAATTGGCATTGCTGCTATTGCGCACCGTACCCGCACCCACGTACAGCAAAGTGCGCTTCGACAGCGAATAGTTCGCACCAGCCATGAACAGATTGGCGTTGCCGCCGCCCTTGTTCACATTCACGCGGAACACCGAGCCGATCAGCGTCAGCGCCGGCGTTACCTGATAGTTGGCGCCGATCCAGTAATGATTGGCCTTATCCGATGCCGTCGGTGCAGCGTCCGGTGCGCGCAGGTTTTCATAACCGGCGAACAGCTTGAGTTTGTCGATCGTCAGCGTGCCGCCGAGGATCAGCTCTTTGGAAGTGTCGAACACATCGACAAAGCGGCCATTGGCGTCGCGCACCACGTCATAGATTGCGCGCAGCTCCACCGTCTGATTGGCATAGACCAGCGAGACGCCATCCTTGCGTTTCTTGGTGAGCGAACCGGCCTGTTCGCCAAGGCTGGTTTGCACCGTTGCATTGAAACCGCCCCAGGTCGGGGTCTGGTACTCGATGACGTTGTCGGCGCCTTGCCAGTTGCGTCCGCGCACCAGTGTTGCGGTACCGATGAACTGCTGTCCGGTCGGATCCAGGAACCAGACGTCGTTGTCGATGAACAGGTTCTTGCCCAGCTTGAGGGAACCGGCGCTGCCGGCCAGGCCCACGTAGGAGCGCCGATTGAACAGCGCCGGGCCGTTGGTCGTACCCTTGGTCGCGTCGAAGCCGGATTCCAGCAGGAAGAAGGCGCTTAGTCCCGAACCCAGGTCTTCCGTGCCCTTGAAGCCGATCATGCTGGTGCCCCACTGGTTGCCGGAAGAGCGCCAAAGGCTGCCGCTGCCACCGTTGCCGGTGGCGACGCTGGACTGATAGTCGACGCCTGCATCGACGCGGCCGTAGATGGTGACGCTGCTTTGCGCGTGCGCACTGCTGACAGCAAGTCCGGTAAGCCCGGCAAGTCCGAGCAAGGCGCCGGCGACGGCGCGTGTCATGTTCTTGTTGGTGAAGGTGTTGCGCCCATGGGTGCTACGAGCAGTAGAGTTAGTTGTCTGCATGAGAATCTCCGTAATTATGATTTTGTGATTGCTTGTTCTTACTTGTTCTTTTATCGACACGGGCCCGGAAGTCGGGCGGCCCGCGGTGCAGCGATGTGGCGGTGACGCGGATGTTTGTCATTTCCTCCTGTTAATATTTTTATTTCATTTGTAAAATGAATTTTTAATAGAATGAAATCGCAAAATATTGTTTTCTAACCATCTCTATTTTGATATCCCATAGATATACATTGGTTATCGCTCCAAACTACATGAAAGCAATGTAGTCTTCAGCGACTGGATATTAGCAAAGTAAACTCAAATATAAAATTAAATTTTATTGATGAATTTAAAGCTGCGTGTGATAATCGCTACACAGCAAAAGACACAGCCTTGGCCCGAGCAATCGGCACAAAGGCGAAGCACGACAACAATGGAGACAGGCGCGACAGCCTGAAGAGGTGGCAGGACGGCGGCATCCATGCGGCGCCGGCGAAGTTATCTCTACTTCCGATGTAGTGCAGTGATCCGTAGCCGGTACAACCGATTTCACTCCATTACATTTGACAGCGACGATGACCAAGATCACCTCCATGCGCGTACTGGACGTACGTTTCCCGACTTCCAAGACCCTTGACGGCTCCGATGCCATGAATCCGGATCCGGATTATTCAGCCGCTTACGTCATCCTCGAAACCGACAAGTCCGGCCTGGAAGGCCATGGCCTGACCTTTACCATCGGCCGCGGCAACGAGATCTGCTGCGCCGCTATTCAAGCCATGGAACATCTGGTCGTCGGCCTCGACCTCGACTGGGTCAGCGCAGACATGGGCCGTTTCTGGCGCTACATCACCTCCGACAGCCAGTTGCGCTGGATCGGCCCGGACAAGGGCGCCATCCACCTCGCCACCGGTGCGGTCGTCAACGCCGTCTGGGATCTGTGGGCCAAGGCTGAAGGCAAGCCGCTGTGGAAACTGGTCGCAGATATGTCGCCGGAAGAATTCGTGCGCAGCATCGACTTCCGCTACATCACCGACTGCATCACGCCGGAAGAAGCGCTGGAGCTGCTGCGCGCACAAGCGCCGGGCAAAGCCGAGCGCATTCGCCTGCTGGAGCAGAACGGCTATCCTTGCTATACCACCTCCGCCGGCTGGCTCGGCTACGACGACGCCAAGCTGCGCCGCCTCTGCAAGGAAGCCATCGACGGCGGGTTCAACCACATCAAGCTCAAGGTCGGCCGCGACCTGGCCGACGACAAGCGCCGCGTCACCATCGCGCGCGAAGTCATCGGCCCGGATCGTCACCTGATGATCGACGCCAACCAGGTGTGGGAAGTCGACCAGGCCATCGACTGGGTCAACGAACTGGCCTTCGCCAAGCCGTGGTTCATCGAAGAGCCGACCAGCCCGGACGATGTCGAAGGACATCGCAAGATCCGTGAAGGCATCGGTGCAGTCAAAGTCGCCACCGGCGAGATGTGCCAGAACCGCGTGCTGTTCAAGCAATTCATCATGCGCGGTGCGATCGACGTGGTGCAGATCGATTCCTGCCGTCTCGGCGGCGTCAATGAAATCCTTGCCGTCATGCTGATGGCGGCCAAGTACAAGCTGCCGGTCTGCCCGCATGCCGGCGGCGTCGGCCTGTGCGAATACGTGCAGCATCTGTCGATGATCGACTACATCTGCATCGCCGGCACCACCGAGGGACGCGTGACCGAATACGTCGATCATCTGCACGAGCACTTTATCGATGCCTGCGTGGTCAAAGGAGCGGCTTACATGCCGCCGACCGCACCGGGCTTTTCCATTACGATGAAGCCCGAGTCGCTGGAGCAATATCGCTTTCGTGGCTGATCGGGCAACAAGATAAAAATAAAGACGGAGACAAGACTTGGACTTACATCTGAAAGACAAGGTCGTGATCGTGACCGGCGGCGCCTCCGGCATCGGTGGTGCGATCTCGCTGCAACTGGCGGGCGAGGGCGCGATTCCGGTCGTGTTCGGCAAGAGTCAGCCGAACGACGCATTCAAGGAGCAGTTGCTGAAGCTGCAACCGAGGGCGCGCTTCTTCCTGCTCGACCTGATGGATGAAGAGAAGTGCAAGCAAGCCGTCGCCGACACCGTGCGTGAATTCGGCCGTCTCGACGGCCTGGTCAACAACGCGGGCATCAACGACAACGTCGGCCTCGATGCCGGCCGCGCCGCTTTCATGCAGTCGCTGGAAAAAAATCTTATCCATTACTACGTCATGGCGCACTACTGCGTGCCGCATCTCAAGGCCACGCGCGGCGCCATCGTCAATGTTTCCTCCAAGACCGCGGTCACCGGCCAGGGCAACACCAGCGGCTACTGCGCATCGAAAGGCGCGCAACTCTCGCTCACGCGCGAATGGGCCGCAGCGCTGGCCAACGACGGCGTGCGCGTCAATGCGCTGATCCCGGCGGAAGTGATGACGCCGCTGTACGAAAAATGGATTTCCAGCTTCGACAATCCGCAAGAGAAGCTTGCCGGCATTACCAGCAAGATCCCGCTGGGGAAGCGTTTCACAACCTCGGAAGAAATGGCCGATACCGCCGTCTTCCTGTTGTCGGATCGCGCCGCGCACACTACCGGCCAATGGGTGTTCGTCGATGGCGGCTACACGCATCTCGACCGCGCATTGACCTGAGGGGAAACCGATGCGCTACTGCCTCGCACTCGACCTGAAAGACGACGCGGCCCTGATTGCGCGTTATGAAGAGCATCACCGCAGGATCTGGCCGGAGATTGCCGCACATCTGCACGCCAACGGCGTGACCGGGATGGAGATTTACCGTCTCGGCACGCGCCTGACGATGATCATGGAAACCGATGATGCGGTTTATGACGCGGTAGCCATGGCGCAGGCCATGCAGGACGACCCCAGGGTGCAGGAGTGGGAAGCATTGATGTGGCAGTTCCAGGCGCCGACGCCGTGGACGCCGCAAGGAGAGAAATGGATGCCGATGACGAAGATCTTCGACCTCGGCAATCAGTAAGGCAAGTGAAAGTAAACGTAAGGCAGTACCGAAATACACAATACAGCCAATCAATATAACAAGGCTGGTTTGCATCAACGAGGCAGGTATGCAATCAGAACAAACAGAGACCGCAAACGAATCGGGATGCCTGATCCGCTTGCGTAACGTGACCAAGCGCTTCCCCGGCGTGCTGGCGCTGGATAATTGCCAGCTGGATTTGCTTCCCGGCGAAGTCCACGCGCTCATGGGCGAAAACGGCGCCGGCAAATCGACGTTGATGAAGATTTTGTCCGGCGTGTACCAGAAGGATGAAGGTCAGATCTTCGTCGACGGCAAGGAAGTGGCCATCGATGGTCCGCGTGCGGCGCAAGAGCTCGGCATCGGCATCATCCATCAGGAACTCAACCTGATGAATCATCTCAGCGCCGCGCAGAACATCTTCATCGGCCGCGAGCCGCGCGGACGGTTCGGCGTGTTCCTCGACGAAGAGACGCTCAATCGCCAGACCGCCGACATTTTCGAGCGCATGCGCCTGAAGCTCGACCCGCGCACCAAGGTCGGCGAACTGACCGTCGCCAGGCAGCAAATGGTGGAAATCGCCAAGGCGCTGTCCTTCAATTCGCGCGTCCTGATCATGGACGAGCCGACCGCCGCGCTCAACAACGCCGAGATCGACGAACTGTTCCGCATCATCCGCGACCTGCAGGCGCAGGGCGTCGGTATCGTGTACATCTCGCACAAGATGGACGAGCTGCGCCGTATTTCCAACCGCGTCACTGTCATGCGCGACGGCAAATACATTGCCACGGTCCCTACCGAAGAAACGCCGATCGACACCATCATCGGCATGATGGTCGGTCGTCAACTCGACAGCGCCGGCCCGGTCATCGCCAATGCCGGCGACAACAAGGTGGTGCTGGAGGTCAAGGGACTGACGCGCGGCCATGCGATCCGCGACGTCAGTTTTCAGCTGCGCAAGGGTGAGATTCTCGGCTTCGCAGGCTTGATGGGCGCGGGCCGCACCGAAGTCGCGCGCGCCATCTTCGGCGCCGATCCGCTGGAAGCCGGTGAAATTTTCATCCATGGCGGCAAGGCTGTGATCAAGTCGCCGTCCGATGCCGTTGCACATGGCATCGGCTACCTGTCGGAAGACCGCAAGCATTTCGGCCTGGCCACCGGCCTCGACGTGAAGGCCAACGTCGTCATGTCGAGCATGAACCGTTTCCTGAAAAAGGGCTTGTTCCTCGATCAGGCCGCGATTCGCAGCACTGCGCAAAACTACGTGCGCCAGCTTGCCATCAAGACGCCGTCCATCGATCAGCCTGCGCGTCTGCTGTCCGGCGGAAACCAGCAAAAGATCGTGATCGCCAAGTGGTTGCTGCGCGACTGCGACATCTTGTTCTTCGATGAGCCGACGCGCGGCATCGACATCGGCGCCAAGAGCGAAATCTACAAACTGCTCAACACCCTCGCGGAACAAGGCAAGGCCATCGTGATGATTTCCTCCGAACTGCCTGAAGTACTGCGGATGAGCCACCGCGTGCTGGTCATGTGCGAAGGCCGCATCACCGGCGAACTGAGCGCTGCCGAAGCCTCGCAGGAAAAGATCATGCAACTGGCGACGCAGCGTCCTTCCGCTGTCGCCGCTGCCCCTACACATTGAAGAAGACGACCATGGCAACTACTCCCAATCCTCAAGCAAACCTGACCATGACATCCACACCTGTTTCCGAAGCCGGCGCAGGCAGCCTGCGCGCGAGCCTGTTCCATCCGTCCACGCGGCAAAAACTGCTGGCCTTCGCCAGTCTGCTGGCACTGGTCGTGTTCTTCAGCTTCGCCAACGAGAACTTCCTGCAGGTCGACAATCTGGTCAGCATCCTGCAATCGACCGCCGTCAACGGCGTGCTGGCGATCGCATGTACTTTTGTGATCATTACCGCCGGCATCGACTTGTCGGTCGGCACCATGATGACTTTCTGCGCGGTGATGGCCGGCGTGTTTCTGACCTACTGGGGTTTGCCGATTTACTTCGGCATCTTCGCCGCGATCTTCTTCGGCGCATTGTGCGGCTGGTCGTCCGGTATGCTGATCGCCAAGCTCAAGGTGCCGCCGTTCATCGCTACGCTGGGCATGATGATGCTGTTGAAGGGCCTGTCCCTGGTGATCTCCGGCACCAAGCCGATTTACTTCAACGACACGCCGTCGTTTTCGCAGATCTCGCAGGAGTCGCTGATCGGCGACCTGATTCCGGCGCTGCCGATTCCCAACGCCGTGCTGATCCTGTTCCTGGTCGCCATCGGCGCCGGCATCGTCCTCAACAAGACCGTCTTCGGCCGCTACACCTTCGCGCTCGGCAGCAATGAAGAAGCGCTGCGCCTGTCCGGCGTCAAGGTCGATTTCTGGAAGGTCGTGGTCTACACCGTCAGCGGCGCCATCTGCGGCATCGCCGGTTTGCTGATCGCGTCGCGCCTGAACTCGGCGCAACCGGCGCTGGGCCAGGGTTACGAACTGGACGCGATTGCAGCGGTCGTGATCGGCGGCACCTCGCTGTCGGGCGGTACCGGCACCATCCTCGGCACCATCATCGGCGCATTCATCATGAGCGTGCTGATCAACGGTCTGCGCATCATGTCGGTAGCGCAGGAGTGGCAAACCGTGGTCACCGGCGTGATCATCATTCTGGCGGTCTATATGGACATCCTGCGCCGCCGTCGCCAATAACAAAAAATCACGTAATCCAAGCAAACCAGCACCCCCGCTGTTTTACATCAACCAAGGAGACTTAAAAATGATAAAGAGAAGAGCACTCAACATTGCCATCGGTTTGACTTTCGCCATGGGCCTGGGCAGCGTCGCGCACGCTGAAGACATCTACATCCCGCTGATTTCCAAGGGCTTCCAGCATCAGTTCTGGCAAGCCGTGAAGGCCGGCGCCAACCAGGCGGCGACCGACTACAAGGTCAAAGTCACCTTTGAAGGTCCGGAAACCGAAGCCATGGTCGACAAGCAGATCGACATGCTGTCCGCCGCGCTGGCGAAGAAACCACAAGCACTCGGCTTTGCCGCACTCGACAGTAAAGCTGCGCTGCCGCTGCTGAAGAAGGCGCAAGCCGCCAAGATTCCGGTAGTCGCATTTGACTCCGGCGTGGACAGCGATATTCCCGTCACCACCGCCACTACCGACAACAAGGCTGCCGCTGCACTGGCCGCCGACAAGATGGCGGAACTGATCGGCAAGGAAGGCGAAGTCGCCGTGGTTGCCCACGATCAGACCAGCCGTACCGGCATCGACCGCCGCGACGGTTTTGTCGACCGCATGAAGGCAGCCTATCCGAAGATCAAGATCGTCAGCATCCAGTACGGCGCAGGCGATCAACTGAAGTCGACCGAAGTCACCAAGTCCATCCTGCAGGCCTATCCCAAGCTCAAGGGTGCTTTCGGCACCAATGAAGGTTCGGCCATCGGCGTGCTGAACGGCGCCAAGGAAATGAAGCGCAAGGTCGTCATCGTCGGCTTCGACTCCGGTAAGCAGCAGAAGGATGCGATCCGCGACGGCCAGATGGCCGGTGCGATCACGCAAAATCCTGTCGGCATCGGCTACAAGACCGTCGAAGCAGCAGTGAAGGCGCTCAAGGGCGAGAAGCTGCCGAAGATCATCGACACCGGTTTCTACTGGTACGACAAGAGCAACATCGCCGACCCGAAGATCGCGGCAGTGTTGTACGACTGATCGGCCGCTCAGCTATTCAGATAGTCGCGTGATCAATTGAGGATCCGATGCCGGTGTGTATTCGTGAATCTGCGAGTACAAGCCGGCATTTTCATTTTTACGTTCTGCATCAATAAAAATCATGACACTGCGCATCGACGCACATCAGCATTTCTGGCGCTACCGCGCTGAAGATTACCCATGGATAGGCGCCGGCATGGACGTGCTCGCGCAGGATAAATTGCCCGCCGATTTGCAACCTGTTCTGCAAGACCACAAGATCGCCGCCACCATCGCCGTACAGGCGCGCTCGGGCCGCGAAGAGACGCGCTTTTTGCTCAGCCTGGCGAAAGACACCGACTGGATCGCCGGTGTCGTCGGCTGGGAAAACCTTACCGTCGCCGATCTCGAAGAGCGTCTGTCCGAATGGCACGCAGGCGACAAGCTGGTCGGCTTTCGCCATCAGGTGCAGGACGAAGCCGACGCGCGCGCTTTCCTGGAACATGCCGGCTTCAATCGCGGCATCACCTTGCTGCAAGCGAAGAATTACGTCTACGACGTGCTGGTGTTCGAGCGTCAGCTCGCCGACACGCAAGCCTTTTGCGCGCGTCACGACAAGCATTGGCTGGTGCTGGACCATCTCGGCAAACCGGCGCTGAGGGAGTTTACGCAGAGCGATGCTGCGCTGGCGCGATGGAAAAAAGAACTGCTGGCGCTGGGAAAACTGCCGCACGTCGCCTGCAAACTATCCGGGCTCGTTACCGAGGCAGATTGGCAAGCCGGTCTGCAGCAAAGCGACTACGGACATATCCGTGTCTGTCTCGATACTGCACTGGAAGCCTTCGGTCCGCAGCGACTGATGTTCGGTTCCGACTGGCCGGTGTGCCTGCTGGCAGCGTCGTATGAGCAAGTGGCGCAGCTGGTGGTCGATTGGTCCGCCGCCAATCTGAGCAAGGACGAACAGGCGCAAATCTGGGGTGGCACAGCAGCGCGTTGCTACGGCATCGCAGGCTGACAGTCCGCGATCGGGAGACATTTCTACGGCAGGGTGCCGGTTTCAGTCGCCCGCTATCAGTCTCCCTCTGTCAGCTGCAGCGGCGACGCCTGCAACGGACGCATCTCGTGCTGGCGTCCCGACTGCTGACCGACGAAGGTCAGCAACCACTCCTGCAAGTACGTCGGCCCCGGTGTCGTCTTGCTGCCGGACAAACGCTGCCAGCCGCGCACGATCATGCCGTCGGCATGCATGCTCAGCAACTGCGGTTCATACAGGGGCGGCAACAATAATACCGTCGTGCCTTCGCCGCTCTTTTGCGCGGACAGCGTCATCTGACGCGTCGTCCCGGCGAGACTCATGCCGACGAAGCCGGCGAATCCGGTGTCGGCAGCAATCTCCGCCTCGGTGCGGCGTATCCCTTCACTCCTGAATTGTCGAATTATACTGTACATAAAAACAGTATATTCCAAACTCCCTCGTCGACGCAATACGAGGCGACATGCCCGGCGCTATCTGCCGCCCGGTAGCTCGCACGGGGTCCGGCACGCACACCCCTCACGGCTCGCTTCATATATGAATATGCAGATATATTCGTGGCGGCTGCTCGCCCGGCGCAAGAGAATCAACAGATTCATTTTTACCTGAGAGTGCCGTGTCATGAGCCGAGATTTGCTGCTGTTGCTGGAACCTGGATTCACCGATCCGAAATACCCGGGAGAGCGTTTCATCTGTCCCGATGGCGCGCCGATAGAAGGCTTGCTGGCAGGCGATCCGGAGCACGCCGTAAAGCTGGAGATCCGTCGCCTGCCTTTCGCCAAGCCGCGCCAGGCCGTGGTGGCCGCGCTCGATGCGGACCACCAGAGTTTGCCGGTGCTGATCCTCGGCGATGAACATCCGGTTCCCGCCGATCTGCAGCATGTGCAGCAACTGGGCAGCAAACACTTCGTCACCGACACCCGCCGCATCCTCGATCTGCTGGCCGAGCGCCACGGATTTTTCAAAACGCATTGAACGATACTGCGCGCGGCGCTGGTGCTTCCGCTCCAGCTCCCCTCGTGCATCTTTCGTGCTTCCTTTCGTGCTTCCCTCCAAGGAGATTGCTCCATGAGCGAGACCACCAGCAATGCTGCTGTACCGCCGCGTCAATTGCATCTGAACATCAATGTCCTGCATTCCGGTTTCGTGCCTTCCGCATGGCGCTTGCCGGACGCCGATCCGCACGCTTTCATCGACGTCGGCCATTACGTGCGCGTCGCGCAGATTGCAGAGGCGGCGAAGTTCGACGCCGTCTTCCTGGCTGACAACGCGTCCATCGTCGAGCAGATCGACTTTCGTCCGATCACCGCGCTGGAGCCGACGATACTGCTCGCGTGCGTCGCGGCTGCAACCACCCACATCGGTATCATTGGCACCGCCTCGACCAGTTACAACGAGCCGTACAACATCGCGCGGCGCTTTGCCACGCTAGATCACGTGAGCAAAGGCCGGGCAGGCTGGAATGTAGTCACCACGGCGGATCTCGGCTCGGCCCGCAATTTCGGCCGCGATGCCGTCCCCGACCATGCCGGCCGCTATGCGCGCGCGGCGGAATTCACCGACGTCGTCAAAGCACTCTGGGACAGCTGGGAAGACGATGCGCTCATCGGCGACAAAGTCAGCGGCCGCTTCATCGATACCGACAAGGTTCAGCCGATTGCTCACCACGGCACCCATTTTTCGGTGCAAGGTCCGCTGAATCTGCCGCGCACGCCGCAAGGACATCCGGTGCTGGTGCAGGCCGGCGGTTCGGCGGATGGCCGCGACCTCGCTGCGCGGCATGCCGAGGCGGTGTTCTCGGCATCACAATCCCTGGAAGAGTCGCTGGCCTACGGACGTGAACTCAATGCGCGCGCCGCAGCCTATGGACGCGGGCCGCACGCCGTCAAGATCCTCGCCGGGCTGACCACCATCATCGGCGCCACGGAAGCGGATGCCATTCGCCGCCGCGACGAATTGATCGACATGATTCCCTGGAGCTACAACATCAATCGCCTCGCCGGCATCCTCGGCGTCGCGCCCGATCGCATCAAGCTGGATGAGCGTCTGCCCGACGACATCGGTTTGCCCAACAAGGGCAACGGCAATCACACCTTCTTCAACGCCACGCTGGCGCAAGCGCGTCTGCATGGCTACACCGCGCGCCAACTGGTGTACGCGTTGGCCGGCGGTGGCGGTCACCGGGTCGTGGTCGGCACGCCGGAACAGATCGCCGACGACATCGAACACTGGTTCAAGGCCGGCGCTGCCGATGGCTTCAACCTGATGCCCGACGCGTTGCCGAGCGGCTTGCAGGACTTTACCGACGGCGTGGTGCCTATTCTCCAGCAGCGCGGCATCTTCCGCCGCGAGTATGAAGGCACGACCTTGCGTGAACATCTGGGATTGGCGCGGCCGGCGGGACGCAAAGGAATTGCCGCAGCAGCCTGAGCAGAAACTGGGCGAGGAAGAGGGCGGGGAGTTGCCCGATTGGAGTTACCCGACGTATCGGGCAACTCCAATCAGCTTCAGGATTTCAATGTTTGTGATCGAGCCGGCGCGACAGTTTTTCGCCGAACAACTGGATGATGGATACCAGCGCAATCAGGATCACGATCACTTCAAACATCACCCGCGTCTCGTAGCGTTCATAACCGTAACGGATCGCCAGATCGCCAAGTCCGCCGGCGCCCACTGCGCCCGCCATGGCGGAAGCATTGATCATCGCAATCACACTCACGGTCATGCCGCCGACGATACCCGGCAGCGCTTCCGGCAACAGCACGTGCCGCACGATATGCCAGCGGCGGCAACCCATTGCACGCGCCGCTTCCACCAGGCCGGGATCGACTTCATTGAGACTGACCTGGGCAATGCGCGCGTAGAACGGAATCAGGTTCACCGTCAACGGCACCACCGCAGCCCAGGTACCCAGCGTGGTGCCGACCAGAAAGCGTGTGACCGGCAGCAGTGCCACCAGCATGATGATGAAAGGCACTGCGCGAAATACATTCACCGTCGCCGACAGACCGCGATGAAAGCGCGGTTTCGGATACAGGCTGTTTCTCGCCGTGATCGTCAGTACGACCGCCAGCAACAGGCCGAGACTGATGGCAATAAGCGCCGACGTGCCGACCATCAGCAGCGTTTCGAAGAAAGCCTGGACGTATTTGTTAAGTGCGGGCAGGGACATAGCCGAGAACCTCAATAAAGTCTGCGCCGTGGAAGCGGTCACTGTTGTTGCCTAAGCCACCGCTGCCGCGTTTCTTGATCGCTTCCCACGAGGCGACTGGCAGAGAAACCAGCAGACTGCCTTGCGCATGGCCGCGAATGCGGTCGAGTCCGCCGTGAATCAGTGTCGCATCAGGACCAAGCAGCGCCAGCTGTTGCAGGCTGACGCCCTGCGGATGCGCAGCGCCGTTGAAGCGCAAACTGAGCAGCACATCACCGGCCCGGTTGTCGAGATTGTCGGTCAGTTGCAGGGCCAGATCGGCGGGCAGTCCGTGTTGCAACGGTCGCAGTAAAGCGCGTGTCGCCTCCGCCTGCGGATCGCCAAAGACGCGCCACACTTCGCCCTGTTCAACCACTTGCCCATGATTGAGAACCAGCACGCGATCACAGATTTCACGGATGACGGCCATGTCGTGCGTGATCAGGACGACGGTCAGGCCCATCTTGCTGCTGATGTCGCGCAGCAGCGTCAGAATGGACTGCGTCGACTCCGGGTCGAGCGCTGAGGTGGCTTCGTCGCACAGCAAAATTTCCGGTTCGTGCACCAGCGCGCGGGCGATGCCGACGCGTTGTTTCTGACCGCCCGAGAGTTTGGATGGATAGACATCCGCCTTGTCGCGCAGACCGACCAGATCCAGCAGAGCATCGACGCGCGCACGGATCTGCTCCGGCGCGACACCGGCCACGCGCAAGGGCAGGCCGACATTGTCGCGCACGGTCTTGGCCGAGAGCAGGTTGAAATGCTGGAAGATCATGCCGATCCGGCGGCGCAGTTTGACCAGGGCATCTTCATCGAGACTACCGACCTTGAGCCCGTTGATCGCGACCACTCCGGTATCGGGAGTCTCAAGTGCATTGATCGTACGCAGCAAAGTCGACTTGCCGGCGCCGCTGCGGCCGATGATGCCAAAAATTTCACCGCGGCTGACGGTAAAAGACACATCGCGCAGCGCGTGGATGGTGCCTGCCGGCGAAGGATATTGGCGCGAGATGTTGTCGAACACCAGATGCGGCTGATCGTCTGCCGCAGGCGCGGCGTACGTTCTGGCGGCAGGCTTATCCGAAGGCGGGTTGGCAGGCGGCGTGGACAGGCGGGCCTCCACGCCGGTCAGTGCGGCGATATTCAAAGCGATGCTCAAAATACGGGCAGCACCGAGCCGCCGAACTGTTTCTGGATGAACTGGCGTACTTCTTCCGACTGGTACGACTTCACCAGCGGCGCCACCCACGCTGCATTCTTGTCCTGATCGCGCACCACGATGACGTTGACGTAAGGATTGTGTTCGCGCTTCTCCACGGCGATGCCGTCGCGCGTCGCGATCAGTCCGACCTGATAGGCGAAGGTGTTGATGATGGCGGCGGCGTCAACGTCTTCCAGTGCGCGCGCCAGTACCACTGAAGCGCTTTCGATGAGAGTGATCTTCTTCTTGTAGGAAGTGATATCCGCCAATGAGGCGGTGCCGGTGAATGGGTCGAAACCCTCTCGCAAGGTGATGAAGCCGGCGTCTCGCAGGATCACCAGTGCGCGCGTCTGGTTGCTTGGATCGTTGGGGATGGCGATCTTGGCGCCATCCGGCAAATCCTTGAGTGTCTTGTATTTCTTGGAATAGAAAGCAATCGGCGAAATGATGGTGTTGCCGACGATGCTCAGCTTGTAGCCGCGCTGCTTGATCTGGTCGCGCAAGAAAGGAATGTGCTGGAACGAGTTGGCTTCCAGATCACCGTTGTTGAGCGCCTCGTTCGGGCTGGCCGCGCCGGAGATGACGACCGGCTCCACGTTCAGGCCGTTCTTCTTCGCCACTTTGGTGACGACTTCCCAGATCTGTTCGTCGACGCCGCCGCGCACGCCGACACGCAACACTTTGTCTGCACTATGGGCAAGGCCGAAGGTGGAGATCAGGACTGCCGCCACTGCCGCTTGCAGGCGAAGTCGATAACGTTGATTCATGCTCGTTCCTTTGATGTTTGTTCTGGAGGGAGGGGAGTTTATTTTTTGAAATAGTCGGGCAGGCGGAAGCCGTCATAGAAGCGGTCGGCCCGGATCGCATTCTGGAACGTGTCGGAGCGATAGGCTTCGACGATGTCGCGCGCGTACTGGTCCGACTGGCGCGTCTTTTTCACCGCCAGAACGTTGATGTAGGCCGGCGTCATGTCTTCGAGGAGGAAGGCTTCGGACAACTTCAGCTTGGCGAAGATGGCGAAATTGCCCTGGATCGCTGCGAAGTCGGCATCATCCAGTGCGCGCGGACCTTGCGCGTTTTCCAGCAATACCAGCTTGAGGCCGACCTTGTTCTCGATCACGTCGAGCTCGGTGACGTCGACCGGATTGGCGTTCTCCTTGATCCTGATCCAGCCCAGGCGCTGCAGAATCCACAGTGCGCGTTGCAGATTGACGGGGTCATTCGGGACGGCGACGGTGAAGCCCTTCTTCAGGCCATCGAGGCTGCGATGCTTCTTCGAGTACAGGCCCATCGGCGGCGTCGGGACTTGCACGATGCCGACCAGGTCGGTTTTATTGCGGTCGTTATACGATTTCAGAAACACCGAGTGCTGCATCACGTTGGCATCGATGTCGCCTTTGAACACGGCGCTGTTGGCTTCCAGGCCGGTGCTGAATTCGTAGTACTTGATCTTGTAGCCTTTCTTCTCCAGCTCCGGCTGGACGCCGATCTTGAATTCGTCGATATACGGACCGGGGACGAAGCCCACACGCAGTTCGGGCTTTTGCGGTGCGGCGGAGGCGTGCAGCGACACCACGGCGAAGGTCAATGCGAAGGTTGCGGCGAACAGACTCCGCGCCAGCGTCATCAGTGGTTTGTAAAACTTGGCTTGCATGTTCGGCGTCGTTTTCTCTTGTTGGATTGATGTGCAAATGCTTGCCCGACAGTGCTGTAATGCACTGCCGGGCAGGATGAACGATCAAGTGTAGAGAGGACTGCGGGCTAGACAAACGAATGAATTCGTCTGTCCTTATGCGGATTTTTTCAGCAGAACGCCGGGAGAGATTGTCTATGCATACGAAAAACCGAAGCGTTCATTGGGCGGATTATCGTTGAGGTGATAGTCGCCGATCGCGGCTTCACGCTGCGTCGCCGGATTGTGCGAAGCCAGTGTGCGCGCATTGCGCCAGTGGCGATCGAGGCGGCGTTTGTCGCTGGTGGCGGAGGCGCCGCCGACTTCAAACAGCAGTGTGCTGGCTTCCAGTACCTGACCGATGATGACCTGCTGCGCCTGGAAAGTTTGCACGTCGAGCGCGATGTAGTCTTCCGGCTTGGCGGTGCCTGCCTTGCGTGCCTGATGGACGTTTTCGATGGCGGTGGCGATGGCGTTGACCAGTTGCTCGGCTGACCATGCCAGGCTGGCGAGTCGTCCCACCACGCGATGCACCAGCGGATTTTCGCGCGGACTGGATTGTCCCGGCACGCCGAAGGTACGTGTGCGCGCCTGTGTGAAGGCGACGGCATCGCGTTGCACAGCGCGCGCGATACCGGCCAGCGTCGCCAGATGCACGGTCTGATAAAAGGCCGTGATGATGGTGTTGCGGCGCGGCTGCGACACATGATAACGATCAAGGATCTGCTGCTGCGTGATCAGCACCTTGTCAAAACGCGTAGTGCCGCTGCCGGTCAGACGCTGGCCGAAACCGTCCCAGTCATCGACGCGCGTGACGCCCGGCGTGTCGCTCTTGATCAGCACGTTGAGATCCGACTCGTCGTCGTGCGCACGCACCAGAATCCAGTCTGCATACAGCGTACCGGTCGAATAGTATTTTTCGCCGTTCAACAGGAAGTGGCCTGGGCGCTTGTCCGGATCGGGCGTGACCGTGACCGAGTTGCTGGTCGAGCTGGTGCGCTCGGACGCCGCTGCGCCGAAGGTTTCTCCTTTGCCGATCACGCTCAGCCAATGGCGCGTGTCTTCGTCGTCTTTGCGCTCCAGCAGCAGTTCGGTATAGCCGGCGTTGACACGCAGGATTTGCGGCAGGTTTGATTCAGCTTCCGCCAGACGGATCAGCAGGCTGAAAAATTGCGGCAAGGTGACGCCGCTGCCGCCTTGTTCGACCGGTACGCGCAAAGAGGTGAAGCCGCTGTCCTTGAGCCATTGCACCGCTTCATACGGCAGCTCGCGATCGTTTTCGCGATCGATGCTGCCTTGGGCGATGCGCGCGAAGATGTCCTGGAAGCGAGCGAACAATGCGTCGGAGGTGGTCGGGCCGGATGCTTGAGTCATGGTTGCCTTTTTTGCGGGTATGGATTGCTGTCGTCGAGGTCGCAGTACACCCGGGCCCGTCAGCCGGAACTCGGATCGCACCGCCAAGCGACCGATTATCTGGCAGCAAAACACGCTTGATAACGAAGATAAACAGATATCGATATGACCGCCGGAGAACGTCGACAGGCCGGAGGGAGGGGAGCGCTGGGGATGCAATAAACGGATTCAAGCAATCTTATCGTTCCATGAATAGAACAATCCATCCGAATTTTGCCTCCTAGTCACGATTCCCATCAAAACCTACACTTCGTCTCAAGCAGTCGCACTTGCAAAACACCAAAGCGAACGCAACTGTTTTGTATCAGTCCCGTATTACCGCCTTACCGCCGGCGTTGCAGGCAACTTGCCGCAAGCCAATTTATTGTGAATAAGTTAATTTTTGGAGAGCCATCATGCGCACCACTACCGCCCGGTTTGACCTGAACGTCAAACAACTCGCCGCCGCTGTTCTGCTGATCGCAGCAGCAGGCAGCACTTATGCAGCAAACGCACCAGCCGACGCCGGCAAGGGCGCTCAAGCCAACGCGCAGCAAGTCGTCAAGCACCAATCGAAGTCCGCTATCAAGCGTCAGGAAATTCAGCAAAAAGTCGCCAACCGCGAACCGCTGAGCTACGAAGAAACTCTGTATCTGCGTTAATCCGACGCCCGTACAAAGCAGCAAACAAGGTCTACCGACCTTCCACCATCGATACCATCGACTACTAAGGAACTATCATGAACATTAAGAAAATCGCCACAGGTTTGCTTTTCCTCTCCGTCATCGGCAGCGCCATGGCTGAAGAAGCCTACCCGCCAGAAACACAAATCGTCTCGCACAAGACACGTGCGCAAGTGATCGCAGAACTGAAGCAAGCACGCGCCAACGGCGAAATCATCAGCAACGACATGTACCCGGTTGAAGTGCAATCAAAATCGACGCTGACCCGTCAGGCCGTGAAAGATCAGCTGAAGCAAGCCGACCGCGGTCAGTCGCTGGATAGTGGCGCCTGAGTTCTGCATGACGGACATGTGTTCTGCCAACCGTTTCCGCCATCTTCGCCAGTCTCTTTCGAGACATCGTTTTACACCCTTGCAAGATCAGTCGTCCCCCGCGCGCTGATCTTGCAAGCGGATGTCTTCAGCACCGGTTTTACTTCTCTTTTTATTCCACGGTCGTTCTACTCTTGACGTGCCTTCGTCATGAACAGGCAAGGGCGCAATGGCAGGAGGGCGAATCATGAAAAAAATTCTCGGTATCTACAGCGGCACCAGACAGCATCGCGTCGGTGAAGGCTTGCTGGCGCGCACGCTCTTTTCGCAGCGCACGCTGGGCCGGCACGTCAGTCCGTTTTTGTCGCTCGATCACGTGGCGCCGACACCTGTGCCGATACCTGCGCCGGCTGTGGAGAACGCTGTCGCCGCGCGGCCGCATGCCTACAACAACTGCAAGTTGCTGACCTTGGTCTATCAGGGCCAGCTGGAATACACGAATGCCGCAGGCAAGTCCGAAACCATCGGCGCCGGCGACGTGCAGTGGGTTACCGTTGCCGACGGCCTGACGCCGGGCCGATACACGCCGGCCGGCACGCGACGCGGCGACGTGATTGAGATGCTGCAACTCTGGATTGATCTGCCGATGCCGCTGTCAACATGCCCGCATCAGACGCCGGCCGAGAAAATTGTCGACGGCCGCACCATCCCGACGCTGGCCTTGCCCGATGACGGCGGACGCATCCGTGTCATCGCCGGCAATTGCGCAAACCACCGCGGCGCCATGCCGACGTCATCATCGTTCGACGTGTGGGAGTTGCAACTGAAATCGCGTTGCGCCAGTGAATTGAAAACCGTAGAAGGCCGTACCTTGTTGCTGGCGATCCTGAACGGCTCGGTCACCATCAACGGCGATCAGGCCGCGCGCAGCGGTGAAGTGGTGATGCTGGATGCGCAGGGGGAAGGCGTATTCCTGGAAACCCAGGCCAATACCACGGCGCTGCTGCTGAGCGGCGCCCCGATCAATCTGCCGGCGATGTCTTCGATGGCAACAGGCTTCGTTCCGGCTCAATAATCTTCCAGCTCTTCAAATCGCTTCGCCAGAAAATCGATCAGTTGCCGCACCGACGGCAGCAAAAAGCGGCGCGATGAATATACGGCATGGATGATGCCGGATTTCGGGGCCCATTCCGGCAAGACCTTGACCAAAGTACCGTTTCTCAATTCATCGATCACTACCATCGTCGGCAGGAACACAATGCCGGCGCCGGCCACCGCCGCGCGTTTCAGTGCGGTGGTATCGTCCGTCATCATGCGCGGGTTGTAGCGGATGGAGGCCGTTTCGCCATCGCTATTTTCCAGGTACCAGACGTGATCTTCCGCCGGTATCGTCATGCTCAGGCTGGGGAATCGATGCAGGTCGGCCGGCACTTCCGGTACCCGGCATTTCTCCAGCAGCGCCGGACTCGCGGTCAGGCACCAGTGGCGCACACCGAAGGTCTTCAGCACCAGATCACTGTCTTGCAGCGGCGGCAGACGCACGCGCAAGGCGACATCGACGCCTTCGTTGATGACGTCGACGCGCCGGTTGGTCGACTCCACCTGCAAGGTCACGCGCGGATGCTCCATCAGAAAATCCGCCAGCATCACGCCGACACGCCCATGCAGCAACGCCACCGGACAGGTCAGACGCACCGTGCCTTGCGGTTCTGCACGATTGCGTTCAATCGCTTCCTGCGCCGCTTCGGCTTCCACCAGCATTGCCTTGCAATGGTCGTAGTAGCTCTGCCCGAGTTCTGTTACCGACAGGCTGCGTGTTGAGCGTTGAATCAGACGCGTGCCAAGACGTTCTTCCAGCTGTGCAATGCGCCGGCTCAGCTTTGATTTGGGAATGCCCAATGCGCGGCCGGCAGCGGCGAAGCCGCGATGCTCCACGACGACGGCGAAGTAATAGAGGTCGTTCAGATCTTGCGTCATGCGCCTTCCCTGTTTATTTTTGTACGCGGCAAGAACGTCGCCGCATGGCAATTATCGGCTGAAAAGCCACTGTATGCTTGGTTTGGCGTCGAGGCGGTAGAATACGCCCCTTGAATGTGAGCCTGAAAAATGAACTGCCGTCCTCAATGCGGCGCCTGCTGTACGGCGCCATCCATCTCCAGCCCGATCCCCGGTATGCCCAATGGCAAGCCGGCGGGTGTGCCCTGCGTGCAGTTAATGGAGGATTTGCGCTGCGCGATTTTTGGCAAGCCGGAGCGGCCGGCGTGCTGCTCGGGATTGCAGGCGTCGGCGGAGATGTGCGGCGACAGCCGCGAAGCGGGGATGTTCTATCTGACGAAGCTGGAGCAGCTTACTGCGCCGTGATGTTTCCGGAGATCCATGCGTTTCATTTTTCCAGTATCGTCACCACGCAAGCCGCTTCTTCCAATCCGTAAAATCCCCCGCCGTTTTCCGCCAGTCCCATTCTGGCGCCATTCACTTGTCTCGGTCCGGCTTCGCCGCGCAGCTGCGTGACCAGTTCATGGATCTGGATGGCGCCGGTGGCGCCGATCGGATGGCCTTTGGAAAGCAGGCCGCCGGAGACGTTGATCGGCAAGCGTCCGCCCAGTCTGGTGTCGCCGCTTTCTGCCAGCGGACCGCCGTCGCCGTAAGCGCAGAAGCCGACGTTTTCGGCGTGCAGGATTTCCGCGATGGCGGAAGCGTCATGTAATTCGGCGACGGAAATATCCTGCGGACCGACGCCGGCCATGTCGTAGGCCTTGAGCGCAGTGAGGCGGGTCAGATGGCGGTCGTATTGCTCGGGCGTGCGCTCGGTGCCGCTGCCGACGGCGATGCCGCGGATCTTGACGGCGCGCGACGCATTGCCGAGTTTCTGCACCGCCCACTCCGACATCACCACCAGCGCACAGGAACCGTCGCTCATCGGCGCGCACATGGCGCGCGTGATCGGCCATGCAATCATCTTGTCGGCCAGCACCTCTTCGATGCTCATCGGCGTGCGGTATTGCGCCAGCGGATTGAATTGCGAATGCCAGTGATTCTTCGCCGCGACGGCGGCAATCTGGCGCTGCGTGGTGCCGAAGGTCTTCATGTGGAAATGCGCCTGCGCTGCGTAGATATCCATGAACACGCTGCGCTCGGCGGCGTTGTTGGCTTCAGCGGCTTCCGGCGGAAGTTCAAGTCCGGCGCCCATGGCCAGCAGTTGCTGCATGTGGCGGTCGGCGAGATCGCGGTCCCAACTGCCTTTGAAGGCTTCGAACATCTCCTGGCGCTTGTGCGGGTAGTTCATCTTTTCGGTGCCGACCACCAGCGCGACCTCATACAGGCCGGCACGCACTGCGGCATAGGCTTGCATCAGTCCCGAGCTGGAACTGGCGCAGGCATTGTCGGTGTTGAAGATCGGGATGCCCTCGAAACCCATCGCCCGCAGCGACGCCTGGCCACGCACGCCGTGCTGTCCCTCCAGCGCACCCTGGCGCGTATTGCAGAACCACGCCGCTTCGATGGCATCCTTGCCGATGCCGGCGTCCTGCAATGCCAGCTCGACAGCGGCGGCGCTCAATTGCTTGACGGATTTGTCGAGATGTTTGCCCAGCGGCGTCATACCAATGCCGGCGACATAGACGGGTTTTGTCATGAGGCGACCTGCAGGTAAAGAGGGAAGGGATGCTGCCGGCCGGAGGGCGACCGGCAGCGAGGATGGCGAACGGGTACGGCGGTTTATTGCGGCAGTGCCTTGGCCGCAGCCACTACCTTGGCGTTGTCGAAGTTGTTGATGCTGGCGATGAACTGGTTGGTGTACAGGTCTTCCAGTTTGGGGCTGGTCTGGATGACGTTATTGGCTTTCATGAAGGCGACCATGTTGGCCACGGCGCTGATCGGGATTTCACCCCATTTGACGCCGGGCTCCAGCTTGAGGAATTCGGCGCGCGTCTGGATCAGGTGCAGGCCCTGCTTGACGGCGGTGGCTTCATCCACGCTGGACGGCTTGGTCAGAGGGAAAATCTTCCAGTGCGCCTTCAGCGCACCCTGCGGATTGGCCAGCACGCTGACTGAACCCATGGCGACACAGCGCAAGACTTTTTCGATGGTCTTGGGACGCTTGGTGATCATGTCGTCGCGCACGAAATACGATCCGCCGAAGTTGAGCTTGTCGGCAAACGGCGAGGAGAAGCGGCGCAGTTTCAGCCCCATGTTTTCCGCCGTGGCGATCTGCGAATCCCAGGTGCCCCAGATGTCGACGCGGCCGCGCGACAAGGCGGTCACGGCTTGTGCGCCGGAGCCGGTTTCGACAAAGGTGACGTCTTTGTCCGGATTGACGCCGGCTTCACTGAGCATGCCCTTGAAGATCTGCACCATCTGCGCGCCGTAAGAGATCACGCCGATCGTCTTGCCCTTGAAGTCGCCGAGCGTCTTGATCGGCGATGAGTCGAGCACCACCGGGAACTGGAAGTTGTGGCGCATGTTCAGGTACACCGCTTTCAACGGTGCACCCTTGGTGCGCGCGATGATCGCCGCGGCAGGGCCCATGTTGACCATGTCGGCCTGGCCGGTCAGCACCGCCTGCATGGCCGTGGTGGAATTGGTCGGCTGCAGGGTGACGTCGAGGCCCGCGTTTTCCCAGCACTTGGTGTAAATCGGCATCGAGGTATTGTTGGCCTGCGAGGCGTCCAGCACATCGGTGCCGATCGCGATGGTGACCTTTTCTCTTTCCTGCGCCATGGCCGGTGCGGTCATCAGAGCGCTGGCGAAAACACCGGCGAGGGCGGTGCAGAGCGGTGTTGCGAATGCGGTGAATATTCTTTTCATGACATGTCCTCGATGTTGTGACGAGCGGAATCCTAACTGATCTGCATACATACTCGCAGGTACGAATTTACCGGAAAAGCGAGTAATTTCAGCGGGCAACTGGAACGGGCAACAGAAGCGAATAACCAATCGATCAATCAACGGCCTTGAAAATGCGGCCGTCTTTTTTCCAGAAAGGCATAACGCCCTTCCGTGAAGTCTGCACTGGAAAACAATTGCGACTGGCCGTCGAGTTCCAGTCCCATTACATTCTGCAGCGGGGCCGGCATGCGCGTCAGTGCGGCCTTGGTCAGCGCTACCGACAGCGGCGGCGCACCGGCAAATTGCGTCGCGATGTCGAGCGCACTCTGATGCAGTTCTTCCGACGTAACCAACTGGTCGGCAAGACCGAGGCGCAGCGCCTCATCGCCATCGACCACTGCGCTGGTGAACAGCAGGCGGCGCACCTGCCCTGCGCTCACGCGTTGCGGCAAAGACCACAGCAGGCCCATGTCCGCCATCAGGCCGACGTTGGAGAAAGCAGTGCAAAAGCGCGCGCGTTCGCTGCACAGGACATAGTCGCAGGCTAGCGCCAGCGACATGCCGGCGCCGAAGGCGGTGCCGTCGACAGCGGCGATGACAGGTTTGGAGAGTTCGGTAATCAGGCGCAGCAGGCGGTGTGCCTGCGCCATGCGCTTGCGGCTGGCGAGCGTGTCGCCCGAGGGCAGGCTGGACAGATCGCCGCCGGCGCAGAAGCTGCGATCGCTGCCGCCGAGAATGACGGCGCGGCAGTCGGCGTCTTCGGCAAGACCTTCGAAGACGTCGATCAGCGCATCGCGCATTTCCGGGGTCAGGGCATTGCGCCGCTCAGGCTGGTTCATGCCGACCCAGGCGATGGCGTCGGTACGCTCGACGGTGACGATGGTTTCCATGTCCGCTCCTCCTGATCTCCTGATGCTGCTTTGGCGCTGATCGGTGCTACCCGTGGAAACGAGCCTTTGATTTCTTGCGGCTTCTTGCTTTTCAGCTTCTTGTATCCCGATGCCTAGGGCGCCGGTCAGTTTTCCCTGACCACGCGTTTTGCCTTGTGCGTGCTGCGCGCGAGCGTGCCGAAAGGCAGCACTTCCACGGCGGCGCCGACTTGCAACTTTTCTTTGATATCGTGCACCAGTTGCGCGGCCAGACTAGCGGCGTCTGCGGACGCATCGCTCTGCTCCACGCGCACATGGATGGATTTCATGAAACCGCCGGCGTCATAGACGGAAGCGTTGATCACCAGCTGATATTCGTCGCCGAGGCCGGGCGACTTGCGCACCAGTTCTTCCACGGCAGAAGGGAAGACGTTCACGCCGCGCACCACCAGCATGTCGTCGGCGCGTCCGCGCACGCCGCCGAGCAGGCGCGCATGCGTGCGGCCGCACGCGCAGGGTGTGGAGTCGCGCACTACGATGTCGCCGGTCCACCAGCGCACCAGCGGTCCGGCCTGCTTGTCGAGATGGGTCACCACCAGCACACCGGGCGTGCCATCGGGAACCGCCTGGCGGGTTTCAGCGTCGACCACTTCGGCGTAGAGAAAATCTTCCGCCAGATGCAGGCCGGCCTGTGCGTCGCATTCTCCGGCAATCGGCTGAAATTCCAGACAGCCGTAGGCATCGTAGGCGCGCGCGCCCCACAGTTCTTCAATGCGCTTGCGCGTGGCGGGGATACTGGCGCCGGGTTCGCCGCCCATCATGATGGTGCGCACCGTCGATGCGGCCGGGTCGCGGCCGCGCTTGCGGACCTCTTCCGCCAGATGGGTGATGAACGAGGGCGTACCGCACAGCACGGTGCTGCCATAGGTGAACAGGGTATTGATCTGGCGCTCGGTATCCTGGCTGCCGGCCGGGATCACCATCGCGCCGACGCGCTGGTAACCGGCAGTGGCGCCAAGGCCGCCGACGAACCAGGTGTAGCTGTACATGCATTGGACGATGTCGTCCGGGCCGATGCCTTGCGCGTGCGAATGGCGCGCGTACATCCAGGCCCAGCGGTCAAGATCGTTCTGGGTCCAGAACTGCGGCGTCGGCGCCGAGGTGGTGCCGGATGAAAAATGCATGCGCAGTACTTCGCTCTGCGGCACAGTCATGAACTGGCCGAAGGGCGCATCGGGACCGATGGAATTGGCGTAGTCGGATTTGGTCGTGAACGGCAGCTTGCTCAGGTCAGCCAGCGAACCGAGTTCGCCGGCGTTCCAGCCCAACCGTCTGAACAGCGGCGCATAGTAGGCGCTGTCCTGCGCGAGCCGCGCCAGTTGCGTACGCAGCTTCGCCAGCTGGAATGATTCCAGCGTGGCGCGATCCCAGCTTTCGGCGGGATCGAGATGCAGGGGCGCGGCGGCGAGGAGCGCACCGGAGCGCATTACGCCGCTCCGAGCCCGCGAATGGCGAAGGTGGCGATAGTGTCGGCGACGCTCAGCTTTTCAGCTTCGGTCTGATCGGTGCGCGGACGGAACCAGATGGTAGTCCAGTTGAGCGCGCCGAAGAATGCCTTCACGACGATTTGCAGATCCTGTTGCGGTGCGTGGCCTTCTTCCATGACCAGGCGGATGGTGTCGCGGAACAGGTTTTCGTATTGATCGCGCAGCACCAGGATTTCAGACAGGACTTCGCGCTGGGCGGCGGTGGTTTCGCCGGCCAGGTGCATTTCCAGACCTTGCACGGCAACGCGCTGGTAGGGCAGGTGATCCATGATCACGGTGATGTGCGCCAGCGTCATCGCGCGCAGCTTGTCGATCGCCTTCTGGTGCGACAGCGATGCGGCGGCCTGCACGGCGGCCAGGTCCATTTCCATGCCGCGCTTGTGCACGTCGAAGAACAGGTCGGCTTTCTTGCGGTAGTGATGGTAGATCTTGCCCTTGGTGGCGCTGAGAATATCGGCGACATCGTCGATGCTGGTAGCGGCATAACCTTTTGTCATGAATGCCAGAGCCGCTGCGTCGAGAATCTCGCTGCGCGGATCTGTATCGTCTCCGGCAAATTCATTTGTTGTCGATGTGGGACGTGCTGTGTCGACCTTCATTATGCTTGCTCCTCATTATTAAACTCGGCATGTATCGCTCGTGCGAGCACCAGTCTCTGGATCTCCGAAGTACCTTCATAAATTTCGGTGGCGCGCTGATCACGATAAAGACGCTCGACGAGCGAAGGCTTCACGAAACCTTCCCCCCCAAATACCTGTACGCCGATATCGACTGCGTCATGGGCAGCCTCGCTGCAGAACAACTTTGCTTGGGCGCCGATGAGCGCGACATCCTGACCAGTATCGAAACTGCGGGCGGTCTCGTATGCAAGCATTCTACCTGCGGATAGCCGAGTTGCGACATCAGAAAGTTTGAAACCTATGCCTTGATGGTCGACCAGATGCTGTCCGAAGGTCGTGCGCACCGCCGCGCGACGCGCCGACGCAGTGAATGCCGCCAGGGCGATGCCGTTCGATTGCGCCGCTACGACGATGCGGCCGACGTTCAATGCTTCCAGCGCGAGCTTGAGTGCTTTGCCAGGCGCAGCGATCATGCTTTCGGCCGGCACCCAGGTGTCGAGCACGACCGTGGTGTTGACCGTGCCGCGCATGCCCATCTTGTCTTCACGTGCGTCGTCACGGACGCCGTCGGCATTGGCCGAGACCATGAAGGCGGCGATGCCGTGCCGTCCCTGGCCCGGTTCGGTTTGCGCAAACACCACGTAGTAGGCGCACTCGCCGCCGCCGCCGATCCAGCGCTTCTCGCCGCGCAGCCGCCAGCCGCCGTTTTCCGGAATGGCCAGCGTCTGCATGTTGGAAGGATCCGAGCCGGCTTCGCGTTCGCTCAGGGCGAAGGAAATCGATTCGCGCTTGGCGACGATGGAACGGATGTAGGTATCTTTCTGCTCATCGGTGCCGGCGCGCAGCAGCGGCAGCGCGCCCAATTGCAGCGTAGCGACGATGCCGCTGGTGGAGGCGCAGGCGCGTGCAAGTTCTTCGATGACGGCGCAGAACGCCACCAGCGAGCCGCCGCCGCCGCCGTATTCTTTTGGAATGAACATCGCGGCGATGCCGCTCTCGTGTAATGCCTGAACGTTTTCGTGAGGGTAGCGCTGATCTCGGTCGATCTCGGCCGCGAGCGGCGCCAATTGATCATGCGCAAGCCGGCGTGCAATGTCTCGCCAGTTACGAGCCTCCTCAGTAAGCGGAGGGTCCCAAATAATCGCCATCTTCTCTCCATTGCCGTGTGTGGGGCGGCTGCAGGTGTGTTGTGGAGCGGCTTTTTCTTATATTGACTTTGGTCTAATATACTAAGTAGTATGAAGAGAGTCAACCAACGTGCTTACTTGTTGGTCAAGCAGAAACATTTGCTTTAGCCAACTAGAACTGATTTCATCAATATTTAGTACGCGCGTTCGCAATACTTTACACGCCAGCTAACAATCTTGCCGGCGCAGCCCAAAGCGAGAACGATTCGGGGCAAGGAGACGGTCATGAGCGAGAAGGTTTATGTCGTTGGCGTGGGCATGATTCCCTTTGCCAAACCAGGTACGAGTGCGTCGTATGTGGACATGGGCGCGACGGCAATCCGTGCCGCACTCCATGACGCCGGATTACGCTACGAAGCCATCGAACAGGCCTATGCCGGTTACGTCTACGGCGACTCCACCTGCGGCCAGGCGATGCTTTACGAAGTCGGTCTCACCGGCATCCCCGTCATCAACGTCAACAACAATTGCGCGACAGGATCGACCGCACTTTTTCTTGCACGTCAGGCGATCGCCTGCGGCGCCATCGATTGCGCACTGGTTGTCGGCGTCGAGCAGATGTCGCCCGGCGCGCTCAAGACCGTCTACACCGATCGGCCTGCGCCGCTGCAACGCTTCGCCGATGTGATGAAAGGCATCCAGGGATTCGACGATAACGCACCACGCGCCGCGCAATTTTTCGGCGGCGCCGGGCAGGCGTATCTCGATCAGTACGGCATCGCGCCGGAAACCTTCGGACGCATCGCGGTGAAGGCGCGCCGTCATGCCGCGCATAATCCCTACGCCGTCTTTCGCGCGCCGCTGACGCTGGAAGAAGTGATGGCGTCGCCGCAAGTGTTCGGCCTGATGACGCGCTTCCAATGTTGTCCGCCGACCTGCGGCGCGGCGGCGGCAGTGCTGTGTTCCAAACGTTTCGCGCGCTGGTTCAAGCTCGATGCCAGCGTCGCCATCGCCGGACAGGCGATGACCACCGACCGGCCGGAATCTTTCGATAGCGGAGACATGCGCAGACTGGTCGGCTACGACATGACGGCGACGGCGGTGGAACGCGTCTACGCCGAAGCCGGCGTCGGTCCGGAAGACATGGATGTGGTCGAGCTGCACGACTGCTTCACCGCCAACGAATTGATCAGCTACGAAGCGCTCAAGCTCACGCCACCCGGCACCGCGGAAAAATTCATCCTCGACGGCGACAACACCTACGGCGGCAAGATCGTCACCAATCCGTCCGGCGGCTTGCTGTCGAAAGGGCATCCGCTCGGCGCCACCGGTCTGGCGCAATGCGCCGAGCTGGTCTGGCAACTGCGCGGACAAGCCGAGCAGCGGCAGGTCGAAGGTGCGCGCTGGGGCTTGCAGCACAATCTCGGCCTGGGCGGCGCCTGCGTCGTCACGGTCTACCAGCAACAATAGAGCAAGCTAAAAATCGAGCGGCGCTTCCACGGCAAGCCGCCTTCTTTCATCATCCATCGATTCATGCAATGACTCATTGAAGGAGACCGTATGAGCAGCAAGCTGGAAGGAAAAGTCGCCATCGTCAGCGGTTCGGGACGCGGCATCGGACGCGAGATCGCACTCAAGCTGGCCGCTGACGGCGCCGCCCTGGTCATCAACGATCTCGATGCAGCCGTCGCCGAGAGCGTCACGCAAGAAATCATCGCCGCCGGCGGCCGCGCCACGGCCTGTGTCGGCAACGTCACCGCGCCCGAGTTCGCCGCGCGCTTCGTCGACACCGCGCTCTCCACCTTCGGCCGCCTCGACATCATCGTCAACAACGCCGGCTACACCTGGGACAACGTGATCCAGAAGATGACCGACGAGCAGTGGGATGCCATCATGGACGTGCACGTGACGGCGCCGTTCCGCATCCTGCGCGCGGCCTCGGAGTACTTTCGCCGCGCCGCGAAGGAAGAGACTGAGCAAGGCCAGGAAGTATTCCGCAAGGTAGTGAATATTTCATCGGTGTCGGGCGTGATGGGCAACGCCGGACAAGCCAATTATTCCGCTGCGAAATCTGCGATCAACGGCCTCACCAAGGCGCTGGCGAAAGAATGGGGACGCTATCGGATCAACGTCAACAGCGTCGCCTTCGGCCTGATCAAAACACGCCTGACGGAGGCGACTGCGGGCGACGATGCCACCATCAACATCTCGGGGCAGGAGATCAAGGTCGGCGTCAATCAGCAACTGATGAAGAATCTGGAAACGATGATTCCGATGGGGCGCGCCGGCACGCCGGCGGAAGCGGCGGGGGCGGTGTATCTGTTCTGCATTCCGGAGTCGAATTACATCAGCGGGCAGATCGTCATCTGCGGCGGCGGCCGACCTTAGCAACAATTTCAAATTCTAAAATAAGCCGTCATTCCAGCGTACGCTGGGATCCAGCGTCTTAATCGCCGTTGGATAGGCATTGAACGCCACGGGGTCCCAGCGTGCGCTGGGACGACGGAGGTAAATCCTTGCCGAAACTATGCAACAGCGTCAGCGCTTACCCGCATGTTCCTTGAGCATCTGCTTCGCAATCAGCAATTGCTGAATCTGCGACGTTCCTTCGTAGATGCGCATCACGCGCACGTCACGGTAGATGCGCTCGATGGGATACTCCGCCATGAAACCTGCGCCGCCAAAAATCTGCAGCACGCGGTCAGCCACCTTGCCGACCGTTTCGGTAGCGAACAGCTTGCAGCAGGAGGCTTCCTTGATCACCGGCAGGCCCTGGTCGAAGCGGCGCGCCGTGTGTTCCACCATGCAGCGCGCAGCGAACAATTCCGTTTCCGAATCGGCCAGCATGGCCTGCACCAGCTGATGCTGCGCAATCGGTTCGCCGAAGCTGCGGCGCTGCGTGGCGTAGCTGAGCGCTTCTTCGATCAGGCGCAAGCCGGCGCCGATGGCGGCGGCGGCGATGCCGAGACGGCCGCGGTTCAGCGAGGACATCGCCAGCGCAAAACCCAGGCCAGGTTCGCCGATGATGGCGTCGGCGGGAATGCGGCACTCCCCGAACGTCACGTCGGCTGTATGCGAGCCATGCAATCCCATCTTGCGGTCGGTCTTGCCGATGCTGAGGCCGGGCGCATTTCGTTCGACCAGAAATGCCGACAAGCCGCGATGATCGCGACTCTCCGGATCGGTGCGTGCGATGACAGTGAAGACGTCGGCCGAGGGCGCGTTGGTGATGTAGCGCTTGACGCCGTCCAGCACCCAGTGATCGCCATCGCGGCGCGCGCTGGTGCGCACGGCGGCGGCGTCGGAGCCGCAATCGGGTTCGGTCAGGCAGAACGAGGCGATCATTTCGCCGCTGGCCAACTGCGGCAGGTAGCGTTCGCGCTGCGCATCGCTGCCATAGGTCAGCAGGCCGTGCGAGCCGACGCCGTTGTTGATGCCGATGGCAGAGCGGAACGACAGGTTGGCGCGGCACAGCGCGATCAGCACCGCGACTTCATCTTCCATGCCGAGTCCGAGGCCGCCCCATTGTTCGGGAATGCTCAGGCCGAACAGCCCCAGCGCGGCCATGTCGCTGAGGATGTCGTCCGGCACGCGGCCGTGTTCTTCGACCTGCGCTTCCGCCGGCAGCAGGCGTTCGGCGACGAAGCGTTCCACCGCCGTCACGAACTGGCTGCGCGTCTGCTGATCAAGCGGCATGAATTTTTTCCTTGTTGAGATGTGCTTCGGCGGCGTGCGGCGCAATGTCGGCCTGGCCGAAGTTGAGCACGACGACGTCGCGCTCCGGCACGCTGCAGCGAAACGCAATACGGCCGGCATCGCGCCGCCAGATTTCCGTGCGCAGGGTTTCACCGGGAAACACCGGCGCCGAGAAGCGCGCGCCGATGGATTTGATCTCCAGCTTATGCGGCCAGCAGAGGGTTTTCAAGATAGCGTGGCCGGCCATGCCGAAGGTGCATAGCCCGTGCAGGATAGGGCGGTCGAAACCGGCGCGCTGCGCGACGTCGGGATCTGCATGCAAAGGATTGGTGTCGCCCGACAAGCGGTAGATCAGCGCGGCTTGCGGCAGGATGGGCAGGTCGATGCAAAAATCCGGCGGCGTCTCCGGCAAGGCGACAGGCGCAGGATGCGGCGTATGTGCAGTGGCGGCAGATGGCATGCCTTCCACGCCGCCATCGCCGCGGCACATGGTGGTCATGCGCAGGGTACAGATCGGTTCGCCGCTGGTTTCTTCAGTGACCACACGTTCCTGATAGATCAGTGCGCCTTTGCCCGGCCCCTTGTCGACGATATCGACGATGCGCGTGTCGCCGATCAGGCGTGCGCACACCGGCAGCGGACGATGCAGAATGATTTGCTGCTCGGCATGCACCACGCGCGTCCAGTCGATGCCGGTCTCGGGCAGCTTCATCCAGAAACCGGGATAGGCCAGCACCGCCGCCATGGTCGGCAGCACGCGCAAGCCTTCTTCATAAACGTAATGCAATTCATCGCGATCCAGCGGATTGGCGCCGAGGCCGATGCCCAGCGCATAGAGCATGCAGTCGTGCGGCTTGACGTGCTGCCGCGCGATCGGGATCTTCCAGTGCATCAGCTTGCGATAGTCGATGGTCATGAGGCCTCGTCACATGTGGTGTTCGATTGCGATTGCTTCGGGTACACACGAGAGAACTGCAGGTACATCAGGGCGATGTGGGGGGAATGCCGCAATGCGGCTAAGGAAAATGAAGAATCGTCCTTGACATAAACATACTACTAAGTATGATTAATTAAAGTCAATAAAAATAAATACAGCGAAGCAGACCGCCCTGTGCGCGTCGGTATGGCTTTGCCAGGTTGTGGTTTGCGCATTGTTGCAGCACCGACAGAAACAACGCCGGCAGAAGAACAAGAATCAGAGACGAATCCGAAACAGAGCAGAAACAATCCGGGCATCAAAAAATTAAGCGCATTAAAAAATTACGCGCATTAAAAACTACGATTTATGGCGCAGTGCAGGTAAAGTACACGCGAGATTCACCGTGCGTACGAAGGAGACCATACCGATGCATCATCCAGGAACGTTGATACGTGACATGCTGGCCCGCGGCGGTGCCGTACCGGTGCCTGGCTGCTATGACCCGCTCGGCGCATTGCTGATTGAACAGGCCGGATTTCAGGCCGCCTACATGACAGGATTCTCGCTCGCATCCAGTTACGGCAAACCGGACATCGGCCTGCTGACCATGACCGACATGGTGCAGCAGGCGGCTCGCATTGCCGAGGCCGTTTCCATTCCCGTGATCGTCGACGCCGACACGGGTTACGGCGGCGCGGCCAACATCGCAGAGACTGTGCGCGCCTTTGAAAAAGCCGGCATCGCAGGCCTGCATCTGGAAGACCAGATCATGCCCAAGAAGTGCGGCGCCATGGCCGGCAAGAAACTGGTTCCGAGCGAAGAAATGGCATTGCGCCTGCGTGCTGCACGAGCGGGTCGCAAGAGCAGCGAGTTCGTCATCATCGGCCGTACCGACGCCATGACCATCTACGGCCTCGACGAAGTGATTGCGCGCACCAAAGCGATGGAACGCGCCGGCGCCGACGCCGTCATGGTGCCCTCGCTGAGCACGCAGGCTGAACTCGAAGCGGTCGCCTCCAGCGTCAGGATCCCCGTCATTTATGTTGCCGCCGAAACAGTGCGCCCCAGCTATACGCAACAGCAATTGGCGCAAGCAGGCTTCGCCATGGCGTTGTATCCTTTGTCGCTGATACAGACCACATTCAAGGCGCAGCAAACCATGCTGCGCAGCATGTTCGACGCAGGCGATACTGCGCATCTGATTGACGGCATGGCGAAGTTTGCCGACGTCGGCCGTCTGGTCGGTGTCGAGCGCGCCGCCGCCTTCGACGCGCAGCTGAACGAACCAGAAGCACCTACAGAATCCACCGGGAGCTAGCCGACATGGGCGCCACCATGACGCAAAAAATTCTTGCCCGCGCCAGCGGGCGCGATCCGTTGACCAGTCCTGTCGCGCACGGCGAAATCATCTGGGCCAGTCCCGATCTGGTGACCGCGCCCGAGGTGTCGTTCTCGGCCTACATCAAACGCATCCGTGAAATCGGCGTCACCAGACTGGCGCACCCGGAACGGGTCGCCGTCATCATCGACCACGAAGTACCGGTGCACAGCATCGCCGGCGCCGAACGCAACAAGCTCACCCGCAAGCTGGCGCAGGAATTGTCGGTCGGTCATTTCTTCGACGGCGCCGGCATCACGCATCCGCTGATGGTCGAGCAGGGACTGATCGCGCCCGGCATGTTTGCCGCGGGCGCCGACAGCCATGCGCCCGGCCTCGGCGCGGTCGGCGCCTTGTCGGTGCCGTTCGGATTTGAAGTATCGATGGTCCTGGCCACCGGCCAGATCTGGATGAAGGTGCCGGAAACCATTCGTGTGCGTCTGCACGGCGCCTGCGCACCCGGCGTCGGGGCGCGCGACATCGTGCTGGCGACCATGCAGCAGCTTGACGACGAGGCCACCAGCTATCGCGTCATCGAATATCAGGGCGAAGGTCTGTCGACCTTGTCCGTGCCGGAACGCATGACCATCTGCGGCCTGTGCGTCGACGCCGGCGCCAAGTCGGGCATCGCCGCCGTCGATCAGCGCTGCATCGATTACCTGCGCGAGCATGGCGTGACCGATCCGCAGCCACTCAATAGTGACGACGATGCCGACTACGCCATGACCATCGACCTCGACCTTGCCACGTTGACGCCGCGCGTCTCGATTCCGCCATCGCCCAACCATGTGCGCGAGGCGCAGGCCATGTCGGACATCGTTATTCAGCACGCCTACATCGGCTCCTGCGTGTCCGGCTCGATCGAAGACATCCGTGCCGCCGCCGCCATCCTGCGCGGCCATAAGGTGCATGCCGACGTGAATCTGCTGGTGATCCCGGCGACGCAGCAAGTATTCCAGCAAGCCTTGCAGGAAGGCCTGCTGACCGAACTCACCGCCGCCGGCGCCAACATCTCGCCATCGACCTGCGGGCCATGCTTCGGCGGCATCGCGCAACTGACCGCCGGCGAGCGCCGCATCAGCACCAGCACGCGCAACGATCCGGGCCGCATGGGCAGCAACGAGGCGGAGATATTCCTCGCCAGCGCCATGACGGTGGCCGCGTCCGCCATCACCGGACATATCACCGACCCGCGCAGCTTCGCCAGGGGAGGTGTGCAATGACGACTGAAGTTGCAGGAAAAACCAGCAGCGGCCGCGCCTGGAAATTCTCCAGCGATATCTCCAGCGACCAGTTGATCTCGGCGCGCCATGTCTTTGAATTCGACCCGCGCATGCTGCGCCATCACCTGCTCGCCGAAGTGCGTCCGGAGTTTGCCCAGCAGGCCCAGCCGGGCGACGTCATCGTCGCTGGCCGCAACTTCGCCCACGGCAGCAACCACAGCCATCCCTTTCTCGCGATGAAGGCGCTGGGCGTCGGCCTGCTGGTGCGCTCGCTCTCGCGCGGCCCGTTCCGTCTGGCGATCTTCATGGGCGTGCCGGTATTGATGGTAACGACCGAAGTGCTGGACGCCATCGATGACGGCCATCAGCTCGACATTGATTTCAGCCGCGGCGCGATTCACAACGCCACGACCGGCAAGCAGATGCAGGTCGAACCGCTGTCGCCGTTCCTGCAGGACATCGTCAACGCCGGCGGCGGCCTCGAATTTGTAAAGACGACTTTAGTGACTTGAATTCTCTGTATGATGCGTGACCTTCAGGAGTCAATCAGATGCCAGCCATGTCTATCGTGCGCGACACTTCATTCAGCCAGGAAGCAAACACTCATCTGAACCATCCCGACGATGGTGCTGCCGCCATCGTCGTCGAGGCGCTGGAAAAAACCTATGCCACCCACGACGGCGGCAAGGTGCAGGCGCTCGGGCCGATTTCCGTCACCGTGCCGCAGGGCGGTTTCATGACCATCGTCGGTCCTTCCGGCTGCGGCAAGTCGACACTGCTCAAACTGCTCTCGGGTCTGATTCCGCGTTCCGCCGGATCGATCAAGGTCAACGGTGAAGAAGTGCACGAACCGCATCGCGACATCGGCATGGTGTTTCAAAGCCCGGTGTTGCTGCCGTGGAAAACCGCCATCGACAACGTCCTGCTGCCGGCCAAGGTGCTCGGTCTCGACATGGCCGCCAGCCGTGTGCGCGCCCAAGAATTATTGGAGATGGTCGGCCTGGCCGATTTCGCCGGACGCTATCCCAGCGAACTTTCCGGCGGCATGCAGCAGCGCGTCGCCATTGCGCGCTCACTGATCCACGATCCGTCCATCCTGATGATGGACGAACCTTTCGGCGCGCTCGACGCCATGACGCGCGAAGTGATGAACCTGGAGTTGCTGCGCATCTGGCGCAAAGCAGGCAAGACCATCATCTTCGTCACGCACTCGATTCCTGAAGCGATCTTCCTCGGCACGCATGTGATGGTCCTGTCCAACCGGCCGGGCCGCATCGCCGACCTGGTCGCGGTCGACCTGCCGTCGGAGCGCGGGCTCGACATCATGTCGACCGATGCTTTCGGCGTGTTCAGCAATCGCATTCGCAGCCAATTCAATACGCAAGGATTCATCTGATGGAAAGCGTGCACAACAGCGCGGCCACTACGCAAACGACGCAAACGATGCACACAGCGCAAACGACGTCTGCGCCTGCCTCATTCAGCCTGCGCCGCAAGCTCAAGGCGCGCCCCGAGCTGATCCTGATCCCGGGCGTGTTCGTCGCCGTGGTGGTGATCTGGGAAGCCATCATCCGCTACTTCGAGATCCCGATCTACATCATGCCCGCGCCGTCGAATATCGCGCTGTCGCTAATGAATACCAGCTATTGGGACAATGCGCTCTACACGCTCGGTGAAGCCATGTCAGGCTTCCTGCTGGCGGCGGTGTTCGGCATCGTGCTGGGCGGTTTGATCGCGCAGTTTCGGCTGGCGGAAAAAACCTTGTATCCCTACCTGATCGCCATCCAGACCACGCCGAAGGTAGCGGTCGCGCCGCTGTTCATCATGTGGTTCGGCTTCGGCATGACGTCCAAGGTGATCATCGCCGCGACGATCGCCTTCTTCCCGATTCTGGTCAACGTCATCAGCGGCCTGCGCTCCACCGATCCGGCGCGGCTGGAACTGATGCGCTCGCTGCGCGCAACGCGCTGGCAGATTTTTACGATGGTGCGCCTGCCGGGTGCGCTGCCGATGATTTTCGCGGGACTCAACATCGCGATCATCTTCAGCATCCTCGGCGCCATCGTCGGCGAGTTCCTCGGCTCACGCAAGGGACTCGGCAATGCGATCATGCAGATGAACGTCAATCTCGATACGGCCGGCGTGTTCGCCACGCTGTTTGTGTTGTCGGCGATCGGGGTATGTCTGCATGTGCTGATGGGTATTCTGCAACGCAAGGCTTTGTTCTGGGCTGACAGTTCGAAGATTCCAACCGTATAGAAACCTGTCCGCAATCCTGCTGCGAAGCCATGATCCGGCGTCGGGCGGTGCTCGGAATCCTCACGTACCAGAGTACGTTCCAGGGTTCCGCAACTGAGCTCCGCTCCGTCCGTCACCGGCTGATGGCTTCTCGCTACAGATTGTGAGCAGGTTTGATAAGAATAAAAATCGGAGACGAACTGATGTAGCCACCACTTGACGGGAGGCAGCATGAGTAGCTTTTCCTTGAAACCCTTGTCCTCGGCGCTGGGTGCGGAGGTGATCGGCATCGACATGCGCAGGCCGCTGGACGCCGAGACGGTGCAGGCGCTGACCGATGCCTGGCATCGCTACATCATCCTGCTGTTCCGCAATCAGCCGCTGACGTTTGAAGAGCACATCGCCTTCAGCCGCAATTTCGGCGCGCTCGACGATCATGCGGCGGTTCCCCGCTTCCGCCATCCTGATCATCATGAGATCCTGCTGGTCACCAACTTCGAATCCGGTGGAAAACGTCTGGCAGTCGGTCGCCAGTGGCACTCAGATCTGTCGACCACCACGCGTCCGGCCAAAGGCTCGCTGCTGCATTGCGTGGAGTTGCCGGATGTCGGCGGCGACACCATGTTCTGCAATATGTACAAAGCGTGGGAGAGTTTGTCGCCGACCTTGCAGTCCATCCTCGATGGCCGCAATGCGCTGCACGACATGTCGGTGGCGCGCGAGACCCGGCTGCGGCGCACCAGTGAAGAACTGGCCGAGATCCGCCGCCGCAATCCGCCCGTGTACCAGCCGATCGCGCGCGTGCACGACGGCAGCGGGCGCAAGGCCTTGTATGTCAGTGAAATGACGTCGGTATCGATTGAGGGAATGACAGAGGAAGAGAGCCGGCCGCTGCTGCAATATCTGTACGACCACAGTGTCGTGCCGGAAAACGTCTACCGCCATCGCTGGGAAATCGGCGACACCATGATGTGGGACAACCGCAGCGCCATGCACATCGCGCTGTCCGATTACGATCACAGCCAGCGCCGCATCATGTATCGCACCACCTTGCTCGGGCAGCTCTCGGGACGGATCGCGGAGCCGGCCGCCGAGCCGGAAAACATTACGCTTGCGGCAGGATCTCTTGCAGCTTCTCAACCGGCCGGCATAGCCGCGTCCCCAATGGCGTGACGACGATAGGGCGGTTGATCAGGATCGGGTCTTCCAGCATCAGATCGATCAACTGCTCGTCGCTCCACTTGGCGTTGTCCAGATCCTTCTCGTCGTACGAGGTGCCGCGGCGGCGCATGATGTCGCGCACCGGCTGGCCGTTGTCGGCGATGATCTTCTTGAGTGTGGCGCGGTCGGGCGGCGTCTTCAGGTATTCGATCACTTGCGGCTCGATACCGGCGGCGCGGATCATTTCCAGGACGTTGCGCGAGGTGCCGCATTTGGGGTTGTGATAGATCGTGATGTCGGACATGGCGATAGGCCTAAGAGGGAATCGGATCGGGAAGTATACGTCATGCCGTCATACCTAACGCCAACATCGCACTACCGTCCCGCCTGCGGCGAGAACCATTTTTCCAGCCACCCGATCAGCGCATCCCATTGCGCCGCATCGCCCACAAAACCAAGATAGCAATCGGGCCGCGCGACATGCAAATGGTAAGAGCCGAACAGGTTCCTGAATTCGCGGTCCTGCCCTTCCGCCAGCGCCGCTGCGATATGCCGTACCGTCAGCACGCCGTCCCAGCGGCGCAATTGTTCACGCCAGTCCGGCGGCAGAATCGGCGCCGACGGGCCTTGCGCAATCAGCAGCGTCAGACGTGAGGGGTCGAGCAGCGCATACAGATTGCCTTCGCGGGATTCATCAGTGCTGTTGTTATGTTCCCACGCAATCACGTCGATGTCGGGCAAGCGATCGCCGCCGTGCAAGCTGCCGCCTGCGTCATGCGTGGCCGACAGCGGCCGGTCGCGGTAGTCGATATTGATCTCGCTGATCAGCCGCGTGGCGGTGTCCTGAATGAAGTCGATATTCAGCGCTAGTGGTGCAATATGCGTCACCAGTCTATGCAGCCATGTACTGCGCGAATTGAGCACGTCGGTGGCCGCTTCGGTGCGCGTGACGATATTGCGTATCACCGGCAGGCGGTCTTGTTCATAGGTGTCGAGCAGCGCCGTGCCGGCCTTGCCTTGCAACACCAGCGCCAGCTTCCAGCACAGGTCGATCATGTCCTGGATGCCGGTATTCATGCCCTGGCCGCCGGCCGGACTGTGGATGTGCGCGGCATCGCCGCCGAAGAATACGTTGCCTTGCCGCAGCGTCTGCAGCATGCGGCTGTTGATGCGGAAGTGTGAACTCCAGACGATATTGCTCAGTGTCGCCGGGACCGGCGAATGCGCATCGTAGATCGCCTGCAATTGCGCCAGCGTGGGCGGATCGCCCGGGATGTCGCGCACCAGATCGCCGTCGTGTTGGCTGTCTGCATCCGGCTCGATGGCGATCATGCGGAAATGTCCTTCCGCCAGCGGAAACATCGCCAGAAAGCCGTGATCCGAAATGAAGATCGACAACTGGTCCGACGCGATTTCGCCGTCCACATACAAGTCGGCCAGCGCATACGTGGGTTTGAGCGACTTGCCTTCAAACGCGAGCTTGAGCGCATGGCGCGCGCTGCTGTGGGCGCCTTCGGCACTGATCAGCGCCGCTGCCTGCATTTGCTCGATGCGTCCGTCGGCATGGCGCAGTTCGGCCAGCAGGCCGCTTTCCGGAGTGGGTGGTTGCGACTGCACGAAGCCGATCAGTTCCACGCTGCGTTCGATCTGCACGCCTTGCAGCGCCAATTGCTCCGTCAGCAAACGTTCCGTTTCTGCCTGAGATAACAGCAGCACGTAATTGTGTCTCCCGGGAATCCGGCTCAGGTCAACCGTGCCCAGCAGCTTGCCGCGACCGTACAGGCTGCCTGCATGCGCCTTGTTGCCCGCCGCCAGCATCTTGTCAGTCAGACCACGTTGTTGCAGCAACTCCAGCGTGCGCGCCTGTACCGCCAGCGCGCGCGATGTCGTCGACGGTGCTGCCAGCTTGTCGATCAGGCGCACCGGTATGCCCTGCCGGGACAATTCCATGGCGGCGGTGAGGCCGGTAGGGCCGGCGCCCGCGATCAGTACAGGATGATGTCGAATCGTCATTACTATTCTCCGGAAGTGGATAGCAACTGAATGAAGCAGCGGCGGCGCGTGCATTGCCTGATGAGATCGTGTGACTTCGATAATCTCGCACAGTTTCTTCCGCGCTGATGCAAAAAAGTACCCGTCCCGTGCCGAACCAGTAAAATGCTGACTTCGACCGGCACCGGCGCCGCTTTTTTTCGGCCCTTTTCGGTTCTTTTGACTCACTCTCCCCCTCAGCATGGACACCATTCTCGCTCTCAAAGCGCTCATCATGGGCATCGTAGAAGGCCTGACCGAATTTCTACCTATTTCTTCCACCGGACATCTGATTCTTGCAGGCAGCCTGCTGCATTTCGCCGGTCCGGCGTTTCCGAAAGAGAAAGTCGACGTTTTTGAGATCGTCATCCAGGCCGGCGCCATCCTCGCCGTGTGCTGGGAATACCGCGCGCGCATCGCCTCGGTGCTGGGCGGCCTGTTCAGCGACCGCAAGGCGCAGCGCCTGGTGATCAACCTGATCATCGCTTTTCTGCCGGCGGCCATCCTCGGCTTCCTGTTCAGCAAGAAGATCAAGGCCGTGCTGTTCGCACCGGTGCCGGTTGCCATCGCCTTCATCGTCGGCGGCCTGATCATCCTGTGGGTGGAGCGCCGCAACAAGGGCAACATGGGCTATTCCTCGGCGCGCATCGATTCGGTGGACGACATGACGCCGCTGGATGCCTTCAAGGTCGGCTGCGCGCAGGCTTTTGCGCTGATCCCCGGCACCAGCCGGTCCGGCGCCACGATCATCGGCGGCATGATGTTCGGCCTGTCGCGCAAGGCAGCGACCGAGTTCTCCTTCTTCCTGGCGATTCCGACGCTGTTTGCGGCCACCATCTATTCGCTGTACAAGGAACGCGCCTTGCTCAGCGCCGCCGATGCGCCGCTGTTCACCATCGGCACCGTGGCAGCGTTCATTTCCGCTTTCCTGTGCGTGCGCTGGCTGCTGCGTTACATCAGCTCGCATGACTTCACCGTGTTTGCCTGGTACCGCATCCTGTTCGGCCTGGTGATTCTCGGCACCGCCTATAGCGGCGTGGTCGCCTGGGTTGAATAAGTAAATAAGTAAAAAAGGAAGCATCGTGGCAAATGCATGCAGCGCCGGTCTGGATATCGGCTTCGCCTCTCTGGATTATTTGCAGATCGGTTTTCTCGGCATCGTGCAGGGCATCACCGAGCTGTTGCCGATTTCTTCCACGGCGCACATGCGCATCGTGCCCGCGGTATTGGGCTGGCATGATCCCGGTTCGGCGTTTTCGGCGGCGATGCAGCTGGCGGCGCTGGCTGCGGTGGTCAGCTATTTCTGGCGCGACGTCTCGGCCGTCACCACCGGCAGCATCGCGGCGTGGAAGCAGCGCGATTTCAACAGCCCGATGTTCCGTCTGGCCGTCGCTATCATTCTGGCGACGATTCCCATCGGCATCGCCGGACTGGCCTTGTCGCACGTACTCAACGCCTGCGGTTCGCCGCTGCGCAGCCTGTCGGTGATCGGCTGGTCGTGTATCGCCATGGCGGTTTTGCTGGCGATTGCCGAACTGGCTTGCCGTCATCGCCGCACCGTCGATGAAATGCGCCTGCGGGACGCGCTGATTGTCGGCATTGCCCAGGTCGGCGCACTGATTCCGGGCGTGTCGCGTTCAGGTTCGACGCTGACTGCGGCGCTGTTCCTCAATTTCAAACGGGAAGAAGCGGCGCGCTTCTCCTTCCTGCTCGGTTTGCCGGCGATCGCGCTGGCCGGCCTCAAAGAACTGGCTGTGCTGTGGCATGCGCATATTCCGCTGCAGGCATGGTCGCTGTTGTTGTTCGGCATTGTGGTCGCGAGCGTTTCGGCGTTTTGCGCGATCTGGGGACTGATGAAATTCCTGGAGCGTTTCTCGACCTGGCCTTTCATTGTTTATCGCGCCGCACTCGGCGTGTTTTTGCTGGTTGCGGTCAGCAAGGGATTCTTGCAATAAATGTCTGAAATTGTGTCAGAACGCGTCCAGGAGCAGCAGACCAAAGCGCTGCACATCCTCGAAACCGTATTCGGCTATTCGTCGTTCCGCGGCCAGCAGGCCGAGATCGTCCAGCACGTGGTGCAGGGCGGCGATGCGCTGGTGCTGATGCCGACCGGCGGCGGCAAGTCGCTGTGCTATCAGGTGCCGGCGCTGGTGCGCGACGGCGTGGGCGTGGTGGTGTCGCCGCTGATCGCGCTGATGCAGGATCAGGTCGATGCACTGGCCGAAGTCGGCGTGCGTGCCGCCTTCCTCAATTCCACCCAGACCTTCGATGAAGCGATGCAGATCGAGCGGCGCGTGCGCAGCGGCGATCTCGATGTCTTGTATGTCGCGCCCGAACGCCTGATGACGCCGCGCTGCCTCGATCTGCTGGAAGCAGCGCACATCTCGCTGTTCGCCATCGACGAGGCGCATTGCGTGTCGCAATGGGGCCACGATTTCCGTCCTGAATACATCAAGCTGTCGGTGCTGCACGAGCGTTTTCCCAACGTGCCGCGCATCGCGCTGACGGCAACCGCCGACCAGCAGACCCGCGAAGAAATCATCCACCGCCTGCAGCTCGAAGACGCGCGCCAGTTCGTGTCGTCCTTCGACCGCCCCAACATCCGCTACCAGATCGTCGAAAAGGCGAACGGCCGCAAGCAGCTGCTCGACTTCATCGAGAGCGAGCATCCCGACGACGCCGGCGTGGTGTACTGCCTGTCGCGCAAGAAGGTTGAAGAGACCGCCGAGTTCCTCAAGCAGAGCGGCATCAACGCGCTGCCGTATCACGCCGGCATGGACTACGCCAAGCGCACCGCCAACCAGTCGCGCTTCCTGCGGGAAGACAAGATCGTCATGGTCGCCACCATCGCGTTCGGCATGGGCATCGACAAGCCCGATGTGCGCTTCGTCGCCCACCTCGATTTGCCCAAGAGCATTGAAGGCTATTACCAGGAAACCGGCCGTGCCGGGCGCGATGGTTTACCCGCCAACGCATGGATGGCATACGGCCTGCAAGACGTGGTGCAGCAACGCCGCATGATCGCCGAGTCGGAAGCCGACGAAACCTTCAAGCGCGTGCTCGGCGTCAAGCTCGACGCCATGCTCGGCCTGTGCGAAACCCTGCATTGCCGCCGCGTGCGCCTGCTCGACTATTTCGGCCAGCACGGCCAGCAAGCCTGCGGCAACTGCGACATCTGCCTGTCGCCGCCGGTCTCCTTCGACGGCACGCTGATGGCGCAAAAACTATTGTCGACCGTCTATCGCGTCGAGCAGCGTTTTGCCGCCGGCCACGTGCTGGAAGTCTTGCGAGGCATTGATGGCGAGCGGGTGAAACAATGGCGTCACGACCAATTGTCGGTGTTCGGCATCGGCAGCGAGTATGGCGAAGCCGAATGGCGCGCCGTACTGCGCCAGGTCATCGCACTCGGTTTGCTGACCGTCGACCATGAAAACTACAGCTCGCTCAAACTGACTGAAGAGGCCAAGCCGGTGTTACGCGGCGAGCAAAAAATCCAGCTGCGCCAGTACCAGAAGCCGGTCAAGCCGAAACGCACCTCGTCCAAATCCAATTACACCGAAACGGATTTGTCGACCGAAGAGCAGACACTCTTCGACAAGCTGCGCTGGTGGCGCGTCGAGACTGCGCGCAAACACAACGTGCCGGCCTACGTCATCTTCCATGACGCCACCATGCGCGAAATCGCCAAAGCCAAGCCCTCGTCGCTCGACGATCTGCGCGGCGTCACCGGTGTTGGCGAAAAGAAACTGGAGACTTACGGTACGGAAATCATCGCCCTCATTCAGGAGATTTCAGGAAATACCTGAGTGACATACCCTGTGGTACGCATCATGCTTTGCCGTTAATGGATATAGTGTTAACAACCGGGTCGCGAGTCGGTTGAAGACCGCTGTTGCAGGCACCTATATTTCCGCGCAAACACAAGCATGGAGGGTATATGAAGCTGACCGATCTCAGGATAGGCACACGTCTCGGTTTGCTGGCGGCATTGCTGCTGCTGGCGACCATCTTCGTCGGGATGAGGGGCTGGATGACGCTCAACGAGAGCTTCGACCAGAACACGCAGGCGATGCAAAAAGCCGGCACCATCGAGAAGGCCATCGATTCCGCGCGCAGCGCTCAGGTGCAATTCAAGATCCAGGTGCAGGAGTGGAAAAACACCTTGCTGCGCGGCAAAGACCAGGAATCCTTCACCAAATACCGCCAGGCCTTCATCGACGAAGGCAAAGCCACCGAAGCCAATCTGGCCAAACTCAACACCTTGCTGCCCGCGCTGGGCATGCCGGTCGACAAGCTCAAGCAGGCGCAGCAGGCGCACGCCGATCTTGGTGTGAAATACCTCGCCGCCCTCCAGAAGGAATACAAGCCGGAAGACCGCGACAGCGTCGGCCGTGTCGATGACGCCGTCAAAGGCGCAGACCGGCTGCCGACGCAGATGATCGACGACATCGTCGCCGACGTGCGCAAGTCGGCCGACAAATTCCGCGAAGAGATTGCCATCGACGCCCAGGCCGACTACCGCGAAGCGCGCATGACGCTGGTGATTTCCATCGTCCTGTCGCTGGTGCTCGGCAGCATCGTCACCTTCTGGCTGGTGACCAGCATCACGCGTCCGCTCAACACCGCCGTCATCATTGCGCAGACGGTCGCCGCCGGCGATCTGCGCTCGGAAGTCATCGTCAGCGGCAAGGACGAGACCGCCCAACTGCTGCAAGCGCTCAAAGACATGAACGACAACCTGGTCGGCATCGTCAGCGAAGTGCGCACCGGCACCCACACCATCGCCACGGCATCAACCGAGATTGCGCTGGGTAATCAGGACTTGTCGTCACGCACCGAAGAACAGGCCGGCTCGCTGGAAGAAACCGCCGCCTCCATGGAAGAGATCACCTCCACCGTGCAAAAGAATGCCGAGAACACGCATCAGGCCAACAAGCTCGCCGCCGATGCCTCGGGTGTAGCCGTCAAGGGCGGCGAGATGGTCGCCGCGGTAGTCGACACCATGAATGCCATCGAGCAAAGCTCGCACAAGATCGTCGACATCATCGGTGTCATTGACGGCATCGCCTTCCAGACCAACATCCTCGCGCTCAACGCCGCCGTCGAAGCAGCGCGTGCCGGAGAACAGGGCAGAGGCTTCGCCGTGGTTGCATCAGAAGTGCGCACGCTGGCCCAACGCAGTGCAACCGCAGCCAAAGAGATCAAGGAGCTCATCGGCGACTCCGTCACCAAGATCAACACCGGCAGCAGCCTGGTCGGCAATGCCGGTCAGACCATGCAGGAGATCGTCGGTGCCGTGGCGCAAGTCGCTGCCATCATGGACGAGATCACGCGCGCCAACCGCGAGCAAAGCGCCGGCATCGACGAAGTCAACCGCGCAGTCGTGCAAATGGATATGGTCACGCAGCAGAACGCCGCGCTGGTGGAAGAGGCCGCCGCCGCTGCAGAAAGCCTGCAGGATCAGGCGGCCAGTCTGGCGCGCGCAGTGAGTGTGTTCAAACTGCGCGACGGAGTTGTCTGATTGAATGAGCGCTTCGGAACGTATTCAAAGTCCGTAGCGAGAGGCCATCAGCTGGCGGCACCCGGAGCACAGCTCAGTTGAAATCCTTGGAGTGTACTTGGGTACATGAGGATTTTGAGCACCGGACGCTCATTGGCAACATCACAGATCATGGCCTCGCAGCAGGACTTTATTGTTTGATGAACACCAAATCCCAAACGCCGTGTCCCAAACGCAGGCCGCGGTTTTCGAACTTGGTGACCGGGCGGTAATCGGGACGCGGCGCATAACCTTCAGCGGCGTCGGTGCTGTTCTTCAGCGTCGGCTCCGCGCCCAGCACTTCCAGCATCTGGATCGCATACTCTTCCCAGTCGGTGGCGCAATGCAGGTAACCGCCCGGCGCAATGCGCGACGCCAGCAGACTCACCAGCGGCCCCTGAATCAGGCGGCGCTTGTTGTGACGCGCCTTGTGCCATGGATCCGGAAAGAACACGTGCGCACCGGCCAGCGCGCCCGGTGCAATCATGTTGGTCAACACTTCCACCGCATCGTGCTGTATCAGGCGCATATTGGTCAGACTCTGCTCGCCGATCTGCTTCAGCAAACTACCCACGCCCGGCGTATGCACCTCCACCCCGATGAAATTCTTCTCCGGCATATCCGCAGCAATCTTCGCGCTGGTGTCGCCCATGCCGAAACCGATCTCAAACACTGTCGGCGCCGAGCGTCCGAAGGCCGCATCGATATCCAGCGTCTCCTTCGCATACGGCAACAAGAACTGCGGCCCCAGCTCCTCAATAGCGCGCGCCTGCGCCCCCGACAAGCGACCTGCGCGTGTGACGAAGCTGCGGATGCGATGTTCGGTCGGATCGTAAAAAAGCGGTTTGCCGGACTTGTTTTCTGACATGAATGACTCGTGAAGCGAAGGATCTGAGGATGGAATTGTTATGCGGCGTGCAAAAGGCAGACAAATAAGGCAGCGATGAAAAACGCTGGATTCCCTAGCACCCTGGAGCGGGTGAAGGGGATCGAACCCTCGTCGTAAGCTTGGGAAGCTTCTGCTCTACCATTGAGCTACACCCGCGAACCCCGCATTTTACGCGGGATTTGAGGTGTTTTGTGAACTTGAGGGTTGTTCAGTGTGATGGATTCTGTAGTGGCCGATTGCTTCAAGCTGTTATCGCTTTTGATGTGTACTCAGTCGCCGGGAAAAGATTGGGCCAGATATTCTGACCCAATCACTCAATATCACCGCCGCGGCTTATTGGATCGCAACATGAATAGCTGCCTTGACGTTTTGCAAAGAAGATAAATCGCAGTGTTTCGCGAGGCGCATTTTGATGTTGAGATTTGTGGCCGCTAACTTCCATATGCTCCTCATTCTTACAAAAAGCATTGGAAGCGTGTAATCTTTTGCCGAAACATATTTCGATACAAAACAGGAATTTACATCAATATTTTTCTGCAATTCAGCTAACAATTGGGTCACTTGTGCTTCGTCAAATTTTTCCAGTAACTTCGAATGAATTTCCTCGATTATTTTCTGCGCTTTTTCCGCATCTACCTCGGCGCGGTTGCTACGAATAAGATCTTTCATTGGTCTGGAGATCGTTGGAAGACCACTCTGTAAATGATGTGCAGCTGCATATAGCAAGAAAAGCTCTGTAAATTTTTGTCGGCTTGAGGAAAGCCAATGCTCAAAATCAAACAACGCAGCTAGATCATCTTTGCGTTTTTCTGGATGCTCATCATCCAAGATGTCAACTATCACTCGCTCGTCAATAAGATAGTTCTCTATGCAATAACGATCCAGCGTTACTACGTTGTTCGGAATTCCTTCGCGCTCCCCAGTAATCAGATACAAATCCCCATCAATAATGTAGACCGATTTTCTCTCCGTGTTCTGCGCTTGGCGAGCAGTTTCGATTACCTTCTGTCTTCCCCCAAGTGGAAATACTTTAGTCACGGTGAGGCGATCAGCCAAAAGACGGCCTAGGATTATTGCAAAAAGTTTTTCATATCCATTCGCCGTGTCCTCAATATAGATATCGATATCGTTAAACTCTTCATAGAAAACTGAAGACGCATACCGTGCGGCAGCAGTGCGCTCAAGGAACTCGCCAATCATTTGTGCACCTTGATTGTTTTTTCTTTGCGGTATCCGACAATTTCAGGGGAGTGAGTAGCGAAGATGAACTGCTTCGTATCGTCTAATTCGATAAGTTTATCTACCAAATATTCTTGCCACCGTAGATGGAGAGAGAGTTCAGGCTCATCAATAATAATTATGTCCGTTCCCTGAGAATTGGTGAAGACGACGTGAGCAAGTAGAATGAGTAGCTGCCTTTCTCCTGATGAAAGAGTGCCGAGTGGTATATCATCGGAATTAATCGAGACATTGAGGCTACCTACTGAATCAACTCGCACTTTCTTCCTGGACTCATTGAAAAAGAAATTAGCGGCTTCTTCGAAGCTACGAATAGGAATATATAAGCTATCGGCACGCCTTTTCTGTGCGTCCATTTCGTTCAAAATTTTACTGATACGTTGAATTTGCGCCTTATTAAGAAGCCATTCAATACTAAGACCCGTTGCTTTCGGTCCCGATTGCTTCATTGTGCTATATGCAGATTCGAGCTGTTCAAAGAATTTTTCGATCTGTCCCGAAGCCTTGGTCTCACCTCCGAGGTCAGTCGCGACTTTTTGAATTTCGTCACGACGGTGAAGAATTTCTTCATATTTTGTACCGCTCGGACTCAACACGTCTTCATCCACTTGTATGTACTCGAAGGTGGACTTCACGATCAAACTTAGTAGTGATGCGGTCTGCTTATCACTGACCGAACGAAAGCGTCGATAGGCGTTTTTGAGAAGTGTTTTCGAATGTTCGAGCCCGTCCTGAGGTGCGTCAATATTTCTTGATCGGCTCGCACTGACCCGATGGCGCATGCCATTTCTAATAAAAACTTCGTCATTATCTAGAAGGTCTTCCCCTTTAACTACTGTGCTACGCTCAAGTCCGAGGAACAGTGGCTTCTTTATCCGTTCAAAAAAATCGAGAATATACGGATGCTCGCGGAGTGCTCTAAATCGTCTTTCTTCAATGTAATCTTCAAATTTTCCCGAGCTTATATATTGTTCCATTTCGTCTTTCGCAAAAGTCGGAATGACCAATAGATGCTCTCCATTCACTTTGAGGCGAAGTTCGGCGCCTTCTTTAACGAACCTGATTTCGTTGATTCTTACGGAGCCACTAGGATTCGACCTGGTTTCAAAAACGATTTTTAGCTCTAGGAAAGTGGTTAGAAGTAGATCCCTTAAATTGAATGAGAGACCCGCTTGAAGAAGTCTCAGTGCGGTAGTCTTGCCGCTCCCGTTAACTCCGACGAGGAAATTAATATCTCTGTTGAAATCGATATCGAATGTGTAATGCTTGTGAACCCCTCGCGCAAAAAAACTTAAAAGCTTCAAAATAATCCCCTTAGTAAGTTGTGTTCACCTGATTTTTTCAGGAGTTAAGTCTTAGATTTTCGATTAACCAATCTGGATGCGGCTTAGATATATTTGGCCGAAGAATCGATACTAAAAATAATGTAAAAATACAGCAGCGGTGTTCGCTAGTCGATGGCACATGAAGCAGCGGTAAGTTGCTGATTAAATGTCTGCCAATCGCAATAAGCGTTTTTATGGTCAGTTAATATTTTTTTAAAATCTAACGCCGACGACCACGTCGCGTACGCAATTTCATCCAATTCTTCTGCGGGTTTGGCTGGCGAAGTGCCAACACCTCTTCAATGTGGACTGCCACCCTCCTTGCAGCAAATATGGATCCATTATTTCTTACAACACAATCCATATAGTGCTTACCGACATAACCGCTGTGTTCCTCGACAGAAAGCATGCGAATGCCACCGCGTGCATGACCTAGGTCTCCTATGCTGTCAGCCTCATTGCCATTATTCCGAACAGTCCATTCGATGGTTGCGTAATCTGGCACCACATGGGGGTTAACGATGGTGAACAGCAATTTATGCCCCTTAGTCATACTCGGGACTTCATTCATATGTGTAGCTAAAAGATTATCTTGTTGATCCCAAATTTGTATTTGGATATCCGGCAGCTGCATCAGCAGGCGTTCGGATGTTGGTTCTATTACTTCTACCGCGTCAGTTTCTGGTAGCGGCATTAGAAACGAAAATGATTCTGTCCAGATCAACGCAGCGCTAGCCTCGTCTTCGACATCATCAGCAGCGAGAGCTGTATCACGTAAAACGGTTAGCCTAGTTAAGAATGCATCCCAAGCTGCATCAGGTATGCGGTTTAGATCCTCGCTACGATCAACCGGATTTGGAACGCGGCGATCTCGTATCAGGCGCTCAAAAATAGCTTTAACAACCGCAATGAGGGCATCGTCATCGGCGATTCCGAAAAAGCGTGCCCCCCACATATCTTGAAAGACTTCAGTGGTTAGTACCGTCAAAAATATAGATGACGGGCGAGAGTCTGGGGCTTCTTGAAATGCCACTGCAGCCCATCCTTTTAGGTATCGTACCAAACGACGTAAAAGGTCTCTGTCATCCTTGCCAACAGAGTTCTTGAACCATTTGTAAATGGCCTTTGGGTCACTGGCTTCCCACTTTCCTGAAAGGCACGCCAACTTTCGCTGATCTTTAGATGGATCTAAGTGATACGTTGGTGTGTCAATGTGAAATTGCTGGGCGTAGATCGCCCGCGAGCATCTTTCCTTTGGTGGATCGATTTTTTGAATGTCTGCATTAATATTCTGGTAGTCCAACAGCTCTTGCTGGACCCATTGTCGCAATTGCTCTGGTGAGGGCGTTATTTCACCAGTTTTCTTTTCCCAGTGAAAATAGATACCCACGTCAACATCGTATTCTTCCCCCTTGTGTACGGGCTTAATTAGGGTTCCATATTTGTATGATCCCTGTAACCAAGTTGAAACCGGATATCCCCAATCCGCGAGCTCTCTCTTTAAATGTTCCGCCAAGCTATTCCATTGCACTTGCAAAAATTCCCGCTGTGCGTCTGTAGGCGTAATTCGACCATAAAGTGTTTGCTCTGCGGAGCCGTTAAACAATCTAGCAGCGTGGCCCATTAGTTCCCCCTAATTATTTTAAGTTGTGGGATGTGACTTAGAAATGGTACTAGTTGAGTTCCTAATAAGTCCGTTACGCATTTATCGGCCAATGCTTTGAGTGTTCTCTTCGCACCTGAGGTCGCAACATCTAGCCCAAGATCTTGAGCTTGCTCATGACTCGCAGAATGGTCGATTCGAACGTAAGAATCATGTAGTCGATGCCGAACGATTTGATCAACGAACTGTTGTTGTGAAGAGATCATGACTGAGAACAATCTTTGATCCTGCATCCAGTCCCCTATGCCAAAGCGTCTACCTGCGCTGCTGGCAATGGAATATGCTTGGGTAGTAGTTCCTACGCTTAGAATTCGTATAGCGTCTTGTCGAGCGTTAAAGAAGTACTCTGCTTCATGCATCGCGATCAAATCTGGCGCATTTGCGAATAATCCACCGTCTGCGTACATACTAGTTTCAACTTCTGCCAGTTCAAAAAAAGTTGGTGCAGCTGAGGTGGCTAGTGCGACATCAATCGCTTTAAAACGCCAGTCGCGTACCCATTCCGATTTATGTCGAGTTTTGAATACCTGTTGTTTTCCCTCAGTGACGTTTACTGCAGGAATTGCCAGGGGATGAATTGCGTCACCTAGGATAGCTGTTGCGGGTATTAGCTTGGCTATCGCTTCCTTTAAAGGAGCGGTATCGTACCGAGGTCTGCGGAGGTATTTGTATACGTCGAGAATCTTTCCGATTTGGGAGGTAGGCCGTTTGTACGGTGGAAAAATCGCTTCCCCGTATTCTTCAAATATTTGAACAACCTGCGTCAAAGGAATTTCAAATGCAACAGCAAGTGCCACTATGCCGCCGATAGAGGTGCCGCAGACAAGATCAAAATTTCGTCCTATCGGGGCGTTTGTATATTCTTCCATGACTTGCAAAGAGCGCGCTGTGAAGAGTCCCCTGTAACCGCCGCCGGTCAGCGCGAGTGCTTGAAACGGGCGGTCTTTGCTCCATTCCATGAACAAATCCCCATATTTTTATCTGCATTTTTTAGCAGGTTTTTGCGATGTTATATTTTGTTTTCAGAAGGGCAGTCCTCTGCGTAGATCCTCTTTGTAGAAATTTACGCATACTTTGTCAATCGAATAAAAGAATACACGGGTTCTCCGCATAGTGGAGGACCGCCGTTTGAATTTAGATCACTCCGTTTTACATACTACTCAGGATATTTATAAAATTGAAATCGACAAACCAAAGTCAGCATCCTGTTTTACTAGTAGCTAGTAGAGGAGCATTGTCTAATTTTGTTGGGGATTTGGTAAAGAGGGAAATACAAGACCTAACTCCTCGCTACTACGTAAAGAGCTAGGCGATTTTTTTTCTATGATTAACAAGCGGGAAGAGCCAAGAGATTGTCAGTGTATCTTCCATCTGCATAGGTACGAAGATAAGGTGGATTTCCGTCAACTACTCCGACTTCCACCGACCCTCGTTGATCTGCCACAAATAAAGAATTTCCTGCGGTCCTAAGAAAATTAACCCCTTCTTGTTTGCTCCATCTGACACCATTTTCGAAACCGATGTGAGTGATGTGTTCGTGATTACGTCCGCCGGACAAAGTAATACATGTCACTTGATGTCGTGCCATTTCGATCTCCCTCTTTTTGTGTATGCCATCAAAGGATGGCGTTAGGAGTATAGGTAATAAGTTCTTCTTACCAATGTTCTTCTGACATGAATGGAAACTTAAGTTGCGAAGAGTGAAAAATATGACCGCTACGCACTATATGGCGCGGTTAAGTTGCTCGTTGCTTTTGAGTACTATTGGGTCGAGCAAATTTCAACAATTTTTTCCACTGGATTTGACCGACTGTGTTTCCAATAGCCACGTCACAATGATCGAATACGTCACTAACGCCCCTCTTGCAACTGGTAGCACGAAGAATCTAATTCGAATGCCTTTCGGTAACTTGTCCGGGGCGTGCTGGAACGATCCCTTGGCAATCCGAACCTAACGAGGGTGTAGCTCAATGACAGAGCGCAAACCTAAGACGAGCAGTTGAAACGCCTATTTTCGTAAAATGGTAATGCCGGATAGTTTTTAGTTTTTGATTGTTTGCCGCCAATTCCTTTCCACTTTCACTTCCACTTAAAAAGCGTTTCGTTAGAATAGTGCTTTGCCAGATCGAGCCACTACCATCCTTTCCCTCTTTATCACTGACGAAGAAGTCGAACTCACCGCCATCCGCGCCCAAGGCGCGGGCGGGCAGAACGTCAACAAGGTATCGAGCGCCATCCACCTGCGTTTCGATATTCGCGCGTCGTCCTTGCCGGATGATGTGAAGCAGCGCCTGCTGGCGATGCGGGATCATCGCATCAGCAAGGAGGGGATTGTCATCATCAAGGCCCAGGCGCATCGCAGTCAGGAAAAGAACAAGGCGGACGCCTTGCAGCGTTTGCAGGAAATGTTGGCGGTTGTCGCGCACGTGCCGGTATTGCGCAGGCCGACGCGTCCCCCGCGCAGTTCGCAGCGCAAACGGCTGCAAACCAAGACACTGCGCGGTGAAATCAAATCGATGCGGGGAAAGGTTCGTGACTGATGCGAACTGCCGCCGTCGACAAAACTCGGATATCTCACTAAGCATCTCCGCCGCAGTGTTGGTACCCAGCACTGATGTCATAATATCGACCCTCAGCGATGCATTCTGCATTCCGCGTTCCAATCACAGAAAGCACTACGATGATGCGTGCGGCCAAAGAAACCAAGACAGCAGCGACCAGTTTGCCCGACAGAAAGATCAGCGCCACCCGTATGACCATTGCCTATGTCGCTGGCGTGGCAGCGATGGCGATTCTGTTTTTGGCGGCATATTTTCTGTTTGGCAACATCGTCATTGAACAACGCAGCGCCGCACAGCGCGTTCATCTCGTCGAGCAGCAACGGGTGCTGTCGCAACGCATTGCACTGCTCAGCACGGATCTGTATGTCGGCGACACGTCCACCAACGATGCCTTGCAGGATGCCGTCAACCAGATGGAGCGCTTGCAGGATACTCTCACTGGCAAAGGCGATCCTGCCTCTTATCCGCTCAACGCGGCTGAACATGAGCTGTATTTTGTCGGCAGCACCCCCCTCGATGCTGAAGTCCGCAGTTTTCTGGATGACGCGCGCCGTTTCATTGGCGCGACCAATATGAACACCGGCAACGAAGCCTATCGGGCGCTGCAACACCATTCTCGCGATCTGCTGTTGCCTGCGCTCGATCGCGCGGCTGCGCTGTTCGCCGAACAAGCGGATGCCCGCATTGAACAGGCACGCAAGGCGCAACTGGTTGTGCTGATCGCATTTTTCATCGCGCTGGCGCTGGAGGCGGCATTGATTTTCCGTCCTATGATCACGAAAATCCGGCGCTACAACGCGCATCTGTATGAGATGGCAACCCGTGACCCGCTGACCGGGCTCGCCAATCGGCGCCAATTCGACGAATATGCCAACCGCGAATTCCGGCTGGCGCGGCGTACCGCGAAGCCCTTGTCGATGGCGGTCTGCGATATCGATAATTTCGAACAGATCAATGCCACCCATGGACGCGCCGTCGGCGACGCCGTGCTGCGCCGCTTCGGCGAACTGGCAGCGCGCATCTTGCGCGACACGGACATCATCAGCCGCGTCGGCGGCGAAGAATTTGCATTGGCGCTGCCTGTGATGAATCTGCACGGAGCGATGATCATCGCGGAAAAACTGCGTCGCGGCATGGCTGAGAATCAAAGCGATAATCTGCCGCCCTTTACCATCAGCGTCGGCGTCGCAGTCAGTGAACACGGCGACAAGGCGATGGATGACCTCTTGCAGCGTGCCGACAGCGCGTTGCAGATGGCCAAGTCAGAGGGACGGAATCGTATTTCCTGTTTAAACAGACCGCTGAGAGAACAGCAGCCGGCCAACGGTGCCGTTTCTCAAAATACGGACGTCACCACTTCCTGATCCTGATTCAGCCGCAGTGTCAGAAGAAGTATCGTGCAGATGCCGGACCGAACCGGTCCTCTGCCGGAACTGATGCTCCGCGCATGGTTCGTCAACACCCAGGTCGGCGCTCGCTGACCTGCATTGGCCTGCAAGCTCTTGCCATCGAATGCGCAGATCCGCTTCCTGCCTTCAACACTGCCGGCTTGTCCCGCATCGCGGGAGACATGTCATCAAACTGACATAAATCGTTCATAACCCAGAAATATTTACCCCCGATACTCTGGGCCACGTGACCGTCGGTCGCGTTTAAATTTAATCCCAAAGAGGACCTACAATTTATGAACTCTCTCTACCGCCTTGGCGCGGCAGGCTGCTTTGCGGCTGCCTGTCTCACGCTACCCTCCGTCGGCTTCGCCGAAGACTCCATTTCCACATCGTCCGTCAAGCTCTACGGCATTGTCGATACCGGAATCGAATACCTCACTAACGCTGCTCTGGTCAGCGGCAGCACAAAAAATCTCACCCGCATGACGTCCGGCAATATGTCCGGGTCGCGCTGGGGCATCACGGGCAACGAAGATCTCGGCGGCGGCACCTCGTCGTTCTTCCTGATCGAGAGCGGCATGGCCGTTGACACCGGCGGTCTGCTGCAAGGCAACCGCTTGTTCGGCCGCCTGTCTTATGTCGGGCTGGCGAACAACGATTTCGGTACCGTCTCCGTCGGTCGCATCGGCGGTCTGTTTCTGGACTGGGCGAGCAAGTTCAATCCGCTCAACAACGCGGTGTATGCCATCAAGATGATGGATCCGGCGTTCTCGGACCGGCTCGACAATACCATTCGCTATCAAAAGAAATTCGGCGCGGTGACTGCCATTGCGCAATACAGCCAGGGCTATGACAGCGTTGCTTACGGCTCGGAAGTGGCGGGCGACAACCTGCGCGGCCGTGTGATGGAGACCGGCCTGTTGTATGAAGGCGGGGACTTCAGCGCGACGCTGGTCTATGACCAGAAGAACGGTTCGGCTGCCAGCCCGACCGCAGCCACCACGGTCGCCGGCGGCGGCTATGAAGGCAACAAGGACAAGCGCGTTGGTGCGGGTGCCTCGTACAAACTGGCGAACGTGGATCTGTTCGCCGGCTATCGTTATCTGAACTCCAAGGCGATTCACCTGACTGCGCTGACCAAAGGCCCGGTGCAGGCGTCCAGTCTGTATTGGCTGGGTACGACCTATCACATGACGCCAAGCCTGCTCATGTCAGGGACGGCGATGTACCAGAAGTTTTATGGCAGCACGCTGGCGCCGATGTCGTTCCAGGTTGATCTGGATTACTTCTTGTCCAAGCGTACGGACCTTTATATCAACACCGGCTATGTCATCAATCGCGGCGGCTCGGACCTCGGTCTGAACGGTTTCGCGTCGTCGGCAGTGGCGGGCCATAACCAGCTCGGTACGCAGATTGGCATCCGTCACACCTTCTGAGATGGCATCTCTTCAACACGCCGCATCGGCCGGCACGTCGATTTCAGTCCGCGGCCTGGGACTGTCGTTTGACGCGCAGGCCGTGTTGTCGGACATCGATCTTGAGGTGCCGGGCGGCACCACCCTCGCACTGTTGGGGCCGTCCGGCTGCGGCAAGAGCACCTTGCTCAAGCTGCTGGCCGGCTTGCAGCAACCCGGCGCGGGCAGCATCCGGTTCGGCGATCAGCTTGTCGCCGATGCCCAGACCTGTGTCGCTCCCGAGCGGCGCGGGCTGGGCATGGTGTTTCAGGACTACGCCTTGTGGCCGCACATGACGGTAGCCGGCAACGTCTCATTTCCGCTGGAAATGGGCGGCGTGGCCAAGACCGAGCGCGAGCATCGTGTCGCAGCGGCGCTCGCGCGCGTCGGTCTGGGGCATGTCAGCAAGCGGCGTATCTCGGCACTCTCAGGCGGGCAGCAGCAGCGTGTTGCACTGGCGCGCGCCATCGTCGCGGAACCTCGGATTCTTCTGTTCGATGAACCGCTTTCCAATCTTGACCGCGACCTGCGTGTGAGCCTGTGCCGTGAAATCGGCGACTTGCTCGCGCAACTCGGCACCACCGCCGTGTATGTGACACATGACCGCGAAGAGGCGGAAACACTGGCGCATCAGGTCATCACCATGCAGCAAGGGCGCGTTGTTCGCGCTATGCAACGATCCGGGAATCAATATAATGAAACGTTTTAGCAACCTCCTACTTTTTTTCACCATGTCGTTATCTTTTGGGTTCGCGGCTGAACACGCAAATGCCCTGACTGTCTACACCGCAGGGCCCGGCAGCCTCGGTAAAAAACTGGCGCAGGGATTCGAGAAAAAAACGGGCATCAAAGTCGATTTGTTCCAGGCGACCACGGGCAAGGTCATGGCGCGTCTCGAAGCTGAAGCCGACAACCCGCATGCCGACGTGCTGATTTCCGCATCCTGGGATACCGCGCGCGATCTGGAAAAACGCGGCTGGCTGCTCAACTACGAGAGCCCGAACGCCGCCCACGTGCCGGCGATGTTCAAGACGCCATCCTATGTTGCACAAGGCATCTCGGCGCTGTGCATCGTGTGGAACACGCGCACCGGCCTGCCGGAACCGCACGACTGGCGCGACCTCGCCGCGCCTGCGTATCGCAACCAGGTGACCATGCCGGATCCGGCACTGTCCGGCGCGACGCTGGATCTGCTGCTGGGTCTGCAGGCGCGTCTCGGCAAGCAGGCGGATTCCCTGTTCGACAATCTGCACCGCAATGGCATGGTGGTCCTCGGCCCTAATGCGCAGGCGCTCAATCCGGTGTTACAGGGCGCCAAGACGGCGGTCTTCGGCGCGGTTGATTACGTCGCCTACGGCGCCGTGGTCAGCGGCGAATCGATCAAGGTGATCTTTCCGTCCGGTGGCACCGTGGTGGCGCCGCGTCCGATGATGATCCTGAAGACTTCGCGCGCGCAGAATGAGGCGCGCGCTTTTATCGACTACGTTCTCTCGCCTCAAGGGCAGAAAATTGTTGCTGATGCCTGGCTGATGCCGGCGCGCGATGACATCAGCAGCGAGCGGCCGTTGTTGAAGGATCTGAAACTGTTGCCTCAGGAAGGTGCGGCAGCAGCAGTCATGCATGCCGAGACGCTGGAACGTTTTTCCAAACTGTTCAAGCAACACTGAAATCCTCGGCCGTGATTCTCATGAAAACCTGGAAGACAGTTGCGTCTGCGCGCGTGCTGTCCGCATCTGCGTTGTTTCTGGCATTGGGATTGCTGGTGGCGTTGCCGATCGGATTTATCGTGCTGCAGGCGATTTTCCCCGGCATTAACACCGGTTCGTTCTCGCATCCGTTTGCTTCTTTCGGCGCCACTCTGGATCGCGGCGACACCTTGCCGCTGCTGTTCAATACGCTGCGCTTCGGTATCGTTGTGGCGCTGGCGAGCGTGTTGATCGGCGTGCCGCTGGGTGCGCTGCGAGGATTGTTCCGGGTGCCGCTGGCGCGGGTCTGGGACTTGCTGTTTCTGGCGCCGTTTCTGATTCCGCCTTATCTGGCGGCACTGGGCTGGATGCTGTTGCTGCAGCCGCACGGCTATCTTGAACAGGTCGCCGGCGTCAATCTCGGGCATTTCCTGTTCTCGTTCAACGGCGTGGTTGCTGCGATGACCTTGAACGTCTTTCCCATCGTCTACTTCTCCGTGTCGCGTGCGCTGGCGGCGGTGGGTTTGCGTCTGACCGATGTCGCCAGAATCTTCGGCGCCGGTCCGTGGCGCAGCGTGATGCGCATTACCTTGCCCTTGATCCTGCCGGCCATCGCGGCGAGTGCCTTGCTGACGTTCACCATGTCGATTGAAGAATTCGGCATTCCGGCGGCGCTCGGTCATCGCGCTGGTGTGGAGCTGCTGGTGACCTCGATCGAACAACGTTTTTCGGATTGGCCCATCGACCTGAGCGGCGCATCGGTGTTGTCGCTGTTGCTGGCGGTGCTGGCGTTGACGGCATTCTTTTTGCAGCACCGGCTGCTGGCGAACCGCAATTTTGAAACACAGTCGGGCAAGCCGGTCGCGACCACGCCGCGTGAACTGGGCGCATGGCGCTGGCCGGTGCTGATCGTTTTCGCCGTCATTGCCGGGACCGCTACACTGGCGCCCTTGTTCGCGATTGCCGTGACGGCGGTTACCCGCACGCTGTCGGGCGGCCTGAATGCCGCCAACCTCACCCTGAATCACTTCCATGCGTTATGGAACGACGGAGACGGTGCAAGCGCATTGACGACCAGTCTCAGTCTTGCCACGTTGACTGCATTCATCACCGGCGCGCTGGGATTGTTGAGCGCATGGACCATCGTGAAGACGCGCATCCGCGGCCGTGCCTTGCTGGACGCGCTCACCCTGATGCCGCATGCCTTGCCCGGCGTGGTGGTCGGCGTCGGGTTGATCCTGACCTGGAATCAGTCGTTCTGGCCAGCGACACCCTACAACACCTGGGGCATTCTGTTGCTGGCCTATAGCTGCCTGCTGCTGCCGTACCCGGTGCGTTACGCCAGCGCCGCATTGCGCCAGATCAGCGACAACCTCGAAGCCGCCGCGCGCGTGCACGGCGCATCGGCAAGCCAGGTCATGCGACGTATCATCCTGCCGCTGACGGCGCCGGCGCTGATCTCGTCGATGCTGATCGTGTTTGCGATCGCTTCGCGTGAACTGGTGAACTCTTTGCTGCTTGCGCCCAGCGGCGTGCAGACTGTGTCGATTTATATCTGGCAGCAGTTTGAACAAGGCTCCATCGGCGACGGCATGGCGATGGGCGTGGTGACGGTGCTGACCAGCGGCAGCATGCTGGCCATTGGCGCGCACTGGAGCCGGCGCTTCAATAACGCTTTGTGACAAGAGGGGACGCGAATTCAGCCGGTAAATTTCAGGCTGATGTTTTGCAAGGCAATGCCCTCCAGTTCCATCTTCCATACTTCGCCTGGGCTCACCGGAAACGCGGCGGTGAGCGTGCCCGTCGTCACGATCTCACCGGCCTGAATCGGACGCCGGATCGCCTGCTTCGCAATGACGGCAATCAGATGCGCCATCGCAGCGAGCGGACTGCCAAGCGCGTTGGCGCCTTTGCCGGTTTCGCGTACGGCGCCATTGCAGAGCAGGGCCACGGAACACGACTTCAACTGTTCCAATAACTGCTCCAATACCTGATCGCCCAATTCAGAAAATGACGCGCGCTCACCGACAAACAGCATGCCATGCAGACCGCCATCGGCAACGGTGTCGGCAGCTTTGAACTGCCAGCCGGGATAGTGCGACTGGACGATTTCGAAGGCAGGTGCAATCCAGTCGATGCACTCGACCAGCGCGGCGATGCCGGCGTCTTCGGGCGGGGCCTTGTGGAAATGCAAGGCGATCTCCGGTTCGATCTTCGGTTCGGCGAAACGGGCCAGACTGCATTCGCCTTGTGAATTCGCCAGAAAGGCGATGGTGTGGTCATACATGTGGCCCCAGACCGGTTCTTCCACGCCATAGCGCGCCCACATCGCCGCGTTGGTGAAGCCGATCTTGCGGCCGGCGGCGACGGCGCCTTGCGCCAGTCTTGCCTGATGCACAAGATCTGCAACTTCGTACGCGGCGGCGACATTGAATTCCGGTTCCCGTGAGGTGATGGCGGCAATCTGCTGCACCTTGTCCTGGGCATCTTGTATTTGCGTGGCGAGGTGCTGGATGTCGAGAGGGCGTGTCATGTACCTGGCTCCGGCGGCGAAGGGGGAAGGAAGCGAGTCCCTATTCTGCTGGCGCGCGGGCTCCGGCAACAAGCGAGAAAAATTCAATACATGAAAATGGCATGGATATTTATTTCATCTGCTCCTGTCTTGCGGGGCGGCGACGGAAAGGAGGAAGAAACTAGCGCACCATCCTGCGGTCCGACTGCGTGACACCTTGACAGCCCCCGAAAATGACAGGCCTGAAACCCTGAAGGTGCATCGGGTCTGGCCTCGGTACCGCGGACATCAAAAAAGGAAAACATGACCACCCTCACCAAATTCGGCGTCAAACTTCGCCCCCTTGAACGCGAAGACCTGCGCTTCGTCCATAAGCTCGATAACAACAGCCACATCATGCGCTACTGGTTCGAAGAACCGTACGAAGCTTATGTCGAGCTGATGCAGATTTATGATCGCCACGTGCATGACCAGACTGAGCGGCGCTTTATTCTGGAGAGCGATGCCGCCGAGCGAGTCGGACTGGTCGAACTGGTGGAGATCAATCACATCCACCGGCGCGCCGAATTCCAGATCATCGTCGCGCCGCATGCGCAGGGCAAGGGCTATGCTGCATCCGCTACCTTGCTGGCGATTGAATATGCTTTTCTCGTCCTCAACCTCTACAAGCTGTATCTCTACGTCGACGTGGAGAACGTGAAAGCGCTACACATTTATGAGAAATGCGGCTTCGTCAGAGAAGGCGTGTTGAAAAGTGAATTCTTCGTCAACGGCGAGTATCGCGATGCGGTACGCATGTGCATGTTTCAGGCGGACTATGTCGCAGCGGGCAGGCAAGGTAAAGCGGATGCGTCTCCGGCTGATTGATCTGCGCCGGATAGCTTGCCGTCTGCTGCTCTTTATGTAGAATCACGGCTGAGAAATCGAGATCAACCGGTCACCGCAGACGATCACAACAATATGAAGCGCTCTTTCCCTACATTCGCCGTTCTGTCTATTCTTGTCTCCCTGGCATGTCATGCCGTGGCGCAGGAGAGTGATCCAAAAGCAACGAAGAAAGACGGCGGCGAAGAAAAGGTTATGCCGGCGCCGGTCATGACGGAAACGACTTCGCCGGAAGAGGCCGCGAATGGCGCGCCGCAGGATGCCGTTGTCAAATCGGCGACGCCGGTCTACAGCCAGCTTCTCTATCTGGGCTATCCCAAGGGATTCAGGACGGCTTCTGAAAACACTTCGTCGCAGCGTTACATCCGCGAGTCGGTTCCGGAAGGGGAAGATCTCGGCGCCTGGACGCAGATGATAACGATCAGTGGCGTCAAGGATACGGCGTCAGAGGTGACCATTTCGCCGGCGGGATACGCAGAACATATCGCAGGCGGTTTCCGGCGCGCATGTTCGAGTTCTTTCAGTCAGAAGAAGATGTCCGAGGGCATCGTCAACGGCTACGAACAATACGTCATGGTGGTCAGCTGTGGTCAGTCGCCTGCAACCGCAGGGCGCACCAGCGAGTCGGCGCTGGTCGTCGTGATCAGGGGCGAGCGTGACTACTACACTGTGCAGTGGGCGGAAAGAGGCATGCCGTCGGCGATGCCGGTGCCCATCAGCATGGCGAAATGGGTAGGCAGGTACCAGCAGCTTGCTCCGGTCAGGCTGTGTGCCCGCCTGCCGGGTGAAAAAGAACCCTACCCGAGCTGTCTGAATCCGGATTGAGCGCGTTACGCCAACTGACGCAGCACTGAGCCTCGCCGTCTCGCGGCACTTGCCGCTTGTCGATTGCCGCTCATCCCGCCATGCCTTGCCTGACGATTCAGTTGCAGAGAACCTGCACGGTAAATTGCAGGCCGTTTTCGGCGATTTCATCTGTTTCCAGTTTCTTGCCTGGCTCCGCAATGATGTAATCGATGTGATGCGCAGCCAGGAACGCTTGCGCTATCTCTCCGCGAATGGCGAAGTTGATATTCTGCGGCACGGAACCGGTCGATTGAGCGATCGACATGGCAGCCTGCGATACCACCACGCCGATGACGGCGCCGCTGGCATCGAGTACCGGACCACCGCTGTTGCCGGGTTGGATCGGTGCAGAAATTTGAAGGTGTGCACGGTTGTTGTTCATGCCTGCGAGTGCATTGATCTGGCCGAATGTTGCTTTAGGTTCACTCGACAAGAGTCCCGGCAGCGGATAGCCGATGACGCCCACTTCCTCTCCCAGCCGCGGTGGCTTGGCCTGCATGCGAAAACTGGCGGCCTGGCCGAAGGGTTGTCCGGCCTTGAGCAGCGCCAGGTCATTTTTCGGATCGATTGCTTCCAGTTCCGCAGACACTCTCGATGCGTTGCCGCCACTGCCTTTTATGGCCAGTGTCTTGCAGCCCTCGGCGACGTGGTGATTGGTCAGTACGTAGCCATCGCGGTTGACGATGATGCCGGTGCCGCTGCCTGACTTTTGTTTTGGCGGCGATGCGGGAGGCTGCACTATCGCTTTGGGCGCTTGGACGTTCTGCGCCGGAGCGGAGCAGGCGAGCGTGAGCGAGCGTTGAGAGAATGGCGTATCGGGCAACGGCCGGAAGCTCTTGGTCCAATCGGTGCGTACCGGACTGAAACCGACCCGCTGTCCATCCAGATAACCGACGGTAGAAATCGGAGAGAAGGCCTTGTTGTTGCAATCAAACGCGGTTCGCTGGATGTAACGGTCCATCTTGATGTCGTGCGAGTTGACGCGCGCCTTTTCGTAGACGGTCATGAACTGTACGACGCGGAAGTTACCCTCCTGCCTGATGGAGTCGATGTCGATGTAACTTTTGTCGAGCGATGTTTCGCTGGCGCCGACTTCCTGCCAGCGCGCGGCATATGCAGGAAGAGAGGTCAGGCCAAGGGCAAGCAGCGTGGCAACGAGCGGCAGCGCCGAATTGGCCGAAGTGGGCGAAGAGGAAGAAAGAGGAGGCATGTTTTTGATTTTCTTGTCCGGCATGGCGCTGCGTTCTTCTGTTTTTTACCGCAGAGATCGTCTGAGCGACTCTAGCACCAGATACTGTCAAAGTGCTGACGAGCGAGGCGCAAAGCCGCTCGGAGATGCGCTGCCGGGATATTTTACATACTCTGAAGAATGCATTGTTGTTGCTTGACCGTTAAATTGACATCGGTGAGAATCGCCGGGGGGATCCCTCAACAGATAAGAAAAAATATCAGATGCCACATCAGACAGAAACGGCGGGTTCGCGACTGCCCCGTGTCTACGCTTTCCTTTTTATCGCAGCAGCAGTGTTGGTTTCGGGGTGTGCGCGAGCACCGCGGGCCGGTACACCGATGAAACCGGTGGACGAAAACAAAGGCGACGTCTATATCTATCGCAAAAAATCCGATATCGCCAGGGCGCAGCCTTTCTATACCACGGTTGATGGCCATATCGGACCGGCATTGGCGAATGGCACTTATGTTGTCTTTCATCTGGAGCCCGGCAAGCACAACGTTGTCGTAAGCCCCGGGCCATGGGGCTTTAATCGCGGACGTACGATTCAGGTCAAGGCCGGCGAGCGTAGCTACTATCAGTTCGATTTCACGCCGGACCCTGAAGACAAGCAGCATTTTGAGCAGACCGTGCTGCGCGCTCGTCCGGTAGACGAGGCCAGAGCGGATATCGCTTTGCTCCCCGGCGTAGCGCCGCGAATGAATGATCGCCGCCTCAGCTTCCGCCGCAGCACCTATGCGTCCCTCAGTGACGGCATGGCGTTGCCGGGAGTGAATGACAGAGGGCGGGCCGGTTACGAGAGATGGCTGCAACAGAGATTGCCGCGTGCCTTTCTCATCGCCAGTAACGGCAGATGGATGGCGACGTGGGGCGTGAGCGTGACCGATGTGCCTGGGATTTCGGATCCGGCGACACGTGCCATGCAGCGTTGCGCAAAATGGCGTAACGTCGTGTGCCAGATGTATGCAGTCAATACCAGTATTGTGTGGACGCCATTGCCGGCAAAGCTGATGGCAGCGGAACGCAAGAGACGCCAGGCCAGCCAGCAAAACAACGATGCAGCTGATGACATGAATGTGGAAAAAGCCACCGACGGCATCGATCAGGATGAAAGCAGCGTGCAATTCACAACGCAACCGGTTGCGTTGCCATCGATCGAACCGATCATCATCGAGTAGGTATTTTTTGCGTCAGGGTTCTTGAGGAGATCGTTGCGAGATTATCGCTGCAGGCCGGCGCTCACTCAAAACCCTGCACATCCTTGTCGTTGAACCGCGGCAGCATCCAGTGATAGCGGATCGCCAGCAGACGGAACACGAATCCTACCGCCAGCGCACTCAACGACGCCACATTGGTGTTAATCTCCAGCCATAGAAATCCCACGTATAAGCCGCCCGTCACCAGTGACACACTGGCATAGACTTCACGCTGCAGCACCAGCGGAATCTGGTTGCACAGCACGTCGCGCAGCAGGCCGCCGAACACGCCGGTGATCATGCCGGTGATCATGCCGAAGATGACGACGATGAAAGGGTTATATTCGGAAAAGGTCCGCCCAATGCTGCCACTGTGCCGATCAGGCAGATGCCGAACAGGTCCATCTCGCGGCGGATGCCCATGATGGCGCCGGACATGGCTTCGGCCGTGATGGCGATCAGATAGATGGTGTGCAGCAGCATCGGTTGGTCTCCTCAGACCAGCATTGCCGGAAGATGGTCAACCGGAAAGCCGAGACGCTCCAATACGCCACGCAGTTTGGAAACATAATCGTAATCGATGGCCGAACCGATCGGCGGTTCGATATGCACCATGCTGATGGCGCAGACTTCGTGCCCGCCGTCGTTGGCGAGGAAGGCTTCGGCACGATAGCCGGTCTGATGCTGGTAGAGCAGGTCGATTTCGGCATGCGTCAACTGATACAGCATGCCGTAGGCGAGCGCGTCTTTCTCACGCAGCAGCATGGCTTTTTCGCGTACGACCACACTGTGATGCAGGAGAGTGGCCAGGCGCGGCTGACGGATGACGATGCCTTTTTGCTGCAGCGATTCCGCATCCATGTGCAGGCCGTAAAAGAAAATGTCTACAAGGCGATTGGCGGAATTGTTCATGGTCGTCGGTCGATGTCAGATGTCGATAAGCCGGCAGGCCGGATCATGGGGTGCCGTTGCAGCCGTGCCGGATAAAACCGGGATGTTCTTTGAGCCGCTGGAAATACGCCGACACGGCCGGATAGTCGGGACGTTCCAGGGGGGTGGCGAGCCAGCGGTTGAGCGACAGGCCGATGGGAATGTCGGCCAGCGTGAAGCGGTCGCCGGCGACGTAGGCACCGGTGGCTTGCAGCCGCTGCTCAAGGATGCCGATGTGTTTGTTCCAGCCGGCGACGGAAGCGGCCAGTTGTTGCGGATCCTGATGCGCCGGCGAATTGCGCACCAGCGACAGGAACGCATAACTCCAGGAGTTGTTCAGATTGGTGGCCTGCCAATCCATCCATTGATCCGTGCGGGCGCGCGTCTGGGGATGGCGTGGATAAAAGCTGTCGTTGCCGTAACGATTGGCGAGATAACGGATGATGCTGTTCGACTCCCACAGAACAAAACCGTCGTCTTCGATCACCGGCACCAGTGCATTGGGATTAAGAGCGAGGAATTCCGGCGCCTGGGTGGGCTGAAATCCACTGCCCCAGTCCTCACGCTCGTAGGGGAGGTTCAGTTCTTCGCAGCACCAGAGAACTTTGCGGACGTTGATGGAAGTTGGCTTTCCAAGGATCTTGATCATGGCGGGGATGACGGACAGGAAATGTGGGTAACCCCGAAAGCATATCCTGAACCGCGATTTTCAGCAGGCCGGGATCGAACGCGTCAGCTCAGCAACGCGGTCTGCTCCTGAATGATCTGTGCCAATAGGCCGGCAATGCGCTGCACCCTCGGCGAGCGGCGCAGGTCCGGATGGACGGTGAGCCATATGTCGCGCTGCATGGCGTCCAGGCCGCTGTCGAATTCGATCAGCGTGTCGTCGTTGCGCGCGATGAAATGCGGCAGGATGGTCAATCCCAATCCCGACCGGCAAGCCTGATGCAGGATGGCGAAGTCGCTGGCGGCCAGCACATACGGCGCATCGTCTGCGCATTGCGCCAGCCACGCGCGATGCGGACCGCCTTGCAGTGCGTCGCCATAGCCGATGTATTGCCGCCTGGTGCGCGCCACGCGTTTCCAGCGGCTGCTGCCGTAGAGGCCGTAGCCGGCGCTGCCGAGGCGGCGGGCCAGCAGGCCGGGTTCTTCCGGGCGCGACAGGCGCAGCGCCAGGTCGGCGTCGCGCCGGTGCAGGTTGGCGGCGCGGATTTCACCGACCAGGTCAAGCTGTATGCCTTGCCACTCTTTATGTTTCTCCGCCATCAGCGGCATCAGAAAATGGCTGGACAACGCCGGCGGCGCCGATAGCCGCACGGTGCCTTGCATGGCGGTCATGCCCTGGATGGCGCGGCCGAAGGCGTGGGCTTCCAGTTCGATGCGTTCCGCCGCTTCCAGCAAGGTCTTGCCTTCATCGGTCAGTTGCCAGCCGCGCGGCAGACGGTCGAACAAGCGCAGCCGGATCGCGGCTTCCAGCGCGCCGATACGGCGCGCCACCGTTGAATGCTCCACCGCCAGCAGACGCGCCGCTGCCGACAGGCTGCCGCCGCGCGCCAGGCAGAGGAAGTAGCGTACGTCATCCCAGGAGAGCTGTTCAAGAGCGAAAGGCGTTGACGGCGTGTTTGTCGATTTTTGCACAATGGCTGGGTGGAAATAGGGAATTCCGATTGATTTTGCACGAAGTTATTCTGAGCGTCCACTTCCTCTTTTTTCTACTCTTTCGATACGGAGCATGCACATGAGCGCGCAAGCAGTCACTTCCAGAGTCATCCAATTTTCGTCCTACGGCGACGCCACGCAGCTGGAGTTCACTTCGCGCACGCTGGCGCCGTTGGCGTCGGGCGCGGTGCGCGTGCGTCAGCACATCGCCGGCGTCAACTATGTGGACGTGTACTACCGTGTCGGACGCTATCCCTTGCCGTTGCCAGGCGTGCCGGGCGTGGAAGGCAGCGGCGTCATCGAAGCCGTCGGCGCCGGGGTGTCAACACTCAGAGTCGGCCAGCGCGTGGCGTGGGTTGCACGCAGTGGTGGCTATGCCGAGCATGTCGATCTCGACGCGGCGCGTGTGATCGTCTTGCCTGACGATGTGTCGCTGGAGCAGGGCGGCGCCGGTATGCTGCGCGCGATGACCGGCCATTTGCTGCTGAATCACTACGCGCGTCTGCAACGCGGTCAGACTGTGCTGGTGCATGCGGCGGCCGGTGGTCTGGGTTTGCTGCTGACGCAATGGGCCAAACGCATGGGCGCGCGCGTGATCGGCACCGTCAGCAGCGAAGACAAAGCTGCACTGGCGCATTCACGCGGACTGGATGTCGCGATCAACTATCGCAAGCAGGATTTTGCCGCCGCCGTGCGCGATCTTACCGGCGGCAAAGGTGCCGATCTTGTGATCGACGGCATCGGCGGTGCGCATGTCTTGCGCAGTATCGAGGCAACCCGCAGCGGCGGCATGACGATCAGCATCGGATCGATTTCCGGCGAAGGGGCGCCGGCAGAAGCGCTGCCGGCAGCGCAGGCGCGAGGCGTGTTGCTGGAGCGGCCCAGCATCCTGAGCTTTATCGGCGACCTGCAACAGTATCGCCTCGCAGCCGATGCCGCGGTGGCGCAACTGCAGGCGGGATTGCAGATCGACATTGCCGACCGCTTGCCGCTGCAAGAGGCTGCACAGGCGCACCGCCTGCTGGAGGCCGGTGCGGTGCAGGGCGCGCTATTGCTGACCTTGTAAGTTGATGCGTTGGGCGGTTGTCAGCGGCTGCGCGTCAGTCGCTGCACGCCGCGCCAGGTCGCTTGCGGCGACAGGCGGACCGGATGCTCGATCTGCGCTGCTTCGATGCAGAGCATGCGGGTCCAGTCTTCCGCCGGCATGTCGCCCAGTTGCGCCGCCTTGGCCGGACCGGGGTTCCAGATCACGCTGTCGGCGAATCCTTGCTGATCCAGCTGCAGGAAGGGTTGCTCGTCCTGCAACAGGGACAACGCCGCCGGCGCGGCGAAATAGATGTTGTCGGTCTCGTCGCTGATGCGCAGCGGCGTGGCGCCATGCACGGCTTCGCTGCCGCCGGCGACGGTGGTGTCGAGCACGCGCGTGCCTTCCAGCTGTGCAACGGCGGACTGGCGCACGTCGGGTGTGGCGAGGTAGGTATGCAGTGCGGCAGTGAAGTCGAAGGCGGCCTCGCCGGTATTGGTGGCGTTGAGTGCAACGCTGACCCAGCCAGCGCCCAGCTCCACCTGCAATTGCAGCAGGAAGCTGTGCGGCCACAGCGCACGCGTGCCATCGGTATCGGTGGCGACCAGGCGTACACAGGCGACGTCCTGATCGTCGCCGCTGATTACATCGCCGTCGACATGCCAGACCAGATTGCGCACCAGGCCATGTTTTGGCAGTGTGCCGCGGCCGGAGAATTGCGGGAAGCAGACCGGCACGCCGCCGCGGATTGACGCACCCGGTTTGACCGATGGCATCGGCGTGCAATAGAGATGCTCGCGTCCTTCAGCGGTTGTCCAGGAGAGCAGTTGCGCGCCGTACAGGCTGATGACGGCGCTGTCGCCCTGGGCATTGCGCAAATGCAGCAGGCCGGCGACATCGGGCAGGTGAGTAGTGGACACAGGAAATCTCCGTTGTATTGAAACCGCATTGAAACAGTATGTGAACTGTAAAGAGGCGTATTTTTACACATGCCCGGTTGTGATGCGGCGATGCTTGCCGTAGAGTGGCCGGGTTGTCACATTCACGCCAAGGAGATTCGCTTCATGATGAAGTTGCGCCATCTGTCTCTCATCCTCTCTTTCGCTCTGCCTCTTGCCTTGTCTTTTCCGGCTTCCTTCGCCTCGTCGCTGCCAACGCCGGTGCGTCCTCAGCCGCTGCAGCAGATGCCGCAGCCGCCCTCGCAGCAGTTGCAGCAGTCTTCTTCATCGGCGCCGTTGCCGCTGGTCAACAAGCAGATATTCACGCTGCCGTCCTACAAGACCGTCGCCGGTCAGGAAATCCGCGACGTGCGCGTCGGCTATGAAACCTACGGCAAACTCAACGACACAGGCGACAACGCCATCTTCATCGCCCATTTTTATTCAGGGACCTCGCACGCCGCAGGCAAGTACAAAGAGAGTGATGCCGCGCCCGGATACTGGGACAGCATCATCGGTCCCGGCAAGGCGATCGACACCGACAAGTTTTTTGTGATCAGCGCGGATACGCTGGTCAACATCAACGTCAAGGATCCGATGGTCACCACCACCGGTCCGGCATCGATCAGTCCTGCCACCGGCAAACCGTACGGCATGCATTTTCCGGTGGTGGCCATGCGTGACTCCGTGCGCGTTCACAAGCAGTTGCTCGACAAGCTAGGCGTGCATCAGCTGGCGGCGGCCATCGGGGCGTCGGGAGGATCGATTCAGGCGATGGAATGGGCCGCGCTGTATCCCGATTTCGTCAAGCGCGTGGTGCATGTGATCGGACCGGGATTTGAAATCAGTCCCTACGTGATCGCCTTGCTGGATGTCTGGTCGCTGCCGGTGCGGCTCGATTCGAAATGGAAGCAGGGCGATTACTACGGTAGCGGCGACCCGGATGACGGTGTCGCGGAAGCACTCAAGATCGTGACCGTGCAAACGCGTCATTGGGACTGGGCACAGGCCACCTTCGGCTATACGCCTGCGGATGCAGACAAGGCGCCGGGTGCGGCGATGGGCAATCTGTTCAAGATCGAGTCGGCGCTGGAAGCCGGTGCGCGGGCGCGCGCCAAGGTTGCGGACGGCAACAGCATCATCTACATGTCGAAGGCGAATCAGCTGTATCGCCTCACTGATGAAGAAGTGAAAGGCATCAAGGCCAAGATCCTGTTCATTCCAAGCTACAGCGACCTGGTGTTTCCGCCCAAGCTGTCGATGGAAGCGCTGCAGCGTTTCAAGAAACAGGGCGGCCAGGGCATGCTGTATCTGTTGCAGGGGCCGGGCGGACATCTGGAAGGCGTGCTTAACCTCGACAAGGCGGCCGGCGTGATCTCGCGCTTTCTGGCGACGCCGTAGCAGACATCCGGGCGCCGCGCGTCCTTACAAATCTTTAATCCGATTTACCTGAAATGGCGCTCCGGCCTGTTCTTGTCTGCGCTCTGAATGGCTATGATGAAGACAGAATTATTCATCGAAATTTTCAAGGAGCCTGCCATGAGCGTTTCATCCGTTTCCTCTTCGTATTCCAATGCGCTGTACGACAACATCTATGTACCGGTAAAAAATGCCGTCGCCAAAGTGGGCGATGAAATCAGCGACGCCGTCGACTCGACTGTGGACACCGTGAAGTCGGCCGCCCACACCGTGGCTGACGATGTCTCCGCCGGCTGGAAATCCATCGGCAACATCATCGACACATCGGCCTGATGTCGCGGACGCAGGGCCGCAATCATTGATGGTTGATCGTCGATTGCTGGCTGCCATTCTGTACGTGCCGTAATTCACAAATAATTTTCATCATTCGTGCCGGGGTCATAGGGGGCGTGCGTTTGCACCCTCTCTGGCGCATCTTCGGCATGCAGATGGATATTCGCAGGGAGATGATTTCTGTATCATGGCCGTTCCATTGCCTTGAGGAAATCGTATGAACATCATCTCCCGCCGCTCTCTCCGCGCCACCTGTATCGCCTCCGGCGTTGCCGTCGCCATGCTGGCGTCGTCGTCTCTTTTTGCTGCCGATGCGCCGACCGGCGCGCAAGCTGCCACGGCTGCCAAAGCCACCTTCAAGGAATGGACGGAAGTGCTGGCCATCCCGAACGACTCCGTCGTGGCGGCCGATATCCAACGCAACACGGCATGGTTCGAACAGGCCTTCCAGCGTCGCGGCTTCCGCACACAGCAATTGGCCAATGACGGCCGTCCGATGCTGTTTGCCGAGCTGCCGGGCAACAAGGCAGGCAAGCCGACCGTATTGTTTTACGCGCATCTCGACGGCCAGGCGGTGACACCGTCCGAATGGCAACAGGAAAGCCCCTGGAAGCCGACGCTCAAGCAACGCAACGCTGCCGGCCAATGGGAAGCGCTTCCTATCGATCAGCTCTACACCGCCAATCCGAATCCGGAATGGCGTTTGTTCGGCCGCGCATCTGCTGACGACAAGGCGCCGATCATGATGATGCTGGCCGCCTTCGATGCGCTCAAGACCAACGGCGCCGCGCCGGCGGTGAACGTCAAGATCATCCTCGATTCGGAAGAAGAAAAAGGTTCGCCCTCGCTGGGCAAGGTGATCAGCGAGCATCAGGCGCTGCTGAAGTCCGACCTGCTGGTGGTACTAGACGGTCCCATGCACGCCAGCAATCTGCCGACACTGGTGTTCGGCAACCGCGGTGTGGCCCAGGCCACGCTAAAGGTGTTCGGCCCGCGCCAGGACAGCCACAGCGGACACTACGGCAACTACGCCGCCAATCCGGCGCAGACCATGGCGCGCCTGCTGGCTTCGATGAAGGACGATGACGGCCGCGTGACGGTCGCCGGCTACTATGATGCCGTCAAGCTGGACGACGAATCGCGCCGCATCATGCGCGCCGTGCCGGACGACGAAGTCGCTCTGCGCAAGCGCCTTGGCATCGCCCAGGCCGAGAAGGTCGGACAGAACTACCAGGAAGCCATGCAATACCCGACCCTGAACGTGCGCGGCCTGCAGTCCGCCGATGTCGGCGCCAAGGCGCGCACCATCGTGCCGGGCGTGGCGATTGCCGAACTCGACCTGCGCACCGTGCCTGAGACCGATCCGCAAGTCTTGCTGGGTTTGCTGAAGTCGCACATCGAGAAGCAGGGATTCCATCTGGTCAAGGGCGAGCCGACCGATGACGATCGCGCCCGCTACGCCAAGCTCGCTTCGCTGGACTACGCGCAAGTCTCCGCATCCAGCATGGCGGTGCGCACCGACCTGGCTTCGCCGATCGGCAAATGGCTGCGCAGCTCGTTCAACAAGACCTACGGCAAGGATCCGGTACAGATCCGCATGATGGGCGGCACCGTGCCGACCGGCGCCATGGTCGGCGCGCTGAAGATTCCGTTCGTGATCGTGCCGCTGGTCAATGCCGACAACAACCAGCACAGCGCCAACGAGAACATGCGTCTCGGGAATTACATCGACGGCGTGCGCACCCTGACCGGCATCCTGACCGAGCCGTTTGAGCCTTTCCAGGGCAAGTAATTGACGTGAAGTTTAGTAAAGTTGCAACACGCCAGCGAAGAACAGGCGTGTTGCGCTAGAATCCCCTGAAGAACAAATAGTTAAATACACACTTCGGGGGGATTTCATTTTGCACGTCGAAGCTCAGATCGTTAATGCTTTCATTGATGGCGCCCTTGGCGGCAATCCCGCAGGCGTAGTGCTCGACGCGAATAATCTGACGGCAAACCAGAAGCTGCACATTTCCCGCAAGCTGGGTTTGTCCGAGACGGCATTTGTTTCCGCCTCGCAAAGCGCCACCATCAAACTCGAATTTTTCACCCCGACACGCCAGATCGCGCATTGCGGCCACGCCACCATCGCGACGTTCTCCCTGCTGCGCAAGCTGGGCATGGTCGGCGAAGGCATGCTGTCGAAGGAAACCATCGACGGCAACCGCAACATCCTGATCGATGGCGACATGGTCTACATGGAACAGCGCGCGCCGGAGTATCGCGACATTCCCGCCAGCTCGCCTTTCACCGCACGGATTGCGGCATCGCTGGGCGTAGCGCCCGGGCAGTTTCACAGCATGCTGGTGCCGGCGCTGGTCAATACCAGCAATACCTTCCTGGTGCTGCCGTTTCCGGACGAACAGACGGTTTCCACGCTGCGTCCCGATTTCAAACTGATCGAAGCCATCAGCAATGAGCTGGATGTGATCGGCTACTACGCATTCTCCGACATGACGACAGTCAGCGGACGGCATGCCGGCGTACGCATGTTCGCGCCGCGCTTCGGCATCCCGGAGGAGTCGGCAACCGGTACGGCAGCCGGGCCGCTGGCCTGTTATCTGCGCGACTACGCCGGTGTCAGGGACGCCGAGATCATTATCGAACAGGGCTATCTGATGCAGCCGCCGTCACCCAGCGTCATCAAGGTCAAACTGTCCGTCGCCGACGGCAGGATCCACCATCTGATGGCCGGCGGGACGGCCAAGGCGACGCGCCTGATCAAACTGGACGTCTGATTCCCGGATACCGGGAACGGCAAGGCAAGAGCTAGCGAGCCGGCAAATCTGAGGCAAGAAAGCAGCGGGGGGCGACCATGGTCACCCCCCGCTTTGTTTTGCACAGAATATTCTGCTTTTACTTGTGTTCGACCTGGAACATCAATCCCTGCTGGATGATCTCCGCTGACATCAGCTTGTCGCCGACGACTTCCGTCATGCGCTGGCCGGGGTTGTTCAGGGCGTTGTTGACCAGGCGTTTGATCAGGTCCGGCAGCTTTTTCTTATCGCCGTCGGTGACCAGGCGGCCGGTGGCTTCTGCACACAGGAAAAATTCCGCCCGCGCACCTTCGCTGCGATTGGAAAGCAGCACGCCCACCGTCTTCAGGTCGCCGTCTTTGGCCAGACTGCCCATCATGGATGTCTGCGCCGGACCGACCTGAGTCTGGAAGGTGTGTTTTTCGCCGCCGTTGTGCAACTGAGTGACGTCGATGGTGTAGAGCGGCGCCATACGGCCGGCGCCCTCATCGTTGCGGTCTTCCAGTACATCGGCGATGGCGCGGTTGAACTTGGTCGCGAACAGGCTTGGGGAGATGCCCAGCGATTGTTCAGCAGCCGCCTGTGCCGCCAGTTTGTCGTCGACCGAATGGTCGCAGGCGGTCAGGAGAGAAAAAGGAAGCAGCAGCGACAGCACGACGCGGACGATGTGTTTGTTCATGATTCCCCCCTTATTTGTTTGAATTTTTAACATGGAGTTGTTTCTGGTTTGTGTCAATTATGTTGTAAAGATGCCGCGAAAGCATTGCGGAAAAAATAAGCATTCTTGATCGTATGTGATATCTTCGCACGGTCGTACGCCAAGCTGGCAAAGCTTTTCCGCCCGGCAAGACTGTACGCAACGTCTGGCATCACCTGACGCAACCTCAAGCATACTCAAAAATACAGGACATTGTTTCCTGTAGTAAATATTTTTTCTCCGGCGTGGCATGGGACGTGCTCACCCGTAAGGTCGACTTTTGACAAAAACTTCGGATTGGGAACAAGCATGCGTGCGTTAAACAAATTGAAAATCGGGGTACGCCTCGGCCTGGGATTCGGGCTGCTGGTGTTCATGTTGTCGGCCATGGCAGTGTTTGCTCTGCTGCGTCTGGAAGGGATTCTGGACACCGTCAAGTACGGCGACAAAGTACAGGCGGAAAAACTGCAGCCTTTGTACAACGCACGCGAAGCGCTGGATCAGACCGGCCTGGCGGCACGCAATGCCTTCATTTTTACCGACAACGCCGAGGCGATGAAGGAACTGGCGATTGTCGACGAGCAAAAGGCGATTTACCTTGATACGTTGAAAGCCATGGCGCCGGCATTCAAGGGCGACGCCGATTTCGACAAGGTGAGTGCCGGTCTGCTGGCGATGGCCGAAGAACTGAAACGTCCGCGTAAATATCGCGAGGCGGGGCAGATGCAGGAATATGGCGATTTCCTCGTCAAGGAATGCAGTCCGCTGCGTCGCCAGATCGTGCGTGACATCAACGTCGTCATCAGGCAGACCGAACAGCGCGTAGCCGAAGCGGGCGCCGCTTCCGACAGCTTGTTTGACCGTTCGATCGCCTGGATCATCGGCATGACCGTCATTGCCGTGCTGATCGGCATCGTCGTCGCGGTGGTGATCACGCGCGGCTTGTTGAAGCAGCTCGGCGGCGAGCCCGACTATGCGGTGGAAATCGCCGACCACATCGCCAAAGGCGACCTCGCCATCGAGATCAACACCAAGAGCAGCGATCAGGGCAGCCTGCTGATGTCGATGAAAGAAATGCGCGACAACCTGGCGCATATCGTCGGCCAGATCCGCGAAGGCGCACATACGATAGCTTCTGCATCGAGCCAGATTGCCTCCGGCAACGCCGACCTCTCGGCGCGCACGGAAGAACAAGCCGGCTCGCTGGAAGAAACGGCATCGGCCATGGAAGAGCTGACCGCGACGGTCCAGCGCAACGCGGACAATGCGCACCAGGCCAACGCGCTCGGTGCGACCGCATCGTCGGTGGCGGTGAAGGGCGGCAGCGTGGTCGGCCAGGTGGTGGAAACCATGGGCTCCATCAATGAATCCTCGCGCAAGATCGTCGACATCATCAGCGTGATCGACAGCATCGCCTTCCAGACCAATATCCTCGCACTGAACGCGGCGGTGGAAGCCGCGCGCGCCGGCGAACAAGGCCGCGGTTTCGCTGTCGTGGCAAGTGAAGTGCGCAGCCTGGCGCAACGTTCCGCCACCGCCGCCAAGGAAATCAAGGAACTGATCGCCGATTCCGTGAACAAGGTCGCCAGCGGCACCGAGCTGGTCGAACTCGCGGGCAGCACGATGGATGACGTAGTCGCCAGCGTCAAGCGCGTAACCGGCATCGTCGAGGAAATCAGTGTCGCCAGCCAGGAGCAGCATCAGGGCATCGTGCAGGTCAGCGGTGCGATCAATCAGATGGATGAAGTCACGCAGCACAATGCGGCGCTGGTTGAGCAAGCCGCCGCCGCAGCCCGCTCCCTGCAGGAGCAGGCCGAGAGCCTGACGCGCGCGGTCAGCCTGTTCAAGTTGTCGCATGGCCATGGCGCATCGATGGTGGTCCGAAGCGTGGACGGCGCCGTGCTCAATGCGGTTGAGCTGCCGATGATTTCCGGCGGATCGCGTCTGGCCATTGCGCACAACGACGGCAAGCGCAACGTCAAGCTGTTGCCGCACTGATCCCTGTCGTCATCGTGGCGCAATGAATAAAAGCCGCAGCGTTTGCGAGAAACGTTGCGGCTTTTTCATGTGCGCTTTACGGGCGCGCTTCAGACTACGTCAGTCGCAGCGCAAACCTGATTGCGCCCCTGTTTTTTCGCCATGTAAAGCGCCTGATCGGCCTGGCGGATCAAGGTGTCGGGCAGGTCTTCGGCCCGCACAGGCATGAGGGCGTCAATACCGGCGCTGACAGTGACATTGCCGACCGGATTGCCGGCATGCGCAATCTTGAGTGCATCGATGGTCTGGCGCAGTTTCTCGGCGATTTTTACGGCTGCTGCGAGATTGGTGTCTGGCAGCAGCACCGCCAGTTCTTCTCCGCCATAGCGCGCGGCCAGATCGCCGCTGCGGCGCTGCACGTTCTTTACGGCGCGCCCGATCTGGCGCAGGCATTCGTCGCCGGCGGCGTGGCCGTAGATGTCGTTGTATTGCTTGAAGCGATCGACATCGATCATGATCAGCGCCAGCGAACTGGCATTGCGCGTCGCGCGGCTGAGTTCTTCCTGCAGCGCCAGATCGAAATGGCGCCGGTTGGCCAGACCGGTCAGCCCGTCTTCCAATGCCAGCCGCTGCAAGGTGGCGTTGAGTTCGTTGAGCGAGTCGCGCGCCTCGCGCAGCGAGATTTCGGTGAGCGCGCGCAATCTGATTTGCCGCACCAGCCGCCATCCCAGCAACGCCAGCGTCAGCACCAGCACCCCGATCCCGCAGGCATGCATGATGGTGTCGGCGACCCAGCCCGATAACGCCTCCTGCTTCGACAACGCCACGAAAACATACAGCGGGTAGTGCTGCAAATGATCGTAGGCGGTGAGCCGGACCTTATTGTCGATCGGCGATCTGAACGTGACCAGCCCGGACGATTTCTTGGTGACGTGGTCGCGAAAGATAGGCGTGTCGATCATGGTCTTGCCGACGTATTGTTCGTATAGCGGACGCCGCACCAGCACGGTTCCCTTGTTCATGCCGAGAAAAACCACGCCTTCCTTGCCGATGTCGAAGGTCTCGTAAAAGGTCTTGAAGTATTCCAGATCGAGCGCCGCCATGATGACGCCTGCGAAGCTGCCGTCCGGGTGATTAAGGCGGCGCGACACTGTAATGACCCATGAGCCGGTGGTGCGGTTTTTGATCAGCGGGCCGATATGGGCGTCGCGGCCGGGATTGTCGCGGTGAAACATGAAGTATTCGCGATCGGATACGTCCTGCGGCACGTATAGCGGTGTGGAGTCGACCAGAGAGCGGCCGTGTTCGTCATACGCGAAGTAGGCATGGATTTGCGGCAGCGCATTGGCATTCTGTCCCATCAGCGTTGCAAGGTTTCGCTGCCCTTTCGCGCCGCTTCCTTCGGATTCGATCAATTTGACCATGCCGATCAGAGAGACATCGGCTGATTTGATCGCATCGTCGGCGTGGCGTTGCAGAGCGCGCGATATGTTGGTGACAGCGATGTTGGTGTCGTCAATTTGCTGCTTGCGGGCCACGCCCAACTGAATCAGGTCGACGACGATAAACAGGCCGCACACCAGCAGGATGAAACCGATCGCGAGGTTGGCGACCGAGGCCGGCTTTCTCACGGCTTCTTCACGTGACGGCTCCGCCGGCGCAACGGTCATGGCGCCTGTGTCTGTCGTACTCATTGTCGCGTACCTATCATTGCGCTCCCTCGACGGCAACAGCAGGACAAAAAAACTCAGAGAACCGAACTGCAATCCAAAGAAGTTTAACGCACCGCGACACAGAGTTCGCAGGAAAATAAACCGGTTTCCGGATCCGTGCGCGAACCCGGCACATAACGTTCAAAACTGGGCCGCGCGTCGAACTGCAATTGCTGCCCGGGGACCCATTGCCCGCACATGTCCATCCAGGCCCGACCGATGTCGCGCGCATGGCCGCGGAAATCCGCCACCGCATAGCGTCCGCCCGGCAGCGCGGTCAGCTGGGCCGCGCCGGTGGCGACAAAGCCGGCCGGCACTTGCACGCAAGCGTCATAGCGGCATTGTTCGGGCGGCGTGGTCGCAGGGTCATCCAATCCGATGCCATAGCAGGTCGGACCGTCGAGGTGATTGGTTTGCAGCCAGGGAATGAACGTGTCGCGCCAGAAGTCGCCCAGCGCAGGGCCGTAAGGGCCGGTGTAGCGCAGGAAAGCAACTTTGACCGGTGGCAAATCAACAATGCGCAAGTTCATGTTTCACTCCCGTGACGAGTTGGAGCGCACATCATACTCGAAGTCAATTTCGGGTTTTGCGGAGATAGTCACAAGCAGCCACTGGCGCATGCGCACGTACATCACGCCGGCAAGAAGGTGGCACGGCGGCAGAACGGCGGCAGAATCAATGCCGGTATTTACGCTGCGCCGGCAGCAGCATATCCAGCAGCATCGCGAACGCATTGGCGCCATGGCGCGCATGCTGTTTCTTGTTTTCGAACATGCGCGCGTCGGCGCGTTGCATCAGTTCACCGATGGAGTGCATCGCACCGCCGGCATGGCTATCCGCGTACCCGACGCTGTAATGCAATTTGTAGCCGCGCTTGCTGCTACGGTTGTGCTGCCTGATCGCCTTGTCGAGAAAGCGCAGCGCGACGTCCGCCTGTTGTTGATTGGTATTGGGCAACAGCACGGCGAATTCGTCGCCGCCCAGGCGGCCGATGATGTCGGACTGGCGGAAGCTGCGAGTGAGAATGGCGCCGAAATCCTGCAGCGCGCGGTCGCCTTCGGCATGGCCGAACTGATCGTTGATTTGCTTGAACAGGTCGAGATCGAAGTAGAACAGCGAGACCGGTTTGTCGAGACGCTTGCACAGGCTCAGCGCCTGCTCCGCCATCGATTCGAAACCGCGGCGGTTTGGCACGCGGGTCAGCTCATCGATGGTCGCCAGTTCCATGGCAAATAATTCCTGCTCAGCCATCTTCGCCAGATCGAGCAACAGGGCCTGGTCGTCGTCGTTGAAGGCGCGCGGCTGATTGTCGATCAGGCACAGCGTGCCGAGCTGATCGCCGTTGCCCACGCGAATCGGGCAACCCGCATAAAAGCGCACGCTGGCATCGCCCATCAGCGGATGATCCTGAAAGCGATCGTCCAGCACCGTATCGGGCACCACCAGCATTTCGGCGGTTGCCGCGGTGCGCGGAATGGCGGAATGATCCGATTTCGACGGCAGCCACTGGCGATGCGTGTCGACCAGGCTGACGAACGCCACCGGCACGTTGAACAGGCGCTTGGCCAGACGCGTGAGACGCTCAAAGCGCATTTCCGCCGAGGATGCGAACAGGCCGAATGCATGCAATGCGTTCACTTGATAAAAATCACGCGGCGACATTTCAGGCATCTTCATGGCTTGTACTCGATTCATGGCAACGGGCTAATAAAACTTCTTCGCGGCAAGAATGTATGCAACATTCTGCGTCGGAGGTAATCCCGGTAACGACAGCAATGCCGTTTTCTGAAGCGAGGCGCGTCAAATTTACACTTGTAGCGCAAGCATGTTCTGGGGGAAATATTGGCGAGCGGAAACCACTTGCCTTAACGGCAAGCAGCTGCGTTCGCATAGGCGCGGAGTGATATGGCGAGTGTCAATCCGGCACGAACTGCGCCAGCACCGCACAGGCTTCTTCTGCCATCAGCGGTCCTTCGACGGTCATGGCGGGGCTGGTGTTGGCCAGCACGTCGGCGCTGCGCATCGGCAGTTGCGGGCCGCCCAGCGCCGTGCCGATTTGCGCTGTCGAGGCGGCATACACCACGCGCTTGATTTCGGCCCAGAACATCGCGCCGCTGCACATCGCGCAAGGCTCGCCGCTGGCATAGACAGTCGCGCCGCGCAGCGCCCGAAGGCCAAGTTGCTTTTGCGCGGTGCGCACCAGCACCATTTCGGCATGGCCGGTGCAATCGGCGGCGCTGTTCTGATTGTTGGCGGCGACCAGCAAAATCTCGCCCTGCGGCGACACCAGCGTCGCCCCGAAAGGCATATCACCGTCCGCAAGAGCTTCCGCAGATGCCTCAATTGCCAGGCGCATGGCTTTAACGTCACTATCGTTGAATGTCATTTTTTTATTCTCACATTTCGTCGATCGGAGTGGAGCTGGCCTGCGCCTTCTCCAGCGAAAACCGCTCGCTGGTCTTGACGTAAAAACTGGCGCCGAAACGGCCCACCGGGTGGTAGTCCTGCAACCGCACGCGCCACAGTTCGGTGTCCACCAGGCCGTCGCGCGCTGCGAGCCATTGTACGCGTCCGATAAAAATGTAGCGACTGGCGGTCTCCAGTTTTTCATGCAGCACGCATTCAAAGGCGACCGGCGCTTCGGCGATGCGCGGCGGCTTGACGCTTTGCGACGGCACCGCATGCAGCCCGGCGTGCGCCAGCTCGCTCACATCGGAGGGCAGCCGGTCGCCGCAGGCATGCATTTGTTCGCACATGGCTTCGTCGGTCAGATGCACGACGAACTCTCCGGTTCTGAGAATGTTGGCGGCAGTGTCTTTCAGATTGCCGTCGTGCAAGCGATTGATGCTGACCATCACGATCGGCGGATCTTCGCCGAGCATGTTGAACATGCTGAACGGTGCGGCGTTGATGGTGCCGTCTTCGCCCAGTGTGGTGATCAGTGCAATCGGCCGCGGCACGATCAGGCTCGCCATCAGTTTGTAGCGCTGATACACACCCAGTTCGGAGAAATCGATTTCAGTCATGGCGATGCTTTCTTAAGGTTGCTTGCCCTGTATGCCTTCTACGTACCACTTCATGGTCCACAGTTCGGATTCGGGCACGGACTTGCCGGCGGCCACCTGTACCTGGCCGGCCTGATTATTGATCGGGCCGGCGAACGGTTGCAGCGTGCCGGCGACGATGGCCTTGCGGCGCTGTTCGACCAGCGCGACGACATCCTTGGGCAGAGCGGGATTGAGCGGCGCCAGCTGCACGATGCCTTCCTTCATGCCCCATTTGGTGTCTTCCGATTTCCATTTGCCTTCCAGCACCTGGCGCACCTTGTGAACGTAGTACACGCCCCAGTTCAATACATTGCCGGTGAGATGCGCGTTGGGACCGAAGCGCGTCATGTCGGAATCCTGGCCGAAGGCGTACAGGTTGCGGCTCTGCGCCACCTGCACCGCGGCCGGCGAGTCGGTGTTCTGGTACAGCGTGTCGACGCCTTGCGCGATCAAGGTCTGCGCCGCATCGCGTTCCAGGCCCGGGTCGTACCAGGCGTTGATCCAGACCACCTTGGCGGTGACCTTGGGATTGACGCTGCGCGCACCGAGCACGAAGGCATCCAGATTGCGGATCACTTCCGGGATCGGAATCGGTGCGACATAGCCCAGTGTGTTGGTCTTGGTCATGCGGCCGGCAATCGTGCCGAGCAGATAAGCGCCTTCATAGAAACGTGTCTGATAGATGCCGACGTTGCGTGCGGTCTTGTAACCGGAACAGTGTTCGAAGATGACGTCGGGATATTCCGCCGCCACCTTGATGACCGGATTCATGAAGCCGAAGGACGTCGCGAAGATCATCTTGCAGCCGTCATCGATCAGCTGGCGCATGACGCGTTCGGCTTCCGGCGTTTCGGGCACGCGCTCCACGAAGACGGTTTCAACGCGGGCGCCGAATTCGCGTTCCAGCATGCGGCGGCCGAGGTCGTGCTGGAACGACCAGCCGATATCGGCCACCGGGCCGGAATAGATAAAGCCGATTTTCAGGCGCGGCGCAGGGCTGGTCGCGGCCATGACCGGTGCAGACAGCGCGGACAGCGAAGAGAGGGCGGCAGCGCCCGAGGCGAAAAGAAAGTCACGGCGTTTCATGGCTACAAGGCTCCTTACATGGATGGACAATGGTCAGGGCAGAGTGCATTACGGTCGCCCTTAAATTGTATACATGCAAGTTAAATGCCAGCCTTTTAAATTAATTAAGTATTTGATTTATATATAAATAATATATTTTATTAAATTGTATACATTTGTTTATTTTGGCGCAATCAAAGACGAATCCGCACCATGCGCGGGCAAACGGCAAAATTCTGGTGCGTTTGAAACAAGGAGAAGAAAGAGACTGAAAAAGATGCGACGCGGAAGATGGGAGGCGGTTGAGCGGGAGAAACTCAGGCGGGAAGTTGCAGGCGTGCTTCCAGCGCCAGCAAGTGCTTGTCCATTTCATCAGCCGCGCCGTGGCCGTCGCGCAAGGACAGCAGTTCGACGAGGCGGGCGTGTTCGTCGTGTTCGCAACTGGCTTCGCCGGGTGCTTCGTACAAGGCGACGATCAAGGAGCAGCGCGTCATCAGTTCGGTCAGCATGCGCTGCAGGACCTGGTTGCCGGACAACTCCGCCAGCGCCAGATGAAAGCCGCCGGCCAGCGCCACCCAGCGCGGATGATCCTGATCGTGCAAGGCGTCGTGTTCGGCGCGCAGCCGTTGCTTGAGTTTTTCGATATCGCCGTGCTCGATGCGGCGCGCCACCTCGCGCACGATGGCGCCTTCGATGGCGCGGCGCGCAGCAAAAACGTCGCGGGTTTCCTTGGGACTCGGTGTCGCGACGGCCGCGCCCTTGTTGGCGACGATGTCGACGATCTGGACTTCGGACAAGCGGCGCAAAGCCTGGCGCACGACGGTGCGGCTGACGCCGAACTGTTCGCACAAGGCCGCTTCCTGCAAACGCGTGCCGGGTTTCAGACGGCCATGCATTACGCCGTTGAAGAGCGCGTCATAGACGGTCTGGTCAAGGCTTTCGGCAGTGTCGGCGCTGCGTTGAGGTTTCATGAAGGTGCAAACGTAGTCAGATCAGTTCAGATGCGCGGGCTCAGCAAGCCGCCCGAAGTCGCCCGTATGATAACTGCAATGTTCTTGCTGCGGGAATGCACATCAGCGCACTTTATGAGCGCACCTTGTAAACAGCGCCGCCCATGCCGTCAGCCGAGAATTGCATCTGCACCGTACGCTCGGCGCCGCAGAAGAAAACGTGCCAGTCTTCCGTCCATGTTCCTTTGACCGGATAGGTTCCCGCCACCAGCGGCTGCTTGAGCGGCAGCCAGACGGCATCGCCCACGGTGCTGACGTCTTTGATGGACATCAGCCGAAAGTCCTTGCACTGCGTTGCGTTCGGCGTGCCGCTGCGTTCCGATGCCAGCGCCGCGCCCGTCATGACTGTCGGGACTGCATCGGCAACCACCTTGGGCGCTGCGCGAGTCGGTCCCAGCGTATCGACTTGCTGCGCCAGTGCGAGATATTTTTGATAGTCCGCCGGCAGGTTGGGGATACCGTCAAGCAGCGTGCGGATTTGCTTGGTCGTGCCGGCGCCGCTTTGCTCCAGCAACAGTGTCGCCAGCATCAGTCGCGCCGGCAGATAACCAGCGGCAGCAGCGCCGGCGAGACCGTCGATGGCTTCGATCTGATCGCCGCGTTCGGCAATGCTGCGACGGGCGATGGCGTTGTACTTGCGGTCGTCTGCCTTGCCGTTGACCATGAACTGGTTGGCGGGATCGAGTGAGTAAGCCTGCCACAATCCATAGCCGGCGCGCTGGTCACCGCCGGCGACAGCTTTGCGCGTCCACGCACGCGCCTCGGTGAAATTGACCGGCAGGCCATTGCCGGGCAGGTTGAGGTTGCCGTAAATCGCGGCACAGGTCGGTTCGCCGCCTTCGGCGCATTCGCGGGCGAGCCTGGCGCCTTGCACGACGTCGCGGGCGGTGCCCTGGCCGCGCAGTGTCATCAGTGTGAGGAAGGATTTTGCGCGATTGTCGCCTTGCGCGGATAACTGTGAAAACTCGCGATAGGCGGCATCGTATTTCTGCTCGCCGTAAGCCTTCATTGCACTATTGATGTCGGCATGCGCGGACAGGGCGCAGAGGCTCAACAGCGTGCCGCATGCAGCGGCGATCTTGAGGGACGGCTTCATTCTATTTCCTGAACAGGGTGGATCATGGTCATTGCTCTGCATCTGGTGTCTGATCTTGCTTGATCTCAGGCTTGATCTGACGCTATGCGGCAGTTTGGAGTTGCGATCGCCGCGGGCGTTCAATACTCGGTGTACTTGCGCGACTGGCCTTTGACTTTATCGACCGGATATTTCTCGCGATTGAGCTGCATCTTTTCGATCACGGCGTCATACAGATCGACATCGACACGGTCCGCCAGACGGATCAGATACACCAGCGTGTCGGCCAGTTCATGGCGGATGCCGGTACGTTGCCTGTCGTCGAGTTCATGGTCTTCACCGGTCTTGAGCCACTGGAAGTGCTCGACCAGTTCAGCCACCTCGACCGACAAGGCCATGGCCAGATTTTTAGGCGTGTGAAACTGCTGCCAGTCGCGCTCCTCGGCGAACTGGCGCACGATGTCGCGCAGAGCGGTGAGGTCGGAGGCGGGGGAGGAGTCGCTCATGAGGTCGGGGCAGAAGAGGGCAAAAGCAGACTATAGCCGATTGCCCGGCCGACGGTGAACTCAGCGGCGCATCTCAGGATGCAGGCAGATCGCCTGCATGCCAGCACGGCGAGTGTGCCGGCGGACAAAGGTCTGTCAGGGAAGATGTTTGGGACGGTAAAGACATCGCCGCATGCTCTTTACAATTGGTAAGACCTTTTTACCTTCTAATCGGTATCTCGTATAATCGGACTTCCCCAAAGGCAAGAACAACATAAGCGCCAAGGGGCAGATGGCCGGTTGCAAATAGCAGGTAGCAGCGTGACATGTCCATCTGACAACAATCCAATATTGAGGAGACAATATGGCTTACGCCAACGTAGCCGGGATCGCCGACGCCGATACAGACATCGGCAAACGCGTCATCAGCAAGCTGCATCGCAAGATCGTCTGGTACTGCTTTTTCCTGTTCATGATCAATTACCTGGATCGCGTCAACGTCGGTTTCGCCGCGTTGACCATGAACGCCGACCTCGGCCTGAGCGCCAAGGTCTACGGCCTGGGCGCGGGGATCTTTTTCCTCGGCTACATCGCCTTTGAAATCCCCAGCAACATGATCCTGCACAAAGTCGGTCCGCGCATCTGGATCGCCCGTATCATGGTCACCTGGGGCATCGTCGGCTGCGCCATGGCCGCCATTGAAGGACCGTTGAGCTTCTATTCATTACGCTTCCTGCTCGGTCTGGCCGAGGCAGGTTTTGCGCCGGGCGTGCTGCTCTACATGACTTACTGGTTCCCGAAGAAAGAACGTGGCAAAGCCGTCGCCGGGTTCATGCTGGCGACCGTGCTGTCGTCGGTGGTCGGCGCGCCGCTGTCGGGTTATCTGCTGAGTTCCACCCACGGCTGGTACGGCCTGTCGGGCTGGCAATGGATGTTTGTCCTGGAAGGCCTGCCTGCCATCATCATGGGCGTGGTCACCTTGTTCTATCTGGTCGATCGTCCTGAGCAAGGCAAGTGGCTGGACAACGATGAGCGTCGCTGGCTGACTTCCACGCTGGCCGCCGAACAGGCCGATAACGCACCGCATGCTCAGCATGAATTCCGCGAAATCTTCCGCGACAAGCGCATGTGGATTCTGACGCTGATCTATATGTTCAACGCGGTGGCGATTTATGGCGTGGTGTTGTGGCTGCCGCAAATCGTCAAGAGTCTGGGCGGTCTCAACAACTTTCAGACCGGTATCGTGTCGGCGATTCCGTTTATCTGCGCGGCGGTCGGCCTGGTGCTGGTGGCGCGCAGCTCGGATCGCACCGGTGAGCGCAAGATGCACACCGCCTGCGCCGGTCTGTGCGGCGGCGTGTTCCTCGCGGCCAGCGCACTGGTGTCGTCGCCTGTCGTCGGTCTGATTCTGATCTGCATTGCGGCGATGGGTTTGTGGGCCACGCTGGGCGTGTTCTGGACCTTGCCGACGCAATTCCTGACCGGCGCGGCTGCGGCCGGCGGCATTGCGATGATCAACGGCTTCGCGCAGATCGGCGGCTTCATCGGCCCCTATCTGGTCGGCTGGATCCGCGAAACCACGCAAAGCTTCTCGATGGCCTTGCTGGTGCTGGCGGTGAGTCCGATGATCGGTTTCGTGCTGTGCGCATCGCTCAAGTTCAAGAACGACCGCGCTGCTGACTGAAGCCGGATTGACTCAGCCTATTTGAAGAACCTGCGCCGCCCTCATGCCGATGGCGGCGCAATTTTTTGCAGGAAGCCTCATGACACAAGCACTCTCTCTGGCTGCACGTCTGCGCCAGCCCGGCATCATCGTCGCTCCCGGCTGCCATGATGCACTCGGCGCCAAAATTTATGAGCAGGCCGGTTTCGAAGCCGTCTACATGACCGGCAATGGTTTATCCGCAAGCCTGCTGGGTGCGCCTGACATCGGTTTGCTCGGCATGAGCGAGATGGTCGAGCGCGGACGCGCTTTCGCCAGTGCGGTGCAGGTACCGGTGATTGCCGATGCCGATACCGGCTACGGCAATCTCAACAACGTCGTGCGCACCGTGCAAAACTACGAAGCCGCCGGCGTGCAGGCGATCCATCTCGAAGACCAGGTCACCCCCAAGAAATGCGGCGCCATGAAAGGTCTGGCGCTGATCTCCAAAGAAGAGCATGCAGAAAAAATCCGTATCGCCGTGGCAACGCGCAAGAGCAAAGACTTTCTGATCATCGGCCGTTCCGATGCGCGCATTCCGCTCGGACTGGAAGAAGCCATCGCACGCGGCCAGGCATACGCTGAAGCCGGCGCCGATCTGGTGCTGCTGGAAATGCTGCAGTTCGAAGATGAAATGCGCCAGGCCATCGCCGCCATCGATGCGCCGCTGATGTTCAACGCCGTCGACGGCAAGACGCCTCCGCTCACCGCCGCGCAGTTCGGCGCGCTGGGGTTTCGCGTGCTCAGTTTCCCGATCTCGGCGACGCTGGCCTATGCCCACATGATGCAGCGCTTCGCACAACATATCCGTACTACCGGCAGCGCCTTCGGTGCACCGTCGGGAGCGATCTCGATTGCCGACTACGAGGCCGTGCTGGAGATCGGGTGCTATCAATAAACGGGCTGCCATGTCCGGTCAGCCGGCAGTCAGATTGGGGAATGGGGCTGAATTTCCGCCGTATTCGTCAAAACGCCCTTGTCCGATTCTGCGACACTGCGGATTGGCATTTTCATCGAATTCCCCCGCAGACGTAGAACGCACGCAACGCACAACAAGGGATAGACGGCGCAATGAACTCCAACTGGACCGACGGCTATGTCACCGACATCGGCTACACCCACGGCTACTACCCGCAACTTAATCCGGCCCGGCTGCAGCTGGGATTTGCCGCAGTCGGGCTCGACAGCCCGCTGGTGCGCACCGCCTGCGAACTGGGATTCGGCCAGGGTCTGAGCATCAACATCCATGCAGCCGCATCGCCGGTGGCGTGGTACGGCAACGACTTCAACGCGCAGCAGGTCGCCAATGCACAGTCGCTGGCGACGGCGGCAGGCAGCAGCGCGCAATTGCAGCAAGCCAGCTTCGCCGGGTTTTGCGCACGCGATGACTTGCCGCAATTCGATTTCATCGCCATGCACGGCATCTGGAGTTGGGTGTCGGCCGAGAACCGGCACATCATTCGCGGCTTCGTTGAACGCCACCTCAAGATCGGCGGCGTGCTCTACGTCAGCTACAACACGCAGCCGGGCTGGGCCGCTTTCATGCCCTTGCGCGATTTGCTGCTGCGCCATTTCGACTCGCCGTCCAACGACGGCAAGGGCAGTGCCGAACGCATCGACGCCGCATTGGCGTTTGCCGACCGCCTGTTCGCCGCCAACCCGCTGTATGCGCAGGCCAATCCCTTCATGCAGGAACGCCTGGAACTCGTCAAAAAGCAAAGCCGCCACTATCTGGCGCACGAGTATTTCAATCGTAACTGGCATGCCGAATCCTTTGCCGACATGGCCGATATCTGGTCCGGCGCGGGGCTGGAGTTCGCCTGTTCGGCCGACTATCGCGATTACCTCGACATGGCCAACCTGACGCCGGAGCAGCGCGCTTTCAGCGATGGCATCGACGATCGCCATCTGCGCCAGAGCGTGCGCGACTTCATGGTCAACCAGCAGTTCCGCCGCGACTACTGGGTGCGCGGCGCGCGACGTCTGGATCCCGCCCTGCACCAGGCTACGCTGGCGCAACAGCGCGTGGTGCTGCTCAATCATCCGGACAAGATCCCGATGATGCTCAAGACAGTCGCCACCGAGATCACGCTCAACCCGCACATCTACGGGCCGATCATTGAAGAACTGTCGGACATGCGGCCGCATTCGCTGGGCGAGATCGCCGGGGTGGTCGGTTCGCGCAACCTCGGCCTGCAGCAAGTGCTCGATGCAGTGATGATGCTGGTCGGCGCGGGCAATGCGGCGCCGGTGCAGCTGGACGCCGACATTGCGCACGGCAGTGAAGCCAGCGCTGCGCTCAACCGTCATCTCATTGCGCTGTCTGCCGGGGGCACATCCGACGGCGACATCGAACATCTCTCCAGCCCGCTCACCGGCGGTGGCGTGCCGGCCGATCGCATCCAGCAACTGTTCATGCTCGCCGTACTGGAAGAGCAGCAGACGCCGGACGACATCATCGCGTTTGTCTGGCGGCATATTTCGGCGCAGGGAAAAAAGCTCGTGCGCGAAGGCGTGCGTCTGGAGGACGAGCAAGACAATCTGGACGAACTGAGCGTGCAGGCGCAACGTTTCTTCGTGGAACGCTTGCCTGTGTTGCAGGCGCTGCTGGTGATTTAGATGCGCGGTTTCGTGGTGTTTAAGTATGCCGCGCGTAGTTTCCCGTTATATGAGAGAGATTAAAGTCGGTTAAGATGGCAATGCCCGCAAGCAGCAGATTTCTTGCGCGCATCATCATTATTTCCGAGAAGAAAAAAATTTTGAGCAATCTGTTGCCAGTGAAATGGACGCTGAAGACCAAGGTCATCATGGTCGTGGTTGCCGCCGTTCTGGTCACGACTGCGGTAATTGTTTCCGTTTCGCTTTACATCATGAAGCGCGACATCAAGCATCTGATCGGCGACCAGCAGTACACAACGATCAAGATGATCGCCACGGCGCTCGACGAAAGCTTCCACACCCGCCGCATTACATTGCGCTCACTGTCGCAGGGATTGCCGGCCTCGGCTTATCACGACCATCAGCAGTTGCAGACCTATCTGGCCAGCCATACCAGCCTGACCGACATGTTCTTTAACTTCTCGGTCTTCGACGCCGACGGCAATCTGATCGGCAACTTCATCGACAAAAGCGCGGTTGGCAAATTCAATGTTGCCGATCGGGAATACATGCGGCGCACGCTGGAGCAAAAACGCGGGGTCATTTCCGAACCCTTGCGCAGCCAGCTTTCACAACGCGCCATCGTACTCATGACCGAGCCGGTGCTGGATGACCGCGGCGATGTTGCGATGGTGTTCGTCGGCAGCGTCGACTTGCAGCAAGCCAATTTTCTCGGCCAGTTCACCAACACCAAAGTCGGCAAAAACGGCTTCATTTTCGTTCTGACCTCGAAGGGCATCATCGTCGATCACATCGACAAGGGGCGCATCCTGCAGCATGCCAACAGCATCGGCGGCAATAGCGGCGGCACCGATCGCGCGTTGCAGGGATTCGAGGGCAGCATGGAAGGCGTCAGCCGCAACAATCAGCCGGCCTTGTTCGGCTTCAAGCGCATGACGTCGACGGACTGGATCATCGGCTCCATCTATCTGCAGGAAGATGCTTTTCAGCCGGTGCGGGAAATTCAGAAACGTGCCTTGCTGGTGTCGCTATCGCTGGCCTTCGTCGCCGGTTGGCTGGCCTGGCTGATCATGTCGCGCCTGATCGATCCTTTGCATCAGCTGCACGGCCACATTCAAAAAATTCGCGCCGCCAAGAGCTACGACGAAGTGCCGCTGGCGTATCGCGAAGATGAAATCGGCGATCTGGGCAGCGCCTTCAATTCGCTCATGCGGGAACGCAAGGATGCCGACATCGCGCTCGACCAGGCGCGTGTGAACCTGGAAGGCATGAACAAGGCACTCGAACGGCTGGCGCTGGAAGACGATCTTACCGGGCTGGCCAACCGCCGCCAGTTCGATCTCAGCCTGCACGAAGAATTCAGCCGCGCCATGCGTAACGGCGATTCGCTGGGGCTGGTGATGATCGACGTCGATCACTTCAAGCAATACAACGATATCTATGGCCATCTCGCCGGTGACCAGTGCCTGCGCAAGATCGGCCGTGTCATCAAAAGCCATCAGGCGCGTCCGGGCGATCTGATGGCGCGCTATGGCGGTGAAGAAGTGGCTCTCCTGTTGCCCGGCGCCGATGAAGCCGGCGCCATGGCGGTGGCCGAGCGCGTACGCGTCGCCGTACGCCAGCTTGGTTTGCTGCATGAAGGCAATGAAGCGGGCATCGTCACCATCAGCGCCGGCGTCAGCGCCTTCGTGCCGATCCGCGATGTCGATGCGTCCGATAAGTTGCTGCGTGCGGCCGACAAGGCGCTCTACCTCGCCAAGAGCGAAGGCCGGGATTGCATACGCAGCAGTTCCGACTTGCCGCCGTCCAGAGGCTGATTCAAGCCTTCTTGTATTGCTGCGTGAATTTCTTCGCCAGATCGAGGAAATTTTTCTCTGCCGGCGAAATGCTGGCGATCCGGTTCACCAGAGTGATCGGCGCCACGAGTGCCGGGCGCGCATCGCGGATACGGCAGTACACCACGCTGTCGCGATGAAAGTTCTTCATTGACGCCGGCACCACCGAGATCCCGCCGCCGGCGGCCACCAGACTGATATTGGTCAGCATGCGCTCGACCTCCGACGCGATGCGCGGCACAAAACCCGCGTTCTCGCAGGCTTCGATCAGATTGGAATACATCCCCGGCGCACCATGCCGCCGTACCAGGATGAATTGCTCATCCGCCAGCGCCTTGATCGAGATGACAGGCAATTCACTCTTCTGCTGTTTCTCCAGCAGCGCATGTCCGACTGGCAGGATCAGCAGCATCTCCTCATCCAGCAACTGATGAAAACCGATGCCGCGCGGCTGGCTTACCGGCGAGCGCAGGAAGCCGAGATTGACCTTGCCTTCATCGATGTCTTCGGTCAGTTCCGCGGCATTGCCTTCACGCAGATCGAGATGTACACCAGGATAAGCATCGCGGTAAGCGCGGATGATGCCGGGGATCAGCGGATGCGCTGCGGCGGAGCTGGTGAAGCCGATGATCATCGTGCCTTCAAAGCCCTGCGCGGCGCGCGCGGCCTTGGCCGAGGCCAGTTCGACGCTGCGCAGGATGGACTTGGCTTCTTCGAGGAAGGCGACGCCGCCGGCCGTCAGCTCTGCGCCTTTGGGGTGGCGGCGGAACAGGTCGAAGCCGAGCTCCTTTTCCAGCATCCGGATCTGATGGCTGAGCGGTGGCTGCTGCATCTCCAGACGCTCTGCGGCGCGGGTGAAGTGTTGTTCTTCGGCGACTACGAGAAAGTAGCGGAGGTGGCGGAGTTCCATTTTTTGGAGATCTCTTTTTAGTTTTGAGATGAGGGAGTGGATACATTTTACATCTGGCGGTGTTGTGTTCCGACTTGCTCGTTGTGCGTTGATGAATGCTGTTCTTTCTTCGATCAATCCTTCGCCGGGCTACCCCGGCACGGTTGTCCGAAGAAAGAAAAGCTGAAGCTACCGGAGAAGCCAGGCCGGAACGAAACACAAAACAATTCCCCAACCCGCAATTGCGGATACCCCTAATTCCCACCACCCCCGCCAACCACCTCAAACAAGATAAAATTCCCCCAAGACAAGATCGCCTCAATACGACGCCAAAACCCAAAAACAACACCCGGAGACCGCCCTCGCCAGGCACCCAAAATGAAGCAAGCCTTCTACAAGAACGCCTTCGTCCAGATGCTCATCGCCATCGCGACAGGCATCCTGCTCGGCCATCTCGACCCGCATCTGGCGGTGCAGATGAAGCCCCTCAGCGACGGCTTCGTGCGTCTGATCGGCATGCTGATCGGCGTGGTGATGTTCGCGCTGGTGGTGCTGGGCATCGCCGGCATGCAGGACAAGATGCATGCCGCCAAGGTGGGCGGCAAGGCGATCGTGTATTTCGAGATCATGACTTTCGTCTCGCTCGGCTTCGGCATGCTGGCGGCGAATATCCTGCAACCCGGCGCCGGCTCCAATCTCGATCTCTCGCATCTGGCAGAGAACAGCACGCAGTACGCAGCAAAGCTGACCACCACCAGCGTCGCCGACTTTTTGCTGAACATCATCCCGAACAGCTTTATCGACGCTTTCCTGCGCAACAGCAGCTTGCAGATTCTGCTGCTGGCGGTGCTGTTCGGTGTCGCGCTGGCGCGGCAGGGCGAGCGCGGACGCAGCGTGACCGGCTTCATCGAGGGGATCCTGCGCATCCTGTTCGGCATGATCAACCTGATACTCAAAGTCGCGCCGCTGGCGGCATTTGGTGCGATGGCCTACACCATCGGGCGCTATGGCATGGCGTCGGTGCTGCCGTTGCTGCATTTTGTCGGCGCGATTTATATCGCCAGCATTTTGTTCGTCTGTGTGGTGATGGGCGTGATCGCGCGCGTGGCGGGGGTGAATATTTTTCGTCTGATCGCTTACATCAAGGAAGAGCTGTCGCTGGTATTTTTCACTACATCATCAATGGCTGCACTGCCGGGACTGATTGAAAAGATGGAGCGTATGGGATGCTCCAAAGCCGTCGTACGGCTGGTGCTGCCGACCGGCTATACCTTCAATCTCAATGGCACCAATATTTATCTGACCATGGCGGCGATGTTTCTGGCGCAGGCGGGCGGGATCGAGGTCAACGTATGGCAGCAACTGTCGCTGCTGGCGATTGCCATGCTGACGTCAAAGGGAGCGACCAGCGTGACCGGTTCCGGCTTCATCGCACTGGCGGCAACGCTGAGCACTTTGCAGATCATTCCGGTCGGCGGCATCGTGCTGCTGCTGGGTGTGGAACGATTGATGAAATGCCGCTCGCTGAGCAATGTCATCGGTAATTGTCTCGCCTGCGTGGTGGTGTGTGCGTGGGATAAGGCACTGGACCGCAAGGCGATGGCGCAGGCGCTGTCTTAGTCATTGTCATCGCCGCAATAAAAAAGTCCCGGCAATGCCGGGACAAATCCTTCCTACCAGGTTACAACTTCTTGCTTCTTCACTTACTCACTTACTCCGTTACTTGCCCAGCTTGTAGAACGTCTGATCCAGGTTAGCCGACGCCTTCGCCAGTTTCTGGCGCTGCTGCTGCACCCACGTCATGTCCTTGTCCAGCTTGGCTTTTTCGACGCCCAGCATGCGCATGACTTCTGCGCGTTGCGGACCGCCCAGTCCCTTGCTCGATGCCAGCATGTTCTGTGCCGTCAGCGATTTCTTGTACTGCTCCTGCGTCAGCGGGAATTGCGTGCGTTCGAAGTCGAACTTTTTCACAGCTTCGGTATATATCTGCTGTACGACGTCGAAGGGAATATCCGCAGGCTTCATCTTGTTGGTGCGGCCGTAGGTCACCAGGTCCGACGCGAAGTGATGGCCCACGCGGAACGGTACGTCGGAATCGCGTTGCAGGATGTCGGCCAGTTCGGTGGTGGTTGAATAGTCTGCGTCCACTTCCTGCAGCGCGCGGTCCTTGTCGATCACCAGATTGTCCAGCAGATCGGCCAGTTTGATGAAGGCGTTGGAAGTCAGTTCCAAGGTTTTCTCAACCTGATCGCGTTTGTAATCAGGCATGCCCGGCGAGACGTTGTGCGCCTCCAGCTGGAAGGTCATGGCGCCGCCGACAATGTCGCTGGCTTGCAGGCGCAGCACGTTCAGGCCGTAGGGATTGCGCTTCTGCGGCATGATGCTGCTGGTGCCGGTGAGGCGGCCTTCCTGGATCATGATCCAGGGGTACGGCTGATGGTATTGCGTATGGAAATCCTGCATCAGGATGCCGATGGTCAGCGCGGCATTGCTGCAGAGGCTGACCAGCTCCACACCCTGATCGAGCGCGCCAAGTTGCGCGGCGTCGTAGGAGTTTTCAATCGGACCGTCGAAGCCCAGCAGTTCCGCCAGACGCTTGCGGTCGACGGGGAAGCTCGATGTGCCCAGCGCACCGGCGCCCAGCGGACTCAGGTTCAGGCGCGTGTAGGCTTCCTGCAGACGTGCGCTGTCGCGGCCGAAAGCTGAGGAGAACGCCAGCAGATAATGGGCAAAGGTAGTCGGCTGCGCCTGCACGCCATTGGTGTAGGCCGGCACGATGGTGTCGAGATTTTTCTCGGCCAGCTCCAGCACTTCCGCCTTCGACTTGTTCATCGCATCCATCAGGTCCAGCGTACGTTCGCGCTGCATCAGACGGCGGTTGGTCGACAGGATGTCCTGGCGGCTGCGGCCGGAGTGCATGCGCGAACCGTCAGGACCGGCGATGGCGAGGATCAGCGGTTCGTATTGCAGGTAATCGGCAGGACGCTTGGCGCCCGGCTGGTCGCCGTTCTTGATGACCTGGTCGACGGCCGAGACGATCTTCTTGCCGAGATCGGGCGGCACGATTTTGTTCTCGATCACCATCACGGTCGACGCCTTGTTCATCTCGCCGAGAAAGTAAAAGGCATCGTGATAGGCCGGTTTCTTGTCGGCCGCTACGGCGGCGCCGAAGGTCATCAGCGCCAGCGGCACCAGCGCCAGTTTTGCGATGCGCGCTGTGTGGCGCGGCAGCACGGCGCGAAGAGAGGAGGATTTAGTCAGCATCATTGTCTTTACCTTGAGTACTGGTGTTGGTCGGAGTTGAAGCAGATGAAGAATCGGTTGGCGCATCGGTGGCAGCAGCAGCGGGTCCGGCGGAGGCCAGTTCGATGTTCATGCGGCGCGCGCTTTCATTGAATGGCGAGAACACGTTGCTGTTACCGCTCGGGCGATTCCAGGCGTTGGCAGTCTGATCGGTTTGCAGCGCCGCAGTGGTTGCCGCAGTCGCCGAATTGGTCAGGGTGTTGCTGATGCCTTTGCCAAAATTCATGATGACCACGCCAGAGCCGATGGCGGCGAAGGAGGTGGCGTCACCCGCCTGGGCCAGCGGTGCGCCGTTCGGGGCGATGCCGGTGAGGAACAGGATGCCGTCGCTTACCTGCAGCGTGTTGGTGCCGCCGTTGAAACGCAGGCCGGCGGAGCCATTGCTGGTGGCGTTGACCGTCACGTTGCCGCTGCCGCCGGTACTCACCGTGTTGAAACCATTGGTGCTGCTGCCGACAAAGGCAATACCTTCGCCGGCGCCGTTACCTTTGCCGGTCAATGCAATATCGCCGCTGTTGGACTGGATCTTGACGCCTGCCGCCGCGCCCGAGCCTGGACTGCGGATGGTGATGCCGGCCGTGCTTGATGCGCCGCCGCTGGTGCCGGTCAAGGCTAGCTTGCCGGTATTGGTAGAGATGACGGCGCTGCTGGTGTTGGTCGACGGATAGATCGTGATGCCGCCGGCGTTGACCGAGGTGCCGGTCAGACTGACCGAGCCGCTGCCGGTGGCGCGGATGACGCTGGTGCCGGTCAGCACGCTGATGCCGTCCCCGTACACGCTGCTGCCGGTGATGCTCAAGGCGCCGTTCTCTACGCTCAACAACGCATTGCCGCTGCTGTAGAGGCTCACGCCGTCGCCCTGATCGGCGGCGTTGCCGATCAGCGTGACATTGCCGGAGCCGGTGGTCTGGATCTTATTGGTCACGCCGAGAATCGCGATGCCGTGATCCAGTTCAGGCACATTGGGCGAATGGAAATTGCCGTTGAGCGTGATGTTGCCGCCTTGCGACGAGATGTTGTTGACCGATGCGGTACCGCTGCCGCCCAACGCGATCGCATCCGATGTGCCGACGGAATCGCCGCGCAGCGTGATGTCGCCGCTGACAGTGGTGACGTTCACGCCGATAGCGCTGCCGGTCGAATTGAAGAAGATGCCGTAGCCGCCGAAGCTGTTGGTACTATTGCCGTTGATGGCGATGTTGCCGCTGTTGGAGCCGATATTGACGACCGCATTCAGCGCCGACGGCGCGATGTCGACACCGCGGCCGGATGCGCTGGTGCCGTTGAGGCTGATGTTGCCGGTGGTGGTCTTGATATTTACTGCAGCGTACTGGCCGCCGACATCCAGCGACAATGCCTTGAACGAACCGCTGGAATTGTTGATCACGTTATTGTTGGCCGTCAGCGTGATGTTGCCGGCACTGCTGGTGACATTGACCTGCGAACCGGCAGCCGAGCTGGTGCCGTTGCCGGAAGAAATCAACGCCAGCGCAGGTGTAGTACCGCCGGAAGTGGTGCCGTTGATGTTGATGTCGCCTGCCGTGGTGATGCTGATTTGCGAGCTGGCGCCGGTGGAGTTGAGCACCGTGCCGTAGCTGCCTGTGCTGCTGCCGTTGACATTGATAGTTCCGCCAGCGGTTGAGTTCAGGACAACGGAGCCGGTACCGCTGGCAGCCAGGTAGACGCCGCGGCTCGATCCGGCGAAGCCGCCGCTGTTTGCCTTGACCGTCAGGTTGCCGCTGCCGACAGTAACTGTCTGCGACGACGTAGCGGCAGTCGAGCACACCAGCACGCCGAAGCCGGATGTCGCATTGCCACTGATGGTGACGTTGCCCGAGCCGGTCGCAGCGATGGTGTTATTGGTGCTGAAAATGCGCGTGCCGTTGCCATTGCCGAGATTGGTGCTGTCGATACTGATCGAGCCGCTGCCGTTGGTGACGACGCTGCTGCCGCCGGTGAGGATGAAGGCGTCCCCGGTACTGGTTGTGCTGGACTGATTGGCAAGAATCGTGATGCTGCCACCGCCGGCATTGACGGTCGAACCGGTGATTTGCACGGCGCTGCTATTGGTGGTCACATTGCTGGCGATGGCGCCGCGGATGGTAACGTTGCCGCCGTTGGTGTTGAGCGTCGAACCGCTGATCAGGATGGCCGAGGTACTGTTGACGGCGGTGCCGGCCGAACCGGTAGTCGGATCCAGGCCGCCGCTCATGGTCAGATAGCCGCCGTTGGTGGAGATTGTACTGTTGGTCAGCGCAATTGAACCGTTGCCGGAATTATTGAAGTTGGAGAACAGCGAGACATTCAGTGACTTGCCGGTGGCGTTGCTGATCGAATGATTGGTCATCACAATGTTGCGATGCGCCTGCAAGGTCAGTGTCGCATTGCCGACCGCCTTGACATCATCGAGCACGTTGATGTCGCCCGAAGTGCCGCCCACCGATGTGGTATAGACGCGCACGTTGGCGCCTTCCGACAGCGAGGCATTGAGTGTCGCAGAACTCAGATTGGAGCTGGAGGCTCCGCTCGATGTGAATGGCGCTGTCGAGGTAGCGCCGGTAGCATTGGCCGCGCTGGTGATATTGATATTGTAGGGATCAATCAGCCAGTCGCCGCCCAGTCCGGACGTTGCACCCAAATGCACCAGTCCGTTGACTTCGAGATCATGCCCCGAAGTCTCCACCGAACCGCCGCGCCCTGTCGTGCCCGCGCCTTGCGCGCTGATATCACCATAGAATTGTGTGCTGCCGGTCGACCACAGCACCACCGAGCCGCCGTTGCCGCTGTGGATGGCGTCGGCCTTGATGGTGGCGTCGCCACCCATGTAGACCGCTTCGGCCTGGCGTTCGGTTCCGCTGCCTTGATAATTTCCGCCGACCAGCACGGTGCCGCCGCCGGCATCGCCGGAGGCGTCGATGCGCGTGCCGTCGAACAGGCCGACGTATTGGCCCAATACCTTCGCGGTGCCGCCGGTCTCGTCGGCGTTGACGCCGGACACATTCAGCGTACCGCTGTTGGCGACGATGCCGGAATCACCGCCATCGAGCAGGATGCTGCCATTACGGCTCTGCAGGCTGCGTGCCTCGATCACGCCGCTGTTGTTGACGACGTTAGACAGCATGGCATCGGTCGCGCGTGCCGTCATGATGACGGCGCCGCCATCGGCTTGCAGCAAACCTTGATTGACGATGTTGGCGTTGAGTGTGGCGTTGCTGACTTCAACATTGATCAGGCCGTCGCCGTTGAAGTCCAGCGACATCTTTTCGCCTGCGGCCAGCACTACGCTGCCGAGGCGAGCCACGATGTTGCCTTCGTTGCGAACTTGCGCGCCAAGCAGCGCGACATAGCCGCCGTCGGCCGCTGTGATGTTGCCTTGATTGATGATCGAGCCGCCTGCGCCTTCCGCTTCAAAGATGTTCTTGCCGGCCATGAAGTTGGCGTCGGAAATGTTCAGCGTGCTGGCGACCAGGCCGCCGACGTTGACCGAGGAGCCGGCCCCGAACAGGATGCCGGAGGGATTGATCAGGTAGACCTGGCCGTTGGCGTTGAGCTGGCCGAGGATCTGCGAGGCATCGCCCGAAGTCACGCGATTGAGCGCGACTGAAGAGGAAGTCGGCTGCACGAAGTTGACCGTCGCATTGCTGCCGATGTTGAAGGTGTTCCAGGTCGCCGCCATGCGGTCGGAGGTTTGCGTGACCGTCATGGTGTTGCCGCTCTGGCCGATGCTGCCGCTGCCGGCAGTAATCTGGCCGTTGGTCGGCAAGGCGCCGGTGTCCAGCGCATGCGCCGGCAGTACCGTCAGGCCGCACCAGGCGGTGAGGACGGCGACGCAGGCCGGTTTGAGGGCCGGGTTGATTTTCTTGCGGACGCTTGCATGAATGTTGGCATGAGCGCCGGCGCGGGTGAGCTTGTTCATCGTTGTCATGACAGGCCTCAGAAAGTGTAGTTGACGCCCACGCCGAGGGCGCGGATGGTGGTGCCGACGCCGGGCGAAAGGCCGGTGGCGCCGAGCACGCCGGAGACGGCGAAGTTGTAGTTGGCCAGCGCTTCATTGCGCAAGACCACGTACTGGCCGAAGAAGCGTGTCTGCTTGCTGTACTTGTAAGAGAAGCCGATCGCCTGCGATGTGGCGCCCATGCCGTCGGTCGAACATTTGACGTTGCCGGAGGTGCTGCCGCCGATCATGCTGCAGTCGCCGGCCAGCGCCTTGGCGTAGCTGGCGCGCAATTCCAGTGCGCCGATCTGATGCGAGATGCCGAGCATGTAGGCGCGGCGGCGATAGTTGGACAAGTCGCTCGACGTGGTGCTGTTGTTGATCACACCCGATTCCGAATACGACAGGTCGTCGGCGATCAGCGAGACCTTGGTCTTGCCGAAATCGTAGGCGACGCCGTAGCGGAAGCTGAAGTCGCTCGACGAGGTGCCTGCGGTTACGTGCGTGCTGCTGCCTACGCCGCGCGCGTCGCGTCCCAGGCTGGCGATGCCGAAATAGTTGATGTGCTGTTCCGCCGCGAACACCGCCGAGAAGCCGCCGTTCTCATATGACAGGCTGCCGCCGTAGAGATAGCCGGTGGCGACGTCCGAGGCTGCCTTCATGCCGTTGTTGGAATACGCCAGCTTGAGCTGGAAGCCATAGAGCTTCGGCGACCAGTAGCCGATCAGGCCGTCCTGGCGGCGATTGAAGGCCGCGTCGTCGTTGTTGGAATTGATGGCGTCGCCGACCGGTCCGGAGTTCTTGGTGATGCTGGTGACGAAGCCCGGTGAGCCGATGATGTTGTAGTGGGCGGCGCTGGTCAGGCCCTGGAAGGGATCGAAAGAAGTTGTGCTTTCTTTCATCGGCGTATCCCAGCGGCCGTACATCAGCGTGCCCGCCGACGGATTGGCGAAGGCGACGCCGGTGTTGCGCAGGTCTTGCGAGTGGGTCCAGTCCGGTACGGCTTCGGCGCTGCGGTTGGTGTAGTTGAGCGACAGGCCCATTTCCAGCTGCCACAGGAACTTCCATTGATCGTACAGCTGGATGCCGCTGTGGGCGCCAATGTAGGAGACGTTGTCGCGCACGCGCCAGAAGCCCGGCATGTTGCGGCCATTGGGCGTAGCCAGCTTGCTTTGGTCGGCAGCGGCTGCCGCCGTGGCGCCGTCGCGGTGTACGAATTCAGGCACCAGGCCGAGCGAGCCGTAGATGACGAAGGCGGTTTCCGGTTCTTCGAAGTCTTCGCCCTTGCCGGTGGTGTCGGAGCCGAAGCTGGAGAAGGCTTGCGGCGAGCCTGATACCGACACCCACAGACGGCGCGCGTTGCGTTGCTCGGTGGTCGGATTGACGCCCGGCGAATAGGCGGCGCTGGCGTTGAAGACCAGGTCCTTGTTATACACGTTGATGCCGACGCCGTAGCCGGAGCGCGACTGCGAATTCTGTGTCGTGTCCCACGGCGACTTGTTGACGGTGACGCGGCCGGCATCGGCGAACAGCGCGCCTTCGACCACCGTGTTTCCATAGACGCCGATCAGCTTGCGCAGCTCCACGCGGCCGAGCACGCCCTCATCGCCGGCGGCTTCGCCGACCGGATAAGCGCGCACGCCGTTGGGACCGCCCAGGCTCATCTTTTCTGAGGCATCCAGATTCTTGTTGGCATATTGTGCGTTGACCGCCGCCAGCAGCGAGTAGCCACCGCCCAGTTGTTGCAGGCGGCTGTAGGAGATATTGGTTTTCTCGTAGTTGCCGGCGGCTTTGGAGGTGATGGCGTCGAGCGCGGCATCGTTGGGTGTTTCCTTGTCGAGCTGGCCGCGGCCGTAGCGCACGCTCCAGCTGTTGTTGCCTTGCGCGCCGAACAGGTTGTCGCGCCAGTCGCCGTACAGCGTGGCGCTCCAGAAGCGCGCGGACTTGTTTACCGCAGTGGCCGAGGTGATGTCCTGGAAGTGGCGGAATTCGGCCGCCAGCGACAGATTGACGTTGGCCTTGCGGCTGCGGTACAGCGAGTCGTTGATGAAGAAGCTCGATACTTTTGCCGAGCCGCTGGCTTGGGCATCCTTGAGATTCTTGCCGACGTTGTATTCCAGTTCGGCGATGCTGGCGCCGATGGAAACGCCGCTGCTGCCGAGCGGCAGCGCAAAGCTCAGACCGGCGATGCGCAGGCCTTCAAACGAATTCTGGGTATTGATGCCGAAGCTCTCGCCCAGACCCAGGGCATCGTTCAGGTTGATATTGGCCGACAGGCGATTGGCGCCGGTGTAGTAGTTGCCGTAATTGTCGATGGAGACGCGCGAGGTGATCGCAGTCATCTCGCTGATCTTGAGTACGATGTCGGTCGCGCCGGCGACTGAGGCCGGACGCAGCAGGGCGCGCACCGACACGCCGGAAATATCGGACAGGCGCAGCAGCGTGCCTTCCAGTTCGCTCTCGCGGATGACAGCGCCGGGTTTGAGTTCATCGAGGAAGCGCTGGATGATGCTTTTGTCCAGACGCACGTTGCTGTCGGTGTCGGCGATGACCTGGCCGATGACGCCTTCGCGCACGGCAATTGCTACCTTGCCGTCGCGGATTTCTTGCGCAGGCAAGTAGGCGCGCGCCACCAGATAGCCGTGAGCACGATAGAGATTGGTGATGCGCGAGGCGGCTTTGCGCAGCCCGTTGAAGTCGAGTTCCTGCCCGACGAATTCGCTCAGTTCTGCTTGCAGTGCGGCGTCGTCGATCGAGGCGTTGCCGCTCAGGGCGAAGCTGCTGACTTTGATGCTCACCGCAGCTTGTTGCGTCGCTGCAGCACCAGCATCGTCGGTGTCCTGGGTTTCTTTTTCAATCTGTACGCGCTGGCGCGGTTGTCCCTGGTCCTGCTGCTGCAGGCGCTCACGGTCGGTAGGTGTCAGTTGCTGGCGGTTGGCGTCGAAGATGCTGCCGGAACTCGGCGGCGTCTGGGCATAGACCGCTACCGGCGCCGCGGCCAGCATGGTCAATACTTGCATTGCCAGCATCTGTCGACGATGGCGATGCGTGGCAAAACGCGGTTTTTTCATTTCCCTGTCTCCTGATTATTCTATTTTTTACGCGGCGCTCGTCAGTGTGTTGCTGCGGCGCTGTCGTTGGTGTTGCTTGCTGCCGAGTTATTTATTTCGCCGGAAAAATTTTTTCCGCTGCGATGTCCGATCCGAACAAACCGCCGGCTTCGTGGCCTGCGCCCGGCACTTCGAAGTCGGGGTGGTGTACCGGCGTTTGCCATTTCTTGGCGAGGAACTGTTCGTAGCGCACGTAGTTGTCGTGGCGTTCCACACGGTTCGAACCTTGCAGGCGGGCGCCGCAGGCCTTGTCGAGGAAACGGTGATTCGGATTGTTGTCTTTGCTGCCGACCATGTAGGTGACGTCGCGCGCGGCATAGCGTTTGAACAGGGCTTCGCCGCTCACTTGCCCATCCTTGCCCTGGCCGTAAGGCAGCATCTCGCCGAGGCCGTAGCGATAGTTGTCGTAGCCGGGGCAGGTGATGCCGCCGGCGGGGGCGAAGCCGTTGTCTGCATTTCCGGTCGGGCGGTTGTTGTCCAGATACAGGTAAGACGATGGGCTGGAGATGACATAGCGCACCTTGACGCCGGCTTGCTTCAGCTTCTCATCGGTGTTGTTCAGCACGGCGTAGCGCTGCATCAGTTGCGCGCCTGCGGAGTGGCCGATGAAGACGATTTCCTTCAATGCCGGAAAACGTCCCGAGGTCAGGAAAGCGGCGACGTCGTCGAACACGCGGAACGAGCTGATGCCGGTTTTACCGTGCGTCGAGTCTTGTCCCTGCATCCAGTTGTCACCACGCCACAGCGCCATTTTGCTGTCCGACAAGCTGTCGCCTTCGGTCAGGAAGTTGGGCGTCAGCAACAGGTTTTGCGCCGGATCCAGTCTGGCCTTGCGCAGGAACTCCAGGCCGGTTTCGAAATAGTGGTCGCCATCGCGCTTGACGCCGTGTTCGAGGATGATGGCGCGCGTGATGGCCGTATTCGTTTCGCTCAGAGAATTGTTGGCGTAGATGGCGAAAGCATATTGCTGTGCACCCGGCGCCAACGTGACGATTTGCGGCGGAGGAACATCTTCCGCGGATTTTTTTGCGTAGCTTGCCAGCGGCAGCAGCAAGGCGGCGGCCAGCAACGAGGTACTTGTGATTCTGATAGCGGCGGCCATGGCCATAGTGACTTCCCTTGCATCGGCAAACGATTCGGATCGACAGGGAGGCAAGGTCTTTCGACAGGCAGAAAGCCGGGACGGCGTGCTTGTGCGTGTTGAGGCGCCAAGTAGTGTGCTGTTGCGGTCTCCTGCTCATGCAGCCGGGTTACCGGCATCCATCCCTGAGCATTATTGTTCTTATGGGAAGCGATTATAGGAGCCGTGTTTTGCTATGTAAAATATCTCGATTTATATATGTTGATACTTTAAAAGTATTGTCACTCGTTGGCATCGACCTTGATCTTTGCATCGGCGGCCTGCCGCGCTTCGCGGCGGTATTGGCCGGGGCCGATATGGAAGTGGCGTTTGAAGACGCGGTTGAATGATGCTTCCGATTGATAGCCGACTGCGTCGGCGACGTCGGCCACGCTGCGCTGGCGGTCCGCCAGCAGATACTCGGCCTGCGCCATGCGCGTGCGGGTCAGGACTTCACCAGGCGTGGCGCCTGCCGCAGCGCGGAATAGCCGCGCAAAGGTGGTGCGCGACAGATGGCAGGCGTCGGCCAGTTCTTCCAGCGACCAGGCGCGGCCTGGCTCATTCAGCATGCACTGCAGCGCCCGTTGCAGGCGCGGCGAGGCCAGCAGCGCAAACAGGCCGGGGACTTTCTGCGCTTCTTCCTGATCCAGCCAGGCGCGCATCAGCAGAGCAAAAAGGGCCGATGACAATTGCGTCGTCACCGCATGTGCGCCGGGGCGCGGCATTTCCGTTTCGACGTTCAGCATGTTCATCAGGGTGCCGAGTCCGGCGAAGTCGGCGCGTCCGGCGGTGCGCACCAGCATCACCGGCGGCAGCGAGCGCAGCAGGACGGTGGCGGTTTCCGCAGCGAAATGAAACTGGCCGCACAGGATGTCGGTTTTCTGCCTTGTGCCGTTGTCGACGTTGGCGGTTTCCTTGCGGATCAGGAAGTCTTCTTCGCGGTGCGGCGCATCTTGCGGCAGCGCCTGTTTGCCGCGTCCGGCGGCGTGCAGGGTGTGCGCCGAACCATGCGGAAAGAACACGATATCGCCGGGCTGCAACGCCGTGCCTTGCTGTCCCTCCGCATCGAGCAAGGCGGTGCCGCTCAGGATCATGTGATAGCGGGCGACGCCGGCTGCGGCCGGTTGCTCATCCATGCGCCACGGCGCGCCGAAATGGCAATGGATATCCAGCACGGTGCGAACCGGATACAGCGCCAGCAGGCGGCTGAGGGCGTCTGAAGAAGTGTTCATCTCAAGCGGCACAGGTCGATTGGTACGATTGGTCAATTTATTGGCATATTTTGCCATTAAAAGTTTCATCGTGCCTCCCTATACTTCATTCCATACCGCGCTTGAACAGCAACGCAGATGCGACGCCAGGCGGGTTGCCACGATGCACTTATTGAATATTCATTGAACCATTGAACACTACTGAAAGGATTCATCATGTCTCGTCTTCATACTCAGGATATCGCTTCCGCCACCGGCCAGGCCGCACAACTGTTCGGCGTCATCAAGGCCGCCATCGGCAAAGTGCCGAACGCCTACGCCACTATCGGCAGCAACAGCCCGATCGTGCTGGAAACCGTACTCAGCATGGATGCCGCCCTGCGCAAGAGCTCGCTCAAGGGCAAGCAGGTCGAAGCCGTCAAGCTGGCCGTCAGCGAAGCCGCCGGCTGTGATTATTGCCTTGCCGCACACAGTTTCGCCGCGAAGCGTCTGGGTCTGAGCAGCGAAGCCGTCATCGGCCTGCGCCGCGCCGAAAGCTCGGGCGATGCGCAACTGGACGCGCTGTCTACCTTCGCACACTACCTGGCAACGACCAAGGGCACCGTGCCGGTGGAAGTCGTCGATGCCGTCAAGGCGGCCGGCTACACCGATGCGCAGATCGTCGATACCTTGCTGGCGATGGCTGCCATCAATCTGACCAATCTGTTCAATCGCGTCAATGACACGGTGGTGGATTTCCCTGCTGCCGATTGATCCGGTTCAGGTGAAAACAAAACGGCCTCCGGAGGGTGTTCCTTCGGAGGCCGTTTTTTGTCGTGCGGACGCGACTGCTTACTGTTTTCCCGGCACCAGGTATTTGGATTTGGCGCAGTAGATCTTTGCCTTGGTATCGGCATAGGCGATGATGCTGCCGGCTTGCGACTGGCGTTGCGAATACTTGCTGTTGTCTTCGAGCGAATAGCGGATGCCGACGTTTTTGCCGATGGCGTCGGACAGGGCTTGCGGCGTGCTGTTGACCACGGCGCCGATGAAGTCGGCCGGGCTGCTGCTGTCGTTGACCAGTACGTCGGTGATTTCCATGCCCCAGATATTGCTGCCGGCAGCCTTGAACCAATAGGCGCCGCCTTCGTTCTTGTACGGTTTGCCGAAGGCTTCGAAGAGATAGTCGTAGAAGTATTTGCTGTTGAGCTGGTTCAGGCACAGCAGGGCGTTGCCGACTTCGATGCCGAAGGTCGCCGCCGGTGCTGCGTTGGCAATGCCGGTGATGCCCGGCGCCAGCAGCGCGCAGGCGAACGCGATGCGATGGATGATTTTCAAACAAACTCCCTGTTGCGCGCGGCGTCTTTCTTGAAGATGCCGTCAGATAGTGGATGGTGCAATGCGCAGATTGTAGGGGGCTTTTCCTTTTTTTGCTAATGCAAAGGCTGCGGCGCGAGCCGTCTGGCGTTGTTGCAGCTCCTTGCCGTAGCACTGCTACGACGCGTTGCTGCGCCTGACCAGCGGACCTCCAGCGCAGTCTAGCTTTGAATGAATGCTTATGCGTGCCGCCCCGATTTGAGGACGGTCTCGCCGCGTTGTGAAGATGTTAACTTGCCGCTGAGACTGCCGAGGCCGTCGATGAAGGAGGCGATGCCGGTGCCTTTGACCATGACGCAGGGCTTGCCCATTTTCTTGCAGAGTTGTTTGACCAGATGATAGGCGTTGTGGCTGATGTTGCCGGAGGCGCAGACCACCATGTCGGCGCCGTTGAGCATCGGCTGCAGGCGGTGCAGGCTGTCTTCGCGGCCGCCGTCGTGATGGATGAAGCGGCCCTGGCGTTCCTCGATGGCGTGGCGGTAATGGTTGCGCGCGCCGGTCAGGCCGCCGACGCACAGCACACATCGGTCGGCCAGGCTGAAGCCGGAAGCATTGATGACTGCGGGGACGGTGGATGCCGTGGGGGCGTAGCTGTTCTTGTTCGTCGCGCGATGCATGGAGACCTCGGTTGTCGTGGGCGCCTCGGAGGAGACGTGTCCACAGACTAAACCGTTAGCCTGCGCGCGCGAACGAAGATATTGGCATCTGGATATGCGGATTTCTAATACTGAGACTTTTTCACCGCCCGTACGAAATCGGCAAGACGGCGGCCGGTCTGGTCCGGGTAATTGTCTGCATCAACCATCTTGCTGACGCGGTCGAGGCGGAACGAGCGAAAGTCGCTGCGGGTTTCGCACCATGCCGCAATCGACCAGCCGCCGCCCCAGAAATACAATGCCAGCGGCCAGATCACGCGCTGCGTCGCCTGGCCGCGTGCATCGACGTAGTCGAGTTGCAGCTTGCAGCGTCTGCCTATGGCCTGGCGGATTTCTTCCAGCCGTTCGCCGTGGGCCGCTTCGATATGAAAGCTGGGCGCAAACAGGGCGGTGTTTTCGACAAAGTCGCGCTTGTCCCTGGGCAGCGCGAGCACGATCTTGGCCAGCGAGGCTGCGGCAGAAGCCGCCAGTTGCGGACCGCCCCAGGCCTGCACCATGCGCATGCCGATCACCAATGCGTCGATTTCGTCAGGAGAGAACATGAGCGGCGGCAGGTCGAAAGCCGATTTGTTGATGCGATAGCCGACGCCTGCTTCACCCTCCACCGGCACGCCTGACAGCGACAGATCGCGCACGTCGCGGTAGACCGTGCGTTCCGACACCGACAGCCATTCGGCCAGTTGGCGCGCCGTGGTGAGACGGCGCCCGCGCAGGTACTGGGTGATCTGAAACAGGCGGTCGGCTCGGCGCATGGGTTCTGCCAGAAAGGGATAGGGTGCCATTCTGGCATGACTTGCAGGCGCTGCCCACCGTCGTTGAGCGACGACGGGCTGCCGCTTATTGCATGGCGTGCAGCGCGATGCGGTTGCCTTCGGTGTCGATGAAGTGGGCAATGTAGCCGAGCTGCTTAGGCAGCTCCAGCTTGTCCAGCACGACCTTGCCGCCTGCCGGCGCGATGCGGTCGATGGCTTTCTGAATGGATGGACCGGCGTCGAGGTAGACCAGTACGCCGTCGGTGCTCGCTTTGAATGCCTGCGTCTCGGTCAGGCAGCCGCAGGACTCGCCGGCGACATCATTGAAAATCGCCATCGATGCAGAGTCGAAATCGGTTTCGACGCGCAGTTTGTCGTTGAACACGGCTTCGTAGAACTTGGTGGCGCGGGACAGATTGGTGACGGGAATTTCGAACCAGTTGATGTGCGTAGTCATGATGTTTTCCTTGTTGTCTTGGTTGGTATGCCGGTTGGCATGGAAGACATCATGAGGGGGTGCTCCTGACACCATTGTGTCAGGAGCCTTGCTTGCGGCAAGGACGATCTGGCGGCGTTGCTTCTCCTTGTCGTACGTTCGTACTGCCTGCGTCGGCGCGCCTTGCCAGCTCGCCCTTGCCACAAGCAAGGAGTTTGAAGGAAATTTAATCAGGCGATGATGCCGGCTTCGCGCGCTGCTTTCTCGTCGGCGCGTTCCGCATAACGGCGTGCCAGCACGGCGCACAGCATCAGCTGCATCTGATGGAACACCATGATCGGCAGCAGCACGATACCCACGCCGGTGCTGCTGAACAGCACCGACGCCATCGGGATGCCGGAAGCGAGCGACTTCTTCGAGCCGCAGAACACCAGCACGATTTCATCTTCACGCGAGAAGCCCAGTGCACGGCTGCCGAAGGTTGTCAGCACCAGCACACCGCCCAGCAGGATCGCATTGACCAGCACCAGCAGCGCAAGCTGTTGTGGCGGGAACAGATGCCACACGCCTTGCACCACCGCTGCGCTGAACGCCGCATACACCGCCAGCAGGATGCCGCCGCGATCGACCACGGCCAGCAGGCTCTTCTTGCGCAAGACCCAGTCGCCGATCCATGGGCGCAGCACATTGCCGAGCACGAAAGGCAGCAGCAGTTGCAGCAGGATGCCGGTGACCTGTTCGATGCCGCCGCCGTCCTGATGGCGGTGCAGCAGCAAGGTCACCAGAATCGGCGTGATGACGATGCCCAGCAGGTTCGACGCCGTGGCGCCGCAGATGGCCGCCGGCACGTTGCCGCGGGCGATCGAAGTGAAGGCGATTGACGATTGCACCGTCGAAGACAAGGTGCAGACGAACAGCACGCCCAGCCACAGGTCGGGCGTCAGCAGGCCCGGAAACAGGGCTTGCAGCGCCAGCCCCAGCAGCGGGAACAGGATGAAGGTGCTGCTCAGTGTCAGCAGATGCAGGCGCGGTTGCTTGAAACCGGATAGCGCCGCTTCACGCGACAAGCGTGCGCCGTGCAGGAAGAACAGCAGCGCAATGGCGGCATTGCTGGCCAGATGCATGAAGTTTTCAAAAACGCCGGTCGCGGGCAGCAAGGTGGCAAGCAAGACCGTGCTGAGCAGCATCAGCGTGAAGGTGTCGGGAAGGTAACGTTTCATGGCAGTAAGGATGGGATAGGAAAAGACGGCGGGCAGGATGGAGATGGCAATCCGACGGCAGTTCCGGCCCTTTGTCACATGATAGGAAAACCGGCTATCATCGGGAACCCCTTTGATCGCGTTGACTGCCATCGGATATGCCGATGACCGGCAAGAATCAGCGAGGAATCAGGAAGGAATCAGGAGCCGCCATGTTCAACCCCGTCTGGCTGAAAACCTTCAGCACCGTCGCCGCCTCCAGCAGCTTTACTGAAGCCGGACGCCGGCTCGGCCTCACGCAATCGAGCGTGAGCGATCACATCCGCCGTCTGGAAGACAGCACCGGGCGCCGCCTGTTCGTGCGCGACACGCATTCGCTGGCGCTGACGGCGGATGGTGAAAGCCTGCTGATCCACGCGCGTCTGATCCTCGAAGCGCATGCCCGCGCCGAGGCGCAGTTCAACGCGCCACGCTTGCGCGGCCGGGTACGTTTCGGTACGTCGGACGATCTGGCGATGGGGCCGCTGCCCGACATGCTGGCGTTGTTCCGCAACAAGCATCCCGAGGTCGAGCTCGAAATCACCATCGGCCTGACCGGCGAGCTATACGAGCACCTGGACAACGGCGAACTCGACTTGATCGTCGGCAAGCGCCGTCCCGGCGAGCAGCGCGGCCAGGCGATGTTCCGCACACCCCTGGTCTGGCTGGCGCGGCCGGAGACGACGGTGGATCTCAACCAGCCGCTGCCGCTGATCCTGCTGCCGGAACCCAGCGTGACGCGCGCCGCCATTCTTAACACCCTTGGCGCCAGCGGTCACCACTGGCGCATCGTCTGCACCAGCGGCAGCCACGCCGGTTGCATGGCGGCGGCGCGCGGCGGGCTGGGGCTGACAGTCCTGCCGCAGCACCTGGCTACCCGCGAGTTGACCTTGCCTGTGAACCACGCCAGCCTGCCGGTGTTCCCCGATGTTGAATATGTCGCGCTGACGGCGAAGCGTCTGAGCCGTCCGGCCGATACGCTGTTCCAGATTCTCATGGAGAGCGAATTGCACGCGCCGCCGGGCAAGTGACCGTCTTGCAGTAAGATCTTCGCATCAGTCAATGATAAAAACAGGGAGATCAGGATGACGGGTAAGAGCATGCAAGCGGCGGACGCACAATTCGCTACGCGAGTGGAAGAGAGTTTCGCGCGGCAGCGCGCGTTGCAGACCATCGGTGCGCGACTGCAGACGGTCGCCCCGGGGCTGGTTGAAATCCGTCTGGATTTCCGTCCCGAGCTGGGCCAGCAAAACGGTTTCCTGCATGCCGGCATGAGCGCCACGATTGCCGATACGGCAGGCGGCTATGCGGCGATGAGCTTGTTCGGCGAGGGGGAAGACGTACTGACCACGGAGTTCAAACTCAACTTGCTGGCGCCTGCCCAGGGCGAATATTTCATCGCGCGCGGCAAGGTGATCAAGAGCGGAAGAACACTGAGCATCTGCCAGATCGAGGTCGCCGCGTTTCGCAACGGCATTGAATCCTTGTGCGCCTACGGCCTCATGACGGCCATGCGCATGCTGCCGCCCAAGCCATAAACAGATGGTAGAAGCGGAGACCGCAAAGCAGCAAACTACGCAGACAATGCGGCGTCGACGATCAGCTCGGGCCGGTTGAGTGCACGGATGCGGCGGTCGACGAAATAGCCGCCTGCTTCGGTGTAGCGCAGATAACAGCGGCCGCAGACGTCGCAGGCAGCGACGTTGCAGCGGTTGTAGGGGAAGTAGAGCGGAGCAACCGGTGCATCGGCTGCGTCATAGCGTGTGCCGTTGGGGTGGTATTCGGCAAAGCCTGGCTCGTCGTAAGGATCGGCGTACAGCGTGCCGACATCCTTCAATTGCGACTCAGGAAAGGACAGCGGTGTGCTGGTCCACGCAGCCAGTAACGGTTCGGTGCAGGAGCAGGCTGTTGCGATGCTTGCACCGCGTTGCGCCAGTGCGCGCAGCCGCTCACTGTCGAGCAAAGGTAAATCGGCCATGAAGCTGCTTACTTTCCGCCGAAGGAGATTTTTCCGCCCTGCAGTTGAGCGGTGCCGCCGCCGAGGTCGCTGAGCACCTGCCACACCTGGCGCGCGATGCGCATTTCCACACCTTCGTAGACGGTCTTGACGGCGACGATGCGCGCCGATTCCGCGGCGACGAGATCTTCTTTCATCTCGGCTTGTTCGGCGATCAGGTCTTTGACTTCCTGCGCCAGCATCTTGCGCTTCAGTTCGGCTTCTTCTCCGACGCCGTTCTTGGCTTTGTCGGGATTTTGCTTGTAGTGGGCGAGCTGCTTGATGGTGCGGTCGAGCTCATCGAGCTTCTTCTGGAATTCCTGTTCCTTGGCGCGCAGCTTTTCTTCCAGATACGGATCGAGACCGACCTGGATCTTGGTCGTCGCAGCGCTCGGTGAACCGAAGGCAACGGCCTTGACCATCATCGTGGCTTGCGCGCGGCCGCCGATGATCTGGCCCAGCTTCGGATTGGTCTTGCCGACCAGGATTTCATTGCCGGCCATCATTTCGCACTGGCGCGCATTGCCGGCGATCATGATGTCCTGGCGCGCCTCGATCAGCGCGCTTTCGGCGAACAGCGCCTGTACCGAACCTTCGGCCTTGATGCGCGCGGCGATTGAGGCGGACACGCCAGGCTGGGTTTCAGAGTGGCCGATGATGCCGCCCTTGACGAATACATTGCCGCCGGCAATGATCTCGGCGGCTTCCACCGTGCCATGCACGAAGACATCGCCGGAAACATGCAGACGCATGCCGGTCTTGACGTCGCCCTTGATCTTCACCGTGCCGGAGAAGGTCACGTTGCCGGTGCTGAGGTCGACGTCTTCGATTTCGACGATAGGATTGATCTTCACGCCGTTGGTGATCAGCGAGGGCTGACCGGCGATGGCGGCGACCAGCAGATCGGGATTGTCTTCCTTGACTTCGGCGCCGACGCAATCTTTGTTGAAAGTGATTTCGGTAATCGGCTTGGCCAGCACGGGCTGACCTTTGAGGTTGACGCCGTTGACGCCGGGCACCGTCGGAATGCGGCGCATCAGCGGATCGCCGATATTGATCAATAGCAGATGGCCGAGGTCGGCGTAGCTGACGACGGCGTCTTCATCGACTTCCGCGAGTTCTTCTTCTTTCTCTTCCAGCAGGCTTTCAAAGCGCGCCTGCTGGCCTTCGATCGGCTCATCGCCCTTGGCGATCAGCAGTTTGGCACAGTGGCCCGCGCTGAGCGCGCCGCGCAATTTTTCATGCATGATGCCATGCGTGATGCCGCGTGCACGGATCTCGTTGACCACTTCGACGGCGCGTGCGCGGCCGCCTTGCGGCGGCACCAGCGTCAGATAGGCGCCCATCAGGTCTTCGGAAATTTCAAGCAGGAACTCGCCGTCGCGGCGTTCGCCGATCTTTTGCGAAAAGGCTTCCTTGGCCGTGGCGGCCTTGGCGGCAAAATCGCCCAGCATCGCTTCGTCAATATAGAGCTTGGTAAAGCCGCCGTCAGTGAGTGCCTGTTTCAGAATCACGAGATTTGGGACTTGCACACCCTCAACCGGAGTGAATGCCGCGACCAGTTCTCCGCTGACTCTGTCGAAGTTGAACGACAGCGATTGCGGGCTTGTTTGTTCCATGATATTTCTCGGAAGTCCTTATGCTTAGCTAATCGGCAAGAATTCCGGTTCCTTTAAATGTGATTTTGTTGTGTGGCAAGATCATCCTGTAAATCGCCGTTAAGTACAAGGTTTGTTTAGGACGCTACCGTCGACTTGTCAATATGATAATTGTAGAAAAAAACGATACAACTGCCGCAGAACAACGTTATCAGGCCGGCCGCAAAAGTACGCTGGTCAGCATCGTCGTCAATCTGGTGCTGACCACGCTGCAGATCATTGCCGGCGTGTTCTCCGGCTCGCAGGCGCTGGTCGCCGACGGCGTGCATTCGCTTTCCGACCTGGTGGCGGACTTCGTTGTCCTGTTCGCAGCATGGCAAAGCAGGACGCCTGCCGACGCCGATCACCAATACGGCCATCAACGATTCGAAACGGCGGCGTCGCTGGCGCTGGGAGGCACCTTGCTGGCGGTCGGCATCGGCATGCTGGTATCGTCCTTCTTCAAACTGCAAACGCTCAATGTGCAGGTGGTGCATATGACGGCGCTCTGGGTGGCGCTGGCGACGCTGGTGAGCAAGGAGATCCTGTTTCGCTACATGCTTCGCATCGCCGAACATGTGCGTTCCAGCATGCTGGTCGCCAATGCCTGGCATGCGCGTTCGGATGCAGTGTCGTCGCTGGTGGTGGCGCTGGGGATCGCCGGAAACTTGCTCGGTTTTCCTTTACTCGATCCGATTGCTGCGCTGATCGTCGGGCTGATGATCGTGCGCACCGGCGCGGTGTTTTTCTGGCGCGCACTCAATGACCTGATGGACAAAGCGGTATCGGAAGAAGAGTCGCAGGCCATACGCGAAACGCTGCTGGCAACACCCGGCGTCTTCGGTGTGCATGACCTGCGCACGCGCAAGATGGGCGACATGACCATCGTCGACGTACACCTTGAACTCGACGGCAACCAGACCGTAACTGAAGGCCACGCCATCGCCACATCGGCGCGTCAACGCGTGCTGGAGCAGCATCATGTGCTGGATGTGATGACGCATGTTGATCCGGTGCAGCGAGACGATACGTAACGTAGATTTTCAGCAATGAAAAGTCCGGTTGATGCCGGGCTTTTTTCATGGCGAGATGTTTTTTAATCCGGCTTTGTCAACTTACGTGGCGGCAGGTTTTTGAATGTATTTTCCATGGATAGATTTGCTGAATATCTGGCGTTGACAAGCGTAAAGATTCTTGAGGCGCTGACGATAAACTGACAAGCCTGTGCGATAGGTTTTTCCTGAAAAGCGACGGGCTTAATCCGCATCCCGGCGGGCCTTCCGACATGGCTCTGCATCTCCGCTACGTTGCCGCACCCAGGAAAATAAAATGATCTCTGGACTCCCTGCCAGCCAGGCGCCGCTGAAGGATACGTCTTATTCTTCACCGAAGATTGCAGCGCAATCGGATACGCCGATAACTGTCGTGTCGACTCAGGACATCGACACCATTGTGCAGATTTCGCCGCAGGCACAACAGCTGGCGCAGCTTGATGCTGCCGCTGCGGCACTGAACAATCAGAAAGAATGGAAGCAGCAAAAAAAGCCCAAGACGCTGCTCGATTACATTGAAGAACTGGAGGTGCGCGGACGTGGCCCGCGCGCAGAGGAGGCCGAGCGCAGACGGCAGCAGCTCGGTAACTGGATGCCGATGATCGCCGTCGAGCATCCGCAGCAGAGTCCGCAACCACCGTCGGATCCGGCGTTCCGGAACGCCTTGTACCGGGTACAGCATCAGGACGTTCCGATTGTGCACCCGGGAGGGACATGAACCACCGGCGCAGGTCGATGCACGCTTTCGCGACAGCAACGCCAATCCGGATTTGTCCAAGATGCTGGGCGCGGTGTTCAGCGAGCAGATCAAGGACAAGTCAGCGGGCTGAAGAGGCGGCGACTACCAGCTGGTCTCCCGCTCCGCCGTCGACGAAATCTTGTGAATTGACAAATCCGCACCCTCAAATTCCTGTTCCGCATCGAGGCGGATGCCGATGGCTTTCTTGAGCAGGCCGTAGACGATCCAGCCGCCGAGAGAAGCAATGGCAATTCCCAGCACGGTGCCGCACAGCTGCGCCATGAAGGACACGCCGCCGATGCCGCCCAGTGATTTCATGCCGAAGATGCCGGCTGCCAGGCCGCCCCATGCGCCGCACAGGCCGTGCAGCGGCCAGACGCCGAGCACGTCGTCGATCTTCCATTTGTTTTGCGTGCGCGTGAACATCCAGACGAAGATGGCGCCGGCGATGCCGCCGGTGACCAGCGCGCCGAGCGGGTGCATCAGATCGGAGCCTGCGCACACCGCGACCAGTCCCGCCAGCGGACCGTTATAGACGAAGCCGGGGTCGTTCTTGCCCATGATCAGCGCGACCAGGGTGCCGCCGGCCATGGCCATGAGGGAGTTGAGCGCGACCAGGCCGTTCATCTTGTCGAGGGTTTGCGCGCTCATGACATTGAAGCCGAACCAGCCGACCGTGAGGATCCAGGCGCCCAGCGCGAGGAAAGGGATGTTCGATGGCGGATGCGCAGCGACCGCGCCTTCCTTGGTGTAGCGTCCGCGTCGCGCGCCCAGCAACAATACCGCAGGCAGGGCGATCCAGCCGCCGACCGCATGGACCACGATGGAGCCGGCGAAGTCGTGGAACTCGGCGCCGAAGACGTTCTTGATCCATGCCTGCACGCCGAAGTGCTGGTTCCAGGCGATGCCCTCGAAGAAGGGATACACCAGGCCGACCAGCACTGCCGTGGCGATCAGTTGCGGGTGGAATTTGGAGCGCTCGGCGATGCCGCCGGAAATGATGGCGGGAATCGCGGCAGCGAAGGTCAGCAGGAAGAAGAACTTGACCAGTTCAAAACCGCTGCGAGCGGCCAGCGTCTCGGCGCCGCTGAAGAAACTGACGCCGTAGGCGACGTAGTAGCCGACGAAAAAGTAGGCGATGGTCGATACCGCAAAATCGGCGAGGATCTTGACCAGCGCATTGACCTGGTTTTTGCGGCGTACCGTTCCTAGCTCTAAGAAGGCAAAGCCGGCATGCATCGCCAGGATCATGATTGCGCCGAGCAAAATGAAGAGCGCATCGGCACCATTTTTGTGATCGTCCACAGAAAAATCTCCCAATAATTGTGCAAAAAAGTTTAAAAAGCACCTAATAAAGCAAAATTCATTCCATTTCGGTGCAAATTTTTAAATAACTGAATTTAAAGGACATTTTTTTGTGACTTTTGTTGATGCAGGAAAACCGCACGCAAACCGTGCGAAATGATGCGTCCGCATGGTGCGCCATAAAAGACGAGCTGTTTGCGCAAAATCGAGGGTGTCGTTTGTCTGGAGGGCAGAGAATGGAAGTAATTCAGGGTTTTATTCAGGAAACATCGAAAATTCAAAGACGAGTGCGCGCAGCGCTGTAGCGATCGGCATCTGTTCATGGAACGGTCATATTGCATTGCTACATTGCAATTTTTCGTGTGTGCAGCCAAGGAGTCCGCCATGTCCGATGATCAATCCTCTTCACCTTCCAGCTCCGGCTGTAACGATAGTCATGACAGCCGCGACGGCAATGGCCGCCGCGACTTTCTGCGCGACGCCGCGCTCGGTACCGGCGCGTTGCTGGCCGCCGGTACGCTCACTCCCGCGTTCGCGCAGCAAGCACCCGCCATCGTGACGTCCGAGCGTTTGCGTCCGCAAGTCGACAGCGGCGCCATGAGCGGTGACATCACACGCGATGCGGCGATGCTATGGAGCCGCACCGACCGCGCGGCACGCATGGTGGTGGACTATTCGGTCAACGAGAATTTCAAGAATGCGATTACCGTCGCCGGACCAGCGGCGCTGGCACGTAACGATTACACCGCGCGCGTGGACTTGCGCGGCTTGCCGGTATCGCAGCGTTTGTTCTATCGCGTGCGCTTTCAGGACTTGCAGCACGAGTCGGCATGGAGTGCACCGGTGACCGGTAGCCTGATCATTCCCGGCGGTAGCGAGCGCGACATCAGTTTTGCGTTTTCCGGCGACGAAGCCGGGCAGGGATGGGGCATTAACGAAGCCTGGGGCGGTTACCGCGTGTATGAAACCATGCGCCGCTTCAAGCCGGATTTCTTCATCCACTCGGGCGATCAGATATACGCCGACGGCCCGATCCAGGCCGAGGTGACGCTGGACGACGGCAGCATCTGGCGCAATCTGGTGACGCCTGCCAAATCCAAAGTGGCGCAGACGCTGGATGACTATCGCGGCAACTTCGCCTACAACCTGATGGACGCCAACAAGAAACGCTTCATGGCGGAAGTGCCTTTCCTCGTGCAGTGGGACGATCACGAAGTACGCAACAACTGGTATCCCGGCCAGGTGATCGGCGAGGCGGAGAAGCGCTATCAGGAACGTGAGCTGAACGTGCTGAAACAGCGCGCGCGGCAGGCGATGTTCGAGTACAACCCATTCCGCATCGACGTCGCCGATCCGGAGCGCATTTATCGTTCGTTTAACTATGGTCCGCTGCTGGAAGTGTTCATGCTCGATGAACGCAGCTACCGCGGCGCCAATTCTCCGAACCGCCAATTGGTGCCAGGGCAGGATGCTGCCTTTCTCGGTGCGGCGCAGATGCGCTGGATCAAGCAGGCATTATTGCGGTCGCGCTCGACCTGGAAGGTGGTCGCCAGCGACATGCCGATTTCAATCGTCGTGCCGGATCTGAATCCGGATGTGCCGCAAGGCACTTTCGAGGCATGGGCCAATGCCGACAACGGTAAACCGTCCGGACGTGAGCTGGAAGTTGCCGAGCTGCTGCGCTTCATCAAGCGTCACAACATCAAGAACGTGGTATGGGTGACGGCGGACGTGCACTATGCGTCGGCGACTTATTACATGCCGGAGAAGGCGCAGTTCACCGACTTCAAACCGTTCTGGGAATTTGTCGGCGGACCGCTGCATGCCGGCACCTTCGGACCCGGCGAGATCGACCGGACATTCGGTCCGGACGTGCGCTATGTGAGCATCCCGGCCGACATGAAACAGAATCGCTCGCCGGCCGACTTGTATCAGTTTTTTGGTATCGGCAAGATCGATGCGAAGACCAGAGTGATGACGGTATCCCTGCATAACGTCGACGGCAAGAATCTGTTCACCGTCGAATTGCCGCCCGAAGTGTGAGCGCAAAGGCCTCCGGTGCATCTGCCGGAGGTGTCTGCATCGCGTGGCATGGGATCCGATCAGAATTGCGATCCGCCGCCACCCGTGCCGCCCATGCCACCCATCCCGCCCGAACCTCCCATGCCGGCGCCGCCGCTGCGCTTGCCTCCCATACGGCCACCTCCGCCCTCACTCTTTGCCGACGCGCCGCCGCCATGTTCGGCCACACGCTGTAAGCGGTCGGCGATGAATGATTGAACCGCCTGCCGTTGCGTATCGTCCAGCGCATCGGCAACGGTCAGCCATAGTTCGCGCAGTTGGCGGCTGTCTGCTTCCGAGAGCGCTGACTCCTGATCGACGGCGCGTCCGAGATCACGCAGTTCAAAACCGGGGTTGTTCATGTTGCGCGCGGTTTCTGCCTGCAGACGATCGCGCCGTAATTGACGTTGCCGCACAATGGCCAGCGTCTTTTGCTCGGTCTGGCGCCACAGGGTTTGCTGGTTGGGGTTGAGATTCAGTTCGGGTTTGAGCTGTTGTACTGTAGCGATGATGTCTTCCGGGAACAGATCCATGAGTTGCGTGGCATGTGCCGGCAGCGCCAGACATGCCGACAGGCTGAGCGTGGCCATGGCGATGCGCAGACAGCATGCAAAACGGGAAGGGAAAACGAGATGTTTCATGGCTTGCTTTCGTCGAACGGAAAGCAGGATTTAAACAGTTCCCCGGTGCAGCATGCGCGAGGGAAGCAATTGGTAACACTTCGTTAAGCTGTGTAAATAAGAGGAGCCGCCGGCATCGGCAACTCGTGGGTGTTCAGCGCGGGCCGGCCAGTTTCAGCGAGATGGATTTGCAGGTCGCGAGCAGAGGATCGATGTAGGTGGCGAGCAGATTTTCATGCTTGCGGAAAACCGGGATGCTGATGCTGATGCAGGCGACCGGTGCACCGTCGCTGCCGCGGATGGCGGCGCCGAGGCAAAAGATTTGCGCTTCGTTCTCTTCGCGGTCTTCAGCGTAGCCGCGCTGCTCGGTCATGGCGATTTCTGCACGCAAGGCTTCCGGATCGGTGATGGTGTGCTCGGTGAATTTCTGCATCTTGACGGCGCGCAGCAGGCTGCGGCGTTGTTCTTCACCCAGCGCGGCGAGGTAGGCTTTGCCGACTGAACTGGAATACAGCGTCACGCGTGTGCCGACGCGTGAGGTCATGCGCACGGCTTGCGGGCTTTCCAGCTTTTCGATGTAGACCATGCCGTTGTCGCTGGGCACGGCCAGATGGACGGTTTCGCGCGTGGTGTCGCGCAGCGTGTGCAGGGCGTCGATCGCGGCTGTGCGGATGTCGGATTTGGCCCACGATTTGCTGGCCAGATTGATCAGGCGTGGACCGAGTTCAAAATTCTTTGTACGCGGATTTTCCACCACCATGCCTTCGGCCATCAGCGCGGCGAGGATGCGATAGACGGTAGGGCGCGGATAACCGCTCTGCGCGCTCAACTGGGCAATCGACAAGGGCGCTTCCTGATCGGCGATCAGTTGCAGAACGGCCATGAATTTGGAGAACGCAGCGGTACCGGCGATCTTTGGATTCTCTTCGGCAGAGGTGTCGGGAGTCGGCATAGTTTCAGGCGGTCGGGCGCAAAGGGCGGGAAGGCGGAGGACTGCAGAGGCGCATTATAGCCGAGGGATTTTCCGGCGCCGCCAATCTGGACGGCGCCGGAAAAAGGCAGATCAGGTACTGCGGAAAAACACTACGACACCAGATAGCCGCCGTCGACCGGCACCACGGCGCCGGTCATGAAGGACGCTGCCGGTGTGCACAGGAAGGCAGCGACGTTGCCGATGTCCTCCGGCGTGCCCCAACGGTTCAGAGGCGTGCGTTGCAGGATGGGGCCGGAGCGGGCCGGATCTTCCTGCAACGCCTTGGTCAGCGGCGTCGCAATCCATCCCGGCGCCACCGCGTTGACGCGGACGCCGTCTGCAGCATAAGCAATCGCCAGCGACTTTGTCAGTTGTGCGACGCCGCCTTTGCTGGCGCTGTAGCCCGGCACCAGACCGCCGCCGAAGAAGCTCAGCATCGACGCCAGGTTGACGATGCAACCCTTGCTTTCCTTCAGCAGGGGACGCGCCGCCGAACAGACGCGCATGGTGCCGGTCAGGTTGACGGCGATCACTTGTTCGAAGACCTCGACCTCATGCTCGGCGCCGCGCTTGATGATGCCGGCGCAGTTGATCACGATGTCGAGTTGTCTGATGCCTGCGAACAGGTTTTTGACGCTGTCGTCGGACGCCACGTTGAGTTCGGCCAGCGTGACGTTGGTGCCGGCGAACTCTTCGGTAGCGAACGGCGGCAGGCCTGCTGCGATCACGTTCGCCCCCATGGCGGCCAGCTGGCGGGCGACCGCGCCGCCGATGCCTTGCGTGCCGCCGGTGACCAGGGCGGTCTTGCCCTGGAACAGGTTGGGAGTAAATGTCATGTGCTTTTCCTTATTTGCGTGAATCAAAAAATCAAGCCGGCGCGCTGTCGCCTTCGATCGGCTTGTTCACCACGAACATGTACACAAGCGCAGCAGCGAACGCGACGGCGGCGCTGATCAGCAAAGCGTTGACGAACGAATGCGTCTTGTCGACCACGACACCGGTGATGACCGGCGCCAGCGAGCCGCCGAGGTAGCCGCCGAAGTTTTGCAGGCTGCCCAGCGAAGCCACCAGACGGCGTGGAATCGCCACGCTGACCAGCGCCCATGCGCCGCCGCTTGCCATGTTCACGAACGCCATCGCCAGCGAGATGTAGACGATCGCCATGGTGGTGCTTGGTGTGTAAGCAGCAGGAATGGTGAATGCGCCCGCACCGATCAGGCCGGCGCAGATCGGCCACTTGCGGCTGCGGATCGGCGCCATGCCGCGCTTCATCAGGCCGTCGGCAATGTAACCGGAAGACAGCATGCCCAGCGTGCCGAAGATGTAGGGAATCACCACCACCCAGCCGGTGCGCGCGATGCTCAGGTGACGTTCATGTTCCAGGTAGGCAGGCAGCCATGTCAGGTACAGCCACACCATGTAGATCACGCCCATAAAGCCGAACAGCATGCCCCAGGTGGTGCGGTATTTGAACAGGCCTTTCCACTCGTGCCAGGTCAGCTTGGCGTTGGCGTTCGGATCGTTGTCGGTGCCGTCGGCCAGATACAGGATTTCGGATGGCGTCAGTTCGACTTCATTGCGGTTGCGGTAGAAAATGTACCAGCCCACTGCGACCGCGATACCGGCGATACCCATGATGACGAACATCATGCGCCAGCCGAACGACAGCATCAGCACGGTCAGAATCGGCGGCGCGAGCGCAGGGCCGATGGTCGACGAGGCGACGAAGATGCCGGTCGGGCCGCCGCGCTCGCGCACGGCGAACCACTCGGAAACCACTTTGGCGCCGGCCGGGAACTGCGGCGCTTCACCCAGGCCGAGGAACACGCGCGCCACCAGGAACTGATGCAGCGAGCCGACGAAGCCGCCGGCCAGTTGCGCCACCGACCACACCATCATGCCGGCGCCGAGCATCACGCGCGCGCCGAACTTGTCGAGCATCGCGCCGATCGGCAATTGCGAGAAGGCGTAAGCGAGTGAGAATGCGGACAGCAGCAGACCCATTTCCGATGCGCTCAATCCCAGCTCCTGGCTGACGGAGTGGTTGGCGATGGACAGCGTGCTGCGGTCGAGGTAATTGACGATACCGGCAAGCATCAGGAACGTCAGTGCAACCCACTGAATACGTTTGAGCTTGCTGCTCTTTTGGACTTCCATGTTGTCTCCAATGTAAATGTAAAGCGCTGCAGGCAAACAGCTTCTGAGCTACATCACCTGCTTGCGCCGTCTTTGCGGTGCTTTAGGGCCTGCTATCAATCAATTTGCGAGATGCGTTTCAACCAGAAGGCGTGCTGGCAAGGTGCGTGGCGTAGCAGGTGGTGGGCCCACCTGCAAGCCATGCGACGCAGCCAGCGCGCCTTCTGGTTGAAACCCTTCGGGAACGGCTGCAGGCGTCGCCTGCCGTTGTTGCAGCTCCTTGCCGTAGCACCGCTACGACGCGTCGCTGCGCCTAGGCAGTCAACGCCTGCCGCGCGTTCGCACTCGCAAATTGATTGATAGCAGGCCCTCCTGCAGCGTTATGAAACGTCCGCTGGCTTGTGACCGACGGACGGCTGTTACTGATACGACTTAATACGTTGCGCGTCCGCCGGACAAGTCGAACACAGCGCCGGTGTTGAACGTGCACGAACCGGAGCACAACCAGGCGACCATCTCGGCCACTTCCTCGACATAGCCGAGACGGCCCATCGGGCTCTTGCTGATCATGGTGGCGACGTGCGCCGGGCTCATCTGTTCCAACAGCGTGGTCTTGACTGCGGCCGGAGCCAGTGCGTTGACCAGGATGCCGGCATTGGCCAGTTCCTTGCCGAGCGACTTGGTCAATGCCAGCACGCCCGCTTTGGAGGCGCTGTAGGCGGACGCGTTGGGCGTGCCTTCTTTACCGGCCAGCGACGCGATGTTGACGATGCGGCCTTGCCCGGCGGCGCGCATGGCGGGCACCACCGAGCGGCAGGTGTGGAACACGCCCATCAGATTGACTTCAACGATGCGATGCCATTCGGCGACGTCGTATTCGTCCAGCGGCACGGTCGAACCGGCATAGCCGGCATTGTTGATCAGAAAATCGATGTGGCCGCGCGACGCCAGCAGGCGTTGCGTGGCGGCCTCGACCGAAGCCGGATCGGTGACGTCGACGGTGTCTTGTGGGAAAGACGAATCGACGGCAGGCTTCAGGTCCCAGCAAATGACTTCCGCGCCGGCCTGCGCCAGACGCGCACTGATGGCGGCGCCGATGCCGCCGGTACCGCCGGTGACCACGGCAACCGCGCCCTGGAAGTTGTAATCGGCTTGTGCGTAGCTCATGGCGTCGGTCATTTCTTAACGCACGAACTGCTGCACGAAATCGGCGCCCAGACCGACCTTCTCATAATGCGCCTTGCACATTTCGAGTTTGGTGAAGACGTCTTCATAGCCCTCGAACTTGCCGAACGGATCGCAGTAGTACATCACGCCCGTGATGTGGAAGTAGGTGATCATTTCTTCCACGTCTTCCGGCACGTACAGGGTGTGGGTTTCGCCCGGCGGTTCGAATACGTAGCTGCCTTGTTCGGCGATCCAGTTGTGTTCCAGATAGCGCCAGCGGCCTTTGAGCACCATGCCGTGCACCGGCGCCGGATGGCGATGGCGGCTCAGCACGCCGGACTTGCGCACGCGCAGCAGGTTGGTCCAGTAGCCTTGCGAGACATTCAGGCACAGCGGACGGAACCAGACGTTCTCGGCTTGCGGCACCCAGACTCTTTCATCCTCGGGAATGGCGGAGCCGACCACGATCTCCAGCGGCGCTTCTTTCGGGTTCGGGTATTGGTAGGGCATCATTTTCGATGCCTCTGGGGTAGTGGGTTGCATATGTCTTCTCCTCAGGTTTTCGGCGATTCCGGTTGCTTCGGACTATTCTGTTGTCCAATATATGGACATATAGTCTGCAATGTGGTCACTTTGAATCAATCCGAAGAGTATGTCAAGCCGTTCACGTTGAGTCCATACGCGCAGATACGAGCAAAAACCGCATGCGCACTGAGGGAAAAGAAAATCCGTCCAATGGTCAGACCACTAATCACGAGCGCGGATTGTGCACCTTCAACGCGCCGCTGAAAAGGGAGATGAAAAAAAATCCGCGAGGCTGCGGATTTTTTCACTTGGTCAGGAAATGGTCAGGAAACCGGAGGGAGTTATACGAGCCGGATTGTGTCTGCAATTAGTCGTTCTGTTGCCACCGGATACGCGAACGCGTGCAGATTTACTTGTCTTCCCACTGCACTTCCTCAAACGCATGCACGAGAAAGTCGATGGTCGCGCGCACCTTGGCAGGCAGGTGTGTACGGCTCGGGTAGACCGCATAGATGCCGAGCTCGGCCGACATGTAGCCGGGCATGATCGGCACCAGTTTGCCGCTGCGGATATGCTCGCTCAACATGAAGGTCGGCTGGCGTGTGATGCCGATGCCGGCCAGCGCCGCGGCCACGCAGGTGTCGCCATTGTTGGCGTGCATGCGTACGTTGGTCTTGACGCTGACGGCGCCCTCGGGGCCTTCGAAATGCCACTCGTCCTTGTCGGCCGAGTAGCTGTAGCCCATCACCATGTGATCCTTGAGATCGTCCGGATGCTGCGGCGTGCCGTGCTTTTCCAGATACTCGGGCGAGGCGCAGACGACGATGCGGGTCGATGCCAGCTTGCGATAGATGAGTGACGAGTTAGGCAGGCGCGCGATGCGGATGGCAAGGTCGTAGCCTTCTTCGATGATGTCGACGATGCGGTCCGACAGCGTGATGTCGAGCTTGATGCCGGGATAGCGGCGCAGCAGGCAAGGCCAGACGTTGACCAGATGCAGCACCCCGAAGGTCTGTGGCACATTGATGCGCAGCAGGCCGGTCGGATCGGTATTGCCGACGGTGAGCATCTGGTCCGCATCTTCCAGCGCCGAGACGATGTGCTTGCAGCGTTCCAGATACAAGGACCCGGCCTCGGTCAGCGACAGCCGGCGCGTCGTGCGTTGCATCAGGCGTGCGCCGAGCCGCGCTTCCAGTTCGAGAATCGTGCGCGAAACCGCCGCCTTGGACACGTTCAGGGCATCAGCCGCCTTGACGAAGCTGCCCAGCTCGGCGACAGCAATGAAGCATTCGATTTCGCGCAGTTTATTCAAACGATTCTCTCTGAAGAGGTTCAGGCAGCAGCGGGTAAATCCGCGAGGATGGACGACTCAGTGCCGAAGGCGAAGGCATCCATGCGCAGGCTATGATACGTCGAACCGCTATCCAGATGCACCAGTTGCGTCCAGTCGTCGGCAGCGCCCATGGCGAAGAACAAGGTCAGCAGATGTTCGTCGGTCGGATGGGTGCGCACCGAGTGCGGCGCCGAATGGCGATAGTCCAGCAGCGCTTCCAGATTGCCCGCCTGCATCTGCGTCAGGAACCATTGCAGGAATTCGATCGTGTGCGGCGCATCCCCTGAATCCGGATCGTTGCGGCGCAGTTCGCGCAGGTTGTGCGTGAAGCTGCCCGAGCCGACCAGCAGGATGCCTTCCTTTGCCAGGGGCGCCAGCAACTGGCCGATCCGGTAGTGATAAGCCGGTGGCCGATGCGGTTGCAGCGACAACTGCACCACCGGGATATTCGCCTGCGGATACAGATAGCGCAGCGGCACCCAGGTACCGTGATCGAGACCCCAGCCATCGTCGGTCTGCGCGTGCAGGCCGGCGTCGCGCAGCAAGCCTGCTACGCGCTCTGCCAGTTCCGGTGAACCGGCGGCGGGGTAGTCCAGTTCATACAGCTCACGCGGAAAGCCGCCGAAATCATGGATCACGCGCTGTCTGGCCAGATTGCCGACGCGCGGCGTCTGGGTTTCCCAGTGCGGGGATACGACGAGGATGGCTTGGGGTGTGGGCAGGCGCTCGCCGATGCTGCGCAACAGCGGGCCGGTCTTGCCCGGTTCGACCGCCAGCATGGGCGAACCGTGGGAAACGAAAAGCGAAGGAAGTGCGATAGACATGATGTACTCCAATCCGGAATCGGGGCCGCAGCCCCGGGGGAAAACGTTTTGCTGACGATTATGCAGGCTTGTTCAGACTCTTGCGCTTGACGGCGAAGGCGCCGTTGCCGAGCAGATAGACCGCGATCAGCGCAACAATCCACATGGCCAGATATTCCCAGCCGCCCTTGGGGTTGCTGAAGAAGAAGCCGTTCTTGCCGTGCACGGTGACGATGGCGCCGACCAGGTCGATGGCCAGTGGAATCGCCAGCAGGTCGCCGTAGAAACCGATTACCAGCGCGATGCCGCCGACCACTTCCAGCAGGATGATCAGGTAAGCGAGAAAACCGGGCAGGCCCAGCGATTCAAAGAAAGCAGCGGTGCCGGGCAGGGTGAAGACAAAAATCTTCATTGCCGCGTGAGCGAGGAAAAACAAACCGGAAGTCACGCGCAGCAGGAAGGCGGCGTAGTCGGCTTTGGTATTGATGGTAGTGGTGGTCATGTTAGCTCCCGAAGATGAATGAGGCCATGATTGGCTTCGATGGGAGTAACTGTAGGGAAAAGCGAGTCCGGGATAAATAAGGCGCAGCGGGATGAATTGTCTCGATTGCGTTGACAATCGGAGCAATTCGTCCCGCCAGTGATGCTTAGGCCTGATCCTGCTTGGGCTTCGCCGCTTCACGGCGGTTGAAGCCTTCCACCATGTCGAAGCGGAACAAGCGGCATTCCAGGGCCCCGTTGAAGAACGGCGTCTTGCGAGCTTCTTTCAGGCGCAACAATTTCGGCAGGCCGAGGTCGGCGGAGAACAGAAATACGCTCCAGCCGGCGAAACGCTGCTTGAGCGTGGTGCCGAAGGCGCTGAAGAAGGCGACGAACAGCTCGTCGGTCGGCACGGCGGCATCGCCGCGCACGCTCAGACGCTCGCCGTAGGGTGGGTTGGTCAGCATGATGCCGGTGGCCGGATTGCCGTTTGCGTCGACAGGAGGCTTAACTTCCTGCGCCTCGATCTGCTTCAGTGGCACTTCGAACTGGATGCCGGCCTTGCGCAGATTGTTGCGCGCGATGTTGACCATGTCGCCGGAAATGTCGCTGCCGAAAATCGTTGGCACGGTCGGCAGAGCATTCGGCTTGAAGTCGCCCTTGATCGCCAGCCAGGCTTCGGCGTCGAAGTTGTCGAATTTTTCAAACGCGAAACGGCGGCGTGCGCCCGGCGGGATGCCGGCCAGCATCTGCGCTGCCTCGGCCAGGATAGTGCCGGAGCCGCACATCGGGTCGAACAGCACCATGCCGGGTTTCCAGCCGCTGGTGCGCAACAGGCCGGCAGCAAGGTTTTCGCGCAGCGGCGCTTCGCCGGTGTCGTCGCGCCAGCCGCGCTTGAACAGCGCTTCGCCGGAGGTATCGAGATAGATCGTGAAATTGTGCGCGTCGAGGAAGCCCGAGATGCGCATGTCCGGCGTTTTGGTGTTGACCGATGGGCGCTCGTCGAAACGTTCGCGGAAACGGTCGCAGATGGCGTCCTTGATTTTCAGGGTGGCGAATTCGAGGCTGCGCAGCGGCGACTTGACCGCGGTGACATCGACGCGGATCGTGTGCGAGACCTCGAACCAGTTTTCCCACTCTTGTTCGAGGGTCAGGTCGTAGATGTCGTTTTCGTTCTTGTAAGAACCGTGCGCGAGGCGCAGCAGTACACGGCTGGCGATGCGCGAACGCAGGTTCAGCTGATACGCGCCGATGATCGTACCGGAGCAATGTACGCCGCCGGGAACCTGGTTGTGTACCTTGAGGTTGGCATCCGGGCCGGCCAGTTGGGCGATTTCGTTGAGTTCTTCTGCGAGTGCGACTTCCAGGCCGCGCGGGCAGGGGCAAAAATAGGAATAGTTGGTGCTCATAAGGGGTACCTTTTGTCCGTTGGGGAGAGTGATGCCTGTGTTGCAGCACGATCTGATATCGCGTTGCGGGTGTTTCTTCCGGCGACGTCGACGGCATCTTCCGATCAACGCCGCCAGATTCCCGCCTGGGCGGGAATGACGAATCTTTTACTGCTGTTGCCGATGCAAACTGACCTTCGGCAACTTATTTCTCTGCAAATGCGCGTTCGACGAAATCGAGGCGGTCCTGACCCCAATAGCCTTCACCGTCCACCACAAACCATGGCGCGCCGAACACGTTGGCGGCGGTGGCTTCTTCGCTGAAGCGGTCGAACTCGGCCTGCACGCTGGCGGTCTCGGAAGACTTCAGCAGGCTCGCGCCGTCGTGGCCGAGGCCGTTGGCGATCGCCAGCAGCGTGTCGTTGTCGGCGATGTTCTTTTCTTCTTCCCAGATCGCGCGCATGACGGCGCCGGTCAGTTCCAGCGCCGCATTGGTGCCGTGCGCCAGTTGCGTGGCGATGATCAGGCGCGCGGCGGCGTCGCTTTGCACCGGAAAGTAAGTTGGCTGCAGGTTCATCGGCAGGCCGAGGAATTTGCTCCAGCGCGCCAGCTCCTTGAGGCGATACGCCTGGCGTTGCGGCGCGCGCTTGGCCAGCGGCAAGCCGCCGGACTGGCCGAAAATCTTGCTCAGGTCGAACGGCTTGAGCACGACCTGTACGTCATATTGCTTGGCCAGTGCGACAAAACGCGCGTGCCCCAGATAAGCAAAGGGGGAATGCGGCGCGAAGAAGTATTCACATACTTTGCCCATGAAGGACTCCGTAAAAGGATGGATCAGAAGGGTTTGACGACGACCAGAATCACAATGGCCAACAGCAATAATACCGGGACTTCATTGAACCAGCGGAACCACTTGTGGCTGCGCTTGTTCTGGCCGTTTTCGAACTTCTTGAGCAGCGAACCGCAGGCGTGGTGATAGCCGATCACCAGAATCACCAGCGCCAGCTTGGCGTGCATCCAGCCGTTGCCGGGACCTTTGCCGATGCCGATGACCAGATACAGGTAGAGGCCCAGCGCGAGCGCAGGAATCGCCAGAATGGTGGTGAAACGATACAGGCGGCGCGCCATGCCGAGCAGGCGTTCTTTTACGACGATTTCGGTTTCCTGCGCCAGATTGACGAAGATGCGCGGCAGGTAGAACAGGCCGGCGAACCACGAGGCGATGAACACGATGTGCAGGGCTTTGATCCAGAGCATGCGACTTCCTTGGCGACGGCTATTGAAGGGGACAACGGTTATGTGCTTACTGACGTACTTGTCCTTGACCCAGCACCACGTACTTGAGCGAAGTCAGACCTTCCAGTCCGACCGGGCCGCGTGCGTGCAGCTTGTCGTTGGAGATACCGATCTCGGCGCCGAGGCCGTATTCGAAACCGTCGGCGAAACGCGTCGACGCATTGACCATCACCGAGGCCGAGTCGACTTCGCGCAGGAAACGCATGGCGCGGGTGTAGTCTTCGGTGACGATGGCGTCGGTGTGCTGCGACGAGTAAGTGTTGATGTGCTCGATCGCCTCATCCATGTCGGCGACGATCCTAACGGCCAGAATAGGGGCCAGGTATTCGGTGCTCCAGTCTTCTTCGACGGCTTCTTTCAGCAGCGGATAACCGTCCAGGATCTGGCGGCTTTCCGTGTCGCCGCGCAATTCGACTTCCTTGGCGCGGTACAGCCCGGCCAGCTTCGGCAACGCATCGGCTGCAATGGCGCGCGCCACCAGCAGGGTTTCCATGGTGTTGCAGGTGCCGTAGCGATGGCACTTGGCGTTGAAGGCGACGTCAAGCGCCTTTTGCAGGTCGGCCTTGTCGTCGATATAGACGTGGCAGATGCCGTCCAGATGCTTGATCATCGGCACCTTGGATTCCTTGATCAGACGCTCGATCAGTCCCTTGCCGCCACGCGGCACGATGACGTCGACGTACTCGGTCATGGTGATCAGCGCGCCGACGGCAGCACGGTCGGTGGTCTCGACCACTTGCACCGCGTCTTGCGGCAGGCCGGCGCCGGCCAGGCCTTCCTTGACCAGTTTTGCCAGCGCCTGATTGCAGTGGATCGCTTCGGAACCGCCGCGCAGGATGGTGGCGTTGCCGCTCTTTATGCACAGGCCGGCGGCGTCGACGGTGACGTTAGGACGTGCTTCATAGATGATGCCGATCACGCCCAGCGGCACGCGCATCTGGCCGACCTGGATGCCGGTCGGGCGGTATTTCATGTTGGAAATTTCACCGATAGGATCGGGCAGGGCGACGATCTGCTCCAGGCCTTCGGCCATGGTGGCGATGGCCTTGTCGGACAGCGTCAGGCGATCGAGCATGGCGTCCGACAAGCCGTTGTCGCGGGCGGCCGCCAGGTCTTGCTGGTTGGCGGCGCGCAGCGTGTCGGCGTCGCGGCGGATGGCGGCTGCGATCAGCGTCAGTGCGCGGTTTTTCGCGGCGCTGTCGGCTTTGGCCATGGCGCGCGATGCCTTGCGGGCGCGCTGGCCGATGTCGTTCATATACTGTTCGATGTTCATAGTCATGTCGTTCTTCACATTCCAAATAGAGCGGCTAGCGGCTAACAAAAGGTTGCTGGCAAGACGGACCGACGCAGACAGTACGAATGTACGGCAAGGAGGTGCAACGCCGCCAGCAGCCTTTTGTTAGCCGTTCTCAATAGCCGCGTGCGAGTTTGAGGCCTAACTGCGACAGTGCATCCCAGGCATCGCCGGAAAACGCTTTTGCGCGCAAGCCCTTGACCATCTTGTCGATCTGCGCGGCTTCCTGCAACGCGGTCTGCAGCGTCGGCAAGCTGATGCGGCGCAATGCCGGTTCCATCAGTTTTTCGCGCGGTCCCCAGATGCGGTATTCCTTGAGCAGCATGCCCAGTTGCTTGCCTTGCGTGACGCCGGATTTCAGCTTGAGCAGCGTGCGCACTTCTTCGGCCACAGCCCACAGCACCAGCGGCAGGGCTTCGCCTTCGCCTTTCAAACCATCCATCATGCGCATGAGCCGCGCGGCGTCGCCCGACAGCATGGCTTCGTTGAGCTTGAAGACGTCATAGCGCGCCACGTTCAGCACGGCATCGTGAACCTGCTCGAACGTCAGCTTGCCGGTGGGGTAGAGCAGGCCGAGCTTCTGGATTTCCTGATGCGCGGCGAGCAGATTGCCCTCGACGCGGTCGGCGATGAAATCCATGCACTGGCGATCGGCGCTTTGCTGCTGGGCAGCGAGGCGGTTGCCGATCCAGCCGGGCAGATGCGCGCGCTCGACCAGCGGAATATCGATGTACACGCCGGCCTGTTGCAGGGTGCCGACCCAGGCCGCTTTGGCGGTAGCCCAGTCCAGCTTGGGCAGGCTGATGATGGTCAGGTTGTCCGGGTTCAGGTTGGCGGCATATTCCTGCAATGCCTGGCCGCCGTCCTTGCCGGGTTTGCCGGTGGGGATGCGCAGCTCGATCAGTTTCTTGTCGCCAAACAGCGACTGCGACTGGTTGGCGGCGAGCAGTTCGCCCCATTTGAAGCTGCGCTCGACCACCAGCACGTCGCGTTCGGTGTAGCCGTTGGCGCGCGCGGTCTTGCGGATCTTGTCAGCGGCTTCCAGCGCCAGCAGATGTTCGTCGCTGGCGATGACATACAGCGGCGACAGCGATTTCGCCAGGTGCGTGTCGAGCGCGTCAAGCCGCAGCTGCATCTGTTATTCCTCGATGGTTTCGTCGACGTTGGTCTTGGTCGCGGACAGGCGGCGCAGGATCTGTTGCACCAGATCGCTTTGCATGTCGCGGTACAGCAGGACTTCTTCGGCCTGCTTCGCCAGTTCCTGGTTGGCGTCATAGGTGATGTCGCGCTTGAGGACGATGGACGCCGGTGCAATCAGCACCTTGCCGGCCTGGTCCTTGACCTGGAAGCTGAAGCGTTGATACAGGCTGTATTCGCGTACCTGGCCGTTGGTGTTCAGGGACAGGATCTTTTTCTCGCGCGTGTCCGCCAATACCTGCAGGATCGCTTCCGCCTCAGTCGCCTGCTCCGTGACTTTCACGCCGCTGGCGCGGATATAGCGTTTCAGCTCCGTACCCAGTGACGAGTTGCCGGAAAAACTAAGGTAAATCGACTTGAACGGCAACTGCGCCGGCCCACGCATATGAAAGCCGCAGGCGCTGAGCATGACCGCTGCCAGCAGCATCAGGAACCATTGCAGTGCTTTGCGTCGGTGAAGTTGAAATGGCATGTATTGTGTCCGTGGTCAGGTTCGTGGGCGTGACGTTTTGCGTATCGCTATGAATATCGATATCAGGCAACGATGTTGATCAGCTTGCCCGGCACGACGATCACTTTTTTCGGTGCGCCGGTCAGGAATTTCTGCACGCTTTCGTTGGCCAGCGCCAGCGCTTCGATGGCAGCCTTGTCGGCGTTCTTGGCGACGGTGATGCTGCCGCGCAGCTTGCCGTTGACCTGGATCATCATTTCGATCTCGCTTTGCTCCAGTGCAGCGGCATCGACTTGCGGCCACTCGGCGTCGAGGATATCGCCTTGTTGCTTGGCGAAGCCCAGTTCCTGCCAGAGCGCATGCGTGATGTGCGGTGTGATCGGATTGAGGATGCGCAGGAAGATCGAGGTGCATTCCGCCAGCACGGCGTTCGCGGCCGGGCTGTCTTCCAGCTTGGCGGCTTCGAGCGTGTTGAGCATCTTCATGCAGGCCGACACCACGGTGTTGTACTGAATGCGCTTCAGATCATGATCGGCTTGTTGCAGGATCTTGTGCACTTCGCGGCGCAGTGTCTTCAATGCATCGGTCAGTTGCGCTGCATCCACAGCGCCGGCGCCTTCAATACGCGCAGCATTGTTGTAAGCGAACGCCCAGACACGGCGCAGGAAGCGGTTGGCGCCTTCCACACCGGTGCCAGACCATTCCAGCGTTTGCTCCGGCGGCGAAGCGAACATGGTGAACAGACGCGCAGTATCGGCGCCGTACTGGTCGATCTGTGCTTGCGGATCGATACCGTTGTTCTTGGACTTCGACATCTTCTCGGTGCCGCCGATGATGACCGGCTGGCCGTCTTCCTTGAGTACGGCGGTGACCGGACGACCCTTGTCGTCATGTGTCAGTTCGACGTCGGCGGGATTGATCCAGGTCTTTTTGCCGGCGGCGTCTTCGCGATAGTAGGTCTCGTTGAGCACCATGCCTTGCGTGAGCAGGTTGGTGAACGGCTCGTCGAATTTCACCAGACCGAAGTCGCGCATGACCTTGGTCCAGAAGCGCGCGTACAGCAAGTGCAGCACGGCGTGTTCGATGCCGCCGATGTACTGGTCCATCGGCATCCAGTAATCGTTGCGCGAGTCGACCATCGCATCGTTGCCGCCGTTGGAAGATGCGGGCGAGGTATAGCGCATGTAGTACCACGACGAGTCGACGAAGGTATCCATCGTGTCGGTTTCGCGGCGCGCCGGTTTGCCGCATTGCGGGCAATCGACGTGCAGGAATTTTTCATGCTTGTTGAGCGGGTTGCCGCTGCCGTCCGGCACGCAGTCTTCCGGCAGCACGACCGGCAGGTCTTTTTCCGGCACCGGCACGTCGCCGCAATCGCCGCAATGGATGATCGGAATCGGCGTACCCCAGTAACGCTGGCGCGAGATGCCCCAGTCGCGCAGGCGGAAGGTGACTTTCTTCTCGCCGAGGCCCTTGGCGGTCAGGTCGGCGGCAACCGCATCGACCGCAGCCTGATAGCCGAGCCCGTCGTATTTGCCGGAGTCGACGGTCTTGCCGTTCTCCTTGTCGCCGTACCATTCTTCCCACGCCTCGGTGGAGTAGGTCTTGCCTTCGACGGCGACGACTTGCTTGATCGCCAGATTGTATTTCTTGGCGAAAGCGAAATCGCGCTCGTCATGCGCAGGCACGCCCATCACGGCGCCGTCGCCGTAGGTGATCAGCACGTAGTTGCCGACCCATACTTCGACTTGCGCGCCGGTCAGCGGATGCGTGACGAACAGGCCGGTCGGCATGCCCTTTTTTTCCATCGTCGCCATGTCGGCTTCGATGACGCTGCCCTTTTTGCATTCGGCGATGAAGTCTTGCAGCGCAGGATTGTTCTTTGCGGCGAAGGTCGCCAGCGCGTGTTCCGGCGCCACGGCGCAGAAGGTCACGCCCATCACGGTGTCGGCGCGCGTGGTGAAGACCCACAGCTTGCCGTCATTGATCAGTTGGCCGTCGTCTTTGATGTCATGCGGGAAGGCGAAGCGCACGCCGGTCGACTTGCCGATCCAGTTTGCCTGCATCAGGCGCACGCGCTCGGGCCAGCCGGGCAGCTTGGTTTCGACGTGTTCCAGCAGTTCGTCGGCGTAGTCGGTGATCTTGGCGTAGTACATCGGGATTTCACGCTTCTCGATGACTGCGCCCGAGCGCCAGCCTTTGCCGTCGATGACCTGTTCGTTGGCCAGCACGGTCTGATCGATAGGATCCCAGTTCACGGTGCCGGTCTTTTTATAGATGATGCCCTTCTCAAGCATCTTCAGGAACATCCACTGGTTCCACTTGTAGTATTCCGGCGAGCAGGCAGTCATCTCGCGCGACCAGTCGATCGCCAGACCCATGGAAGCCATTTGCTTCTTCATGTACTCGATGTTCGAGTAAGTCCATTGCGCCGGCGGCACGCCGTTGGCCATCGCCGCGTTTTCCGCCGGCATGCCGAACGCATCCCAGCCCATCGGCATGAGCACGTTGTAGCCGCTCATGCGCAGGTAGCGGTACATCACGTCGTTGATCGTGTAATTGCGCACGTGGCCCATGTGCAGCTTGCCCGATGGGTAGGGCAGCATCGAACAGGCGTAGAACTTCTTCTTGTCGCGGCCATTCTTGTCTTTCGCGTGTTCGACGGTTTTGTAGGCGTCGGTCGCGATCCAGTGCTGCTGCGCGGATTGTTCTACTTCTGATGGGCTGTATTTATCTTGCATGACGGGTTGAGGCAAAGGAGGATCGAAACCCGACATTATACTGGCTCGGCCCTGTGTCGACCTAGTTTGGCGTTGATGTCAGTTTGGCCATGAAAAATGATCGGACGGAAAGATTTTTAGTTTCTGAAATGAAATAACCGACCGTGAAGTCGAAAGCGATCATGGTCATAGGCTCGTCACATTGGGCTGGCACGATGTAATCGTTTTCATAACGGTCATCATCCGACATCGTGCCGCCATCCATCAAACAAGTTGCCCAGCAAGCCGGCGTTTCCACTGCGACGGTATCGCGCCTGCTCAACAAGCCGGAATCCGTGAGTTCGGACACGGCCGGCAAGATCAATGAGGCCATCGCCGCTTTGGGCTTTCGACCCAACTTCAACGGCCGCAACCTGCGTGCAGGGCGCTCGCGCACCGTTGGCGTCGTCGTGCCGACCTTGTCCAATACGGTCTTTGCACAGTGTTTGCAGGGTATCGAGCTGGCGGCGCGCTCGCTGGATTATTCGGTGATGTTCACCGCGACCGAATACCGCCAGGAAGACGAGGCCGCCGCAGTCGACCTGCTGCTGAGCCACCGCGTCGACGGTGTCATCCTGACGGTGGCCGACGCCAGCGCCAGCGCCACCCTGGACGTGCTCGACAGCGAACGCATTCCTTATGTCCTGACTTACAACCAGCCGCAGCAGGCCGCTCGCCTGTCGGTCTCGGTCGACAACCGCGCTGCCGCGCACGACGCAGTGGCGCATCTGATTGCGTTAGGACATACGCGTATCCAGATGCTGTCCGGTTATTTTCACGCATCCGACCGCGCGATCCAGCGTTATCACGGCTACCTCGAGGCCATGCGCGAACATGGCCTGACGCCCATGACGCCGATCGAAGTCCCGCGCCATACCGGCCTCGGCGTCGATTATGTGCAGTCCTTCGCCGATGCCGGCCAACGGCCGAGCGCCTTGTTCTGCTCCAACGATCTGCTGGCCTTCGCCGCCATGCGCGACTTGCGCACGCTGGGCTTGCGCGTGCCGCAGGATATTTCGGTGATGGGATTCGACGGCATTCCGCTGGGCGAGATGATGTCGCCCGTACTGGCCAGTGCGGTGCAGCCGTCTGAACAGATTGGCGAGGTTGCGTTGCGCACGCTGGTGGCGGCGATTGAGCAATCAGGCGCCGACGGCGCCGGTCAGCCGGCCTCCAGCATTCTTGCGCATGCGATCCGCGATGGCGGATCGGTGCAAATGTTTGTTCCCTGAGTTTTTCGTTTTTCTCACCCGCTCTCGTTATACAAAATATCAACAGCAACAGAAAGGAATTCACATGCGTTTATCTAAAATCCTCCAGGCGCTGGCAGCCAGTGCGGCGCTCGCGGCCTCGTTCAGCGTCGCCGCGCAAAACGTCATCTGCTATAACTGCCCGCCGGAATGGGCTGACTGGGCTACCCAGATCAAGACCATCAAGGAAAAGACCGGCATCACCGTGCCCCCTGACAACAAGAACAGCGGTCAGGCGCTGGCGCAGATCATGGCCGAGAAGGCCAGCCCGGTTGCCGACTTCACTTATGTCGGCGTGACCTTCGGCATCGAAGCCAAGAAAAACGACATCATCACTCCGTACAAGCCAGCCGGCTGGAACGACGTGCCTGCCGGTCTGAAAGACCCGGAAGGTTACTGGACCACGATCCACTCGGGCACCATGGGCCTGATGGTCAATGTCGATGCATTGAAGGGCAAGCCGGTGCCGCGTTCGTGGGCGGACCTGCTCAAGCCTGAATACAAGGGTCTGATCGGTTACCTGGATCCTGCGAGCGCCTTCGTCGGCTATGTCGGCGCCGTGGCGGTGAACCAGGCTTTGGGCGGTACGCTGGACAACTTCACACCCGGTATCAACTTTTTCAAGTCGCTGCAAAAGAATCAGCCTATCGTGCCGAAGCAAACTTCCTATGCGCGTCTGATCTCGGGTGAAATTCCTATCCTGTTCGGCTATGACTTCGACGCTTACCGCGCCAAGTACAAGGACAAGGCCAACGTCGCGTTCGTGATCCCGGCAGAAGGCAGCGTCACCGTGCCTTACGTCGTCAGCCTCGTGAAGAACGGCCCGAACCAGGCTAACGCCAAGAAGGTGCTGGACTTCCTGTTGTCGAACGAAGGCCAGGCAATCTGGGCCAACGCCTACCTGCGTCCGGTACGCGCCTCGGCCATTTCGAAAGAAGCCGAAGCACGCTTCCTGCCTGCCGCTGATTACGCGCGCGCCAAGTCGGTCGACTACGGCAAGATGGCTGAAGTGCAGCGTCAGTTCAGCGAACGTTACCTGGCTGAAGTGAAGTAACTATGTCGGTGCACGTGACTAACAAGTCTCATCGTCCGAATCGCAAACGTCCGGGCAGCAAAGTCTGGTTGTTTGCGGTGCCGGGCATGACGCTGTTCGCAGCGTTCTGGTTGTTGCCGATGCTGCGTCTGGTCGGCGTCGGCGCCAGCGGTCCGACCGGCGCGATGGCCTATCTGGCCGTCGTGACCAATCGCCACTACCTGTGGAGCCTGGTGTCGACGCTGGTGTTGTCCGGCGTCGTCACCGTGGCGACGCTGGCGATTTCGTCCTTCGTCGGTTTATTTTTGCAACGCAATCGCTTTCCCGGCAAGCCGCTGCTGCTGGCGATGCTGACGTTTCCGCTGGCGTTCCCAGGTGTCGTGGTCGGCTTCATGGTCATCATGCTGGCAGGGCGACAAGGCCTGATCGGCGCCCTGACGGAAAAACTGTTCGGCGAGTCGCTGGTGTTTGCGTATTCGCTGGCGGGCTTGTTTCTGGGTTATCTGTATTTTTCGATTCCGCGCGTGATCCTCACAGTGATGGCTGCGGCGGAAAAGCTCGATCCGTCACTGGAAGAAGCCGCCCGGTCACTCGGCGCGAGTCCGGTGCGGGTATTCCTCGACGTCATGATGCCGGCCCTGACGCCTGCGCTGATTTCATCCGGGGCGATTTGCTTTGCTACCAGCGTCGGCGCCTTCGGCACTGCGTTCACGCTGGCGACCAATATTGATGTCTTGCCGATGGCGATCTATAACGAATTCACCAGCTACGCCAATTTCGCGATGTCGGCGGCCTTGTCCATCGTGCTGGGCGTGATCACCTGGATCGCTCTGGCGCTGGCGCGTTCCCTGTCCGGCAGCACTGTGCCGGCGACGGCATAGGGAGAAGATCGTGAAGCAATCCTTTCGTTTCTATCTGCAACTGGCGTTCACCTTGCTGGTGTGCGCTTTCCTGATCGTGCCGGTGGTGCTGTCGATGCTGGCCGGCGTGACGGAGAATTTTTTTGTCGGATTATCCAGCGGCTTTACTTTGCGCTGGGTGGCACAGGTGTGGGACACCTATCAGATGACCATCTGGCGTTCCATCGTCATCGCGTTGGCCTGCCTCGCGGTGACGCTGGTCGTCGGCGTGCCGCTGGCATACATGCTGGCGCGCTACAAGGGCGGCCACAGCCGTCTGGCGCGCGTGTTTGAAGAGCTGTTGATGATGCCGGTCGCGGTCCCCGGACTGGCAACGGCGCTGGCGCTGATCATGGCTTACGGTCAATACCGTGCATTTCGCGGCAGCCTGCTGTTTATTCTGGTGGGGCACGTGTTGTTCACGCTGCCATTCATGGTGCGGCCGGTGCTGGCGGTGATGCAGTCGTCGCAACTGGCGGTGCTGGAAGAAGCTGCCGCCAGCCTCGGCGCGAGCATGTCGCAGCGCTTCTTCGGCGTGGTGATCCCCAACGTGATGTCCGGCATTCTGGCAGGTGCGCTGATGGTGGTGACCTTATCCGTCGGTGAGTTCAATATCACCTGGATGCTGCATACGCCGCTGACCATGACCTTGCCGGTGGGCCTGGCCGACAGCTACGCTTCGATGCGTCTGGAAGTCGGTTCGGCTTACACCCTGATTTTTCTTTTCATGATTATTCCGCTGCTGATCGCCATGCAATGGGTGACGCAGACTACACGTGCACGAGTACGCTTATGAGCAAGTCTTTGAGTTCAACATCTTCTTCATCCATGCCTCCCTCGTCCGCCAAGCCGCTGTCGATCAGGCTGGTTCACTGCGCCAAGACGTTTGGCAATGGCACGCCCGCGCTGGAACCGATCGACCTGGAAATCCATCCCGGCGAAACGCTGGTTCTGCTCGGCCCTTCCGGCTGCGGCAAGACCACGACTTTGCGTCTCATCGCAGGTCTGGAGTTTCCAGACGCCGGCGGTCGTGTGATGTTCGGCAATGACGACGTTACCGACTTGCCGATCGAAAAGCGCGGTGTCGGCATGGTGTTCCAGAACTACGCTTTGTTTCCCAACATGACCGTCGGCGAGAACATCGCATACGGTCTCAAGATCCGCAAGATGGCGTCGGCCGAACGGCTGGCGAAGATCGAGACGCTGTTGGAAATGGTGCACCTGCAAGGATTGAGCCATCGCCGCATCGACCAGTTGTCGGGCGGCCAGAAACAGCGTGTCGCGCTGGCCCGCGCACTGGCGGTAGAACCGAAGGTGTTGCTGCTGGACGAACCGCTGACGGCGCTCGATGCCAAGCTGCGCGAAACCCTGCGCGCGGACCTTAATCAATTGCTGCGCAAGCTGGGCATCACGGCGATTTACGTGACCCACGATCAGGGCGAAGCCATGGCGCTGGGCGACCGCGTGGTGGTGATGGAGCGCGGCAAGATTGCGCAGATCGGCAGTCCGCAAGACATCTACTATCGTCCGGTCAATGCCTTTGTCGCCGACTTCATCGGCACGATGAATCGCGTGACAGGTGTGGGACGCGCCGGCCAGTTGTCGTTCTCCGCAGGTGCCGTGCCGATGGCATCGGTAAGGGACAATCAGACCATGACCGCGATGTTCCGTCCCGAGGACGTCGACATCGTGCCGCTGGAAACCGTCGGCGCAGAAATCTTCGGCGACGTCATGTCGACCTTCTTCATGGGCGACCGTACGCGCCTGCTGGTGGACATTGGCGACGAGCTACCGGTCATCGTGGAAACACGGCGCCGCGGCGTCTGGCATGCCGGCGAACGCATCGGCCTGCGCGTGCCGGAACATGCGGTCATGCAACTGCCCGGCAAGCCATGGGAAGGGGAGGAGCGTCCATGATTCTCTGTCAGATTTCCGATTTGCACATCAAGGCTGCGGGCAAGAAATCCTATAAGGTGGTCGACACGGCGGAGAGCCTGCGCCGTTGCATCGCGCAGGTGAACCAGCTGAAACAGCGTCCCGACGCGGTAGTGTTCACGGGCGACCTGGTCGATTTCGGTCTGCCTGAAGAGTATGCGATGCTGCGCAGCTTGCTGGCGCCGCTGAGCGTGCCTTACTACCTGCTGCCCGGCAATCACGACGAGCGCCAGGCGCTGCGTGCGGCATTTCCGGAGCATGTCTATCTTCAGCAGGGCGGCGAGCGCATCGAATACGTCATCGACGATCATGTGCTGCGCATCGTTGCGCTGGACACGGTGATTCCACGTTCCAGCAACGGCGAGCTTGCACCTGCCAGCATGGTCTGGCTGGATCGCGTCCTGAGCGAACAACCGCAGCGCCCGACGGTGATCGTGATGCATCATCCACCCTTCAAGACCGGCATCGGCCACATGGACGATATCGGTCTGGCGAATCCGCAGTTGCTGGAAGAAGTGGTGCGGCGGCATCCGCAGGTGGAGCGCGTCTTGTGCGGTCACTTGCATCGGCCGATCACCACGCGTTTCGGCGGCACGATCGCCTCAACCTGTCCGGGCGTCTCGCATCAGGTGATGCTGGATCTGGATCCGCAAGCGGCGTCGCAGTTCGTCATGGAGCCGCCGGGATTTCAGTTGCATCTGTGGGATGAGCAGGCCGGACTGATCAGTCATACGGCCTATGTGGGGGAGTTCGAGGGACCGTATCCGTTTTATGACGGCGACAATCTTATCGACTGAGTGATCGACTCAGTGATCGACTGAGCGAACTAGAAATCAGACAAAAGAGGGATTACAGCAACGCTAGCTTGAGCGTTGCTGTTTCTTCGTAGTCCTCGCAGCGCTCGTTGATCATGGCGACGCAGAATTGCAATTCTTCCACGATGTCCGGCGCGGCGGCGCGCATTTTCTCGCTGTGCTGGACTTCAATCGTCAGCACTTCATTTTCCTTCAGCACGAACTTGCTCATGCCGTCGTCATCGCGCAGGTAGCTGAGGCAGTCGACCCAGGCGTTCATGTTGCGGCCGTAGAAATCGGGGAAGCCGAACACTTTCTCGCATTCGCTGTGAAAGCTGTCCCAATCGGTAATGAGTTCGCCATTCAGGCGGGCGGTTGGCATGATTATTTTTTCTCCGCGCCCGCAGGCGAATCGGGTTTGGGATCGGTGACGAAACCAAGTTTGTTGAGACCGTTGCTTTGTGCCGCCGACATCACATCCGCAATCACTTCATAACGCGTCGCCTTGTCGGCGCGCAGCTGGACTTCCGGCTGCGGTTGCTTGACGGCGGCTGCGCTCATGCGGTTGGTCAGTTCGGCCAGCGTGACGGGCTGGTCTTGCCAGTAGAGTTTGCCGGCAGCATCGATGGCGACGCTGATGGTTTGCGGTTTTTCCGGCGCCGGCGCGGATTTGGCGGTCGGCAGGTCGAGTTGCAAAGAGTGTGTAAACAACGGCGCCGAGAGGATGAAAATCACCAGCAGCACCAGCATCACGTCGACCATCGGCGTGACGTTGATCTCGGCCATCGGGCCGGAGTGCTGATTGTCGTTGAAGCCGCCGAAGCTCATGATTGCCTCTCGCCGACGCGCTCGCCGGTCGTCAGGTAAGCGTGCAGGTCGTGTGCAAAGCCGTCCAGTTCCGCCAGCGTCAGGCGGTTGATGCGCGTGAAGGCGTTGTAGGCCAGCACGGCAGGAATCGCCACCACCAGGCCGAGCGCGGTCATGATCAGCGCTTCGCCGACCGGGCCGGCGACCTTGTCGATTTGCACGGTGCCGCTGGCCGATACCGCCGCCAGCGCGTGATAGATGCCCCAGACCGTACCGAACAGGCCGACGAAGGGCGCGGTCGAGCCTACCGACGCCAGCAGCGTCAGACCGCGTTCAAGCCGTGCCGAGACCCGGTTGATTTCACGGCGCAGCGTGCGCGTGATCAGTTCGCCCGGATCTGTGGCGGCGTTCAGCGACGGCGCGCCTTGCTGTTTGGAGGAAATGCTGGCGGCTTCGGACGAGCGCAGCGCCAGAGGAATATAGATTTCTTCGCTGTCGACGGTTTGCATGACGGCGATGGCGTCGGTCAGCGTCGGTGCTTTCCAGAAACCGTCCAGCGCATTGCTGCTGCGGCGGATGCGCCAGGAACTCCAGGTTTTGGAAAGAATGTAGTACCAGCTTGCAATAGACATCAGTAGCAAGATGTAAGCGACGGCATGTGACACGGCGTCGCCCTGTGCCCAGTAATGGGCGAATCCAACGGTTTGTTCCATGGTGTGTTCTCTTGGTTAACGACAGAGTTAATGGCAATCCGTTGGAGCGGTCATTCGTGAAAAGATTCGCAGCAGATTCACAGCAAATCAGATCCGGCGCGCGAGAAAACAGGCGCGCCGGATCGGGATGACTTACTTCAGTCCCAGTACATCCTGCATGTCGTACAAACCGGTCGACTTGTCAGCGAGGAAGCGCGCGGCGCGCAGGCTGCCGTGGGCGTAGGTGACGCGGCTGGACGATTTATGGGTGATTTCGATACGCTCGCCGATACCGGCAAACAGCACAGTGTGGTCGCCGACGATGTCGCCGCCGCGGATGGCGGAGAAGCCGATCGACGACGGATCGCGTTCGCCGGTGATGCCTTCGCGGGCGTAGACGGCAACGTCATCGAGCTTGACACCGATGGCGTCGGCAATGACTTCGCCCATTTTCAGCGCGGTGCCGGATGGCGCATCGACCTTGTGGCGATGGTGCGCTTCGATGATTTCAATGTCGTAGCCATGTGTAAAACTCTTGGCTGCCATTTCCAGCAGCTTGAGCGTGACGTTAACGCCGATGCTCATGTTGGGCGCCTGCATGATGGCGGTCTTGGTCGCCGCGGCAGCGATGGCGTCCTTGGCTTCCTGTTCCAGGCCGGTGGTGCCGATGACCATCTTGATGCCGTGCGCGGCACAGTACTCGGCGTGCTTCAGGGTGCCTTCCGGACGCGTGAAATCGATCAGGACGTCAACATTGGCCAGGCCTTTGGCAAGGTCGGATTCAATCGTCACGTTGGCGGGCTTGCCGAGAAAGGACGCGGCATCGGTGCCCAGGCTTGGCGATCCGGGCACGTCCAGTGCGCCGGCCAGAACCATGTCATCGGCGTTCTGGATGGCTTCGATCAGCATGCGGCCCATGCGGCCGGAAGCGCCGGCTACGGCGATTTTCAGTGCGCTCATATTGCTAAAATCTTACTTGTTCGTGATGGTCGGGGCGACCGGCGTGTCGGACAGCTCAGGCATAGCGCCTTTCTTGGAACCGGCGATCAGGGACAGATATTCCTGCTCGGTCGGCAAGTCGTTGCCGCCTTCGTAGCGGTCCATCAGGTTTTCCTTGAAGAACACCGAGACGCGGCTGCTCATGATTTCGCCGTTGCCCTTGGCCAGGCGGAATTCATAATCCCAGCGATCCGAGTGGAACACGTCGGTCAGCAGCGGTGTGCCCAGGACGAAGCGAACCTGCTCGCGTGTCATGCCGGGTTTGAGCTGGGCGACCATTTCCTTGGAAACGAAGTTGCCTTGCTGGATGTCGATACGATAAGGTTTGAAGAAGCCGAACAGGCTGCCGTCCTTCTTGATCACATGCACGCCGCTTGCGTCAGCCGATGCTGCGCCTTCTGCCGGTTTGTTGGATGCACAGCCGGACAGCAGGGAGCCCAGCGCGATCAGCGCGAGGGCGGTAATACGGTAGGAAGGCAACATTCGCATAAAGATTTCAATTGGTTGAGCAATTGTGCTAAAACGCTATATGATAAAGCAGATAACCCGATTTTTACTGAAACATGCCTAATAATCCATCCGAACTGAAAGCCAGCGGCCTCAAAGCTACTCTGCCGCGTCTGAAAATCCTGGAAATCTTCCAAAATACCGAGGTGCGCCACCTCAGTGCGGAAGACGTCTACAAAATCCTTCTGGCCGACAATCTGGACGTGGGGCTGGCAACGGTCTACCGCGTGCTGACCCAGTTCGAGCAGGCAGGCCTGTTGCAGCGCAATCACTTCGAAACCGGCAAGGCCGTGTTCGAACTGAATGAAGGCTCGCACCATGACCATCTCGTTTGCCTGGATTGCGGCAAGGTCGAAGAGTTTTTCGACGCCGAAATCGAAAAGCGCCAGGTCAAGATTGCTCAGGAGCACGGTTTCGAGATTGCCGACCATGCGCTGGCGCTCTACGGACATTGCCGGGATTGCCAGAAAACCAAGAAGTAACCAAGCGGCAGATGCGGTATTCCGCTGCAATTCAGCGACCGTTCAGCATTATTTGTAAAAAGCCATCCGGCAGCAATACCGGATGGCTTTTTTATTGTCTGTCCTGCGCGCGTAAAGTTGGGTAAGGCGTTTGCAACATTCCTGCTGCTTGCAGCTTCAGCTGTTGCTCAGCGCGCTCGACAACAATTTGGCAGTGATGTCGACAATGGGAATCACGCGTTCGTACGCCATGCGCGTCGGACCGATCACACCCAGCGTGCCGACGATCTTGCCGTTGACCTCATACGGTGCGGTGACGATGCTCATGTCGTCCATCGGCACCAGTTGCGATTCGCCGCCGATGAAGATCTGCACGCCGGTGGCTTTGCTCGATACGTCCAGCAACTGCATCAGGCTGGTCTTCTGTTCAAACATGTCAAACAGCTTGCGCAGGGACGTCATGTTCGACGACAGATCGGACACGCTCAGCAGATTGCGTTCGCCGGAAATCACGACGTTGTCGGACTCATCCGCCATGGCATCGCTGCCGGCTTCGACTGCTGCCTGCATCAGGCTGGTCATGTCGTCGCGCAGCTGGCGCAGTTCGTTTTGCAGGCGCAGGCGGACTTCGTCGAAGCCGAGGCCGCCGTAGTGCTGGTTGATGTAGTTCGCGGCCTGCACCAGTTGCGACGGCGTGTAATCGACGTCGGTCAGCAGCAGGCGGTTCTGCACGTCGCCGCGCGGGCCGACGATCACCAGCAGGATGCGTTTTTCGGACAGGCGCAGGAATTCGATTTGCTGGAAGATGGACTCACGCTTGGGCGTCATGACCACGCCGGCGAATTGCGACAGCGACGACAACACCTGCGCCGCGTTGGAAATGATCTTCTGCGGCGAGTTGATCTGCGAGCGCGATTGCAGTTTGGTTTCCAGCGTCGCTTCGTCGATGGCGTCGATCGATTCGATGGTCAGCAAGGTGTCGACGAACACGCGATAGCCGCGCGGCGTCGGAATCCGTCCGGCGGAAGTGTGCGGGCTGGCGACGAAGCCCATGTCTTCCAGGTCGGCCATGACGTTGCGGATGGTCGCCGGCGACAGTTCGAGTCCCGAAATCTTGGAGAGCGCGCGTGAGCCGACTGGCTGGCCGTCGGCGATATACCGTTCGACCAGTGCCTTGAGCAGGGTTTGAGCGCGATTGTCTAGTTGCATGTCTTCATTCTAACGACCCGGCGGCAGGCCTGCCAGCGTCTTCTCATTTATATGTGCTCAGCTGCTCAGGCTGCCAGCCAGTTTGCCAGTTCCGTCAGGTCGGTGCAGACCGCGTCGGGACGCACGTGGTCGGGCAACTCGCGTTTGAAGCGGTTCATCCAGACGGCACGCAGGCCGGCTTGCTGGGCGCCAAGCACGTCCAGGGTGAGATCGTCGCCGACGTAGACGGTCTGCTCCGGTGCGACGTCCAGCGCCGTGCAGGCTGCGTGGAAGATGGTCGGATCAGGTTTGGCTGTGCCGAATTGGTGCGCGGCAATGGAAATCTCGAAATGCTCCGCCAGCCCGATACGGCCAAGATCGGCAAAGCCGTTGGAGACGGTGCCGAGCCTGACGCGCGGTTTCAGTTGCAGCAAGCCAGGAACGACATCGTCGAAGGGCGTGACCGCATTGCGGCCGGTGGTGAAGATTTCCATGGCCGGATCAGCCAGCGCCGGGTCTTCGCCATGCTCGGCCAGCACGTCGCTCAGCGCCGCATGACGCAAGGCCCACAGGTTGATCTTGTATTTCGGGTCGCTCTTCGCCAGCAGCATGCGGCGTGCGCGCAGACTCTCTATCGTTTCCCGTTGGACCACGCCCGGAGCATGTTGGCGCAGCCAGTCGTACAACTGGCTTTCGGCCAGGTGCAGGACCGGCTCGATTGCCCAGAGCGTATCGTCGAGGTCGAACAGGACGGCCTGTATATGTGTTTTGTTCATCAAAATCGATTCAGAGTCGTCTAAATTATGCTTTAATCCGCAGCATGTGGCCTATCAAATTACCCGTGCAGGCGGCAACGCCAAAAACCATCGCGATCGTCGGCAAATTTCATGCCGTCGGCATCGCGCAGTCTTTATCCGATATTGCAGCGTTTCTGGAAGCGCACGGTCACACGATCGTGTTTGAAGCAGAGACGGCGCAAAACGTTGCCCTGGAAGGCTACGATGCCATGTCGCCGGAGCAGATCGGCCAGTTCGCCGATGCCGCCATTGTGGTCGGCGGCGACGGCACCATGCTCGGCATCGCTCGCCAGCTTGCGCCTTTCAACGTGCCGCTGATCGGGATCAACCAGGGCCGGCTGGGTTTCATGACGGATATTTCGCTAGACCGCATGATACCGGTATTGGCCGATATGCTGGATGGAAAAGTGGATGCCGAGACGCGCTCGCTGCTGGAGGCGACGGTGTTCCGCGACGGTGAACAGATTTTCAACGCGCTGGCGTTTAACGACGTGGTGGTAGCGCGCGGCGCCTCGTCCGGCATGGTCGAACTGACCGTTGAGGTCGACGGCCGGTTCATGTACAACCAGCGCTCGGACGGCCTGATCGTGGCCACGCCGACCGGTTCGACTGCCTACGCCTTGTCGGCCGGCGGCCCGATCCTGCATCCGAGTTTGCATGGCATCGTGCTGGTGCCGATTGCGCCGCATGCCTTGTCAAATCGTCCGATCGTGATTCCCGACTCTTGCGAAATCTCGATCCGCGTCGTCAACGGTCGCGACATCAGCGCCAATTTCGACATGCAATCGCTGACCAGTCTGACCCATGGCGACCTGATCGTCATCAAACGCTCCGCACACAAGATTACTTTCTTGCACCCTGAGGGTTGGAGCTACTACGACACGCTGCGGCAGAAACTTCACTGGAACGAATACCCCTCTGTAGAAGGCCGTTTACAATAACGACCAGTCTCCGTATCCGTGGCGCGTCTGCGGGTACGGCAAGCAATATTTCCAAAACATCACTACAAAATCCCATGCTGCGTACCCTGTCGATTCGTGATTTCGTTATCGTCGATGCCATCGAACTTGAGTTCGCGCCCGGATTTTCCGTCTTCACCGGCGAAACCGGCGCGGGCAAGTCGATTCTGATCGATGCGCTGGCGCTGGCTCTGGGCGGACGTGGCGACGCCAGCGTGGTGCGTGAAGGTGCGGCCAAGGCCGATATCACCGCCGATTTCAGCGTGAGCGAGGATGCCGCCGCCTGGCTGGAAGCACATGAGTTCGCCGACGAAGACGGCGCGGTGCTGTTGCGCCGGGTGATCGACAACGCCGGGCGCTCCAAAGCCTTCATCAACGGCATCGCCGCCACCGCGGCGCAGTTGCGCGAATTGGGCGAATTGCTGGTCGACATTCACGGTCAGCATGCGCACCAGTCCTTGCTCAAGGCCGATGCGCAGCGCCAGTTGCTGGACAATCAGGCCGGTTTGCTGGACGAAGCAAAAGTTGTTGCCGCCGCTTATAAAACCTGGCGGGCGCTGGCGAAGCAACGCGAAGAATTTGAAATCAACGCCAAGAACGTCCTGCTCGAACGCGAGCGTCTCGAATGGCAAGTCAGCGAGCTGGAAAAACTGGCCGTCAAACCGGGCGAGTGGGCCGATATCAGCAACGAACACAGTCGCCTGTCTCACGCCGCGAGTCTGATCGAGGGCGCGCAAGAAGCGCTCAGCGCGATTTCCGAATCGGAGTCGCCGATCCTGTCGCAACTTTCGTCGCTGACGCAAAAACTCGGCAAGCTGACCGACGTCGACGCCGCCCTCAAACCGGTCATGGATGCGCTGGAGCCTGCGCAGATCCAGCTTCAGGAAGCGGTCTACGCGCTCAACGATTATCTCGGCCGGGTCGAGCTCGATCCGGCGCGTTTGCAGCAGGTGGAGGGGCGTCTTGAAGCGATTCATTCGACTGCACGTAAATTCCGTGTCACACCCGATGAGCTGCCGCAGGAATACATCAAACTGGCCGAAGAATTGAAGCAACTGGCCGACGCCAGCGACCTCGACGCCTTGCGCGCGCAGGAAGAAAAACTCAAGACGGCTTACAGCAGCGCCGCGCAGAAATTGTCCAAAGGCCGTATCAAAGCCGCGAAAGCCCTGAGCGAAGCGGTGACCGCGGCGATGCAGGATCTGAGCATGTCCGGCGGACGTTTTTCGATCGCGCTGGAAGCGTGCGAGCCGGCGGCGTATGGATTGGAACAGGTGGAGTTTCTGGTTGCCGGCCATGCCGGCGTAGCACCGCGGCCGCTGGCAAAAGTGGCGTCGGGTGGTGAACTGGCGCGTATCGCACTGGCGATTTCCGTGATTGCGTCGAGCTCGACGGCGACGCCGACCTTGATTTTCGACGAAGTCGACAGTGGCATCGGCGGCGGTGTGGCCGAAGTGGTCGGCCGCTTGCTCAAACGCCTCGGCCAAGATCGCCAGGTGCTGTGCGTTACGCATTTGCCGCAGGTCGCCAGCCAGGGCAATCAGCACTTCCAGGTCAGCAAGCGCAACGACGGCGGCAAGACCGTGTCGCAGATCGAAGCGCTGGACGCCAAGTCGCGCGTGGAAGAAATCGCCCGCATGCTGGGCGGCCTGGAAATCACCGCGACTACGCGCAAGCACGCGCGCGAATTGCTTGCGCTCTGACGTCTCGTTCTTTCCGTCTTCCCGCTATCGCCAGACCTAGACTCAGACCTTTTACGGACTTCCATGTCATTTCGCAAAGAACCTCCTTATACCCACGGCACACCGGCCGGCACCGCGATCGTACTGGTCAATCTCGGCACGCCTGATGCGCCGACTACGCGCGCGGTACGCCGCTACCTGAAGCAGTTCTTGTCGGATCCGCGCGTGGTGGAGATTCCGAAGGCGGTCTGGTGGTTCATCCTGAACGGGATCATCCTGCCGTTTCGTTCCAGCAAATCGGCCGAAAAATACGCCTCAATCTGGTCCGAGGAAGGTTCGCCGCTCAAGGTCAATACCGAGCGCCAGGCGACGCTGTTGCGCGCGCGCATGCAAGAGCGCGGCCATCGGGTGCAGGTGACATATGCCATGCGTTACGGGAAGCCGGCCTTGCCCGACGTGCTGGACAGCCTCAAGGCGCAGGGCTGCGATCGCATCCTGATTCTGCCGGCGTATCCGCAATATTCCGGCACCACGACGGCGTCGATTTTCGACGCCGTGTTCAGCCATTTTTCCAGGGTACGCAACGTTCCCGAACTGCGCCTGATCAAGCATTATCATGACCACGACGCCTACATCCAGGCGCTCAAGGCGTCTGTGCTGGCGCATTGGGATGCCAACGGCCAGCCGGATAAATTGGTGATGAGTTTTCACGGTGTGCCCAAGCGTACGCTGCTGCTGGGCGATCCCTACCATTGCGAATGCCATAAGACGGCGCGTTTGTTGGCGAAGGCGCTGGGTTTGAGCGAGTCCGAATATGTGGTGACCTTCCAGTCGCGATTCGGCAAGGCCGAGTGGCTGCAGCCCTACACGGCGCCGACGCTGCAGGAGCTGGCGCGCCAGGGCGTGCAGCGCGTGGACGTCATGTGTCCTGGTTTTACCAGCGATTGCCTGGAAACCCTGGAAGAAATCGCGATGGAAGCCAAGGCCGAGTTCCTGCATGCCGGCGGCAAGGAGTTTCACTTCATTCCGTGCCTGAACGGCGATGCCGCCTGGGTGCAGGGCATGATGGAAATCGCCGAGTTGCACATGGTCGGTTGGCCCACCATGGCAGGCGCCGCGCTGCGTGAAGAAGAAAAGAAGCAGGCGGAAATCTCCGCCGAACAAGCCCGCCGTCTGGGCGCGCCTCAATAGACTAAAGTGGGTGTAAGCGAGCGGCAGCCTGTTAAAATAGCGGGCTGCGCGGTTATTGTGCTACGGAAACTCGAACTTCTTGTGAGGTTGTTGCCAAGACAAGGCGGGGCTTGAAATGCGGCTGCGCGCCAGCAGATTCAGTACAGCGCGACTAACTGCGAATAGCTGATCCAGGCGGCTGCCAGCAAGGTGTAGGCAATGATGGTGGCGGAGATAAGCGGCAATTTCATGACGTCTCCTTGAAGGTGGGGCAGGAAAAAAGAGGGATGCCTGCATCATAAATGTTGCATCGCGATTCGCTATTTCAAGTGTAGTAAATTCTGTAACAAGACGTTAGTGGCGGCTTAGAACGTTTAGTTGGATGCATAGTCTTTTTTGCTTCAATTGAACAATTTGGGCCGCTCGCGCCGTGATGCCCGCTAATAACCCTTGAAAAATAAGGGGTAAAGCCTCATGTGCATTGCCATGCGTGGGGCGGTCTGCCCGATCAGGCGCTAAAAATTCAATACGCTTTACCAGTTGGAGATTGTTAAATATGCAAGATACGGAAAAACAAGCGGAAAACGAACAGGTGCAGACGGCGCAAGCCGGCCAGGACGCCCAGGCCGATGCGGCAGCAACTGCAGCTGAGCCGACAGTGGAAGAGCAGCTCATCGCCGCCGAGGCGAAGATTGCCGAGATGCAGGACGCTTTCCTGCGCGCCAAGGCTGAAGCCGAGAATATCCGTCGCCGTGCGCAAGACGATATCAGCCGTGCTCACAAATTTGCGATCGAAGGTTTTGCCGAGTCGCTGCTGGCGGTCAAGGACAGCCTGGAAATGGCGCTGAAGATTGAAACGCCATCCGTGGAATCGCTCAAGGAAGGCGTCGACATGACATTGAAACAACTGTCGTCGGCGTTTGAAAAGAACAAGCTGCTGGAAATCAATCCGCAAGCCGGCGAAAAGCTGGATCCGATGAAGCATCAGGCGATTTCAGCCGTGCCGGCAGAGCAGGAAGCCAATACCGTCGTGGCGGTGTTGCAAAAGGGCTATACGATTTCCGAACGCTTGCTGCGTCCGGCGCTGGTGACTGTGGCGCAAGGCAAGTAAGGGTAAGTAGGGAAAGTAAGCCGCAAGGGAGCTGCGAGCGAGTTAAAAATCAGCAGCCCCGGCAGCGACGAAACGAAAAAAGAGAACAAACGGCACAAAATTTGCTTTTAAGTGACATTCCGCGCTTGAAAGCGACAGTTTTCTCCACATATTAAAACTATCAAAACTATTGTTGTTCCCTATTCGGGAACTTAAGGATCGAAGGAAAAATCATGGGCAAAATCATTGGTATTGACTTGGGTACAACCAACTCGTGCGTCTCCGTCATGGAAGGCGGCCAGCCGAAAGTCATCGAAAACTCCGAAGGCGCGCGTACCACGCCTTCCATCATCGCGTATCAGGAAGACGGCGAAGTACTGGTTGGCGCACCTGCCAAACGCCAGGCTGTCACCAATCCGAAGAACACCATCTACGCAGCGAAGCGTCTGATCGGCCGTAAGTTCGACGAAAAGGAAGTGCAAAAAGACATTTCGCTGATGCCTTACCAGATCGTCAAAGCCGACAACGGCGACGCCTGGATCGGTGTGCGCGACAACAAGCTGGCGCCGCCGCAAATCTCCGCAGAAGTGCTGCGCAAGATGAAGAAAACCGCTGAAGACTATCTCGGCGAAGAAGTGACCGAAGCGGTCATCACCGTTCCTGCGTACTTCAACGACTCGCAGCGTCAGGCAACCAAGGACGCCGGCCGTATCGCTGGTCTGGAAGTCAAGCGCATCATCAACGAGCCGACTGCGGCTGCGCTGGCGTTCGGCCTGGACAAGACTGAAAAGGGCGACCGCAAGATCGCGGTGTATGACCTGGGCGGCGGTACGTTTGACGTCTCCATCATTGAAATCGCCGACGTCGACGGCGAGAAGCAATTTGAAGTGCTGTCCACCAACGGCGATACTTTCCTCGGCGGCGAAGACTTCGACCAGCGCATCATCGATTACATCATCGAAGAGTTCAAGAAGATCAACGGTCTGGACTTGTCGAAAGACGCGATCGCTTTGCAACGCATCAAGGCTTCGGCCGAGCGCGCCAAGATCGAACTGTCGTCGTCGCAACAAACCGAAATCAATGAGCCGTACATCGCCATGGCCAATGGCGCGCCAGTTCACCTGAACCTGAAGATCACCCGCGCCAAGCTGGAATCTCTGGTGGAAGAACTGATCGCCAAGACCATCGAGCCATGCCGCACAGCGATCAAGGACGCAGGCGTCAAGGTCACCGACATCGACGACATCATTCTGGTCGGCGGTATGACCCGTATGCCGAAGGTGCAAGAGAAGGTGAAAGAATTCTTCGGCAAAGAACCACGCAAGGACGTCAACCCTGACGAAGCAGTCGCCGTCGGCGCTGCGATTCAAGGTTCGGTCCTGTCGGGCGAGCGCAAGGACTTGCTGCTGCTGGACGTCACACCACTGTCGCTGGGTATCGAAACCATGGGCGGCGTGATGACCAAGATGATCAAGAAGAACACGACCATCCCGACCAAGTTCAGCCAGGTGTTCTCGACTGCCGACGACAACCAGCCTGCCGTGACCATCAAGGTCTACCAGGGTGAGCGCGAAATGGCGGCCGGCAACAAGGGTCTTGGCGAATTCAATCTGGAAGGTATTCCTCCTTCGCCACGCGGCACACCGCAAATCGAAGTCACCTTTGACATCGACGCCAACGGTATTTTGCACGTCGGCGCCAAGGACAAGGCCACCGGCAAGGAAAACAAGATCACCATCAAGGCCAACTCCGGTCTGAGCGAAGATGAGATCGAAAAGATGGTGCGCGACGCCGAAGCCAACGCTGAAGAAGACAAGCGTCTGAAGGAACTGGCTGAAGCCCGCAATCAGGGCGATGCGCTGGTTCACTCCACACGCAAGGCGCTGACCGAATACGGCGACAAGCTGGATGCAGGCGAGAAGGAATCCATCGAAGCCGCCGTCAAGGAACTGGAAGAAGTATTGAAGGCGAACGACAAGGCCGCCATCGACGCCAAGACTGCAGCACTGTCCGTGGCAGCGCAAAAGCTGGGCGAGAAGATGTACGCTGACCAGCAGGCACAACAGGCTGCGGCCGGTGGTGCAGCCGGCGCGGCAGGTGCGGGTGCTGCCGGTGCAGGCGAATCGCGTCCGAAGGACGACGACGTGGTCGACGCCGACTTCAAGGAAGTGAAGTAATTTCGATTGCCGGCGGTAGCGTTCTCGATTCTGAGCGCGCTTCTCCGCCGGCAAGCGAAGCAGTCATTCAGGAACACGTCGGCCGGCTTTAGCGGGCGACACGCCGAGCAAGATGGTCGCGAGATCGTCTCTCGGCTTTTTCACATTGTTGGTTTCTTGTTGGTGTTGACCGCCCACAGGAAAAATCCAATAACAAGGTGTTATAAAACATGGCAAAACGTGACTTTTACGAAATTCTAGGTCTGGCGAAAAACGCCACCGACGACGAAATCAAGAAGGCTTATCGCAAACTGGCGATGAAGTACCATCCTGACCGCAATCCTGACAGCAAGGGCGCGGAAGACAAGTTCAAGGAGGTCAAGGAAGCCTATGAGATGTTGTCGGATCCGCAAAAGCGCGATGCCTACGATCGTTACGGTCATGCCGGCGTCGACCCCAATATGGGTGGCGGCGGCGGTGGTGCGGGCGCCGGCGGCTTTGCCGATGCCTTCGGCGATATTTTTGGCGACATCTTCGGCGGTGGCGGCGGTGGCCGCGGCCGCAGCTCGGGACCGCAGGTGTATCGCGGCGCCGACTTGCGCTACAACCTGGAAATTACGCTCGAACAGGCAGCCCACGGTTTCGACACCACGATCCGCGTACCGTCTTGGGATGAGTGCGATACCTGCCACGGCTCCGGCGCCAAGCCAGGTACTTCGCCGACTACTTGCGGCACTTGCGGCGGCCACGGCCAGGTACGCATGCAGCAAGGTTTCTTCAGCATTCAGCAGACTTGCCCGAAGTGCCACGGCAGCGGCAAGGTCATTCCTGAGCCATGCCCGACCTGTGCCGGTGCAGGCCGTCTGAAACGCAACAAGACGCTGGAAGTGAAGATCCCGGAAGGCATCGACGACGGCATGCGCATCCGCTCGTCCGGCAACGGCGAACCCGGTATGAACGGCGGTCCTCCAGGCGACCTGTATGTGGAAATCCACATCAAGCAGCATGAAGTATTCCAGCGCGACGGCGACGACCTGCATTGCGAAATGCCGATTTCCTTCGCCAAGGCGGCATTGGGCGGCGAGATCGAAGCGCCGACCTTGAGCGGCAAGGCATCCTTTACGATCCCTGAAGGCACGCAATCGGGCAAGACCTTCCGCTTGCGCGGCAAAGGCATCAAGGGCGTGCGTTCGGGCTATGCCGGCGATCTGTTCTGCCACGTCGTGGTGGAGACGCCGGTCAAGCTGACTGAGCGCCAGAAAGACCTGTTGCGCGAATTTGAAAAACTGACCATCGAAGGCGGCGCCAAGCATAGTCCGCAGACCAAGACCTGGAAAGACAAGGTCAAGGAATTCTTCGAGTAAGCCCCGATGAAACCTGCAGCTTGGCGATAAGTCGAAAAGCTGCAGGTTTTTTGCATGTATTTTTCTATACAATGCAGTCGCGGCAGTCGGTGTTGTATTCTGATTGCCTGGCATTTCCCGAAAGACATCTTTTGCACGCGCCGGGCTGATTCATGTCGATTGACTCAGCCGATCCGGCCGGCAGGCTGAAGCAGCGTCCGCCGCGATCGCGTTTGCACCGTCTTTCGTTCATTCACCACCACGCATGCCGTCATGTCGCATCGCCTCATTCATGCGCTGTAGACTGAAAGCGTGACACTCGATCTTGCCGACTATGACCAAACCAAGCCAACAAGACCAGGTTCAGGAACTCCTACTCCAGGGCAACCGCCGCTGGGCATCCGAAATTACGGCGCGGGACCCTGACTTCTTCATGAAGCTGGGCTCGCAGCGCTCGCCGGAATATTTCTGGATCGGCTGCTCCGACAATCGCGTTCCCGCCAACGATCTGCTTGGTTTGTTGCCGGGCGAACTGTTCGTCCACCGCAACATTGCCAACGTGGTCGTGCATACCGACCTCAACTGCCTGTCGGTGCTGCAATTTGCCGTCGACGTGCTGAAGGTCAAGCACATCATTATCTGCGGCCACTACGGCTGCGCCGGTGTGCAGGCTGCGTTGACCAAGCGCCGCGTGGGTCTGGCCGACAACTGGCTGCAACACGTACAGGACGTGCACGAGAAACACGTCGGCTGCTTCCACGACCACATGTCCGAAGGCGACCAGCATGACCGCCTGTGCGAACTGAACGTGCTGGAACAAGTCGCCAATATCTGCCGCACCACCATCGTCACCGACGCCTGGGAACGCGGTCAGGAACTGAGCATCCACGCGCTGGTGTACGGCGTGCATGACGGCCTGCTGGAAGCGCTGTCGCCGACCATCAGCAATGCTGACGAATGCAGCCGTCATCTGGCGCTGAGCCTGGAGCGCTATCGCGACATCAGCGGTAACTGATCGGCGGATTAATCGCCGGGTCCGTCGCAGGCAAGCAATTGCGCTGCAAATAAAAAAGCCTGCATGAAGTCCATGCAGGCTTTTTCTTATCCTCTTCTTTGCTGCGGATGAAGCAGCAGGACGGAATGCCGCAACTCAGAAGCAATGTTCCAACGCCGGAAAACTCTGATCGCGCACAGCTGCCACATAAGCACGCACGGCGTCTTCCACGCTGGCCGCGCCGTCCATGAAGTTCTTCACGAACTTTGCCTTGTGGCCTGGAAACACGCCCAACATGTCATGCATCACCAGCACCTGGCCTGAGCAATCAACGCCGGCGCCGATGCCGATGGTGGGGATGTGCAATTGCGCCGTGACTTCCGCGCCCAGCGTTGCAGGAATCGCTTCCAGCACCAGCAGCGATGCGCCTGCGGCTTGCACCGCTTTGGCGTCGGCGTGTAGCAGTTCCGCACCTTTCAGCGTCTTGCCCTGCACCTTGTAACCGCCCATCTGATGCACCGATTGCGGCGTCAATCCGAGATGCGCACAAACCGGAATGCCGCGCTCGGTCAGCAAACGGATCGTATCGGCAAGCCAGGCGCCACCTTCCAGTTTGACCATGTGGGCACCGGCCTGCATCAGCTTGACCGCGTTGTCGAACGCAGCCACCGGCGTGGCGTAAGTGCCGAATGGCATGTCCGCCACGATCAGCATGGTCTGGTTGCCACGCGCCACGCTGGCGGTGTGGTAGGCGATGTCGGTGACCGTCACCGGCAGCGTCGACTGGTGACCCTGGCAGACCATTCCCAGCGAGTCGCCGATAAGGACGGTGTCGACGCCGCTGCGATCCATCAATGCCGCAAAGCTGGCGTCGTAGCAGGTCAGCATGCTGATCTTCTCGCCTTTGTCGCGCATCGCCTGCAGCGTGTGGACGGTGACGGGCTTCTTGCGTGCAGCAGGTGCCGGAGCATCTTGCAGGTAGGCGGCCAAATTATTCTCCTCGGTTCAGAAACGCGCGCTTGCCGCGCATTTCAACGATGTGCGACAGCAGCTGCTGGAAATCTTCTTCCTGTTCGGCCATGTTCATGTGCTCGTTGTTGACGATCAGCAGCGGGGCGGCATCGTAGTTGTAAAAAAAGCGGCTGTAGCTGTCGCACAGGCGCTGCAGGTAGTCGGGCGAGATCGATGTTTCCATCGGAATGCCGCGCTTCTTGATGCGATCGACCAGTGTTTCCACCGGCGCCTGCAGATAGATTACGAGATCCGGCTGCACGGCATGCGGGCGCATGTGTTGATAGAGTTGTTCGTAGAGTTTCAGTTCTTCATCGGCCAGCGTCAGGCGTGCAAACAGCGGATCTTTTTCCAGCAGGAAGTCGCCGACGAAACGCGTGTTGAACAGATCGGACTGCGCCAGTTCCTGCAATTGCTGGATGCGCTGGAACAGGAAAAACATCTGCGTCTGCAAGGCATAGCGCGCGGCGTCGCGATAGAACTTCTCGAGAAAAGGATTTTCCTGTGGCTGCTCCAGCACAGCTTGTGCGCCAAGGTGTTCGGCCAGCTTGCGGGTCAGGGTCGTCTTGCCGACGCCGATCGGGCCTTCGACGACGATATATTTATAGGTGTCTAAATCCATGCATGGTCTTTACGGTTGGGGACTACAGCTGCAAAGAACGACAGCGAGCCCGCATTGTAGGAGATTGACGCAGATGTGTCAGTGCACTGCATCAATCTATCGCGCCGTCTTGCCTTCCTCAACTGCGGAAGATGAAATAGACCGCGCCCACCAGGCACAACGCCGCCCAGACGTAGTCCAGTTTGAACGGCTGGTTCATGTAAATCATTGCAAAGGGAACGAACACCGTCAGCGTGATGGCCTCCTGCATGATCTTCAGTTGCGCGAGGCTGAACTGGGTGTAGCCGATGCGGTTGGCGGGCACCTGCAACAGATACTCGAACAGGGCGATCGACCAGCTGATCAGCGCGGCGATCCACCAGGGCTTGGAGGCCAGGCTTTTGAGATGGCCATACCAGGCCACGGTCATAAAAATATTGGACAGAGCCAGCAGGCCGACAGTCTGAAAGGCGACAGGGATTTGCATAGGTCGTTGTAAAAGGAAGTGAATATTTCTTGATGGAAAAATTTACTTTGATAAATCAAGCTGAATTCTGCCTCTATTCTTTCGACAGACCAAGAGACCTGCCCCCCAGAATAAAGCCATAAGTAAAAATGGCTGAAGTACGGGCTGATGAAGCCACAAGGTGAGGGCTGCGATTCGCACGATGTTGCCATGATGCAAGCCAGTATGAAGAATAAATAGCGGTGAATATATAAAAAAACCGCGAATTGTTGCCGTTAATGCATGTAAGTCCGTGCTGAGAAGGCCGGTTGTTGAGCTGTGAAAAATCAAACATTTTGATTGGGATATCGTGAAGTCGAAACACCACGCCGTGCTGTTGATCTGGGGGATCAATGCGCTTTTGCTGGCTTTGCTGGCGCCGAGATGGTGGCAAGGGCTGATCGCGGGCGCGCTCATCGCTGCGGCGGCCTGGACCCTGACCGCGAAGGACGCGTCGGCGGCATCCGCGATGATCGCGCCCGCGACCGATACAGCTGTATCACGCGCCGTGCCGTCGGAACTGGTGCAAGGCGTCGTGCCGGCCTGGCGCAACAACGTCCAGTTGGCCCGCTCGCAAACGCAGGAAGCCATTGACCGGCTGACCCAGCGCTTTGTCAGTATCCATCGCCGTCTTGGTGGTGCAGTCAGTCTCGCCGAAGGCGGAAAGAACGGCGACGTGCTGCAAGTCATTCAAAATGCGGCAACGCAACTGGGCGGTATCGCTGAAGCGCTGGAGCAAGTCTTGTCCACACGCGACGCCTTGCTCCGCAAGCTGGAAACTCTGGGGCAGCACAACGAAGATATCCGTCAACTGGCGCAAGAGGTCGAGCAGATCGCCGGACGCACCGGCGTCACCGATCTGTTTTCGGATGAACAAAGCTGGGCCGAACTGGCAGCGCGCTCTGCCGAGACCGGACGGCAAATCATCGGCAAGACAAAAAGCGTGCAGCAGCAGATCCAGGCTGCGCTGGCCTCGGCCCATCAGCTCGACAGCGATTCCAACCGCATGATGGATGATTCGCGTATCGTCATCGACAGCGTCATCGCCGATTTTCGGCAGTCTGCGCTCAAGCTGAGCGGCACCGTCGGCCAGTTGGAAGAAGAAAACCGCGAAGTCGACCAGGAAGTGTGCGACATCCTTGTCAACCTGCAATTCCAGGATCGCATCAGCCAGATCCTCGATCACGTACAGCTCGATATGAACAAACTGGTAGGACTGGTGGAGCAGGCGCATCCATGGCCGGATCGCGCCACCTGGCTGGCCGATCTGGAAAAAACCTATACCACGCAAGAGCAGCGGCAGATACACGCAGGCCGTCAGGCCGACAAGTCAATGCAATCGCAAGTTGATTTCTTCTGAAGAGGGGACGTGCATGCAAGAACTGATGTCAATGATCGCAATCCGCAGCACAGGCGACTGCAATCGCAGCCGTAGGGCGGTATGTACTTTCTGTGGAGAATGCTGAAATGAGCTCGAAGACTATCCTGATCGTCGATGACTCATTCAGTCTGCGTCAGACCATCAGCATGGCGCTGCAAGCCGCCGGTTACGACGTGGTCGAAGCCATCGATGGACGCGACGCGCTCAACAAGCTCGACGGCCGTAAATACAACCTCGTTATCTCCGACGTCAACATGCCCAATCTCGACGGTCTGAGTTTCGTGCGCGAGCTGAAGCAAAATCCAAACTACAAGTTTACGCCGGTATTGATGCTGACCACGGAGAGCGCCGATTCGCGCAAGCAGGAAGGCAAGGCCATCGGCGTGCGCGCGTGGGTGCATAAACCTTTCTTGCCGCCGGTGCTGCTCGACGCAGTCGCCAAGCTGGTCTCGCCATAAGGATCACGACAATGGCCCTGACGCAAAGCACACGCGACGGACACTTGCGACTCCTGGTGAATGGCGGGTTTACCATTTTCCAGGCGGCCGAGTACAAGCCGCAACTGCTGCGCGTCATCGATGCTGCAGACGACGTGCTGGAGATCGATCTGAGCGGCGTCGATGAAATCGACACGACTGGCCTGCAATTGCTGTTGCTGATGAAGCGCGAGACGGCGCTGCAATACAAACAACTATTCTTCAACGGCATCAGCCCGGCGGTGCAAAACGTGATCGACATGCTGTATCTGCAGGATGCATTCGACATTCAACCATCCATACAGGGGCTCGCATGAAGAAAGATGCCGCCCGCGACGCACTGGTGCAGGAAGCTCGTGAACTGCTCGTTGCCATGGAAGCCGCCTTGCTCCAGATCGAGAGCGAAGGTCCCAGCAAGGACGCCATCAATGCGATCTTCCGTGCTGCACACACCATCAAGGGATCGGCCGGCCTGTTTGCTTTCGACAGCATAGTCAGCTTTACTCACGTGTTGGAAAACGTGCTCGACAAGGTGCGCAACGGCATCCTGAAACTGGACGACGCCATGATGTCGCTGCTGCTCAATTGCGGCGACTACATGGGCAGTCTGGTCGATGCGATCGAACAATCGAAAGAGGACGAGGAGCCGGATCTGGCGCGCCGGACCGAGCTTGAAGATACACTCAACGCACATCTGAAGCGGATCGCCGTAGCGGAAGACGCCAACGGCGACGGCGCCCCTGTCATCGATGCCACCGGCCTGACCGAAACCGTGGCGGCAGTGACAGCCGCGGCGACCGCGTTGGCCGAGATCGCCCAGCATGCCGGTGAAGACCCACACAGCGGCGAGCGGGCTGTCGCCAATCCGCATTGGCATCTGTCGTTGCGCTTTAGCCAGGACGTGCTGCGCGACGGTCTGGACCCTTTGTCTTTCCTGCGCTATTTGTTGACCCTGGGGCGCAGCGTCTACGCTCACACCATCGAACACACCATGCCGACGGCCGATGAAATGGATCCGGAAGTCTGCTATATCGGATTTGAAATCGGCTTCGACAGCAACGCCGATCGCCATGCGATCGAAAGCGTATTCGAGTTTGTGCGCGAAGACAGCGACATCAACGTCTTTGCGCCGCACTGTTCGTTGGCGGAATACCGGCAATGGCTGGCGCGCGTGTCCGACCGCGATCACATGATGCGGCTGTTGCTGCAATCGGGAGCGCTCACCGATGCCGAGTGCGAGTCGCTGAATAGCGAGCCTGGCCCGAGCGTGCATGCACGGCCCGGCGAGGCGACCGCTTCCGCCATCAAAACTGGTGCATTTGAGCTGGCGCCACATGCGATTGCAGTTGGTTCCGCGCCGCGTCAGAGACCGGGCGATGATAAAAAGGGCCAGGAACAGAAGTTCATCAAGATCGAAGTTTCCAAACTCGATCAGCTGATTGATCTGGTCGGCGAGCTGGTGATCGCCGGCGCGGGCGCCAGTCTGGTCGCCAAGCGCAAGAAGGATCAGCGCTTTGAAGAAGCGACGCAACTCATCTCGGGGTTGGTGGAGCAGATCCGCGACGCGGCATTGACCTTGCGCATGGTGCAGATCAACGAAGTGTTTCAGCGCTTTCCGCGCGTGGTGCGCGACATCTCGCGTGAGATGGGCAAGGAAATCGAGCTGATCGTCACCGGCGCCGATACCGAACTTGACAAATCAATGGTCGAAAAAATCTCCGACCCGTTGATGCACATCGTACGCAACGCCATGGACCATGGCATCGAAGGGGCCGATATCCGGCGCGCCATGGGCAAGCCCGAAGCAGGTGTGCTGCGCCTGAATGCGACGCACGAATCGGGCAGTGTGGTCATCGAAGTGTTCGATGATGGCCGCGGCCTGGACAAGGACAGGATTCTGCGCAAGGCGACGCAGCAGGGCTTGATTGCTGCTGATGCGAATTTGTCGGAGAAGGACATCTTCCGATTGATCTTCGAACCGGGATTCTCTACTGCTGAACAGGTGACGGCCTTGTCAGGGCGCGGCGTCGGCATGGATGTGGTCAAGCGGAACATCGACTCCCTGCACGGTGAGGTCGATATTTTCAGCAACCCCGGCCAGGGCACGATGGTGCGTATCCGCCTGCCGCTGACGCTGGCCATCATTGCCGGTTTTCAGGTCGTGGTGGGCGGAGCTGTGTTTGTCATCCCGCTCGACCTGGTGGTGGAGTGCATCAACCTGTCGGCGCATCAGGTGCACGAGAACATCGTGACCCTGCGCGGTGAACCGTTGCCGTTCATTCCGTTGCGTGAATTGTTTGATCTTCCTTATCGGGAGTCGCCGCGCAAGAGTCTGGTGATTGTCCAGTACGGGCAGATGCGTGCGGGTCTGCTGGTCGACAATCTGCTCGGCGAATGCCAGGCCGTGATCAAGCCGCTGGGCAAACTGTTCAGCAAGGTGAAGGGGTTGAGCGGTTCGACGATTCTGGGCGACGGACGTGTGGCGCTGATTCTGGATGTGCCGCATCTGATCGCGCATACCGGACAGATGGAGCAGGCGAATATCCGACGATCGGAGAGCAATGCCGAACACGGTGAACGCATGCAATGAAGGCCAAGAACGCAACGAACACAACGAATACAACAACAGGCATGACGGCAGGGAAATCCTCCAGGCCGGCCGATAAGAAAGACAGTATGGGAAACAAAGGAGTTGTCATGCAGAACAAATTGACGCAACGAATGAGCATCCGACAGCTTTTTATCTGGCTGGTGATCGTACTGGCGGTGCTGATGGGGTCGATCGTCAGCGTGACGCGCGCGCTCAAGGACGCCAACTCCAATCTGGACCGGGCGCACGAGTCGCGTTATTACTCGTTCGTGCTGGCCAATGAAATGCGGCGCAGTTCGGAAGACCTGACCAAGTTCGGGCGTGCCTATGTCACCACCGGCGATCCCAACGACGAAGAGCGTTACTACATCGTCCTCGATATCCGCAACGGCAAGCGTCCGCGTCCCAAGAATTATGAGCGCTTCAATCTCGATCTGGTCACTGCCAAACAAGTCAACGGCATGCCTTCCGATCCGGCCGTCCCGCTGATCGACCTGATGAAGCAGGCCGGCTTCACTGCGCAGGAGCTGGCAAAAATGCAGGAAGCCAAAACCAATTCCGATGCCTTGAACAAGATTGAAATCACGGCGTTCAATGCCGTGAAAGGGCAGTTCGATGACGGCGCCGGCAACTTCACCGTGACGGGCGCACCAAATCAGGCGATGGCGCAGGAACTGATGTTTGACCAGAACTACCGCAGCATGGTCGGTCGAGTGATGCTGCCGATCAATGACTTCCTGCGCATGGTCGATCAACGTACGGAAAAACGCGTGAGCGTGGCGCAGATGCGCTATTCGGAGCTGGAGATGGTTATCTTCTCCTTGCTCGGCGCCTCGATGCTGCTGCTGCTGGTCTGCCTGTTCTTTACTTATCGCGTGATCCGCTCGCAGCTGGGCGGCGAGCCGAAGGATGCCATGATGGTGTTGCGCAAAGTGGCTGAAGGCGACCTGACCGTCAAAGTGCCTGTGTCGGCTAAAGATACCGGCAGCGTCTTGCACAGCACGCAGCAGATGGTGGCCAAGTGGACTGCGGTGATCGGCGACGTCAGCGGTACGGCAAGCTCGTTGGCATCGGCCTCCGAACAAATATCGGCGTCGTCGCAAGCGCTGAGCAAGAATGCCTCGCAGCAGGCATCCAACGTGGAAGAGACCAGCGCATCGGTGGAGGAAATCACCGCCACCATCGCGCAGAACGCCGAGAATGCGCGCGTCACCGACAGCATCGCCAGCAAATCCGCCAATTCGGCGGCCGAAGGCGGCGAGGTGGTGCGCGAAACCGTGCAGGCCATGAAGCAGATCGCCGGCAAGATCGGCATCATCGACGACATCGCCTATCAGACCAACCTGCTGGCGTTGAATGCCGCGATTGAAGCGGCGCGCGCCGGTGAACACGGTAAGGGTTTCGCCGTGGTTGCGGCCGAAGTGCGTAAGCTGGCAGAGCGCTCTCAGACGGCGGCGCAGGAAATCATCGCCGTCGCCGAGAATAGCGTGATGCTGGCGGAAAAGGCCGGTGGTTTGCTGGATCAGATGGTGCCGTCGATTCGCCGGACCGCCGACCTGGTGCAGGAAATTTCCGCCGCTTCGCGTGAACAGTCAGCCGGACTGGAACAGATCAACAACGCGGTGCATCAGATGGCGCAGACCACGCAAATGACCGCGTCGGCATCAGAAGAATTATCGTCAACCTCCGAAGAAATGAGTGCGCAGGCCATGCAATTGCAGGATCTGATCCTGTTCTTCCAGGTCGGCGAGGAAAAACGTGCGCCGGTAAAACATGCCGGCAAGGCCAGCAAGGTGGTCAATGAACCGCCGGCGATCAGCACCAAGTTCGTCAAGCCCAGCCGCATTTCCATGCTGGACGGCGGTGACGATCCGGTAGATGAATCCTCGTTCAAGCGCTTTTGATTCGATGCTGCAAGGAGCATGACGCGAAGGAGGAATGGAAATGAAGTTGTCCAATAAGCTTGCTGTCAGTTTTGTCTTTGCCGCACTGCTGACCACCGCTGTGGGAGCAGACGGCATCGTCAATCTGTTTCGCGTCAACGGCATGTTGCAAGAGATCTATACCGCGAATCTTCTTACCATCGTCAACCTGAGCCAGGCCAGCAGGATTACCTTCGATATCGGCAATTCCGTACAGGCAATGGAAAAAACGGATCAGCACATCGAGCGAAAACGCATTGCCGATGCCTTGCAATTCAAACTTGAAGACCTGAAGCATGCGTATGCCAATTACAAGTCGACCACGATACTGAGCGAGCAGGAAAAGGCACAGCAGGGCCAGGCCGATCAATTGCTGGTGGCCTACATCAAGAAAGTCGAATTGCGACGCGACTATCTGCTGCGCGATGACGACAGCAAGGGGGATCCGGAGGCGATCAGGAAAGACCTGGGGAATCTGCACCTGCAGCTGGAGGCCCTGATCGACGAGAACGTGCGTCAGGCTACCCTCAATAAACAGCGGGCCGGCGATCTGGAACGGAAAAATCTGGAGCAAAGCGTCCTTGTCATTGCACTGGCCTTGCTGACGGCACTGCTGCTAGGTTTGTACACGCGGCGCATATTTATCCGTCAGATCGGCGGCGATCCGAGAGAGGTGATGCGCATCCTGCACAAAATCGCCAACGGCGACCTCGCGGTTCGATTTAATGCCGATAATGCGCACAAAGGCAGTGTCCTGCACGGCGCCCGGAAAATGTCGGACCGGTTGACGGAAGTGCTGGGCGACGTCAATACGGCAAGCGTCACGCTGGCTTCTGCTGCCGGGCAGCTAACGGCAGCGGCCGAGCAATTGAGCAAGAATTCTTCGCAACAGGCTGCCGACTCGGAAGAGGCAAGCAGCGCCATCGGCCAGATCGCCAACACGGTCGGCGTCAACACTGCCAACGCCAACCGTACCAACGAAATCGCCAGAGAGTCTGCACGCACCGCCGCCGAAGGCAGGGAGGCCGTGCGCGAAACACTCGATGCGATGCGCGAAATTGCAGCCAAGATCAGTGTCATCGACGATATTGCATATCAGACCAATCTGCTGGCGCTGAATGCTGCCATCGAAGCTGCTCGTGCCGGCGAGAACGGCAAAGGTTTCGCCGTGGTCGCCAATGAAGTGCGCAAGCTGGCCGAGCGCTCGCAAGTCGCCGCGCAGGAGATCGTGGAAGTCTCTGAGCGCAGCGTTGACCTCGCAGAAAAAGCAGGCAAGCTGCTGGAGAGCATGTTGCCGTCGATTCAGCAGACTGCAGATCTGGTCGACGGCATCTCGCTGTCGGCACGCGATCAGAATTCCAACCTGGTGCAGATTCACAGCGCGATCGGCCAGATTACCCAGGCAATACAGTTGAATGCCGTGGCCTCGGAAGAGTTGTCCGCGACCTCGGAAGAAATGAGCGATCAGGCCAATCAGCTGCGAGACATGATGCGTTATTTTTCGTTGCAGGAAGCCGGGGGCGACGCAGCCCAAGACAGGCCGGCGCAGACCCTGATTGAAGAGAAGTATTTTCCCCGTGTTGCAGACGCGACCGGCGGTGGTATAAAAGAATCGGTGTTGACAGATGTTTGAGGAGTCCGCGTATGCCCAGTTTATCGCTGAACGGTGAATCGTCGTTCGCCAAATCTCAGCAGCAGGAAGTGGTGCAGAGTCGCCAGTTCCTGACATTCATGCTGGGTGAAGAAATGTTCGCCATGCCCATCGGTGATATCCGTGAAATCATCGAATTTTGTGCCCTGACGGAAGTGCCGTTGATGCCCAACTTTCTGCGCGGCGTGATCAACCTGCGTGGTGCGGTGGTGCCGGTCATCGATCTGTCGGTGCGTTTTGGCCGTGCGCCGACGCCGGTTGCCAAGCGCACCTGCATCGTCATCATGGAAGTCACGCAAGAGGAGCAGACCATGTTGCTCGGCGTGATGGTCGATGCCGTGCGTGCCGTGCTGACGGTGGAGAACGACAAGGTCGAGCCGCCGCTGACTTTCGGCGCGAGATTGCGTGCTGATTTTGTCGAGGGCATGATCAATATCAAAGATCGCTTTATCGTTGTGCTGGATGTCAGCGCGGTATTGTCGGTCGATGAGTTGTCGAGTCTGATGGGAATGGCGGCGGCGGAAGAACTCAATGCGCAATCAGGTAGCTGAGGCTATGATGAAAGCGTTACTGGTTGAACGTGCCCGGTGGAAATGCCGGATGCAAATACAGCAGGTCAATCGTGGGAGCCGGTAGATGAATTCCAGCATCGAGTCGATGGCACTGGATGTCAGTGATCAGGAAATGCTGTTGTACCAACAGCTTTTCAAGCACTACATCGGCTTGTATCTGCCATTCTCGAAGAAGGCATTGCTGTGCAGCCGCCTGTCGCGCCGGCTGGGCGAATTGGGGCTTGCCGATCTGCGTGAATACTACGCGCTGATTTCCGCACCGCAAGAGGAGGAAGAACGGCAACGCGCCATCGACCTGATCACGACCAACGAAACGTATTTCTTCCGCGAGCAGAAGCACTTCGATGCCTTGCGTAACGATATCCTGCCGGAAATGTCTTCGCGGCAGGAACTCAAAATCTGGAGCGCCGCCAGTTCCACCGGCGAAGAAGCCTATTCCATCGCGATGCTGCTCGACGATTGCCGCGGTGCTCATCCCTGGAGCATTTTCGCATCCGACATCAGCCTGCGTGTGCTGAGCTTTGCGCGGCGCGCTCTGTATCCGATGGTGCGCGGCGAGCATATTCCGAAACAGTACTTGTCGCGCTATTGTCTTTGCGGCACCGGCGAGTACGACGGACATTTTCTGATTGATCAGCGCATACGCAAACGCGTCGCTTTCGATCAGCGCAATTTGCTGAACCTGCCGTCGGATATGGATGGAAAATTCGACATCGTGTTCTTGCGCAACGTCATTATCTATTTCGATTTCCCGACCAAGGTCGATGTGATTCAGGCTGTGATTCGCAAGATTCGACCGGGCGGCTGGCTGATCGTCGGGCACTCGGAATCGCTGCACGGAATGCCGCTCGACCTGCAGATGCATGCGCCTTCGGTTTACCGGAGACCGCTATGACTGAGCGTGTTTTCGTCAATCTCGGGGAAGTGTATTTCGGTCAGGGCGACGTGCAGGTAGAGACCTTGCTGGGTTCGTGCGTCGCTATCACGTTCTGGCATCCGGCTCGGCACCTGGGCGGCTTGTGTCATTTCCTTTTGCCGGCACGGCGCTTGCATCGCGACGAGCAGGACCATGCGGAACCTGATGGCCGCTATGGCGACGAAGCGTTGGTGCGGCTGCTCGGCGAAGTGCGCAAGCACGATACCAAAGTTGCCGACTACCGCGTCAAGGTCTTTGGCGGCGGCAACGTTCTGGGATTGCCGGCATCGAAGGCGCGCATAGGGCAGGCGAACGTCGATTTCGCACTGGAGGCGCTGCAACGCCAGCATATACCGATCACCGCGCAGGACATTGCCGGTGACGGCTATCGCTACCTGCGTTTCGATTTGAACAATGGCGATGTCTGGGTGCGGCGCGGACATGGCGTCATCCATGACATGGAAAAAGCCCCTGTGCTGCAGTCCGGTGCAGTAGCGCCGGAACAAACCGGCAACATCTTGCTCGACAGGGGGCACTGATGACGATCAAAGTCATGATAGTCGATGATTCGTCGGTGGTTCGTCAGGTGATTCAGGACCTGATCGAGCCCTGTCCTGACATCTCCGTGATTTCCACGGCGCCGGATCCGATTTTCGCCATGGCGAAGATGCGCGCCAACTGGCCCGACGTCATCATCCTGGATATTGAAATGCCGCGCATGGACGGCATCACGTTCCTGCGCCAGATCATGGCCATCCGGCCGACGCCGGTGGTGATCTGCTCGTCGCTGGCCGAGCGCAGCGCCACGGTCACCGTGGAGGCGCTGGCGGCCGGTGCGGTGGGCATTATCACCAAGCCGTCGCTGGGTATTCGCGATTTTTTGCAGGACAGTTCGGAAGACTTGATCGCCGCCATCCGCGCGGCATCGCACGCACGCTTGCGGCGTACGCACGCAGGCGGCGCAGGCACGAATGCAGCAGCAGGAACAAACGGCTTCCACACCGGCAGCGAGATGGAGAAATTGTTGCGTGCAGACACACCGCTCGCCCCCAAGCTGGACAGCGGCCGGTTGACGGCGGACGCTATTCTCGAACCGCCTGGTTTTCTGGATGGATTGATTCCTGTTACGCCGAAGATTGTGGCGATCGGCGCTTCAACCGGCGGCCCGCAGGCGTTGGAGAAGGTACTCAGCGCAGTCGGCGAGGACAGTCCGGGGATTGTAATCGTGCAGCATATGCCGGAAAAATTCACGCAAAGCTTTGCCAAGCGCCTCGATTCGATCTCCGGCATCCAGGTCAAGGAAGCAGAGCATCATGACCTGGTGTTGCCCGGACGTGCATTAGTTGCACCCGGCGGCTCGCACATGATGGTCAGGCGCGATGGTGTGCAGTACTATGTAGAAGTGGTTGGCGGCCCGCTGGTCAGCCGCCACAAGCCATCGGTGGATGTCCTGTTTCGTTCCGTGGCCAAGGCTGCCGGCAAGAATGCCGTCGGCATCATCATGACGGGCATGGGCGACGACGGTGCACGCGGCATGAAAGAAATGCAGGAATGCGGCGCGGTGACCTATGCGCAGGATGAAAACAGCTGTGTCGTCTTTGGCATGCCTAAGGAAGCGTTGTTGCTCGGTGGCGTGGGCGATGTCGTCTCCCTTGAATACATCTCTTCCGTGATTGACAAATATGGTTACTAAATTGACGCCCTTCCCAATAGAAACCTTGTTAATTGTCGATGACAGCCCGCTGCAGCGTTTGCACACGGTTGGTCTGATGCGCGACCTTGGTGTCGAGATGATTTACGAGGCCGGCGACGGTCATGAAGCGCTCGAGCTGCTGGCCTTGCTGCGCTTGCCGCCGAGCCTGGTGATCGTGGATCTGGAAATGCCGGGAATGGACGGCGTCGAGTTCATCCAGCAGTTGCAGGTGCGGAAACTGAATTTTCCCCTGATCGTCGCTTCCAGCCGTGAACGATCCTTGCTGGCGTCGGTGGAGACCATGGTGGAAGCACTCGGCATGCACGTGCTGGGCGCGTTGCAAAAGCCCTTGAATCAGGAAAAAATTCTGGGTGCACTGAATTCATCCCGCAGCAATCTCTCCCTGCCGCAAAAAGATCCGAACCTGCCGGTCATTACTGAAGCGGAGCTGGGCGCCGCCATTCGCAATCGCGAAGTGATTGCCTACTATCAGCCGAAGGTCGATATCCGCACCGGCATGCTCAAGGGCGTGGAGGCGCTGGCGCGCTGGATTCATCCGCAAGCCGGGATGATTCCGCCGAATCACTTTATTCCGCTGGCCGAGAGTTCCGGTCTGATCCACGAGTTGACCTTGTCGATGCTGGAGCAGGCGATGGCGCAGGCGGCACTATGGAATGAGCGCGGCCTGTCGCTCAAGGTTGCCGTCAATTTGTCGCCCTTGTCGCTGGATATTCCCAGCTTCGTGCAGAAGGTGTCCGACCTGCTGACGCAGCATGCCTTGCTGGCGGAGCAGATTGTGCTGGAGATCACCGAGAGTTCAGTCGTGGCGAATCTGGGCAGCGCGCTTGGCACGCTGGCGCGTTTCCGCCTGAAGGGATTCGGTTTGTCGATTGATGACTACGGCACCGGCTTTTCATCGATGCAGCAGCTGGCGCGTATTCCTTTCACCGAACTGAAGATCGATCGCTCGTTTGTGCATGGCGCCCATGCGCGCCAGAATCTGCGCGTGATCCTGCAGTCTGCGCTCGACATGGCCAAGCGCCTGGAGCTGGTGACGGTAGCTGAGGGGATCGAAACGATTGAAGACTGGCGCTTGCTGCAGGACTCCGGCTGCACGCTGGGGCAGGGCTATCTGATTGCCAAACCGATGTTGCCCAGCGAGCTGCCGATCTGGCTCAAGGGACATCACCGTCGTCTGGCAGAATTGCGGCCACCGCAGGATACGGCAACTGGTACGGAAGGATCCGAGCCGGAGAATTAATCCGCGTCCGGAGATGAGAAAAATCCTCAGGCATTTCTACCGTGTCTACTGTGCGTCGAATCAGTTGCCGATCAGTTGAATCGGCTGGTTTGCCACGTCTGCACGAAAATCCTGCGCTGCACCGGCACCTGGAATGATGACCCCGGCATCAATAGCCAGCAAGGGAATCAACACGAAGGCGCGTTGCGTCATGCGCGGATGTGGCACCGTCAATACGTCGTCGGTGATGATCAGATCGCCGTAGAGCAGGATATCCAGATCCAGCGTGCGCGGCGCATTGCGATAGGGACGTTCGCGTCCGTGCGCCTGTTCGATTTCTTGCAATGCTTTCAGCAAATCGTGGGGTGCCAGGGATGTGGCGAGTCGGGCCACGGCGTTGACATAGTCGTCGCCGCCGGCGTCCACCGGGGCAGTGCGATACAGCGGGGAATGTGCTGAGAGCGTGGTGTGCGGCAAGTGCGCCAGCCGGCGCAACGCGTCTTCCACCGTGGCGCGGGCGTCGCCCAGATTGCCGCCGATGCCGATGTAGGCGATCGTCGGCGCCGCCGAAGACTCTGCCTGGATCATGCCTCGTCGTCGTTCGACGGGGCCGACGATCTGTCTGCGCCGCCGCTCTTGCTGCGATTGCGGCCGCCGCGGCGTTTACGCTTCTTGGCCGGGCCGGCATTGGCGCTCGGGCCGGAACCGGTTCCTGTGCCAACACTGCCGCCACCGCCACCCGATGTTGCCGGTTTGCGCGACAGCAGGACTTCACGTTCCGGCGCATCGCCATCGATGAATGCCGTCCACCAGTCGCCCAGCTCTGCATCGATCTCGCCGGAGGCGCAGCGCAGCAGCAGGAAGTCGTAGCCGGCGCGCAGGCGCAGGTGTTCCAGCAGCTTGTACGGCGCCTTGCCGGTACGGCGTTCGAAGCGTGGCTGCATGGCCCAGATGTCGCGCATGTCGGATGCAATCTTGCGTTGCAGTGCGAGTTTTTCGGTCTGCGTGTTGAGCACGTCGTCAGCCGCCAGATGCAACGCCGGGATCGGATACTCGCCCGCCGCCTGATAGGCACGCCATTTTTCCAGCACCTGATGCCACAGCAGGGATGCAAACAGGAAGCCCGGCGAGACCGGTTTGCCTTGTTTGATGCGGGCGTCGGTGTTGGCCAGCGCCAGGGTGACGAATTTTTCGCCGAGCGGTTGTTCCAGTACGACGTCGAGCAGCGGCAGCAAGCCGTGATGAAGGCCTTGTTTGCGCAATTGCTGCAGGCACGCGAGGGCATGGCCGCTCATGAGCAGCTTGAGCATTTCATCGAACACGCGCGCCGCCGGCACGTTGTTGATCAACGGCGCCATGATCGCGATCGGTGCGCCGGTGGCGGCGTCGATGGAGAACTTGAGCTTGGCGGCAAAGCGCACCACACGCAGCATGCGCACCGGATCTTCGCGGTAGCGTTCTTCCGGCACGCCGATGATGCGCAGCGTCTTGGCGCGGATATCGGCGATGCCGCCGTGATAATCCAGCACGCTTTGCGAGGCGGGATCGTAGTACATCGCATTGATGGTGAAGTCGCGTCGAACCGCGTCTTCATGCTGCTCGCCGAAGGTATTGTCGCGCAGCACGCGGCCGTGTTCATCCTTGGGCGCCATGTCGGCAGACGCGCCGCGGAAGGTGGTGACCTCGATCAGCTCCTGGCCGAACATCACGTGCACGATCTGGAAGCGGCGGCCGATGATGAAGGCGCGGCGGAATAATTGCTTGACCTGTTCCGGCGTGGCGTTGGTGGCGACGTCGAAGTCCTTGGGTTTGACCGACAGCAGCAGATCGCGCACGGCGCCGCCGACGATGAAGGCCTTGAAGCCGGCGTCCTGCAGCGTCTGCGTCACGCGAATGGCGTTGGGCGACACCAGTTGCAGGTCGATGCCATGCTGCTTCTGACTCAGGATGGTCGGTTCGGTGGCGGAGGCTGCGTCCTTCTTGTTCTTGCCGAGGATCGAGCGGATGAACTTTTTAATCATTGCGTTTCAGTTTGATTTTTATCATTGCGCGTCGAAGAGATTCAGAATCGGCCAGCCGTTGGCGATTGCGTGTGCCTTGAGCTTGTCGTTGGGATTGGTGGCGACCGGATGCGTGACGCGCGAGAGCAGCGGAATGTCGTTTTGCGAATCGCTGTAGAAATGGCTTTGATCGTAGTCGGCGATGGTCTTGCCAAGTGTCTTGAGCCAGGCTTCAGTATGCGTCACTTTGCCTTCAGCATAGGTCGGCGTGTCTAGCAGGCGGCCGGTGATGTTGCCTTCGGCATCGAGTTCCGGCAGCGCTGCGATCAGGTGATGCACCTTGAACAGCCTGGCGATCGGCTCGGTGACGAAACTGTTGGTGGCAGTGATGATGGCGACGGTGTCGCCGGCATCCAGATGCTTTTGCACTACGGCGACGGCGGCGGGCACCATGGCCGGTTTGATGACTTCTTCCATGAACTGGGCATGCCACTCATCAAGTTGCTTGCGCGGGAATTTGGACAGAGTGCCGAAGGCGAACTCCAGATACTTCACCGGGTCCAGCGTGCCGGCCTGATAGTGCGCGTACCACTCGTCATTGGCCTTGCGGAAAGCGGCTGCATCGATAGCGCCGGTGCGGGCCAGAAACTCGCCCCACTCGTGGTCGGAGTCGATGGGGATCAGGGTGTGGTCGAGATCAAATAAGGCGAGATTCATAGCGTGTCGTCTTCAGCTTCCTGTTGTAATAGATCGCGTAGCAGTGGCAGGGTGATGGGGCGCTTGGTTTCCAGCGAATAGCGGTCAAGCGCGTCGAGCATGCGCGACAGGGAAGGCATGTCGCGCCGGTAGTGGGTCAGCAGGTATGAGAGGATGCCGGGCGAGACGGTCATGCCGCGGCCTTGCGCAGATTGCGTCAGGGCGGCGATCTTTTCGTCGTCGGTCAGGCCGTGCAATTGATAGATCAGTCCCCAGCCGAGCCGTGTGCGCAAGTCTTCGCGCACCTGCAATTGCGCCGGCGGTTGCGTGCCGGTGCTGATCAGATAACCGCCCAGTTCGCGGATCTGGTTGAACAGCGCGAAGGCGGCGATCTGTGCATCCGGCGACAGCTGTTCGCAATCGTCGAGCAGATAGCATTGCACCGCGGGCGTGTAGTCAAAATCGCTGTCGAAGGCGTCGGCGGCGGTGATCAGACGGCTGGCGATATTCGCATGCGCCAGCGAATGCAGCAGATGCGTCTTGCCTGCGCCGTTCTCACCCCAGAGGTAGATAAAGCGGTCGTTTAATGTCGGCTGCGCTTGTGCCGACGCGATGGCCTGCAACCGTTGCAGCAATTCTGCATTCTGGCCGGTCACAAAGGTATCGAAAGTCGGCGGCTGCTGCGCGCTCAAATCCAGCAGAAGTTGTCTCATGTCTCGCTATTGTAGAAACTGCTGCTCAGGTAATGTTGACGCAGGTGCCGCACCATCACCGAAATGATGGCCGAAGTTGGCAGGGCGAGCAGCACGCCGACAAAACCGAACAATTGCCCGAACGCCAGCAGGGCGAAGATCACTACCAGCGGATGCAGGCCGATGCGTTCTCCTACCAGTTGCGGCGTCAGGATGAAGCTTTCCAGCACCTGGCCGATGCCATAGATGATGGCAATGGCGACCAGCCCGTACAGGCCGGTGAATTGCAATACGGCGGCGATCAGCGCCAGCACCAGGCCGAGACCGAAGCCGACGTAGGGGATAAAGACCAGTAAACCGGTCAGGATGCCGACCGGCAAGGCAATGTCGAAGCCGGCAATGGCTAGCGCTATTGAATAATAGGCCGCCAGGATCAACATCACCAGCAATTGTCCGCGCAGGTATTGCGCGAGCAGATCGTCGACTTCTTCCGTCATGTGGCTGATCTTGGCGACCCAGCGGCGCGGGATCATGCCGCGCAGGCGTCCGATGAAAGGATGCCAGTCTTGCAACAAATAAAACAACACCATCGGAATAAACAACAGATTGGCCAGCCAGGCCAGCACGGCGGTGCCGCCGATCTTGACCGAGGCCAGCACGGAGGCCCAGATTTCATCGCCGCTGGTGGCCAGCTGCTGAGTCATGATCTTTTTGATGCCGGTGACGTCCAGGCGCACATGGATACCGTATTCGCTCAGGCGCGGCGCCACGGCGGTGTTGAGCTTATCGAGGAAATTCGGAATCTGTTGTTGCAGCAACGGGATTTCCTTGACCAGCACCGGCACCACGACCAGGATCAGAGCCAGCACGGCCAGCACCAGCAGCAGGATGACGATCAGCACAGCCAGCACGCGTGGCAGATGGAAACGGCCGATGCGGCGGCCTGCCAGCCAGTCGACGCCCGGGTTGAGGGCATACGCCAGGATAGCGGCGGTAACAAAGGGAGTCAGCATTGGCCCCAGAAGTACCAGGAGGCCTATTAACGAAAGCCCTAAAATGAGCCACAACAAGCTTTGTTTTTGCTCATCCGAGAAAGAAAAAGGCATGGAAATCGGGCTTTAGGTGAATCGGTTTGATAAAATCATGGTTTACGCAGTAATTCAGCAGCCATGCTGGCCGTTTTACTCCTCTACGCTTCAGACCTCTATTTTACCGCCTCTAGTGCCAATATCATCATGACTTCATCATCCAATGTTTCCCTTTCCTACCGCGACGCCGGTGTCGATATCGATGCAGGCGACGCTTTGGTCGAGGCAATCAAGCCTTTTGCCAAGCGTACAACCCGTGAAGGCGTGCTGGGCGGCATTGGCGGTTTCGGCGCCCTCTTCGAGATCAGCAAGAAATTCAAGGAGCCGGTGCTGGTGTCCGGCACCGACGGCGTCGGCACCAAGCTGAAGCTGGCTTTCCACCTCAACAAGCACGACACCGTCGGCATCGATCTGGTCGCCATGAGCGTCAACGATATTCTGGTGCAGGGCGCCGAACCGTTGTTCTTCCTCGACTACTTCGCCTGCGGCAAGCTGGACGTGGCGAGCGCCACCGATGTCATCAAGGGTATCGCCAAGGGCTGCGAACAAGCAGGTTGCGCGCTGATCGGCGGCGAAACCGCTGAAATGCCGAGCATGTACCCGGACGGCGAATACGATCTGGCCGGCTTCGCCGTCGGCGCAGTCGAAAAGTCCAAGCTGATCGACGGCACCAAGATCATCCCGGGCGACGTCGTATTGGGCCTGGCTTCGTCGGGTGCGCACTCCAACGGTTACTCGCTGGTGCGCAAGATTTTGGAAGTCGCCAAGCCTGACCTGAACGCCGATTTCCACGGCCGCAAGCTGGCCGACGTGCTGCTCGAACCGACCCGGATCTACGTCAAGCCGCTGCTGGCCCTGATGGAAGCGATGGAAGTGAAGGGCATGGTTCACATCACCGGCGGCGGCCTGGTAGAAAACATCCCGCGCGTGCTGCAAGAGAATCTGACTGCTGTGCTGGACAGCAAGGCCTGGACCATGCCGCCGCTGTTCACCTGGCTGCAGCAGCACGGCGGCGTGGCTGACGCTGAAATGCACCGCGTCTTCAACTGCGGCATCGGCATGACCGTGATCGTGTCGAAAGAAAACGCCGACGCCGCCGAAGCACAATTGAAAGCAGCCGGCGAAACCGTGTTCCGCATCGGTGAAATTCGCGCACGCGCTGAAGGCGAAGCACAGACCATCGTCGTTTGATCGCTTTTAACGCCCGGTTGGTGCCGGGCAATAAAAAACGGCTGCAATTGCTTGCAGCCGTTTTTGTTTTTGGTGACTACGAAGAAGGCGGCAATCAGGTCGGTTGCTGCGCCACATCGGCCTCGTCATCGCCGGCTAGCGTCTGGCGCGTCACCGGCTGTGCGTCGCGCACCAGGGCATCCGGCGGCGGCACGCGCACCGGCTGGCTGTGATCGACGGACGACGACAGGACATTCAGCGTCGCTTCCGGCGCCGCATCCCAGACCGGGTCGTCGATGGCTTCGAACACGCGTTTCAATTGCGAGCCCCAGCTGCGGCGGATCATCTGGAAGTATTGATTCTGATCGTCGATGGTGACGAACCGCGTTACAGCCAGGTCGTTGCTGTTGTACACCAGCAGATCCAGCGGCAGGCCGACCGAGATATTCGATTTCAGTGTCGAATCCATCGAGATCAGGGCGCACTTTGCAGCCTCGTCCAATGACGTGTGCGGTGTGACGACGCGGTCGATGATCGGCTTGCCGTACTTGGCTTCGCCGATCTGGAAATAAGTGTTTTCGTCGTGCGACTCGATGAAGTTGCCGGCCGAATACATCTGGAACAGGCGGCAACGCTCGCCCTTGATCTGGCCGCCGAAAATGATGCTGACATTGAAGTCAATGCCGAACTTGCCCAACTCTTCCGCATCGCGCTGATGCACGGTGCGAATCGCGTCGCCCAGGATTTGTGCGGCTTCATACATCGACTGGGCGGTCCAGATGGTGCGGCCTTCAGCGTTGGTCTTTTCAGAAACGATCTGGCGGATCGATTGTGAAATGGAAAGATTGCCGGCCGTCATCATCACCATGACGCGCTCGCCCGGATTCTCATAGACGTTCATCTTGCGGAAGGTGCCGATATGATCGACGCCCGCATTGGTCCGTGAGTCGGATAAGAAGACCAGGCCTTCGTTCAGGCGCATGGCAACGCAATAAGTCATGATGTGAGATAAAAATGTAAAAGCCGAATTTTACAGGAAGCCCCGCCGACGCTGAGCGCGGGCGGGGCCTAAATGTCGTGAGCCTGACACATTATCGGCAAATTTCTGATAATTCTTAAGTGTCAGATTGGCAGAATAATAAAAATTATGCTGCCAAAGGAACAAGAAAGTCTTTACTGATGCGATTTCCCAACTCAAAGATGCGTTCCAGAAACACTGTCAGGTAATCGTGCAGACCTGCGTCGAGAACTTCCTCGATGCGGCTGAACTTCAGATCGGCGTGCAGCTTGCCGGCAAAGCGTTCCGTATCGGCGGACACGTCGTTGTGCACGTGTTTCAGATTGCTTAATACCTGATCCATGCAGGCCGCCAGCGAACGCGGCATGTCGGCGCGCAGGATCAGCAATTCGGCAACGCGTTCCGGCGTGATGACGTCGCGATAGACCTTGCGATAAATCTCGAAGCCGGACACCGAGCGCAGGATAGCCGCCCAATAATAAAAGTCGATCTGATTGTCCTGGCCCTTGGCATCCTTGGTCAGCAGGCTTTGGCTCAATTGCTGCGATTGCTGCTGGCTTTGCTTGCCGGTCGCTTCCTTGGCGCCATGAAATTTAACGTCGATGATGCGGGCGGTATTGTCGGCGCGTTCGAGGAAGGTGCCGAGGCGGATGAAGTGGAATGCTTCATCTTTCAGCATGGTGCCGATGGTTACGCCGCGCGACAGGTGAGAGCGATGCTTCACCCACTCGAAGAAGTCGCTTGGATTCTGCTCCAGCGCGTCAGTCTTCAGATAACCCTGCATCTTGATCCAGGTGGCGTTCTGGATTTCCCATGCTTCGGTGGTCAGGGCGCCGCGCACGGCGCGTGCGTTCTCGCGCGCCTGCTTGAGGCAGGATGCGATCGACGATGGATTGCTCGGATCGCGCACCATGAAGTTGATCACGTCTTTCTGCGTCAGCGTGTCGTACTTCTGGTTGTAACCGTACAGCAGCTCGGAAATGCCGAGCACGGCGCGCCAGCCTTGTTCGGCGTCGTCGGTCGATTGCGGCAGCAGAGCGGTTTGTACGTGCACGTCCAGCATGCGTGCGGTGTTTTCGGCGCGTTCGGTGTAGCGCGCCATCCAGAACAGGTGATCAGCGGTGCGGCTCAACATGTTTTATTTCTCCAGAATCCAGGTGTCCTTGGTGCCGCCGCCTTGCGACGAGTTCACCACCAGCGAGCCTTCTTTGAGCGCCACGCGCGTCAGGCCGCCCTTGACCATCGAGACGGTTTTGCCCGACAGCACGAAGGGGCGCAGGTCAAGATGGCGCGGCGCAATGCCGGATTCGACATAGGTCGGGCACACCGACAAAGCCAGTGTCGGCTGAGCGATGTAACCGTCCGGCTTGGCGATCACGCGCTGGCGGAAATCCTCGATCTCCTGTTTGGTCGACGCCGGGCCGACCAGCATGCCGTAGCCGCCGGCGCCGTGCACTTCCTTGACCACCAGCTTTTCGAGATTGGCCAGCGTGTAGGAAAGATCTTCCTTCTTGCGGCACTGGTAGGTCGGGACGTTGTTGAGGATGGGTTCTTCGGACAGATAAAACTTGATCATGTCCGGCACGTAGGGATAAATCGATTTGTCGTCGGCGACGCCGGTGCCGATGGCGTTGGTCAGCGTGACCTTGCCGGCGCGGTAGGCCGACAGCAGGCCCGGCACGCCCAGCGAGGAATCGGCGCGGAACGCCAGCGGATCGAGATAGTCGTCGTCGATGCGGCGATAGATCACATCGACGCGTTTCGGACCGCGCGTGGTGCGCATGTAGACGGTGTTGTCCTTGACGAACAAGTCTTGTCCTTCCACCAGCTCGACGCCCATCTGCTGCGCCAGGAACGCGTGTTCGAAATACGCCGAGTTGTACATCCCCGGTGTCATCACCACGACCGTCGGATCGACCACGCCGACCGGTGCGACCGAACGCAGATTGTCGAGCAGCATGTCGGGGTAGTGATCGACCGGCGCAATCTTGTGGCGGGTGAACAGTTCAGGGAAAAGCCGCATCATCATCTTGCGATTTTCCAGCATATAGGACACGCCCGACGGCACGCGCAGGTTGTCTTCCAGCACGTAAAACTCGCCTTCGCCCGCACGCACGATATCGACGCCGGCAATGTGCGCATAGATGTCGGAGGCGACATCGACGTCCTGCATTTCAGGGCGGTACTGCGCGTTCTTCAAAATCTGCTCGGCGGGAATGACGCCAGCCTTGATGATTTTCTGACCGTGATAAATATCGTGGATAAACATGTTCAGCGCTTTGACGCGCTGCACCAGACCGGCTTCCAGTTTGGTCCATTCTGCGGCGTGAATAATGCGCGGAATAATGTCGAAGGGAATCAGCCTTTCCGTACCTGCATCGTTGCCGTAGACCGCGAAGGTAATGCCGACGCGGCGGAAGATCAGGTCGGATTCTGCACGTTTGCGAACAATGGTTTCAGCGGATTGTGCGGAGAGCCATGCCGCAAATTCATCATAATGCTTGCGTACGGAAACGGCTCCATCGGAATACATCTCATCGAAAAAATTTGCCATAAATTTGCTTCATTTTCTGGTGCTGATGCTGGGGGATTTTGGGGCTTCTGATCAAGCGAATATTATTTGTAGAATCGTATTGGCCGGCATCCTCATCGCTGGTGAACGTAGACTAAGACTATCACGCCATTTCTGCTTTTGGACAGCGAAAATTGCGTGAGGTCCCGGCCTGGATTCGTACCAGCGATGGCCGCCATAACAGGGTATGGATCGTTGAAAATGCGGTTTCCTTTCAGCGCAAAAATTGGTTCATGCCCACGGTGTCGGCGCAGGAACGTCGCACGGCGCAGGCATGTCGATGGTGGTGAAATTGGCCGGGCTGACGATTTCCAGATACTCCATGTCCGGCGAATAATCGAACAGGAAGTGCACAATGCCCGGTCGCTGGTGCACGCAGTCGCCGGTCTTCACCAGCGTCACCTGATCCTCGTACATGAAGCGCGCCCAGCCCTTCAGCATGATCACGATGTGGAAATTGGCTTCATGCCGGTGCCAGCCGGTGCCGGTTTCCGGCGCCATGTTGGCTTTGACCAGCTGGGCGATCACCTGGCCGCCGGTGGCCGCAGCAATGCCCAGGTCCCGGTACAGGAAGAAGTCGCGCAGGCCGCCGGATTCAAACGGCGTATCGCCCTCGCTGACATGAGAGAACACATTCAAGGCTGTCGGATTTGTTTCGGCTATCGTATTCATCACACTGATCCTTTCTGCGGCGTCCCGCATTTGACGCGATTGAGAATAACGTTGCTGGTGCTGTCTCCTCTTGTTCTTCCCGGTGAGGCTTTTTGTAAAACTACCGTCACAACATCGGCCGATGCTGCGGCTTAAATTACGGCTTAAAACTCCACATCCAGTTCATCGATATCTTCCGGCTCTTTCTGCGCGGCCGCAATCCATTCTTTCATCTCCGGCATGGCCATGATGCGCTTGCTGTAAGCGGCGCAGATCGGTTCGAGCGCGACGTCGTACGTGATGAAGCGCGTGATCACCGGGGCATACATGGCGTCGGCCATGGTGCGTTCGCCAAACAAGTAGGGGCCGCCATACGTCGCCAGACATTCTTTCCAGATGGTCGTAATCCGCTGGATGTCGGCCTGCGCGCGCGACCAGACTTTGAAATTGGGGAAGTGCGCCTTGAGGTTCATCGGCAGCGCCGAGCGCAGGGCGCTGAAGCCGGAATGCATCTCGCCGCAGATCGCGCGGCAATGCGCGCGCGCCGCCTGGTCCGCCGGCAGCAGCTTGGCGGTGGGACGGATTTCATTGAGGTATTCGGCAATGGCCAGGGTATCCCAGACGAAGATTTCGCCATGCTTCAGGCTGGGAACGAGAATGGATGAAGACAGCAGCAGGATTTCGGCACGTGCATCCGGATCGTCCGGTGAAACGATATCTTCCTGAAACGGCAGCCCGGCAAATTTGGCGAGCAGCCAGCCACGCATGGACCACGAAGAATAATTCTTGCTGGTGATGCGCAAAGTCGTTTTAGGCATGTCAGTCCTTTATGTGTGTGTACTTTGACTTTGGCGCGTCGATGCTTTGACGCGCAGTTTGCGTGGACGCGTCCGTGATTCTTGGTACTTCCGATACGGCATGGTGTTGCATATTCGGTACTTGCAAAGGGCGTGCCAGCGGCTCGCATCGGAAAGCGTGCAGGCATACCATGTGGAAGGTCAGTGGCATGCATATTGCATCGATTGCAGGACTGGTGAGAATAGAGGGAATAAGTTCTATGACAAATATTTACCAGGCATATCAGCAATACGCCGACGCCACCGATCCGCTGCGGGCCTCGGCACGCGCAGCCGCGCCGTTTCTGGGGCATAGCTGGCCGGGCTTTCCGTCCAGTCTGACGCTGCGAAAAATGTCTGCCGCATATGAAGTATTTGCCCGCACGCAACTCACGCACGTGCGTCCGCCTTTCGATATCGACAGCGTGGAGGATGGTGGTCGCACCGTTGCGGTGCAGGAACAGGTCGTCGATCAGACGCCGTTCTGCACGCTGTTGCGCTTTCGCAAGGAAACCGCCGCCGAGCAACCCGCAGTGTTGCTGGTAGCGCCGATGTCCGGTCACTTTGCCACCTTGCTGCGCGGCACCGTCAAAACCCTGCTGCGCGATCATGACGTCTACATTACCGACTGGCACAACGCCCGCGATATCTCGCTTGAGCACGGCCGCTTCGGCCTCGACGAATACGTTGCCCATCTGATCCGCTTCCTGCAGACCATCGGTCCCGGCGCGCATATCGTGGCGGTTTGCCAGCCTACCGTTGCCGCCATCACCGCCGTCGCCGTCATGGCGGAAGACAACGACGCCGCCCAGCCGCGCAGCATGACGCTCATGGCGGGCCCGCTCGACACGCGTGTCAATCCGACAACCGTGAATGAGCTCGCCAAGAGCAAGCCGATTGAATGGTTTGAACAGAATCTGGTCAGTACCGTGCCGGCGCGCCATCCCGGCGGCGGTCGCCGGGTGTATCCGGGTTTCATGCAACTGGCGGCATTCATGAACATGAATATTAACCGCCACGTCGACGCATTTCGGAATTTGTACAACTATCTCATCGAGGGAGAGAGCGAAAAAGCCGAGGCAATCAAAGTTTTTTACGAAGAATACTTCGCCATGTCTGATCTGCCGGCGGAGTTTTATCTGGAAACGGTGCGCGTCGTGTTCCAGGAACACGCGCTGCCGCTCGGCCTGCTGGAGTACAAAGGCCGTCCGGTCAACCTCAAGGCTATCCGGCGCACCGCATTATTCACGGTAGAAGGTGAAAAAGACGACATCTGCGCCGTCGGCCAGACCGTCGCTGCACAAGATATGTGCAGCAGTATTCGCCCCTACATGCGTTTGCACCATGTGCAAACAGCAGTCGGCCACTATGGCGTGTTCAACGGACGCCGCTGGGAAAATGAAATCTACCCACGCATGAGGGATTTCATTAATATGCACCACAGGTGATCAGATAGCAGATAGCTTGCAATCGGATCGCCTGTCGTTCATCAACGCCCGGCACTACCGTATCCATCAGCTCAACTTGTTTGTTGTAAAGGATCTTCATGTCAATTCATGTGGCGCTGAACCATGTCACGTCTTACCGTTATGACCGTGCTATCAATCTTGGACCTCAAATCGTCCGCCTGCGGCCGGCCCCGCATTGCCGCACCCGCATCCTGAGCTATTCCCTGCGCATCCTGCCGGAACCGCATTTCATCAACTGGCAGCAGGATCCGCAAGCCAACTACATGGCGCGCCTGGTCTTTCCGGAGAAAACCGAAGAATTCCGTATCGAAGTCGACCTGGTGGCCGAAATGTCGGTCATCAACCCGTTCGACTTCTTCCTCGAGCCGTATGCCGAGCAGATTCCGTTCGAATACGCCAAGGAGTTGCAAAATGAACTGTCGCCGTATCGCAAGACGCTGCCGCTGACACCGTTATTCCAGAAACTGCTCGACAGCATTCCGCGCGAAAAGGTGCGCAGCGCCGATTTCCTGGTAGGTCTGAATCAAAAGCTGGCCGACCTCGTCGATTACACCATCCGCATGGAGCCCGGCGTGCAGACGCCGGAGGAGACGCTCACCATCGGTTCCGGCTCATGCCGCGATTCGTCCTGGCTGCTGGTGCAATTGCTGCGTCATCTGGGACTGGCGTCGCGCTTCGTGTCCGGCTATCTGATTCAACTCACCGCAGATCAGAAATCTCTCGACGGCCCATCGGGACCGGAAGCAGATTTCACCGACCTGCATGCCTGGTGCGAAGTCTATCTGCCGGGCGCCGGCTGGGTCGGTCTCGACCCGACGTCCGGCCTGTTCGCCGGCGAAGGCCATATCCCGCTGTCGTGCACGCCCGAGCCGTCATCGGCGGCGCCGGTCAGCGGCATGGTCGATCCTTGCGAAGTGGAGTTCGAACATTCGATGAGCGTGTCGCGCTTCTGGGAAGCGCCGCGCGTCACCAAGCCATACACCGAAGCGCAATGGAGCGAGATTGAAGAACTCGGCCACGCCATCGACGACGATCTCGATGCGCTGGACGTGCGCCTGACAATGGGCGGCGAGCCGACCTTCGTGGCGCTCGATCATCCCGACGAGCCGGAGTGGAATACCGCCGCGCTGGGCGAGACCAAGAAGCCATTGGCAGCCGATCTCTACCATCGCATGCGCGAGAAGTACGCCGTCAAAGGCTTGCCGCATTTCGGCCAGGGAAAATGGTATCCGGGCGAGCAACTGCCGCGCTGGGCGCTGAATTGCTACTGGCGCCGCGACGGCCAGCCGATCTGGAACAACCGCGATCTGATCGGTGACGAAACCAAGCCCAACGTCACCGACGACAACATCACCGAACGCTTCCTCAAAGGCGTCGCTGCGCGCTTGTCGCTCGACGGCAAGCATGTATTCTCGGCCTACGAGGACGTGTTCTATTACATGTGGCGCGAACGCCGTTTGCCGGGCAACGTCGATCCTTTCGATTCCAAACTGGAAGACAAGCAGGAGCGCGCGCGTCTGCTGCGCGTGTTCTCGCAAGGCCTCGACAAGATCGCCGGTCACGTTTTGCCGGTGGCGCGCCGTCCCGACGAAAGCGGCTGGCAGACCGGCGACTGGTTCCTGCGCAGCGAGCGCTGCTACCTGTATCCGGGCGATTCGCCGCTGGGGTATCGCTTGCCGCTGGATTCTCAGCCTTGGGTCACATCCACCGACTATCCGTATGTGTATCCGGAAGATCCGTCGCAACAATTCCAGTCGCTGCCGCAAGCGTCTGAAATCCGTCTGCAATACGCCAAGCGCCCCTCGCTGACCGGCGCCACGTCGGTCGCCTTCCTGCAGGATTACTACGCCACGCAGCGTGGCGCCGCGACTACCGGCAATGGCAATGGCAAGGGCAACGGTGCACGTACTGGCGCAGCCGGTGGCGTCCCCGGCGCCTTCGAATCGGCCGACTGGATCACGCGTACCGCCTTGTGTGCAGAAGTGCGCAATGGCGTGCTGTATCTGTTCATGCCGCCGCTGGCCAGGATGGAAAGCTATCTTGAGCTGGTTGCAGCCATCGAAGCCACTGCAGAAGAACTCAAACAGCCGGTGTTGATGGAAGGCTACGAGCCGCCGCACGATCCACGCGTGCGCAAATTCAGCGTGACACCGGATCCGGGCGTGATCGAAGTCAACATCCAGCCGGCCTCCAACTGGGCCGAACTGGTCGATCAGACCACGCATCTCTACGAAGCCGGCCGCGAGTCGCGTCTGACCACCGAGAAGTTCATGCTCGACGGCCATCACTCCGGCACCGGCGGCGGCAACCACATGGTGATGGGCGGTGCAACCACCGGCGATTCACCATTCCTGCGCCGTCCGGATTTGCTGCGCAGCCTGATCAGCTACTGGCACAACCATCCGTCGCTGTCGTACTTGTTCTCGGGCATGTTCATCGGCCCGACTTCGCAGGCGCCGCGCATTGATGAGGCGCGCAACGACTCCACGGTGGAAATCGAACTGGCCTTCGCCGAAATGGAAAACCAGATCGCCAAGGGCGGCTGCCCGCCATGGCTGGTCGATCGCCTGCTGCGCAATCTGTTGATCGACGTCACCGGCAACACGCATCGCGCCGAGTTCTGCATCGACAAACTGTATTCGCCCGACAGCGCCACCGGCCGTCTCGGCCTGCTGGAGCTGCGTGCCTTTGAAATGCCGCCGCACGCGCGCATGAGCCTGACGCAGCAATTGTTGCTGCGCGCGCTGGTGGCGCGTTTCTGGAAGACGCCGTACAAGCCGCAACGCCTGGTGCGCTGGGGCACGGAACTGCACGATCGTTTCCTGTTGCCGCATTTCATCTGGCAGGATTTCAACGACATCATGGACGACATGCAGGAAGCCGGTTATCCGATGCAGGCGGAATGGTTCGCCCCGCATTTCGAATTCCGCTTCCCCAAGATCGGCGACTTTGCGGTCAAGGGCATGGAACTGGAATTGCGCACTGCGCTGGAGCCATGGCACGTTCTGGGCGAAGAGGGCAGCTCGTCGGGCACCGCGCGCTACGTCGATTCGTCGCTGGAGCGGCTGCAGGTCAAGGTCAGCGGCATGGCGAAGGACCGTTATGTGCTCACCTGCAACGGTGTCGCAGTGCCTTTGCAACCGACCGGCGTGGTCGGCGAATTCGTCACCGGCGTGCGTTACCGCGCCTGGCAGCCGCCGTCGGCCTTGCATCCGACCATCGGCATCGATTCGCCGCTGACCTTCGATCTGGTGGATACCTGGAACGGCCGCAGCCTGGGGGGCTGCCAGTATCACGTGGTGCATCCGGGCGGTCGCAGTTACGAAACCTTCCCGGTCAATGCTTTTGAGGCGGAAAGCCGTCGCCTGACGCGTTATTTCCGTCTCAATCACACGCCGGGAAAGATGGAAGTTACCTCTGGAAGACCGTCAATCGAGTTCCCATTTACGTTAGACTTGAGACATTTCTAACGCACCCTGTTTAGCCGCCGCCGTCCGTCATTGCTTCACCGCATGACGGCGGCGGTTGCGCCCCAAAATTCTATGTATCAGCGCCTCCTGCAAAGCTACACTGCCGACGCCGATCGTTATGACGAGATGCTGGCTGCCGACGGCGGTTTGCGCCCACACTGGCGCACGCTGATCGATCAGCTGGAAAATCTTTCTCCCGAGATGATGCGCCGTCGCGCCGACGAAGTACGCGATGCGATTGCTTCCGACGGCATGACCTATAACGTCTATGCCGATCCGCAAGGCGTCAACCGTCCGTGGGAGCTGGATCTGTTGCCGCAGATCGTTGCCGCGGATGAGTGGCGGAAGTTGTCGAGCGCCGTCGCGCAGCGTGCGCGCCTGCTCAACGGCGTACTGGCGGATCTGTACGGCGACCAGCAATTGCTGTCCGAGGGATTGTTGCCGCCGGCGCTGGTGTTCGGCCAGCACGGCTACCTGTGGCCATGCCGCGACGTACGTCCGCCGGGCGGCGTGCATCTGCATCTGTATGCGATCGATCTGGCGCGCTCAGCCGATGGCAAATGGTGGGTGATCGCGGATCGTACGCAGGGCCCGTCCGGTTCCGGCTATGCTTTGCAGAACCGCCAGATCATGATGCGCGCCTTGCCCGAGGCCTTGCGCGACATGCACGTGCAGCCTCTGCTCAATTATTTCCACGCGCTGCATCAATGCCTTACACGTCTGGCGCCGACGTCCGGCGAGCCGCCGCTGGTGGTGCTGCTGACGCCGGGGCCGTATAACGAAACGTACTCGGAGCATGCCTTCCTGGCGCACACGCTTGGCTTTCCGCTGGTCGAAGGTGTCGATCTGACGGTGCGCGGCGACATGGTCTTTCTGAAGACGCTGACCGGCTTGCGCCGCGTGCACGCGATCATGCGCCGTCTCGATGATGACTATTGCGATCCGCTGGAGCTGCGCTCCGAGTCCGCGCTGGGTATTCCCGGCCTGACGCAGGCGGCGCGTTCCGGCAACGTGCTGATTGCCAACGCGCTCGGCAGCGGCATGCTGGAATCGACTGCCTTGCACGGATTTTTGCCGGCGATTTGCCAGCGCCTGCTGGGCGAAGAACTGGCCTTGCCCGCGGTAGCATCGTGGTGGTGCGGCGAAAAGCCTGCGCTGGAATACACGCTCGCCCATCTGGAAGAACTGGTGATCATGCCGGCCTTTCCATCGATGCGCATGCAGCCGGTGTTCGGCCACACCTTGAATGCGCAGGCGCGTCGCCGTCTGGTGGAGAGCCTGCAACTACAGCCGCACGCTTATGTGGCGCAGGAATGGGTGCGCCTGTCGCAGGCGCCGGTGTTATCGCGCAGCGGCGAATACCGGTTGATGAATCGCACCATCAGCCTGCGTGTCTTCGCCGTGGCTGATGGCGAGGGCGGCTACCACGTCATGCCGGGCGGGCTCACACGCGTGGCGCCCCGCCAGCGCCGCGACGTCGTATCGATGCAGCAGGGCGGCACCAGCAAAGACGTCTGGGTGCTCAATGATCGCAGCGACGACGGCGACTCTTCCGGCGCCGGCGCCGCTACGGCAGAGACCAGCGTCGCTGTCGGACCGGGCGCCATGACGGATCCGGTATCGCGCACCTCCGATCTGATCCGTACAACCGTAGATGTTTCCTCTCACGCCGGCGAAAACCTGTTCTGGATGGGACGCTACGCTGAGCGCACCGACAACCTGGCGCGCCTGTTGCGCACGACACTGCAATGCACGACAGAAACACAAAGCGAGAACCGCGCGATTCTGCGCAGCGTCAGCGAAGTGTGTTTCCGCCTCGGTATCCTGATGCCGAAGTCGGAGCAGGCGCATCCGACCATCACGGCCTTGCAGCAGAGTCTGCAAGCGGCCATCTCCGATCCGAGCGCCAACGTCAGCATCGCCACGCATCTGCGCCACTTGCATCATTCCGGCTATCAGGTGCGCGAGCATCTTTCGCTGGACAACTGGCACGCGCTCAATCGCATGCCGCCGATGGTGCAGGACAAGATCAACTCGCCGACCGCCATGCTGCACGTGCTCAACAACGTCATACAGGGTTGTTCCGGTCTGGCAGGCCATGCGTTGGACGACATGACGCGCGACGAAGGCTGGCAGTTCCTGATGATCGGCCGCCATATCGAACGCATGGTGCATCTGGCCACTTTGTTCGATCAGTTCATGCAACTCGAACCGGCGCGTCAGAACAGCGCGCTCACCTGGCTGCTGGAATCGTCGAGCAGCATCGTGACTTATCGCGTGCGCTATCGCCGCACGCCGGAGTGGCTGCAGGTATTGCACCTGCTGGTGTTCGACGTCAGCAATCCGCATAGCATCGCCTATCAGTTCCGCATGCTGCAACATTACCTGACCGACATTGCACAGCAACTCGGCATCCTGAGCATGAATATTCCGGCGCACCTGAGCGATCAGCTCAACGGTTTCGCCTTGCCTGATTTCTCTCGCGACGCAGCGACTTCCGAAGCTGCCAATGCGCGGCTCATGCAGCTTATGCGCGAAGCGACGGCTGCCGGTTTCTCGCTCACCGACGATCTGGCGCGGCATTTTTTCACGCCGCTCACTGCTCCTGTCAGTCAGGGGGTATGAGTATGAGCCAGGCGACTTATCACATCATTCATGAAACCAATTATCGGTACGCGGTCCCGGTACGTCTGTCGCATCAGGTGCTGCGGCTGACGCCGCGCTCCTTGCCGTGGCAGACGTGTACTTCCCATTTCATCAATATCCTGCCCGGGCCGACCAGCCTGATCAATCTTTACACCGACAGCTTCGGCAATGCGCTGCAGTCGTTCTCTCTCGATCAGGATCACACCAGTCTGGAAGTGTATGCGGAGTCATGGGTAGAGATTTCGCCGCGTCTCTTGCCGGCATCCACGCTGCCATGGGAGCAGGTGGCGGAGACCTTGTCCTACCGTGCTGGCCACAGTCTGCCGCCGGATATGCTGGAAGCGTCGCGTTTCATGTTCGAATCCTCGCATGTCCGTATCAAGCGCGAGTTCGCGCGTTATGCTGCAGAGTGCTTCACACCCGGTCTGCCGCTGCTGGCCGGCATTGATCGGCTGATGAAGCGGATCTTCAGCGAATTCACTTTCGATCCGGAGGCGACCACGGTATCGACGCCGGTGACGGACGTGTTCGTCAACCAGCGCGGCGTGTGTCAGGACTTCGCGCACTTCATGCTGTCTTGCCTGCGGTCACTGGGTTTGTCGGCGCGCTATGTCAGCGGCTATCTGTTGACGCAGCCGCCGCCGGGGCAGGCACGTCTGATCGGCGCCGATGCCTCGCATGCCTGGGTGTCGGTGTATTGTCCGGGTGCCGATGGGCAGCCCGGGACCTGGATTGACGCCGATCCGACGAATGGGATTTTCCCGGATATCAGTCACATCACCCTTGGTTGGGGACGTGACTTCCTCGACATCTCGCCCTTGCGCGGCGTACTGATCGGCGGCGGCCAGCAGACGATGGATGTGGCGGTAACAGTGATGCCGTCGGAAGAAGTCCCGGGATTGCCGTTTGCGCGCTGAGCCCCGGTGAGCCCTAAGGTGTCCGAATATGATCAATCAGCGCAATGGTTCGCTCATCCGGTGGCGGCGTCAGCAGGCTGACGATTAGCAGCGCGGCAACGCCGACCGGTACGCCGAAAATACCGGCGGAAATCGGCGCAATATGAAACCACTGGTTCGCAGGATGACCGCCGAACGCAGGATGGGTGTGCAGCATGTAATACACGCACATGACGAAGCCGCTGATGATGCCGGCCACGGCGCCGGCCTGGTTGGCACGCTTCCAGAAGATTCCTGCCACCAGCGCCGGAAACAAGGTCGATGCCGCCAGCGAGAAAGCCACCCCTACCATGGATAAAATATCGCCCGGTTTCAGCGACGCTGCATAAGCAGCAAGCAACGCCACCACTAGCAGCAGCAGCTTGGAAATGGTCACCCGTTTTTGCGAAGAAGCTGCCGGATCGACGACCTTGTAATACACGTCATGCGACAGCGCATTCGAAATCGTCAGCAATAATCCGTCCGCAGTCGACAGCGCCGCCGCCAGTCCGCCGGCGGCCACCAGCCCGGAAATGAAATAGGGCAGGCCGGCGATTTCCGGTGTGGCCAGCACGATGATGTCGCCGTCGAGGGCGATCTCTCCGAGTTGCACGATGTTGTCGTGATTGAGGTCGGTGATGCTGACCAGAGGATTGACCTTGTCGATGTTGGCCCAGTAATACACCCAGTCCGGCAGATGCGCATAATTGCTCCCGACCAGCGAGGTATAGATGTCGTACTTCACCAGGATCGCCAGCGCCGGTACCGTGATGTAAATCAGCATGATGAAGAATAATGTCCAGAACACCGATTTGCGCGCCTCATGCACCGTCGGCGTCGTGTAGTAGCGCATCAGGATGTGCGGTAGCGCCGCCGTGCCGAGCATCAGGCAGAACACCAGCGCGAGGAAGTTGTTGCGCTTGATCTCGGAAGCGTCTTCATCCTTGCCCGGGAAGGGCTCGGTCTGCGACACCGGCGGTTGTGCGCGCGCGAGGTTGTAGGCCTTGGCGTCATTCCATTTGCGCTCGGCTTCGTCTACCGACTTCGGATAAGCCGTCAGCGCCCGGCTGGCGCTCTTGATGTCGGCCAGCGAGGCGTGGCTGTTGCGTTTGACTTCTTCGATGTGATGTTGCGCATCGATGCGGCCGTCTTCCCATGATCGCGGAAGGCTCTTGAGCTTCTTGTCGAAATCGTCGGCCCGCGCCTGGAAGATGGCGCTGACTTCCTTCTCTTTCGGATCGTCGGCAATGCGCTTCTCTGCAGCGTTCAATTTGGGTAGCACCGAGCCGTACGCGACCTGCGGTATCGGTACGCTGGTATGTTTGGCCGACAGCCAGATTACCGGGATCAGGTAGGCGAACAGAATGATGATGTACTGCGCCACCTGCGTCCAGGTGATCGCCCGCATGCCGCCGAGGAAGGAGCACACCAGAATGCTCGCCAATCCGAGGAAAATGCCGATCGAAAAATCGATGCCGGTGAAGCGTGATGTGATCAATCCGACGCCATAAATCTGCGCCACCACATAAGTGAAGGAAATGATGATCGTCGCAATCACCGCCAGGATGCGTACGAAGTTGCCGCTATAGCGGCCGGCATACCGTTCCGCCAGGAAATCGGCGATGGTGTACTGTCCGAACTTGCGCAGATAGGGCGCAATCAGCAGCGCCACCAGGCAATAGCCGCCGGTCCAGCCCATGATGTAGGCTAGGCCGTCGAAGCCTTGCAGATACAATCCGCCGGCCAGGCTGATGAAGGTCGCAGCAGAGATCCAGTCGGCTGCTGTCGCCATGCCATTGAACAGCGCCGGCACGCGCCGGCCGGCGACGTAGTATTCCGGCACGTCGGAGGTGCGGCATACGACACCGATGCCGGCATACAAGGCGATCGTGACGAACATGAACAGATAGCCGATCCAGGCGCGCGGCATGCCCTCATGCTCGAGTACAGCCAGCACCAGCAGGAACAGGATGAAGCCAATTGTGTACCAGCCGTAGTAAGCGCTCAGGCGGCGGAAAAACTGCTTGTTAGTCTCCATGCATCTGCTCACTGTGAAGATGCAGCCGGCGTTCGGCGCGGCGCATCCAGATGGTGTACACCACGACGATGGCCAGGTAGACCAGCATGATGCCTTGTGCCGCCATATAGAACGACAGCGGCCAGCCGAACAGAACGACGCGGTCGAGCTGGCGCGCAAAGAACACGGCGACGAAGGTCACCAGAAACCACAGCACCAGCAAAGCCAGCGTCAGCCGACGTGTCTTGTCCCAATAGGCCGACGGCGTCATGGGTGCAATAACGGCTGCAGCCGACGTGGCCGGCGTATCGGATAGGGAGGGAGCAGAAGGCGTCTTCTCAGTCATGTCAGCCGATGTCGTCGATAAAAGCCTGGCGCGGCGTCATGCGCAGCACCACCCGGAACAGGCAGCCAGGCGCCTTGGGATCCTGACTGCGCGGATTGTTGTGAATTTCTACCGAGGCATCGTGCTGCTGTGCGATTTCGCGCACGATGGCCAGGCCCAGTCCGCTGCCAGCAGCATGCGTGCCGAGGATGCGGTAGAAGCGTTCAAAGACATGCTTGCGCTCAGCCGGTGCGATGCCGGGGCCGGTATCTTCCACTTCGAGGAAGGCCAGGCCGCTTTCTTCATCGTCGCGTGCGCGCACCGTCACGCTGCCCAGCGGCGGCGTGTAATGCAAGGCGTTGTCGAGCAGGTTGTTGAGCAACTCGCGCAGCATGACCGGATTACCTGAAATCATGATCGGATGGCCGGGCTGCTCGAAGCCCAGGTCGATGCGCTGGGTGAACGACATCGGCACCCAGTCCTGCACCACCGTACGCGCCAGCTCGGACAGCTCCAGCGGCTGGAAGGGTGAGGTCTCCGGCGTCTGGTTCTCGGCGCGCGCCAGCGACAGCAACTGATTGACCAGGCGCGTCGCGGATTCCGAGCTCTTGGCGAGCTGTTCCAGCGAACGATGAACATCGGCCTGATCGGTCTGGCGCAGCGCCAGTTCGGATTGCATGCGCATGCCGGCCAGCGGCGTCTTCATCTGATGCGCAGCGTCGGCGATGAAGCGTTTTTGCAGCGCGATGGTTTGCGACAGCCGCGCCAGCATATCGTTGAGCGAGCGCACCAGCGGCGAGATTTCTTCCGGCACCTGGCCTGAGTCGATGGGACTGAGATCGTCCGGGCGTCGCGCGCGGATGCGTTGCTGCAGCTCGGACAGCGGCGACAAGCCGCGAGAGAGAGCAAACCACACCAGCGCCAGCGCCACCGGCAGGATGACGAACTGCGGCAGGATCACGCCCTTGATGATTTCATTGGCGAGCTGCGCGCGTTTTTCCAGCGTCTCGCCGACTTGCACGGTCGCCAGGCGCGGTTCTTTCGAGGACGCGGCACGCTGCTCCGACGTGCGGCGCAGATCGACTTGCGTATACGCGATGCGCACGTCATTGCCGTGCAGGATGTCGTTACGGAACATCACCGTGCCGATGGTCAGCTTGTCGTCGTCGGTGGTCGGTTGCGGCATGTCGCGGTCGCCCTCGACGAACTCGCCGCGCGGACCGGTGATCTGAAAATAGATATTGTCGATGTCGTCGGCGCGCAGCAGATCGCGGGCCGACACCGGCAGGCGCGCCACGGTCTTGCCGTTGATTTCGGAGACTTGTTGCGCCAGCACGGTGACGCTGTCTTCCAGCGCGCGGTCGAACGGCTGGTTGGCGATCGATTGCGCGATCAGGTAGGTAATGGCGATGCTCATCGGCCACAGCAGCAGCAACGGCGCCAGCATCCAGTCGAGAATTTCGCCGAACAGCGAACGCTGGATGCGCTCTTCCGGCTGGGTGGCGATGGCGGTGCGGCGTTTGCCTTTGGCGGAGGTAGGCGGCGAAGTTGCGCCGCCGGCGGCGTCGCGCGCGTCAGGCATGGATGTCACCTGCGAGTGCGCCACCGCAAAGATCGTTCAACGGAGAAAAGTGAAAGCGGGCGTCAGACGCTGGCGGCAATGCCGGCGCTGGCGATGGAATCGGGCAGTTTTTCCAGGCAATAGCCGAGTCCGCGCACCGTCGCAATGCGGATGCCGCCGACTTCGATTTTCTTGCGCAGACGGTGGACATAGACTTCGATCGCATTATTGCTGACTTCCTCGCCCCATTCGCATAGATGATCCACCAGCTGTTCCTTGGAAACCAGCCGTCCGGTACGCTGCAATAATACTTCGAGCAGCCCCAGTTCGCGTGCAGAAAGATCGAGCATTTGTTCGCCGATATAGGCGATGCGGCCGACCTGGTCGTAGCTGAGCGAGCCATGCCTGATCACCGTCGGTCCGCCGCCGGCGCCGCGACGGGTCAAAGCCCGCACGCGGGCTTCCAGTTCGGACAGGGCAAACGGCTTGGCCATGTAATCGTCGGCGCCAAGGTCGAGACCCTGCACCCGCTGCTCGACCGAGTCGGCGGCGGTCAGGATCAGCACCGGCAACCGGGAGTTGCGCGCGCGCAGGCGGCGCAGCACTTCCAGTCCGGACATCTTGGGCAGGCCCAGATCGAGGATCAGCAAATCAAAGTCTTGTGTGGACAAAGCGGAATCGGCTTCCACGCCATTCTTGACGCAATCCGCCGCATAACCCGAGTGACGCAGCGAACGCGTCAAACCATCGGCCAGGACACTGTCATCTTCTGCAAGCAGGATACGCATGGTTAGATCCGCAGGAGTATGCGGCGTTGTCTCGTGTTTTATAGGAATAATGCAGTATTTTTCTGCATATTCTACTAAATCGAGGTCCATTGCAACGCATAATCGTGCTGGCTTTGCGGTTAGTCAAGGCGACCTTATTTTCTTCTCAAGCCCTTGATATATCAGCGTAATGCCCGCATCTGACCTGACTCTTGGTATAATTTTCAGGTTACTTGTCTCAAAACCTCAATGAAACGCCTGTTTGCCCTCTTGTTGATCTTTCTGTTGCCCATGCAAGTCTTTGCAGGGATGCTGACGTACAAGACCGGCATTGACTCCGCAGCGCTGGAGTTGCAGGTGCAACAACGGCAAATGCTGGAAGTGCAGCTGGAGAGGCAGGCCCAGTTGATGGAAGTCGCCGGCGCAGGCCAGATGACATCCGACGACCAGGCCATGCCGGCTGATCAATCCGACCGTGACGACGACACGTCGTATGCGGACAGCGAAGATTTTTCCAATCACGCCGGCATCGGCGACGAAACCGTGCTCAATCCGACACTGGCTTTCATCGTTGACTCGGCGACTCTGGCGCCGGCGCTGCATAGCGACGATGCGCGCCAACCACCTTTCCTTCCTCCCGCCGGCCGTCCGCCGCGGGTCTGATTCCCTTCTTGCCGCTCGCGGCAATCCCCGGTCTTCGTCCGCAGTGCGGCGATAGCTGACGGCACGCGCCTTCTTCATCTTGTTTTGTGATTGTTTGCGTTGTGTTCGCTGCGCCTGCCGCATCTGATCCGATGCCTTGACCTGGGTTGTTTCACTACCGGTTTTTATTGCTTTACGGCCGATGCGACCGCCTTCGCATCACATTCCATCTCAGGAGATAGCATGAAAAAAGTATTTGTCGCGCTGATAGTGGCTGCGATGACCCTATCAATTGGCGTAAGCAGCGTTGAGGCCAAGCGTCTCGGCGGCGGCGGCTCGTTCGGCAAGCAGTCGTCGGGCGCTAGCCGTCAGGCGCAAAGCCCGATGCAGCAGAACCAGGCCGCGCCTGCCAAGCCTGCTGCGCCGGCTGCAGCACCAGCTGCCGCCGCACCTAAGCCTAGCCCTTGGAAGGGCATTCTCGGCGGTGCGCTGCTGGGTCTGGGTCTGGGCGCATTGTTGTCGCACTTCGGTCTCGGCGGCGCCATGGCCAGCATGATCAGCACCATTCTGATGGTGGCCTTGCTGGCGTTCGCCGCGATGTTCATCTACCGCATGTTCCGCCGCAAATCGGAAGGCAACAGCAGCGAGCGTCCCGCTTATGCGTCGGCTTCGGCGCCGGGTGCTGACCAAGGCGGCAACTCCACGCCGGCGATCGGTTCCCTGCTGGAACCGGCACAGCCGCCGAAGGCGCTGCAAGGCACTTCCTTCGGTAGCGGTGCTACGGCCGTCGGCATGGGTGCGGCGGCAGCGGAGCAATCGTCTTACGGTATCCCTGCCGACTTCGATACGGTTGGTTTTGTGCGCAATGCCAAGACTTACTTTATCCGTCTGCAAGCTGCCTGGGACAAGGGCGACGCCAATGACATCCGCGAATTCACCACGCCGGAAATGTTCGGCGAGCTGAAGCTGCAATTGCAGGAACGCGGCGCATCGGCCAACCATACCGACGTGGTCTCGCTGGATGCCGACATGCTGGGCGTCGAAACGGTCGGCAACGACTACCTGGCCAGCGTGAAATTCTTTGGTTTCATCAAGGAAGATCCGGCCTCGTCGCCAACGCAGTTCAACGAAATCTGGAACCTCTCCAAACCTGTCTCCGGCAACGGCGGTTGGGTATTGGCCGGTATCCAGCAATTGTCGTAATGTGTTGATCGCTGGTCGGATACTTTCCTCCGATCAAGCTGAAAAGCCGCTCTTCGGAGCGGCTTTTTTTATGAGTGGTCATTTCCGCCTCTCCTACGCCGGGTTGCGGGCTTGTCTGATGCCGCCTGATCCGCCGTGGCCGCATGATGTTATTTTGTGCAAAAGGAGAACACCATGCAACGACAAGCTTCCGCCGTCTGGAACGGCAGTCTGAAAGACGGCAAGGGATCATTGACCACCGAGAGCAAGACGCTGGACGCGACGCAGTATTCGTTTTCCACGCGCTTTGAAAACGGCGTCGGCACCAATCCCGAAGAGCTGATCGCGGCGGCGCATGCCGGTTGTTTTTCGATGGACTTATCGAGCCGTCTGGGCAAGGCCGGTCTCGGCGTCGAGCGTATCGATACCAACGCCACGCTGACGCTGGAAAAGGTTGAGGATGGCTTTTCCATCACGTCCATCGTGCTGGACGTGAAGGCCAAATTGCAGAATCCGGATCAGGCCAAGTTCGATGAGGCCGTTGATGCGGCAAAGAAAGGATGTCCGGTGTCGAAGGTGCTGAAGGCCGACATCAGCGTGCGCGCCAGCCTTGCATGACAAATGGAAGTTGACGTCTCGTGCGCGTCGCGTCAGCGAGAACCGAGATGGGATGGCGGTCGTCTGTCGGGTTGCCGTTCTTGCGCCGGCTCTTCTTCCTGAGGAATGATTCGGTACTGGTCCGTTGAGTCAGCTGCGCCTGGCGCATCTTCCACATCCCGTATGTTTCTTGCGTCTCTGGCATCCCTTGCCGTGCAATCGCACGACAAGGGATCTTCTTTTGTGCGCAAGGGAAAACGCAACGCCAGCGGTACGGCGATGATCGCCAGTGCCGCCGTGGTTGCGTCGAGCCAGTCCATGTTCTTCTTTTAAGCCGGTTTCCAGATTGCCACGTCGGTCGCATTGACCTTCTTCGGCAGCAGACCGGCAGCGAAAAACGTATCGGCGATACGTTGCTGTTCACCCAGTGCGCCCACTACCACCGACCGCACATCGTAGCTGCGACGGCTGTTCGCCAGTTCGATGGTCGGCGCATCCAGGCCCCAGAGTGGCGCCAGGAAGGTGGCGGCTTCCTTCGGATTCTGGCGCACCCACAATCCCGTTTTCTTCAGTTCGTTGAACACGATGGCCAGTACGTCGGGATGCGCTTCCGCAAATGGCGTCGACGCCAGATAGTAGCGTTGATAGTCGGCGACATTGCGGCCATCCGAGAGAACGCGAACCTGCGCCTGTTTCTGTACGCCGGCGAGAAAAGGATCCCAGGTGACCCAGGCGTCAACGCTGCCGCGCTCAAACGCGGCGCGGCCATCAGCCGGGGTCAGATACGCGACCTCGATGTCGCTGAATTTCAGTCCTGCTTTTTCGAGTGTCGCAATCAGCAGGTAATGCACGCCGGCCGCCTTGGTGACGGCGATTTTTTTGCGTTTGAGATCGGCGACGGTCTTGATTGGCGAATCGGCGCGCACGACGATGGCTTGCGCAGATGGCGAGGGCGCTTCCTGCGCCACGTAGGTCAGTTTCGCGCCCGCTGCCTGCGCAAACACCGGCACGGTGTCGGCTACGTCTGCGCTGAGATCGACGCCGCCGACATTCAGCGCTTCCAGCAACGGCAGACCGCTGGAAAACTCATGCCAGCTGATCTTGACGTTGAGCGGCGCCAGCAGCTTTTCCAGCGTGCCGTTGCTCTTGATGATGGTGAGCAGCGTTGACGATTTCTGATAGCCGATACGCAGCGGCGTGGGTGAGGTTTTGGCGCTTTGTGCAAAGACGGGCAATGCAAGGCTTGCACTGCCGGTGGCGCTGAGCAGAGCAATGGCCTGGAGCAGGCGACGGCGGTCCATGTTGTTCTTTTCCCTTTTTTGGTCGAATCCGGGCCGGCAATTGACAGGCAATTGCAGCCACTTTGGGATCGACTTTACGGACGAAGTCCGGCGAAAAGAACGATTTTTTTCGCGCTTGCTTATTTGCTTAGCGCATGTGTTGCAGGAGATGCGGAGGATCGATCCGGCGCGCCTTCGGGGCAGACGCCGGATGAAGTCGGGTGAATTACGGCAAGCGCAATTCGAATTGGGCACCACCGTCAGGGTGGTTGGCGAGCAGGGCTTCGCCTTTTTTGTCGCCTTTGTGATGGGCGCTGGCGATGGCTTTGCACAGATCCATGCCGAGGCCGGTCGACGGCTTGGCTTCGTGCGTGCCGATGCCGGGACCGTCGTCGCGGACGCTGAACACCACGCCGCTGCCGTCTTTATGGCAACCAAGCTCGATGCGCGTGCGGGCGAAGCGGGTGGCGTTCTGAAGCGCGGCTTCCAGCGCCAGGCCGACCAGGTTTTCATCGAAGAAGGCAATCAGCGGCATGCCTTCTTGATTGATGACGACTTCCAGGCCGGTCTGGTTGATGGTCAGGTGACGCAGCAATCCTTCCAGGAAGTCCTGCGGCGACAGCGCTTCAACTTGCGCAGTCAGACCTTGCGACGAGGCCTTGTACAAGGTCAGGAAACCGATCAGCTTTTCTTGCAGGGTCAGGCAGGTGGTATGTGCCTGGCCGGCGCGTTCGTCGGTCGCGCCGTCTGCCAGCATGCGCAGTTGGCCTTCGAGAACGCCGAGTGAGTTTTTGATGTCGTGAACAATAATCGCAGCAAGTTTGGGATCCATGGTCAGCTTTTCTGAGCGGCTTTTGCTACCGCTTCGCGTAAAAATTTATGCATCTTGCTGACGCGGTCATTGCCCGGTATCAGACGATCTAGAGTGTTGAGGTAGCGATTGACGCGCTTGACGTATTCCTGATGGATGCCGCGCTGGCTCATCCACAGCAGGTGCAGCTGGGCGGCGGCCATCAGGACGCCGGTGTTTTCCGGCATGCTGTGCAGCGCTTCTTCCAGCTTGGCCAGCGATTCGTCGGGCTTGGCGCTGCGCATGAGCGCGTTGGCTTCCGAGATGATCGACATACATTGCTTGACTGCGCCGTCGACCAGTTCGTCGGCCATGTTTTCGCGGCCACTGTCGATCAACACCTTGCGCGCCAGCGCCTGCAGCGTTTTGTTTTCGTGGTCCGACTTCACGGCCTTGGAGATCAGTTCGGCGCCTTCGTCATCGCGGCCCATCGAGAAGGCCGCGCGCGCCAGCGCCAACGTGGCCATTTCGGAGGGCACGCCGCCGGCCGATCTCATCGCGCTTTCAAATTCTTTTTCGGCAGAAATCATGTCGCCGCGCTGCACGTGCGCCTGGGCAGCGACGGCCGATTGCGCGGAGGTGAACATCTTCGATTCGGCATAGCGCTTTGGCGCGGCGGCCAACAGTTCCAGCGCGCCTTCGGCGTCACCGGTGTCGACGTGCACCTGCGCCAGCGTCAGCAAGTCGCTCGGTTGCGCCGTCAGCGAACCCTTGGTGTGTTTGAGCACGCGATCGAAGGCGGTCTTGGCCTGTTCGAGATCGCCGACGCGATAAGCTGCATCGCCGACCAGCCGGCTGCGGCGCGCGGAAGGGATGATTTCCGACGAACGCGACAAGGCGTCCAGCGCTTCATTCTGATTGCCCTGGGCTTCTTCGATTTGCGCCAGCAGGTCGTAGGCTTCAATGTATTGCGAATTCTGCGCCAGCACGTCTTGCACCAATATCTTGGCATCATCCAGCTGGCCGGCGACGATATTGCAGCGCGCCATGCCGACCTTCGCCCAGACCAGATCGTCGCGCATTTCCAGCGCTTGCGCATACACGGCGCGAGCTTCTTCAATGCGGCGCAGCTCAATCAGAAGGCTGCCTTTGGTCTTGAGGATGTCGACGATCCACTTCGGCGCAACCTTCAGTACGTTGTCGCACTCGACGATGGCGCCGGCCTGATCTTTGCGCTTGAGTTTTTCGTTGATCGGCAGCAGGGCGTTCTGCTTTTCCAGCAGGCGATCGATACGCTCGGCCAGTTTGGAAGCCGTCAGCGGCTTGAGCATGTACGCATCTGGCTGAAACTCGGCGGCGCTGGCCACCAGGTTGTAGCCGCTTTCCGCCGTCACCATGATGAACATGGTGGTCGGCGGCAACATGTGTTGGGTGCGGAAAAACTCCAGCAACTGCTGACCGTTGGTTTCCTTGTTCAGATTGTAGTCGCAGACGATCAGGTCGTAGGCAGCCGCCTCCACGAAGCGGATCGCTTCATCGGGCGTGCCGGCCTGGTCGACTTTCGTGATGCCAAGCTGTCCCAGGTGCATGCGAATGTTTTGGCGCATGGTGGGCATGTCATCAATGATGAGCGAACGCAGGCTGCTGATACGGCTGAATGGAACCAGGGTCATAAGGGGCGATACGAAAAAACGTAATATTACTAGCTAGAAATGTATATCAGATACGGTGAATACCCATGGAAAAAACGGGTATTTAACGCAATTTGTTCAAATTATAGAGGCTGAAGGCATTTTCCTCACTGCGGTGCGTCGTTTTGTCCTGCCTTCCTTGTCGTGTTGCAACAAAGCAGGTATGAAATGACGGCGGCAGGGCGGCTATAATCGGGAGCGCGATACTAACAGACATAAGAAGCAGGCTGATTTCTTTCGCCGTGGTGCCTTCAGGGCATAACGTTGTTTTTAGCGCAAATCTGCAACAGCAGAAAAAGTGCTTGCACGAACAACTGTTTTTTTATACAGTACTGCTTAACCAATTCATTGATCTGCGGATTCGCGGATCCAGACGATTCTCCTTGCTGAAAGAAACTCCTATGGACGATAAAAAAGCCACGAATGCCAGTAACTCGGAAAAGGGCAAGGCACTCGCCGCTGCTCTGGCGCAAATCGAGAAGCAGTTCGGCAAAGGCTCGGTCATGCGCATGGAAGATGGCGCCGTTGTCGAAGAGATTCAGGTCGTGTCGACCGGTTCTCTGGGACTGGACATCGCGCTGGGCGTCGGCGGTCTGCCACGCGGTCGCGTGATTGAGATCTACGGCCCTGAATCGTCGGGTAAAACCACGCTGACGCTGCAAGCCATTGCTGAAATGCAAAAAATCGGTGGCACTTGCGCTTTTATCGATGCGGAACACGCGCTGGACGTGACCTACGCTCAACGACTGGGCGTGAATCTCTCCGATTTGCTGATTTCGCAACCGGATACCGGCGAACAGGCGCTGGAAATCACGGATGCGCTGGTGCGTTCCGGCGGTGTTGACCTGATTGTCATTGACTCGGTCGCCGCGCTGACGCCACGTGCTGAAATCGAAGGCGACATGGGTGATTCCCTGCCAGGCCTGCAAGCGCGTCTGATGTCGCAAGCCCTGCGCAAGCTGACCGGCAGCATCAATCGCACGAATACCACCGTCATCTTCATTAATCAGATCCGTATGAAGATCGGCGTCATGTTCGGCAATCCGGAAACGACCACCGGCGGTAATGCGCTGAAGTTCTATGCTTCCGTCCGTCTGGACATTCGCCGCACCGGTTCGATCAAGTCGGGTGACGAAGTCATCGGCAGTGAAACCAAGGTCAAGGTAGTCAAGAACAAAGTCGCACCGCCGTTCCGCGAAGCGCACTTCGACATTCTTTATGGCGAAGGCACATCGCGCGAAGGTGAAATCCTCGATCTGGGCGCCGACGCCAAGATCGTTGAAAAGTCGGGCGCCTGGTATAGCTATAACGGCGAACGCATCGGCCAGGGTAAGGACAATGCGCGTAACTACCTGAAAGAGCGTCCTGAACTGGCACGCGAAATCGAAAACAAGGTACGCGCTTCCCTGGGCGTGCCTGAGTTGGCAGCAGCAGGCGCTCCGGCCGCTGCAACGCCGGCGCCAACAGGCAAAGGTTCTGCAAAGAACGTAGCCGCCGAAGAATCCTGATGTCGTTGTACCTCGCTCGAGTCTTGTCGGTTGCAACGATCGCGACGGTGTAACCGATGCCCAGGCCGCAACTCAGCCTGAAGGCACGAGCGCTCAAATATCTCTCTTCACGTGAGCATAGTCGTCTGGAACTTGCGCGTAAGCTAACCCCTTACGCGCAAGATGACGACGATATCGAAGCCTTGCTCAACTGGCTCCAAGAATCCAAATTTCTCTCGCAAGAACGTTTTTCCGAATCGCTGGTGCATCGGCGCGCGGGCCGCTACGGCAATAATCGCATTTTGTCTGAGCTGAAAAGCCACGGCATCAACGGCGAAGCGCTGGGTGATGCGAAGCTTGAACTTGCTCAAGGCGAGACGCAGAGGGCTCGCGAGGTCTTGAGTCGCAAGTACGCAGCAGCGCCGGAAGATGCCGAGACACGCGCCAAGTGCATGCGCTTCCTTCAGCAACGCGGTTTTTCTCATCGGGCGATTCAGGCCGCAGTCAAAACGGCGTGGAGCGATGAGCCTCACGATGATGATTAATCAGCGTCGTTGACAACCGGCCGCACCGTGATGCTTTCCCCGGACGTTAGCCGTTAATCCCGAAGTCTTGCGGAAGGACGTGCGCTTCAGGTGATTCTGCAATTCGTCCTTGTCTTCCACTGACATGAATCTCTGCAAAATACCCGGTAGTGGCTGATCCGACTGCCTAGCCGGGCGGAGCTGTGCTAAAATCTCCGGGTTTTTGCTGCGCCGCATTAGCGGCTGTCATGGCAATCTTTGCGATGACGACACGCAATGCGACAACGATTAATGTTGATCAAATGGCATTCTCTATGCCCAACGCACTGTCTGCACCTTCTACTAAGCAATCCGCGAGGCTTTCCAGCTTCGGCGTGCCCCCGTTCGGGCGGGCTGCGCAATCGCGGGTTCTTGCCTCCATTCGCGCCGTGCGGTTCTGCCGCCAGCCGGATTTCAATCCAGTAAGTTTTATTTAATAGTGTCTTAAAGGGAAGCTCCCATGAAAATCCATGAGTATCAGGGCAAAGAAATCCTCCGCCAATTTGGCGTGACCGTTCCACGCGGCATTCCGTGCCAATCCGTCGAAGACGCTGTCAAGGCAGCTGAAACGCTGGGCGGTCCGGTATGGGTCGTCAAGGCGCAAATCCACGCGGGTGGCCGCGGCAAGGGCGGCGGCGTGAAAGTTGCCAAGTCCCTGGAGCAAGTCAAGGAATACGCCAATCAGATCCTCGGCATGCAGCTGATTACTCACCAAACCGGTCCAGAAGGCCAAAAGGTGCGTCGCCTGCTGATCGAAGAAGGCGCAGACATCAAGAAAGAACTGTACGTTTCCATGGTCACTGACCGTGTGAGCCAACGTGTGGTCCTGATGGCTTCCAGCGAAGGCGGCATGGACATCGAAGAAGTCGCAGAAAGCCATCCGGAACTGATCCATCAGATCGCTATCGATCCGGCTACCGGCCTGACCGATGCTGATGCTGACAGCATCGCCACCAAGATCGGCGTTCCAGCCGCTTCCGTTGTTGATGCACGCAAGCAACTGCAAGGTCTGTACAAGGCTTACTGGGAAACCGATGCATCGCTGGCCGAAATCAATCCGCTGATCCTGACCGGCGACGGCAAGGTTATCGCTCTGGACGCCAAGTTCAACTTCGACTCCAACGCCCTGTTCCGCCATCCGGAAATCGTCGCTTACCGCGATCTGGACGAAGAAGACCCGGCTGAAATCGAAGCATCGAAGTTCGATCTGGCTTACATCTCCCTCGACGGCAATATCGGCTGCCTGGTCAACGGCGCCGGTCTGGCCATGGCCACCATGGACACCATCAAGCTGTTCGGCGGCGAGCCTGCCAACTTCCTGGACGTGGGCGGCGGCGCGACAACAGAGAAGGTTACTGAAGCATTCAAGATCATGCTGAAGAACCCTGAACTGAAAGCCATCCTGGTCAACATTTTCGGCGGCATCATGCGCTGTGACGTGATCGCTGAAGGCGTGATCGCTGCGTCCAAGGCTGTTTCCCTGAAAGTGCCGCTGGTTGTGCGCATGAAGGGCACCAACGAAGAAATCGGCAAGAAGCTGTTGGCCGACTCCGGCCTGCCAATCATCTCGGCAGACAGCATGGAAGAAGCTGCGCAAAAAGTTGTTGCTGCAGCCAACGGTAAATAATAGGACAAGGAATAGCTATGTCGATTCTGATCAATAAAGACACCAAAGTCATCACCCAAGGTATCACCGGCAAAACCGGTCAATTCCACACCCGCATGTGCCGCGACTACGCGAACGGCAAGAACGCATTCGTTGCAGGCGTGAATCCGAAAAAGGCCGGCGAAGATTTCGAAGGCATTCCAATTTTCGCGAATGTTGCCGAAGCCAAGAAGGCAACCGGCGCGACTGTGTCGGTGATTTACGTTCCGCCAGCAGGCGCAGCCGCTGCAATCTGGGAAGCTGTTGAAGCCGATCTGGATCTGGCCATCTGTATCACTGAAGGCATCCCTGTCCGCGACATGATGGAACTGAAAAACCGCATGGCAAAGGCTGGCAGCAAGACTCTGCTGCTGGGCCCTAACTGCCCGGGTCTGATCACGCCAGACGAAATCAAGATCGGCATCATGCCAGGCCACATCCATAAAAAGGGCCGTATCGGCGTGGTTTCCCGTTCGGGCACACTGACTTACGAAGCCGTCGGCCAGCTGACAGCGCTGGGTCTGGGCCAATCGTCCGCAGTCGGTATCGGCGGCGACCCGATCAACGGTCTGAAACACATCGACATCATGAAGGCATTCAATGATGATCCTGACACCGACGCCGTCATCATGATCGGTGAAATCGGTGGTCCTGACGAAGCCAACGCTTCGTACTGGGTCAAGGACAACATGAAGAAGCCAGTCATCGGCTTTATCGCCGGCGTGACTGCGCCTCCAGGCAAGCGCATGGGCCACGCCGGCGCGCTGATCTCCGGTGGTGCTGATACTGCTGAAGCCAAGCTGGCAATCATGGAAGAGTGCGGCATCAAGGCAACACGCAATCCTTCCGAAATGGCACGTCTGCTGAAGTCGGTTCTGTAATTCATTTGCAGCAATAGCAAGCAAACGGCAGGCCGGATGGATTTGTCGCAGTTGTTGCAGTACCGACAGAACTTCCCGGGCTGACCGGTGACATAACAATATGGGGAGCTCCGGCTCCCCATATTGCTTTCGTGTCCAAACACTATGATGGGGGAACGGTTAATGGATTTTTTACTGGAATTGAATTGGCTCGCTGTCGGCCAGATCATCCTGATCGACATTTTGCTCGGTGGCGACAATGCCATCGTGATTGCGCTGGCATGCCGCAACCTGCCTGACAACTTGCGCTTCCGCGGCATCTTGTGGGGCACATTCGGCGCCATCGCGATTCGCATCGTCCTGATCGCGTTTGCGGTGAGCCTGCTGCAGATGCCTTACATCAAGCTGGTCGGCGGCGTGTTGCTGTTCTGGATCGGCACCAAGCTGCTGAGCGACGATGACGGTCATGGCGAAATCAGCGGCAGCGACAAATTGTTCTCGGCGATCAAGACGATCATCGTGGCCGATCTGGTGATGAGCCTGGACAACGTCATCGCCATCGCGAGCGCCGCTGAACAGGCGGCCGGAGAACATCAATTGTTGCTGGTGGTATTTGGTATCCTTGTCAGCATTCCCATCATCGTCTGGGGCAGCACGCTGGTGCTCAAGCTGATGGAAAAGGCGCCGCTGATCATTACGCTGGGTGCGGCTTTGCTTGGCTATCTGGCGGGCGGCATGATTATCTCGGATGTGGCGATTCGCGGCTGGGTGCAAAGCTATCTGCCGCATCACGAAGTGGTCGTGCCGGGATTGCAGCTGCATCTGAGTCTGCCCGGCATCGTGGGCGCCATCGGTGTCGTGATTGTCGGCAGCCTGCTCGCCCGCAGAGCCGCTCAAGAGCAGCATTGACAAGGTTTTAAGCGAATGATGAAGTCGCCGCACATCGGGCGGCTTCGTCACCTCGTTATAAAAATGTTCACAAAAGCGGCATTGGCGAATATCATCGATCTGGGGAGAATGCGTTGCCAGAGAGAAAATATCTGTCATCAAACAATGACTAAGCAGCGCTCCTGAAAAATCGATTTTTTGTAATAGGAAAACAATATGCAAGCAACACGGTCTGCACGTTATACACAAACCGGTTTCACCCTGATCGAATTGATGATCGTCATCGCTATCGTCGGCGTTCTGGCGATGGTGGCTATTCCGCAGTATCGGGATTATCTGATCCGCGGCAAAGTGGCAGAGGGGATCAATCTGGCTACGCCTGCAAAAATGGCGGTGGCGGAAACCATCATGGCGAAGGGCGGAACTACGTTCGATCAGGCCGCTACCGGTTATGTCTTCAAGGCGACCGATGATCTCAAAACGGTGAAGGATATTTCGATTGCCAATGGTGGCGCGATCACCATCACCTTCGGCGAAATCGGTGGCGATGGCAATGGCACGACACTGAAGATGGTGCCGTCGGCAGCCAATCCGAGTGCTATCACCTGGCTGTGCCAGGCCGCGCCGGCAAACGCTGCCGCGACGACACCTGCGGCTCCTGCAGGCACGCCGTCAGCTGCGTCTGCTACCGCGCCGGCAACCTTGCCATCGAAGTATGCACCAGAGAATTGCCGCAGCTGATCTCGCAACCGGTTAGCCGGATATCAACAAAAAAGCGTGCCGTTGGGCACGCTTTTTTATTGTGGAAACCGGATGCACGCTCCGTGCAGCTGTTACGCCTGGGACCACGATCCCGACTTGCCGCCGTGTTTCTCCTGTACCCGAATATCGGTCATGACCATGCCGCGGTCGATGGCTTTTGACATATCGTAAATCGTCAGCAGACCGACTTGCACCGCTGTCAGCGCCTCCATCTCCACGCCGGTTTTACCCTGTGTTTCGACGCGCACGGTGCAGTTGATGCTTGACTGCGGCTGGTCAATGTCAAAATCAACGGAGACATGCGTCAGCGCCAGCGGATGACATAGCGGAATCAGATCGCTGGTGCGTTTCGAAGCCATGATGGCGGCAATGCGAGCTATACCCAAAACGTCGCCTTTCTTAGCCGTACCGGATTGAATCACTGCAAGCGTTTCCGGCCTCATGCGGATGGTGCCGCTGGCGATGGCGACGCGGCGCGTTTCCGCTTTGCCGCCGACATCCACCATGTGCGCCTGGCCACCCTGGTCGAAATGGGTCAGACCCTGATTAGTGTCGGCATTGGAATTTGTCGTCTTGGAAGAAGTCATAGCGGCAGAATGTCGGAGCGGTGAATACTGCGAGTATCATAGCAGGCATCGCAGGTAACTATTTCATTGTCCCTATGCGTCAGCCAGTCGTTCCCGATCGAACCAGCACCACCATTGCGCCGTCACGGCGCCGTTTTTTTCGTCTGCGCCCCTTGTTGGCGGCATTGGCGTTGTCGCTGGCGAGCTTGCCTCTGGCCGTGGCGCCCAATCTGAGCACCGCACAGACTTTGCCCACACTGGGCGACACCGAACGCGAGGGCTTGTCGCCGCTGATGGAGCGCAAGTTGGGCGAGCAAATCATGAAGGAGATCCGGCATGATCCGGACTATCTCGACGATGGTCCGCTGCTCGAATACCTGAACAACTTCGGCGCAAACCTGATCTCGGTGCGTCCCGACGTGCGTGGAGAAGCCGGCTACGATTTCTTTTTCTTTGCCGTGCGCGATCCGGTACTGAATGCGTTTGCCTTGCCGGGTGGTTTCATCGCGGTGCATTCCGGCTTGATGCTGGCGGCGCAGAGTGAATCGGAACTGGCGTCCGTGCTGGCGCATGAAATCGGCCACGTCGCGCAGCGCCACATCGCGCGCATGATTGGCCAGCAAAAGCAGAATTCCATGATTCAGCTGGCGTCCATCGTACTCGGTGCGCTGGCCGGCGTTTCCAAGGTGGGCGGCGATGCCGCCATGGCGACAATGATGGGCGGTACCGGCGTGGCCATGCAGCGGCAACTCAACTTCAGCCGCGATGCCGAACGCGAGGCTGATCGCGTCGGTTTCCAGATCCTGAAGGACGGCGGTTTTGATACGTCGGGGATGGTGGCGTTCTTCGGTCGTCTGCAAAGCGCGTCGCGCAATTTCGGCGACGCATTGCCGCCTTATTTGCTGACTCACCCGCTGACGACGGAGCGTATCGCCGACATTCAGGCGCGGATTCGCGATCAGCGTTACAAGCAGCGTGCGGATAATCCAGACTTTCAACTGATCCGTGCACGGGTGCGGCTGCTGCAAGACAATTCGGCGCAAGGCGTACGCGACGCGCAGGCTTACTTCGAGTCGCAATTGCGCCAGAATACCAAGATGCAGATCATGGTGTCGAAGTACGGTCTGGCGTATGCCGCCTATCTACAGCGTTCTTACGACAAGGCGGAAACGCTGTTGCAAGAAGCGCGCGCCGCATCGCAGCCGATGGTGCCGAGTATCCTGTTCAGCAATCTGGAGATCGATATCAAGATCGCCAGGAAGCAACCCGAACAGGCGCTCAAGATCGCCGATACTTTGCGTAAACAATTTCCCATCTCACGCATGGCGGCGCGGCAATACGCCGACGCGCTGATTGAAAGCCGTCGCTACGATCAGGCGGTCGCGTATCTGCGAGATCAGGCGCAGCTCTATCGAAGCGAGGTGGCGGTGCAGAATTTGCTCGCCAAAGCATACGCAGCGCAGGGCAAGCAGGCGCTGCAGCATATGGCCTTGGCGGAATCTTACTTCTTGTCCGGCAGCTTGCCGGCTGCCATTGAGCAGTTGGGTATCGCGCGTACGGCTCCCGATGCGACGTTCTATGATCAGGCCATGATCGACGCGCGTGAACGCGACCTCAAAGAGCAGTGGAAAGAAGAAATGAAGGAAACCAAAGGGCGCGGATAATTCGGGCGAGGCGGCTCGTCAGCCCGCGGTTTGGGTTTTTGCCCCGGTACGCGGTTGTGTAATGAAGCCAAATTGTTCTGCGAGATTCCCGGTTTCCGTCCATTGCAAGGCAAGACTCTGTCCGGCGTAAGGTAGGCTCAGTGCGCTGCGGTGCTTGTCTTCCAGCCATGTCATGATTTGCTCGTCGCTTGCCGGAGCACCCTCCAGCGTGAGGGTGGCAAGCACCCCGGCAGCATCTCTGTCGTCCAGCGCAGCGACGACGTCTCCCGCCACCAGCAGCAAGCGCCCCTCCTGCGTCAGCCATGCCTGCGACAGCATCGGCAGCGTCTCGCCTGTGTGCAGCACGAAGCCTGCCACCGGATCGGTACGGACGATATAGGGAGTGATCTCCAGATCGACATAGACGCGTTGCGGACCATTCTGGAAATACCAGCGGCCGGTAGCGTCATGCGTGTAATTGCGATTGATGAAGCCCAGCAGTGTCGGGTGACTGATTTTGTCGCCCGGCAAATTGAGGTGCTGCGCGCGTTCATCGCGCATGCGCCAGTTGCCGCGCGCGTCCAGCATCAGCCAGCCGAAGCAATGCGGCACGTTCGGCCACTTGGCCATGGCTTGCCGGACGATCTCATCCATAGGTTATTGACCTTCGAAGAAGTGCAGCATGCGCTGCGGCAGCCAGCCGAGTTTTCCCGGTGGCGCGCCGGTGGCGAAGCCGACATGGCCGCCTTCTGCAGGATATTCCAGTTTGACGCAGGCCGCTGCACTTTGCGGCAGGTATTGCGCCGGCAGGAAGGGATCATTCTGTGCATTCAATACCAGCGTCGGCACGGTGATGTCGTGCAGGATGTGTTTGGCGCTGGCGCGATCCCAGTAATCTTCGGTGTTGCGATAGCCATGCAGTGGCGCCGTGACGATATTGTCGAAGGTATAGAGATCGCGTGCCTGCATCATTGCCTCGCGGCTGAACAGATCGGGAAATTGATTCAACTTGACCAGCGACTTGGTGCGCATGGTGCGTAGGAACACGTGTGAATAGATACGATTGAAGCCACGCGCCAGTGCTGCGCCGCCACCGGCCAGATCGAGCGGCGCCGAGATGGCGCAGGCGGCGTCAATGAATTCTGCCTGATGCTGCGATTCGCCCAGCCAGCGCAGCAAGGCATTGGCGCCCAAGGAAACGCCGGCTGCATAAAACTTCGGCGCGCCGATGGCGCTTCGATGACTCATCAGGCGCCGCAAGACCCAGTCGAGCTCTGCGCTGTCGCCGGAGTGGTAGAAGCGCGGCGCCAGGTTGATCTCGCCGGAGCAGCCGCGAAAATGCGGCACCACACCCGACCATCCGCGTGCTGCGATGGCAGCCATGAAGGCGCGGCTGTAGTGGCTATCCGACGAGCCTTCCAGTCCATGGAACAGCACTACCAGCGGCTGGCCCGGTTTGCCATCGACAAAATCGACATCGATGAAGTCGGCGTCAGGCGTGTCCCAGCGCTCACGCCGGAAACGCACCGGTGGTTTGGCGATGAACGTGGCGGGGTAAATGGTTTGCAGGTTGCCGCCGGGGAGCCAGCGGGGTGCGGAGTATTGCATCTTGCGTTTTCACGAATATCAAAGGAAGTGCGGAAGTGCGGAACTGCGGAAGTGCGGAAGTGCGGCAGAAATGTGCTGCGGCAATACCGAAGAAATTGTCCGCCGCAAGGTGTTCGACAATCAGTGCAGCATCGTTTCGGTTATCGGTTCTGTAGGTGCCGGTCCCGGCGCCACCGAGGCGTGGTGAGTGACGATGCGCCAGCCTTGGGCGGTCTTCATGTAGATGTTGGTGGCGATCACGTGCACATCGGCACGGGCGTTTTCCGGATGCTGGATATCTTCGATGACGTTGTGTACCGCAGTGGTCATCGTGTGCGCTGCATGCAGCTGGCGCGGCTGGATATGCAGGCCACCGCGCGCCAGGATTTCTTCCCAGGAGTTGCGGATCGCCACATGTCCGATCAGGCGCAAGGCGCCGGGATGGACGCAGACGATTTCTTCATCCTCGGCCCACAATGCCATCAGGGCTTCCAGATCGGCTCTGGCAAGCGCATCGTAATAGGCCGCTTCAACTTCGTCGGGTGAACCTTGTATCAGTTTGGCGCGTGGCATGTTTTCTCCGGAGAAAAAGCAAAGAGGGCCAGTCAATTCTTGGTGGCCCTCTTTGTTTGTGTCGCTATGGCGTGTCGTTGTGCTTAGTGAGCCTTGACGACGGCGCCAGGTTTCAACTGGTATTGCGTGCCGCAGTACGGACACTTGGCGGCGCCGTGCGCGTCCAGCTCGAGGAACACGCGCGGATGCGACGACCAGTGCGGCATGTTTGGATTCGGGCAGTGGGCCGGCAGGTCTTTGCCGTCGAGTTGTACTGGCTGGGTTTGTTGAACTTGGCTCATGTGATTCTCCGTTGCTGGGTGCTTTAAATGTGATGCAGTAATTTTATGTATTCGTGCAGTGTATCTGTGCGGGGTCGCCGGTATCAGACCAGCGTCAGCCAGTGCTGATACTGCGGCGCCTTGCCCGACACGACGTCGAAGAACAGGGTCTGCAGTTTTTCAGTGATCGGGCCGCGTGCGCCGTTGCCGATGGTACGGTTGTCGAGCTCGCGGATCGGTGTGATTTCAGCGGCGGTGCCGGTGAAGAAGGCCTCATCGGCGCAGTACATCTCGTCGCGGGTGATACGTTTCTCAACGACGTCGATGCCAAGGTCACGCGCCATGGTCAGCACCGCGTCGCGCGTGATGCCGTCGAGGCAGGACGCCAGATCTGGTGTATAGACTTTGCCATTCTTGACGATGAAGACGTTTTCGCCGGAGCCTTCCGACACATAGCCATCGGTGTCCAGCAGCAGCGCTTCATCGTAGCCGTCGGCCAGCGCTTCCTGGTTGGCGAGGATGGAATTGATGTAATAGCCGGACGCCTTGGCGCGCACCAGCGACACGTTGACGTGATGGCGGCTGAAAGACGAGGTCTTGACGCGGATGCCCTTGGTGATGCCGTCTTCGCCGAGGTAGGCGCCCCACGGCCAGGCGGCGATGGCGACGTGAATCTTGTTGCCCTTGGCGGAGACGCCGAGCTTTTCGGAGCCGATCCAGATCAGTGGGCGGATGTAGCAGGATTCGAGTTTGTTCTCACGTACGACCTGGCGTTGCGCTTCGAGGATGGTGGCCTGGTCGAAAGGCACTTCCATCTGAAAAATCTTGGCGGAGTTGAACAGACGCTGGGTATGTTCCTTCAGGCGGAAAATTGCCGTGCCCTGCGGCGTTTTGTACGCACGGACGCCTTCGAATACGCCCATGCCGTAATGCAGTGTGTGGGTCAGTACGTGAATGGTGGCGTCGCGCCAATCGATCAGTGCGCCGTCTTTCCAGATTTTTCCGTCGCGGTCTGCCATGGACATGATGAAAGTCTCCGATGAATAGTAAAGCTGCGGTCAACGCTGCAAAGTCCACATTTTAACGGAACAAGCGCGTAAAAAGTTTCATCTATAAAATGTTCGAACTACGTAAAAATGCTATGTGGCAAGTCAACAAAAGCGACCAAGGCAAGAATGAACAAGGAGACAGACGCCGGGGACAGTCGATCTGACCCGGTAAGGGGATCTGCGGAGGCGGCAGAATCTGCGGATTCTGTGCAGGCAAAGGCTCAGGCACGTCGTATCGAAAAAGAAGCGTTTCAGGAAGGCTGGCGCGCCAGCGCATCGACCATCCCGGCCGTGCTGGCCTGGGGAATCGTGTCGGGCATGGCGATGGTCAAGTCGGGCATGACCATCTGGCAATCGCTGGCCATGACACTCACCGTCTACGCCGGATCCGCGCAATTCGCCGTTTTGCCGCTGCTGGCGGCGCATACGCCGTTAATCGTGATCTTTCTCACGGCGATGATCGTCAATCTGCGTTTCGTCATCTTCTCCGCCGCCGTGGCGCCGCATTTCGCCCATCTGCCCTGGTATCGCCGCGTCTGGTACGGCTACTTCAACGGCGACATTTCGATGGGATTCTTCCCGCAGCGTTTTCCGGCGCATACGGTGCACCAGCCGGCCGGCAAGCTCGGCTTTTTCGAGGCGGTCTGCTATCCAGGCTGGTTTGCCTGGCAGGTCGGCGCCATTGTCGGCATCCTGCTGGCCAGCCAGATCCCCGAAAGCTGGAACATCGGCTTCGCCGGCACGCTGGCGCTGATCGCCATCATGATCCCGATGATCATCAACCGCGCTGCACTGGCAGGCGTGATCGTCTCCGGGGCTGTTGCCGTTGTGGCAATCAATCTGCCATATCGGCTGGGTTTGCTGCTGGCGGTGGTGATCGGTATGGCCGCTGCCATGCTGGCGGACAAATTTATCGTTAAGGAAAAAGAATGAACGCCTTCGACGTTTGGGTTTCTATAGTCTTGTTGACGATGTCGACCTTGCTCACCCGCAGCGGCTTTTTCCTGTTCGGCCATGCGGTCAAGCTGCCACCCAAGCTGCAGCACGCTCTGGGCTACGCACCGGCGGCGGCGATGGCGGCCATTGTGATGCCGGATCTGGTGACGTCGGGGGGCGCGGTGGACATCAACTGGGCCAATCCCAAGTTGCTGGCAGGTATCGGGGGCGGCATCTTTTTCATGGCGACCCGGCATTTGCTGGGAACGATTGTTGCCGGTATGACATTGTTCACGGTGTTGCGTCTGGCGCTGTAGCCCGTCATGGGGGCGTTGATCGGGCGCTCATGGGCGTTGTGGCGGCCGCCGTTGCCGTGAATGCCCCGATTCCCCCGATTCCTCTCCGAAAACCATGCTGGGAGCAGGGCGGGTAGAGTAAAATAACGCGTTTTTGCCCCACCTACGATTCTGCGAAAAATGAAATTCAACCGACTCAGCGATCTCATCTCTTCCAATCAACTGCAAGGCAAGCGCGTCTTTATTCGCGCTGATCTGAACGTGCCGCAGGATGATGCGGGCAATATCACCGAAGATACGCGCATTCGCGCTTCGGTGCCGGCCATTCGCGAGGCGCGCGACGCCGGCGCGGCAGTGATGGTGACATCGCATCTGGGCCGTCCGGTCGAAGGTGAGTTCAAGCCTGAAGACTCGCTGGCGCCGGTCGCCAAGCGTTTGTCTGAATTGCTGGGCGCAGAAGTCAAACTGGTATCAAACTGGACCGATGGCGTCGACGTTGCGCCCGGCCAGGTCGTGTTGCTGGAAAATTGCCGCCTCAACAAGGGCGAAAAGAAGAACAGCGACGAGCTGGCGCAAAAGATCGCCAAGCTGTGCGACGTCTACGTCAACGATGCATTCGGCACCGCGCACCGCGCTGAAGCCACCACTTACGGTATCGCCAAGTTTGCACCGATCGCTTGCGCCGGTCCGTTGCTGGCAGCCGAGCTCGATGCACTGGGCAAGGCCCTGAACCAGCCGGCGCGTCCGCTGGTGGCGATCGTCGCCGGTTCCAAAGTCTCCAGCAAATTGACTATCCTGAAAGCACTGGCCGACAAGGTCGACAACCTGATCGTCGGCGGCGGCATCGCCAACACCTTCATGCTGGCGTCCGGCCTGAAGATCGGCAAGTCGCTGGCCGAGGCCGATCTGGTCGACGAAGCCAAGGCCATCATTGAGATGATGGCCAAGCGCGGCGCTTCGGTGCCGATTCCTGTCGATGTGGTGTGCGGCAAGGAATTTTCTCCGACCGCAGTTGCGACCGTCAAGGACGCCAGAGACGTAGCCGACGACGACATGATTTTCGATATCGGTCCGAAGACCTCCGCCATTCTGGCAGCGCAGCTGGCCAAGGCCGGCACCATCGTCTGGAACGGCCCGGTAGGCGTGTTCGAGTTCGATCAGTTCGGCGCAGGCACGATGGAATTGGCGCATGCGATTGCCGATTCCAGTGGATTTTCGATTGCCGGCGGCGGCGACACGCTGGCGGCGATTGCCAAATACGATATCACCGACAAGGTCGGCTATATTTCGACCGGTGGCGGCGCTTTTCTGGAGTTCCTGGAAGGCAAGACCCTGCCGGCAGTAGAAATTCTGATGCAGCGCGCGCAATAAAGCGTCGTCAATACAAGACACGCAGCACGCACCAAGATAACGAGACAAGAGCTTTTCAACCAGGTCAGAGAAAGATTTTCATGCAAAGAGCAACCAAGATCGTCGCCACCATCGGCCCCGCTTCCAGCGACAGAGAGACCCTGACGCGCATGATCAAGGCGGGCGTGAATGTGGTGCGCTTGAACTTCTCTCACGGCAAGGCGCAGGACCATATCGACCGCGCCACGCTGGTCCGCGAAGTGGCCGATGCCTGTGGCGTCAAGGTCGCCATCATGGCCGATCTGCAAGGTCCGAAGATCCGCGTCGGCAAATTTGAAAATGGCAAGATCAATCTGAACAACGGCGACAAATTCATCCTCGACGCCGATTGCACCATGGGCAATCAGGAGCGCGTCGGCCTCGATTACAAGGCACTGCCGCGCGACCTCAAGGGTGACGACGTGCTGTTGCTCAACGACGGCCTGATCGTGCTGGTGGTTGAGCGTGTGATGGGCAATGAGATCCACACCGTCGTCAAGATCGGCGGCGAGCTGTCCAACAACAAGGGCATCAACCGCCAGGGAGGTGGTTTGTCCGCTCCGGCGCTGACAGCCAAGGACATGGATGACATCAAGACGGCGATGAGCTTCCAGGCCGACTATGTTGCCGTGTCGTTCCCGAAGAATGCGACCGACATGGAAATGGCGCGCCAGCTCGGCAATGTTGCCGCTGAGCCGTACGGCCATAAGCCATTGATGATCGCCAAGATCGAGCGCGCCGAAGCGATTCCGCTGCTGCAGGAAATCCTCGACGCTTCCGACGGCATCATGGTCGCGCGCGGCGACCTCGCCGTGGAAGTCGGCAATGCTGCCGTACCAGGTCTGCAAAAGCGCATGATCAAGATGGCGCGCGCTTCCAACAAGCTGACCATCACTGCCACGCAGATGATGGAATCGATGATCGTCAATGCCGTGCCGACGCGTGCGGAAGTTTCCGACGTCGCCAACGCCGTGCTGGACGGCACCGATGCTGTGATGACCTCGGCCGAAACGGCTTCCGGCAAGTATCCGGTGGAAACCGTCGAAGCCATGTCGGCCATCTGCCTGGCCGCCGAAAAATCCGAAGACTGCAAGCTCGACGCTGACTTTCTGAACCTGCAATTCACGCGTGTCGACCAGTCGATCGCGTACGGTGCACTGTTCACCGCGCATCACCTGCGCGTGAAGGCGATTGCGGCGCTGACCGAGTCCGGTTCCACTGCGCTGTGGATGAGCCGTCATAACATCGATGTACCAATTTTTGCCATTACCCCCAATGTCGCGACGCGCCAGAAGGCCGCGCTGTTCCGCAATGTGCGCACGTTTGAACTGGCGCAGTCCACCGACACCGAAGTGGTGTTGAAGGGCGTGCAGGACTTGCTGCTGGCGCAAGGCGTCGTGCAAAAGGGTGATTTGATCGTCGTGACCTGGGGGGAGCCGATTGGACAAGTCGGCGGCACCAATGCCCTGAAGATTCTCAGGGTCGGCGAGTACTGATTTCTATCGTTCTGGAGTTTATTATGCCTCTCGTATCCATGCGTCAATTGCTGGACCACGCCGCCGAAAACGGCTACGGTTTGCCAGCCTTCAACGTCAACAATCTGGAGCAAGTCACTGCGATCATGCAGGCTGCCGACGAAGTTGGCGCGCCAGTCATCATGCAAGCCTCCGCAGGCGCGCGCAAGTACGCTGGTGAAGCGTTCCTGCGCCACTTGATCGAAGCTGCGGTGGAAGCCTATCCGCACATCCCGGTCGTCATGCATCAGGACCACGGCCAGTCGCCGGCAGTCTGCATGGCCGCGATCAAGTCGGGTTTCACTTCGGTGATGATGGACGGTTCGCTGATGGAAGACGGCAAATCGGTCGCCAGCTACGAATACAACGTCGAAGTGTCGCGCAAGGTGGTGGAGTTTTCGCACGCCATCGGCGTCACGGTGGAAGCCGAGCTGGGCGTGCTCGGTTCGCTGGAAACCATGATGGGCGACAAGGAAGACGGCCACGGCGCCGACGGCAAGATGACGCGCGAACAGTTGCTGACCGACGTCGGCCAGGCTGCCGATTTCGTCAAGCAGACACAGTGCGATGCGCTGGCCATCGCCATCGGCACTTCGCACGGTGCGTACAAGTTCTCGCGCAAGCCGACCGGCGACATCCTCGCTATCGACCGCATCAAGGAAATCCATGCGCGCATTCCGAACACCCATCTGGTGATGCACGGTTCGTCGTCGGTTCCACAGGAGCTGCTGGCTGAAATCCGCGAGTTCGGCGGCGACATGAAGGAAACCTACGGCGTGCCGGTGGAAGAGATTCAAGAAGGCATCAAGCACGGCGTGCGCAAGATCAACATCGACACCGACATCCGTCTGGCAATGACCGGCGCGATCCGCCGCTACCTGATGGAAAATCCAGGCAAGTTCGATCCGCGCGATTACCTCAAGCCTGCCCGCGAAGCGGCGAAGCTGGTGTGTAAGGCACGCTACCTGTCGTTCGGCTGCGAAGGCCAGGCCGGCAAGATCAAGGCGATCCCGCTGGAAAAAATTGCAGAGAAATACAAGAAGGGCGAGCTCTCCCAAATCGTTCAGTAATACGATCGGCGAGCAAACCAAGCGACCGGGACTGGCAACAGCAGTCCCGGTTTTTTGACTTTAAAGGTGGGCAGAAAAATAGCGGTTTCGCCGTCCCGGCGTTACCTCGGATCCTCGACCCACAGAATGACCGGAATCAACATGACCAGCCTCTACAAAACTTCCATCACTTCACTCCCTCTGCTGGGTAACGGCAAGGTGCGCGACAACTACGCAGTTGGCGACGACAAATTGCTGATCGTGACGACCGACCGCCTGTCTGCGTTCGACGTCATCATGAACGAGCCGATCCCAGGCAAGGGCAAAGTGTTGAACCAGATGTCGGATTTCTGGTTCGAGAAGCTGGGCGACATCGTGCCGAATCATCTGACAGGCATCGCTCCGGAAACCGTGGTCGCCGCCAATGAAGTCGAACAGGTGCGCGGTCGGGCTGTCGTGGCCAAGCGCCTGAAGCCTATTTTGGTGGAAGCTGTTGTGCGCGGCTACATCATCGGTTCCGGCTGGAAGGACTATCAAGAGTCCGGTTCCATCTGCGGCATCAAATTACCGGAAGGTCTGCAACAAGCCGCCAAGCTTGCCGAGCCTATTTTCACACCGGCAGCCAAGGCAGATCTCGGCGAGCACGACGAAAACATCAGCTTCGCCGATATGGAAAAACGCATCGGCAGCGAACTGGCCAACAAGATGCGCGACATCAGCATCAAGCTGTACAAGACGGCCGCTGACTACGCTGCGACACGCGGCATCATCATCGCCGACACCAAGTTCGAATTCGGTCTGGACGACAACGGCGTGCTGCATCTGATGGACGAAGTGCTGACCGCCGATTCATCACGCTTCTGGCCTGCCGATAGCTACAAGGTCGGCATCTCCCCGCCGTCGTTCGACAAGCAGTTTGTGCGCGACTATCTGGAAACCGTCGACGGCTGGAAGAAGACGCCACCAGCGCCTGCCCTGCCAACTGAAGTCATCGAAAAGACCGGCGCCAAATACCGCGAAGCGCTGGAGCGCCTGACCGGCAATTCGCTGAAGGACTGACATGAGCACGAACAACACACAAGCGCCGGTCGTTGGCGTCGTCATGGGATCGTCGTCCGACTGGGATGTGATGCAGCATGCCGTGGCGATTCTGAAAGAATTTGGGATTCCGCATGAGGCGCAAGTCGTCTCCGCACACCGTATGCCGGACCAGATGTTCGATTATGCCGAGAAAGCACGTGGGCGTGGCCTGCGCGCCATCATCGCCGGCGCCGGCGGTGCTGCGCATTTGCCGGGCATGATCGCTGCCAAGACCATCGTGCCGGTGCTGGGCGTGCCGGTGCCGTCGAAGTATCTGCGTGGTGAGGACTCTCTGTTGTCCATCGTGCAGATGCCGAAGGGCATTCCGGTCGCGACTTACGCCATCGGCGAAGCCGGTGCCGCCAACGCAGCCTTGTCGGCCATCGCCATGCTGGCGACCACCGACGATGCGCTGGCTGCGAAGCTGGAAGCTTTCCGTGTCAAACAAACGCAAGTTGCCCTGGATATGAAGTTGCCGTTATGAGTCAGAAGCAGTCCCCCTCGAACAATAACAATGTTTCGATCCCCACCACAACGCCGGCGACCTGGCTGGGTGTGATGGGCGGCGGCCAGCTTGGTCGCATGTTTGCCCACGCTGCGCAGGCGATGGGGTTCAAGGTCGCGGTGCTGGAGCAGGAAGATGATTGCCCGGCCGGGCAAGTCGCTGATCGCCTTATTCGCACGTCTTATACCGATCCCCGGGGTTTGGATGAGCTGGCGTCGCTGTGCGGCGCGGTGACGACCGAATTCGAGAATGTATCGGCTGACAGCCTCGCTGCGTTGGCGGCGAAGACTTATGTCGCACCGTCGGCATCGGGCGTCTCGATTGCCCAGGACCGTATCGCTGAGAAGCGCTTCTTCGTCGATTGCAGCGCCGCTTCCGGCGTGCAACCTGCACCGCATAAGATCATCGCTTCTGAAGCGGATATCGATGCTATTCCGTCGGACTTGCTGCCTGGAATTCTCAAGACGGTCCGCATGGGTTACGACGGCAAAGGCCAGGTGCGCGTGCGCAGTATTGCCGACGTCAAGGCGGCGTTCGCCGGGATGAAGGGCGTGACCTGCCTGCTGGAAAAAATGCTGCCGCTGGCTTACGAAGTTTCCGTTCTGGTGGCACGCGGTGCCGACGGCGCCGCCGTGGTGTATCCGATTGCCGAGAACGTCCACCGCGACGGCATCCTGTTCACCACGACTGTGCCATCGGATCACGTCTCTGACACTGTCGCAAAGAAGGCGCAAGACGCGGCGTTAGCGATCATCGCCAAGCTCGATTATGTCGGTGTGCTGTGCATCGAATTTTTCGTACTGGCGGACGGCTCGCTGGTCGTCAACGAAATGGCGCCGCGCCCGCACAATAGCGGTCACTACACTATCGATGCCTGCATCACCAGCCAGTTCGAACAACAGGCGCGCGCGATGGCGCGTTTGCCGTTGGGCGACGTGCGTCAGCATTCTCCTGCCGTCATGTTGAACATCCTCGGCGATGTGTGGTATGAGGGCGAAAGCGACGACATGCGGGAGCCGGCCTGGGACAAGATCCTGGCACTGCCGGGCGCACATCTGCATTTGTATGGCAAGGCGCAAGCCCGTCGTGCCCGCAAGATGGGACACGTCACGTTTGTCGCGCCTACCATGGCGCAAGCGCAGGCTCAGTTGGCGGCGGCATGCGCCATTCTCGGCATTGCTCAGTAACAGGTAGAGGCAGCAATGGTGACTGTGAAGATTGACATGGATGCGGTAAAGCTTGCCGCGCGCAAGCTCGAAGCGGGCAAGCTGGTGGCGTTTCCTACAGAGACGGTCTACGGTCTTGGCGGCGACGCCGAGAACGCTGCTGCCATCGCCGATATCTACGCCGCCAAAGGGAGACCTGCCAATCATCCGGTCATCGTCCATGTTGCGCCGGAAGCCGACATTTCCTATTGGGCGGCGGAAGTGCCATCCGAAGCGCGTGCATTGATCGAGGCTTTCTGGCCGGGTCCGCTGACGCTGATTCTCAAGCGTGCTGCGCATGTTCCAGCAGCCGCTTCAGGTGGGCAGGATTCGATCGGTGTGCGTTGTCCTTCTCATCCCGTCGCACAGGCTTTGCTGCGTGAATTCAAGGGCGGAAAGGGTGGCGTCGCAGGACCATCGGCCAACAAGTTCGGCCACGTCAGTCCCACGACGGCGGAACATGTGCGCGACGAATTCGGCAGCGATGCCGATAGTCTTGTGGATTACGTACTGGATGGCGGTGCAAGTGAAGTTGGGATCGAATCGACGATTGTCGATTTGTCGCGTGTCGATACGCACGGCGCCGTATTGCTGCGTCCGGGGCAAATCAGTGTTGATCAGATTACGGCAGTGTTGGGCGTTGCGCCCGGCTCACCGGATGCGGCCGCTCCGCGCGCATCAGGCACGCTGGATGCGCACTATGCGCCTAATACGCCGGTAGCGCAGGTCCCGGCAGAACAATTGGCTGAGACAATAAAGAAGCTCGCTGAGCGCAATTACAAGGTCGCGGTGATTCATCGCTCGATGGAAATCACTTCGGCACATTTCTCCTTTGCCATGTCTCAGGATGCTGATCAGTACGCGCATGATTTGTATGCTGCGCTGCGAGATATGGATCATCAGAATGCCGATATCATTTTGGTAGAAGCGACTCCTTCCAAGCCGGCATGGCAGGGCATCAATGATCGCCTGCGTCGTGCCGCCTTTGATTCCGCCGGAATTCTCTCTCGTTTGCTCGTGACCTGACGTGCTTTTTTTAGCAATATTGCTGCTGGCTCAATAGTTAAAATTATTTCCAGTTGCCAAAAAAATACACGTCTATACAAAGCTAATTAAAGCTGGCATAGTATCGCAAAAGAATAGCACGCGCGTTCTTTTTGTCTTGGGAGTGTAAAGACGGAATTGCATGATTCCTCTGTGCATTCAACAAAAACAGGCGACGTCCAACGTCGCCAAAAAACTCCGGACTCAGAGTCGGAATAATTAATAAACGGGGCGCAGCCCTTTACATTTGGAGACGACACATGAAGCAACAATTTTCCCTTTTGCCTAAAATCGCTGCGCTGTCCATCGCTGCTGCTTTTGCTGCACCTGCCATGGCGCAAACTGCCGGTAGCAACATCGTCAATCTGGGCTGGTTCCATTTGGCACCGCAGGAATCGAGCGAGACTCTGCAGATCAACAGCCCTGCAGCAATCGCCGGCCCTGTTCCTGGTAGTGGTGCAAGTATTAGCAATGCAGATACTTTGGGAATTGCTTTCACCCACTTCTTCACCGACAACATCGCAGTGACGACTGATGTAGGTATTCCACCAACATTCAAACTGACCGGCACCGGTACGATCGCAAGTGCCGGAGAAGTCGGCAAGGCCAAACAATGGAGCCCTGCGGTTATCGCGAAGTGGTATTTCGGCGACGGCAACAGCCAGTTCCGTCCATTCGTCGGTGCCGGTGTGTCTTATGTCTGGTACTCGGACGTTTCATTGAGCAACCAATTCCAAGGTCTCCTGTCGACCAAGTTCACCGGTAGCGCAACAGCTGCCAAATCGACCGCAGATCTCAGCTCCTCGTGGGCGCCAGTCCTGAATGTCGGTGCAACCTATAACTTCGACAAGAACTGGTCTTTGGGTTTCTCGGTGGCGTATATCCCTTTGAAGACCAAGGCTGATATCACCACTACGTTGCCCACCGGCGCACAAGTCAAGTCGTCAACCAGTCTGACTCTGAACCCGATCGTCACCTTCCTGTCAGTCGGTTACAAGTTCTGATCCTTGTACTGCTAAAAATAAAAAAGCGCCCTTGTGGCGCTTTTTTATTTGTTGGTTCGACTTCTGTTGCTTAAGATTCCGTCTTGATAAACCGGCCGTCATGAAACACCAAGGCCGCTTGCGGCGTTACTTCGCAATGCTCCACTTCACCGACAAAAATCACGTGGTCACCTTCAGGATAGCGGCTGCGATTGTGGCATTCGAACCAGGCTGAGACGCCTTTCAATACAGGCTGTCCTGTACGCGACAGCGTATATTCCACGCCGTTGAAACGATCTGAAGACTTGCGTGCGAATTGCTCCGCCAAGGCAGCCTGATCGGCCCCAAGAATGTTGATTACGTAGTGAGAATTACCCGAGAATACCGGCATGCTGCTAGCTTGCTCGGACAAGCTCCACAACACCAGCGGCGGGCTTAGCGATACCGAATTGAACGAACTCGCGGTCAGGCCGAGCAGCGTCCCATCGGCCAGACGCGTGGTGATAACAGTAACGCCGGTCGCAAATTGAGATAATGCTTTGCGGAAATGGGCGGCGTCGAATTCGCGCGACGTAGCGCGCGGGGAGCGTGAATGCATCTAAAGCCTGTGGGATCGATTCTGGTCAATGCGACATTATGCCCAAAAAATACGATGCAGTAACCCAGCTGCTGCGAAGGGCAATATCCGGCTATGGTAGGGACGCGTGCGAATTTTCTGGGATGCCGAATCTTTGAGCGGCTTTAAAATACAAAAAAACGTACTTATTAGTTAAGTTTCTATGGCTTTCATCGGAATGCCGCATTAGGAAATTAATTCGCAGCAATGGTATAAACGTAACTATGCAATCAGACGTGTGATTGCTGACATCGGAATCAATGACGTGGGAGCGATCGTGAATACTTCATCGGAAACAGCAATTCTTGGCGGTGGGTGCTTTTGGTGCCTTGAGGCGGTGTATCAGCAGTTGAAAGGCGTACAGCACGTGGAGTCCGGATATACCGGCGGCCAGATCAAGGATCCGACTTACGAGCAAGTATGCAATGGCGATACCGGCCATGCAGAAGTCGTGAAGCTGACGTTCGATCCCGCAACGATCAGTTTCAGGGAAATTCTGGAAGTGTTTTTCACCATCCACGATCCGACCACCTTGAACCGTCAAGGCAATGACGTCGGCACGCAATATCGTTCGGTGATTTACTACGATTCACCCACGCAGCGCGACACGGCCAAGCACATCATCGCTGAGATGGCGCTGGTGTGGGATGCGCCGATTGTGACAGAACTCAGTCCAGTAGAAACCTACTACAAGGCCGAGGACTATCACCAGAACTACTTCCAGCAGCATCCTTTCCAGGGTTATTGCGCGTTTGTCGTGGCGCCAAAACTGGCCAAGTTCCGCGAAGTCTTTGCCACGAAAAGCAAAGATAACTAGGAACAAGGCCGCAGCCGGTCAGGCCGTCGCGTCGTAGATGTAGCGGCGCGATTGCGGCAGAACGTCGGCGTGACGGTTGGATTTGCCGCAGATGACCTGATACAGAGAAATCCAGTCCTGGTTGAAACCATGCGAACTGCCGGCAAGATAGACACGCCAGATGCGATAGCGCTTCTCGTCGGTAATCTTGCGAATCTGTTCTGCCTGGGCTTCAAAATTGTCAGCCCAGATGGCACAGGTTTTGGCGTAGTGCTTGCGCAGATTTTCGACATCGAAGGCTTCCAGCCCGCCTTGCTGCATGGCTTTCAGCACCAGGCTGATGTGCGGCAGTTCACCGGCGGGGAAAACGTATTTGTCGATGAACTCGCCGCCCCCATACGGCGATTCGCCGTTTTCAATATCGGTCGTGGTGATACCGTGATTCATTGCCAGGCCGTCGTCGGCGAGCAGCGAGTTGATGCGTGCGAAGTACATCGGCAGGTTCTTCAAGCCGACGTGTTCAAACATGCCGACGCTGGTGATGCGGTTGAAGGTGCCGGTGACGTCGCGGTAATCCTGCAAACGGATTTCGATACGGTCGCTCAGGCCGGCTTTCTCGACCCGCTCCTTGGCCAGCGCATACTGATTTTCCGATAGCGTAATCCCGACGCACTTGGCGCCGAACTTCTGCGCCGCGCGCAGTACCAATGCACCCCAGCCGCAACCGATATCGAGCAGTGTGTCGCCCGGACGGACCTGGATCTTGGTAAGAATGTGATCGATCTTCTTGATCTGGGCCGTGGCAAGGTCTTCGTCGCCGTTTTCAAAATAGGCGCAGGAGTAGACCATGTTCTCGTCGAGGAACAGCTTGTAGAAGTCGTTGGAAACATCGTAGTGATAGCGGATGGCCTCCGCGTCTTTTTCCTTGCTGTGGCGGATAGAGCGTGCGATGCGCGCCAGCTTGCCTTCCGCTTTCAAGGTTTTTGCCGCCAAAGTATTGGCGACGCTGATGATGCTGGCCACCGGACCGTCGACGTCAATCTTGCCTTCGACATAGGCTTCGCCAAGATTGGACAGCGATGGCTGGAACAGATAAGTCAGGGCCGATACGTGAGGAACACGCAAGGTGACCTGCGGCGCACCGTCGCTGAAATCGAACTGTCGGCCGTTCCACAGTTCAAGACGCAACGGCAATGCCGTTGCATGACGGATTTCCTCTACCCAAGCTGCGAGCTTCTTTTCCCAAAACACGATGTTTCCCTCCGTGCAAGTGATGTGATGCTATGCGCAGCCCTGACGTAAGTTCTGGTCAGGGTTGCAGGCGTTGCCGGCTCCAGTTGCCGTCTGCAGCGCGGGTATAAATCACGCGATCATGCAGGCGCGAGCGCCGGCCTTGCCAAAATTCCATTTTCTCCGGCACCACGCGGTAGCCGCCCCAGTGTTCCGGGCGCACGGGCTCGGTGCCGTATTTTTTTTCTGCAGCAGCGAACTGCGTTTCCAGCGTCTCGCGCTTGTCGACCGGCTGACTTTGCTCGGAGGCGATGGCGCCAATCTGACTGAGCAAGGGGCGGCTGGCAAAATACGCATCGCTTTCACCAGCGGCGACTTGCTCGATCTTTCCTTCGATGCGAACCTGGCGTTCAAGTTCGACCCAGTGGAAAAGTAGTGCGACATAAGGATGCCGGGCGATCTCACGCCCTTTGCGACTGTGATAGTTGGTGAACCAGGTGAAGCCGGCCGCATCGACTTGCTTGAGCAGGACAATGCGCGACGAAGGCTTGCCGTCGACACCGACGGTGGCAATACTCATCGCATTCGGTTCGGGAATCTCTGCTTTAAGGGCTTCATCAAACCATGTTGAAAATTGAACAATAGGATCGGCGGCGACATCAAGTTCAGACAAACTGGCGCGGCTGTAATCCTTGCGAAGATCTGCTATCGACATGTTGCATTTATCCTTAATCGGGACAGCGCTAGATTAGCGCGTTTTTAAAAAGCTTGCAGGGAGTGGCTTGAAGCATCGCGCCCAAGCTCAGGCTGGAAGCCGCTTTCAAAAGCGAGCCATTATGCGCGAGAACATCGGATGTGAACATGATGCAGAACAAAAAAGGCCGATGCACATGACATGCATCGGCCTTTCGGAAGAAGCCTGAATCAGTTGTTCTTGATTGCTTCAACCTGAATCGCCAGCTTCACTTCCGGCGAGAAGCGCGGCACGCCGAAGCTCACGCCGAAGTCGGCACGATTGAACGTTGCCGAAGCATCAGCACCGCACACTTCACGCTTGAGCATCGGATTCTGAACGCAAGTAAACTTGTTGATTTGCAATTGAACCGGCTTGGTCACACCGTGCAAGGTCAGTTCGCCTTCGATGGCAACCGGCTTGTCGCCGTCAAACTTGATCGAGGTGCCCTTGTAAGTCGCGGTCGGGAATTTTTGTGCGTCCAGCACTTCAGCAGACTTGACGTGATCGTTCAGCTTGGAATGGCCGAAGTCGATCGACGATGCATCAATGGTGATATCGACGGTGCCGGTCTTGGCGGCGCGATCCAGCGTGATAGTGCCGCTGGTCTTGGTGAATTTGCCGCGCCAGACCGAGAGGCCCATGTGGTCGGCTTCAAAGCTCGGGTAAGTATGGCTGGGGTCGATCGTGTAGCTGTCGGCAGCCAGAGCGGAGGTCGAAGCAGCGCCGGCGGCGAGCAGGGAAATCAGGGCGAATTTCAATTTCATGGGACAGTCCTTTGTAATGATCTGTTGAGCGTTGAAACGATATGGTTTTATTGTGAATTACGGTGCTGTTACGACGTGAAACTTGATGGTGACTTCATCGGCGACCATGCTGGTGTCTTTCCACTCACCTTCGCCGATATTGAAGGTCAGGCGCTTGATCGGCACGGCGCCGTCAAATACCTGGCCGCTGCCTTCTTTCTTGACGGTCAGGGGGAACTGTACGTCAGCAGTCTTGCCCTTGATGGTCAGCTTGCCGGCGACGTCATATTTGGTGCCTGCCGGCGCGCCGGCGGAAGCCTTGATCGAGCTGGAGACGAAGCTGGCCTTGGGGAATTGTGCGGCGTTGAACCATTCCTTCTTCAGCACTTCCTTGTTGTACTCGGCATCGCCCAGGTCGAAGCTGGAGATGTCGATGTCCACGCTGGCCTTGGCGGCATCGGGTTTGGCGCTGTCGAAATCGATCTGCGCGGTGAATTTCTTGAATTTGGCTTCAACCGGCACATTCAGTTGCTTGAAGACGGCGCTGACGGTGCTTTTGCCGGCATCGACTTTGAGCGGTGCGGCAAGCGCGGACGAAGCCAGGCTGAAAGCAGCGATACTGCCGACGAGAGCACTGGTCAATGTAGAACGCAGAATCATGAAATTTCCTTGAAAGAGATAGTCAGGGCAGGATACGTTTAAGCACGCCGTCGCGATCGATGAACTGATGCTTCAGCGCAGCCAATACATGCAGGCAGAACGCGGCTAGCAAAGTCATGTTCAGCCAGTAGTGCACCAGCTTGAGCAAAGGTTTGAGTTCCGGATTGGGATCGATGAACACCGGTAGCGGGTAAAGGCCCAGATAGACTACGGGGACTCCTGCCGCGAGGCTATAGAAATAGCCCGAGATAGGAATCGCAAAAATAAGAATATAAAGCAAGCCGTGCAGCCCATGCGCCGCGCTTTGCTGCCAGCGCGGCATCTGCGCGGGATACGCCGGTGCGGCATGCGTCAGGCGCCACAGCAGGCGCAGACATGCCAGGGCAAGCACCGTGACGCCCAGCCATTTATGCCAGGAAAAATACTTCAGCTTGGTTGGCGTCAGGCCGGGAATGTTGACCATCGTCAGGCCAAGGCAAAAAGCGGCGATGATCAACAAAGCGATCAGCCAGTGCAACAAAATGGCAGGTTTTGTGTAGCGTTCCATGGCGGTTGCTGGTGGAAGGTGGGAAATCGAGGAGTGCAAGCGAGCGCTTACTTGCTTACTTACTGGAGGAACCGCGGGCGTGGATTGCTTTCGGTCGTCATTGCGACGCCGGCAGCCTGAGCGAAATCGATATGCAGCACAGCAACCATGCTTGTTCCTTTGTGATCGTTTGAAGTGATCGTTTAAATGAGGCGGCTCGCATTTTTAATGCGATGCAGCAGCATAAAGGCTTTTCAGGATTCGCAATAGATCAGTAAAACTGATTTCACTGATCCATTTAGGTTAACAATCGATCTGTTGCCGCGCAATTTGAGGGGATCAGGCAGGTTTGGGTTCCGCCGTATTCCCCTCATATGCTTAAATATTTTTGGCCAAGGCGATGGCTTCGCCGATGTAGTTGGCCGGTGTCATGGCCAACAGCAGATGCTTGGCGTCTTGCGGGATAGCGAGGCCGTTGATGAAGTCGCGCAAGGCGTCTTTCGAAATACCCTTGCCGCGCGTCAGTTCTTTCAACTGCTCGTATGGATTTTCGATGCCATAGCGGCGCATGACGGTTTGCACCGGCTCGGCCAGCACTTCCCAGGTATTGTCCAGATCTTCAGCCAGACGGGCTGGATTGACTTCCAGCTTGTTCAGGCCGCGCAGGCAGCTGTCGTAGGCCAGCACGGCATAACCGAAGGCGACGCCGATGTTGCGCAGGACCGTCGAATCCGTCAGGTCGCGCTGCCAGCGGGAAACCGGCAGCTTTTCCGACAGGTGCTTGAGGACGGCGTTGGCCATGCCCAGATTGCCTTCGGAGTTTTCGAAGTCGATCGGGTTGACCTTGTGCGGCATGGTCGAGGAGCCGATTTCGCCGGCCTTGGTGCGTTGCTTGAAGTAACCCAGCGAAATGTAACCCCAGACGTCGCGGTTCAGATCCAGCAGGATGGTGTTGGCGCGCGCCACGGCGTCGAACAGTTCGGCCATGTAGTCATGCGGTTCGATCTGGATGGTGTATGGGTTGAACACCAGGCCCAGGCGTTGTTCGATGACGTTCTTGGAGAACGCCGCCCAGTCGGTTTCCGGATACGCGGACAGATGGGCGTTGTAGTTGCCGACCGCACCGTTCATCTTGCCGAGGATCTCGACGGCGGCGATGCGTTTGACGGCGCGTTGCAGACGGGCGACGACGTTGGCGATTTCCTTGCCCAGGGTGGTCGGGCTGGCAGGCTGGCCGTGAGTGCGCGACATCATCGGCACGGCAGCGTGTTCATGCGCCAGCTCGGTCAGCTTGGCGATAAGGCCTTGCAGGGCCGGCAACACGACGGTGTCGCGCGCAGCCTTGAGCATCATGCCGTGCGAGGTGTTGTTGATGTCTTCCGAGGTGCAGGCGAAGTGGATGAATTCGGACGCGGCAACCAGTTCCGGTACGTCTTTGACCTTTTCCTTGAGCCAGTATTCGACAGCCTTGACGTCATGGTTGGTGACGGCTTCGATTTCCTTGATGCGCGCTGCATCGGCTTCGGTGAAGTCCGCTGCCAGTTTGTCGAGCAGCGAGCTGGCATTCGCCGAGAACGGTTTGATTTCGGCAAAACCAGCCGCCGACAACGCTTGCAGCCAGGCAATTTCCACTTTCACCCGGTGGTGCATGAAACCTGCCTCGGAGAGGATAGGGCGCAGCTTGTCGGTTTTGGCAGCGTAGCGGCCGTCGAGTGGGGAGAGAGCGGAAAGTGCGGTGAGGGACATGATAGTAGCGGGGGAAAGATGAAAACAGCGTTGAAAATAAGGAATCGCGATCCACGGCGATAGCAGGAACAAGTGTGGACCTGTATTAACTCGCGATTTTACCATCCCGGGCGTCCCGGAATCGGGATCGTTGCAGCTTGTCGTCGCAACCGGCGATTCGGGCGTTAGTGGTAAAGCCCCGATGCTATAATCGGGCCGGATTATTACAAAAATTGCTATGAAACTAATCGCCTCACTGGTAAGCCCCTACGCTCGCAAAGTTCGCATTGTCATGGCGGAGAAGAAGATCGATTACGAGCTGGTTCTGGAAGATGTATGGAGCGAGACGACGACCATCCAGCAATTCAACCCGCTCGGAAAAGTGCCATGCCTGATGATGGACGACGGCGGCGCCATGTTCGATTCCCGCGTGATTTCCGAATATCTCGATATCCTGACCCCGGTCGGCAAGCTGATGCCTACCGGCGGCCGCGAGCGCGCTGAGGTTAAATGCTGGGAAGCGCTGGCTGACGGCATGCTGGATGCGGCGATCCTGGTGCGCCTGGAGAAGGCGCGCCCGACCCGCCAGCAAAGCCCTGACTGGATCAAGCGCCAGTGGAGCAAGGTTGACGCATCCTTGAAGTCCATGGCTTCCGGCCTTGGCGAAAAGACTTATTGCGTCGGCAACCACTATTCGCTGGCCGATGTTGCTGTCGGCTGTGCCTTGGGATGGCTGAACTTCCGTTTCCCTGAATCGCAGTGGAAAGAAAATTATCCCGAATTGCTGCGTCTGTTCGAGAAGCTGTCCGAGCGTCAGTCGTTCAAGGACACCGCGCCGAATTGATATTCGGGCACGAACCCGGCGACGGGCTTCAAATAAAAAAGCGCGACCGGAGTCGCGCTTTTTTTATGTCCGTGACGCTGCTTGAGCAGCGGACGGGGACGATTACTCTGCGATGATCTGCGTTTGCAGGTAGTTCTGGATGCCGATCTTTTCAATGATGTCGAGCTGAGTTTCCAGCCAGTCGATATGCTCTTCGGTGTCGTCCAGAATCATCTGGAACAGTTCACGGGAGACGTAGTCGCCGTGGGTTTCGCAAGTCGCGATGCCTTCCTTGACGGTCTTGTGCGCTGCTTTTTCCAGCTTCAGGTCGCATTGCAGCATTTCAGCAGTGTTCTCGCCGATCATCAGCTTGTGCAGCGCTTGCAGGTTAGGCAGGCCGTCGAGCATCAGGATACGGTCGATCAGCTTGTCGGCGTGTTTCATTTCGCCGATGGATTCTGCGTACTCTTTCTTGGCAATCTTTTCAAAGCCCCAATGCTTGTACATGCGGGCGTGCAGAAAATATTGGTTGATGGCTGTCAATTCGTTAGTCAATTGAGCATTGAGCAGCTTGATGACCGCTGGATCGCCTTTCATAGGAACCTCTGAGAATATAGTGGGAGAAGACAGGCCGGCGGGCAGAGGGGATCTGCGCAATCGTCTAGCCGCGTGAACGGACGGATCATAGCGCAGCCGATTCCAGAGTTCACTATAAATTAGCGCGAATCATTCTTACTTTATTTCTATGGAGCAGCGCCAGGCTTGTTGCGGCAGTACGTATGGGCCGGCGTAGAGCGGGTTTGAATGATGGCATTCAAAATAACAAAGCCTCCATTCCGTGAAGAATGAAGGCTTTGCGGTGTAGCGAGCGTGACTGTCTCGCCGGCTTCAGAGATGAATTACTTTGCTTGCGGATCAGTGACGAAGCCAATCTTGGAGAGACCGCCCGATTGCGCAGCCGCCATCACTTGCGCCACTTTTTCGTATTGTGTCGTACGCTCAGCGCGCAGATGCAATTCAGGTTGCGGTTCTTTCTTGGCAGCCTCGGCAATGCGCAGGCTCAACTGATTGTTGTCGATTTGTTGGTCATTCCAGAACACCTTGCCGTTCGCATCAATCGACAGATTGATGTTTTGCGGCTTGGTTTCGTCCGGCTGATTGGTCGCGCGCGGCAGGTCGATCTTGACAGCGTGATTCATGACCGGAATGGTGATGATGAAGATGATCAGCAGCACCAGCATCACGTCAACCAGCGGAGTGGTGTTGATCTCCGGGTTGAAGTCGTCGTCTGAATCGGACAGGGAACCCATTGCCATTACGCTCTCCCGACGGCCGTCAGTTTGGCGCTTTTGGTGGCGCCTGTTTCGGCGTCCTCTGTTGCCGAGCGTGCGCCGGTGACGAACAGGGCGTGCAGGTCGAAGCCGAACTTGTTCAGCTTGGCGATGGTGGTCTTGTTGCCGCGAACCAGAGCGTTGTAGCCGAAGGTTGCAGGAATCGCCACTGCCAGACCCAGCGCAGTCATGATCAGCGCTTCACCCACAGGGCCTGCGACTTTGTCGATGCTGGCCTGGCCGGAAGTGCCGATGGACACCAGTGCGTGATAGATGCCCCAGACGGTGCCGAACAGACCGACGAACGGTGCTGTCGAACCGACCGATGCCAGAACCGCCATGCCGGCCTGCAACTTGCCGGATGCCTCATCGATAGCCTGACGCAGGGACAGGGTGACCCAGTCGCTGACCGAAAGTTGATCGTGCAGATGGCCCTTGTGGGCAGTATGGTGGCTCATCGAAGCAACGCCGGCTTTGGCGACTTCGGCGAATGGGTTGTCGGAGCCCAGTGTTGCAACCCCTTCAGGCAGGCTGGTGGTGTCCCAGAATGCGTGGCCGGCCGCATCGGAGGCGCGGCGGAAGCGCAGCAGCTGCAGCGCTTTGGTGACGATCACATACCAGGACGCGATCGACATGGCGAGCAACAATACTGCGACGCCCTTGGTGACGAAATCCCCTTGCGCCCACAGGCTTTCCAATCCGTACGGACTAACTTCCATGATGACTTCCTTCTATGACTGTAGTGAATGAATTAACTGATTTTATTCTGCATGTCCGCTGCAATCAGCGGTCCAGCTTGAATGTGATTGCGCCGGTCGCCGACACGGAGATAGCTTTGCCGTCTTCGATATAAGGCTTGAATACGGCGCGCATGACAGCGCGACGAGCCTCGTCATCCAGGCGGGACGAGCCCGATCCCTTGATGATATCGACTTTTTCGGCTTTGCCGGCAGTGTTGACCAAAACGCGGAACTGCACGACGCCTTCTTCACCCATGCGCTTGGAGGCGGGTGGATAGTTCGGACGTGGCGCTTCAATGTATTCGATGCCGGACGTGATTTGTTTCGGTGGCGGCGGACCTGGAGGAGATGCAGGCGCCGGTGCGGGCGCTGCTGCCGGTGGCGATGGTTCAGCCGGTTGCGGCGGAGTAGGAGGTGCAGAGATGGCGGTTGGTGCAGGCGCCTGCGTGACCGGGATCGGTGGCGGCGGTGTGACGGATTTTTTTACGACCTGAACGACCTTCGGCGGTGCCGGAGGTGCCTTTGGCGGAGCCGGTTCCGGCGCGCGTTCTGGCGTGATAAACGTGGCGATGACTTCTTTGGGAATCGCGTTCGCGACCTGGTGAATCAATCCACTTTGCAGCGCATAGAAGAATGCCAGGTGCAACAGAATGATAAAGCCCAGTGGGCCGATTTTGCGGACCTGACGCCAGACGGCGCCGACGGGATTGGACGAGCTGCTACTCATAGTAGGCGATAAGGCGTTCATAAATGATCTTTATGCAATAGCAGCGGTGTTCGCGTGGAACACCATTGCTTGCACTGTGTTGCGTGTTTGATTGGAATTGCTCAGACATTCGCGCAGGACGTGTTTGGCGCAGGTATGGCATTTGCCGCAACAAGTACCAACACCGAGCTCCTTGCGAAGCTCGGACATCGATGTCATGCCTGCATTCACTGCCTGATGAATCTTGCCTTCGGAAATGTTGTTACAAACACATACGATCATTGTACGCCTTGCCGCCTGGGTATGTAGGCTCTTAAATGGATCTCGCTCCTGAAACGATGCGAGCAAACAAGTTGAATTTCTCGGGTTGCGGCATGGTACGTTCCACTACGGTTGCCCACTGTTCCGATAATTGTTGGCAGGTCGCCCGCAATACCGGAGCCAGATTCGGCAAATCCGCCAATGCTTTCAGGTGTCGTTCAATCACTGACGCCAATTTGACGCAGCTTTTGGTTTCCTGATTGCTGGCAGTGTAGTGAGACATCAAATGCAGCACTGCTGAAACCAGCAGCTCTGGCTGTGCCGGTGCGTTATTTGGTTCTACGAAAGCAGAATCCATTTTGTCGGTAACCATCAAACTCTCCTTAATCGGCAAGCTTGGCTGGCTAACGTATAACGCTGTGGCATCACCGTTGGCTGGCTGGTTTTGTACCATCGTTCAAATCTGTTGATTCTGTGATGATTTTATTTTGTGTATCGTTTGCTTCCGCTTACGCCGTCAAAATCAGCTTGTTCAGCTGCGTCAGGCGCAGCTTGTAAATGCGACCGCCGTGGTCGATTTCCAGTTCGCGCATCTGCCGGAACAAATCCTGGCTCTTGATGCGTGTAATGGGGGAGCCATTTGCTGCTGTGGCTGGCTTGTTACGACGTTCAGTTCCGTGCTCGATCAGTTGGCTCATCATAACCTCCTATTAAATGCGAACAATTCTTATTTAGATTATTCGTCATTTAATCCAAGATTGCAAGCTCTTTTATAATTTGTTGCGACTTTCTTTCCTGCCGGAAATGGAGGGAAATGGATTTTGTTGCCAGAAAAGAAAAAACGCTCCGCTGCATAGGGCAGGCGGAGCGTTTTTTGCGCGATTTGGCTGGTTTTACACCGACTCGATAATCCCGCCGCCGAGGCAGACGTCGCCCTGATACAACACCGCGGATTGGCCGGGTGTCACCGCCCACTGCGGATCGGTAAAGCGCAGGTCGAAACGCGCGCCATCGTCATTGAAGGTGCAGGGCACGTCGGCCTGGCGATAGCGTGTCTTAGCGCTCAATGCTTCCATATCCGGCGCTTCGCCTCCGACCCAACTGATCTGGCTGGCGCCCAATTGCGACGACAGCAACCACGGGTGGTCGTGGCCTTGCACGATATAGAGCGTGTTGTTCTCGACGTCCTTGCGCGCTACGTACCAGGCGTCGCTGTTGCCGTCGGCGTTCTGATGCGCCTTGATGCCGCCCAGGCCGATGCCCTTGCGCTGCCCCAGCGTATAAAAGCTCAGGCCGACGTGTTCGCCGACGACATCGCCTTCCGGCGTTTTCATCGGGCCGGGTTTGTACGACAGGTAGCGATTGAGGAATTCGCGGAAAGGGCGCTCGCCGATGAAGCAGATGCCGGTGGAATCCTTCTTGGTCGCATTCGGCAGCTTCAGTTGCTCGGCGATCTTGCGTACTTCTGTCTTGTGGATCTCGCCCAGCGGGAATAGCGTCTTCGACAACTGAGCCTGATTCAGGCGATGCAAGAAGTAACTTTGGTCCTTGCTGGCGTCAACCGCCTTCATCAGTTCGAACTTGCCGACCGGATTCTCGCGCACGCGCGCATAGTGGCCGGTAGCGATCAGGTCTGCGCCCAGCAGCATGGCGTGGTCGAGGAAGGCCTTGAACTTGATTTCGGCGTTGCACAGCACGTCCGGATTGGGCGTGCGGCCGGCCTGGTATTCGCGAAGGAATTCTGCGAACACGCGATCCTTGTATTCGGCCGCAAAGTTGACCGCCTCGATATCTACGCCCACCACGTCAGCCACGCTGGCCGCGTCAATCCAGTCCTGGCGCGTCGAGCAGTATTCGGAATCGTCGTCGTCTTCCCAATTCTTCATGAACAGGCCGATGACCTCGTAGCCTTGCTCTTTCAACAGCCACGCGGACACGGACGAGTCGACGCCGCCTGACATGCCGATGACGACTTTCTTCTTAGCCATTTGTTACTCCAATTGCTCCGTTTGCTTCCTTGACGGCAGCAGCGGTTACGCTCACGTCGGTATACAGTAAAGACAGCGGCGCGCGCTGGCCGCTGAGGTAATCGTCGATGCAGCGCAAGACCAGCGGGCTACGATGGCGCTCGCTGCACGCCGCGATTTCGTCGCGTGTCATCCATAGCGTGCGCACGATGCCGGTGTCCAGCGGGCGGTCGTGTTTTTGCCCCACTTTTCCGGCAAACGCGAAACGCAAGTAAGTGGTGTCGGCGCCGGCGCGCGAGGACGACACATTGCGCGACATATACATGCCGATCAACGCGGTCGGTTCAAAATCGTGTGCGGATTCTTCCAGCGCCTCGCGCACCACGGCCTGCGTCAGCGTTTCGCCTTCATCGAGATGGCCGGCAGGCTGGTTCAGGCGCAGGCCGTCGCTGGCTTGCTCTTCAATCATCAAAAAACGGCCCTCGCGCTCGATGATCGCAGCGACAGTGACGGAGGGCTTCCATACTTCAGTCATTATTATCCTTAACCTACAACAGCCGCCATTTTACCGTGGCTGGGCAAAGCCTTCAGGGGGGGGGGCAAAAGATGCGAGTTGGCGTCGCGAAAGAGGGGGTTTGCGCAAAGTTGTTGATCTTTAAATTTTACGTGTAAGATTCCGGTAAGAATTTACAACTATAGGAGCTCTGAATGAGGCTAGGCATCCCCGTCGAAAGTCGGGAGGGAGAAACACGCGTCGCGGCAACCCCGGAAACAGTCAAGAAACTGGTGGCCGCCAAACATGAGGTGCTGGTCGAATCAGGCGCCGGTATTCAATCCAGCATCACCGATGAGGCTTATGTCGCTGCCGGTGCCACGATCGCCGCTGCAAGCGACGTGTACGGCGCCGATGCGCTTCTCAAGGTACGTGCGCCGAGTGCGGACGAACGCGCGCGCCTGAAGTCCGGCACGGTCGTGGTCGGTATGCTCAATCCGTTCGATGCAGACAACATCGCAGCGATGGCCGCAGCCGGTTTGACCGCCTTCGCGCTGGAAGCCGCGCCACGCACCACGCGCGCGCAGTCGATGGACGTGTTGTCCTCGCAGGCCAATATTGCCGGCTACAAAGCCGTGCTGATGGCTGCCAATACCTATCAGCGCTTCATGCCGATGCTGATGACTGCCGCCGGCACCGTCAAGGCCGCGCGCATGCTGATCATGGGCGCCGGCGTCGCCGGTCTGCAGGCGATTGCTACCGCCAAGCGTCTGGGCGCCGTGATCGAAGCTTCCGATGTGCGCCCCGCGGTCAAGGAACAGATCGAATCGCTGGGTGCGAAATTCCTCGATGTGCCTTTCATCACGGATGAAGAGAAGGAAATCGCCCAGGGCGTCGGCGGCTATGCCCGCCCGATGCCGGCCGACTGGATGCGCCGTCAGGCCGAGCTGGTGCATGAGCGCGCCAAGCAAGCCGACATCATCATCACTACCGCGCTGATTCCGGGCCGCAAGGCGCCGGTGCTGATCAGCGAAGACACCGTCAAGGCCATGAAACCAGGCTCGGTCATTCTCGACATGGCGGTCGACCAGGGCGGCAACTGCCCCCTGTCCGAGTCCGGCAAGACCGTGATCAAGCACGGAGTGCACATCATCGGCGAAGGCAATCTGGCGGCGCTGGTGGCGGCTGATGCTTCGGCGCTGTATTCGCGCAACGTACTCGACTTCCTCAAGCTCATCGTCGACGGCGAAGGCAAGCTGGTCATCAACCGGGAAGACGACATCGTCGCGGCGACCCTGCTGTGCTCGGGCGGCGAAGTGCTGCGTAAATAACAGAAGACAGTAAGAGACGACGATAAGAGAAGGCGTCTCGATGTCGAAGAAAACGGAGAAAACACATGGAAGTCAGTCACACCATCATCAACCTGATCATCTTCGTGCTGGCGATTTACGTCGGCTACCACGTGGTCTGGACGGTTACGCCTGCGTTGCACACACCGCTCATGGCGGTCACCAACGCCATCTCGGCGATCATCATCATCGGCGCCATGCTGGCAGCCGGCCTGACCGAAGGACCGGTCGGCCGCATCGCCGGCACGCTGGCTGTTGCGTTGGCCGCGGTCAATGTCTTCGGCGGATTCATGGTCACCCAGCGCATGCTGGAAATGTTCAAGAAAAAAGAACCCAAGACCAAGACTGAAAAGGCGGGGGCATAAGCATGAGCATGAATCTGGTAACTCTGTTGTACCTGATCGCTTCGGTCTTTTTCATTCAGGCATTGAAAGGTCTGTCGCATCCATCGACGGCGCGCCGCGGTAATGCCTTCGGCATCGCCGGCATGACGATCGCTGTTGTCACCACACTGGCGCTGATCATCAAGCTCAAGGGCGACATGCCGAGTTCCGGCATCGGCTTCTGGCTGGTGGCCGGCGGCGTGGTGGTGGGCGGCGGCATTGGCGCGTATCTGGCCAAGAGCGTCGAGATGACCAAGATGCCTGAACTGGTCGCCGCGATGCACTCGCTGATCGGTCTGGCGGCAGTCTGTATCGCCGTTGCCGCAGTCGCTGAGCCTTGGGCCTTCAACATTGCCGCGCATGGCGAAGCGATTCCGCTAGGCAATCGTGTTGAATTGTTCATCGGCACCTTCGTCGGCGCGATCACCTTCTCCGGTTCGGTGATTGCCTTCGGCAAGTTGTCCGGCAAATACAAGTTCCGCCTGTTCCAGGGCGCACCGGTGAGCTTCTCAGGCCAGCATATGCTGAACCTGTTGCTGGCGGTGGCGATGATCGGCTTCGGCATTATCTTCGTGCTGACGCAACACTGGCTGCCGTTCATCATCATGGCGGCGATCGCTTTCGTACTAGGTGTGCTGATCATCATTCCGATCGGCGGCGCCGATATGCCGGTGGTGGTGTCGATGCTCAACAGCTATTCCGGCTGGGCGGCAGCGGGTATCGGCTTCTCGCTGAACAATTCGATGCTGATCATCGCCGGTTCGCTGGTGGGTTCGTCCGGTGCGATTTTGTCGTACATCATGTGCAAAGCGATGAACCGTTCGTTCTTCAACGTCATTCTCGGCGGCTTCGGCGGCGATCCTGCTGCTGCAGCGGCAGGCGGCGCGCAGGCGCAACGCAACGTCAAATCGGGTTCGGCTGATGATGCTGCCTTCCTGATGGGCAATGCAGAGACCGTGATCATCGTTCCGGGCTATGGTCTGGCGGTGGCACGTGCGCAGCATGCACTGAAAGAACTGACTGAGAAGCTGACCCACAAGGGCGTGGTCGTGAAATACGCGATCCATCCGGTGGCGGGGCGTATGCCCGGCCACATGAACGTGCTGCTGGCCGAAGCGGAAGTGCCTTACGACCAGGTCTTCGAAATGGAAGACATCAACAGCGAGTTCGGCCAGGCCGACGTCGTGCTGGTGCTGGGCGCCAACGACGTGGTCAATCCTGCTGCCAAGGATCCGAAGTCGCCTATCGCCGGCATGCCTATTCTGGAGGCGTACAAAGCCAAGACGGTCATCGTCAATAAACGTTCGATGGCCGCCGGTTACGCGGGTCTGGACAACGAACTGTTCTACATGGACAAGACCATGATGGTGTTCGGCGATGCCAAGAAGGTGATTGAAGATATGGTCAAGGCAGTTGAATAAGCGTTGACGTATCGGAAATAAAAAGCCGCCGGATCTGATCCCGGCGGCTTTTTTTATGGAGCGGAAGAAATTACTTGGTGCCGAAAATCCGGTCGCCGGCATCGCCCAGGCCAGGCACGATGTAGGCATGGCTATCCAGATGCGAATCCAGCGAAGCGACGTACAGTTTCACGTCCGGATGCGCATCCTGGAATACCTGTACACCTTCCGGCGCCGCCACCAGCGCGACAAAGATGATGTTTTCCGCAGGCACGCCGCGTTTTTTCAGCACGTCGATGGCATGCACGGCGGAGTTGCCTGTCGCCACCATCGGGTCGCACAGGATCATGGTGCGGTCTTGCAGGTCGGGCAGGCGCACCAGATATTCGACCGGTTGATGCTGGTCGTTGCGATACACGCCGATGTGGCCGACGCGCGCCGACGGGATCAACTCCAGCAAGCCATCGCTCATGCCGATACCGGCACGCAGTACCGGCACCACGGCCAGCTTTTTGCCGGCGATGACGGGTGCATCATAGGTGACCAGCGGTGTCTCGATCGACTCAGTGGTCAGCGGCAAGTCGCGCGTGATTTCGTAACCCATCAGCAAAGTGATCTCGCGCAGCAGGTCGCGAAAGGTGCGCGTCGAGGTACGCTTGTCACGCATGTGCGAGAGCTTGTGCTGGATCAGCGGGTGATTCAGGATGAACAGATTGGGGAAGCGGGGATCTTGTTTCATGGTCTTATTCGGTCAGGGCAAGGCCGCGGGGCTGCGACGATACCGCATTGTCTCATGCCGGGCGCTGCCTGCAAGGGTTTCCACGGCGGCTTAACCGCTGGTTCAACGGCCGGCTCAGCGCCAGCCGAACATCATCTGTTCCGCCAGAAGGCGCTTGGCGGGAGCGGCCACATCGATCAGGCCGAGCGACAAACCAAGCAAGGCTTGTGAAGGCGAACCATCGGGCGCACTGGCAAAAACGCGCGCCATCAAATCGGTCAGCTTGATGGTGGCGCTACGATCGCGGCGGCGTTGCGCAGCAAATTCCGCGAGTGCTGCCGTACCGGAAGCGTTGCGTGTGAGTGCGCCGGCCAGCACCACGGCATCGCGCAAGCCGAGATTGAGGCCTTGGCCGGCAACCGGATGCAGGGTTTGTGCCGCGTTGCCGATGGCGACAGTGCGGGCCGAAGCACCAGGTTCGGCGTTCAGACCAAGCGGATAGCTGTTGCGCGCGGCGCTGCATGCCGTAAAGCGACCCACGCGCGCGCCGAAGGCTTCGTCCAGTGCGCGCAGAAAAGATGATTCGTCCAGTGCCAGCAAACGCCTGGCCGTCTCAGGACGCACGCACCACACCAAAGCGTAGCCGTCATCTTGCGGCAGCAGTGCCAACGGACCTTCGGCGGTAAAGCGCTCGAAGGCGCGATGAGCGATGCCGGCGGAGGTGGTGACATGGGCGACGATAGCAACCTGTTCGTAGTCGCGCTGCAGCGCCTTGGCAGTTTGTTCCGAGAACACGCCGCCTTCGGCCTGCACCACGATGCCGGCGCTGAGTGTGCGGCCGTCAGCGAGTTGCACCGTGGCTTGCGCCCCTTGTTCTTCAATCGCGGCAACTTCTGCAGGACGCAGGATCGTCACGGCAGTCGATGCCAGCGCCGCCGTCAAGGCCTTCACCAGCGCCCCATAGCGCACCACATAGCCGAGCGCCGGCAGACTATAGTCGTCGCGATTGATCAGCGTGCGGCCGAAGTGCCCGCGCCGCGAGACGTGGATCTGGTGGATGGAAGTGACTGCCGATGCCATCAATGGCCATGCGCCGATGTCATGCAGGATTTGCTGGCTGCCATGGGAAAGGGCGATCGTGCGCGGGTCTTGCGCAGCATGTTCTGCTGCTTTGGCGTCGATCAGGGCAATCCGTGCCGCGGGCATGCCGCGTTTGTGCAGCAAGGCGGCAGCACTGAGACCGACCGGCCCGGCGCCGCAGATGATGACGTCGTAGTCCGGAGGCGGCAGGGCGGTGTCGGTTGTGCTCATGAGTTATGGATCGTGGAAATCGGGGTTCCGGTGCGACTTAAGGATGGCCTAAGCCGAACGCATCAGTGCTTCGATTTCTGCAACCTTGTTGGGGACCGCAGTGGTCAGAATTTCACAACCGTCTGGCGTGACATGAGCGTCGTCTTCAATGCGGATGCCGATGTTCCAGTACTTCTCTGGCACGCCTTCGGCCGGACGCACATAGATGCCGGGTTCGACCGTCAGCACCATGCCGGGTTGCAGCGTGCGCCAGGGTTTGTCGCCGTTGGCTTCGGCCGGGTCCCGGTATTCGCCGACGTCGTGCACATCCATGCCCAGCCAGTGGCCGGTGCGGTGCATGTAGAACTGGCGGTAATCGCCCTTGGCGATGACATCGTCGAGCGCGCCGACCTTGTTCTTGTCGAGCAAGCCGGTGTCGAGCATCCCTTGCGCCAGTACGCGCACGGCGGCATCGTGGCCGTCCATGAAGCGTTTGCCGGGGCGGGTTTCGGCAATGGCTGCGTCTTGCGCAGCCAGGACGATTTCGTACAGTTCCTTTTGCGGGCCGGAGAACTTGCCGTTGGCCGGGAAGGTGCGCGTGATGTCGGACGCGTAGCTGTCGAGTTCGCAGCCGGCATCGATCAGCACCAGGTCGCCGTCCTTGAGTTCGGCATCGCCGGCGCGGTAGTGCAGCACGCAGGCGTTGGCGCCGGTGGCGACGATGGAGCCGTAGGCGGGGTATTGCGAGCCGTTCTTGCGGAACTCGTGCAGCAGTTCGGCTTCCAGGTGATATTCACGCAGGCCGGGACGCGACAGGCGCATGGCGCGGCAGTGCGCTTCGGCGGAGATGATGCCGGCGCGTTTCATGACATCGATTTCGCCGGCGTCCTTGAACAGACGCATTTCATCGAGCTGCACGTTGACGTCAACGATGGACGATGGGGTTGATACGCCAGTGCGGTTCAGGGCGCGCACGCTTTGCAGCCATTCCTGCAGTTGCACATCACGTTTGGCGTCATGGCCCAGTGCGTAGAATACTGCCGGCGCATCGGCCAGCAGCTGCGGCATTTCCTTGTTCAGCGTATCCACGGCGAAGGCTTCGTCGAAGCCGAATTGCGCGCGTGCTGCGTCAGGGCCGAAGCGGTAGCCGTCCCAGATTTCGCGTTCGAGATTCTTGTCGCGGCAGAACAGAATGCTCCGGCTTTCCTTGCCGGGGCCGGCGATCAGGACGATGACGGCTTCCGGTTCCGTGAAGCCGGACAGGTAGTAGAAGTAGCTGTCGTGACGATAGGGGTAGTCGGCGTCGCGATTGCGCATGACTTCGTGCGCGGTCGGGACGATGGCGACGCCGCCGCCTTGTGCTTGCATATGCGCGATCAGTCTGGCGCGGCGGGCGGTGAAGGAGGCTATGGTCATGTTGATGCTTTCTTCCAGATCATCCGGATTATCTGCCGCCGAGGGGCGTATTCAATTCTTCCAGCTGTTCGACGGTGCCGACGTTGATCCATTCGCCGCGGTAAATCTCGCCGCCGACCTGGCCGCGCGACGCGTATTCGCGCAGCAGCGGTCCGAGTTTCGCGTGTTCGCCCGGAGTAATGGCATCGAACATTTGCGGCCGGTACACGCCAATATTGGCGAAAGTGTAGAGCGGCGATCCTTCGTTGGCGATCGAAAAGCTGTTTAACGCGAAATCGCCGGTCGGATGATGCGGCGGGTTTTTCACCAGATAAATCCAGGCAACGTCGCGCTTGTCCAATGGTATCGGATTTCCCCACAGGTCGCTGTCTTCGAGCACGGTCTTGACCTGCTCGAAATCGAAATGCGGAATATAGATGTCGCCCGACACAGCCACAAAAGGCTCTTCGCCCAGCAGATGGCGCGCCTTGGCGATGCCGCCGGCGGTTTCCAGTGCGGCGCCTTCGGCTGAGTATTGAAGCTGTGCGCCGAACTGCGATCCGTCGCCCAGGGTTTCTTCAAACAGATGGCCGAGATGGGCGTGGTTGATGACGATCTCGGTAATGCCGGCGCGCACCAGATTCAGGATCAGCCAGACGATCAAGGGGCGGCCGCGCACCTTCAGCAAGGGTTTGGGGCAGGTGTCGGTCAGCGGACGCATGCGCTCGCCGCGGCCGGCGGCAAAAATCATCGCTTTCATTGCTGGTGCGGCCTCAGAAGGTGTAGCCGACTTGCGGCGCTTTGTCTTCCAGCTTTTCGATCAGCCTGACCAGCGGCGCCAGCGCGGTGTAGCGGCGCGCGGCTTTGAGCGTGTATTCCATCACCAGCGGCATGTCTTTCAGATAGGCATCCTTGCCGTCACGATGGTAAAGACGCGCAAAGATTCCAAGGATTTTCAGATGACGCTGCAGGCCCATGAATTCGAAGTCCCGATAGAACGTATCGATGTCCGGCGCCACCGGCAGCCCGGCGCGCTTGGCGCGTTCCCAATAGCGGATGACCCAGTCCAGCACCATTTCTTCGTCCCACTGGATATAGGCGTCGCGCAACAGCGACACCAGATCGTAGGTAATCGGGCCGTAGACCGCGTCCTGGAAGTCGATGATGCCGGGATTGCCGCTTGACATCACCATCAGATTACGCGAATGGTAGTCGCGATGGACGTACACCTGCGCTTGCGCCAGATTGTTGGCGAGCAGGGTATCGAAGACTTTGCTCAGCGCGTTCTTCTGATCGTCGGAGAGCGTCACGTTCAGGTGCTTGGCGACGTACCAGTCGGGAAAAAGTTGCAGCTCGCGCAACAGCAAGGGGCGGTCGTATTCCGGCAGCACTTCAGGCTTGCTCTGGGTTTGCAGCAGCACCAGCGCGTCGATGGCGTCGATGTACAGCTTGTGAGCTGTGTCGTTGTTGAGTTGATTCAGATAAGTGGTCGATCCCAGGTCTGACAGCAGCAAGAAGCCGCGCTCGACGTCCTGCGCCAGCACCGCCGGTACCGACACGCCGGTTTTGCCGAAGACATCTGCGACGTGGATGAAAGGGCGGACGTCTTCCTGAGGCGGAGGCGCATCCATGACGATCAGCGTTTTCTTGTCAGGCGTATCCACGCGGAAATAGCGGCGGAAGCTGGCGTCGGCAGAGGCGGGGCGCAGCGTCTCGACCAGCGTCGGGGTTGCGGTCAGGGTCGGCAGCCACTCTTGCAGCAGGGACAGACGCGAATCGGTGGGGGAATTATTTAAAGACATGAACAATCAGAGGAATTCGTTTGATGATGTTGAGTTCCCATATAATAAGGGATTAAATCCAAAAAATCGCCTGCCATGGTGTTTGAACGCTTCTTTACATGATCCGCTTTTTTAAGTTTCCATTTGGCCGTTTCGCCGACTTGCGGATGTCGCGTTTCTTTACGTCCCTTGTCGTGGCAGCCTCAGCGACGACCGTTTTACCCATTTCTGCGCAGGCGCAGACCACTCAGAATACTCAAGACAAGCAGCCGAAAGCCGCCGACGACAAGGATTCGCCGGTCAATATCAGCGCTGAACAGATGACAGGCCGTCCCGACCGCCAGATCAACCTGGACCGCGACGTCGAGGTGATCCGCGGTGAAACCACCATCAAGGCCGACAAGGCGGAATATCGGATCATCAAAGATGAAGTCGAAGCCACCGGCCACGTCTGGATGAAGCGTTTGCAGGATCGCTACACCGGCGACGAGGCCGTGATGAATATGGATTCGGGGAAGGGGTATGTGACCAATCCGACCTATCTGTTTGGCAAAAACGGCGGTCGTGGAAAAGCGGAAAAGATTGATTTTCTGTCTGACGACAATGCATTGGTGACCCAAGGAACATATAGCACCTGTGAGGCGCTTGATCCGGATTGGTATATCCAGGCATCCACGCTTGATCTCGATAGCGGACGCGATGTAGGTACGATGCGCAGTGGTGTCGTATATTTCAAAGGGGTACCGATTCTTGGTGCTCCGCTGATGTCATTCCCGTTGTCGGGCGAGCGCAAATCGGGTGTGTTGCCGCCTACGTTTGGCGTAACCAGTACCGGTGGTGCTGAATTGACGGTACCTTACTATTTCAATATTGCGCCCAATCGGGATTTGACGCTCTATCCTCGCTATATTGCACGACGCGGATTATTGCTGGGCGCCGACGCTCGCTATCTGGGCGAAACTTATTCCGGTGAAACGAGGGTCGAAGGTATCCAGGACCGCGTTACCGGGACCGGGCGGTATTCGTTATCGACATTGCACTCGCAGAACTTAACTCCAAATCTGGTGTTTGGCTGGAATGTCAATAAAGCTTCCGACAACGATTACCCAAGCGATTTTTCTCAGTCGGTAACGGCCAGTACGCAGCGGCTGTTGACTCGGGATGTCGGTCTTAACTACTCTGGAGAATACTGGAGTGCTTCGGGTCACGTGACGAAGTACCAGTTGCTGCAAGACGTCAACAATCCGATTCAGAAACCGTACGATCGATTGCCTCAGTTGAACTTGACGGCTGCACGTCAGGATGTGGCTGGTTTCGATCTGAACTTTGCTTCTGAATTTGCCCGTTTTTCGAATACGTTTACAGCGGGGACCACGAATGGTTCGGAAATGGTCGGCGGTGACCGTATGTACGCTACACCGTCGGTTTCTTATCCCATTGTTCGTCCCGGTTATTTCATCACACCAAAGGCTTCGCTGGATGCAACGACTTATCGTCTGAATAACGTCAGCGCCGGTGCTCCGACTAATCTCACACGCGTGGTGCCGACATACTCTCTCGACGCCGGGATGACTTTTGAACGCGATGCAAATATTTTCGGTCGCGACATGACGCAGACGCTGGAGCCGCGCTTGTTCTACGTTCGGACACCTTATCGTGATCAGAGCCAATATCCGAATTTCGATTCCGGCCTGGCGGATTTTAACTTCGCGCAAATTTTCAGCGAGAATCGTTTTGTAGGCCACGATCGCATTAGCGACGCCAACCAGATTACCGGTGCATTGGTATCGCGTTTCATTGAAGAAAATGGTCTTGAGCGCCTGCGTGTAGCAGTCGGTCAGCGTTTCTATTTTGCTGATCCAAAGGTCGTGCTTGACGGTACGACCACCACGGTCAATGGAAGTAAGTCGGATCTGTTGTTGTCGCTGGGCGGCCAGATTTCGAACAAGCTGTCACTCGATAACACTGTCCAGTACAGCGAAACTTTGCGCCAGATGGTGCGCTCGAATTTTGGCGCCCGCTGGCAGCCGGCACCGAAGAAAGTGCTGAACCTGACCTATCGTCTGGATCGTACTAATTCCACCGGCTTGCTCAAACAATTTGACGTCTCCGGACAATGGCCGATCTCGCAACGCTGGTATGCTGTGAGCCGCATCAACTATTCCATCCCTGATAAAACTGTTGCAGAAGGTTTGCTGGGCATGGAATATAAGGCTGATTGCTGGGTTTTCCGCCTGGTTGCACAACGTATCCCGACGTCTTCTTCCAAGGCATCGACATCATTCTTTATCCAGCTTGAGCTGAACGGCTTCTCGAAGATCGGCTCCAATCCGCTGGATGCATTGAGCAGCAGTATCCCCGGCTACCAGCTTATTAATAAGCCGGACGACATTACACGTTATTAATCGACATTTTTTATGAACGCTTCCTTCTCCATGCGCAATCATTCTTCTGTACGTATCACGTCCGGCATCGTCTTGTTGTGCATGTCGCTCGGCATGGTCGGCAGCGCCCAGGCGCAATTTGCGACGACAGCCACGCCTGCCGCTCCTGGTCTGCCCCCTCCTCCGGTCAATTTGACCCCGGCAGCTCCTGCTGCTGCAGCGCCGTCGAAGGCACCGCGTCCCGTAGATTCGATTCTTGTGGTGGTCAATAATGAAGTCATCACACGCCAGGAACTGGCGGACCGTCTGCGGCAAGTTGAAAAGCGTCTCACAGCTCAGGGTATGGCGTTGCCACCGCGCAGCCAACTGCAGAGCCAGCTGGTCGAGCGTATGATCGTTGAGCGTGCGCAGACACAAATGGCCAAGGAAAATGGCATTGTTGTCGACGACACCATGCTGGACCGTGCAGTCTCACGCATCGCAGAACAAAACAAATTGTCGATGGCAGATTTCCGTGTTCAGTTGGAAAAAGAAGGCATGGATTTCCCTGCATTCCGTGAAGACATCCGCCGCGAAATCATCATGCAGCGCCTGCGTGAACGCGAAGTTGACAACAAGGTTCAGGTCACCGAGTCCGAAGTGGATAACTACCTGGCGTCGGAATCCAACACCGCAAGCAAGCATGAAGACCTCAACCTTGCGCAGATCCTGATCCGTGTGCCGGAAAATGCATCGCCGGAACAAGTTGCTGCACGCCGTCAGCGCGCTGAAGATGTCTTGCGCCAGTTGAAGACCGGTGCCGATTTTGCCAAGACGGCCGCAACCTATTCCGACAGCAGCGATGCGTTGAGCGGTGGCGATCTCGGCTGGCGCGGCCAGGACCGTCTGCCGCAACTGTTCCTCGATGCAGTGGCCAGCCTGAAACCGGGCGAAGTATCCGCCATCGTCAAGAGCGGCAACGGTTTTCATATCATCAAACTGGTTGATCGCCGCGCTACTGCCACTGCCAAGGCCGACGCGCCGGCAGTCGAGCAAACGCATGCACGCCATATCCTGATCAAGGTCAATCAGGTTGTTTCGGCTGCCGAAGCGCGCCGTAAATTGCTGGAACTGAAAGAGCGTCTGGATCATAAGGCAGCCACATTCGAAGAGTTGGCCAAGCTGTATTCCAACGACCTGTCGGCTTCAAAGGGCGGCGATCTGGGCTGGATCTATCCCGGCGACACCGTGCCGGAATTCGAGCGTGCGATGAACGAACTGAAGCCGGGTGAAATCAGTCAGCCGATCGAATCGCCGTTCGGCTATCACCTGATCCAGGTGGTGGAGCGCAAGACCGATGACGCTTCGAAAGAGCGCGCTCGCGCTGCTGCGCGTCAGGCGCTGCGCGAACGCAAGATCGACGAAGCGACTGAAGACTGGCTGCGCCAGCTGCGTGATCGCGCTTACGTCGAATTCCGCACCGACGACAACTGATTTCTGATGTCCGATCTTCCCTCCGCAACGCGTTCTGAATCCCGCCAGCGTCCGACGCTGGCGATTACCTGCGGAGAACCGGCCGGCATAGGGCCGGAGATTTCCATCAAGGCGGCCTGGGAGCTGCGTGCCGAGGTGCGTAGCGTGCTACTGGGGGATGCCGCTTATCTGGCGCAGACGGCGCATGCGCTGGATGCATCGATCACCTTGTCGGCATTGTCCGTGCAGGCATTTCGCAACTCCGGCCTGCCCAATTTTCCGCAAGACCGTCTGATTGTTATTGACTGTCCCGTCAACGAACCCATCGTGCCCGGCGCACTTGATGCGCGCAACGGCCGTGCGGTGTTGCAAACGCTGGATGTGGCTGTCGACGGTGCAATGAAAAAGCACTTTGACGCCATCGTCACCGCGCCGCTTCAAAAAAGCACCATCAACGATGCCGGCGTACCCTTCACCGGTCACACCGAATATCTCGCCGAACGCACTGCGACGCCGCAAGTCGTTATGATGCTGGCCGGCGGCGATGCGCCGCACCTGCGGGTTGCGCTGGCAACGACGCATCTGGCGCTCAAGGATGTGCCGGCGGCGATTACGTTCGACAGCCTGAGCCGTACGCTCGACATCCTCCACGCCGACCTGCGCGACAAATTCGGTATCGCAAATCCGCGCATTCTTGTCACCGGCCTGAATCCGCATGCCGGTGAAAACGGCTATCTCGGCCGCGAAGAAATCGATGTCATCATCCCGGCGCTGGACGCCGCCAAAGCGCGCGGCATGGATGTCGCCGGTCCCTATCCGGCCGACACGCTGTTCCAGCAAAAATATCTTGAGCACGCCGATTGCGTGCTCGCCATGTATCACGATCAGGGCTTGCCCGTGCTCAAATTCGCCAGCTTCGGCCAAGGCGTCAACATCACGCTCGGCCTGCCGCTCATTCGTACTTCGGTCGACCACGGCACTGCGCTGGATCTGGCTGCCAAAGGCCTGGGCCAAGCCGATCACGGCAGCATGATCGAAGCCATCAAGACCGCCGCGCTCATGGCGCGCGCCAAGAATTCCCTATGAAACATATCGCCCGCAAACGCTTCGGCCAGAATTTTCTGACCGACCAGACCGTCCTGTACGACATCATCAGCGCCATTGCGCCGAAAAAGGACGACATCATGGTCGAGATCGGACCAGGGCTGGCCGCCATGACCAGCCTGTTGCTGGAGTCGCTCGATCATATGCATGTGGTTGAACTGGATCGCGATCTGGTGGCGCGGCTGCAGAAACAGTTCAGCCCGCAACGCCTGCAGGTGCATTCGGCGGATGCGCTAAAGTTCGACTTCACCTCGATTCCGGTACCTGAAGGGCGCAAGCTGCGCGTAGTCGGCAACTTGCCCTACAACATTTCCAGTCCGTTGCTGTTTCATCTTGCCGAGTTGGCGCCGCACGTGCAGGATCAGCATTTCATGCTGCAAAAAGAAGTGGTCGAGCGCATGGTCGCGGAACCGGGCGGCAAGGCCTTCGGACGTCTGTCCGTGATGCTGCAATGGCGTTATCACATGGAACTGATGTTCGTGGTGCCGCCGACGGCGTTTGATCCGCCGCCGCGCGTGGATTCCGCCATTGTCCGCATGATTCCGCTGGCGCAGCCGCTGGAATGCGACCAGGCTCTGCTGGAAGAAGTGGTGACCAAGGCGTTTTCGCAGCGCCGCAAGGTGATCCGTAATTGCGTGGCGGGATTGTTGGCAGAAGCTGATCTGGTGGAAGCCGGCATTGATCCGCAAGCCCGGCCTGAGGCGGTGCCGACGGAACAATTCGTCGCACTGGCGAATGTCTTGAAGAAAAAACGCACAGGTTGATCGGCTTTCATTTCGGCGTGCAGCGCTTTGCCGATGCCTGGCGTCGTGTTACTTGCGCGCCGCCTTTAACAGCAATTCCATGAATTCCACCGTCAGTTCCTGATCTTGCGTGGATAGCAAAATAAATCTCGACAACGCTTCTTCCAGTCTCGCCGCAGCCTTGCCGGCCTCACTTGTCGATTTAACCGGCCGCAGGTTTTGCTCTGCGATGAGGTAGAGCGAGGACACCGGCACACTCAGTGCCCTGGCGACGTTTTCCAGCATGTCGGGAGTCAGGCGCTGTTTGTCGCGCTCGACGCGGGATAGATTGGCTGCGTCCGTGCCTGCGACCAATGCAATCTCTTCCAGGCTCGCTTTTCGCTCTTTACGTATCTTGCGTAGGACTTGGCCAATATTCATTTACCAATTCTCCTGCCAACATTGCGTAATGCGCAAAGTCCTTCGAACAAATTTTTTGTTAAAATATTGCGTAGAGAGCAAATTATTCGCTCTCAACCAACGCAGGCAAGCAAATTAATTTATTGCTCCATGGCATGGACGATCGATGGTTGTCGGAAGCTCGCCACGATACGTCCCTGATGAGGCAACCTTCGCAATTGCGAAGAGAGGCGACTCGCATCAGACGGCTTGCCGTTTGCAGACAGGCAATCGAAATCCGGTCCATGCCATCCGAAGATGTCCGAATGATCAGTATGGCGATGCAAGTCTTCAATAATCTCATCGTGATCGACGTGCGTGTTCGGCGATATCAGGAATTTCCTGATGGATCGGAGCAGCCGGGTTAGCTACCCTGCGACAAGAATTGCCGCGCATCAATGCAATGGGCGCGGCATGACAGAAAGTGCTGATCATTGTGCCGATGTGGTTGAAGCCAGCCTTTTCGGCGGGTAGTATCGGCAATGCGCTGAGAATAAATACATAAAAACGCGCCAGCGGTCGGCCAATACGTTTATCAGCACTTTGCACTTCAACAGATAGAAGGGGAAATGTATGCGCTTAACGAACTTGAAGATCGGGGCACGCCTGGGTGCCGGATTCGGATTTCTGGTAGTCCTGCTGGTCGCCATGGCCTTGCTCGGTGTGGCTCGCCTGTCCGGCCTCAACGAGCAGATGGACGAAGTCATCAATGATAAATATCCCAAGACCGTGCTGGCGAACGACATCATCAAAAACGTCAATGTCATCGCACGCTCATCGCGCAACGTCTTGCTCATGACTGACGCTGACGACCTCAGCAAGGAAATGCAGACCATCCGCCAGGCCAGCGACAACACCAAGGGGGCCCTGGAAAAACTCGACGCCCTGGTGACCGGCGACAAGGGTCGGGCACTTATCAAGACCATTCTGGATGCGCGCACGCAATACAATGCCGGGCGCGACGAAGTGCTGCGACTGGTCGTTGCCGGCGCCAAGAACGAAGCAACCTTGCTGTTGCTGCAAACGGTCCGGCCTTTGCAATTAAGCTACATGACCGCAATCGAGGCTTTGATCTCGCATCAGAACGAATTGATGCAGACGGCCGGCAAGGAAGTGACGGAAGAATATAAGGAAGCACGCGACCTCGTCATTGCCTTGAGCGTGCTCGCCATCGTGTTCGCCGGACTGACTGCATGGCTGGTCACACGCAGCATCACGTCGCCATTGAGCCGCGCGGTCAAAGTGGCGGAGACCGTCGCGGCGGGGGATCTCACATCGCAGTTCGACGCCACCAGCAAAGATGAAACGGGTCAGTTGCTGCGTGCATTGCGCTCAATGAACGACAACCTGCTCAATATCGTCAGCCAGGTGCGTCACGGTACCGACACGATTGCGACGGCCTCTTCACAGATCGCCATCGGCAATCTGGATCTGTCGAGCCGTACTGAACAGCAAGCCAGTTCGCTGGAGGAAACGGCATCGTCGATGGAAGAGCTGACGTCCACCGTCAAACAGAATGCCGAGAATGCACGCCAGGCAAACCAGCTTGCGGTGTCAGCTTCCGCAGTCGCGGTCGAAGGCGGCAGCGTGGTCGGCAAGGTCGTGCACACCATGGAATCGATCAACGCGTCGTCGAAGAAGATCGTCGACATCATCGCCGTGATCGACGGCATCGCGTTTCAGACCAATATCCTTGCATTGAATGCGGCTGTCGAAGCGGCGCGTGCGGGTGAGCAGGGCAGAGGTTTTGCTGTCGTGGCGTCTGAAGTGAGGACATTGGCGCAACGGAGTGCCGCCGCCGCGAAAGAGATCAAATCGCTGATCGATGACTCGGTGGAAAAAGTCGACTCCGGCAGCAAGCTCGTCGAGCAAGCCGGACAGACCATGAACGAGGTGGTCGCCAGCGTGCGCCGCGTCACGGATATCGTCGGTGAAATCACTGAAGCCAGCCGTGAACAAAGCGAAGGTATTGAGCAAGTCAATCAGGCCGTTACGCAGATGGATCAGGTCACGCAGCAGAACGCCGCGCTGGTGGAAGAGGCTGCTGCTGCTGCGCAGTCGTTGCAGGATCAGGCCAGCAATCTGTCGCAGATCGTCGGCGTGTTCAAGATCGACAGCAATCGCCTGAAGCATGAGCCATCGGCGGGATCTGCGTTTGCTGCACCTCGTTCGCATGACGTCACGCCGAGGGCGCCGGTACTGGCACGCAAAGAAGAGGCGCCGCGTCTTCCGGCAGCACGTGCCGCGACAGCAGCAACAACCAAAGAAGACGACTGGGAACAGTTCTAAACTGCAGGTTCTGTATTGTCGGCTTGCCGGATCGACCGGTGAAATGGTCCGGTCAGGCTGACCTTGTCTCAGCCTGCGCCGGTGGAGCATAGAGCATCGCCTCCGCCGGTGGCAGCGCCGCTGCAAAATACCAGCCCTGCACGATGTCGATCCCGCAGGTGCTGACAAATTCCAGTTGCTCCTTCGTTTCCACACCCTCGGCGACCAGCCGGTAGTCGAAGGCTTTCAGCAGGCCGCACAATTCGCGGTACAGCAATTCTCCACGCGGTGTTGCACTGTCGGCGACCAGGCTACGGTCCAGCTTGACGCTGTCGATGCCGAGCTTGTGCAGCAGCGCCAGATTGGAATAACCGGTGCCGAAATCGTCGATCGCCAGCGTGACACCGTTGTCGCGCAGCATATTGACGTTGCGCACCAGGTCCGAAAACTGTTCCGTGAACGAGCTCTCCAGCATTTCCAGATTCAGGTGGAACAGGCTGGTGTCGATGCGCGCCAGCAAGGCTTTCACCTTTTCTTCCGACGACAGGAAGTCGGCCGTCAGATTGAGGCTGATGCGCGGCTCGAAACCTTGCGTTTTCCATTGCCGCAGATCTTCCAGCGCCTGATTGATGACCCAGTTGTTGAGCGCGTCGGAGTAGCCGGCGTTTTCCAGTTTGGGGATAAACCACGGACCGACGATTTTGCCATCCGGCATACGCAGGCGCAGCAGCGCTTCAAAACCGTAGAGGCGCATGGTGTGCATGTCGATCTGCGGCTGGTACCAAAGCTCCAGCTTGCCCGCTGCGAGCAGCTTGAAGGCTTCCATGGCTTGTGCATGCGATTGCATGACCTGCTGCTGGCGGTGGAAGTAGCCTTCTTCCGTCACCTCCAGTTGCGCATCCGGCAGTTCTTCGGTGGCGAACACTTTCTTCAGTTTTTGCCGGATGGAGTCGCCGCTTTCCAGCGCGAGAAAAGGGTAGTACATGGCCGCGCCGATGATCAGCATCAGCAACTGAAAGCCGACAGTGAGAAGGCTGCCGCCGCCGGCGTGCCATGCATTGACGCCAAAGGGCAGGATCCAGTGCACGTTATCAACCAGCGGTATCAGATCCAGCGCGGCAACCGCATACGCCAGCCAGAAACCAACCAAAGGAAATGCAATGAAGGGCGCCAGCAGATAAGGATTGAAGACGATGGGATAGCCGAAGATCAGGATGTCGTTCAGGTTGAACAGTTGCAGCGGCAGCGAGATCTTGGCGACGACATTCTGCCGCATGGTGCGGCGTCGCAGAAAGATCGCGAGCATCATCGACAGCGTGCCGCCGGCGCCGCCGAACAGCACGAAGGTGTTAAGCAGACTGCCCAGCGTGAACTGGTGGATGACGATCTGATTCAGATCATTGCCATACATCAGGCTGGTGTACACATAGTTGCCGTGTATGCCGAGAAACCAGAGCACATGCACTGCCACCACGCGGATACTGCCCTGAACCAGCACCGGCAAATGTGCAAGGTAATCGCCGGGGCTGTTGAACGATGCAATCAGGAATGCGGACAGCCAATGCCAGAAGATGGCATTGAGCAGAACGACGCACAATGCCGGCAGGATGCTGTTGATGCTGGTTGCCAGCAAGTGGCTGACTTCCTTGCCGTCGATTTGCAGAAAATGGCAACGCCGTATCAGCACCAGCAAAAAGATCGACAGCAGCGGCAACAGGATGCTGTACACACTGGGCAAGACGGATGCCACGGTGCTGTCGCTGGCGGCAGCCATGGGAACAATCACCACAGCGAAGCTGACGCCGCTGATCAATGCACCGACCAGCGGATCGAGGCGGCGATGACGCGCCAGTTTGTATCCGAGCAGTGTCGCCACCGCGAACGGGAGCGCCCGTTTGACGGGAAATGAAATGAGTTGGATGAGCCCGTAGATGCTGTGCTGGCCACCGTTGTCCGGGATCAGCGTCGACGCCAGATCCAGCAGCGACATCAACATGTAGATCGGCAGTATGGTGATGAATGTCTCGCGCATCACCAGCAAGGTGCCGGAGACTTCGCGCAACACACGGCTGTTTTTTATGGCGGCGAGCATTGTTCTTATTCCATCCCTTTGTCGATCACGCTTTAGTGCGCGATTCGGCGTATCCCTGACGTACGGCGCGTTTTCCGATTGCTTTTCTGCGTCCTTGCCAGAAAAGGCGAACCGCGAGCCTCCATAGTAGAGGAAAGAAGAGGGAATTGCTCGCTTGTGGCGGCGTTTTGTGGCCGATGCCCGGCAAGCCGCATCGAACAGCGCTACAATCTTGCACTCCGATAAGTTCTTAGGCAAAGGCTCACTATGCGTATTCTGCACACCATGCTGCGGGTTGGCGATCTGCAACGCTCCATCGATTTTTACACCAAGGTGCTTGGCATGAAGTTGCTGCGCACCAGCGACAATCCTGAATACAAGTACACGCTGGCTTTTCTCGGCTATGGCAGCAATCCTGAGCATGCCGAACTGGAACTGACCTATAACCATGGCGTTGACAAGTACGACATGGGCACCGCCTACGGCCACATCGCCGTCTCGGTCGATGATGCCTACAAGGCGTGCGATGCGGCACGCAACTCCGGCGGCAATGTGACGCGCGAAGCCGGTCCGGTCAAGGGCGGCACCACCGTGATCGCGTTCATCACCGATCCCGATGGCTACAAGATCGAGTTCATCGAGCGTAAAGACAGCGAGCCGGGCAAGGGACTGTAAGCAGGTTTCGCCAGGTGCGTCTGCCACAGGCGGGCGCTTGCGGCAAAAAGAAAAAGGCCTGCTCGTAGTGGTGCGATAACGCACCGTACGAGCAGGCCGTTCAGAAAATCAAAATATCAGAAAATCGGCAGGGTTTCCGGCGCGCTCTCGCGCAATGCCCGCTTTGCCGTTTCAAACTCAGGGAAGATCGATTGCACCGTCGCCCAGAAGCGCGGGCTATGGTTCATCTCGCGCAGATGCGACAGCTCGTGTGCGATCACGTAATCGATCAGCGGCAGGGCGAAATGCATCAGCCGCCAGTTCAGGCGAATACGTCCGTCGGCCGTGCATGAACCCCATTGCGTCGTTGCCGACGACAGGGCGAAAGACTGATACGTCACACCGAGTTTCTCTGCGTAAATCGGCAGGCGGGCGGCAAAGGTTTCCTTGGCCCGCGCTTGTAGCCAGCCTTGCACGCGGTCTTTCAGTTGCTGTTCGCCGGCATCTGCCGGCAGCCCTACGGTCAATTCCAGTGTCTCTTCATCATACGCAATGCCGGCCGCCTGATTGGCGCGGATGCGCAGCGTTACGTCCTGGCCGAGATACGGCAGTGTTGCGCCGTCGCGCCATTGCATCTGCGGTTGCAGGCGCCGCGCCGAGCGTTCACGGCGCTCATTGAGCTTGGTGAAGATCCAGCGTTGCTTTTCGCGGATGGCGTTTTCAATCTCTCCCAGCGTCACCCATTTCGGCGCCGTTACGCGCAAGCCTTCGTCGCTGATCAGGAAACCGATCGAACGGCGCTTGGAACGCAGCAAGGCATAGTCGATGTGGTGTTCACCCAGCTGGATGCGGCGCATACCATCGGCCGGACGGCCGATCGGAGGCGACATCGGCGGCAACGGAGACTGATGCGTCAGCTCCGGTGCAGGGATGGATGGCTCGGGTTCGACAAACGCCGGTGGCGGGTTTTCCTGCTTCGTCTCAAGCGGCGTCGGAGTGAAGAAATCCAGTTGCAGCGTTAGCTGGTTAGGATCGGGCTGTGAATGACGAAGCAGTTTCAATGTATTGGGGCCGATGGTCAGTTCTTTTTATCTACAGCGGCATAAACCGCCGGGGAAATCACGCGCATCTCTGATTCTATCCAATTTTCGACGCGTTGGCTTAATTGTGCGGGATCCAGGCCTTCCGGCGAGATCGGCTTGCCGATCGACACGGTAATGATTCCCGGTTTTTTGATGAACGAGCCCTTGGGCCAGCATTCTCCGGCATTCACAGCCATCGGCACCACCGGCGTATTGGTTTCCACCGCCAGGCGCGACCCGCCGTGCTTGTATTTGCCCACCTGGCCCACGGGAATGCGCGTGCCTTCCGGGAACATGATCACCCACTGGCCGTCGGCGAGGCGCTTGCGGCCTTGCACCACCACCTGGCTGAAGGCGTCGCGGCCCTTGCTGCGGTCAATCGGAATCATGCGCAGCAGCGCAATACCCCAGCCGAAGAAGGGAATGTAGGTCAGCTCTTTCTTGAATACGAACACCAGCGGACGCGGCATGCTGATCACGTAGAAAATCGTTTCCCATGCCGACTGATGCTTGGACAGCAGGATCACCGGCGCATCAGGAAGATTCTCCATGCCCTTGATCTGGTAGCGAATGCCGCAGATCACGCGCGCCGCCCAGATCACGATGACGTTCCAGCGCGAGGTCAGGTAGTACCGCTTGGCATACGGGAAGGGGGCAAACAGGATGCAGGCCATCGACCAGACGATGGTTACCACAGCCATGATCAGTGTGAACAGAACGGAACGCAAAAACAGGTTGATACGCAAAATTCAATCTCCCTTGGACGATTCAGCCGGGCTCGTCAACAACGAGGCCCCGGCGGAACCTAAACCGACACTTCTACCGGCGCTTTTAAGATGAAGTCGACCACGCTGGCGAGATCGGGATAGACCAGTGTTCCTGGCGGCAGGCCGCCTTTTTCGCGCGTCTTTTCGCCCTTGCCGGTGAGGACCAGATAGGGCGCGCAGCCGGCCTTGAAACCGGCCTGCAGATCGCGCAGCGAATCGCCGACGGTAATCACGCCACCGCGCAGGCTGACGCCGAAACGCTTGGCGATTTCATTGAACATGCCTTCCTTGGGCTTGCGGCAATCGCAATTGTCGTCGGCGGCATGCGGGCAGAAAAATACCGCGTCGATATCCGCGCCCACTTGCTGCGCGGCGTTGTGCATCTTCTGATGGATCGCGTTGAGCGTCATCATATCGAACAGGCCGCGGCCGACGCCGGACTGATTGGTCGCCACGACCACGCGATATCCCGCCTGATTCAGACGAGCGATGGCCTCCAGCGAACCCTTGATCGGGATCCACTCTGCCGGCGACTTGATGAACGCGTCGGAGTCGTGATTGATCACGCCATCGCGGTCCAGAATAATCAGCTTCATGTTGTTCTTACCCTATCCCTGAGAACCGTATGAACCTTATGCAGCCAGCTTGGAAATATCCGCCACCTGGTTGAGCATCTGATGCAACTCGGCCAGCAATGCCTGGCGGTTGTTGCGCAGTTGTTCGTCTTCGGCGTTGACCATGACGTCGTTGAAGAAGGCGTCAACGTTCTGGCGTAATTGTGCCAGCGCTTTCAACGCGCCGCTGAAGTTGCCCTGGGCATACGCCGCATCGACTTGCGGCTTCAACAGCAGCATGGCGGAGTACAGCGCCTGCTCGGCGGCTTCGCGCAGCAGGCCGTTTTGCACGGTGCCAGACACGCCGCCTTCGATCTTCTTCAGGATGTTGGTGATGCGCTTGTTGGCGGCAGCCAGTGCTTCGGCTTCCGGCAATGCGGCGAATGCCTGCACCGCGTCGAGACGCTCGGTGATGTTGTCCAGCACTTCCGGCTGTTGCGCGACCACGGCTTCGATCTCGTTGGGCGAGTAATTGCGCTCGCGCAGCAGGCCGCGCAGGCGGTCGTAGAAGAAGGCGCTGACGTCGGCGCTCGGATCCTTGAAGTTGCTGTTGCCGGCGAACAGGCTCACGGCTTCTTTCAGCAAAGCCGGAAGCGCCAGCGGCAGGCGCTTTTCAACCAGCATGCGCAGGATCCCCAACGCATGGCGGCGCAGTGCGAACGGATCCTTGTCGCCGGTCGGTTGCAGCCCGATGCCCCAGATGCCGACCAGGGTTTCCAGCTTGTCTGCCAGTGCGACAGCGGTGCCGGTTGCCGAGGCAGGCAGCGCATCGCCGGCAAAGCGCGGCTGATAGTGTTCGGAGGCTGCCAGCGCCACTTCGTCCGGCTCACCGTCATGACGCGCGTAGTAGGTTCCCATGATGCCTTGCAGCTCGGGGAACTCGCCGACCATGTCGGTCAGCAGATCGGCCTTGGCCAGCAAGGCGCCGCGTTCAGCCAGTGCCACGTCGTTGCCCAGCAGTCTGGCAATTGCGCCGGCCAGCGCCTTGACGCGCTCGGTGCGTTGCAGCTGGTTGCCCAGCTTGTTGTGATACACCACGTTGCCCAGCAGCGGCACGCGGTCGGCCAGCGACTTCTTCTTGTCTTGCTCGAAGAAGAATTTCGCATCCGACAGGCGTGGGCGCACGACGCGCTCGTTACCTTGAATGATGTGCCGAGGATCCGGCGTTTCCAGATTGGAGACGATCAGGAAGCGCGAGCGCAGCTTGCCGCTGGCATCGGTCAGCGCAAAATATTTCTGATTGGTCTGCATGGTCAGGATCAGGCATTCCTGCGGCACGGCCAGGAATTGATCATCGAATTTGCATTCGTAGACCACCGGCCATTCGACCAGCGCCGTGACTTCGTCCAGCAGCGATTCAGGCATCAGTACCTTGTCGTCGCCGGCCTTGCCCAGCAAGTCGAGGCGAATCTTTTCCTTGCGCTCGTTGAAGCCGGGAATGACTTTGCCTTTGCTGATCAGGGTTTCGACATACGATTCCGGTGAGTCAACCGCGATCGCGCCTTGCGACAGGAAGCGATGGCCTTGCGTGATCTTGTCGGCATCCAGACCGAGAATGTTCAGCGGCACGACATTGGCGCCATGCAGCGCGATCAGGCGATGCGCGGGGCGCACGAAGTGCACGGTGTCACCCGCAGCGCGGCCGTGCTGGCGCTGATAGCTCATGACCTTGGGGATCGGCAGCTTGGCGACCGATTCTTCCAGTGCAGTCTGAAGGCCGTTTTGCAGCGCCGAGCCCTTGGCGGTGTAGGTGTAGAAGAAGCTCTCGGCCTTGCCGTCTTGCGCGCGTTCCAACTGGTCCGGCGTGATGACGGTGATGCCGACTTGCGCGGCCAGCGCAGCGAGTTTCTTCACCAGCGGTGCGGACGGGCGGCCTTCGGCATCGAGGGCGACGCTGACCGGCAGCACTTTTTCGCGGATCGCTTTATCCAGCGAGGTGGCGCGTACCTTGGTGATGGCAACCGCCAGGCGGCGCGGCGTGGCGTAAGCCGTGGCGACCGCGCCGTCTTCGAGAAAGTCGCGTGCTTTCAGTCCGTTGAAAATGCCGTTGGCAAAGGCGTCGCCCAGTTTGGCGAGCACTTTCGGTGGCAGTTCTTCGGTCAGGAGTTCTACTAAAAGTGTTTGAGTCATTTTCTGTTTTCTTGCTTGTCTGGAGCACCGGCTGCTGTCAGCCGATGCGCGATCCGGTCAATACATGCTCAGGCGTTCAGGCAGCTTGGCGCGCGGCATCCGCTGCGCCGCCCATGGGGAAGCCGAGACGCTCGCGCGATTCGAAATACGCCTGCGCCACGGCGCGCGACAGATTTCGGATGCGGCCGATGTAGGCCGCGCGTTCAGTCACCGAAATCGCGCCGCGTGCATCGAGCAGGTTGAAGGTATGTGCCGCCTTCAGGATCATTTCGTACGCAGGCAATGCCAGCGGGACTTCGAGCAGGCGCTTGGCTTCAGATTCATAGTTGCCGAACAGCGAGAACAGGAAGTCGGTATTCGAGTATTCGAAGTTGAAGGTCGACTGCTCGACTTCGTTTTGATGGAACACGTCGCCGTAGGTCAGCTTCTTCTTGATGCCGTTTTCGACCCATTCGGTCCAGACCAGATCGTAGACGTTTTCCACGCCTTGCAGATACATCGCCAGACGCTCAATGCCGTAGGTGATTTCACCCAGCACCGGTTTGCAGTCGAGACCGCCGACTTGCTGGAAGTAAGTGAACTGCGTCACTTCCATGCCGTTGAGCCAGACTTCCCAGCCCAGGCCCCAGGCGCCCAGGGTCGGGTTTTCCCAGTCGTCTTCGACGAAGCGCACATCGTTTTGCTTGAGGTCGAGGCCGAGGGCTTCCAGCGAGCCGAGGTACAGATCGAGGATGTTCTCAGGCGCCGGCTTCAGCACGACCTGGTATTGGTAGTAGTGCTGCATGCGGTTCGGGTTTTCGCCGTAGCGGCCGTCCTTCGGGCGGCGCGACGGTTGCACGTAGGCAGCGCGCCAGGGCTCAGGTCCGATGGCGCGCAGGAAGGTCGCAGTGTGCGACGTGCCGGCGCCGACTTCCATGTCGTACGGCTGGAGCAATGCGCAACCTTGCGCATCCCAATATTCTTGCAGCTTGAGAATGATCTGTTGAAATGTGAGCATCTTTTTTGTGGTTGCCGGTGACGGCAGGCAAGGAATTGCTAAAACCCTGAATTTTAGCGGTTTTTGGGGTGCTTATGCGCCCCGCATGGAGGAATACGGGGGAACGCGGAAGAATAAAGCGAGGAAATTGCGCTTAAACCGGGCGCTTGCGGCGCGACAGCAGCCCGGCCGCCGCCAGCGAGACGAGCGCCAGCGCCAGCATCAGCTTGTTGCCGAACAGAATGTAAGGCGTCTGGCCCTGATAGCCTTGCACCGAAGCGCTCAGCATGTTGCGCGTGTAAGGCTGCAATTCGGAGATCACCTGACCATTTGGTCCGATCACGGCGGTCGCGCCGGTATTGGTCGAACGCAGCATCGGGCGGCCGGTTTCCAGGCTGCGCATCTGCGAGATCTGCAAATGCTGGGGCAGCGCGATGGAGTTGCCGAACCAGGCGATATTCGACAGATTCAGCAAGATGCTGGCCTGAGGCTGACCGGCGTAGTAGGCGCCGCCGAGCTGGGCGGCGATTTCTTCGCCGAACAGATCTTCGTAGCAGATATTCGGCATGACCCATTGCTGCCTGACCGCAAACGGCATCTGCAGCGGCTTGCCGCGCGTCATGTCGCCCAGCGGAATGCTCATCATGTCGACAAACCAGCGAAAGCCGAAGGGAATGAATTCACCGAAAGGCACCAGATGGTGCTTGTCATAGCGATAAGGGCTTTTGGCGCTGGCCGGATCGGGCGAAAAACCGATCACGCTGTTGGCATACTGGTTGGGGCCGTCCGACAGCGGGATGCCCAGCGCCAGATGGCTGCCGGAGGTCTGGATGAAACGAATCAGGCGCGTCAGATAATCCGGCGGCAATTGCTGCGGCAGCAACGGCACAGCGGTTTCCGGCGTGGCGATCAGATCGGCGGGCGCGCTGCGGATCATCTCGTCGTACATGTTCAGCGTCGACAGCAGTGCTTCGTTGGAGAATTTCAATTCCTGCGGAATATTCCCTTGCAGCAAACGCGCAGTGATAGGTTGTCCCACCGGCGTCGTCCATTGCACTTGATGCAGCGCTGCACCGGTACACGCCAGCAAAACCGCCAGCGCGGCGGGCAGAATACGCCGGCCTGCGCGCAGGCTCACCATCGCCAGGCAACCGGCGATCACGGAGGCGATCCAGGCCAGGCCGTAGACGCCGATGACCGGTGCAAAACCTGCCAGCGGGCCGACGTTATGCGCGTAGCCGGAAGTCAGCCAGGGAAACCCTGTGAACAGCCAGCCGCGCACCCATTCCGATAACGCCCACAAAGCCGGCAACACCAGTAATAACAGCACTGCAGACGATACTTGCCAACGCTGCCTGAGCCAGTTCGCCAATCCCGCTGCCAGCGCAGCGTAAATGCCGACATAGGCCGCCAGCAAACCGACTGCCAGCGCCGCCATCCATCCCGCCATGCCGCCATAGTCGTGCATGCTGATGTAGAGCCAGTGCACGCCGCACGCCGCCCAGCCGAAGCCGTAGAGCCAGCCGGTCAGCGCATTGCGACGGAACGAGGCGGTGCGGCTGACCTGGCGGAACAGCCACGCCAGCGTCAGGATCTGAATCGGCCAGATGTTGAAGGGCGCAAAGGCCAGCACGTTGAGCACGCCGGCCAGTAAGGCGATGAGCGGTGTCCATCGTGTAAGCGCAGTGGAGTCAGTGGCGCCGGCGATGTTGGCCGCATCCGTTGCGGTGTTGGCGCCGGCAGGGGATTGAGTCGGGAGATTCACGCAGGGAAACTTATTCTTCGTCCCCGGCTGCCGGGGTTTCCGGCAGTTTTTCCACCAGCAGCACATGGGCCTGGCGGGCGTCGGCGCGCAGCACTTCGAAGTGCATGCCGGCGATGTCGAACTCGTCGCCCTTGCGCGGCACGCGGCCGAGATGGTTGGCGACCAGGCCGCCGATCGTGTCGGCGTCTTCGTCGGAGAATTCGGTTTCCAGCGTTTCGTTGAACTGGGTGATTTCGGTCAATCCCTTGATGCGCCAGCGCGGACCGTTGGCGCCGTCTTTGATGGCGAGGATGTTGTCTTCTTCCTCATCGAAATCGTATTCGTCCTCGATGTCGCCGACGATTTGTTCCAGCACGTCTTCAATCGTGATCAGGCCGGCAACGCCGCCGTATTCGTCAACGACGATGGCCATATGGTTGCGATTGGCGCGGAAGTCGCGCAGCAGCACGTTGAGGCGCTTTGATTCGGGGATGAAGACGGCAGGGCGCAGCATGTCGCGCACGTCGAAGGATTCTTCCGCGTAGTAACGCAGCAGGTCCTTGGCCAGCAAAACACCGATCACTTTGTCGCGCTCTCCCTCGACGGCCGGAAAGCGGGAGTGCGAGGTCGACAGCACTTCGGGCATCCAGGTTTCGATCGGTTTGGTGATGTCGATGGTGTCCATTTGCGAGCGCGGCACCATGATGTCGCGTACGGCCAGGTCGGATACCTGAAACACGCCTTCAATCATCGACAGCGCATCGGCGTCGATCAGATTGCGCTCGTGGGCGTCGTGCAGGACTTCGAGCAACTCTGCTCGGTTTTCAGGTTCAGGGGAGATGAGTGCAGTGAGACGTTCAAATAAAGAACGGTGTGGTTTAGCGTCAATGGATTTGACGCTACTAGGGTGATCTTGCATATGGCGTGAGCCGTGGGTCCGACGTTGTTTCGATGAGCCATAGGATACAACAAATATATGACAAATCTACTAAAACGCGATTTCCTGCTCAGAGCGAACAACGAATGAAGCGGACAGAATGTCGGAAATTGCAACAGTTTCCCGACGGACATGTCCGCAGCATGCGCATGCCGCGGACATGTCGAAAGAAACGAAGCCTGTTGCTTACTTCTTCATTTCATCCTTGGCCATACCGTCCTTCGCCATGCCGTCTTTGGCCATCGAGTCCTTGCTCATGGAATCTTTCTTTTTCATCTTGTCTTTCTTCATGCCATCTTTCTTCATGCTGTCCTTGGACATGGAATCCTTGGACATATCGTCTTTGGCCATGGTGTCGGCAGCGTAGGCGCCCGAAACGGCGGCCATCATCAGACAGGCGAACAAAGTAGAGAGTGCTTTTTTCATGTGAATCTCCTGGAAAAAAATAATAAATAAGCGGCAAAAGCGCCATGAACCCGGCAAGGACTTAGCATCTTGCTAAGCACCGCCGAACCAGTTGTACCCCTGGTCTTCCCAGTAACCGCCGGGGTAATTGTTGGTTACTTCGATTGAAGCAATATGCTTCGGATTCTTGTAGCCCAGCTTGGTGGGCATGCGCAGCTTCATCGGGAAGCCGTATTTCGGCGGCAGGATCTCGCCGTCGTAGGTCAGCGTCAGCTGGGTTTGCGCGTGCAGCGCGGTCGGCATGTCGATGCTGGTGTAGTAATCGTCGGCGCAGCGGAACGCGATGTACTTCGCACTCAGGTCGGCGCCGATATGTTTCAGGAAACCGGCAAACGGCACGCCGCCCCAGCGGCCGATGGCGCTCCAGCCTTCCACGCAGATGTGGCGCGTGATCTGCTCGACCTGCGGCAGGCGGCGCAACTCCGGCAGCGTCCACGACTTCTTGTTGCTGACCAATCCTTTGATGTCCAGGCGGTACTTTTCGCCGTCGACTTCGGTGATCTCGTCTTCGCCGTAAAACGCATTGAATGGAAACGGCCGCGTGATCATCGACGCCGGATAAGTCGGCGCCATCTGGTTCGGATCGAACAGCCAGGCCTGCACGCCATCGTTCATGCGCGAAATTTTAGTGAGCATGCGATTGACTGATTCGTTGTCGGTGATCTCGCAACCAGTCAGCAGCGATAAGCCGCCCAGCGTCAGCGCGCGCTTGCCGAACAGGCGGCGCGATGGCATGGCCAGTTCCAGTTCGCGGCGTGCGTCCTTGATGATGAGTTCGCTGTCCAAGGTGGATGGCAGGCGATTGGGTTTTCTGATCATGATGATGTCCTTTCTTAGCGTCCGCGCAGCATGGCGAGCAAGGTGCGCGGCACCAGCGCCACCATCACGATATGCACGACGATAAACAGCACCAGAAAACTCATCGCGAAGAAATGCACGATGCGCGCATTGTCGAAGCCGCCCATCAGGTCGCGCAGCAAAGGCAGTTGCACCGACTTCCAGATCGCCAGGCCAGAGATCATGATCAGCACGAAATCTGCGATGACGGAGAGATAAGCCAGCTTTTGCACGGCGTTGTAGTGATCCAGCGATGCGTGCTGCAGCTTGCCTTTCAGGGCCTGCATGAAGTCATGCAAGATTTCCCTCGGACGCAGCGGTAAGAATTTGCGCTGTGCGCGCCCGGTCAGCAGGTTGATCAAGAGATAAACGAGACCGTTGGCCGCCAGCAGCCACATCGCGGCAAAGTGCCATTGCAGCGCACCGCCCAGCCAGCCGCCCAGCGTCCATTCCTTCGGAAAGACGAAGGGAAAGATCGGCGAGGCGTTATAAATGCGCCAGCCGCTGAGGATCATGATCACCACTGAAAATGCATTGATCCAGTGGGTGAGGCGCAACCACAGCGGATGTACCGTTGCGGTAGTTGTTGCGATGGCAGCGGGGACTGAGGTGTTCATGATCGTCTCCTTCTCTTTGACGGTAGGGCTTTGACTTGTGAGCCTTGATGCTCAACAGGTCAGCGGCCGGCATTTGGCTTCATGCTCCTTGGTCGGCGGAGATCGGGACTTCTTACAAAGAAAGAGAAAAATCGCTAAATTATTTTGCTCCGGCTCAACAAGCCGGGAAATCCAGAAAATGATTGAGAAAATAGTCAGCAAAATGTAAGAAAAAGAAGTGAGCCGCGACTAACAGGCACGGCGTCGGAGAATCGGGGCGCAATAGCGGGTGCAGCGTCATTTACAATGGCGCATCAGGAGTGAACATATGAAGTGCAAAGAAGCTCATCGCATCTTGTGCGAGGCGCAAGATAGCGAATTGTCATTTGTCAGGCGGCTGGCGCTGCGCTGGCATTTGCGCATCTGCGACCATTGCACGCGCTTCAGCCGGCAGTTGGGTTTTCTGCGTACGGCGATGAAACGCTATCGGGATGGGGAGTAATACAGCAGAACAGCAGAGAAAATCGCTGCAGCTTGAAGGTGCAGTCTTATGGCGTTGCAGCGAGGCAGGCGCTGTCGATGCAGTGCCCCGGTATGGCTAAGATGTCGTCCTAGCTGCGATCCGCGTATGGATTGCCAAAACCCAGACCCGCCAGAATTTCCGTCTCCAAAGCTTCCATCTCGGTCGCTTCTTCCTCTTCCTCGTGGTCGTAGCCCTGAGCGTGCAACACGCCGTGGACGATCAGATGCGCCGCATGATCCAGCAGCGGCTTTTTTTGTTCCGCAGCTTCTTTTTCCAGCACATCCGTGCACAGGATAATGTCTGCCTGAGTGACTTCGCTGTCTTCATCTTCCGTATATGCAAACGTCAGCACGTTGGTGGCGTAATCCTTGCCGCGATAGTCGCGGTTCAGGGTCTGGCCTTCTTCGGCATCGACAAAGCGGATTGTCAGTTCGGCGGGCGCGAACAGCGCCGCCTGGATCCAGCGGCGAATCTGCGGGCGCGGCACGCTTTCTTTCAGGCGTGGATCGGCATACTGGACGGACAGGGTCAGTTTATTTTTTTGCATGGCGTGGCTTGGCTGACTGGGTCAGGCCCTGGCTGAGACGTTTGACGGCATTGTTGGACGTAATGTGAGCGTTGCCGGTCGGCGCAGCCGCTTCATAGGCGTCGACGATGCGCGCCACCATGGGATGGCGCACCACGTCGCTGCTGGTGAAGCGCGAGAAGGCGATGCCGCGCACATCGTGTAGCACATTCAGGGCATCAATCAGACCGCTCTTCTGGCCGTGATGCAAGTCGATCTGCGTGACGTCGCCGGTGACGACCGCCTTGCTGCCAAAACCGATACGTGTCAGGAACATCTTCATCTGTTCCGGAGTCGTGTTCTGCGCTTCGTCGAGGATGATGAAAGCGTGGTTCAGCGTGCGGCCGCGCATGTATGCCAGCGGCGCGATTTCGATGGCTTGCTTCTCGAACAGCTTCTGCGTACGGTCGAAACCGAGCAGGTCGTATAGCGCGTCGTACAGCGGGCGCAGGTACGGGTCCACCTTTTGCGCCAGATCGCCGGGCAGGAAGCCGAGACGTTCGCCGGCTTCCACGGCCGGACGCGTCAGCACGATGCGTTGCACGGCGTCGCGCTCCAGGGCATCGACCGCGCAGGCGACCGCGAGGTAGGTCTTGCCGGTGCCGGCCGGGCCGACGCCGAAAGTGATGTCGTGTTCCAGAATCGCATGCAGGTATTCGGCCTGATGCGGCGTGCGGCCGCGCAGGTCATGCTTGCGCGTCTTCAGCACCGGGCTTTCGATCTCGGTTTTTTCGATCTTGTCGATGGTGGCTTCGGCATCGCCCAGTTCAGCGTCGATGGTCGCGGTGGCGCGTTGCTCCACCAGCGCCAGCTGTACGTCTTCGACCGACACCGGCTTGTCCGCCAATGCATAAAACCGTTCGAGGATAGCTGCAGCACGCTCGGCGTTGGTGCCGCTGGCGATGAACTTTTCGCCGCGGCGGAAAATCGTCACGTCGAGCGCGGACGAAATTTGCCTCAGGTTTTCATCCAAAGGACCGCACAGATTCGCCAGACGTTTATTGTCGAGCGGTTGCGGGATGAAGTAGTGAGGCTGGCTGGGTGATTTTTTCAATCTGGCTCGGTTTCGGTAAGGTAAGTAGAACTTGATTGGACTGAATTATTGTTTGACCACGATCTCGCCGCGCAGCGAGAACGAGAACGCTTGCAAAATCGAGACGTCGACCATCTGTCCGATCAGGCGCGCACCGTTCGGGCCGCCGTCGAAATTGACCACGCGATTGTTTTCAGTGCGGCCTTGCAGCTCGTTCGGGTCTTTCTTCGACGGGCCTTCCACCAGGATGCGTTGTACCGACCCGATCATGTTCTGGCTGATCTTGTTGGCGTTGTCTTGCACCACGGCTTGCAGATGCTGCAGGCGTTTCAGTTTGACTTCATACGGCGTGTCGTCGGCCAGGTTGGCGGCCGGTGTGCCGGGACGCGGGCTGAACACAAAGCTGAAGCTGGAGTCGTAGCCGATGTCGGTAATCAGCTTCATCAGTGCGTTGAAATCGTCGTCAGTCTCGCCGGGGAAGCCGACGATGAAGTCGCTCGAGATCGCAATGTTCGGGCGCACTTCGCGCAGGCGGCGCAGCACCGATTTGTATTCCAGCGCCGTGTAGCCGCGCTTCATCGCCGCCAGGATGCGGTCGGAGCCGTGTTGCGCCGGCAGGTACAGGTGATCGACCAGCTTCGGCACCTTGGCGTAGGTGTCGATCAGGCGCTGCGTGAATTCCTTCGGATGGCTGGTCACGAAACGGATACGCTCGATGCCGGGGATGTCGGCGATGTATTCGATCAGCAGCGCAAAGTCGGCGATCTCGCCATCGGCCATTTCACCGCGGAAGGCGTTGACGTTCTGGCCCAGCAAAGTGACTTCCTTGACGCCCTGCTCAGCCAGTCCGGCCACTTCGGTCAGCACGTCTTCAAAGCGGCGCGAGACTTCTTCGCCGCGGGTGTAGGGCACCACGCAATAGCTGCAATATTTGCTGCAACCTTCCATGATCGACACGTAAGCCGTCGCGCCTTCGACGCGGGCCGGAGGCATGTGGTCGAACTTTTCGATTTCCGGGAAGCTGATGTCGACTTGCGGACGACCGCTGAAACGGCGCTCGCTGATCATCTGCGGCAGGCGATGCAGGGTTTGCGGGCCGAATACCATGTCGACGTAGGGCGCGCGCTTGACGATGGCTTCGCCTTCCTGCGACGCCACGCAACCGCCGACGCCGATCAGCAGATCGGGATTGTTCTTCTTCAGCTCGCGCAGGCGGCCGAGGTCGGAGAACACCTTCTCCTGCGCCTTCTCGCGCACGGAGCAGGTGTTGAGCAGGATGATGTCCGCGTCTTCCGGTTTGTCGGTCTTGACCAGACCGTCGGAAGCGTTGAGCACGTCGGCCATCTTGTCCGAGTCGTACTCGTTCATCTGGCAGCCGAAGGTTTTGATGAATACTTTTTTCTGCATAGTTGTCAATCAGGCATGAGGGCGCGGCAGGGAACCAAATCGGTGCCGGCAAGGGGAAGCAGAGGCGAGTCGCGTATTGTTGCCGCCCGGCGCGGATCGCATCTAATTGCAAATTCAGTTGCGAGTTCAGTTGCAAAGCAGCAAGGCGGCTGTTTTGCGGCGCGGGCAAGGCGAGTGCGGATCGTAGTCCCATGCACTTCCAAGGTTCGCGATTATAGCACCGGATGCCCTATGGGACCGGGCCGGGAGCAGCCGTAGCGAGGTTCTGCAACACTCTGAAAAATGTCCTTTCGGCAATAAAAGGGTGAGTGAGGGCGTTTAAGCCGAAAAGCAGCTCTCCAGCCAGTCCAGCACAGCGCGCAGGCGCGGCAAGGCCTTCAGGTCGCGGTGATAGACCACCCAGATTTCGCGTTGCAGCTGCGATGCGGCCTCGGCCAGTTCCAGATCAGGCGCGAGCAGATACTGCGGCAACAAGGCCAACCCGACACCCGCACGCGCCGCTACGCACTGCGCCACCAGACTGGTGCTGCGAAAGCGCACCGGGTTGTTGCCTGCATGGTCGGCCAGCCACAGGGTTTCCGGAATTTCCGGCACGCCGTCGTCATAGCCGATGAAGGCTGCGGATGCGGGATCACGGCGCCAGTCGGCCACGCGCGCCTTGCTGCCGCACAGGAAGTAGCTGATCTTGCCCAGCCGCCTGGCAATCAGCTCGCCATCCTGCGGTCTGGCAAAGCGAATTGCCAGGTCGGCATCGCGCCGCGCCAGGCTGACGGTCTGGTGACTCATGCTGAACTCGACGTCCAGATTCGGCCATTGATCCAGCAAGGACGGCAGGCGCGGCGCCAGAAACATTGTCGCCAGCGCGTCGGTACTCGCGATACGCACCTTGCCCTCCATGCGGATATCTTCGCCGGCCAGCTTGCGCGCCAGTTGCGCCGTCTGCGCCTGCATCTCGCGGGCGGCGCCCAGCACCGTTTCACCCAGGCGCGTCAGTTCGGTGTCGTCGCCGCGCCGGGTGAAGAGCGGTCCTTGCAAGGCTTGCTCCAGCATCCGCAGGCGCCGGCTCACGGTGGCATGCGTCACCCCCAGATGGCGGGCAGCACCGGAGAAGCTGCCCGACTCGACAAAGGCGGCAAAGGTGCGCAAGCCTTCCCAGTCGACCGGCAGAGCCTGCGCGGTGGACTGCGGCAAGGGCGTTAATTTATTCACGGGTGGCTGCCTGTTTTTATGAATTGATGTACGTATTTTAACCATCTACGATGACATCACTTCATTTGCCCTTATAAGGAGTCTTCTCATGTCCACACCGAAAACCCTGCTGCAGATCGCCGGCGCCGCACCGCGTACCCCGTTATGGAAAGATGCGGCGCTGATCCTCATCGATCATCAGGCCGAATACACTGCCGGCGGTGTGCCGCTGGCCGGCATCGACGCCGCTGTCGGCGAGATTGCACAATTGCTCAAACAGGCCCGCGCCGCAGGTGCACCGGTCATTCACGTGGTTCACCACGCCAAGCCCGGCGCCGCATTGTTCGATCCGCAACGCGAATACGTTAATATCATCGACGGCCTGCAACCGCAGGAAGGCGAAGTTACCGTCGTCAAGGCGCTGCCTAATTCGTTCGCCAACACCACGCTCGATGCCGAACTGAAGAAGGCCGGCAAAAAGGAATTGATCATCGCCGGCTTCGCCACCCACATGTGCATCAGCGCCACCACGCGTTCGGCGCTGGATCATGGTTATGTGTCGACGGTCGTGGCGGCGGCGTGCGCGACGCGTGATTTGCCGGATGCGCTCGGCAACGGCGTGGTGCCGGCGGCGGAAGTGCAGCGCGCGGCGTTGGCTGCGCTGGCGGATCGGTTTGCGACAGTGGTGCCGAACGCAGCCGCGCTGGCTTAATTGGCAGGATTTATGTGCCGGTCGGATGAATGCGCAGGTTTTTCAGAATATCGCGCCAGCTCACGATGCCGACCGGCCTGAAACTCAGATCCACGACCGGCAGGCAGGAAACGCTGTGCGTGTTGAACAGATGTATCGCGTCGTCGACCGTGGCGCTTTCCTGCAGCACGATGGGATGCCGCGTCATGATCTGATGTACGCGCTTGTTGAGGCTGGCGACGTCCCGATACGTTTCTCTTGCGGAGCCGATGTGCGGGCTGAGCGCCTTGAACAGGTCGCGGTCTGAAACCACGCCCAGCAGCTTGTGCTCTTCCACCGCCAGCAGATGGTGGAATTTCAGATTGTCGAAAATCTCTTTAACGGTTTCCAGCTTGTCGTCCAGACCGACGGTGACGAGCTTCGCGCTCATGATCTTCTTGATACTGACTCCAGCCATTGCTTCTCCGTTGATAATGTCTATTGGCGGCCAGACGGCGATCTGATTGCGCCCCATCAGCGAATTGTCCCTTATGTCTTGCAAGTCGGGCAAGGCATGGGCATGGTCTGGGCAATCAATAAATCGTCCGCAAAAAACAAAAAAGCCGCTGACCCTTTCGGATCAACGGCTTACAGTGTCTTTGGTGGTGATAGGTGGATTTGAACCACCGACCCCAGCATTATGAGTGCTGTGCTCTAACCAACTGAGCTATATCACCAAAAGCAAGCCCGCAATTATGCTAGGCGCTCACATGTCTGTCAAGAGAATTTAAGCCGTTTTTAAGCCACTAGTGAGCGTCTCTTGGGCGCATTTCTCGTAAAACCCGAAGACTTCAGCCCTCCAGCGCCTTCCGGACATGCTCCATCACCATCTGGGTGGCATCGGCCGCGTTGCAGTCGATCACCACCCGCCCCGGCGTGGAGCGCAGCCAGGTGATCTGGCGCTTGGCCAGTTGTCGGGTGGCAATGATGCCGCGTTCGCGCATTTCAGCGTAATCGTACTGGCCGTCGAGATATTCCCAGGCCTGGCGGTAGCCGACGCAGCGCATTGACGGCAATCCGAGGTGCAGGTCGCCGCGCGCGCGCAGGCGGCGGACTTCGTCCAGCAAACCGTTATTTTCCAGCATCAGGTCGAAGCGGCGCGCGATGCGTTCGTGCAGGACAGCGCGCTCGGAGGGTTCCAGCGCCAGCGGCAGCAGTGTGAAGGGCAGAGCTTCGGTTTCTTTCTGCGCCAGCAGCGCCGACATCGGCTTGCCGGTCAGTTCGATGATTTCCAGCGCGCGCTGGATGCGCTGGCTGTCGTTGGGTTTGAGGCGGGCGGCGGTTTCCGGATCGAGCGTGGCCAGGCGTGCGTGTTGCGCGGGCACGCCGTCGCGCGCGGCTTCTTCGTCGAGGCGTTCGCGCACGCCGGGATCGGCTTCCGGCAAATCGTCGAGTCCATCGCGCAAGGCTTTGAAATACAGCATGGTGCCGCCCACCAGCAACGGCAGCTTGCCGCGCGCGCGGATGTCTTGCGTCAGGCGCAGGGCGTCATTGCGGAACTGCATCGCCGAATACGATTCCGTCGGATCGAGGATGTCGATCAGATGATGCGGCACGCTGGCGAGTTCTTCAGCGTTCGGCTTGGCGGTGCCGATGTCCATGTCGCGATACACCAGCGCCGAGTCCACCGAGATGATTTCGCAGGGAATATGCCTGGCGATTTCCAGCGCCGCCGCGGTCTTGCCGGAGGCGGTGGGGCCCATGATGGCGACTGCCAGCGGCGCGGCAGTTACTTCGGATGCTGCCGCCATCTTATTGACCGCGCAGGAAGAGTTTGTCCAGATCGGACAAGGCCAGCTGGCTCCAGGTCGGGCGGCCGTGGTTGCATTGGTCGGCCCGTTCCGTAGCTTCCATCTGGCGCAGCAGCGCATTCATTTCCGGTACGGTCAGGCTGCGGTTGGCGCGCACGGCGGTGTGGCAGGCCAGTGTCCCGAGCAGTTCATTGCGGCGCTCCAGCAGCACGCGCGAGCCGCCGAATTCGCGCACGTCGCGCAGCACATCGCGCGCCAGCGTCTGGGCGTCAGCGTTCTTGAGCAGCGCAGGGACGGCGCGCACTGCCAGCGTGGTGGGCGACATCGCGGCGATGTCGAAGCCGAGCGCGCTCAAGGTCTCCTGATGTTCCTCCGCCGTACCGACTTCGACGGCGTCGGCGTAGAAAGTTACCGGAATCAGCAGCGGCTGCACGAACATGCTGTTGTCGTCGAGCGCGTTCTTCAACTGCTCGTAAAGGATGCGTTCATGCGCGGCGTGCATGTCGACCACGACCAGGCCCTTGCTGTTTTGCGCGAGCACATAGATGCCATGCAATTGCGCCAGCGCGAAACCGAGCGGGAAGTCGTCCGCCGGCAGGCTTTGCGTATTGGCGGAGATGGGCATGGTGAATGCGCCGGCTGTTGTTTCACTGCCCGCGGGGGAGGCCATGTCCAGATTGGTTTGCACGCCGGGGCGGAACATCGCGCCATAGTCGGCTGTGTTCTGTGCAACGCCAAAACCGCCGGTGGAGAAATTCGGGCGCAGCTGCGCGCCGAACTCTGCCTGATGCTGAGGCTGCTGATACGGTTGTTGGGCTTGATCGCGCATCCACGGCAGCGGGCCGTTGCCGGCTGCTTGCGGCGCCGGCGCATTGCCGAATGACGTTGCCGAGGTTGCAGCCAGCGCGCGGCTGACGGCGTGGAAGACGAATTGATGCACGCTGCGGCTGTCGCGGAAGCGCACTTCGATCTTGGACGGATGCACATTGACGTCGACCAGCGCCGGATCCAGATCCAGCGCCAGTGCGTAAGACGGGTAGCGGTCGCCGTGCAGCACGTCCTGATAGGCGGCGCGCACGGCATGCACCAGCAGCTTGTCGCGTACGAAACGGCCGTTGACGTAGAAATACTGGCCATCGGCACGTGCCTTGGAGGCGGTCGGTAAACCGATGAAACCGTGGATGCGCAAAGGGCCTGCGCTTTCGTCAACCGGCAGGCGCGCGTTGGCGAACTCATCGCCGAGAATGTGCGCGCTGCGTTTGGCAAACTCACCGATGTTCCAGTGATCGACGGTCTTGCCGTTGTGCGTCAGCGAGAAGGTGACGTCGGGACGCGCCAGTGCAATGCGGCGCACGACTTCGGCGCAGTGGCCGTATTCGGTTTGTTCCGACTTCAGAAACTTGCGGCGTGCAGGCGTATTGAAATACAGATCCTGCACGTCGATGGTGGTGCCGGGCGCGCCGGAAGCCGGGACGACGTTGCCTTCCTGCGAGCCGGTGATCTCCCACGCATGCGCCGCATCGGCGGTGCGCGTGGTCAGCGTCAGTTGTGCGACCGATGCAATCGACGCCAGTGCTTCGCCACGGAAACCGAGCGTGCCGACATTTTCCAGATCAGTCAGAGAGGCGATTTTGGACGTTGCATGACGCGCCAGCGCCAGCGGCATCTGCTCGGGCGGAATGCCGCGGCCGTTGTCGGTAATGGCGATGCGCTTGACGCCGCCTTGTTCCAGACGCACGGTGATTTGCGTCGCGCCGGCATCGAGCGCGTTCTCGAGCAATTCCTTGACGACGGCGGAGGGGCGTTCGATAACCTCGCCCGCAGCGATCTGCGAGATCAGCTGGTCGGGCAGGGCCTGGATGGGACGAAGAGGGCGGGTGGGGCGATCGGGTGCGTTCATCTTGCGATTATACCGCCAGCCGGGTCAGGGATTTCCTGTCCGGCCGGCGGCACGGCTATGTCAGAACTGTTCCCAGTCGCTGTCCTTGTCAGGCGATGGCAAAGCCTTCTTAGTTGCGGGCAGTTTGGTTGCCGCTGCGGCAGGTTTGATCGCAGCGGTCGGCTTGACGGTCATTGTGCGCAACGGTGCAGCCGCAGTCGTGAATGACATTGCATGCGTTTCGTCCAGCTTGAAGGTGCTGACCGATGCCGTCAGCTTGTGCGCCTGGTCTTGCAGCGACTGGGCGGCAGCGGCGGCTTCTTCCACCAGCGCGGCATTTTGCTGCGTGGTTTGTTCCATCTGCGTGATGGCGTGATTGACTTGCTCGATGCCGTCGCGCTGTTCCTGGCTGGCCGAGCTGATCTCACCGACGATGTCGGTCACGCGGCGTACGCTGGCGACGACTTCGGTCATGGTGGCGCCGGCCTGTTCGACCAGCTTGCTGCCGGCCTCAACCTTGTCGACGGAATCATCGATGAGGATCTTGATTTCCTTGGCGGCAGCGGCGGAGCGTTGCGCCAGGCTGCGCACTTCCGACGCGACCACGGCAAAGCCGCGGCCCTGTTCGCCGGCGCGGGCGGCTTCCACTGCTGCGTTCAGCGCCAGGATGTTGGTCTGGAAAGCGATGCCGTCAATCACGCTGATGATGTCGACAATTTTCTTCGACGAATCGTTGATCGAGCCCATGGTGTCGATCACCTGGCCGACCACTGCGCCGCCTTGCGAGGCGACTTCGGAGGCGGACTGCGCCAGCTGATTCGCCTGCTGCGCGTTGTCGGCATTTTGCTTGACGGTCGAGGTCAGTTCTTCCATCGCGGAAGCGGTTTCTTCCAGCGAGCCGGCCTGCTGTTCGGTGCGCGAAGACAGGTCGAGATTGCCGCTGGCGATTTCGGTCGACGCGGTGGTGATCTGCTCGGTGCCCTGGCGGACATCCGCAACTACGTGCGCCAGGCCATCGCTGATGCCGTTGACGGCGAGCATGAGCTGGCCGATTTCATCCTGCTGGTTGACGTGCAGACGCGCAGTGAGGTCGCCGCCGGCCAGCTTGTCGGCGGCTTCGCGGGCACGCGCCAGCGGACGGGTCACGACTTGCCTGATGACGATCACCAGCACGGCGCCCACCAGCAGCAAAAAAATTGCGCCGAACAGCATGAAACGGTTGCGCATAGCGGCGATTTCATTAGTCACTTCGGCAGCATAAGTTTCGCCGGCGATGACCCAGTTCCAGCTCGGGAACTGGCTGAAGGCGACGATCTTGTCTTCGCCTGCGTGGCCGGCGGTATCCGGGTTGTCCCACATATAGCGCATGACGCCTTCCTTCTGCGTCAGCATATCCTTGATGAACTCTTTGCCGTTGACGTCTTTCAGGCCGAGCAGATTCTTGCCCTCATCTTTCGGGCCGGCGATCAGCTTGCCGTAGTCATTGCCCGGCTTGGCATTGATCACATAGAAGTAACCGGTCTCGCCGACCTTGAGCGCCTTGATCTTGGTAGTCAGCGCTGCAATGTCGCCGGAGATATCGACGCCCACGTACAGCACGCCGATCAGTTGGCCGGCGGCGTCTTTGATCGGTGTGTATTTGGTGATGTATTGCTTGCCGAACAGCGTGGCGATGCCGCTATAGGATTTGTCGGCCAGCAGCGCTGCGTAGCCGGGATGCGTTCTGTCGAGCAGCGTGCCGACGGCGCGATCGCCGTTTTCCTTTTTCACGGAAGTCGAGACGCGTACGAAATCGTCGCCGGTCTTGGCGAAAATGGTCGCCGTGACGCCGGTCTGCGCGGTGAAGCGGTCAGGAATGGCAAAGTCCAGGTTGAGATCGGTGTTGCCGTTGCGCAGCACCGGCGTTGCCTTGTCGCCGATCTGGATGGTGCGGCTAGTGTCGAGCGAAAATGGTTCCGGGAAGGTTTTTGCAAACATGTTGGAGAAGCGCTCCACCTGGCTGTTCACCGAGCGGTCGAACATGTCGACCATGTTGACCACGCCGCGCGTCTCGCCGGCGATCTGGTTCATCGATCGATGCTCCAGCACGGTGGAGGTGGCATAGCTGATCAACAGCATGGCCGCGATGAACAATGCTCCCACCAGCGCGAGGGTGAGAGAGGTGAGCTTGGTGCCGACAGCCCAGCTCCGGTAATGGAAGGCAGAAGTTTGCATAGTGTGGTGTTCTTTTTGTTAGGCGCGAAGACGCCGGATACCGCGAGCAAACGTGTTCTGTGACGTTGTTGCAAAGAAATTGCAAACGTTTGCGCGTGCGCGGCAATGATGTGAAGCTTGGGTTTGAAGGGGAGCAAGTATAGCTAAAATCCCCCTCAAACTGGTTTCATTGAGCGAAATATTTCACGTAACTGGTTGTTTATGAACCACTTTTTCTGGTAATACCTTTAAAAGCGATGCAACAATGCTACGGAAAATTGTTTCCTTGATAAAACTTCTCAGAGAAAGTTGTCGATCTTGAAATTCTTCAGCCAATGCTCAAAAATCTCGGACAGCATCGGCCGTGAAAACAGGTAGCCCTGAGCAACGTCGCAGCCTTGCTGTTTGAGCAGTTGGTATTGCGCCTTGTCTTCCACGCCTTCGGCGACGACCGTCAGCTTGAGGCTTTCGCCGATGCGGATGACCGCATTGGTCAGCGCCAGCACGGTTTCGTCGCGGTTCATGTCGCGCACGAAGCTTTGATCCAGTTTCAGCTCGGACACCGGCAGATTGCGCAGATAACCGAGACTGGAATAGCCGGTGCCGAAGTCGTCCATCGCCAGCTTGACGCCCTGGGCATGGATTTCGTGAATGGTACGGGTGGTGCTCGGGTTGGTATCCATCATCACCGTCTCGGTGATTTCCAGTGTCAGGTCGCCGGGCGACAGCTCGTAGCGTTGCAGCAATCCGGAGATGAATTGCGGCAGGTCGAGATCATGGAAGTTGGTCGACGACAGGTTGACCGAGATCGACGGCACGTTGACGCCGCGCCGGCGCCAGTCGCTCAGTTGTGAACACGCCTCTTCCAGCGCCCACTTGCCCAGTTCGCCGATCAGCCCGCATTCTTCCGCAATCGGAATGAAACGCGCCGGCGAGACCTGGCCCAGTTGATCGTGATGCCAGCGCGCCAGCGCCTCCACACCGTGCAGCAGGCCGGTGCGGACATCGACCTGCGGCTGGTAGTGCAGCTCGAAATCGCCGCCGCGCAAGGCATCGCGCAAGGCGCCTTCCAGCGCCAGCCGTTCCTGCGCCTGGGTATTCATTTCATCGCTGAAGAAGCTGAAGCGGCCGCGATTCTTTTCCTTGGTCTGGTACATCGCCATGTCGGCGCGATGCAACAGGATCTCGATGGTGTCGCCATTGTCCGGAAACAGCGCGATGCCGATACTGGCCAGGGGCGTCAATGCCACGCCGGCGATATGGCAGGGCAGCGACAGGTTGGCCTGGATGCGTTTGACAACGTCGGTGACGCGGTTCAGATCGCATTGCGCCAGCACGATGACGAACTCGTCGCCGGACAGGCGGCCGACGATATCCGACTTGCGTGCCTCAATCTGCAAGCGCGCGGCGACCGTGCGCAGCAATTCGTCGCCGGCCTGGTGACCGAGTGAATCGTTGATCTGCTTGAAGCGGTCCAGATCGATGAACAGCACCGCCAGCGGAATCCTGGTGCGCGCCGCATTGGCGATGGCCTGATTGGCTTTCACCATGAGCAGGCTGCGATTGGGCAAGCCGGTCAGCGAATCGTAGAACGCCAGCTGATGGATGCGCGAACGGGTCTCTTCACGCTCCAGCGCCAGCGCGCATAAGTGCAGGCTGACGTCGACCAGGCGGTGGTGGAAGGCATCGGCTTTTCGTTTGCCGTGATAGTAGAAGGCCAGCGTGCCGATGACGCGGCCGTCGGCCGATTTGATTGGCGTCGACCAGCACGACTCCAGGCCCATCGGCAGCACCAGGTGTTTGAAATCGGCCCACAGCGGATCATTGGCGATGTCGACCACTTCCACCGGCTCGGCGCGGAAAGCGGCGGTGCCGCAAGAGCCGACGCAAGGGCCGATCGGTACGCCTTCGATCGCCTGGTTGTAGGCTTCCGGCAAACGCGGCCCGGCGATCGGATGCAGCAAGCCGTGCTCGTCGACGCGCAGCACCGACGCGATGATGTCGGGCGCGATGTGTTCCAGTTCCAGGCACACCATGGTTAGCACTTCCTGCAGGCTGGCCTCGCGCACCATGGCGTTGAGCGCCTTGTACTGCAGCACCTCGTGCATCTTGGTGTTGGTGATGTCGGTCAGGATGCAGACGGCGTTGATCAGTTTGCCGTCGCCGTCGAGGATGGGATTGACCACGGTCGACACCCACAGCGGATGTCCCTGTTTGTCGACCATCATCTCTTCACCGTGGAAACTGTTGCCTTGCGCAATGACGGCATAGCAGTCGTCGATCAGTTTCAGGATCGCAGTTTGTCCCTCGAACAATTCGCGCGGCCGCTTGCCGATGACTTCGTCGGCGGCGAAGCCGAGCATGCGGCTGAACCCGGTATTGTGAAAAACGATGTAGTTGGTGTCGTTGGTGATGAAGACCGCGTTGTCGGTTTCGTTGATGCCCAGCGACAGCAGATGCTGATATTCGCGATCACGCTGCTCGCGCACCATGCGATAGGACACGTCGGAGCCGATGCTGATGATCTTGATCGGCAGGCCGTCGACGTCCAGCACCGGCGTATAAGTCGCTTCCCACCAGATCGGACGGCCGTCCCGAGAAATGCGCTTGAAGCGTCCCGAGAAGAAGCGTCCCTGATTGACGTCGCGCCAGAAGTTTTCGTATTCCTGGCTGGCGACATATTCCGGTTCGCACAAAAATCCGTGGTGCTTGCCGACAATTTCTTCGGGCAGATAGCCCATCGTCTTCAGGTAGTTGCTGTTGGCGCCAACGATGATGCCATCGGCGGAAAACTCGATCACCCCGAGCGAGCGGTTGAGGGCGCGCAGGACGCTGTGATTTTCCTGCGAGTCGTCGACGTGCGCGGTGATGTCGGCGGCAATGGAAACCACGTGCTGCAGTTTTCCCTCGGCGTCGAAGACGGGATTGCAGGTCGCTTCCAGCCACAGCCGCGAGCCGTCGCTGCGCATGCGCTGCAGCGTGCCGGCCACCACCTCGCCGGCATGCAGGCGGCGCCAGAATTCGGCGTATTCGGGGGATTTGGCGTACTCGGGATTGCACAGCATGCGGTGATGGTGGCCGACGATGTCGCCTCGCCGGTACGCCATCAGGGTCAGGAAGTTGTCGTTGGCGCTCAGGATGGTGCCGTCAGGCGCGAGTTCCAGAATCGCCATGGAGCGAGAAAACGCTGCCAGCAGCGCCTCTTTTTCCTCCAGAGAGGCACGGCATTCCTGGAGTTCCTGGCTGATGTGCTCGCCATCCATCATCATGGACTGTTCCCTCGCCTGTTCCCTTAGTTGCGGACTGCTTGTGTGACTGCATCGGTACGCGCAATTCCCCTGCACGGTAACGATGATATGCCGCTTTTAATTCTTGTGGCAGCCCGGTGCGACTACGTTACGACAATTAACGGCAATTTTTTTCTTTGCTTCAGAACTGTTCCCACTGATCGTCGCCATCCGCCTTCGGCGCGGCAATGGCCCGGCTGGCGACTTTGGCAGGGACGGCAGTTACATCGGCTTTCCTTGCGGCAATGACCGGCGGTCTGGATTCAGCAGCCACGGGCCTTGGCGCCATCGGCTTGCGTACCGGTGCAGACGCGGCTGCACTTCCCATGTCGGCGCTGGAAATCTTGAACACGCTTACGGCCTGGGTCAGGCGACCTGCCTGATCCTGTAAAGACTGTGCGGCAGCGGCGGCCTGTTCCACCAAGGCGGCGTTCTGTTGCGTGGTCTGATCCATCTGCGTGATGGCTTGATTCACTTGTTCGATGCCATCGCTTTGCTCCTGGCTGGCGGCGGTGATTTCGCCCATCACGTCAGTCACGCGTTTGACGCTGGCGACCACTTCATCCATGGTGACGCCGGCTTGCGCGACCAGCTTGCTGCCTTGCCCGACTTTTTCCACCGAATCGTCGATGAGGGTCTTGATCTCTTTGGCTGCCGCCGCCGAACGCTGCGCCAGGCTGCGCACTTCCGATGCGACCACGGCAAAACCGCGGCCCTGTTCTCCGGCACGCGCTGCTTCCACTGCGGCGTTCAGCGCCAGAATGTTGGTCTGGAAGGCGATGCCATCGATCACGCTGATGATATCGACAATTTTTTTGGACGATTCGTTGATCGATTCCATGGTGTTGACTACCTGGCCGACGACGCTGCCGCCTTCGACGGCGACCGTCGAGGCCGATGCCGCCAGTTGATTGGCCTGGCGCGCGTTGTCGGCATTTTGCTTGACGGTGGAGGTCAGCTCTTCCATGGCGGAGGCGGTTTCCTCCAGCGAGCTGGCTTGCTGTTCGGTGCGCGACGAGAGGTCGAGGTTGCCGGTTGCGATTTCACCGGAGGCGGTGGCGATGGTGTCGGTGCTGACGCGCACCTCTCCGACGATTTGCTGCAGACGGGCGTTCATGGTCTTGAGCGCGGTGAGCAGCTTGCCGGTTTCATCTTTGCTGCTGCTGTCGATGCGCGAAGTCAGATCGCCTGCAGCCACTGTCTCCGCCAGGTTGACGGCGCGATTGAGCGGCTGTGTGATGCTGCGTGTAGTGACGTAAGCAATGCCGCAAGCGAGCACGATGGCAATCGTGGTCAATACGATAATCAGATTGCGGGCGCTGGCGTATTCTTGTTCAACACTGACGGCGGCATCCTGCATCAGCTTATCCTGGTATTTGTTCAGCTCATTGAGTGACTTCAGGTATTTTTGCTGGAGGTCAAACGTGCCGCCGGTGAAGAGTTGCGTCAGTGCTTTTTCCTTGTCGCCGGCAGCGATGCTTTTGAGCACCTGATCGCTGGAGGCCGCATATTCCGCACGGGCGCGCTGTATTTCTGTGAACAGTGCACGGCCTTTTTCGGATTTGATGGTCTTGTCCAGCTTGTCCATGTCGGTAGCGACAGTTTTTATCGCCACGGGGATCAGATCATTTTGCAGCTTGATTTGTGCAGGATCCGTCATCAGCAGGAGATTGCGCGTGGCGCGGATGATCAGGTTTTCCTGGTTGATGATGTCGCTGGCGTAGATCGTTTTCGGATAGGTCTGGTTGACCACTACGGACATCTGCTGGTTCAAAATGGATAAACGGTTGCCGCCCACGAAACCAGTGACGATAAGCAGTGCCACGAGAATGGCGAAGCCGGCGCCCAGGCGGACGCCGATTTTCAGATTTGTGATGCGCATTTGAATCTCCCTTTTTATGTATATGCGCCTGTCACTTTTGCGGGGGTGTGAACAGTGGGCATATCAGACGTTATCGGAAAGAACACTCTTGTACTTGAGCATCGGATACAAATAAGTTTTATGGCATTTTTTTCACTTGAAACGTCGCGCTTTTCCCGTCATTCTCTTCCGTTGGCATTTGCTTTGATGCTGATGGCAAGGCGAAAGGGTGAGTAGTGTATGATTCCGGCGCAGCATGGAAGAGCAACTAAGGCAACTAAGCGTAATGAATAAGTCGGCAACAGTCGGTGATAGGGGCTTTCCCGCGTTGGCCGCGATCAATGAAATGAGTGTATGGATTACTTGCAGTTACTGGACGTGCTGTTGCACGTCGACAAGTCCCTCGGCATCCTGATAGAGCAATACGGCACGATGATTTATGTAGTGCTGTTTCTGATTATCTTTTGCGAAACCGGCCTTGTGGTCCTGCCGTTTCTGCCGGGCGATTCCCTGCTGTTCATTGCCGGCACTTTCTGCGCCACCGGCGCGATGAATATCTGGTTGCTGATGTTCCTGCTGGTGGTTGCCGCCGTCACCGGCAACACGCTCAACTATTGGATTGGCAGTGCGATCGGGCACAAGGTGTTTACCAACAAATACCGTTGGCTCAACCCCGAAGCGCTGGCCAAAACCCATTCCTTTTACGAAAAACACGGCGGCAAAACCATCATCCTGGCGCGCTTCACGCCCATCGTCCGAACCTTTGCGCCATTCATCGCCGGCGTTTCGGAAATGACTTTCATCAAATTCCAGTTCTTCAACATCATCGGCGCCTTGCTCTGGGTGGTCGGGCTGGTGGTGTTCGGCTACTTGTTCGGCAACCTGCCATGGGTGCGCCAGAATCTCAACACGCTGGTGCTGATCGGCATCGCCGCCGCCATCTTGCCGATCATCCTGGGCGGCTTGTGGCAGTTCTATCGCAAGTTCGGCCGACGCAAATAAGCCCGTTGCCGGGCTTCTCCTTGCCGCTTCTCCCGTTTTTTTAAAACTCTTCCCAGTGCGCATCTGCGTTGCCGGGTGTACTCGTCTTCCTGGCTTCCAGCTTCCTGGCCGGTGTCATGCTCACTGATGGCGGCCGCGGCGTGATGTTGCGTGCAGGGCGCGCCGAGTGTCCCGCATGTGCCGCAGCAGGCGGTTCGCCGATCGCCTCGCGTTCATCCAGCTTGAAGACGCCGACCACCTGCGCCAGATGGCTGGCCTGATCCTGCAATGACTGCGCCGCCGCAGCGGCCTGTTCAACCAGAGCAGCGTTTTGCTGCGTGGTCTCGTCCATCTGGGTGATGGCGTGATTGATCTGCTCGATACCGTCGCTTTGCTCCTGTCCTGCGGAAGTGATCTCGCCGACGATATCGGTGACGCGCCGCACGCTGGTGACCACTTCTTCCATCGTGTTGCCGGCTTGCTCGACCAGCTTGCTGCCGTTGCCGACCTTCTCGACGGAGTCGTTGATCAGGGCTTTGATTTCCTTGGCGGCGGAGGCGCTGCGTTGCGCCAGGTTGCGCACTTCCGAGGCCACCACGGCAAAGCCGCGTCCCTGCTCACCGGCGCGGGCGGCTTCCACTGCGGCGTTCAGCGCGAGGATATTGGTCTGAAAGGCAATGCCGTCGATCACGCTGATGATGTCGACAATCTTCTTCGATGATTCATTGATCGATTCCATGGTGTGGACGACTTTGCCTACCACGCTGCCGCCCTGCATGGCGACTTCGGATGCGGACACCGCCAGCTGGTTGGCCTGGCGCGCGTTGTCGGCGTTCTGGCGCACGGTGGAGGTGAGTTGCTCCATGGCGGAGGCGGTTTCTTCCAGCGAACCGGCTTGCTGCTCGGTGCGCGAAGAGAGGTCGAGATTGCCGCTGGCGATTTCCGTCGTTGCGGTGGCGATGGTGTCGGTGCCGCGCCGTACCTGGCGCACGATGCCTTGCAGGTTGTCGTTCATGGTCTTGAGCGCGCCCAGCAGTTGCGCGGTCTCGTCCTTGCCGCTGGTGTCGATATCCGACGTCAGGTCGCCGGCGGCAACCGTCCTGGCGACAGCGACGGCGCGATTGAGCGGCCTGGTGATGCTGCGCGTAATCGTGAAAGCAATGAAACCGGACATCGCCAGGCCGATCGCCGCCAGCGCCATCAGCATACGGCTGGCGTGCTGATAATTGCGGTCAACCTCTTCACCGGAGGCCTGCATCATCTCATGTTGTTGTTTGATTAATTTGTCGACCGCGCCCATGTACGCACTCTGCACCGGGCGCACATCGCTGATGAGCAGATCGATCGCGCCTTCCTTGGTGCCTTGGGCGACCAGCTTGAGTACCTGGTCGCGTTTTTCCAGATAGTTCTTTTGCGTGACCAGCAGATTGGCCAGCAACGTGCGGCTCTGGTCGTCGGTCAGGCGCTTGTCGAGCTCGGCCAGTTGATTCTGGATGGCTTTTTCGGCGCCGACGATGCGGTCGCTTTCGCTCTTGATTTGCTGGGCATCTTTCAGCAGCAGGATGTTGCGCACCGAGCGCGCGACCAGATTGATCTGATCAATGATGTCGCCCGCCATCACGGTCTTGGGATATTTGTCGTGAATGACGTCGTTCATCTGGCGGTTGAGTTGCGACAGCCGGTTGATTCCGACTACGGCCATGGCGACCATCAGCAGCGTCAGCAGGCCGAAGCCGAGCCAGAGGCGGCTGCTGATCGTAATGTTGGCAATCTTCACGTGTTTCTCCCATCTGCAAAACATGCAATGACAATGTTGCTGTTTAAAAAGAATCGGGCGGTACTGCCGGGCAATGCGGCTGCGACGTGATGAAAATTTTGAGCAAAAGGCGATGCTGCGAGCGCGTGGCTGCTCTTCCATCATTGTTCATGGAAGGGCAAGAAGCAAATAAATAGCGCTGTTGAAGCGTGATCAGGACTGCGTAATCAAGACCGGGTAAGCAGTGCTGCAACCATCATACGATTACCGCCCGGGTCAGCCATGCAGGGAAATGACGTGCTTATGCCGATCTGTTTGCGCTAAGTGCGCCAAACCGTTCCAGATCGATTGCGTGGAAGAAATATTTGAGTGCAAGGGCAGGCCCAAAACAAAACTCCCGATGGCGCAGCATCGGGAGTTCGGGAGCGTGTCGTCACTGACCGGGATCAGGTCAGCTTGTTCTTTGCCAGTGGCGGATTCTTGGAGAAGTACTTCTTGATGCCGGTCATGATGGCGTCGGCCATGTCATCCTGATAACTGTTGTCGGTAAGTTTGGCTTCTTCCTCCGGATTGGAGATGAAAGCCGTCTCGATCAGGATGCTCGGAATGTCCGGCGCCTTCAGCACCGCAAAGCCGGCTTGTTCGACTGCGCCCTTGTGGAGCTTGTTGATGCCGCCGATTTCCCTGAGCACGGCGTTGCCGATGCGCAGGCTGTCGTTGATCTGGGCGGTGGTCGACAAGTCCAGCAAGACGCTCGCCAATTGCTTGTCGTGGGTCTTGATGTTGACGCCGCCGATCATGTCCGCGGCGTTTTCCTTGTTGGCGAGCCAGCGCGCAGCGGTCGAGCTGGCGCCTTTTTCGGACAGGGCGAACACTGACGATCCGCGCGCGGTCGGTTGCACGAAAGCGTCGGCATGGATCGAGATGAACAGGTCGGCCTGCACCTTGCGCGCCTTTTGCACCCGCATGCCCAGCGGCACGAAGAAGTCGGCGTCGCGGGTGAGCATGACGCGCATGTTCGGCTGTTCTTCGATTTTTTTCTTGAGGCGCTTGGCGATCGACAGCACCACGTCTTTTTCGCGGTTGCCGCGGCTGCCGATGGCGCCGGGATCTTCGCCGCCATGGCCGGGGTCGAGCGCGATGGTGATCATGCGCGTGAGTTGCAGCTTGTCGTCCTGCGGCCTGGCCTTGGCGACCTGCGGCGGATCGTCATCCTGTGCTTGCATCTGTGGTGTGGGTTTGGCGTCCGGCTTGGCTTCTGCCAGCGGCGGCTTGATCTCGGTCTGCTGATCCTTGGGCCAGTTGCCCTTCTGGATCAGTGCGGCGATCGGATCGGGCGGGTTGGCAGGATACAGATCGATGACGAAGCGGTATTTGTACTCGCCGACCGGTTCCAGCGTGAACACCTGTGGCTTGATTTCGTCCTTGAGGTCGAACACCAGGCGCACCACGCTGGGGCGGTTCTGGCCGACGCGGACTTGCTTGATGTAGGGATCGTTGGGCTGGATCTTGGCGACCAGGTCTTTCAGCGTCGAATTCAGGTCGATACCTTCGATATCGACCACCAGGCGTTCCGGATTCTTGACGACGAAATGGGTGACCTTGAGGTTGCTGTCATTCTCCAGCGTGACACGGGTATAGTCGTCGGACGGCCATACGCGCACCGCCAGAATTTGCGATGCCAGCGCCGGCATGGGAGTCAATACAGAGACGAGGAGCGTGCCGCCTGCCTTCAGGATGGTGCGGCGAGTCTTGGATTTCAGAGATTTGGTGCGAATTTCAGTCGAGCGAGGCATTGATGACCCTTGTCAGACAACGCTCGTAATTCTACATCACGTCCGTGTCCTGCAACCGTTAGCGAGATATTGATGTCGGGGGCGGGCAACACTGGCTCGCCTTTTTCCGGCCATTCGATGATGCAGATGCTGTTTTCGTTGAAATGTTCACGAAAACCCGCCTCCAGGAACTCTTCCGGACTGGCCATGCGGTAGAGGTCGAAGTGGATAACGGTTACCATGCGGTCTGCGAGCTTGACCGGATAGGGCTCGGCCAGCGTGTAAGTCGGACTTTTGACCCGGCCTTCGTAGCCGGCGGCATGCAGCAGCGCGCGTGTGAGGGCGGTCTTGCCGGCGCCGAGGTCGCCATGCAGGTAGATCGCCATGCCCGGCTCCAGCACATGCGCCAGTGCGGCGCCCAGCGCGGCGGTGCCGGCTTCGTCCTGCAAATGGGTGTGATAAGGCGACATAGGTAGCTGAGAAGGCTGTAAGAATTCTTGTTTGAAACGATGTAACGACTGTGATGCGATGACCGATTTAGTAGCACTTGCCGACACCATCAAAGCCTGGGGCCGCGAACTCGGGTTCGCCGACCTGCGCATTGCCGACGTCGATTTGTCGCATCGGGAAGCCGGTTTTCAGGCGTGGCTCGACAAGGGCTACCACGGCGAGATGGATTATATGGCAAGCCACGGCATGAAGCGCGCCCGTCCTGCGGAATTGGTGCCGGGCACGGTGCGCGTGATCACCGCGCGCATGCCTTATCTGCCACGCGCGACCGCATCGGACTGGAGAGAACACGAGGAAGCGCGCGGCGCCGACGGCAGCGCTGCCGTGGTCTCGCTGTACGCCCGCGGCCGCGATTATCACAAGGTGTTGCGTGCACGCCTGCAGCAACTCGCCGGCCGCATCGAAAACGAAATCGGCAGCTTCGGCTACCGCGTCTTCACCGACTCTGCACCCGTGATGGAAGTCGCGCTGGCGGAAAAATCCGGCCTCGGCTGGCGCGGCAAGCACACCTTGCTGCTCAACCGCGAAGCCGGATCCATGTTTTTTCTCGGCGAATTGTTCACCGACCTCGCATTGCCGGTCGATGATCCGGTGACGCCGCATTGCGGCCAGTGCAGCAGCTGCATCGACGTCTGCCCGACCCAGGCCATCGTCGCGCCTTACGAGCTTGATGCGCGCCGTTGCATTTCCTACCTCACCATCGAACTCAAGGGCAGCATCCCGGTGGAGCTGCGCAGCCTGATCGGAAATCGCGTCTACGGCTGCGACGACTGCCAGCTGTACTGCCCGTGGAACAAATTTGCACAGACCTCGACCTTGCCCGACTTCGATGCGCGCCACGGCCTCGGCAGCGCCTCGCTGATCGAGCTGCTGAACTGGAGCGAAGACGACTTCAACCGCAACACCGAGGGCAGCGCCATCCGCCGTATCGGGCACGAGCGCTGGCTGCGCAATATGGCGGTCGGACTCGGCAATGCCGCGCGCACGCACAAGGGCGATCCGCAGATCGTGAGCGCCCTGCAGGCGCGTTTGTCGCATCCCTCCGAACTGGTGCGCGAACATGTCGAATGGGCGTTGAAGCAGCACGCATGACACGGTTCGCGGGTCAACTTTATCGGCCAATTTCACCAACTTGCGGAGTGCGAGTAAAGTGATGTCTCCACAAAAAATATAGATGGAGACAATAGATGTCAAAACTGAAACCACTTTCGCGTGCCTTGCTGCTGACCGGTTGCGCCGCGATGTCGCTGGCGCACGCCGCGGCCAACGATGCTGCGACGGAAACTCTGCGCATTCCCGGGCTGTACAAGAAAGCTGAAATCCTCATCGACAAATGGGGCGTGCCGCACATCTATGCCGCCAGCCAGACCGATGCCTTCTTCGTGCAAGGCTTCAACGCCGCGCGCGATCGCCTGTTCCAGATCGACCTGTGGCGCCGCCGCGGCCTCGGCCAATTGTCCGAAGTGTTCGGTCCCGCCTATGTGGCGCAAGACCGGGCCACGCGGCTGTTTCTGTATCGGGGCGATATGCAGCGCGAGTGGGACTCTTACGGCCAGCAATCGCAGCGCGTGGCGACTGCCTTCGTCGCCGGTATCAACGCCTACGTCGATTTCGTGACCGCCCATTCGGAGCGTCTGCCCTATGAATTCAAACAACTCGCTTATCTGCCGGCCAGATGGCGCCCGGAAGACGTGGTGCGCATTCGCAGCCACGGCCTGACGCGCAATCTCACCAGCGAAGTGGCGCGCGCCAATGTCGCCTGCAAGGCCGATCTCAAGTCCGATGAAATCCGCTTCGGCCTGACGCCGAAATGGGAAGCGACGATGCCGGAAGGTCTCGATCCCTGCCTGCCCAAGGATTTGCTCAAGGTATTCCAGCTCGCCACACAAGAGGTCAGGATTACCAAAGATAGCCTGAACGCTCGCGCCGATGACCAGGGCGATAGCATCCGTATTGCTGCCTCCGAAAATCTCGAAGAAACCATGGAAGGCAGCAACAACTGGGTCGTCTCGCCGTCGAAGTCCGCCACCGGCCGCGCCATCATGGCCAACGATCCGCATCGCGCCTACTCAGCACCGTCGCTGCGCTACATCACGCACCTCAGCGCGCCGGGCATGAACGTGATCGGCGCCGGCGAACCTGCTTTGCCGGGCATCTCCATCGGCCACAACGGCACGATTGCTTTCGGCCTCACGATCTTCAACATCGACCAGGAAGACCTCTACGTCTACGAGCTCAATCCCGACAACCCGAACGAGTACAAGTACCAGGGCAAGTGGGAACCCTTCACGGTGTTGCACGAGCAGATTGAGGTCAAGGGCGGTGCACCGGTTACTGCCGATCTGACCTTTACGCGTCACGGTCCGGTGATCTTCGTCGAGAAGGAAAAGAACCGCGCCTTTGCCGTGCGCTCGGGCTGGCTGGAACCGGGTATGTCGCCGTATTTCGGCAGCATCGATTACATGCGCGCAAAGAATTTCAAATCCTTCAAACACGCCATGCTCAACTGGGGCGCGCCGACTGAAAATCAAGTTTATGCCGACGTCAAAGGCAACATCGGCTGGGTGCCGGGCGGCCTTGCGCCCAAGCGTCCCAACTGGGACGGCCTGATGCCGGTGCCAGGCGACGGCCGTTACGAGTGGAACGGATTCTGGAGCGGCGATCAGCTGCCGTCGACCTACAATCCGAAGAAGGGCTGGTTCGCTTCCGCCAACCAGATGAACTTGCCGGACGACTATCCGTATCAGGAGCGCAAGCTCGGTTTCGAATGGACCAACAATTCGCGCTTCACGCGCATCAGCGAAGTGCTGGCGTCCATGCAGAAGGTGTCGCTGAAGGACTCCATGCGTTTGCAGAACGACGACCTGTCGATTCCGGCGCGCCGTCTGGTAACGCTGCTCAAACCGCTGACCTCGTCCGATGCGCAGACGCAGGCGGCGCTCAATGTCTTCAACGGCTGGGACTATGTCGAACGCGTCGATTCGCCGCAAGCCGCCTTGTATGAAGTCTGGCTCACGCGCCATCTCGGCAAGGCCTTCAAGGATGCGGTCTTAAGCAAGGAGGCTGCCGCCGCCATGGGCGCACCGGATGTCGCCGTGGTACTCGACACGCTGGAGCAGCCGCAGACACGCCTGGGCGGCAACGCCGTCGATGCCGGGAAGAAGCGCGACGACATCATGCTCACCAGCCTCAGCGGCGCGTATGCCGAGATGGTCAAATTGCAAGGCGACGACGCCGGCAAATGGCAATGGGGCAAGCTGCATCACAACCTGATGGAGCATCCTCTGGCAGGTGTGGTGGACGACGCAACACGCGCCAAACTCAATGTCGGTCCTTTGCCGAAACATGGCGGCGCCTATTCGCCGAACCAGTCGACTTATCGTCCGAGCGATTTCCGCCAGACCAACGGCCCGTCGTTCCGCGTGGTGGTCGACGTCGGCAACTGGGACAAATCGATGGCCGTCAATTCACCAGGGCAATCGGGTGATCCGGACAGTCCGCACTATCGTGACCTGGCCGACAAGTGGCTCAACGGTGAATACTTCCCGCTGCTGTATTCGCGCAAGGCGGTGGAGAAAGCGACGACGCAAAGGATCGTGTTGGAGCCGAGCAGGTGAGGCGTGTGAAGTAACTTGGCTGGCAAACTGTGAGCAGTCGTTCCTGCTATCGCTGGAACGACTGCTCGTGAAGCGTCGGCTGGATTACGTATCGTAGATATATCTACGGTAAAAACACAAAGCGAGACGACAAATACCCGCCGCCTTCACGCAAAGTCTCGGTCTGTGTGGCGACGAGAATGCTGCACAATGCGTTCGCATCGCTGTCCTTTTGTACGGGGAAAATTGGCTGGCCGTGAGCATCTTGCGTCAACAAGCTGGACTCTTCATCGGTAAAGGCAACCCGGCGCTGTAAAGATTCCATCTCTCCTGTACGACCATTAAAACGAGCGGTCTCTGCCTGCGTCGCCAACGCAGCCTTATCGTCCAGAATCTTTTGCAGTTCGCGATTGTTAGCCTTGGCCTTCTCAAAATTCTGCCAGGCCTGATAGTTGTAGCTATCTTCCCGCGACGGCGGCTTGGTCTGCCATGTGCGTAGTTTCTCAGCCTTCTCTTCTGCGCTGATGTAGCCACCCAGATAGAACCCCGCCAGCGAATCGTGCACCTGCTCTTCCAGCAAGGCGATGCCCTCGGCCTTGGACTGGCCCCGTTGTTCTTCGAATACCTGAAGCGCCAGCGCTTCCCTGTCGTCGGGTGCTTGGCGTATATCTGCGCGCAGTAACTGTTCGCGGTTGGCGATGTGACTGTGGCCCGGTGCAAAGAATTTGATTTCATCGCCGTTGGCTCGGTACCTCCTTGGAGGGCCGCCCTTGGCGCGCTCGTGCAGCAATTCCATGTCACCCTTGAACAGATCGTCGTAGCTGATAATGTCTTGCTGCTCTTGGGGAGTGGCACGCTGGCAGGCCGGCAGTTGCGCCATGCGGCCTAACCAGTGATAGCGAAAACGGTAATACATTCGCATGTGTTCGCGTACCTGTCCTTCATACGTTCCGGCGAAATCTCCGGCAGCCATGTAGGCGTTCCAGTTGGCTGCCAGCTAAGGACTAAGGGCGTAGTCGTTTTGCAGACGTGCATCCATCTGGCGATAGGTCACCAAGGGGACGCCTGCCAGGCGCGCAATTTTATGCATATGCAGCAGCGGCACCTGCGACACCATCTGCCCCATCGTCATGCCACGACCTTGCTCCTTGGGGGAATAACCACCGCCTACATCCGAGTGCACGCCGGGATACAGTACTTCCTGCACGTTGTTGCCCTGTACCCGTGTGACGGGAAAGTTCATGCGCTGTTCGTGCGCGGCAATGTAGTGCACCGTCTGTTTGACCAGCGATGGAAGTGGCGTCAAAGTCTCTGCCGCCCAGCTGAAGTGGCCGTCGATGAAACGGAACGGCGTGGTTTGCGCCGCCGAATGCGGCAGGCCGACCGAGGCGACCGAGTCGAACAGGCCGAGGAAGTTGATCTCGATGGGCATGCCAGCGAGCGTGGATTTCTCTTCCAGTGCGGCGTGCAGCCAGTAGCAGAAACTGCGCGCTTCAATCGCCCCGCGTGAAAAACCAAATACGGCCACGCGAATCAGGGGAATGCGCGGCTGGAGGATGATGTCACGCCGGGCTTTTAGCTTGTCATTCAACTCATCGCGTAGTTCTGTGAACCACCGCTTGCGGCGCTCATGTTCGGGGTATTCCTTGTCGTAGTTATTCTCGACGTCGCGGACGTAGCTTTTTAGTTTGGCGGTGAGTTCAGGCGTTTCATATAAATATCGATTGTCGTTGAAAGCGCGATACACTGCGTTATAGACCTGCAAAATTCCATACAGAATTCGAGCCTGCCCACCTTTCCCCATCGCCTTACCTTCCTGCGTTTCTTTCCACTCCTGATTTTCCGGGAAGCGGGTGCCGACACCGGGGATATAAAAGCGATAGCAATCGGGCTCTTCTAACGTCCCTTTTTCATCACTAGCTTTGTGTGCATTGAACAGCTTGACGACATTGGTATGTGCCTGCTTTGGTTCATCCCGATACTTGTTGTTACTGGTGCCGTCGAAGAACAGGCCAATTCTGACCATCGACTGGCAGGAGGGCATCTTCTGACCGTTGGGTTTGTAGACGGGTGGTTCTCTGAGCAGATCGGCCAAGGCCCGCTCTTGCTGCTCCGTGGTCATCATTTCTTGTACAGCGTCACTCTCTATCGTCGGCGGAGCCGAATGAATTGGTGTGCTCATGATCATTGCCCCTCCGGTGGTGGGACTGTGGCGTCACGAGGGATAGGATGAATCGAACTTGTAGGGCCTGAATTCGCAGAAATAACCCTGACTTGATCGCCCTGGAAGAAATGCACATAAATATCTCCGACCTTCTCGTACCGCATGATATTGGTCGTCTTTTCATGCCAGCTATCCACGCCTTTGATCGGACGGTTCCAGCGCACCTTGACTTTCATCCCCGGAAACCAGGTCTTGGGTAAAGCGTAACCTGCTGCGATGATGCCGCCGCAGCTGGCGCCGCCCGCCATCCGGCCGCCTACAGGGCCGCTATGGACAGGCTCTTCGATGGCAAAAGAATGGATATAACCCGTTCCATGCGTGACGCAGGAGATCGATACGTATTCTTCTGGGATATACACATAGGGTTCCGCTTCTTTCTTCTCCGCGGCAACCGGCACGGTGGCATTGCAGGCAGTTAAAGCAGTGATACTCAATGCCAGCACTACTTTTTTGATCATTATTTTTACCTCATTAAATTGAAAAGAGCTTTGAGGCTTGACGATGTTGGTATGTGACTGGCTGGGCTCATCCCGATACTTGTTGTTACTGGTGCCGTCGAAGAACAGACCAATTCTGACCATCGACTGGCAGGAAGGCATCCTCTGACCGTTGGGTTTGTAGACGGGTGGCTCTCTGAGCAGATCGGCCAAGGCGCGCTCTTGCTGCTCTGTCGTCATCATTTCTTGCGCAGCGTTGTTCTCTATCGTCGTCGGAGCTGAATAAATTGGTGTGTACATGATTATTGCTCCTCCGGTGGCGGGACCGTGGCATTGGCTGGTATAGGATGCTTTAGGCTTTCTGGATAAGGGAGTGCGGATACTACGCGCACTTGGTCCCCCGGGAAAAAGTGAACATAGATCGTCCCCACCTCGTCATACCGCATGATATTGGTCGTCTTTTCTACCCATTCCCGCCCATTGGGCTTCCAGCGCACCTTGACTTTCATTCCCGGAAACCAGGTCTTGGGCAGGGCATAGCCGGCGGCGATGATGCCGCCGCAGCTGGCACCACCCGCCATCCGGCCGCCTACAGGGCCGCTATGGACAGGCTCTTCGATGGCAAAAGAATGGATGTAACCCGTTCCATGCGTGACGCAGGAGATCGATACGTATTCTTCGGGGATATACACATATGGCTTCGTTTCTTGCGTTGTTTCTGCGACCGGAGCAGTGCCATTGCATGCGGATAGCGCAGCGATACTTGCCAGCAGCAGTAGTCTTCTAATCGTCATGTTGTTTTCCTGAGGAAGTCGATGAGGCGAAATACAGCCTGCTAATGTCTTCGAAGGTATGACGGCTGTAAATATGCGCGGGCCTACAGGTTCAGGAAAAGCGTGAAAAGTCGTTAAATATGGAGAGAAGTCTTATCGTCCATGGGATTGATGTTAAGAAGAAATGAAGGCAGGAACTTGCGCTTCCAAGGGAAGGTAAGTTGCTTATAAAACGTAGGTCAGTCTGAAATGTGTTCCGCTAGTACGGGGGAGTGCGGCGACGAAATTGAATACGTCGCTGGGTTCCAGCTTTTGCAGGAACGACAGTGTTATTGCGAGCTTGAGATGGGAGCTGTGATGGTGCAGCAGTCAATGCACCAGCGTCAGCCAGAACGGAATCGTCACCGCCGACACCAGCGTGCCGAACGAAATCAGGAATGCCGTCACCGGTCCGTTGCCGCCCATGCGCGCGGCGAGGATGTAGCAGCTCGAGGCCGTCGGCAGAGCGCAGAACAACACCACGATCTGCAATTGCAGATCCTGCAAACCGATCCAGCGTCCGAGGAAATAGGCCACTGCGGGCACTGCCAACAATTTGATGACGGTGAAATACGCCGACATCAGTTTGCCTTCGCGCATGCCTGACAAACGCAGACCGGCGCCGACCATCAGCAGGCCGGTTGCGATGGAGGCGCTGCCCAGCCGCGACAGCACCGCACCGGCGACTTCCGGCAAGCTCAGGCCGCAGATGCTGAACAGCAATCCTGAGCCGGTGGCGAGCAGCAGTGGATTTCTGCTCAGTTCTTTGAGTACGTTGCCGCTGCGATGCGCCAACGCATGTACGGCCGCCATATTGCAGATCGGTACGCCAAATCCGATTAGCAACGCCATGAGTCCGACGCCTTCTTCGCCGGCCAGGCGCGAAGCGATCGCTAATGCAATGTAGGAATTGAAGCGGAATGCCGTTTGCATGCCTGACTCGTAAGTCATCGGGCTGGCTCTGATGAAGGGCTTGCCGATCCATGTCAGCGCGATGCCGGCCAGCAGCGACAGTACGCCGACCTGCAGAAACTTGCCGGTGGTTTCCAGGTGCAGTTGCAGGCGCGCGGTCGAGTAAAACAGCAGTGCAGGGAACAGCAGGTAGTAGACCAGCTTTTCCATGCCGGTCCAGAAATCGTCGCCCCAGCTGGTGATGCGATAGATCACCACGCCCAACAGAATCAGCGAGAAATCGGGAAGCAGGAGCGAGGCGACGTGCATGGCGGCGCTACTTCAGGAGCCGGGCCAGTTCCACGGCGGTCTTGACGTTCATCTTGTCGAAAATATGGGCGCGGTGGACTTCCACGGTGCGCATGCTGATACCGAGTTCATCGGCGATGATCTTGTTCATTTTGCCGGCCAGGATCAGGTCCAGCACTTCGCGTTCGCGTGTCGACAGCGCTTCCAGCCGCGTGCGCACGGCATCCTGTTCGCCGGTTGCCAGCGATGCCTTCAAGGCCTCCAGCACGCGGTCCATCAACTGATTGTCGTTGAACGGCTTTTCAAAGAAATCGAAGGCGCCGTTCTTGAGCATGTCGACTGCCATCGGCACGTCGCCGTGGCCGGTGAGAAAAATCACCGGACGCCGCCGCATGATGCCGCGGTTCTTCAGCGTATCGAACAATGCTACGCCGCTTTGGTCGGGCATACGCACGTCCAGCAGGATGCATTCGCCTTGCGGGTCGAAGTCGCCGGCTTGTTCCATCGCCGCCAGAAATTCTGCGCCGCTGGCGTAGGCGGTCGCTGCGATGGCGCGCGATTTGGCAAGCCATGTGAGCGAGTCGCGAATGATTTCTTCGTCGTCAACAATGTGCAGCATCGGATGAATGAGTTTGCGAAGCTCTGCCGCGGCGAGCGTCTTTATTTTTATTCAATTGGCGGAACCCTGTGCAGGCAGGGAGAAGCGAAAGATTGTACCTCCTGTGGGATTGTTGGCATAGGTCAGCGTGCCGCCGTGGAATTCGATGGTGGTGCGGCAGATGTTCAGACCCATGCCCATGCCCTCTGCCTTGGTGGAGAAAAACGGAGAAAACAGACCGGCCGCAACCTCGGGCGGAATCCCATGGCCCTGGTCAATGACGGAGACGATGATCGACTGCTGGCTGGACTGCGAGGACGAGGTGTTGCGATCCAGCGCGGCGGCGATACGCAGGATGCGGCGTTCCGGCGCGATCGCGGCCATTGCCTGAATCGCGTTGCGGGTCAGATTCAGCAGCACTTGTTCGAGCAGCACGGCGTCGCCCAGCACGTTCGGCAGATTGGGGGGGATGGCGGTCTGCAGCACCACCAGGAATTGCTGTGCCTGCAGTTCGATCAGCGGCGTGACATTGTCGACGATGCTCTTGATCGAAATCGGCTGGCGTTCCGGTTCGCGCTTCTTGACGAACTGATGCACGCTGCGGATCACGTTGCCGGCGCGCTGGGCCTGGGTGTTGATCTTCTCTAGCGCAGGTTGCAGCGAGGCCGGGTCGAGGGCGCCGTTCTGCATCATGTTGAGCGCGCCGGTGGTGTAGCTGGAGATGGCCGCCAGCGGCTGGTTCAGCTCGTGGGCCAGCGTCGAGGCGATTTCGCCCATGCTGGCCAGGCGCGCGCTGGCTTGCAGTTTTTCTTCTTGCATGCGGTTGAGATCTTCGGCGCGCTTGCGGTCGCTGATGTCGAGGATGGAACCCATCCAGCCGGTTTGCTTGCCGTTCTGGTCCACCAGCGGGGATTCGAAAATCAGCACCGGAAAACGTTCGCCGTCGATACGCTGGAAGATGGTTTCGAATTGCGGCGTGATGCGTCCGGCCAGCACGTTGGAGAAGCGTTCCTGGTACTCGTCCATGGCTTCCGGCGCCCAGTAGGGCATGGGCGGGATCTTGCCGACCAGTTCATTGGCGGAAATGCCGACCATTTTGCAGAAGGCCGGGTTGACGTAGGTGATGCGGCCTTCCAGATCGCGTGCGCGCATGCCGGTCACCAGCGAGTTTTCCATCGCACTGCGAAAGGACACTTCATTGACCAGCGCATCTTCCGCCGTCATGCGGCGATTGATGTCGCGCCACAGCGCCCACAGGCTCCACAGCAAGCCCAGCGACAGCACGATAACCGAGCCGACCAGCAGATTAGGCAGCAGCTTGGGTGCGCTCTTGGTGCTGTTGGTATGCAGGCGCAGGGTCAGGCCGGGTAATTCGAGTTCGCGGCGATGGGTGTAGACGTTCAGGCCGGGACCGCCGGCAGTGCGGCGCGCAACGACTTTGTCATCGGTATCGGTGAGGACGATTTCGTTATCCTGGGCAAACCACCAGGGCACCATTTCATTGAGTACACGCGCAACCGAATAGCTGGCGACTACGCTGCCGATGTAGTGATTATCGCGAAACAGCGGGATGTGATAATCCATCACCATCGGCTCGGCGATGCCTGGCGGAACGGCAGGCGTGCTGTACATGGGGCGGCGGATGGCGCGGGCATTTTGCTCGGTCTGCTGCGATTGCTCGGACAGGCCGCTACGCGAGACGGGGAAATCGTCGGTCGAGGCCACGGGGTGACCGTCGGCGTTGAACCATGTGACGCGATAGAACTCGCGGTTATTGCGCAGCAGCGCGTTGAGGCGGATGCGGAACTGGTCCTTTTTCAGACGATCGTTGATGATCTCGCGCCCGATCAGCCGCATGCTTTCGTCGTCGCGGCTGAGTTGAAACCGAATGGCTTGTTCCACCCATAGCGAGTCGGCGATCAGCTGCTCTTGCCGTTCGCTGGATTCCATTTGCTGTGCTTGACGCGGCAGCCAGATCAGCGTCATCAGAAACAGCAGCACCAGCAGAATGGGCATCACCCAGCGCAGCAGATGGCGGCGTCCCGGCGACAGCATGTTAGAGGGCGAGGAAATTTGCGGCGATGTCATGGCGCCCTGTTTGGCATGAAAGATGAAGTGCGCCTAGTTTAGCGTGCTTATGGCTCCTGAAGACCAGTGCCGGCGATGATGCAATGCATCATGCAAATTGTGGTTATCCACACTTGCAGAGCGATTTCTTCATGGCAAAATGCGCTCAAGTCAGAATTGTGACTACCTATTTCTATAACCAAAAAAGGGGACGACAATGAAACTCAAGTCATTGGTATTTGCACTTTCCGCCGCAGCGATCATCGCGGGCAACGCCTGCGCGCAGGCACCCATCCTGATCAAATTCAGCCACGTCGTCGCCAACGACACGCCAAAGGGAAAAGCGGCGGAACGTTTCAAGGAACTGGCGGAAAAAGCCACCAAAGGCCGCGTGAAGGTCGAGGTTTACCCCAACAGTACGCTCTACAAGGACAAGGAGGAGCTGGAAGCGCTGCAGCTGGGCGCAGTGCAGATGCTCGCGCCGTCGCTGGCCAAGTTCGGTCCGCTGGGCGTGAAGGAATTTGAAGTATTCGACCTGCCGTATATTTTCCCGAGCAAGGAAGTGCTGTATCGCGTGACCGAAGGTCCGATCGGCAAAGACCTGTTCAAGAAGCTGGAGCCGAAGGGCATCACCGGCCTGGCATATTGGGACAACGGCTTCAAGGTCATGTCGGCCAATAAGCCATTGCATGTGCCCGCCGATTTCCGCGGCCTGAAGATGCGTATCCAGTCGTCCAAGGTGCTGGACGCACAGATGCGCGCGCTGGGTGCGAACCCGCAGGTGCTGGCATTCTCCGAGGTGTATCAGGCGTTGCAGACCGGCGTGGTCGACGGCACCGAGAATCCGCCATCCAACCTGTACACCCAGAAGATGCATGAAGTGCAAAAGCACGTGACGGTCTCCGATCACGGCTATCTGGGCTACGCAGTCATCGTCAACAAAAAGTTCTGGGACGGCTTGCCGCCTGACATCCGCACCGCACTCGAGGGCGCGATGAAGGACGCCACAAAATACGCCAATGCCATCGCCCAGCAAGAGAACGATGCCGCATTGGCTGCCGTGCAAAAGACAGGCAAGACCACCATCTATCGTCTCAACGACAAGGAAAAAGCCGAATGGCGTAAAGCCCTGGCGCCGGTGCAAGCGCAAATGTCCGACCGTATCGGTAAAGACCTGATTGCCGCAGTGAATAAAGAAGCGACCGCTCTGGGACAAAAATAAGTCATACATCAGTCAGAAATAAAAATGTTCTGAGAACTATCGGCTCAGAGGAAACTCTGCGCCGAAAAAGACACTGACAGGGAGGGGCAAGTTTTACTTTCCCCCCTTACTGAGGAGACACGATGTTGAAATTTCTCGACCACCTGGAAGAGTGGATCATTGCATTCCTGATGGCGGCTGCAACCGTCATCATCTTCGTAGCGGTGGTGCACCGTTACGCTTCCGGTTTACCGATTCCCTGGTTGCAGGACGAACTGATCCAGATCAACACCAGCTGGGCGCAGGAGCTGTGCATCTACATGTTCGTGTGGATGGCCAAGTTCGGCGCCGCCTATGGCGTGCGTACCGGCATTCACGTCGGCGTCGACGTGCTGATCAATCGCATGAACACGCCCTGGCGCAACAAGTTCGTGGTGTTCGGCCTGCTCGCCGGTGCGTTGTTTACCGGCATTGTCGGCACTCTCGGCGCCGAGTTCGTCTGGGAAATCAGCCAGCATTCCAGCACTTCGGAAGTGTTGGAGTTGCCGATGTGGATGGTCTACATGGCAGTTCCGCTGGGTTCGTACCTGATGTGTTTCCGTTTTCTCCAAGTGGCATGGGCTTTCATCAAGACCGGTGAATTGCCTAAGCACGATCACGCCTATGTTGAAGGCCTGGACGAAGAAATCAAAGGAGAAAAAGTATGAACGCAGCCATCATCTTCATCCTGCTGTTCGGCCTGATGCTGACCGGCATGCCGATCTCGATTTCTCTCGGCCTGACGGTATTGACCTTTTTGTTCACGATGACCGATGTGCCGATCCAGTCGGTGGCTTTGAAGTTGTTTACCGGGATCGAGAAGTTCGAAATCATGGCGATTCCGTTCTTCATCCTGGCCGGCAACTTCCTCACCCACGGCGGTGTGGCGCGGCGCATGATCAATTTCGCCACCTCCATGGTCGGGCACTGGCACGGCGGTCTGGCGTTGGCCGGAGTCATGGCTTGCGCCTTGTTTGCGGCGGTATCCGGTTCGTCGCCGGCGACCGTGGTGGCGATCGGTTCGATCATCCTGCCGGCAATGGTGCGCCAGGGTTTCCCGAACAAGTTCGGCGCGGGCGTCATTACCACTTCGGGCGCATTGGGCATTCTGATTCCACCGTCGATTGTGATGGTGATGTATTCGGTGTCGACCAATACCTCGGTAGGCAAGCTGTTCATGGCCGGTGTGGTGCCGGGCCTGATGCTGGCGTTCCTGCTCGGCCTGACGACCTGGTATCTGGCGCGCAAGCACAACTACCCGCGCCTGCCGAAGGCGAGCTGGGCCGAGCGCGGCGCGGCGTTCCGCAAGAGCGGCTGGGGTCTGTTCCTGATCGTGATCGTGATGGGCGGCATCTACACCGGCATCTTCACGCCGACCGAAGCGGCAGCGATGGCGGCGGTGTATGCCTTCATCATTGCGGTGTTCGTTTACAAGGACATGAGCCTGAAGCAAGTGCCCAAGGTCTTGCTGGATTCGGCGTCGATGTCGGCGATGCTGCTGTACATCATCACCAACGCGGTGCTGTTCTCTTTCCTGGTCACCAGTGAAAACATCCCGCAGGCGATGGCGGCGATGATCACCGACAGCGGTCTCGGTCCGATCACTTTCCTGCTGGTGGTGAACGTGCTGCTGTTGTTGGCCGGTAACGTGATGGAGCCGTCCTCGATCGTGCTGATCATGGCGCCCATCCTGTTCCCGGTGGCGATGAAGCTGGGCATCGATCCGGTGCACTTCGGCATCCTGATCGTGGTCAACATGGAAGTCGGCATGTGCCATCCGCCGGTCGGCCTGAATCTGTATGTGGCTTCCGGCATCACCAAGATGGGTATCACCGAGCTGACGGTGGCAGTCATGCCGTGGCTGCTGACGATGCTGGTGTTCCTGGCGCTGGTGACTTACGTGCCGCAGATTTCGCTGTGGCTGCCGAACCTGGTATTTGACTGATGCAATCGCCGCCAAGGCCCGCAGATAGGGGCTCTTGGCGGCGCAGTTGTTTTATTGCAATGTTGTTTTAAAGTATGTTTTTCGTTTGCGCAAAAAACACTTTTAATGAAGGGCAAGTACTGTTAAAGTGCGACCTTCGTCTGAAAAGACGTCAGAATTTTTAGTCGCAGCTTAGTAACGATGTTGTTGTCGGTCATGCTTTAAAAAACAGAATTTAAAGTGGGTGATACATAACAAACGGTATTAATACCGAGGATACTGAGGAGACGTGGGTTCAAGAGACTGTTGAAACGGCCGGAACACACAGGGGTTAGTTTGAGGCGCATCGCGAGATGCGCCTTTTTTATTTTGTGCGCCGGCATTTCCGCGGCGCCGTCTTCCGTCTTTCGTTTCTTGCTGCTGCACTTATCCCGACAATCCCAACGGATGCATCCCGGTCGGCGTTTGTATCAGCGCCAGCAGGTGCGGCGTTTGTCCTGCCGCCGGCTGATGCATGGCAATGTGGCTTTGCAGGCCGATCAGCTTGAGGTTTTCGGTAATGACTTCGGCCTCGGGATGGAAACCTTCCAGCTTGACCAATGAACAACCCTGATCCTGCATGTTGTCGGTCGGATGGCTGGAGGTGTTCCACTGGATCAGGCTGGGCATGACGCCGTTCATCACCAGCTTGCCGTCCAGCGGGATGGTGATGCGCCATTGCAGCGCGCCGCGGCTCATATCTTCCACCGGGCCGAGAGGGATTTCTGACGCTGCCGCTGCCGCATCGATGTTGTCGGTGCGCACCACCCAGCTTGCCAGACGCGGTTTGCTGCCGGCAGCCAGATGATCCAGCCCGAACCAGCGCGCGCGTTCTACCGGTGGTGCCGCCGGGTCGATGGCAATCACTTCCAGATAAAATCCGCGTCCCAGTTTCAGCAAGGCGTTGTGCGTGCCAAGGCGGACATGCGCGCCGCCGGCTTGCGGCGACACGCCCAGCGTTTGTTCGATGTAGGCAATCCCCTCGGCAAGCGTGGGGGCGGTGATGACGAGGTGATCGGCGTGGCTGACTGGCATGGGCGTGTTGTTCTTCCGTAGGATTGGCAGGGACCGGCGGCGATGTGCTTAAATAGCGTATTCCATTTATATGTCTGAATGATGAAGAATACTCAGGCGGGCGATATTTTTTCTGCCATCGTACACGTACCGTTCGGCGGCATCGGTATTCGCACTTCGGCGGGCGTGATTCAGGAGATGGTGTACCTGCCCAAACACTTCCGCGAAAAAGACGCGACCGACGCGCTGGCCGACAAGGCCGCCGGGCAGATCCTGCGTTATATCGACAAGCCGGGCTACAAATTCAAACTGCCGCTGGCCGAAACCGGCTCCGAATTCCAGCGCAAGGTGTGGGCGGCGATCTCATCCATTCCGTGCGGCGAAGTGCGGACCTACGGCCAGATCGCCAAATTCATCCGGTCAGCGCCGCGCGCAGTCGGGCAAGCTTGCGGCGCCAACTGGTTTTCGCTGGTGATTCCCTGCCATCGCGTGACGGCAGCGGGCGGCCTCGGCGGTTTTTCGCATCATGACGACGAAGACGGCTTTCCCCTGAGCGTGAAGCGCTGGCTGCTGGAGCACGAAGGTGTCGATGGCTATTGAAGCAGACAAGGTCGCCAAGCCCGTCCGGACCGCCAAGCCGGTCAAATCACCGAAGGCACCCAAGGTAGTCAAGGCAGTAGCCGAGCCCACACCGAAAACACGCAAGGTCGCCGCCGGCAAAGCGCCCAAGGTCGAAGCTACCGGCGCCAGCCTGGCCGCCATCGACGAGTTTTGCGACACGTTATGGCTGGAAGACGGCCTCGCCAAGAATTCGCTGGAAGCCTACCGGCGCGACATGACGCTGTTTGCGCATTGGCTGCAGACGCAACGCCATAAGGATTTGCTGGCGACCACTGCGGATGATCTCAACGCCTATTTCGCTGCGCGCCACGGGGACACCAAGGCCAGCTCGGCCAATCGCCGGCTGGCGGTGCTCAAGCGCTTCTTCCTGCTGGCCTTGCGTCAGAATCGCATCACTGAAGATCCCTGCCTGCGCATGAAGTCGGCCAAACAGCCGCCGCGTTTTCCCAAAGTGCTGTCGGAAGGCCAGGTCGACGCCTTGCTGGCGGCGCCGGACGTCTCCACGCCGTTGGGACTGCGCGACCGCACCATGCTGGAACTGATGTATGCCAGCGGTCTGCGCGTCTCGGAGCTGGTGCTGCTGAAATCGGTGGAAGTCGGTATGAACGAAGGCGTGTTGCGCATCACCGGCAAGGGCAATAAAACGCGTCTGGTGCCCTTCGGCGAAGAAGCGCGCAGCTGGATCGAGCGCTACCTGCGCGAAGGCCGTCCGATGATCCTGGAAGGGCAGATCGACGATGCCTTGTTCGTCACTGCGCGCGGCGGCGCCATGACGCGCCAGATGTTCTGGACGCTGATTAAAAAATACGCCATGCAGGGCGACATCCGCGCACCGCTGTCGCCGCACACCTTGCGCCATGCATTCGCCACGCATTTGCTCAACCACGGCGCCGACTTGCGCGTAGTGCAACTGCTGCTGGGGCATGCGGATATTTCCACGACACAGATTTACACTCACGTGGCGCGCGAGCGATTGAAAAAATTGCATGCCGAACATCATCCGCGCGGTTGAACGGGCAGAGGTAAAAGTGGTGGCATAATGTGCGCCAACTCAGGGTTCCGCAAGCGTATTAAATGAGCTCCAAAAAAGATCATATCTCCGAAACTCCCGCCACGCAGTTCTTGCGCAAGCAGGGCATTTCCTTTACCGAACATCCTTACGCTTACGAAGAGCACGGCGGCACCAGCGTGTCGGCGCGCGAACTTGGCGTGGACGAGCACGCTGTGGTCAAGACGCTGGTGATGCAGGACGAGGCCGCCAAGCCCATGCTGGTGCTGATGCACGGCGACCGCAAAGTCTCGACCAAGAACCTGGCGCGGCAGATCGGCTGCAAGTCGGTGGAGCCTTGCAAGCCGGAAGTGGCCAATCGCCATTCGGGCTTCCTGATCGGCGGCACCTCGCCGTTCGGCACGCGCAAGGCCATGCCGGTGTATGTTGAAGGCAGCATCCTTGAGTTGCCGAAGATTTACATCAACGGCGGGCGTCGCGGCTTCCTGATCGGCATTGCGCCGGAGGTGATTGCCAGGGTCTTGCCCAGCAAACCTGTACACTGCGCGCTGGAAGAATAAAGAAACAAAAGCTGCTGCACCGCAGAAGCGGCATCAGCAAGAAAACAAGAGAGAACAAAAGAGTAAAAGAGGAACAAATGAATACAGTATTGTTTACCATCGCCGCCTACCTGATCGGCTCCATTTCCTTCGCCGTGGTGGTGAGCAAGGCCTTCGGCCTGTCCGATCCGCGCACCTACGGTTCCAAGAATCCCGGCGCCACCAACGTCCTGCGCAGCGGCAACAAGAAGGCCGCCGTGCTGACCCTGATCGGCGACGGTTTCAAAGGTTGGCTGGCCGTCTGGCTGGCGATGAAATTCGGCCCCCAATACGGCATCGACGACACCGGTATCGCGCTGGTGACGATCGCGGTTTTCCTTGGTCACTTATGGCCGGTGTTCTTCCGCTTCGTCGGCGGCAAGGGGGTAGCGACGGCACTGGGCATCTTGCTGGCGCTGAACGTCTGGCTTGGCGTGGCGACGCTGGTGACCTGGCTGGTGATTGCTTATGCATTCCGCTATTCCTCACTGGCGGCGCTGGTCGCCAGCGTGTTTGCGCCGTTCTACTACGGCCTGCTGTTCGGCAGTGCCGACGGCATCCTGCTGGCGGTGCTGGCGATGAGCGCCTTGCTGATCTATCGCCATCGCAAGAACATCAGCAATCTGCTGGCCGGCAAGGAAAGCAAGATCGGTTCGAAGAAGAAATAAGAACATCGCCAAGGCGATGCAGCAGACGCAAAAAAAGCCCGGTGCAGACCGGGCTTTTTTATGCGTTGCGCAATCGGTGAAAACACCTGCTCCGGCTTAAGGCGTATTCCTCAATTCATCCAAAGGCCAACGCGGCCGCACGCTGAAAGAATAATCGCGCTTGGCGGCTTCGGGATGTTGTTGCAGGCGCATGGCGCCGGCAAAAGCGATCATCGCGCCGTTGTCGGTACAGAACTCCAGTTCCGGATAAAAGACCTGATAGCGTCGCTTTGCTGCAGCAGCGTTCAGGGCTTCGCGCAATTGCTTGTTGGCGCCGACGCCGCCGGCGATCACCAGTCGCTTCATGCCGGTGTGCTTGAGTGCGTTCATGCACTTGGCAACCAGCACGTCGACGATAGCATCGACGAAGGCGCGCGCGATGTTGGCCTTGTCTTGTTCGCAGATGTTGGTGGTCTGGTTCTTGACAACGGTCAGCACGGCGGTCTTGAGACCGGAGAAACTGAAGTCGAAGTTCTTGGAGTGCAGCATCGGCCGCGGCAACTGATACACGCCGGGATCGCCGAATTCCGCCAGTCGGGAAATTGCCGGTCCGCCCGGATAGCCGAGACCGAGCAGTTTGGCCGACTTGTCGAAGGCTTCGCCGGCGGCATCGTCGAGTGTCTCGCCCAGCAATTCATATTGGCCGACGCCGTCCACGCGCATCAGCTGCGTGTGACCGCCGGAAACCAGCAAGGCGACAAAGGGAAATTGCGGCGGATTGGATGACAGCAGCGGCGACAGCAAATGGCCTTCCAGGTGATGCACGCCGACCACCGGCTTGTCCAGGGACAGTCCCAGTCCGCAGGCCACAGAAGCGCCGACCAGCAATGCGCCCGCCAGGCCGGGACCTTGCGTATAGGCGATGGCGTCGATGTCGCTGTGCGCGATGCCGCTTTTCTCGAATACCTGTTTCAGCAAGGGAATGGCGCGGCGCACGTGGTCCCGCGAGGCCAACTCGGGGACGACGCCGCCGTATTCCTCGTGCATCGCGATTTGCGAATGCAGGGCGTGGGCGAGCAGGCCTTTTTGCGTGTCGTATAACGCAAGGCCGGTTTCATCGCAGGAGGATTCGACACCGAGAACTATCATTGCAGCAGGGGAAACAGTGGGAACGCCGATGCGTTCGAAGGCGCTATTGTAAAGGAAAGGCGCGCCGAACCCCGGCCACGCACAAGGAACGCCGCTTGGTGTACCCTTGCGCACATGAAAAACGAGAGTAAATCATGACGGATGTACAGGACACAGGCGTAGAAATGCTGGCAGCCGCCCGCTTCATCAAAGAGATCGGCCGAGGCAAGGATGGCGCGCGCAGCTTGTCGCGCGAGGATGCGGCGATGCTGTACGGCGCGATGCTGGACGGCCGCGTCAGCGATCTTGAGCTGGGCGCAATCTTGCTGTCCATGCGCGTTAAAGGTGAATCGGTGGAAGAGATCGCCGGTTTCCTTGATGCGTCCGAAGCTTCGTTCACACCGCTGCAGGCGCCGCCGGGAAAGTACGCACCGGTCGTCATCCCCAGTTACAACGGTTCGCGCCGCGTGGCCAATCTGACGCCGCTGCTGGCGTTATTGCTCGCGCGCGAAGGCGTGCCCGTGCTGATGCATGGCGTCACGCACGATCCGCAGCGCGTCACCAGTGCGGAAATTTTTGAAGCGCTCGGCATGCATCACGCCAACAGCGTGGAAGAGGCGCAGGCTGCATTAGCGCGCAGCGAACCTGCGTTCATGCCGATCCAGTCGCTGGCGCCGAAGATGGCGCGTCTGCTGGCGATGCGGCGCGTGCTGGGCGTGCGCAATTCGACGCATACGCTGGTCAAGATCATGCAACCGTTCGTCGGTCCGGCATTGCGCCTGACGTCTTATACGCATCCCGAATATCTGGAAATGCTGGCCAGCTATTTCGTCACCGCTGCACCACATGAGCGTGGCGATGCCTTCCTGATGCGCGGTACTGAAGGCGAGACTGTCGCCAACGCGCGCCGCGCGCAACAGATCGACTGGTTTCATGCCGGCGAACGCACGTTGCTGGTGGAAAAACAAAAAGTGGCGGAAGAGATTCCGGACTTGCCGGAAGGCCGCGATGCCGAAGCAACTGCGCGCTGGATCAAGGCGGTGCTGGCAGGAGAGAAATCGGTGCCGGAAGCAATCGTGGAGCAGGTGGAACATTGCGTGACAGTCGCCGCGGACATTGCTGCTCGGTAATCCGGGCTGACGGAGTGGTGCGGGCGGCCATGTACGCAAGCAGACAATGCTTACGGGCAAGGAGCATTGAAGATGCGGAGCAAGACCGGCAGGGAAGTAAACGAGCAAACTGAAAGCACTCGTATCTCCGATCGCAGGTTTTCTTGCAGAGCGACAATCAGCACAAACGATTGACGTAAAAATCAGGCCTTGGTTTTTGTGCTGGTTTTCACTGCCAGGGGAGCGGTCACTTGCGCGAAGGCAAAGATCACTTCTTTGACAATTTTGCGTTGCGGCGCGGGAAGGTTGATGAAGGCTTCGAAAGCCTCCCGTTCGCGATAGCCGATAGCTTCTTCCCAGCGAGCGCGGCGCTTGTCGATGCGCTTGCCGATTTCTTCGCCGAAGCGCAGATGTTGCGGCGTGACAATCAACCACTCGGCAAGCGTCTCCAGCTTGTCCTGATTGGGCATAGATTCTCCGAGAAGCCAACGACGCACACCGTGCAAGGTCATTGGCTTCCCCCAATAGCGCAAATTGAACTCGCGTTCCAGGACTGCGGGTTTAGGTTCATATCCCGCTTTTTCCATCGAGGCGCGCAGTCGTTTTGCAAATTTTTCGTTCGCGTTTTCCATGACGGGAAGTTACTGCCTGGCAGTTAAAAATTGGGTACGTTTGCGTTTCTGAATAATTACGCGAAGGATGTGACTTGTAATCAACTCGTTAAATTGCGGCGTCGTTTTGCTTATCTTGTCTTATTTTTAACTTGACTGATAGATAACAATTGTAACGTGTCGGAATCTGTCAACATGACGCCCAGCAAGACTTTCAGGCCGGTAACGCAATTTTCTTCAAGGGATTTTTTCGACAAGCTACCGAGACGGATGCGGGCTCATCCCGTGTCGTGCAGCAACTAAAAGAAATTTGAGGAATTGTTAAAAGAATGAGTTAACTTTCGATGCGAAAAACAGTCTCGAAGAAGCCGGGATTTTTTGGTGCAAACAGGCTAGAATAGCCGCGGATAAAGGGATTGCGCCGATCGTCGCGAATGAATAATGAGCAAACGACGATGGTAAAACACACGCGCAAAGATCCGCGGCGAATCGACAGCGAATACATCGCATTTTCTTCCGCCATGAATACGTAAAAAATCTGACGCCCATTGCATGCTGTGTATTGCATGGGATCAGCAGCGTTGGTTGTTGTGAATTATTTAGCTTCATCTCATCACTTGCAGTTTGCAACGGAAGATGCACACGGATTTTTCAGATCATGGCCGGCTCCTATAACTTCTTGCTGATTTGTTTTTCATTATTCGTTGCGACGCTGGCTTCGTACACAGTATTGGAAATCGCTGAACGCATTTCATCTCAGGAAACTGCGCGCTATCGCCGCATGTGGCTTGGCGGCGGTGCGATGGTGTTCGGCGTCGGCATCTGGGCTACGCACTTCACCGGCATGCTGGCGTTCCAGTTGCCGATCAACATCGGTTACAACGCATTGCTGACGACGCTGTCGCTACTGCTGTGCATCGCACTGTCGTTCTATCTCCTGCACCGCGCGACGCAACGCCGCCTGCGCTGGACGCGTGTGTTCGCCGACGGTATTGCGCTGGGTGCAGGCATGGCGCTGGTGCACTATCTCGGCCTGCACTCCATGCAGATCACGCCGGCAGTGCGTTATACGCCTTGGCTGGAATGCCTGTCGGTGTTGCTGACCGTAGCCGTGGCCGTACTGAATATCTGGATCATCTACACGCTCAATGCGCGCAAGAGCGATCACTTCTGGAAGCGCGTCACGCTGGCTGCGGTACTCGGCTTCAGCATCTTTTGCATGCATGGCCTGAACATGGCGGCCGCCAATTTTTCGCCGGACAGCATCAGCGGCACCTACGGCAATATGGACCGCGACAATCTGATGAGCGTCGTGTTGCTGGGCACGTTGTTTGTGCTCATTGCCGCGCTGATTTTCAGCGGAGCGCAAAAGACCAAACTGCTCAAGAAGATCGTCGGCCGCACCAACGACAAGCTGCTGCATTTCGCGACGCACGATGTGCTGACGGGGTTGCCCAATCGCGCCTTGCTGGCCGAGCGTATTCAGCATGCGATCCATGTGTCCAAACGCAGCGGTCTGTCGTTTGCGGTGCTGTTCATGGATCTGGACGGCTTTAAAGCGATCAACGACTCGCTCGGCCACGCGGTCGGCGACGGTTTGCTGGTTGCGGTCGGTCAACGCATCCGCGCCTGCATTCGCGGTGAAGACATGGTGTCGCGCATCGGCGGCGATGAGTTCGTGGTGGTGATGAGCAACCTGGCGACGCCGGAAGTGGTGGAGAATCTGGCCGAAAATATTCTCAGCGTGCTGCGCCAGGATTTTCGCGTCGATGAAGCGACCTTGCGCGTGACGTCCAGCATCGGCATCGCCGTGTACCCGAACAGCGGTGAAACCGTCGACGCGCTGATGAAAAACGCCGACGCCGCGATGTACGAAGCCAAGCAAAATGGCCGCAACACTTACCGCTTCTTCGAGCCGGCCATGCATGCCAGCGCGATGCGCCATCTGACCATCCGGCACGCCTTGCAGCAGGCGGTGGAGCATAACCAGCTGTCGCTGCATTTTCAGCCCAAGTTTGAGGGCCGGCAGCGTACGCTGACCGGCGTGGAAGCACTGCTGCGCTGGAATCATCCCGAGCTGGGCAGCATGAGTCCGACTGAGTTCATACCAATTGCCGAGCGCTCCGGGCAGATCATTCCGATTGGCGACTGGGTATTGCGTGAGGTGTGCGCGCAGATCGTACGCTGGGATGCGGAAGGCCGTCCGCCGGTGAAAGTTGCGCTGAATTTGTCGCCGCTGCAGATGCGTCCCGATCTGGTCGACAGCGTCACCGCGATTGTCGGGCAAGCCGGCATTGCGCCACAGCGCCTGATGTTCGAGATCACGGAAACGGCGGCAATGAAGAATGTCGAAAAGAGCGTACGCATCATCACCGATCTGCAGGCGCTCGGTTTCGATATCGCCATCGATGATTTCGGCGCCGGCTATTCCAGCCTCGCTTACCTTCAGCAATTTCACTGCCGCCAGATCAAGATCGATCGCTTCTTTACTTCACGCCTGGATCAAAGCGGGGACTCAGGTCCGGCCATCGTATCGGCGATTATCGCGCTGGCGCATGCCCTGAATATGGAAGTGGTGGCGGAAGGCGTGGAGACCGAAGCGCAACTCGAGGCGCTGCAAAAGCTCAATTGCGATCAGGTGCAGGGCTTCCTGCTGGGGCGTCCGGCAGCGGCGGTCGACATGCAACAACTGCTGGGACCGGGACGCGCCTTCGCCTGAATGGTCTGCATGGTCTTTATTCGTTGGCGACAGCAATGCGCCGCTGCACCACGCGCAAATACCAGATCAGGAAGAAAGCCACCACACCCAGGCTGGCGCTGTTGCCGAGCCAGAATCCCGCTGCGCCATGCAGCCACGTCGGCGACAACCCGAAGGGGGCCAGCCCCAGGATGTACCCGCCGCCTAGTCCCACGCCCCACAGCGCCACCGCATAGATCACCGTCGGAATTACCGCGACCTTGTACGCACGCAATACGAATGCGGTCGTGACTTGCAGGGAGTCGAACAACTGATAGAAGGCGATGAACAGGAACAAAGGCAAGGCAGAGGCGATGATCACCTCATCCGGCGTATAGGCGCGAATGATGTCTTCGCGCGCAAACCACACGATCACGCCAATAAGTACGGACAGAATCGCCGACAGCCGGATGCCGGCACGGGAGATGGTCTTTGCCATGCGCCAGTCGCGCGCGCCGATGGCTTGCGCCACCAGTGTGCCGGTCGCATTGGCCAGCGACAGCGGCAGCATGTACAGCACCGTGCCGACGTTGGCGGTGATCTGATGTCCGGCCACGGCGACCGCGCCCAGGCGCGCGATGAAGATCGCCATCAGCGTGAAAGCCGTGACTTCGATGAAATAGCTCAGGCCCATCGGGATGCCCAGCTTCAGCAAACTGCGCTGCGCAGCCCATTGCGGTTTGATGAAGCCGCTGCCGAAGACCTTCAGCTCACGGTAGATCGGCGCCTTGCGCACCAGCATCCAGCCGGTCAGCAGCATCAGCCAGGCGATCAGGCTGGTGGCGATGGCGCAGCCCGGGCCGCCGAACGCCGGCAAGCCGAGTCCGCCGAAGATGAACCATGCATTGAGCGGAATTTTCAACAGCAGCGCGCCGATCTGGATCGCCATGACCATCTTGGGTCGCGCAATCGCGGTATTGAGTGCTGCATAGACGCGAAAGCCCAGCGTCGCCGGCAACGCCAGCGCTTCGATACGCAAATAGAGCGTGGCCTTTTCTGCCAGTTCGGGCGAGGCTTGCGCGAAGGACAGGAAGGCAGGGGAGAACACCAGTACCAGACAGCCGATGCAACTGAGGAAGAGTGCGAGCCACAGTCCCTGTTTCACTTCGCGGCCGATATCCTCCAGCCGACGGGCGCCGTAGAGCTGGCCGATGATCGGCAACAGCGCCTGCAGCACGCCCGACAGGCCGACGAAGACGCTCACATAGATCGACACGCCCAGCGCCAGCGCAGCCAGATCCATCGCCGAAAAGCGCGACACCATGGCGGTATCGATCACGCCGTTGGCGATCAGCGCCAACTGGCCGATCAGGATGGGCCAGGCCAGCGAAGCGATGCGGAAGGTGTGGAAGCGTTGGTTCATGCGGATAAACGATCAACGCAGGCCTCTTGCGGAAGCCTGCGTTCTCTTTTCTTTCTATTCTCTTTTGACTTGGAGGCAGCCGGGACGTCGGTACGGACGTCTGATCCGACCGATGCGCAGCAGACGGTGATCTGCTGCGCGCTGCCCTCAATTATCGCCCAATGCGGCGATACAGGCGGAAGCGCTCGTCGCGGTCGGACGGACGGCGGCCTTCCCACAGCAATTGCCAGTTGCCCTGGTACTGGCGCAACATCTGTTCGGCGTTCTGATTATCGATACTGTCTTGCAGCAGCAGAAAGTCGCAACGCATGTCCGGACGGTCTTCAAAACGCACGTGGCCGAAGTAGGCGAACGACGCGCGCTGCGCCGGTCCGACGTTGGACTCCACACATTGCTTCACGGCCGACATTTTTTCTTCGATCTGCTGCGCGACGCCGGCGTAGCTTTTGCCGTAGTTGACCCATGGCAGCCACAAGGTCATCAGCAGCACCCAGCACAGCACCACGCCTCCCGAAGACAGCACCACCGCGCGCCACAGCACCGACGGACGGCGCGAGATGCGCCAGTGCACCAGCAGGATCCAGAAAACGGTCGTCATCACGGCAATCGCCAGCGCAATCATGTTGAAGCCTGGTTGATAGCCCGGCGCCAGCTTGTAGGCGTTCTTGGCGATCTGCGCCGGCCAGCCGGTTTCCTTGGCGATCCAGCCGATCCAGATGAAGGCTGCGCAGGTGGTCAGCGTCATCACCGAGAACCAGTCCACCGCGTTGATGGCGCCGCGCTTCATGGTCGGCAGGCCGAATGCGGCGAGAATGGCCAGCGCCGGCAGCAGCGGCAGCAGAATGCCTTCTTCGCTGTGCACGTTGAGCAGCACCAGTAAGGTCAGAGGGATGAAGAATGCCAGCGGCAGCGAGATATGCAGCGAATGCGGCTGGCGGCGCCAGGCATAGACGGCCCATCCGGCAAACGGCCATGCCGGCCAGGCGAACCAGACGCCGTATTTGAGGAAGAATTTCAGCGAGGCCATGGTCGGCCAGTTCAACTGATAGATATTCCAGCTCAGCCAGGTCGAAAATTGCGCACTGGCTTCCGGCAGCAAGGCGCGGATGGACAGCACCCAGATCAAGCAGATGCCCACGGCGGCCGGCAGCGATACGCCCAGCAGCGATTTGAACACGGGACGGTAATATAGGCCTGACAGCACCAGCAAGCCGAGCAGCAGGCCGCTCGGCAATATCCAGCCATGCGTCAGCACCAGCAGGCCGAGTGTGGCGCCCAGCATCAGGGCATGCCCAAGTTTGTTGGTGTCGAACACGCGCGTCGAGCAATACAGCGCATAAGAGACCAGCGCGATCTGCATGGTCTTGGCGCTGGTTTCATGGCTGTGCAGCAGCAGGCCGAGGAAGCCGAGATAAATCAGGAAAGCGCCATCCGCCAGCGTGCGGCCGAAATCGCGCGGTTCGGGCTGGCCGCCGAAGGCCAGCTTGAGCGGTTGCGCCTCATTGCGGCGGCCCAGCAGATAGGTGGCGTACCAGATCGACAGCGAGCCGACCAGGAAGCAGGCGACGGTCGAAATGCGCGCCGCCAGCGGATCGCCCAGCAACCAGCCGAACAGCTTGATGCAGATCGCACCGAACCAGTAGGCCAGCGGGCTTTCCGCCGGCATCGCCATGCCGGCGATATTCGGCGCCAGCCAATCCATCAGATTACCGTGCGCCATGGTCCACATGATGCCGAAGCTGGCGGCATCATCGTTCTTCCACGGGTCGCGACCGATCAGGCCCGGCAGGATATACAGCAGGCCGATTGCAAGCAGGCCCCAGCGAGGCAGTGCATTGGTCGCAGCGGCAGGGAGACGGACTGGCTTCATCAAGGTGTTATTGCTCTTGTTTAGTTTTGATGCACTATTGGAGTGCAAATTCAGGGTATCGTTTTGTCGACAAGTTTGCAGGCGATATTGTGCAGCAAAACCCTGTTAAAAGTTGTATTTGACCGTAACGGCCATAGGGACGAATACGCCCCGGTTGAGGCAGATGAGACAGTTCACCCGTATGCGCCGGGCAAAAAACAAAAAAGGCAGCCTGAGCTGCCTTTTTTGACATCGTGCAGAGATTATTCTGCCGCGACTGCAGTCTTGGAGCCGACTGTGCCGAATTTTTGGCGGAACTTCTCAACGCGGCCAGCGGTGTCAACGATCTTGTGCTTGCCGGTGTAGAACGGATGCGATTCGGAAGAAACTTCAATCTTCACGAGTGGGTATTCTTTGCCTTCGAATTCAGCCTTTTCGCGAGTGCCGATAGTCGAACGGGTGATGAACTTGAAGTCGTTCGAAACGTCGTGGAACAGAACTTCGCGGTAATCTGGGTGGATGCCTTGTTTCATTTTTTGCCTTAAAAATTAATGGTAGCCAATCATCACTTCGTCGGTCGTCTTGCTTCTTGACCCGATTGTCGATCACTTGCCGGGGGGTGAAAAGTCCGAAATTATACAATGAAATCATGGGTTTGCGTCAACCCTGAATGGCTTTGGCCGGTGCCGGGCGTTGTTTTCTCCGGATTGTGCTGTTTTTCAGCGTCAAACGCGAGTCAAGCGATGGCTCAAATGCTTTATCATTCAGCGCCCAAGCGGTTTGCGGGGCGATTGCCCTATTGCAGGGCAGACAACGGGGCCGATAGTCACTGCATGATCGCTATATGTATCTGACTATAAATTAACGGAATAACAGACGCACAATTATTCATTTTCGCTTATCCCCCCGTCACTTCATACTGAGCCGCATGTAGTCAGGCTGGCCTGAAGCAGCACGGACAGCGGCTCCAGCCGGCAAAAATACAAAAAAGACAGACAACTCAGCAGGACCCGTGCAGATGCTCGCCATCAGGCAGCTCGGTACAGGCATTTCTTAGATTCGGGAATCGACATGGTAACAAGACAGGACTGTATTACGCTGGACCAGCAAGATGCGCTGGCCGCATGCCGCGAGAAGTTCGCGCTGCCGGAGGGGGAAATCTATCTCGACGGCAATTCGCTGGGCGCCATGCCCAGGCACTTGCCGGCGCGCATGCAGGAAATCATGGTCAAGGAATGGGGCAACGGCCTGATCCGCTCCTGGAACGACGCCAACTGGATCGACCTGCCCAAGCGCGTGGCCGGACAAGTTGCACGTCTGATCGGCGCCGGCAAGGATGAAGTCATGGTGGCCGACTCCACCTCAGTCAACCTGTACAAGGCGCTGGTCGCCGCCGTGCGCCTGAATCCGGCGCGCAAGGTCATCTTGAGCGAGCGCGGCAATTTCCCGACCGACCTCTATATCGCGCAGGGTGTCGCGGAAATCTTCAACCTCGAAATCCGCTACGTCGATTCGACTCCGGAAGCGGTCCTCGCCGCTCTGGATGACAGCGTCGCCGTGGTCATGCTGACCCACGTCAACTATCGCACCGGCCAGATCTATCCGATGCAGGAAATCACTGCCAAGGCCCACGCCGTCGGCGCACTGGCCTTGTGGGATCTGGCGCACAGCGCCGGCGCCGTGGAAGTCGACCTCAACGCGGCCAAGGCCGACATGGCGGTCGGCTGCGGCTACAAGTACCTGAACGGCGGCCCCGGCGCGCCGGCCTTCGTGTTCGTCGCGGAACGTCATCACAAGGATATGCGCCAGCCGCTATCCGGTTGGCACGGTCACGTGCGTCCTTTCGAATTTGTGCTCGGCTACGAGCCGGCGCCAGGTATCGAAAGCATGCAATGCGGCACGCCGCCGCTGTTGTCGATGCTGTCGCTGGAATCGGCGCTGGAAATTTTCGACGGCATCGAAATGAGCGCGCTGCGCAAGAAGAGCGTCGCACTGACCGAACTGTTCATCAAGCTGGTCGATGAAAAGCTCACGCCTTACAAGTTCGGCCTGGCTTCGCCGCGCGATTCCGCGGTGCGCGGCAGCCAGGTGTCGTTGACGCATGAGCAAGGTTACGCCATCGTGCAGGCGCTGATCGCGCGCGGCATCACCGGAGACTTCCGGATGCCGAACATTCTGCGTTTCGGATTCACGCCGCTGTATGTCAGCTTCGCCAACGTCTACGACACCGTGCAGGCAATCGCCGAGATCATGGAAAGCGGCGAGTGGAATCAGGACAAATTCCTCACCAAGAAGGCAGTGACCTGATCAGAAATAGTTAGCAGTTTTTAGTAGTCCAATTTTGACGCGCCGGCCTCGATGCCGGCGCTACCCGGTTGTCCCCAATCACCTCGACAGAAGGAGATGGGAATTGACGCTCTCGAGATAGAAATAAATCGCAGTGGGTAAAAATTAACAGGGAGGAGTAGTGATGAAACTCAAAGGTGCAGTTGCGTCCGCATTGTTGCTGGCGGGAGCAAGCGGAGTGGTCCATGCCGAAGACGGCGTAAAGATTTCAGGATTCGTCGATATCAATCTGGAGCGCTTGTCGACGCCAAAAAACAGTACTTACCGTATTTCCAGCGGCGGCCTGAATGCTTCGCGCATTGTCTTCAGCGGCGACGAAGATCTGGGAGGCGGCAGCAAGGCTTTCTTCACGCATGAAATGCAATTTTCCGCCGACAACGGCACCGGTCCGACACCGCGTCAATCGTTTGTCGGTCTGAGCGGACCCTGGGGTACGATTTCCATGGGCCGTCAAAACACCCCGTCGTACTGGATCGCCGGTTATGCCGATCCGAGCTGGTCGGCTGACTACAGTATCGTCAGCAACATGCAGTTCTTCTATGCCCCGTATCGCGAGAACAACTCGCTGGCCTACAACACCCCCCGCGTGGGTGGTTTCATGGGCCGCTTCATGGTCACCGCCGGCCAGGAAGACGGCACCAGCAACGGCCGCTACGTCAGCACCGCCGTTGAATATCGCGAAGGCCCGCTGTTCGCCGGCGCCGTCAGCGACCTCAAGTACAACAAGAACGTCTTCGGTTCCAACATCCTCAGCTCGCGCGACAATTATTTTGCGCTGGCGTATCGCTTCGGTTCGTTCGAGCCGACCTTCATCTATCACACTTACAACGGCTACTACGCCTACCCGCCGTACGTCGGCTTCAATGCCAGCGGTTGGGATGCGCAAGCCGGCATGCGCTGGCAGATCACCGATCGTCATCGCGTCTTCGCCAGCTTCGTGGTCAAGAAGGATGACAAGAACGTCGCCATGTCAGACGCCAAAGGCATGTTGCTCGGCTACGGCTACAACCTGTCCAAGCGCACCGACCTGTACGCTAACTACGGCCGTATCAACGTAAAGAACAACACGACCGTGGCATACCCGATGACCTTCAACAGCAGCGGTTCGCCGGCGCCGAACAGCGGTATCCAGCTGGGTATCCGCCACGCGTTCTGATGTCCTGACGTGTTGACGTTTTACGTCTGACACGCGGTAAAGAGGAGCCGGCGCAGGCCGGCTCCGACCAGATTCAAGGAGGTGTTTAAATGAAAGAAGGAGTCATGAAAACAAAATTTTTCCAACTCAGCACGATCGTTGCGCTGCTGGCCGGCGCGGCTGTTATGTCGATGTCTGCCCACGCGCAGCAACCGCGCAGCGGCGTCAACCTGAACGCGCCCGATGCGCCGCAGGCGATGCCGCAGCATCCGTTGCTGCCGGGCGAGCCGGCTTACCCGGTGCCAGGCACCTGGGGTTATGACAAGTCCACCGGCAAATTCAAGAGCCCGGACATGGCGCCTGATGCCTACGGCGCGCATCCGGTGGAAGGCAGTCTGCCTTACCTGGATCTGAATCAATACGAAAAGAACGTCAAGGTCGAGAACTTCACGCCTTACGTCGCCGGCGCAGGCCACAGCTGGCAGGCCTCGTTCGACTGGAACGGCCGCCGCTACCTGTACGACTACGAAACCTGGATGTACAACCTGTTCGACATCACCGACCCGCATGACATCAAGGTGGTGCAGCAGAAGACCTTCAACACCCGCGCCGGCGAACATCAGTTCGGCCCGTTCAACGTCAAGTTCAACAAAAAGCTGAACAAGATGATCGCGGTGCAGTGCTACGAAATCACACGCTACGGCCTGCTCTCCAACAAGTACACCAAGCCGGACGAAGTCAAGCGTGTGCGCGAGCGTCAGATGCTGCGCGGCTTCCGCATCTTCGAAGTAACCAGCCCGCAGTGGACCGACTGGAAGCTGCTGTCGGAAACCTCGCTCGATCCTTACCACTCGGCGCAACAGCAGCCGCAGGAAGGTTCCGGCTGTCAGGACGTGCCGGTCTATAACGGCGATCAGTACCTGTTCGTCGCCGGTGCGCCGGACAACAGCTTCGCCAACCAGGAGTACAAGAACTATCTGTACACCGGCGGCCAGCTGGCGTTCGACGTCTCCGATCCAAGCAATCCGAAACGTCTGTCGATGTGGTGGGCGCCAGGTTCGCGTCTCGGTGAAGAAGAGGAATACAAGAAAAATCCTCGTGCCGGCAACAAGACCTCGTGGATGGGTTCGCGCATGCCGCTGTTCATTCCGAAACCGGTTGAGCAGGGCGGCAAGTACGGCTACGCAGCGATGGGCGGCTTCGGCTTTTACGTGATCGATATCTCCGATCCGAAGAACATGAAGCAAGTCGCGCACATTGACATGCCTGTCAGCGTCACCGGCACCGAAGGCGACAACATTGACGTCTCCAAGGTCGAGTCGACCGGCATGGTCTACTACAGCGGCTATCCGATGACTGAGGACTGCTACGAACCGCTCAAGGCGATCTATTCGATCGACGTGCGCGATCCGAAGAATCCGAAGATCGTCAACACACTGCCGACACCAGTGCCGCCGAAGGATGCGCCGTTCACCGACTTCTGCCAGCGTCGCGGCAGCTTCGGTCCGAAGCGCAGCGGTTACGCTCAGATCCAGCCAGGAACGCCGAGCCCGCGCTACATGCCGTACTCGTACTACAACGCCGGCATGCAGATGTTTGACGTGAAGGATCCGCTGAATCCGACCATTGCCGCCTACTTCGTGCCGAAGATGATCGACCCGTCGCGTCACACCAAGGACGAACAGACACAATCGATCCGTGCTCTGCCGAATCCGGTGCACAGCATCTTCGTCGAGTGGGACCGCAATCTGGTGTGGGTGTTCTCCAACCACGGTATCTACACCTTGTCGGTACCACCGCTTGGGAAACCTGTATTCGGCATGCCGAAGAAATAAAAGCCAGCTATCTACGCTCGCAATAGACGGGTAGTAAAAGCTGAGCAGCAACCAATGAGGTGGGCGCCGTTCATTGCAATGGATGACGTCCCGCCGCATGCAGTAAGGATCTTACGGGATCCGTTTTAAGGAAGTTCATTCTTTGTCCTTCTCTTGAGCTTGTGCCATTCAGTGTCGAAGCTGAATGGCACTTTTTTTGTCCGTTTTTTTTGGAGACCATCATGAAGTTTCACACCGTCCTGTTCATCGCACTGTCTCTGCCGGTCTTGCTTTCACCAGTCGCCGGCATGGCGGCATCGGCTGCCGAAGAAAGCTGCCGTGTCTGCCACAAGATGGACAGCAAACTGATCGGTCCGGCATTCAACGACGTCGCCGCACGCTACGGGAAGGATAAGGACGCCATCGCCAAACTCAAGCACAGCATGCTCGAAGGCAGCAGCGGCAAGTGGGGCACGATGGCGATGCCGCCCAACACCGGTCTGACCGAAGCCGAAGCGGAGCGCTTCGCGCATTGGATCATGAGCCTGAACAAGAAATAAGAAGGAAAATGCGGCGTGAAATAAGCTCGCGGCAGGAGAGAGGCGTAGGGCGGGGCGTAGGAGGCATCAGCGCTGGAGGTTCGGTCGGCAGGCGTGCGCTTCAGTGCGTCAGCCCCGCATTGCAAGCACCACCGCGCCGTCGTCCTGACGAAAGTCAGGACCCAGCGTCGTATCAACCGTTGTCACGACACTGGGTCCCGGCGGTCGCGGGGACGACAGCGAAGAGTCGACTGGCCGACGGACATGCCGCCGGCAGGCTGGTCGGCTTGTTACAGGGACTTTACTTCCACAGCGCGCACTTGGACTCCGCCTTGGTAGTCCAGGCCTGTTCCGCCGGAATGGTCTGCACCACCTTGTAGTAATCCCACGGATACTTCGACTCGGACGGCTTCTTCACTTCCATCAGGTACATGTCATGCACCATGCGGCCATCCGGACGGATGTAGCCGTTCTTGGCGAAGAAGTCGTTGATCTTGGTCTTGTGCATCTGCGCGATCACCTTGTCAGGATCGTCGGTGCCGCTGGCCTTGACTGCATTCAGATACTGGATCGTCGCCGAATAGTCGCCCGCTTGCAGCATCGACGGCATGCGCTTCATCTTGGCGAAGTAGCGCTTGGACCAGTCGCGGGTCTCCTGATTCATGTCCCAGTACCAGCCGTCGGTCAGGTACATCCCTTGCGTCACCTGCAGCGTCAGCGCGTGCACATCGTTGATGAACATCAGCAGGCCGGCCAGCTTCATGGTCTTGTTGATGCCGAACTCGTTGGCGGCCTTGATCGAATTGATCGTGTCGCCGCCGGCATTGGCCAGCCCCAGGATCTGTGCTTTCGACGCCTGCGCCTGCAGCATGAAGGAGGAGAAGTCCGACGCGCCCAGCGGATGCTTGACCGCACCCACCACCGTGCCGCCGTTGGCCTTGACGATATCGGAAGTGTCTTTCTCCAGCGAGGCACCGAAGGCATAGTCGGCCGTCAGGAAGTACCAGCTCTTGCCGCCGTTTTTGACGATGGCCGAGCCGGTGCCCTTGGCCAGCGCGACTGTGTCGTAGGCGTAGTGGATGGTATAGGGCGTGCATTCTTCATTGGTCAGCCGTGCCGTTGCGCCGCCGATGGCGATGAAGGTCTTTTTCTTTTCGCCGGCCACTTTGGCCATGGCCAGGCTGGTGCCGGAATTGGTGCCGCCGATCAGCATGTCCACGCCTTGCTGGTCGAACCATTCGCGCGCCTTGGAGGCAGCGATATCGGCCTTGTTCTGATGGTCGGCAGTGACCAGTTCAATCTTCTTGCCATTGACCGTGCCGCCGAAGTCGGCAATCGCCATCTTGATCGCTTCGATTCCGCCCTGGCCGTCGATGTCGATATAGACGCCCGACAAGTCGGTGATGATGCCGATCTTGACCACATCTCCTGAAATCTGCGCTGCCGCCGGTGCGGCAAATCCCCCTGCAAATGCGGCGGCCACGGTCGCCGCGATAGCTGTCCTGGTGACGTTCATCTGTTGCTCCTCCTGATTGGTTGTCTTTGCGATACTGCTGTTTTTATACCGTCTGATGGACGGCTGCTTTTACTGCCCGGTATGGATAGATAGCCGGTATGCCGCTTTTTCTACAACTTGCAACGATGCTGCGCTTGCTGGTGACGCTGGTAAGGCTGGTGATGGGGCTGATAAGGAAATGCTTGCCGGAGGATCGGCTGCTTGTCTTTGCTTTGGTTCTTATTTGTTTTTTGCTCCGGCTCTTCCTGTCCTGACCGAAGCGTGCCTGAAATAGTAGTGTACGCAGAAAATCACGGTCAAGCGGTTTTTCCGCGATGTTGCACAGAAAAAAGCCGCGACGGGCGTCACGGCTTTCAGGGGTATATCGGCGGACAGGTTTATTGATGCGTCGCCAGGCGCAAAATTCCCGAGAACTTCAGCAATTCGCTCTCTTCCACGTCGGACACTGCCCAGTAGTGCATCTCGTCCGCAGTCCAGCGCACTACGTGATAACCGCGGCTGCTCTCGGCCTTCGGTCCGGCGTCCTTGCCGTTGGCCGGCCAGATGTACAGATTGATGGGATGCTTCTGGCGGCGATAGATCAGCGCCGCGACCGGGTGACCGTCAAGGTAATCGAGCCGGCCACCTTCCAGCACAAAGCCTTGCGGCGCAAGATCGATCACCGTCGGAGCAAAATTCAGCTTGCCGTTGAACCACGGCTTCACCGTATGCTGATCGGTGGAGACGACATCGGTCAGATGGTCGGCCTGCAAGGAGCGCACGTGGTTGGAGATGGCTTCTTCCGTGATGCGGTCGTCCGCCGTAGGCAGGTTGAGGTACAGGCCGGCGCTCCAGACCGCGACCAGCAAGGTCGCCATCGCCGTACCAATTTGCAGCCAGCTCAGTTTTGAGCTGAGCCCCCAGCTTGCGGAAAAGCCGGGCAGGCTGATACGGCGCGGCTTGTCCTGCGGCAAGGTGTCCGGAATATGCGTAGCGATGCGGGCGGCCAGATCCGGCGGCGCCTTGAAGTATGCGGTTTCAGTGCGGACGCGTTTGCTTAATGCCGACTGTTCGGCATATTCGCGCTGACACTCCGTGCAAGTGTCCAGATGGCGTTGTACGGCCAGCGTCTCTGCGATGCCGAGCTCCTGGTCCACGTAGGCCGGCAGCAGCTCCATGATTTCGCTGTGTTCCATCATTCCCCCTGATTTGCCGGAGCAAGAATTTTTGCCAGCAGCTTGCGGCCGCGGCCGAGACGCGACATGACCGTGCCGATCGGAATGCCGACGATGCCGGCGATTTGCTTGTACGACAGATCCTCCAGTTCGCGCATGACCATCACCTCGCGGAATTCCAGCGGCAACGCGGCAAGTCCCTGCTGAAGCTGGCGCTCGCTGTCCTTGCGCAAGAGCAGCTTCTCCGGGTTGTTGTCGCGGTAGTGCATGTCAGCGGCATCACTTGTCTCAAGACTGTGAAACTCCTCGTCAAAGTGCGTGTTCTGCTGTTGCGCATGATTGTCCTGATACCAGGTATAGAAGGTATTGCGGACAATCGTGAGCAGCCAGGCGCGGGCGTCCTCGCCGTGAAATCCATCGAAAAACCGGAAAGCGCGCAAGCTGGCTTCCTGCACCAGGTCTTCCGCATCGTGGCGGCTGCGCGTCAGCCAGCAGGCAAGGTTGAAGGCCGAATTCAGATGCGGCATCACCAGCATGTGAAATCGTCTGTTCTTTATCGGGTCGGTCATGCACGCGCTTCCATGGTTATGAAGACGAGACTGGAAATACCTTTCTTTTATTCCCGATAAGGCGAAAAAAATAATGGGAATAAATCTTCAATGACGGCGGTTTAGGTTGTATCGATCAGGTGATCGGTCCAACCTAGGAGGACGTCATGGGCAACGATAGTAACAATGATACGAACAACGGCACAAATAGTGTCATCGGCAATGCCGCAAACAGCAGCGTCGACCGGCGCAGCTTTCTTCGTCTGGCCGGGCTGGGCGGCGTCATCTTTGCGTCAGGGTTGAGCGGGTGGGCAAGCGCGGCGGAGGGGGCCGGTTCTTCCGGCAGCGTTGCCGCGGCGGAAGATTTTTTCTTCGTGCAGCTGTCGGATACGCACTGGGGTTTTGAAGGCGACGTCAATCCTGACGCCAAAGGCACTTTGCAGAAGGCCGTCGCTACCGTGAACGGCCTGGAGCAGGTGCCGGATTTCATCGTCTTCACCGGCGACCTGACGCACACCACGGACGATCCACGTGAGCGCCGCCAGCGGCTCACCCAGTTCCGCGACATTGTCGCCGGGCTCAATGTGAAGAAGGTCTACTTCATGCCCGGCGAGCACGATGCCGCACTGGACAATGGCAAGGCCTATCAGGAATTCTTCGGCAAGACGCATTACACCTTCGACCACAAGGGCGTGCACTTCATCGTGCTGGACAATGTTTCCGATCCGGCTGCACGCATCGGCGACGAACAGCTCGCCTGGCTGGCCGCCGATCTGAAACAGCAGGCGGCCGACGCCCGCATCGTGGTGTTCACCCATCGTCCGCTGTTCGATCTGTACCCGCAATGGGACTGGGCCACGCGCGACGGCGCCAAGGCGGTGGAGCTGCTGATGCCGTATTCCAATGTCACCGTGTTCTACGGCCACATCCATCAGGAAAACCATCACATGACCGGCCATATCGCGCATCACTCCGCGAAGTCGCTGATCTTCCCGCTGCCGGCGCCGGGTTCGCAACCCAAGCGCACACCGTTGGCCTGGGATGCCGCGCATCCGTATCACGGACTTGGCGTGCGGACCGTGAAGCCGGAGCCGCGTCCGCGCAACACCGAATACATCCTCACCGAACTGGCCGTAGGAGCGGCGAAATCATGAACCAGATCGATAAAAAGCGCCGGCTGTTGCTGGCCGGCTGCGCGGCAGGCGGATTGGGGGCGATGGCGATTGCCGTGGCTCAGCCTAAGGAACGTATCATCAAGGTAACGGCCAAACGATTCGATTTTTCGCCGAGCGTCATCCCGCTGAAGAAAGGCGTGCCGGTGACCTTGGAGCTGACCAGTCTCGATATCCCGATGGGTTTCAATGCGCCGGATTTTGGCGTACGGGCCGACATGCTGCCGGGCAAGGTCTCCAAGTTGCGGTTCGTCCCGGACAAGACCGGCGAATTCACCTTCTACTGCGACATCTTCTGCGGCTCCGGCCATGAAAGCATGTCGGGTTCGCTGGTTGTAACCTGAACGTTATTCGCAAAAAAAGCCGTGAATCGCTTCACGGCTTTTTTGTGGGGAGGGGCAACTCAGAGCTTCACGGGTTTGCGATACCAGATGAAGTAGATCACGCTCAGCAATGCCACGAACGGGATACCCGACAGCAGCGTTGCCTTGAACTCATCGGTGAAATATGTCGTCACCATGATCGCCACCATCAGCAGCGCACCCAGCAAGGTCAGACCCGGAAAACCCCACATGCGGAACGCCAGCGGCCGGCCGCCTTCCTTGCTCCAGCGGCGGCGGAAGCAGAAGTGGGTCACAAAGATCATCAGCCACGTAAACATCGCGCCGAACATCGACACCGACATCATCAGCGTGAACGAGGCCTTCGGATACAACACGCTCAATGCGGTGGCGATGGCGATGCCGATACACGACAGACCCAGCGCCCGCACCGGCACGCCGCGCTTGCTGACCTTGCCGAACTGTGGCGAAGCATAGCCGGCGCGCGACAGGCTGAACATCATGCGGGTAGTGATGTAGAGCTGGCTGTTCATGGCCGACAGTGCGGCGATCAGCACGACGAAGTTGATGATGCCGGGCGCGCCTGCAACATGGATCGCTTCCATCACCAGCACGAACGGGCTCTTGTCGGTGCCGGCCGACGACCACGGCAGGATCGCCAGCATCAGCGCCAGGGTCAGCAGATAGAAAATCACCAGACGAAACATCGCGGCGCGGAATGCGTGCGTGATGGCTTTTTCAGGCTCCTTCGCTTCGCCGGCGGCGACGGCGATCATCTCAATGCTGAGGTAGCTGAAGATCGACACGATCACCGCCACCCAGGTGCCCCAATAGCCTTTGGGGAAGAAGCCGCCGTGCGCCACATAATTCTTGAAGCCGATCGGGCCGTCGGCCGGCGCGCCGTAGACGATGTACGCGCCCAGCAGGATGAAGCCGACGATGGCGACGATCTTGATCATCGAGAACCAGTATTCGATGAAGCCGAAGATATTTACGCTCAGCGCATTGACGACGATCAGCGCGCCCGAGAACAGCACGATCCACAGCCACGCCGGCGATCCGGGAAACCAGTATTGCATGTACAGCGCCACCGCTGTCACCTCAGTGCCGACCGCCAGTACGATCGACGCCCAGTAGGCATAGCGCACCATGAAGCCGGCCCAGGGACTGACGTAGTAGCCGGCATAGGCGCCGAAGGACCCCGAGGTCGGATGCGCCACCGTCATCTCGGCCAGGCAGCCCATCAGCAGCAGCGCGATGACGGCGCCGATGGCATAGCTGATGAGAACGCTCGGACCGGCGAAGCCGATCGCAAATCCGCTGCCGAGAAACAGGCCGGTGCCGATGGCGCCGCCGATGGCGATCATCGACATCTGGGCGCTGCTCAAACTGCGTTGCAACCCCTTTTCCTGATCGACAATGCCCTGAAAGTGGTCGCTGCTATGTTGCATTTTCTGTCTCCCTGATTAACTTTCTCTTCAAGCCGCCGCTGTTGTTGATGATGTTGCGGCTGCTTCAGTCACTTCTGTTATTTCTGTTTTCTTCGGCGCAGCATTATGCACTGCGCCGGACATCTCCAACAATCAGATGCCGAAGAACTTCCGCGCATTGCCCGCCAACAGCTGTGCATGCGTCGCCGCGCTGAAGCGGGTATCGCGGATCAGTTGGCCGACCTGTTGTTCGCCCAGCGGATATGGATAGTCCGAACCCAGCATCACGCGCTCTTCACCCATGATGTCCACCAGCAACTCCAGCGAGCGGCTGTCGAACACGGCCGAGTCGACGTGGAAGCGATTGACGTAGGACGACGGCAGATTGGGGCAATCCTCGCGGATGATGTCGCGCTCGCGCCAGGCGTTGTCGACACGGCCCAGCAGGAAGGCGAAGCTGCCGCCGCCATGCGCAAAGCAGATCTTGAGCGACTTCGGCAGGCGTTCGAAAGCACCGGACAAAATCAGCGACAGAATGCCGAGCTGGGTTTCCGCCGGCATCGCGACCAGCCAGGGCAGCATCCATTTTTTCATGCGCTGCTCGCCGCCCATCATGTCCCAGGGATGCACCAGCAGCGGAATGCCTTCGTTGGCGCAATGCGTGAGGAAGGTCAGCATGTCGGCGTCGTCCAGATCCTTGCTGCCGAGATGGTTGCCGATCTGTACGCCGATGTGGCCGATGCTCTTGGCGCGCGAGGCTTCCAGGCAAGCGGCGTCGATGTTTTGCAGCGGCACCTGCGCCAGCGTCTTCAGGCGCTTCGGGTCATGTGCGCACAGTTCGATGGCGTAGTCGTTCATGCGTTGCGCCCACGGCAGCGCCTGTTCCACCGGATAGCTGTAGCCGAACATCACCGGCGTGGCGCACATGATCTGCAGGTCGACGCCGGCCTTGTCCATTTCAGCGATGCGGCGCGCGGGATCCCATAGCGCGGAATACACCGGGCGGAACGGCTTGCTGCCGGTCATGATCATGCCGTGGTCGTTGTCCTTGACTTGCAGCCAGGGCGCAGCGTGAGGATCGAGTGCGGCGGCTTCGGCCTGAGTAATCGGCGGGAAAAAGTGCGAGTGAATATCGATCACTTGCGGTTGTGCATTGCTCAAGGTTTCGCCCCTTGTTGTGTTATTTGGGTTGGTTGTGAGGTGTGCGCGTGCTTGCCCGGATGCGTGGCGCCGCAGTGTTTGCAGAGGCGCAGGCTGGCGTCGCCATAAAAGCGTTCGAACAGCGGCGGCAGGTCGGCGACGATGCTCTTCAATTGCACTTCGACGCGATACACCAGGTGATTGCATTGCAGGCAATACCATTCAAAACCGTCGGTCACGCCTTCCGGACGCTGGCGCTCGATGACCATGCAGCGGCTCTCCGGCTCCGGACGTTGTGGCGAATGGCGCACATGCGGCGGCAGCAGGAAGATGTCGCCTTCCTTGAGATCGACGCGTTCCACCTTGCCGTTGTCCATGATGTTCAGATAGGCGTTGCCCTTGAACTGGTAAAAAAATTCTTCCAGCGGATCGTCGTGGAAATCGGTGCGCTGATTCGGCCCGCCCACCACGGTCACGATGAAGTCGGCGTCTTGCCAGACTTGCTGGTTGCCGACCGGCGGCTTGAGGCGATCGGCGTGATCGTCCAGCCATTTCTTGAAGTTAAGTGGCATGCCGTAGCGGAAACTCATCTCACCGTCCTCCATGAGATGCGTTCTTGCCAGACGGAGCGCTGGCAAGGAGTGCAACGCAGCCAGCGCTCCGTCTGGCAAGAACCCGGAGGGAACGGACTATTTGGGCGTATTGCTGCGTTGCGCCGCTTGCCAGGGGAGCCCCCCTTGGCTGCGCGACGCGCCTTGCACTACCTCCCAAATAGTCGCGTTCGCACTCATGGAGGACGGTGAGATGAGTTTCGTACATGCTGTCTCCCTATTTTGGTTTGTAAGCGATGGCCTTGATTTCTATGAGCAAGTGCGGGTGCGGCAACTGATGCACCGCCACCGTCGTGCGTGTAGGTCCATCGTAATCGAAGTATTCCCCGTATACCTCGTTATAGCCGCCGAAGTCGTTCATGTTGACGAGGAAAGTCGAGATTTCAACCACGTCCGACAGCTCGGCGCCGACGCTGTGCAGGATGCCGCGGATATTTTCGATCACGGCGCGCGTCTGTTCCTTGATGTCGAGTTTGGTGGTACCCATCTCGTCGACTTCCACGCCTTCGAAACTATTGTCCGGGCGGCGCGAGCTGGTGCCGGAAACGAACAGGAAATCACCGGCGCGTTTGACGTGCGGAAATTTTCCGCGCGGCAGCGCCTTGCCTTCGACCAGTTTGGCCTGGGTGTTCAGGGTGAGTTGATTCATGATTGTTTCCCGGTAAAGAATTCAACGCGGCCCAGGCCGCCGATGTCGGTGCTGACATGCAAACCGGGGCGCAGGGCTTCGGCCGCTGTCGCCGCACCAGCCATGATCAGCGAACCGGCCGGCAGCGACATCTCTGCAGCGGCAAGCAATTGCGATGCCTGCACGATGCTGCGCAGCGGATTGCCGAGGATGGCGCCGGTGCTGCCGAGCTGGACCGCATGGCCGTTGAAACGCATCGCCACGCCGCGGTTGATCAGCGAGCGCAAGTCCCGCACATCATCGGAAAACGCGCCGACGATCAGGCCGGCGGACGAGCAGTTGTCGGCCACCACGTCTTCCAGAGTGAACTTGAAGTTGCGATAGCGCGAGTCGATGATTTCCATCGCCGGCGCCGCGGCTTCCAGATAGTTGCCGGCTTCGAGCAGCGTCAGCGGACGATCAATCACTTTGCTGGTGAGAAAGCAGACTTCCGGTTCGACGCGCGGATGGATGAAATCGCCGAGGTCGACTACGCCGCCTTCTTCGCGCAGCATGGCATCGGTCAGCAGACCCCAGATCAGGCTGTCGACGCCCATCTGGATCATCTTGGCGCGGCTGGTGAAGCCGAGCTTGATGCCGATCGGTTTTTCGCCGCGCGCATGGCGCTGGGCGATCGAGGCGCGTTGAATGTGGTAGGCCTGATCCAGCGAGAATGCATGTTTCGGCGTCAGCGGATCGACTTCATGGCGGTCGCGCGCAGCGGCGTCCAGCGTGGTCGCCAAGGCTTGCAGGCTGGCCGCGCTCATGCCGCCACCTTGTTTGCGTTGCGTTGCTCCAGCAGGTCCAGCGCAACGTCGACGATCATGTCTTCCTGACCGCCGACCATGCGGCGGCGGCCCAGTTCGACCAGGATGTCGACGGCGGCGATGCCATAGCGTTTCGCCGCCGCTTCGGCATGGCGCAGGAAGCTCGAATACACGCCGGCATAACCGAGCGCCAGTGTCTCGCGGTCCACGCGCACCGGACGGTCTTGCAGCGGGCGAACCAGATCGTCGGCGGCGTTCATCAGCGTGAACAATTCGGTGCCGTGCTGATAGCCCAGGCGGTCGACGGCGGCGATGAACACTTCCAGCGGTGCGTTCCCCGCGCCGGCGCCCATGCCGGCCAGCGATGCGTCGACACGGTCGCAGCCGTGTTCCACCGCGACGATGGAATTGGCCACACCCAGCGACAGATTGTGATGCGCATGCATGCCGGTTTCGGTCTCGGGTCTGAGCGTGTCCTTGAATGCCTTGAAGCGATCGGCGACGTCGCGCATCGACAGCGCGCCGCCGGAGTCGACCACGTACACGCACTGTGCGCCGTAGGATTCCATCAGCTTGGCTTGCTGCGCCAAAGCAGCCGGCGTCGTCATGTGCGACATCATCAGGAAACCGACCGTGTCCATGCCCAGTTTGCGTGCATGTTCGATGTGCTGTCTAGAGACGTCTGCTTCGGTGCAGTGCGTCGCTACGCGCACGGTGCGCGCACCGGCCGAATACGCGGCGTCGAGGTGGTGCACGGTGCCGATGCCGGGGATCAGCAAAGTCGCCACGCGCGCATGTTGCAGCACGCCGGCGACGGCTTCTATCCATTCCAGATCGGTGTGTGCGCCGAAGCCGTAGTTGAAGCTCGATCCGCACAGGCCGTCGCCGTGGGCGACTTCGATGCTGTCGACTTTGGCGGCGTCGAGTTCCTTGGCGATGGCGACTGCGTGTTCCAGCGAATACTGATGGCGGATGGCGTGCATGCCGTCGCGCAGCGTGACGTCGGAGATATATATTTTCTTGTCGTTTTGCATGAGCGTAATTTCCTTAATTCGCCAGACGCGCGGCGATGTTCTCGGCGGCGGCCATGGCGGCCGAGGTCATGATGTCGAGGTTGCCGGCGTAGGCGGGCAGGTAGTGCGCCGCACCTTCGACTTCGAGGTACACCGATACCTTAAGGCCGCCGACTTTGCCGAGACCTGGGATGTTGATCGGCTGATCGGCCGGGATGCGGTCGAACTGCACTTGCTGCTTGAGGCGATAGCCGGGTACATAGGCGGCGACGTCGGCCACCATCTTTTCGATGGAAGTGCGGATCTCGTCTTCATTGGCGCTGGCATCGGCCAGACAGAACACCGTGTCGCGCATGATCAGCGGCGGTTCGGCCGGATTCATGATGATGATGGCCTTGCCGCGTGCGGCGCCGCCGACGCTGACGATGGCCTTCGAGGTGGTCTCGGTGAATTCGTCGATGTTGGCGCGCGTGCCGGGGCCGGCGGACTTGCTGGCGATGGACGCTACGATCTCGGCGTAATGTACGGTCGCCACGCGCGACACGGCGCGCACCACGGGGATGGTCGCCTGGCCGCCGCAGGTGACCATGTTGATGTTCGGGCTGTCGAGATGTTCTTGCAGATTGACCACCGGAATCACGTAAGGGCCGATGGCGGCCGGCGTCAGGTCGATGACCTGGATGCCGTGTTCCTGCAGGATGCGGTTGTGCTCGGCATGGGCCCCGGCGGAGGTGGCGTCGAACGCGATTTTGATTTTGCCGAAACCCGGCAGTTTCGTCAGACCCTGTACGCCTTCGTGGGTGGTGGTCACGCCCATGCGGGCTGCGCGCGCCAGACCGTCTGAGGACGGATCGATGCCGACCATGGCGCCCATGCTCAGATGCTTCGAATTGCGCAGGACCTTGATCATCAGGTCGGTGCCGATGTTGCCGGAACCGATGATGGCGACGTCGACGCGCTGATTGTTTTCTGTGCTCATGCTGCTTCCTTAAATGTTGCCGTTATTCCGAAAAGAGCGCGCTGACGCGGCCGAGTCCTTCGATCTGCGCGTCAAAGACGTCGCCGGCGGCGGCCACCACCATCGGGCCGAGCGCGCCGGTCATGACGATGTCGCCCGGCTGCAGCGGATTGCCCACGCGCGCCATGACGTCGGCCAGCCAGACGGCGGCGTTGAGCGGATTGCCGAGACAGGCGGCGCCGGCGCCGATCGACACCTGGTCGCCGCGGCGTTCCATCAGCATGCCGCAGTTGACGATGTCGAAATCAGCCAGCTTGACCGGACGCGAGCCGAGTACGAACAGGCCGCTCGAGGCGTTGTCGGCAATCGTGTCGGTCAGGCGGATGTCCCAGCCGGCGACGCGGCTGCCGACGATTTCCAGCGCCGGCAGGGCGTAGGCGGTGGCGTTGATGATGTCGGCCACGGTGTGCTTGGCGTGGTTCAGCGGACGTTCGATGACGAGCGCGATTTCCGCTTCGATCTTTGGTTGCAGGATGCGCGCGATGTCGATGGCTTCGCCGTCGGCTACGCACATGTCGGCGAACAGCATGCCGAAGTCGGGCTGATCGACGCCGAGCTGTTTCTGTACGGCTTTGGAGGTCAGGCCGATCTTGCGGCCCACCAGACGGCGGCCCTGGGCGATCCAGCGCGCGGTGTTGTGTTGCTGGACGGAGTAGGCGGCTTCAACGTCGGTCGCGCCGATCAGGTCGCGCACCGGGTCGCAGGGCTGTGCCGTTGCATGTGCTTGCCAGAGACGCTCTGCGGCTTGTTCGATTGCGGTTGTCATAGGTTGATCTTCAAAGAGTCCTCAGGATTGGACGAAAGAGAATTCGATTTCGACAGTAGCGCCCAGCGGCAGCGCGACCACGCCGACCGTGGTGCGCGCCGGTGGGATGACTTCGGCTGTGAAGACTTCTTCCCACGCGGCGTTGATCTCGGCAAAGGCGTCGAAGCGTGTAGTGAAGATGCGCGCGATCAGCAAGTCGTCCAGCGTGACGTCGTAGTCGGGCATCGCCTTTTGCAGGTTGGCGAGAATGGTGCGCGTTTCGGCGCCGGGTCCGCCTTCAGCGAGCTTGCCGGTGGCGGCATCGAGCGCCACCATGCCGGATACCTGCACCACGGGACCGATCTGCACACAAGGGCTGTAGCGAAAGCGCGGCGCGGGAATGGCGTCGGACTGGATGCAGACGCGATTGTTCTTGATCGTGTTCATCTCAGCCTCGCTCACAGCTTGATGCAGATGTTGGTGACTTCCGAATAGAAGTCCAGCGAATAGCGGCCGCCCTCGCGTCCCAGTCCCGATTGCTTGACGCCGCCGAAGGGCGTGCGCAGGTCGCGCAGATACCAGGTATTGACCCAGACCAGACCGGCTTCGATCTGCGGCGCAACGCGGTGCGCGCGCTTGAGGTCGGAGGTCCAGATGGCGCAGGCGAGGCCGTAGTCGCTGTCGTTGATGCGGCCGATAACTTCGTCTTCGCGGTCGAACGGCGCGATGTGGCAGACCGGGCCGAAGATTTCTTCCGTCACGCAGCGCGCGTTGTCGGGCAGGCCGGTCCAGATGGTCGGCTGTACGTAGGCGCCGTCGTCGCGCTCGTCATTGAATGCAGGGATGCCGCCGCCGGCCACCACGATTGCGCCTTCTTCGACGGCGAGGCGGTAGTAGGACAGCACCTTGTCGCGATGCCCGTGCGAAATCAGCGGGCCCATGTCGACGTTGTCTTCGGCGGGATAGCCGATCTTCAGTGCTTGTGTCTTTTCTTTCATCGCCGCGACGAAACGATCGAAGATAGAGCGTTCGACGTAGACGCGTTCCGAGCACAGGCAGATCTGGCCGGAGTTGGTGAAGGACGAACGCATCACGCCGGCTACGGCGGCATCGAAGTCGCCGTCGGCGAACACCACGGCCGCATTCTTGCCGCCCAGTTCGAAAGAGACTTCCTTCATGCCGTCGGCGACGGCCTTCATGATGGTGCTGCCGGTTTTCGATTCGCCGGTGAAGGTGATGGCGTCGATGTCCGGATGGCGCGTGAGGAATTCACCGGCCGAGTTGCCGCCGAAGCCGTGGATCAGGTTGAACACGCCCGGCGGTACGCCGGCGTCGCGGATGACTTCGGCCAGCAGCGTCGCCGAGGAGGGGGATTCTTCCGACGGCTTGGCGACGACGGTGTTGCCGCAGGCCAGCGCAGGAGCGACTTTCCAGGTGAACAGCAGCAGCGGCAGATTCCACGGAGAGATGATGCCGACCACACCCAGCGGTTTGCGCACGGTGTAGTTGAGGGCGCCGAGGCCGTCGGCGCTTTCGCTCTGAAACAGGTCGGTGTTGGCGGTCTTTGCCAGATCGGCGAAGGTGCGGAAATTGGCGATGCCGCGTGCGACGTCAAGCGTGCGCGCCTGATGCACAGGGCGGCCGGTGTCGGCCACTTCGGCCGCAACGAATTCATCGAAGCGCGCCTGGATGCCGTCGGCGATCTTGTGCAGCATGGCTGCGCGCTCGGAGACGGTCATGCGGCCCCAAGGGCCATTGAGGGCGGCTTGCGCAGCTTTGACGGCGGCGTCGACGTTGTTCGCATCGGCCTCGCAGACGTCGGCGATGTGTTTGCCGTTGACCGGCGAGATGTTGCGGAAGGTGTTGGCGCTGGCGACAAATTCGCCGTTGATGAAGTGTTTTAACTGCGGCCGCAATTGCGGACGTGGTTGCGCAGATGATGTCGAACTCAAAGAACTCACGAGCGGGTCTCCCGATATAAAAGCGTATCGATCCGGCAGCCGGAGTTGTCGTGACGAGTCTGCCGCTTTGTCTGTACAACAAAACGATTCAGTTTTTTGCGGACGACTTCTCTACTTGTTTTTGCGCCGGTTTTTCTTGTCGTTTGACCGTTTGCGCAGGCTTGCCGGACTACTTGTTGAAGCTAGTATAGGGAGAGCCAGATATGAAACATAATGAAAAAACAGGACTTTAGTATTCCATGAATTTATGGTGGAGGGATGCGGCGAGGATGGCGCCGATCTGCAGATAACACGCGTCAAATAGCTGCTATTTGTATAGATTATGACGAGTAGGCCGGACTCGCCAGGATGCGCCCGGCCCGGCCTGCTGGTCGATTTTCGCGGAGTTTAATACTCGGCAGCGGTCTCTTTGAGGCACTTGATAAATGCCTGCGCAGCGGGTGTCGGTTCGCGGTCGGTACGGATGGAATAGCCGATGTCGCCAAAGTCGCCGAGGTCGCCCAGTTCGAGGATGGAAAGCAGGTTGAGATTAGCGAAATGCTGGGCCACGGCGCGCGGCATCAGCGAGATCGACGGCGAGTCCTGCATCAGGCCGATATTGGTCAGCACCGACAGCGATTCCACCACATTGGTCGGGATGCTGAGCCCGGCGTCGAGGAACAGATGCTCGGCTGTCAATCGCGCCGGCGACACCTGCAGCGGGAAAATCCACGGCCAGTCGAGCAGGTCGGACAACTGGATGTCGATGCGCTTGGCCAGCGGATGCTTGCAACCGACCACGGCGCACAGCGCTTCGCGATACAGCACGCTGTGTTCGAAGGCATACATGCGCGCCAGCGGCAGGTCGCGTTCCGGCAGACGCCCGACGACGATATCGAGCTCGCCGGTGGCCAGCGCGGGGAACAGCTGATCGGTCGGGCCGTCGCGCACGGTGACCAGCACGCCGGGACGCTGATGCTTGAGCCGCGTGATCGCTTGCGGCAGCAGGCGCGCCGATGCCGAGATCACGGTGCCGATGATGACGTGGCCGCTGTCGCCGGTGCGGAAGGTATTGAGTTCGTCGGTGAGGTAGCGCAGCTCGGCGATGACGGTCTTGACGCGCGTGCCGAGCAGGGTGCCGTAGCAAGTCGGCGTGACGCCGCGATTGGTGCGCTCGAACAGCGGCACGTCGAGGTCGGCTTCCAGTTCCTGGATGGCTTTGGTGACGGCGGGCTGGGTCAGATTGAGTTCGCGCGCGGCGCGGGCGATCGAGGATGAACTGAGTACACGCTCAAAAATCAGCAGCGGCTTCAACTTGAGGCGGCGCAGCATGACGTCGGTTAACGGAATATTGGCGCGCGGATTGCCGGCGCCGCTGGTCTTTGCATCGGACATCGTTGTCTCCCTGCCGGTGCGGTCACGCATCGTTCCGGTCAGTTTTGTTAGTAACTCGGCACTCCGGCGGAATGCTCGGTCACCGGTCATGCAAGAGGTGTGCCATTGCGGCGCTACCTGTTGTTGTCGGCCGGTGAATTTAGTCGGGACAGTTTACTGTATTCGCGGCACATGCCCGCTATAAAAAATGTAAGGACGGAATTGTAAGGACGAAATGCGCGAACGTTGTTCGTCGCTGCGAATCATGACGTTTTGATACGTCTGTCGTCCTGACGAAAGTCTGGACCCAGGGGCGTATCGCACGTCGTCACGACACTGGGTCCCAGCGTTCGCTGGTACGACGGAGAAGAAAGGAAGGGCAGCTGCTCAAACGGCTTGCACGGATCGTGCTGAAATAAAAAAATCCGCCGGATTGCTCGGGCGGATTTTTTGAAGAACCGATAGCTTGAAAGTGGCTAACACGGCGTCGCTGGCAAGGCGCAACGACGCAGGCAGCACGAATGTGCGACAAGGAGTTGCAACGCAGCCAGCGGCGTTGTGTTGGTCACTTTTAGCTGCCGCGACGCATCATGTCGAAGAACTCTGCGTTGTTCTTGGTCGACTTCATCTTGTCGAGGATGAATTCCATCGCTTCGATTTCGTCCATGTCGTACATCAGCTTGCGCAGGACCCAGATCTTTTGCAGCTGATCCGGCTTGATCAGCAGCTCTTCGCGGCGTGTGCCGGACTTGCTGAGATTGATCGCCGGGTAGACGCGCTTCTCTGCGAGGCGGCGTTCCAGGTGGACTTCCATGTTGCCGGTGCCTTTGAATTCTTCGTAGATCACGTCATCCATACGGCTGCCGGTTTCGATCAGCGCGGTGGCGATGATGGTCAGCGAACCGCCTTCTTCGACGTTACGCGCAGCACCGAAGAAACGCTTCGGACGTTGCAGCGCGTTGGCGTCGACACCGCCGGTCAGGACCTTGCCGGATGCCGGGATCACAGTGTTGTAAGCGCGTGCCAGACGGGTGATCGAGTCCAGCAGGATGACCACGTCTTTTTTCATTTCAACCAGGCGCTTGGCTTTTTCCAGCACCATTTCAGCGACCTGCACGTGACGCGTTGCCGGTTCGTCGAAGGTCGATGCCACGACTTCGCCGCGCACCGAGCGCTGCATTTCGGTCACTTCTTCCGGACGTTCGTCAATCAGCAGGACGATCATCACGGTGTCGGGATGGTTGGTGGTGATGGCGTGCGCGATGTGTTGCAGCATGACCGATTTACCCGACTTCGGCGACGCCACCAGCAGACCGCGCTGGCCGCGGCCGATAGGCGCGATCAGGTCGATGATGCGGCCGGTGATGTTTTCTTCGCCGCGCATTTCGCGCTCCAGCTGCATGATCTTGTTCGGATGCAGCGGCGTCAGGTTTTCAAACAGGATGCGGTGCTTGGAGGCTTCCGGCGCTTCGCCGTTGACCTTGTCGACCTTGACCAGCGCGAAGTAGCGCTCGCCGTCTTTCGGTGTACGCACTTCGCCTTCGATGGAGTCGCCGGTGTGCAGATTGAAGCGGCGGATTTGCGAAGGGGAAATGTAAATGTCGTCGGTGGACGCCATGTAGCTGGCGTCGGGCGAGCGCAGGAAGCCGAAGCCGTCAGGCAGGACTTCAAGGGCGCCATCGCCAAAAATCTGTTCTCCCGATTTCGCGCGCTTCTTGAGGATCGCGAACATCAGTTCTTGTTTGCGCAGGCGCGCTGCGTTATCGATGTCCAGGCCAATTGCCATTTCAAGCAATGCGGAGACGTGTAACGCCTTTAATTCTGATAAGTGCATATGAGTGTCCCGAGATGGGAATAGTAAAAGGTGGGGGAGGGAGTTGCGTGGTGTGTAAATTAAAGAACAGGCTTACGTGTATCGAATTTGTTCAGACTACCGGTAAGCACAACAAGCGGCGATACGAGCGTATCGCCGCCTTGAATCTTCTTAGATGTTGCTGTCGATGAACGAAGTCAGCTGGCCCTTGGCCAAAGCACCGACTTTTTGCGCAGCTGCCGCACCGTTCTTGAACAGGATCAGCGTCGGAATGCCGCGGATGCCGAACTTGGCTGGAACAGCCTGGTTCGAATCGACGTCCAGCTTCACGATCTGCAGCTTGCCGTCGTATTCTTTGGCGACTTCTTCCAGAATCGGCGCAATCGCTTTGCAAGGTCCGCACCATTCAGCCCAGAAGTCCACCAGGACTGGCTTGTCGGATTTCAAAACGTCCGCTTCAAAAGATGCGTCGGAGATATGTTTGATGTTTTCGCTCATGGTATTTCCTCGGTCTGAGGGATATATAAGTAGTCAAATAGCGCCGTGGGAACATACCGCATGCTTGGCGTATGCCATCAACGCTTCCAGAATTGCTCAGTGCTTATCAAGTAATTGCTCAAAGCAGATGGAGTCGTTGCGCCCTAATTCAAGTTATTTTGAAGTGCGGCAGCGGGTAATCGGCGGGGTACGGAGGCAATCATAACCCATTTTTGAAAAAAGTGCGTTTCAGATTGAAAGCCTTGTTGCGCGGGCGTTTGCCTGTGCTGCGGCCCACGCGCCCGCGCATTCGGGCGGTCTCTCGCATACAATGCCGCAAAGGCATGGCCGGGCGATAGTTTTCGGCAATGCTTTTGATAGATATTTATTTTCATTTTGTTGTCCATTTTTCCCAGATTCCCATCGCATGCTTCATTCGCCCTTGCTGATCAGTCCGTCCGTCGATTTCTGGCCGCAAACCGCGGCCGCGCTGCTGGACGCCGATCATGCGCTGGGTCAGGCGGTGCGGGCCGGGTCGCGGGACTTTTCTGGTTGCCAGGTGGTGGTGCCGGCGTTTTCGCATGCAGTGCACTGGCGTGCGGCGCTGGCTCAGGAGCTGGCGAAGATCGCTCCCGGCACGCGCGCGTTCATCCCGCCGCGCATCAACACCATGGCAGGCTGGCTGGCCATGCAGGAGCCCGAACCGGCAACCGCCGACAGCGAGCGGCTGATGCAGCTGTATGCGCAATTGCGCCAGCACGGCTGGCTCAAGAAGATGTTCACCGCGCGCCGCAACACCGATTTGCTGCCGCTGGCGCAGACGCTGCTGTCGCTCTCGGATGAGCTTACACAGGCGCTGCTGCCGGCCATGGAAAAAACGCCAGGCGACGCCGACGAGCGCTGGCAAGCCGCCCTGAATCAATTGTCGCCATCGGCGCGCAGCATGCTTTCGGACGAGGCGCAACTGGTGTGGTCGATCTGGAAGAGCCAGCTCGACGGCAACGACAAGACCGTACGTCGCTACGCCCGCATGCTGGCTCTGGCGCAGCAGCCGCAACACGGTGCGCTGGCGCCGCTGATCTGGATCAGCCCGGTCGCGCCGGAGCCGATGGAGCTGGCCTTCCTTGAAGCCTATGCCGAACGCGCCGACGTACAGCCGGTCGTCATCGACTGGCGTGGACCGGATATTCCCTTGCTCTATCAGACTGCCTGGCCGGAGTTGTGCGAGGCGCCATTGGCCCCGATGCCGGACGATCTGTTCGCGCCGCAGATGGATGCGCCGACCATGGCGCTGTGCCCGGCCGGCAGCCTCGAAGAAGCGTCGCAGCAAAGCGCGCTGATCGTGCTGGACTGGCTGCAGAAAGGTAAAAAAGATATCGCCATCGTCGCGCAAGACCGCGTCAGCGCCCGCCGCCTGCGCGCCTTGCTGGAGCGCGCCGAGGTCTCTGTAGCCGACGAAACCGGCTGGAAGCTCTCCACCACGCGCGCCGCCGCCGCGCTGGCCGCATGGTGCGACGTCGTCACTTCGCGCGGCGAAACCACCGCGTTATTGGATTTGCTGAAGTCGCCGTTCATTTTCGCCGGCATGGCCGACAAGCCCGCGGCCGTGATGCAGATCGAATGGCAATTGCGGCGCCAGAACATCGCCGGCGAATGGCGCAGCATCCTCGCCGTCTTCAACAATGAATCCGCCGCTGCCGATTGTCTCACTGCCGTGGCCCGGCAAGCCGCCGTCTTTGAAGGCCGCAAGAGCCTGTCGGCCTGGAGCGACTGCGCCCAGCAATTGCTCGATGCGCTCGACATGCGCAGCGCTTTCGAAGGCGACACCGCCGGCCAGCAGGCGCTGCAATTGCTGCAGGATCTGGGCGACGACAGTGCGCGCAATGCGGACGGCAGCGAACTGTTTTCTTTCGCCGAATGGCGCGCCTTGCTGAATCTGCAACTCGACGCCGTGACCTTCATGCCGCCGATCACCGATCGCCGCGTGGTCATGTTGCCGCTCAACGGCGCGCGCCTGCGCAACTTCGACGCCGTACTGGTGATCGGCGCCGACGCCGAGCATCTGCCGTCGCAGCCGCAGGAGACCTTGTTCTTCTCCAACGCGGTGCGGCACGAACTCGGCTTGCCGACACGCCTGAGCCGCCAGCATCAGCAATTACGCGATCTCACCGAACTCTTGTGCGCCAACCGCGAAGTGGTCCTGAGCTGGCAGACGCACAAGGATGGCGAACCCAATCCCATGAGCCCGTGGCTGGAACGCATGGAGCTATGCCTGGCAAGAGCCGGCATGGAGCCGATCCGCGTGGTGCGCCATCAACTGCCGTTGCAGCAATTGCAGGCCGAGCCGGCAAGCATGCCGGCGCCGTCGGCGCCGACGCTGCTGCCGCCCAAACTGTCGGCCAGCGGCTACAACACCTTTGTCGCCTGCCCGTATCAATTCTTCGCGTTGCGCATGCTGCGCGTGAACGTCATGGACGAGCTGTCGGACATGCCGGAAAAGCGCGACTACGGCGGCTGGCTGCATGAAATCCTGATGACCTATCACGAGACCGTGCGCGATCAGAAGACGCCGCTGGAGCAACGCGCAGCTTTGCTCACTGCGATCTCCGGCGAGGTATTCGGCAAAGCCATCAGCCAGCATCCGGCTGCGCTCGGCTACGCTGCGCGCTGGCAGAAGGTGATGCCGGCGTATCTGGTCTGGGCCAACGACCGCGAAGGGCTGGGCTGGCATTTCGCCTTCGGTGAAATCGCTTTGCAACACATGCTGGAATGGCCGGGCGGCGGTATCGAATTGCACGGCCGCCTCGACCGCGTCGACGAGAATGCAGAAGGCGAGCGCGCCGTGCTCGACTACAAGACGCGCCCCTTGCCATCGCTGGTCACCAAGCTGAAGGACGCCGAAGATCATCAGTTGCCGTTCTACGGTCTGCTGTCCGGACAAACCATGGCTGCCGCGCACTACGTCGCGCTGGAAACCTTCAAGGATAAAACCGGCGACGTCGCCGCACCTGATTTCGAGCGGCGGCAGCAGGCATTGCAACAGCAGATCAGCACCGTCATGCACGCCGTCACGCAGGGCGCACCGCTGCCCGCCAACGGTATCGAATCGGTTTGCCAGTATTGCGAAGTACGCGGCTTGTGCCGCAAGGGAGTCTGGCAATGAGCGCCATGGAAGATACAAACGATATTGCGCCGACGGTTATGCCTATTTCGGCTTACGAGATTAACGGCCAACCTGCTGACGCAGCGGCCTTCACCGCAGCCGCCTGCGATCCGCGCCATTCGGTCGTAGTGGAAGCCTGCGCCGGCAGCGGCAAGACCTGGCTGCTGGTGGCGCGCATGCTGCGTCTGCTGCTGGCCGGGGCCAAGCCTGCCGAATTGCTGGCGATCACCTTCACCCGCAAAGCCGCGCAGGAAATGCGCGAGCGTCTGATGGAGCTGCTGCATGAGCTGACGCTGGCGCCGGCGGAAAAAGCGCGGGGATTGTTGCTGGAGCGCGGCATCAGCGAAGCTGAACTGCCGCGTGTGATGCCGCAGGCGCGCGCGCTGTATGAGCAGATCTTGTCGGGACAGCAAAGCCTCTCCATCGACACCTTTCACAGCTGGTTTGCGCGCTTGCTGCAAATCGCCCCGCTTGCATCGGGCGTGCCGCACGGCTATTCGCTGACAGAGAAAAACGGCGAGTTGATGAACGAGGCCTATCGCCGCTTCATGCAAGCTGTGCAGAAGCCGCCGCAGAGCGAGATCAAACAAGCTTTGCTGGAGCTGTACGATCTGGCCGGCGACAGCGGCGCCAAACGCTTGCTGGATTCCTTCCTCGACAAGCGCGCCGAATGGTGGGCGGCGACCATGCCGCCGTTGTCTTCCGACGAGATGCCGTTGCAATGGCTGGAGAATTTGTGTGGACCGGACGCGCTGCGCGACGCGCGCCTCGACGTCTGGTCGGATGAAGCGCTGAAGGCGAAGCTGTACGAAATTTCTTCCGTGCTCGGCAAAGGCGCAGTGGCCAATCAGAAGCGCGCCACCATCATCGAAACGCTGGTCACGGGGGAGCCGTCGGCGGAGAATTTCACCGCGCTGGCATCGCAGTTCTACGATGACGCGGAAAAAACGCGCGGCAACAATGCGCGCACCAAAGCCCTGAAGGCGGCGCTGGTCGAACACTACGGTGTCGATGAAGAAGTCGCCGTTTCGTTGTTCGAAGAAACTTTCGAACTGACCGGCAACGCGCTCAAACGGCTGCAACGCCGTAGCGCCGAAGGCATCGTGCTCAAGCTCAATCGCGCCTTGTTCGTCGCCGGCCGTGCGTATCTAGATGCATATCAGGACGTGAAGGCCGAGCAGCGCGTATTCGATTTCGCCGATCTGGAATGGCAGGCCTATCGCCTGCTGACCAACGAAGAGAGCGCCGCCTATCTGCAAAGCCGTCTCGATGCGCGCTACAAGCACATCTTGCTGGATGAATTCCAGGATACCAATCCACTGCAATGGAGCATCGTGCGCTCATGGTTGCGCGCCTATGGCGGCGATGCGGCACAGCCGACGGTATTTGTCGTGGGCGATCCCAAGCAATCGATTTATCGTTTCCGCCGTGCCGAGCCGAGGGTGTTTTCGGCAGCGCGCGACATGTTGCAGCAGCAGGGCGCAGCTGTCTTGCGCGCCAACCAGACGCGCCGCAATGCGACGGTCATCGTCGACGTACTCAATACCAGTTTCACCGGGCGCAATACCTTGTTCGCACCGCAGACGACGCTGGGCATGCCGGGCGGGGGCGTGTGGAAGCTGCCGCTGGTGCAGGCGCCGGAGGCAGAGGGGGCCGAGACCGTCGCCGAAGTTGAAACTGCTGCTGAAGCGCAAACACCCATGCGCAATCCGCTGACCACGCCGCGCGAAGAAGAGGATGACGCTCGCCGCCGCGACGAAGGCAAGCTGATCGCCCAGGCGATCTTGCAGGCGCGCAGCCGCATTACCGTCAAAGGCGAGGATGGCGAACGCGCGCTCAAGTGGGGCGATGTGATGCTGCTGGTGAAAAAACGCCGCCATCTGATCGCTTACGAAAGCGCCTTGCGCGACGCCGGCATTCCTTTTGTTTCCGACAAGCGCGGCGGTCTGCTCGACTCGCTGGAAATCGCCGACCTGATTGCGCTGCTGACCTTCCTGATTACGCCCAACGACACGCGCGCACTCACGCATGTACTCAAAAGTCCCATCATCGGCGCGTCCGATAACGATCTGATCGCATTGGCGCAACGTGAAGAGGGTGACTGGTGGCACCGCGTCCGCGCGCAGCAGCAAACGGGCAACGCTTCGCCTGCCGTCGGCCGTGCAGTGCAGTTGTTATCGCAATGGCTGGAAGCCGCGCCGCATTATCCAGTGCACGATTTGCTCGACATGATTCTGCATCAGGGCCAACTGGTGGCGCGCTATGCGCAATCGGTGGCGCCTGCCATGCGTACGCAGGCATTGGGCAACATCGAAGCCTTCGTCGAGCTGGCGCTTAATCTGGATGCCGGCCGTTACCCCAGCCTGCCGAAATTCATCGACGCCTTGCGCGTGCTGCAGCGTCATGCCGAGAGCGATGCGCCGGACGAGGCCAGCATCGATGCTGCCGCCGACGCCGTGCGCATTCTCACCGTGCACAGCGCCAAGGGGCTGGAGGCGCCGGTGGTCGTGATGCTTGATACTAATCACAGCGATCCTGCCAACGACAACGTCGGCATCCTGTGCGACTGGCCGCAGGATGAAGACGCGCCGACACATTTCTCCGCCTTCGGACGCAAGAACGAACGCGGGCTGGCGCGCGACCGCTGGTTCGATTCCGAAGAAGGATTCAAGCAGCAGGAGGACTGGAACCTGCTCTACGTCGCCATCACGCGGGCCAAGCAGTTGCTGATCGTCAGCGGTGTGGCGAGCACGCGTGGCGCATTGGAAGGCGGTGTGCAGGAGGGCAGCTGGTATCACCGTCTGTTCGACCGCACCGGCGACGTTGCGGGGATGGAAGAAATCCATCCGCAGGCGCAGCGCAACGACGAGCTCGCCGCAACTGAGCAAACGTTTTCATTGGCATTGTTTGATCCGTTGTCGCAACCGGTATCGCAACCGATGTCGCAACCGATGTCGATTACACCGGCGACGGAGAATTACAGCAACGATGCCATCGAAGAAGGCGTCGCTTTGCATGCCTTGCTGGAGCGCATGACGCACGCGCGCACATGGCCGCCGGTATTGCCGGACGATGCGGTGATCGCACGCTGGCTGCCGTGTCCGCGTCCGCTGGCGACGACGATACGTGCACAGGCGGCCACCATGCTGGCGCAACCGGCGCTGGAGCGGTTCTTCAATCCCGCCTTGTATCGCCATGCGCGCAATGAAATGGACATCGTGACCGGCGACGGCGTATTGCGTTGCGACCGCGTGGTCGTGTTCGACGATGAAGTCTGGATTCTCGACTACAAGCGCAATCTGCTCGACAGCGAACGCGTTGCTTATGCAGCGCAGCTTGCACGCTATCGCGACGCGGCATTGTCAGTGTTTTCTGACAAGCGAATCAGGTCTGCACTGATAACCTCGGACGGGCAATTTTGGGAACAATGATGGCGCTTTCACCATTCAAAACATGACGATCACAAGATAGGAAAAAATTTCGTTTAATATAAAACTGGTTTATCCTCGGGTTAGCTCTCGGGATACTTTTCGATAAGCGTCACTTCATATTCATCATCATTGCATCAGCAGATCAGCGTCGGGCAGGGGATATCCCGGAACAACCGACGCCGCCGGATGCACGTCAAATCTAAAATTGTCAGGAGGAGCTATGCAGTGGACTCTTCCGTCTTTCGCCCTTGCGCAACCGGTTCAATGGAACGCGTTGCTGCTGTTCGGTAGCTTGTTGCTATTCGGGTTGATAGCCGGTCATATCGTGTCGAAGTCGCCATGGGTGCCGCGTATCACGGGTTATCTGATCGTCGGTTTCATTCTCGGCGGCGGCGGTCTGAACTGGTTGTCGGGCGATGTACTGAGCGTTACCAATATCTTTGCCGACATCGCTGTCGCGCTGGTGGTGTATCAACTCGGGCGTTATGTCGATATCGGCTGGCTCAGGCGCGAGAAGTGGCTGCTCGCCACGGTGGCGACCTCCGCCGTGCTGTGTTTTGTATTCGTCAGTCTGGCTTTGTCGTGGTTCGGCACCTCGCAGGTGCTGGCGTTGCTCGGCGGCGTGTGGGCGATTGCCACGGCGCCGGCGGTGGTGCTGGTGGTGCTGCGTGATCTGAAGGCCGAAGGCCAGGTGACGCGCCGCTTGGCGACGATGACGGCGCTGAACAATTTCGTCGCGATCCTTGCCGCGTACGCCTTGCTGCCGGTGATTGCGCATGAGTCCGGCACGCCGGTGCTGACGCTGGTTGAGCATACGGCGTATTCGCTGATCGGTTCTTTCGTCTTGGCGTATCTGACCTACTGGCTGATGATGCCGCTGGCGCGTTTGCTGGGACGTCAGGGCAGCCGCCAGTTCGTGCTGGTGATTTCGGTCATCGCACTGGCCATCGGCGTGGCGCATGCCTTGCATCTGCCGGTGATGCTGACGATGCTGATCTTCGCGATTCTGTCGAAGAATCTTGATCGCCAGTACGACCTGATGGAGCTGGAGTTCGGCGTTGCCAACGAATTGTTCGTGGTGATGCTGTTTGTGACAGTGGGCGCCTCGATGCGTCTGGCGGATCTGACAATGGTCGGCTGGTCGGTGCTGATCCTGATCGCGGCGCGTTTCGTGGCCATGGGTTGCGGTGTATTCGTGTTTGCCCGCTTTGCGCGCATGAACTGGAAGCAGGCGGGATTGCTCACGCTCGGCACCTTGCCGATGACCGAAGCAGGGCTGGGCCTGATGCAGACGATTTCCAATCTGTATCCGCATACGACGGCCGATGTCGTGCCGCTGCTGGCGGGATGTCTGATCGTTCTCGAATTGTTTGGCCCGGTGGCGACGCAATTCGCCTTAATCAAATCTGGTGAAAGTGGACGCGAATGACAACTACACTTATCCAAGAAGACGCACTGACTGCGGACAAGGCTGACAAGCCGGACAATGCCGCCAGTCCGCACCTGACGCCGCACGCAACCAGCAGTGCAGGCATCCTGCCGTTCACCTCGTCGACGCCTTTCACAATGGGTATCGAGCTGGAACTGCAACTGGTCAATCGCCGCAATTACAACCTCGCCAGCGATGCGGTCGATCTGCTGACCTGGATTGCGCCGCGCGATCTGCAAAAACAGATCAAGCTAGAAATGACGCAAGGGATGATCGAGCTCAACTCCGGCATCCACACGCGCGTCGATGATCTGATCGAAGAACTCAAGGGCTTGCGCGCCGCATTGAATCGCGGTGCGCAGCATCTCAACATCGACGTTTCTGGCGGCGGTGCGCATCCCTTCCAGCATTGGAATGAGCAGCGCATCACTCCGAGCGAGCGCTTCTTTCATCTGCATGAAAAATACGGTTACCTGGCGAAAACTTTCACGGTGTTCGGCCAGCATATCCACATCGGCGTGCCCAATGGCGACGACGCGTTGTACCTGACGCATGCATTTTCGCGTTTCGTGCCACACTTCATCGCACTGTCGGCGGCGTCGCCGTTCTATCAGGGGGCGGACACCAAGTTCGACTCCTCGCGCAGCAACGTGGTGCGCGCTTTTCCGCTGTCGGGTACGGCGCCGGTGCAGACCAGGTGGAGCGAGTTCGAAACCTATTACGACGAACTGCTGCAAATGGGCATCATCGGCAGCATGAAGGATTTTTACTGGGACATTCGTCCGAAGCCCGAATACGGCACCGTCGAAATCCGCGTCTGCGACACGCCGCTGACCATCGAGCATGCAGCGCATCTGGGTGCCTATGCGCAACTGCTGGCGCGCTGGATCCTGACCGAACGGCCGTTCGAGATGCGCGACGATTTCTACCTGCTGTATCAGTACAATCGTTTCGAAGCCAGCCGCTTCGGTCTGAACGGCATGCTGGCTTTGCATGGCGATACGCCGGCGACTTCGAGTAAACTGCCGATCTTCGAGCATTTGTTGCTGCAATTGCAGTTGTTGCAGCCGTACGTGCAAAACGAAGTCGAACTGATCACCCTGAAGCGCCTGCGCCATATGGCGCACAACCGGCTCAGCGATGCCGGCTGGCTGCGCCAGGCATTTGCCCAGCGCGGCTCGCTCAACGATATGATGCGCATGTCGTCCGAGCTGTGGATGGATCAGTCGCCGCCTTCTTACTTCCAATAATGCCGTTTGCTTTCGCCAGTAAAGCAAGTTGGCGAAAGCAAACATGACAACACCATTCGATGTAGCAGTAATCGGCGCCGGCGCCGCAGGCATGATGTGCGCGGCCGTCGCCGGTCAGCGCGGCAAGTCGGTCGTGCTGATCGACCATTCCGCTAAGCTGGCCGAGAAGATCCGCATCTCCGGCGGCGGCCGCTGCAATTTCACCAACATCGGTGCGACGCCGCAGAACTTCCTCTCGCAAAATCCGCATTTCTGCAAAAGCGCCTTGTCGCGCTACACGCCGCAGGATTTCCTCGCGCTGGTCAAACGCTACCGCATTGGTTTCCATGAGAAGCACAAGGGCCAGCTGTTTTGCGACGACACCTCGGAAGACATCATCGAAATGCTCAAGGCCGAGTGCGATCTCGGTCATGTCGAATGGCGCATGCCTTGCGGCGTGGCGTCGGTCGGCAAGGACGGGGAGCTGTTCCGCCTGGAAACGGACAGCGGCGAAATTCTGGCACGTCACGTCGTCATCGCCACCGGCGGCTTGTCGATCCCGAAGATCGGCGCCACCGACTTCGCTTACCGTATCGCCAGGCAATTCGACCTCAAGCTGGTCGAGCCGCATCCCGGCCTGGTGCCGCTGACCTTCGACGGCGCCGGCTGGCAGCCGTTTGTCGACCTGGCAGGCATCGCGCTGGAAGTCGAGGTCGAAACCGGCGTCAAGAAAGAGCGCGGCTATTTCCTCGAAGACTTGTTGTTTACCCATCGCGGCTTGTCCGGCCCGGCGATCCTGCAGATTTCCAGCTTCTGGCAGCCGGGCGCGTCGCTCACGCTGAATCTGCTGCCCCAGATCGACGTTGCAGAGACTTTCATCGAAGGCAAGACCACGCTCAAGAAGAACCTCGGCAACCTGCTGGCGCAATGGCTGCCGGCGCGTCTGGCGGACGGCTTGCTCAAGGCCAACGGTTTCGACGGTGCGGCGCGCATTGCCGACATGCCTGATAAAGAACTGCGCAAGCTGGGTGAGGCGCTCAATCGCTGGACCATCAAGCCGAACGGCTCGGAAGGCTACCGCAAGGCCGAAGTCACCATGGGCGGCGTCGACACGCGCGAGCTGTCGCAGCAAAGCATGATGGCCACCAAGGTGCCGGGTCTGCACTTTATCGGTGAGGCGGTCGACGTCACCGGCTGGCTGGGCGGCTACAACTTCCAGTGGGCCTGGGCTTCCGGCGTGGCGGCGGGGCAGTCTATTGAATAGTGGGGGGGCGTGTATGTCGGGGTGTATGTTTCCGGCACGCATCCCATATCCTTGATTTATTTAGGTTTTTTGCGGGCTGGTTGGAAAAAAGCCACGCATTAGCTTCCATTTGGTGTCGCGGTCTGCTAAAATCGCGTTCTTTCCGTATCTAACCTAACCTCTTTGGTTTGAATCTACATGACCACTATTCGTCTTAAAGAAAACGAGCCGTTCGAAGTCGCCATGCGCCGCTTCAAGCGCACTATTGAAAAAACCGGCCTGTTGACCGAGTTGCGCGCGCGCGAGTTTTACGAAAAGCCGACAGCAGAACGCAAGCGCAAGCTGGCAGCTGCAGTGAAGCGTCATTACAAGCGCATCCGCAGCCAACAACTGCCTAAGAAGCTGTACTAAGACATTCCCGTCGCGCCGCCTCGGTGTGCGCGACCACGTTAAACCCGCTCTGGTCCGACCACAGCGGGTTTTCGCATTTCGCAAGGCCTTGTAAAGCTACTGCGCGAACCGGCATTCGGCCTGCGGTGCTCATCGTACCTGAGTACGATTGCGCTCCTCGATCCACATGTCGGTCCTGCTCGCTACGCTTATCGACGGCCTACGTGGCCTCATATAAGTCCTTTGCGACGCACTTCGGCGGCTGGGACGTGAGGCTTGTGCTAGTCTGAATAAATCGCTATCTCTGGAGAATGCAATGGGTCTGAAAGAGCAAATCACCGAAGACATGAAGGCCGCGATGCGCGCCAAGGAAACGGCCAGGCTGGGTACGATCCGTCTGATTACGGCTGCGATGAAGCAAAAAGAAGTCGACGAGCGCGTTGAGCTCGACGACACGATGGTGTTGGCGATCATCGACAAGATGGTCAAGCAGCGCAAGGATTCCATCAGCCAGTTTGAAGCCGGCGGTCGCCAGGATTTGGCCGATATCGAAAAGGCTGAGCTGGCCATTCTGGTCACTTACATGCCTGCCGGCCTGTCCGACGACGAAATCAAGGCTGAAGTACAGGCCGCCGTTGCCGCTACCGGTGCTGCCGGTCCGCAGGATATGGGCAAGGTCATGGGGGTTCTCAAGCCTAAGCTGGCCGGGCGTGCCGACATGACTGCCGTCTCCGCACTGGTCAAGGCTGCCTTGACCGCTGCCTGATCTTGTCAGGACGCTAATTCTCTGTGATTCCACAGTCGTTCATTCAGGATTTGCTCAACCGCGTCGATATAGTCGATGTGGTTGGCAAGTACGTACAGCTCAAAAAGGGCGGCGCCAACTTCATGGGCCTGTGCCCGTTCCATAACGAAAAATCGCCGAGTTTTACGGTCAGTCCGACCAAGCAGTTTTATCACTGCTTCGGCTGCGGCGCACATGGAACGGCCATCAGTTTCCTGATCGAATATTCCGGCCTGGGCTTTGTCGAGGCGGTCAAAGACCTCGCGCAGGGCGTGGGCATGGTGGTGCCGGACAATGACGACCGCATCCCGCCGCAGCAGCGCGCCGAGCAGCAGGCCAAGAGCATGGCCTTGTCGGATGCGATGTCGGCGGCCTGCGATTTTTATCGCCAGCAGCTGCGGACGGCGCCGAATGCGGTCGAGTATCTGAAAGGCCGCGGACTGACCGGCGAAATCGCCGCCAAGTTCGGTCTGGGCTACTCGCCCGACGAATGGGACAGTCTGCGCAAGGTGTTCCCTGATTATGAAGTGCCGGCGCTGGTCGAAGCCGGTCTGGTGATCGACAAAAGTGAAGAAGAGGGTGCCCAGCGCATGGGGCGCAAGCGCTATGACCGCTTCCGTCATCGCGTCATGTTTCCGATCCGCAATACCAAGGGTCAGGTGATCGGCTTTGGCGGCCGCGTCATGGACGGCGGCGAGCCAAAGTACTTGAACTCTCCGGAAACGCCGCTATTTCAGAAGGGTAGCGAGCTGTACGGCCTCTTCGAAGCGCGCCAGGCGATCCGCGAAGCGGGTTATGTGCTGGTGACCGAAGGCTATATGGATGTGGTGGCGCTGGCGCAGCTGGGTTTCCCGCAGGCGGTGGCGACGCTGGGAACGGCGTGTACGCCGATCCACGTGCAAAAGCTGTTGCGCCAGACCGATGAGGTGGTGTTCAGCTTCGACGGCGACTCGGCCGGCCGGCGCGCTGCGCGGCGTGCGCTGGATGCCTGTCTGGTGCACGCATCGGACAACAAGATCATCAAGTTCCTGTTCCTGCCGACCGAGCACGATCCGGACAGCTATGTGCGCGAAATGGGCGCAGACGCGTTTGAGCAGCAGATTAAAGAAGCCATGCCGCTGTCGCAGTTCCTGATCAAGGAAGTGGTCGGCGACAATGACATGACTACGCCGGAAGGCCGCGCACGCGCGCAGTTTGATGCCAAGCCGATGCTGCAGGCTCTGCCGCCGTCGTCCTTGCGCTTGCAAATTGTGCGCAGCCTGGCGCAGGTCACGCAGACCTCACCGGCTGAAATAGAAGCCTTGTTCGAACTGGCCAAGCCGGTGGTGCAAACGACTGCACGCCGCGCGCCGCCGCCGAAGAGCAAGCGCATGGCCCCGGTAGGGCTGGAGCGTCAGATCATCCGCCTGCTGGTGGCGCATCCCGCCCTGGCGGCGGATCTGGACGACGGTGCGATGCAGGCTATCGGCCGCCTGGCGCCGGATCGGGCGGACATGTTGTCGCGTCTGGTCGAGGCTTGCCAGAGCATGGGCGAGCAAGCCAATTTCGCCACGCTGGTCGAGCTGCTGCGCGACGCCGGGCCGGATTTTGAAAGCCTGATCGCCGAAATCGCGGCCGAAACCGAGTCCGAATTCGATGTCGTCCGGCAAGAAATGGCCGGCGCTGTCCGCCAAACCAAGATGCGCGGCGTTGAGGATGAAATGGAACAATTGGCAAGCAGCGGACTCAGGGACGACACCGCACGCAGCCGTTATCGCGAATTGATGCAGCAAAAAGAGCATCTGAAGCGTCTGAGCGGTGCTGAATTCAGTTGAAAATGAGACTGGGTCTGTCCTGCAAAATACTGGATGTTGTGTAGGATTGGCTTGATCTTGGGGGAAAACACCCTATATATGGTATAATCTAGGGCTTTAGTTCCGCGGCGAAACATACTCCGTGATGCGGAAAAGATTCAATGAACCATCGGTCCATAGGGCGATTTACAGCACATAAGCTATCGCATGGACACAGCAGAAAGCAGGGGACGAAAGATTTAGGAACGTTGCGCGGGCAGTTCGTGTCTACCGAATATCGGATACGGGGTGCATGAAGTACATGGTTTGATTGGCGCAATGAGTTTGACTCACTTGGCAGTTGATTCTATGGCAAATGCAATGAAGAAAACCGCAAAAACTCCGACACCTTCCGCAAAAAGCACCAAACCGGCCACCAAGCCGGCAAGCAAATCGACCCCTTCGGCATCTGTAATACGATCGGTCCCAAAGAAAGCAGCTGTTGCCAAGCCCTCCGGCAAAGTAGCAGCAACGGCAGTAAAGGCGGTAACGTCGCCAGCGAAAGCTGCACCGGCAGCGGCGGCGAAAAAATCCAGTGCCAAAACTGCTCCCAAAGCGGTTCGCGCTGCAGCGCCAGTGGTAGCCAAACCGGCAGCCAAAGCGACTGCGACGCCAACGAAGAAGAACTTATCTGAAGCCAACGTAAAGACGGCTTCTGTGCAATCGAAAGCTTCTGTGACAACCAAGAAACCTGAACCGAAAACCGCTAAGCCTGCCGCCAAAGCAGCAGCCAAGAGCGAAGCCAAAGACGTCAGCGTCATGATCGCGCCTGGCGTAAGCCAAACGACTGATGCCGCTGCACTGGCAGCCATTGACACGTCCGGCTACATTTTGCCGTCCGTCAAGGTGCCTGGCCGCCGTGGCCGCAAGCCGAAGGAATTCCAGCCTGAGAACGACGAAATCGCCGCGCTGAACGCGGTTGAGCGCGCCGAACTCAAGGCCGTCGACAAAGCCAAAGCCAAGGACCGCAAGGCCAAGGAAAAGGCGCTGCTGAAAGACGCGTTCTCGTCCGACACAGAAGCAACCGAAGAAGAACTCGAACGCCGCCGTCAAAAGCTCAAGACCCTGATCAAACAAGGTAAAGAGCGCGGCTACCTGACCTTCTCCGAAATCAACGATCACCTGCCGGAAAACATCGTCGATCCGGAAGCAATCGAAGGCATCATTGGCACCTTCAATGACATGGGCATCTCCGTGTACGAACACGCGCCCGATGCTGAAACATTGCTGCTGTCCGACAACGTCGCCAACGTTGCCAGCGACGATGACGCCGAAGCCGCTGCCGAAGCAGCGCTGTCGACTGTCGACTCCGATTTCGGCCGTACTACCGACCCAGTCCGTATGTACATGCGTGAAATGGGCTCGGTCGAACTGCTGACCCGCGAAGGCGAAATCGAAATCGCCAAGCGTATCGAAGACGGCTTGAAGGACATGATCCAGGCGATCTCGGCTTGCCCGACCACCATCGCTGAAATCCTGGCCGCTGCCGACAAGATCAAGAACGAAGAAATCAAAGTTGACGAAATCGTCGACGGCCTCGTTGACATGAGCGAAGGCGAAGTTGTTGTCGCCGCCGCTGCCTCCGATGAAGAGGAAGAAGACGAGGACGAAGAAGACGAAGAAGAAGAGGAAGAAGAAGGCGAAAGCAGCGGTTCCGGTGCAGCCGGTTTCTCTGCTGAGCAGTTGGAACAGCTGAAGCGCGACGCGCTCGGCAAGTTCGCGACCATCTCCACCCAATTCGACAACATGCGCAAAGCCTTCGAAAAAGAAGGCTACAACTCGAAGCCGTACGTCAAGGCGCAGGAAATCATTTCCAACGAGTTGCTGGGCATCCGCTTCACCGCCAAAGTCGTTGAAAAGCTGTGCGACACATTGCGTGCACAAGTTGACCAGGTCCGTCAGATCGAACGTCAGATCCTCGACGTCGCCGTCAACAAGTGCAACATGCCGCGCACGCACTTCATCAAGGTTTTCCCTGGCAACGAAATCAACCTGGACTGGGTTGATGGCGAAGTCAGCGCCAACCACGACTACAGCGCCGTGCTGAGCCGTAACGTGCCTGCGATTAAAGAACTGCAACAAAAGCTGATCGACCTGCAAGCGCGCGTCGTGTTGCCGCTGCCAGACCTGCGTGGCATCAACAAGAAGATGGGCGCCGGCGAGAAGAAGGCCCGCATGGCCAAGCGTGAAATGACCGAGGCCAACCTGCGTCTCGTGATTTCGATCGCCAAGAAGTACACCAATCGCGGCCTGCAATTCCTCGATCTGATCCAGGAAGGCAACATCGGCCTGATGAAGGCAGTGGACAAGTTCGAATACCGTCGCGGCTACAAGTTCTCGACCTATGCGACATGGTGGATTCGCCAGGCAATCACGCGCTCGATCGCCGACCAGGCGCGCACCATCCGTATTCCGGTGCACATGATCGAAACCATCAACAAGATGAACCGCATCTCGCGTCAGATCCTGCAAGAAACCGGTGCAGAACCTGATCCGGCGACGCTGGCCATCAAGATGGAAATGCCGGAAGACAAGATCCGCAAGATCATGAAGATCGCCAAAGAACCGATCTCCATGGAAACGCCGATCGGCGACGACGACGATTCGCATCTGGGCGACTTCATCGAAGACAACAACACACTGGCCCCGGCCGATGCAGCGTTGCATGCTTCGATGCGCGGCGTGGTCAAGGACATCCTCGACTCCCTGACACCACGCGAAGCCAAAGTGCTGCGCATGCGTTTCGGTATAGAAATGTCAACCGACCACACGCTGGAAGAAGTCGGCAAGCAATTCGACGTCACCCGCGAGCGTATCCGTCAAATAGAAGCAAAAGCGCTGCGCAAGCTGCGCCATCCGTCACGCTCCGACAAGCTCAAGAGCTTCCTGGAAGGTAACTAAGTCAGATCGGGATTCACATCCCGATTAGACTCAGGCCCCCTAGCTCATGCTTGGTTAGAGCAGCGGACTCATAATCCGTTGGTGCCGTGTTCGACTCACGGGGGGGCCACCATATAAAACAAGGACTTAGCTCACCTTATTGGTGGGCTAAGTCCTTTTTAGCTATTTATTGCTGCAAATCTGCTGCACCGCCCCGGTCATGGGGTGCCGCAACGCTATACTTCATTTTGGAGATAGTATGGCATCCGTTAGCAACCGTGGTCCGCATCAGTGGCAAGTAATCGTCCGCCGCAAAGGCTACCCCTCTCAAACCGAAACCTTTCGCACTAAAGCCCAAGCCGAATCTTGGGGGCGGCAAATTGAGGCGCAGATGGACGTGGGAACGTTTCGTGACCGGCGAGCTCTAGCCGGCATCACTCTTGGCAATGCTCTGGAAAAGTATTTGGAGTCTGTTACTCCGACGAAGAGAGCCCCAACAGCCGAGCGCAACCGAATTAAACAGCTTCTGCGCCACCCATTGGCCCAGCGGCTCATGGTCAGCCTGCAAGCCAAGGACTTTGCAAGCTACCGAGACCAACGTCTGAAGCAGGTCGGTAACAATACTGTGCGGCTGGAACTTGCCTTGCTCTCACATCTGTATTCCCATGCCGAAAACGAATGGAGTTGGCCGTTGACGCATGCGCTGAAGGCCGTGTCAAAGCCCAAGCCTGGTGATGGCCGCGAACGCCGCCTTGAAGGCGATGAAGAGCAGCGCCTGCGGACAGCGATTCATCGCCCAAGGGCATGCGCCGCTATTTGGCTGGAAGCCTGCGTTGACCTCGCCCTGGAGACCGGCATGCGCATCGGCGAAATTTTGAGCCTCAAATGGAGCCAAGTTGACCTCGAAAAGTGCTGTGTGCGGCTTGAGAAAACCAAGAACGGCAGCCGCCGCACAGTTGGTCTGACGCATAAGGCGGAGAGCGTGCTCCAGACGCTTCCCCGTGTCGGGCCACTTGTTATCAACAGTTTCTATGACACTGCTGGGCTGGACACCGCATTTGCCAGAACATGCAAAGCGGCGGGCATCGAGGGCTTGCGTTTTCATGACCTGCGCCATGAAGCGGCATCGCGATTTGCGCCCGCTATGCAAGCACACGAGCTTGCGAAACTCATGGGCTGGAAGACGCTCCAGATGGCGATGCGTTATTACAACCCAAAGGATGCTGACATAGTCGAAATAGTTCGTCGCCTGGCGGCCAAATCCACGTTGGCGAACAGTGTTCCCACTCAGTTGCCGCCAGCTGCAGGGCATGCAACCGTCTCTAACTTTGCGCCAACAGGAGCTATCACGACGATGTCCTTCATGGTTAAGCAAAGCACACCCGTATCCGCCCAGCCGCCTGCGGGACGAACGGCCTGATGGTTACTGCGCTGGCACCCGCGCTGCACTGGTGGGTGCAAGCGCAATTCGGAGCAAAAATACCTGTAGATACCGCGAACTTCCACTAATTACGATTATTTGCGCTTCATTACCCGTTTCTTCCTATACTTAGAGCAGTCACGTGACTGCATGACACAGGAACGAGACAAATGCTTCCCCTTCTTTCCCCCAAAGACCTGGCCGCAATGCTGGGCATCGCTGAGCAGACCATCTACAACCGCCACTCCGGCGGTGGCGACCTTCCTCCTTGTTTGAAGCTGGGCCGACTCTTGCGGTTTCGACGCGAGGACGTTGACACATGGTTACAGCAGAAACTGTCGCCGTCGGTTTCAGCACCGACAACAATCGCTGTAGAGCCGCCGCGCCGACGCGGGAGGCCAACCATCGCTGAACAGCTCACGGCAACCCGCCGCTCACATTAAGTACCCGAGTCAAATGAGCAAGAATCATCCCTACGACCCCATCGAATTCGCAGAGCGGGTGGAAGCGACCGGTAACTATGTCTCCAGTGACCGGCAAGTGTTGAACTGGCGCGGAATGCACTGGCAAACACTCCCTGAAGACGTACCGAAAAGCCACGCGCTTCAATGGTTGCGTCGTTCCACCACCTGGCCAGCATCGGCAGCTAATGCAAGTGCATCCTACGATACGGCTCTGCTGTATTTGCCGAAATTGAAAGTACCAGATTAGTCAAAAAACAGGAAAAATTAGAGGGGCATGCGACATGTCTGTTTCGAATGTGCCGTGGAAAACCCAAAGCAATTGCTCTGGGTTTTTTATGCATGCGCTTCAATCACCGACTCGTCATGCTGACTTACTTTTTAAATTTGTCGTCAGATTTGATGAACCAACGTTCAAATGCGTTGCTATAGAAGAGTGCTCTTAGCTACGCTACATATCATTTTGATAATGGCGACCCATAGGGACCTTTAGCCCGACACATCTCAATCCATTGCATTAGTTCGTCGTATTGGGAGTTATCCAAACGGTCTCCGACATCGATAAGCAGGCTAGCAAACGAAGCCAGCATAAGTTCCGTCGTCGAACCCACGCCTTCGCGGCCATCCATTCCAGGACTGCCAGAGTCCGTGAGAACGCGGCGGCCAAAGCGGTTGATAAAGTCAGCTGGGGTAACAGCTCCTGCAGTATGTTCCATGTGATTGGTCATAGTTTAAATTCGGTGTAGTTGTAGAAATTTACTGAAAAAATCATCAGGTTATTGAGTATAGGAAGGGGCTCCCCCTCATAAAAGACTCAACAGCCTTCCGTGTGTAGTTCAGATTTTCACCACACTTAAAAAATCGCCACTGACTACAAGTGCATTTACCTCTAAGGATTTTTTTCGATGAGCTTAATTCCTGAGATTTGAAGAGAGCCTGCCGGCATGAGCCTCGAAATGACGTATACCTAATGTCACCTCGACAGCCGTGCCCGATGCCTGGCTGCCGAAAATCCCTTTCTCTATGTAAGAAGAGATGGTGTCGACAGCTTCGCTGGACGCGTCATTCACGTCTTAGCGCTATTTCATAACCCGCCGCGATGGCGGAGGAAATATGCGGGAAATAGAGGACATTAAATAGATTGTCATCGCGGCACACCCATAGGTGTGCCTTGTCCTCCCTCGCCCTTCGTCAACTTATTGAAGAATATGCGCCCCGCAAACCGTGGTGCGGCCTCCAAAAAGACTTCGCAGAAGTCCGACCTCTTTCCACCGCGCTATCTCGGCCATATATGCAAATGAGCAATCCAGCAATGGCCTGCTGGCTAATTTTTGATATAGACAGGCGAGAAGCTGCAAGCGCTTGGGAAGATGCCTACCTACCCCCGCCTACCTATGTCGCTGTTAATTCCAGTAATGGACATGCACATATCGGCTACGCCCTTGCCTCACCTGTTTGCATGACAGACGCCGGTCGCTCCCATCCACAGCGCTACTTGGCGGCGATTGAACGTGCCTACATCCGACGTTTGAAGGCAGACGTCGCTTTTAACGGACCTCTCGCAAAAAATCCTCTGAACGACAAGTGGAGACTCTGGGAGCCTGCCAACTGCCCTGCATACGAACTAGGACTCTTGGCTGAATATGTCGATTTGCCGAAACGGGAACCGCCTCGCCCAAAACGGGATGGATACAGCCGTAACTGCGACCTCTTCGAGACATTGATGTTTTGGGCAGTCCGAGCTATTCGTAACTACTGGGATGCGAGAAACTCAGACCTGTGGCGTGAAGACTGTATTCAAAAGGCGGTGGACTTGAATGTATTCCAAATACCTTTGGGCGTGAATGAGGCCATAGGAATAGGGCGGAGCGTAGCCAAGTGGACATGGCGGAATACGACCCCGTCAGGCTTCCACGACTCCCAAGCAAGGGTGGGGCGTCGTGGCGGTGTGGCGTCAGGCAAGTCACGACGCGCAGCATCCGAGCTGCAACGAGCCATGGCTTCTGAGTTGGCTCAGCAAGGCTTGTCGATGCGTGCAATCGCTACAGAGCTAGGCGTATCACATCCGACCGTCAGTTCTTGGTTGCGGGAAGGTGGTAAGTGAAGCCTTAACAGGTAGCAGCCGCCAAGGAGCGGCCAACGAAATCGCCACGCGTGAGAAATTCCGTAAATCCATCGTGAACCAAACAGCCCCTCAAGTGGATAGTCAGCACCGTAGCCGAAGTGGCAGGCAAGCCGGTTATCTTCCTTTTGGGACTCTGCCATAGGTGCCGACGAGAAGTTCGTGCGGTGCATTCTAGCTAGCTCGTACTATGCTGTTACATCTGAAAACTTATACGATTGATTTATTGTATAACTACTTGTACACTATTTAGTATGTGCATGAATATTGGAGTGAATATGGCTGCCCAAAATGAATTTCCTTACCGTGAGTTCGGTGAGCTCCTTTCAGAACTTCGAATCGCCGCAGGCTATGCAAAGCAGCAGGACTTGGCTGCTATGTTGGACGTCACCCAGCAAACGGTCAGTCGATGGGAAAAGGGGCAGGGAAGACCAAGAGCAAAGGAGGTGGCGCAGTTGGAGCGGGCTGTGAAGGCGAAAGAAGGGGTGCTAGTTCAGGCTGCAGGCTATTTTGATGTAGTGAGTGACCAACAAAGAGAAACTGCGACGTCTTTCGATAAGCCGCTTCCCTTATCAGCCTTGACGCCTGACACCTTCGAGCTCTTTTGTACAGCTTTCCTGGACCGCCTCTACAAACCATTGGGTGGGCACGTTTATCGCTATGGGAGTACCGGCCATAAGCAGCATGGTATCGATATCGTCGCAAATGGGAAATTTGGGACCCATACCTTCCAATGCAAGCGAGTTATCGAATTCGGACCGCAGAAAGTCCATGCCGCGGTAGCAACTCAAACCTATGTTGCAGACCTTAAAGTGCTTCTGTTGTCTAGCGTTGCCAGCCCAAGTGCCAGAGATGCAATGGCAATTCACGCTGCTTGGGAAATGTGGGACAGGGAGGACATTACTAGAAAGTTCCATGAGCTTCCGTTATGCGACCGCCTAGATTTAGTCGACCGTTTTTTTCATGGTCAGCGTTTTGACTTGCTTGGTGAGGAGGAGCCTGGGCCGATACAAGACGAAGATAGATTTTTCGCACAATTTTTAGTGCAGGAACGATTTTTCAATCACGCGTGGGCCCTAGTGGGGCGAGAAGACGAGGTCACACAATTATTGCTATCGGTGCGAGATGAAAAAGTCGCAGTTACCTGCCTAGTTGGGAATCCAGGAGCCGGAAAAACCCGTCTGCTACGTGAAATCGCCCGTCAGCTTTCGAATGAGAAGCTCCGGGTGAGATTCGCTTCTCCTACTGAGGATATTAAATCGCACCATTTGGATGGGTTTCGCGACCGAAGTGGCGCAGTTACTATTTTGGTTGCTGACGATGTGCATGACCGCGACGATATGGACATCATGCTGCAATATGCTGCGGACCCAGCAAACCGCACAAGACTGCTGGTAACCCTTCGTCCATACGGAGAGGCGAGTCTGCTCAACCAAGCGGCCAATTTCAGTCTCACGGAATCACTGGTTAAGCTTGTGGAGATGAAGCCGCAGACTAAAGAGCAGGCGAAGAAACTGGCTGAATCAGTTTTGGCAGAGAGCGGCGCCTCGCTAGCTGCTGCGGATGAAATTGCTGAAGCGACGTATACCACACCGTTGGTCACCGTTTTGGCGTCCCAGCTTGTGGCTAAGGACGCTATATCTCTACAGCTCCTTTCAAACAGTGCGGAGTTTCGTAAATATGTGCTATCGAGGTTACAGGATGTCATCACTGCGAGACTCGTTCCCAAACATGAGGAGCATAAACTAAGGGCTGTGCTTCGAGTTACTGCGCTACTTCAGCCAGTAATTCCAGACGACCCGAATCTGCTCAAGATACTTACTGACGTTGATGGGCTAACTGAATCTGAGTCGAAGCGACTGATGCTACTTCTAGGGCAGGCAGGTGTTCTGTTCAAAAGAGGTATTCGCTCACGATTGGCTCCAGACCTTTTGGCAGACGAAATTATCCGTTCAAACTATCTCCAGCCTGATGGAGCTGCCAATGAGAGCGTCGGTGCTATCTTTGAAATTGCGAACAGTGACCATTTGAAAAATCTGCTGGTCAATTTGGCTCGCCTAGATTGGCGCTTACGCGAAGGAAAAACAGATGACAGTGTTGTCATGGGCAGCTTGGCGCCCCGTTTACAATGGCATGACGACTACGTAAATAAGCATGTGCAAGCGGTGGAGGCAATGGCTTACTACCAACCCAGGTTTGCCTTGGATTTTGCCAAACGGCTTATTAAGGAAGGGCATGGAGATGATGCGCACGTTTGTAATATCGTCCGCAATGCATCCTTTACATACGACCATCTTGAGGAAGGGTGTAGCCTTTTATGGAAAGCTGGGCGTGATGATGGGCGGCCGTTACATCAGCAACCGGGGCATGCGATTCGGATTTTGAAGGAATTGGCAAAATTTCAGTTAAATAAGCCAGTCGAATATGTGCAAAAAGTTATTTCATTCGCATTAGCGCTCCTCGAGCGGCCGACATCTCTCTCCTCGCTGCACACGCCATTTGAGATACTCCTCGGCCCCCTAGAGACTGAGTTCGACTCTACGAGATACGCAAAAGGAGCGATGACAATTACTCGTTATAAGGTGGCCTTGGGACGCGTACAAGATGTTCGTAATCAAGTTACAAACGCGTTGTTAAAGTACCTAAGGCAGGGGACCGACAAGCGAGCATTTCTGGCTGCACAGACTTGGCAAGCTGCATTGAGCGGAGCTCTCCCGGGCGATGTAAACGCGGATGAATGGGCAGGGGAACATGCAAAGCATCTGAAAGAGATTGATGCGATTGTAAAGGAAGTGTACTTGTCTCCTGTCGTGCTAGTACGTCTTGCTCAATCACTGCGATGGCATGCATACCATGGCAAGCCCGAAACGGCAGCACTTGCCAAACCGATTATCAAGATGCTTGATAGAGATTTAAGAACGCGTTTGACGCGGGCATTTGTTGATGGCTGGGGTGTAGAAACCGGGAAAATAGACCAGTATCTTGGAAAGCCGGAGTTTGAGAGGGGGCGGAAGGAACTATGCGATGAAATTATGGCAGCGTTCCCAGATGTGCCAACGCTGTACAGCGAAATCGAATCATGCTTGAACGAAATGAGCAGCTTGGCGCAGGGGTACGGAGCACCATTCATCTTCATGGGCTACTTATTAGACGCCTCCCCTGCATTGGCCAAGGAAATTCTCACTCGGAATATCAATGATGTCGCAGGGTGTCTAGCAAACTATGTCGCGAAAGCTTTAAGTGTAGTTGTGGGGACTGGCGACCCTTCGCTCGTTGAGCAATATGTTGAGCGCTCAAAAAAATCGGACAAAGAATTGAAGCAGTTGGCGGAGGCATATGCCGGTCACGTACCTTCCGAGCCGTATCGAACAGACGAAATTGAGCTGTTTGAGCGAATTTTCGCTTCCAAGGAAGAGTCCGTAATGTTTGCATCGACGTCACTATTACGTCAAATTGCTGTAACAAATCCAGCATTGGCGATGAAGCTGATTTGCGCTGCTGATTTCAATATTTCCTCTCCCGTTACGCATGAATATTTTATGTGGGTTGCGGGTGGTAACGGAATCCCCCCCGAAATTTTAGAAAACAATCGTGCTTGCTTATTGCAAAAGCTTTCTGAACTTCATGAGTTGGATGATTACTGGATAAGAGCATTTTTGACTCAATCGGTCCAAAAGAATCCTCGTGCAGTAGTCAATCTAGTGAAAGCCCGAATGAATGAGTGTGCACGGGAGGGGACATGGAGATTTACGCCGTTATACAAAGAGTACGGCGGTGCTGGTGATGGAATTGGCTTCAATAAAATCGAATCGGGTACGCAATATTTAACTGAATTCCTTGACTGGGGGCTAACGCACACGACAATTGACGGTAGTTTGCACAGAATCGGTGGAGTCGTTTCTGGTATGTGGGGGAGCTATGACGCCGCATTATTGGAAACATTACTTGCTTGGATGGCTCAAGGTGGAAACGAGCGAGCCATCATCGTCGCTTTGATATTGCGAGAAGCTCAAAGCTCCTTCGTTTATGCCTTTCCCGAATTTATCCGAAACTTGTTCAACGTGGCTGAGCGGATTGGTGATGAGGCGCTCGAGGAGATTCGGGCCGCCATCGTGGCGGCTACGGGCTCAGGAGTACGACATGGCTCGCCAGGGGAGCCATTTCCAGAAGACGTGCAGCTCGAGAAGCATTGCCTTGAAAAGCTCAGCACCTTAAGTCGGGCTGAGCCAACATATGACTTGTACGATAGTTTACTGAAAAGCGCGCGTCACAATATGTCTCATGAAAGAAGAACGCGACGTATATTTGATGAGGATGACGAGGAATAGAAGAAACTGCCCTCGTTCGTATCTAACGAAGTTTCGGCGGTGTCTTTGAAATGCCGCTGAAACTAAAATTTCATTAATTCTGCTCGGGCAATTTCCATCGTATCCGCGATTTTGCAGATATTGACTAGCGCAATGTTTCGCATCCCACGCTCAACATCTCCGATGTAGCTGCGGGCGATACCGCTTTCCAATGCAAGCTTTTCTTGCGACCAGCCCATCTCTTTGCGGAGTCGTGCTAGATGCTTGCCAAACTGGGCGCAAATCTCCGCCTCTTCCGATGTCCTCATACCTGCGCCCAAATACGAGGATGCTATGGATTTGACCTATATAAGACGACTCGCTATGAGTGACAATTCCTGTGGGAAATAGTATATTTGACACTTATAGTGGCCATTCACATGGTCCCAGCCGATATCTGGTGTTAGCTATCGACGCAAGCAGGGTGTTTAAGAAGCAAAAACGTAGGAGGGGGAATGCTGGATGTACTAAATATCCTGAACGGGCTGTTTTTGGGAAGCACGATGCTTGCCAATATCACGCTCTATTCAGATGCCGACTATGAAGTTCAGAGGACATATGAAATCAGGGATGTCGCAACACCGATAAGTACGCATCGTGAATGGTGGCGCGATGAGAGTAAGTGCAAATTCATCGGAGTAATGGTTCCGTACGCGAGAGATTGGCCAGAAACTATCAGGAACGGAGAAATTGAAACCGTTTTACCACCAGAGCCAGATAAGGTCGCCGGCCAGGCATTCATCATTAACCGTAAAGTTTGTCCCGGCAAACCGGATGAGGCCATTTTTCGGGGCGCAGATAAATGGCGGAACCCAGGCATCTTTTTAGAGAAGCATCAAATCACAGCGGAAGATTTGAAGGGCATGAAGCCACAAGACCGCCCTAAATGGTTTGAACAGGTTATGGCACGGATTGAACGAGTTTCAAGGAATGACGCGCAGATTAGAGAGTTTCTTCAATTCACAGTGATGCAGGTCAAGTCTTCAAATGAGCACACGAGTGAGTCAGAGGGGGCTCGGGACACTTCGAACGAAAATTCAGCTTCGAGAGAGTCGACTAATGAACTGCTTAAAATCGGGCCCTAAGCGATGACAAACGAAACAACCCCAAATGAAAAAGATATATCAGCAGTCAATCAACTACTCGCGGCACGCCGCGATGAAATCAAACAGGCCTGCAGGGAGGAGGCGTTAAGTGACGGAAGTTCATTCTTCTACGTAAGAAAAGGTAGAGCGGAAGCATTGATTGAGGCGCTAACCGCTCCTTATTCTGTTTGTGCGAAATGGTGCAAGCCCTTGATGCTGCAAAAAATTCAAGACATAGCTGCTGACCCGTTTATGGGCGACGCAGGATGGCATCTGGATAGCATTACATCGTACGTTGAGTTGGCAGCCGAAGAGTATTGGGAAGAAAAGAAGGTTAGAGAATGTACATTCTCTGAGCTCAAATTCAAGCTTAATAAAATTCTTGGAAATGAAAAGGCGATGGAATCGCTTTCGTTGGATTACAAAAGAAAATTGCATGAGGCGCGCCTCCAAATATCGGGGGAGCCACAACCCCTGGCAAGCAAGCCCACGATTATTAAATCGGACTTTCATGTGTCAGGAGCGTATCAATCGCTGGAACGCAATGCCGCGCTTGCGTGGGACATGGCTGGACTTCAATGCGTTCTATTCGACAAGGTAGCTCAAGACGAATCGGTGGATAGAGAAATCTTGGAAGTTTCGCTGTGCGCCTTGACGCAAGCTTATGAGCTCGCTGCAGAGAGCAATGCGCGGCTGAAGGAGCTTGAGAAAACGGTCAGCGAAAAGGTTGAATCTTGTTGGACTCAGTTGAAGATAAACGAACTATTTACCAAATAATCTTTCCACTGGGCAGTTAATTCCATTGCTCCTCTTTGGCATGCATATTCAAAAAATGAACTCCGAAAAAATCAAAGCTTATCGTTCCTCGGAAGCCCCCCTCACCCAACTAGAGCGCATGTTGGCTTCTATTCGCATATCACCATCACGGTTATCTAATATCGTCATCATTGGCCCTCCGTGGATTGAAAAGGCGTTTTATAACGAGCTTGTCGCATGCCGATGGGCGTATTACCAAGGCAATACGCCGACAATCACGACTGGACGTGCGAATGCGATTAAGCATTTGAAAAAGATGGCCAAGAGAAGCTGTTCGGCAGACGCGGCGCATGCTCTGACGTTCACGATGAAGCGGAAGCAGTATGGCTTCTTAGGTGGAATTAAAACCGTATGGGCTAACACCATGCCTCAATTTCTGGGCGGCGGAAGGCATCGAGCGGATATTGTGGTCGTCGGAGCACCCGATATCTTTGACATAAAGCTGAAAGAGCTCGCTAGTTTTATTCAAGGCCTTGAGCGAGGTGGAATATTGCAGGAAGGGGCCGTCAAAATCGTAGACGGTAAGTTCGTGGTCAATGCATCCAGGCCCATTCTTCTGGATTTAGATGCCACTGTTGATGAGGTCTACTCTCCGATGAGATTCAGAGTCATCCAGGAAGAGGAGCGCCAACGACAAGATAAAGCAAGGATTGCGGAATATCTTTCGTCCAAAGCGGAGCATCTCTCGGAAGAGGTGTTTCAAGGTTTCGCGGAGAGTTCTCTACCAGAGTTGAGTGCCGATTCTGGCCCGCTGGTAAATCCGGCGACAGGGCTTCCAATGGTGCAGGGCGGACAGATAGACGTTGGTGGCAATACATATGGGTTCGATAACTCGCACATTTGAGTGGGAAAGGCTGGCCATTTCGACCAGCCTTCTATGAACCCATTTAGCTTATTCAACTTCCTGACGTATCAGAAAAGAAAGACGGCTCGATGCCCGGTCTTTTCTTATCTATCGGCGTTTGGCAACCCCACTTTTCGTTTGACAACTACCGGTCGGCGCGTTGTCGGCCGTTTTTATGCCAAAGCCAGCCCGGGCAGGATATCGTCGTATTCTTTCAATTGAGGTAAATAACGAAGCAACCTGGCTGGCCTAAAAACTGTCGCATAGGCCGAAACGTCCAATCCCTGCTCTTCGGCTGCCGCTATGATTGCAATGCCCAAGTCTAAGAACAGGCCGTAAATATGTCCATTACGCTCCATGTAGACCAGCTCTTGTTCGATGGTGGCCGGTGCGGTCATATTGATTCTGAATTCTTCAACTAAGTTGAGGACCGTCACACCTTGGCCAACGTCAAAGGAGAAAATTGCGTTAACCGCGCGCTGCCGGCGCATCTCGCAGCTCGCCCCCGCCCAATTGATAGCATCCCCTGCCGAGATATCGAAAATTTTCCGTCCAGGCCCTTTTGCCTCAGTGCCACCTACCAAGCGCAAACTATTCGACCCGCGCACCTCATTCGCCTCCACATTTGGGGCAGCGTAAGCATGACGAATTTGGACGGCTGGGTGAAGGCGCTTGTATTCGCGTTCCTTGTCGGCCTCTAATCCACCGTTGATGATACGGAGGGAGCGTTTTTTTGTATCCATGTATTGTGAAATTCCCTTGTAAAGTTAAAGCGTTTTCGACTTCAAAGATTCTGTATCTTTGGGGTTAAAGACGGGACGTTCCATGCCAATCAACGAAGACGCTTAATAAATTTTTCTTGCGCGGTGGCTTTCTACAATCATCCTATGTGTGGACGCATATACTGCAGTGACGGCTACTCAACTCAAGGAAATAACGCCGTCACGTGTGGGGAGGTCGGCCGCACGTATAACTCCAAACCATCCTGCGATATTCCTAGGCTGTCGCGGCTCAGTGTCCGACCTGCTAAGTATGGTTTGCGCCAAGGACCGCATGCAAATGCGGTCCTTGGTGTTTCAAGGTGCAACTGCCATAGACGGTTGAAGTTCGTTTCAAACGGATTGCCGCAGTAGGTCGGAACGGAAGTCATGAACGCAAGCGCTCAAGATGTCCTTAGGTAGGGTCAACGGCAACTCGCACGGCGAATGTGCTTGCCACCTGCCGGCGCATAAATTTCCTCCGCCAATTGCCTTGCCAATTGAGTCAATGCAACTGCAACCAGCGACCGCTCAGCCGTAGCCAGCTCGTGGGTGGTTTTCGCCTTGGCTAATTTCAAGGCAGCTTTTCGAGTCTCGGTCGTACTGTTGATGGTCTGTACTTTTTCTAACCAGTCGGTATGTTTTTTCATGAAAGCTCCAAGTTGGATTCAGAGCGCGCTACCGGCTTAATCCAGTCCTCGTAGTGCGCGTTGAACTACGATAACAACGAGATTCAGAGCCGCACAACGAGAATATTTTTAGACTTGGCAGAACAGGTTTTTAACGTTATACCAATCGTTGTTTTTCGGCAACATTGCATTGCCAAGCCATAGCTGCGCCGTGGTTTGGCAGCGCAATGTTGCCGTGTCGGCCTTAAGAATCTGCATGTCAAACTAAACACATATTCAATCGATTCGTTCCAACACCAATGTTTCAGGAACAAGCACTGACACCTTGATGTGGTTGGCTATGATGCGCGCATCGCGGGCCCTTATCGAGGGCGCCCAACCTGAGTCCAGACCATCAGTCAGCTTTTTCTTCAAACGCGCTCCAATTGTCCGAGCCCCCGCAACTGTGACAATGAAGTGCATGCATCTGATTTTGCTGTTGCCGTTGAACATTGCGCGCATGCAGTCGATGGCCTTTGAAAGGTCTTTATCGCTACGCCATGAGTTTTCAACCTCTATCCACTCGAAGCCGCCATCGCCCGTACTTGCGATGAGGTCGGGAATTTTGGTGCAACGAATACCGTCGACGATATACGTGAAGCTATTTAGAGGGCATTCGCCAGCTCGAATTTGGAGTTCAGACCAGATGTCCATTGTCGTGGGCCAAGCAACGTAGACACTATTACATGCGGTGCGGTGCTGGTGAGAATGCCGGAGATAGTCCCGACCATGTACCTTGTCCGCGACAAGAGGAGAACCATGCCGACGTGTCTCTTCCGCGCCGACTGCAGTTAATGCAAACAAGAGTTCGTTGTTCACCTTATTGACGCCTTGGCCATCTCGTTTGGAAACGATAAGACGGTGCTCATGGAGCCACCGCAGCGTCCTCCCGGCCATCTTGCGGGTACTAATGTCGCATCTTCCCCAAACGTCTTTCGCAATCTGCCGTGTTGTGGCGTAACCGACTACGGACAAAAACTGCATCACGTGATGACGATACAAGTCTCCTTGTGCTTTTTTGTTCATGTTCACTCCGATAGATATGTTTCTTTGTATAGCTCTACCGGTGGAGCATGCAAAGACGAAGGCATGCAATCCTATTTCTTGATGCATTGAAGTCGGAGGAGTTTAACGACCTACGTCTTACTCTAACGTCGGAAAGGTGAGGTAGGCTATCGGCCTTCTATGAAATACATGTCGGTTGGGATGTCGTCATCTAGTGAGCAAGGTGTTCTACGCGTGTTTTACCAAACACGCTGCGCGCAGGGAAAAGCCCTGCTTGCGGACACCGTGGTGGCTGTTTCGGCCTGGACGGCCGGCCACCACTGTCCGACTAGGGTCGGACTGTCCCGCGGCCCCGAGCTGCGCTCGGGCAAATGCCTTCTGCATGCGCTTGCAGCGCACCGCCCATCGCCACGTTGTCACGTGAGCTCCGGACTTGCCGAACGCATTTGCCCGACCGCGGTCGGGGCCGGGGTGCTAGCACCCCCGAACTACGGCACCGCGCCTTGGGGCGCTTTCGGCCGAGGGCCTCATGCCTTGTCGGCTCCCCCATAAAACACGTCCAGCGGTGGGCCGCTGAACGCTGCTCCGGGCGTTCGCCCTACGCAGCCCTTCGGGTGTTTCCGTGTGGTGTGTAGACGTCCATTCGCTCCATTCCTCGCCCAGCAATAGGGAGTACGGTTGAAGCTAAATCGATTGTTCGCATTTAGCTGTCGTAACAGGCAAGCTTGCGCTGACAAAGAGTTAAATCGAATAATATCGGCACGCTTTAGCCTACTAGAGAGATAGAAGAATTTTCGGAGAAGTGGGATGTCTGCAACAGAATTTTCTTTTCACCAAATGACCTCAGACGAAATGGAATCTGAAATCGGTGAGTACATTAAGCGTTATTGCATCAACAGCCTTCAACTCGCCCAAGAAGCATTGGCTGAATCTGCCGGCGTGAGCGTGAGAACGCTGAGAAACCTTGAAGCAGGAAAAGGAACATCGCTACGAACCTATTTATTGGTGTTACGTGCGATGGGGCGATATCCATGGCTTCTAGCGATGGTGCCGAAAACGAGTAGCCCAGTGGTGTCGGTGCGCAAGTTAAAGCAACGACAGCGAGTTCATAAGCTGCGAGGAAAACGCTCGGCTTCCGACGCCCCCATCAAATCGTGAAACACTAACCCTCACAAGCAAAAGATTACAACTATCTGCATTCCTTGCGCACGTGCCTACCGAGTTTACAATTGTGTTTCAGGGCTCATTTCTACAAAACACACTGTATTTCCACGCGATTTCTATAGCCAATCTCACAATTTCAACGGTAGCTCAGCCAGCCCTAGCGTCGGCTACGCATTCAAGACATTCAATTTAACTCCGCTCATCAACATCAAATGGCGCTATACGGTACCTCGAGCAAGAGGTAACCCAGCCAAACAAACTCATGTTTAGTTTGTTTGGTCCAACCGTTTGCACATTTTGTTTCTAGGAGAAGAAGAATGCCGTCACGCTATTTTGTCGATCACGAATTGCAAGAAATTACCTATATTCCGACGGAGTTTACTGAATCGTGGGGTAACTATGCACAGTGCGTTTTTTATATGCCTTGTGTCGGTCTGTCTAGAGGACGCCATAAGAATACATTTGCCGACCCATTTCTTGACGTAATCCTGGAGGAGTGGGACCTTATAACAAAAGTGGGCAAACACAACGACACACTGAAGCACTTAGTTTTCTATAACGATCATGCAAAGAAGTACGAAGGTGACGAGCGGTATCCAGATGGTACAGGTCCTTTCTATGAGCTCTTTACAGGAAAAACGTCCATATATCAGCCATTTGAAGCCGCCAAGTTGATGGTGGACTTTGATGTCTGGGAGGCGGAAGCAAAGGAACTAGGCGATTCCGATTTTTACGACTGGTATCGCGAGGCTCGTCGTATATTTGACGCTCTGCGAGGCGATGTTATCCGGGAAGTCGACTTTTCAGACGACTGATGGGAGTAAAGGCTAGACGCACTAGCGCGATACCGTACGGGTAGTTATATGATTATCCCAATGGACATCAAAAATCACTTATCGGTCATAGCGCACTAGCGTGATCGGGCTAGCGCTGATGGTATTCAAAACTTGTTTCGACTTTTTCATGCATTCTGAGCTCGGGTGAATAGTGGCGTTGAAATATGAACGTAATTTGAACGGGATAATACAAAGCTCTATGCGAATGCAAGGAATGAGTAAAAATCACTATTTATCAATATAGAAAAACACTATACCGTCTCAGGAAACTGCTGTGTGTATTGGCACTAGCCATCGCCGCAGCATGCCCGACTTTGAATAATCTATATCGTTTTGGAGAAAAGTGATGTGCTTGTACTATCTGGCCTATAAGGATCTGAAAAAAATTGATGGTTTCACAGTAGAGATGGCGAAAAGTGACGAACTGCCTGAGAACACCTGGCCTTTTTTTGCAGATCAACGATTCCCTGAAAAGGACTGGAGCCTAGAAAGCGGTGCATATTATCGGTACGCTGAAAAGGAGTGGTTTAATCTTGCTCTTGAAACGCCGGAAGACTGGCGCTCAGGCAAACTTGCCCATCTAGTTTCGTACAATCAGAGTACACAGAAATATGAACACGGGCCACAATGGGCTGAGGATGCTGGGCCATTTTTCCATCTTTTTACCGAATGTTCGGGGATTTTCGGATCGAACCATTCGGTCAAGTTGGCGGAAGATTTTGAAAAATGGAATTTGGCAGCCCAGGCTCTAGGAGACATTAGCTTCTATGACTGGTACAGAAATATGCACGCTATGTTTGAATATGTAGGGAAAAATGGAGCGATCCATACCATGAATGATGTTTCCAACGTCGGATGGGAGGAAATGCGTAGCAGCTGAAGATATTTAAATTACTTAAAGGTGCTTGAAGAAGCACCTTTTATTTATTTAGCACCAGCTTTTTAATATAACGAAGTGCTTTAATTTCATCATTATTATTTTTGCCAACTGAATTTCTCACAGTCTGTCTGGTAACCATCGCCAATGTTGAGTATTCTCTGGGAGCTTTCAGCCAGTGCGAGAATTGGCCGCTGCGCTCACCGAACCTGGTAAGCCGAACTGGCTCAATGCATCCGGAATACAAAACACTACCGTATTGGCACTAAAGCATACTCTGGCTCTTGGCATATAACAGTCACATAGGCACACCGACGCCTATGTGACACTCTTAATCAAGCTGGCAATTTCTTTTTTTGTCGGTTTATTTTGAGAACCACGCTACTAGAAGGATACCTGACACCGAACAGATTTGCAGATAGTTTTTTAACCTCAAACTCTACCTTGGTTTCGGACTAAATTGGGGAGCAGGTCACACGCATTCGAGAACAGACAAAAGTTGGAAATTGCGTAGCCCAGCCGATAGTGGAATGCCGCCTGACCAATGAAAGGGGGGGCTAGTTTAAGGGCTGGACATCATCAATCTACGTGGTAACGAATACGAGATAGACTGACCAGGCAAGCCGCCCCGGAAAGGACTGCTGCACTTATAAGAACCAACTTATACGGCGAAGCCGATTCAGTCAGCATCAGAGCCACCACTGAAGCGCCGAGTGTTTGTCCAGTCAGGCGGGCAGTCCCCAGCATACCGCTGGCGCCGCCCGTGCGGGCCTTCGGCGCAGAACTCATGATGGTCTTGTTATTGGGGGCCTGGAACAAACCGAAACCGATTCCGCAGATAGCGAACAGGAATACGATCGTTGTATCGGATGTCTGAGCATTCAACATCAATAGCATGGCAAGACCCACGGTGAGTACGGCCAAGCCAATCCCTCCCAATAAACCAGCCATGATCCGGTCAGATAATTTTCCTGCAAAAACACCGGTTAACGCTACCGAAATGGGCCATGCGGTCAACAGAAAACCTGAGCGTCCTGCCCCCATTTCCAGATAGTTCTGCATCATAAACGGCAACACGACGAGTGCGGCCATCTGCGCTGCAAAAGCACAAAACGAGGTACTGACAGATAGGGCAAACAGCGGGATTCGCAATAGATCCAATGGCAGCATGGGTGCCGATGTTGATTGAACCTTTAACAAAATCAATAAACTGACGGCTGTCAGTACCGCACATGTCATGACTGTAGCCCACCCTTCGGCGTGTCCGATTGTGTCGACCGTATAGAGCAGAAGGCCAATGAACAACATGCAGACCAAGGCGCTCTTGGTATCGAACTTTCGCTTAGGCAAAGGATTAAACGGCAAAGCCTTGATGCCGATAACAAAAGAAATGAGTCCCAGCGGAATGTTGATCAGGAATAGCCAATGCCAGGAGGCGACGTGCAGAATGAAGCCGGCAACCGTTGGTCCGAGCGCCGATGCAGTACCTGCGACTAAGGCGTTGTATCCAATCGCTCGTCCCAACAGTCTGGTCGGGAAAATAAAACGCACGAGCGCCGAATTGACACTGAGAATTCCGGCGGCGCCAATTCCCTGGAAGATGCGAGCCAAGCTTATCTGAAGCATGGTTCCGCTAATTGCACACGCCAGGGATGCGGCGATGAAGAAGATCAGTCCCGTCAGATACACGCGCCGGTAACCAATTACTTCACCGAGGGATGCCAGCGGCAGCAAAAACACTGCCAGCGCGATTTGATAGCTATTGATAATCCAGATGGCTTGCGCCTCCGAGGTCATCAGATCACGTGCGATTACGGGTAGGGCCAAATTGGCAATCGACCCGTCCATTACTGCGATTCCCATCGCCAGAAATACGGTCAGGATGGCAAGCAGCCGCTTATCGGCCGGTAACCCATCAGCGTCTTGAAATGTCCGGACGTTCTGAGCGTCTTGGACGTTGACTTCCATGTTCCCTCCAAAAAAATAGAAAACCAATTTTATCGAGACACTCGTTGATGAAGCGAAAGTGTGTCACATATTGACGTCATTTTCAGCATCCTCGTTGAGCTAGGAACTGGGCGGCGCATCCTCTGAGAATCTCAGCGAAGCAAGGAGTTAGGCTCGGGATAATCGCTCAGCAATGTTATTCGTGCGTTCTGACGCAACGATACTGGGCATCAAAAAAAAAGGCCCGGATCCAAACCAATATTGGATACGCGGGCCGAACTCTATCACCGTGAAGTGGATCAGAGGAGACGTCATTGGTAGAGGCTTGGGAGGTTGGGCAAAGTTACCTTTGCCTCTCTGCTCTCCTGTTCATCAGAACTTATGAATAATACCTGCGACATAGCTGCTGCCTTTAGTCGCCTTGTCAAAGATCTGTGCGTTGTTATTCATCCCGCCGTAATAAGCGTAGAAGCTTGTCCGCTTACTCAAGTAGTAGTGGGAAAACAATTCCCATGCAGTGCCGTTTACGCCAGTGTTGTGTGCTACTTGAGTACCTACGTCAAAGGTTGTTCCAATTGGTACCATGACGCCAGCACCATACCCCTGTCCATTCGCTTTAACCGCATTACTGTAGTAGTTAGTTGAGACGACGAATGGTCCAAAATCATATTTGGCGCTAGTGCCCCAGTTCGCACGAAGACTGGAGCTATCCGCATGCGCGGATTCGTACGCTGCGCCAACAGAGAAGTGCCCGATCACATAGTTGGCACCCACTTGATAGACGTTTTGTGGCTTGGATAGTGTGATAGCACTTCTTGGAATGAAGCCAAGCTGGGCAGAAAAACCACCGAATTTTGGTGTCCAATACTGAATTTGTGATGGACGCTGTGTTCCATAAGAGACGTCATAGATTGCTTGAAGTCCCAAATTTCCGTACGAGGAAGTAATATTCGGGCCCCAGTTTAGATCGTACTGTCCAAGAACTAAATCGACTGTCGAGTCTTGGAGGCCTGCTCGGAATTGACCAAAGTTACCTGACAGGCCAACCCATGCTTCTCTGTTGAAAGCCGTACCTGCCTTATTTGCGCCGGTGTTCGGATGGAAGCCTTCCTCCAACTTAAAGTTGGCTTGCATTCCACCTCCAAGGTCTTCCGTTCCTTTGAACCCGAACATAGATGAGGAGTTTCCATTGTCCGTTGCTGCGAACGTTGCTGGACCACCTTCATAATTTCCACCATTTCTGCTTCCAAAACCCGTGTCGATCAACCCATACACCGTGATATTGGACTGTGCATTGGCAATACTTGCGAACGTACATAGCAAAGTACCTGCAAAGACCTTTTTCATTGAAACTCCCCATCAATAGTAAGTTTATAGAGCCCCGGTCCGCTAGAACCAATGGCGCGGTCGCGTTGGGGGGGGGGGCTCTTAATTGGCCACCTTTGGGAAAGACGCCCCTTGCGACTGAAAATAATTGTATTGAATATTTTTTATTTAGTATAGATGAATTTATTCATTCATTAACATTGTTGTAATTTTGGTTGATTTGTTTAATTTATATTTTTGCTTGTTCCTCTGTAAGCTGCACATTTATTGGTGTTTAATGGTTTTATTATTTTTATTGAATGTATAAATTCATGTAAATAGAATGTGAAACACAGTCTTTTTTCAATTTTCCACTGTTAGTCGTAGTGTGAGTGTCACCATCGCACGTGTTTGTAAGTCCCGTGGAGTGAACCCATCGGGTTGGACTAGCGCCGGTCGATGAAGTGATACGCTTGTCGAGCCTTCTCAGGAGGAGCGACATCATGGCAGCACGAGGACCATATCGGCGGCACAGTCTGCAGTTCAAGATTCAGATCTGCAGTGCCGTTCGCAGCGGAAAGCTCGGGCGTCGAGAGGCGCTCAAGACGCACAACTTGTCAGCCAATCTCATGCAGATGTGGCTGGGGCAGTTTGATCGTGGTGAGCTGGATCGGGAAGATGCGGCGGCATCAACGGTCGCAGAGTACGAAGCGCACATTGCCGCTTTGGAGCGGAAGGTCGGCCAGCTCACGATGGAACTCGATCTCCTTAAAAAAACACCACGCCTGCAACTCGTCAGCAACAACGAGAACTCATCGATCATCAGCGGCCCCAAGCCTGCGCCATCCGACGAGGATGCCAAATGATCAATCTGCCGCGTAGCACCTACTATTACCCGCCTAAGCCAGCCACTGCGGCACTTAACGATCATGATCTGGCTCAACTAATAGAAGACATCCACGATGTCCTTCCAGGTTATGGCTATCGTCGAATCACTTTGGAGTTGAAGGCACGCGGGCATGTGGTCAATCACAAACGCGTGGCGAGGATCATGCGTGAGCACGAGGTGTACGGCTACCACCGGTGTAGATTCAAGCCGGTGGCCGGCTCTGAGGCTGATGTTGCCGTCTTCCCCAATCTGTACCGAAACATCATTCCAACAGAGCCAGATCGCGTCTGGGTAGCCGATATCACCTATATCCGAATTGCATCCGGCTTTATCTACCTGGCCGTTGTTCTGAATGCTTGCAGTCGTAAGGTAATTGGCTACGCCTTATCCAAGCGTATCGACACGCCCTTGACCCTGGCCGCGCTGACGGCGGCTTATCGAAACCGCAAGCCGGTGCCAAGCACATGCATCCACCACACCGACCGCGGATGCCAATATGAACGTGCCTTGTACCGAGACGCGCTGGAAGAATTCGGCTTGATTGGTTCGATGAGCGCACCAGCCAACCGCTATCACAACGCGCAGGCGGATCTGTGCGCGTTGGGATTTGAAGGGGCTTATGATCGCGTTGCCGCGTTCTCTCGGCAATGGAAAGTGGATCAGTTAGATAGGGTCAATGCTGCGAGCAAAGGAACACCAATGGAAGCGCGTGCCCGCCATACTCAGGACTGTTTTCACAAATTTGCATTGCGCAAGAGAAAAGTAGGTGGAAATTCGGAGATTCGCCGAAGGCAGGTTTGTCCCTTGGAATTTTACCAAAGCAAGTTGGTGCGCTTGGGGCTTTGAAATCAAGTAGGCTTCCTAGCCCCAAACTAAAAAATAACGCCGAAGGCTAACTCTTAAAATGGCTGGCGTTCGGTTTTAGATTACTTGGATGATATATGTGTATCAGATACTATATCCGTCGATCGTTGTTTCACCTCACCAAGCGTGGCCAGCAAACTAGCAGTGTCTTCTTGGGACTTTAAAATGGTCATCGAAAGATCCCCACTTACAATTGCTTCCGCAAGCGCTTTCGCATAACCAGATTCACCGCCGAGGTCCTTCAAGACTGCCTGAACTACAGCGTGGCAAATCATGGCTAGTGTACCTAGAATAACAACAGCTAACAGCACTCCTTCCAATATTGCAAAGTAGGACTCACTCCCGTTGCGGGGTGTCCCCACACTGAAGATCACAGCTGCAATTGCCGGCAGCAACCAGATTCTGCTGTTAATCTTCATGAAGGGCCTCTTTAAAACCGCAACGTTTATGAATTTACGATTGAGCGCTTGGTAACAAGTTCTGAATTGTTTCCGGCCACTCTGTGTGCATCACCCAACGCTGCATTGTCTCGATATCAGAAGCTAAATAGCGATCCTCTTCAAGAAAAGCGACTCGTTCTCGAATATCCGAGAACATCGTTTCAACAGCAGATGAGCTTTTTAGCGGCCTTTGGAATTCCATGCCCTGAGCTGCTGCCATAGCTTCAATGCCAACGACGACCGCGGTATTTTCAACCATATCAGTGAGTCTACGTGCTGCGAAGGTAGCCATCGAAACGTGATCTTCCTGGTTAGCAGAGGTCGGTAGGCTATCTACGCTGGCTGGATGGGCCAGTGACTTATTTTCTGACGCGAGAGCGGCTGCCGTCACTTGCATGATCATGAATCCAGAATTGACACCGCTATCGCGGATAAGAAATGGTGGCAATCCGGAGAGATGAGTGTCCAGCAATAGAGCCAGCCGACGTTCGGAAATCGCCCCAATTTCTGCAATAGCCAAGGCAATGATATCAGCTGCGAAAGCAACAGGCTCCGCGTGGAAATTTCCTCCAGAAATAACGTCGCCAGTCTCTGAAAATATTAACGGATTGTCTGACGCAGCATTTGCTTCGATTGTCAGTACGCGAGCCGCATGTGTCAAATTATCCAAACAAGCACCCATTACTTGGGGGACGCAGCGGATTGAGTATGGGTCTTGCACGCGCCCGCAATTAATATGCGAAGGTACAATTTCACTGCCCTCAAGTAGTGAACGTACCGCTGCAGCAACAGCAATCTGCCCTGTCTGACCACGCGCAGCGTGGATTCTTGGGTCATATGGCGCAACGGAACCTTTGATTGCCTCAAGAGACAATGTTCCTGCAAAAATGCCAGCAGCAAAAACATTCTCAGCTCCAAACAGGCCCGCCAAGGCTAGGGAAGTCGAAACTTGTGTGCCATTGAGTAGCGCCAATCCTTCCTTTGGACCTAGGGTGAACGGTGTAAGACCCAGCGATGTCATCGCTTCAGTACCGGTCATAGGAGCATTTTTTCCAGCAGCTTTGACGCTGCCAGCGCCGATCAGAACACAAGACAAATGTGCAAGAGGTGCGAGATCACCTGACGCCCCAACCGAACCTTTGGCTGGAATGTGTGGGAGTAAATTATTGTTAAACAGTGCCAACAGTGCATCTACAAGTTCTGGGCGGACGCCTGAGTGGCCTCGGGATAGGCTAATTGCTTTTGTCGCTAGAATAAGACGAACAACACCATCTGGTAACAGAGCGCCCGTACCTACACTATGAGATAGAACCAAATTTCTTTGTAAGTCGGCCAATCGTTCCGCAGGAATCGTTGTTGAGGCCAACTTGCCAAATCCAGTATTTACTCCATATACAACTCGACCATCGTCGACGATTTTCTGAACAACCGCCTGGGATGTAACCAATGCCGCGCGCGCGCCCTCTGCAAGTCTCAGTTTGACTTCACCTAGATATATGCGGCGCAGATCGGAGAGGCTTACCTGGCCAGGTGAAAGAACGAGAGTTTCTTTCGATGTATTCATTTGAAATCCTTAACTTATAAAATATTTTTCACCAGCATCAACCACAAAAGACTGCTGGTCTCTCGTAATTTTGTAAGCATGCCGACTCACCGTGTTGGAGGCGCTCTTCTCTCAGAGCATCTTCACTTGTTGCTATTAACCTCGAGACGCAACACTACGAGTCGTTGCGTTTGCTAGATAGTCAGATCAATACACTTCGGCCAGATGCCTACAATCTGGCCGACTGTTTGCCAATGCGACTAATTCTTCCCTGCAATTGCTGCAATTTGAGCAACTTCAGATGGAGTCCGATGTGGGAATGCCACACCCAGATTCCACGGGAAAATGAAATGAACCCAACGATGCATTCGGATGACATAAGTCATCATTGCACCCGTCAATTCAACATACTCTTCCTTGGTCGAAAGTGTATCGAGTGAATCGGCATACGCCTGTCCGATCTCATGCATGTTCGTAAGTCCAAGATCAGTCAGGAATTCGAAGACATTGAAAGTTGCACTCAAAAATTCTTTGGTCATCTTTGTTAAGGTCTGCAATTCCACATCTGGATATTGAGACACCTTCAAAAATCGATACATCACGTCGGCTCCGACTAGCATCAGATACGCTTCAAGATGTACGAGCACGCTGAAGGATTGTTGGCCGCTGCCTGCGCCGCTATCAATGATGCCCCATCGAATTTTTTGAATCTCTTCTGGCTCCGTAATCCAGACGCGATCGATCTGGCGTTCGATCTCTGTTTTTGCTTCACGCCAGTTACCTTCAAATTTTTTAATAGACATTACGCAGCCCTCTTAATTGTGATGTGCACTAAGTTCTTACGTGGCTGAGCAATCGTTTGATCCCAGACATGCTCGCCCAAGCGGCTAAGCAGAGGAAGATCGCTTTCCAGCACTTGGCCGAATTTGTTGACAAGCGCACTTTCAGTGATGGCGCCATAGGTCAAACAGATCGTCTGACCAGGTGCGTATAGATATACCGCTCCTGGAGAGCGCTTTACCATATTGCTTTTCCCCAAATGCACGATCTTGGTTGGCAACCAGATCGCTTCTCCCGAAATGACAACGTGACCGAGCACGCTATCCAAGGGGAGCTGTTGGAGAACTTGCGCAACCACATCTGGGTTTTCGCTAGTCAGTAGTTGGACGCGAAACTTCAAATCTAAGCTCGGAGCATGAAACTCGAGCAAATTAGTTGATGACATTGAGAACACCTCTTGTATTGATTTATACATATCCGGATGGATATTCGTAGAATAGAATAATCCATTCAAAGATTCAAGTAATAAAACAATACATGCGAGATTTTTTTTAAGGATGTTGATGGTCAATGTCGATAGTGGGCTTGTGTTCACTATGGCGTGAGATTTGCTTCGGCTCGATGGGGTTTATTATTTGTAATGGGGGCGTAAAAGTTCGGCCGCAGTGAGTAGAAGGCGGGATATCTGATAGATGTAATTAAAATGTATGGAATATTACAAAATATTTGTGTATGAAATTATTTATGTAATATACTGATTCGAGTGATGCATGTTTGCCTTATTTTTTAAAAACGCAGCATCATGAAGACTCTGTATGTGTATCCCATCATTAACGCGACCCCTAAGGGTCATTGCTTCTGGTAGAAGGATCTATGAATCAGTCTGGTTTCTTTGAGCTAATGGGGTTTGGTCCTGCAGGTTGGGGCGGGACGCTCTTATTTGGTGCTGCGCTCTCATTGGCTGTGGCCGTATGTGGCGTACTTCTTGGTGCGGTGATTGGAGTTTTCGGGGCGTGGGCGAAGATATGTGGAGGGAAATTCGTTCGCGGAGTGGCCAATGCATATACCACTATTCTGCGTGGTGTTCCGGATCTGCTCATCATCTACCTCATCTACTTTGGAAGTAGTTCGGTATTGACGGCAATAGGTCGTTTTTATGGGGCATCAGGGTTTATCGGTTTTCCGGGTTTTATTGCCGGTACGATTGCCATTGGGGTTACCACTGGTGCGCAAGCGACGGAAGTGTTCAGAGGAGCTTTTCAGTCTGTTGGCAAAGGAGAGATTGAGGCTGCAAGGGCTTGCGGCATGCGACGGATGCTGCGTTTTCGACGGATTATCGCACCACTTACATTGCGGCATGCATTGCCAGGAATCGGTAATGTATGGGTCAATGCCCTGAAAGAATCCTCCTTGCTTTCAGTAACGGGACTTGCCGAGTTAATGCGACAAGCTCAGGTCGCGGCCGGTTCAACTCGGCTTCCGTTCGACTTTTTCCTCGCAGCAGCTGCTTTGTACTTTTTACTGAGCGTGGTGTCGGGGCTCGTTATACAGATGGCTGAAAGGCGTAGTACACGTGGTATCAGGAGGGTTGCATAATGGATTTGAATTTTCTTTTTGATACTCTGGTCAACCTGCTGCCAGGCCTCCCTTTGACACTTGAGCTTGCTGCCGGTGCCGTTGTGCTCGGAGCAATGCTTGGGCTTCCCATTGCACTGATGCGTATTTCAGGTATGCGCTTGCTAGCTTCGGTGGCTTGGCTTTACGTTCAGATAATTCGCAGTGTCCCATTGCTTGTCATGCTCTTCCTTATCTATTACGGCTTGGGGCAATTTGAGGCGATTCGTATGAGTTTTTTGTGGGCGTTCTTTCGCGAGCCTCATTGGTGCGCCCTACTAGCGTTGACCATTAATACATCTGCTTATGCAAGTGAGATTATTCGTGGAGGTCTTCAGTCGGTTCCGCGCGGCGAATTGGAAGCAGCTCGTGCATGCGGTATGAGTCGATTTCTGATGTTTCATCGCATTGTTCTGCCGGTAGCTATACGTCAGGCACTCCCAGCCTATGGGAATGAAGTAATTGCCATGGTAAAAGGAACCTCTCTTGCTTCGCTAGTTACCTTGATGGATGTGACTGGAATTGCTGCCTCAATCGCATCTGAGACATATCGCCCTGTCGAAGTTTTTGTGGTTGCTGGCTCGATTTATTTTGGTATTAATTTCATTTTGACGCGGATCGTGACGATGGCGGAGTATAGGCTCACCCCGCATCTCCGAAGCCGCCCCATCAGTCCAATTCAATCAGTTAAGGAGACGGCGATATGAGCGACGCAAAAGTCGAGGTGCAGCCAGCCGCTGTGCATTTAAAGAACATTCATAAGAGTTTCGGTGGTGTTGAGGTATTGAAGGGAGTTTCGCTTGAGGCTCGGGATGGCGAAGTAATCTCTATTCTCGGCTCATCCGGCTCTGGGAAGTCGACGCTGCTTCGCTGCATCAACATGCTTGAAGTTCCTGATTCTGGTGAGGTAGCTGTTGCCGGCGAAGTTATTCGATTGCAGCCGGGGCATAAGAATTTGTTACGACGAGTCGACCATGCTCAGGTTGATCGTATCCGATCACGTGTAGGGATGGTATTTCAAGGATTTAATCTCTGGTCTCATATGACCGTCTTAGAGAATATTATTGAGGCACCTATCTATGTTCAGAAACGACCGCGCGCTGAGTGCATAGAAGAAGCACGGGAGCTGTTAGAAAAAGTTGGAATGGGCAGTAAGGGGGATTATTATCCTGCTCACCTTTCTGGGGGGCAGCAACAGCGTGCTGCGATTGCACGAGCTTTGGCCATGCGTCCCCGCCTAATGTTGTTTGACGAACCGACATCCGCACTTGATCCAGAGCTTGTGTCTGAGGTTCTGCGCGTCATGCGTACCTTGGCTGAGGAGGGGCGCACCATGTTGGTTGTTACACACGAGATGGCTTTTGCCAGGGACGTGTCCAGTCGGGTTCTTTTTCTGCATCAGGGACAAGTGGAGGAGGATGGCGCACCACACGAAGTTTTCAGTGCGAGCAAATCAAGCCGCTTCCGTCAATTTGTCACCGGGCGATCGTAAGACTTCAGCTGGCAAACAATTATTTTATCGTTGATAAAAAGAGGAGATCGTATGAGAAAAGTGTTCGTTACCTTGGTGCTTGCCATTGTCAGCATGGCTTTTTTTTCACAAACTTGTACCGCGCAAGAGAAAAAATGGACCGAAATTAGGATCGTAACTGAAGGAGGTTTTGTCCCTTGGAATTTCACCAAGCCAGATGGTACGTTGGCGGGTTTTGAGATCGAACTTGCAAAGAATTTATGTGATCGAATGAAAGTGAAGTGCACAATCACTGCGCAGGCGTTTGATAGCATGATTCCGGCGTTAAATGCTGGGAAATATGACGCCATTATCGATGATCTTGCAATTACGCCAAAACGTGAGCAGGTAATCGCTTTTTCGGTGCCTTATGCTGCCCTGTGCTCCACCTTTGCAACATTGAAAGGCAGCGATGTTGCAAAACAGCTGCCCGTGGAGAATTTGATCGTGCCCCTCACATCGGGGACTTCACCAGGGCAAGCAATGGAGAAAGTTCAACGTGGTTTGAAAGGCAAAATTATCGGTACACTTTCGTCTGGTAACTCGGTAGATTTCATTAATGCCTACTTCAAGGACACATCGGCAATACGCCAATATAAGACACCGGAGGCCCGGGATTTAGATCTTTTAGCCGGACGAGTCGATGCAATTGTTGGCGCTAAGGATTCACTCCTTGGTACGGCAGCAAAGGCTGGAAACGAGAATATCATTCTCGCCGGAGCATGCTTTCAAGGTGGTGTTCTCGGCAAAGGTGCTGGGGTGGGCCTTCGCAAGGAGGATGCTGAATTGAAGGCTATGTTTGATAAGGCGATTCAAGCTGCGCAAGCTGATGGGACGATCAAGAGATTGTCGGAAGCAACTTTCCATATAGATGTGACACCGCGCTAGGTGTGAGGCTATCGCGTAGCTATTCACTATACCGACTTGGGGCACAAGAGTTGCTCCGTCGGTATGTGTAGCTATGCGATCTTTGATCTGGCACCAACCTGAACACGTAGCGCCATAGAAATTAGCGATACGATGCACTCCCGCAGCATTCTTGGTAAATGCATGAGAGAACAGTTTTTATATTGCCAAAGTAATAGGTTTTACCACTCATAGATTGCGCATTTCGTTTCAAAAAGTGATGCATATACTTGTCCTTATAGTCCAGGCTATCCTTGATAAACCTGCTGCTTTTCTTCGTACGCGGTCCAAGGGACTCTCGCCGATGGTCGGTCCGGTACCGGCCGTGCTGGACGCCCGCAGTGCGAATGGCTAGGGCGGCCAGCGTGGCCCGCTTGCGTCGTTCCGAATTGGTGACGCTGAACTTAGACAAAGCATCGCGCTGGAATGAGGACGCTATCTACGCTCTGAAGCGGTAGAATCTGTCTATGCAGAACGTAATACACCCAGCGCTCTGGACAGATACGCCCTAAAGCTATCCGCTTGGCTTAAAACAGAATCCAGTAAATCCCGCAAACAACGGTGCAGTCTGCGACAGTTGCATGCAGATCCATGTTCGTTGGGTTTTGAAGGTTCGTATGATCGCGTTGCTGCCTTCGCTAGTCGAAGGTGGGTCAATTAGGTCGGGTCAATTCGGCGAGCAAAGGAACATCTGCTGTTCTGAGTGCGAACTTTTGCTGATCCTCAATTAAATCGCTGACTGAAAAAAAATTCTCTTTCCATCTTGGCGTAGCGAGCATCCACTACGCTGACTTCTCGGTGCCCAACCGGTCCGATTGTTGTTGGCTTCGTGCCGGTGACTCGACCGCGCAGGGCAGTTCGTCTACCAGGTAATCCAAAAGTACCCGTACCGAAGGCAGCCAACCCTGTCGAGTGGGCAGGACGGCGGTCAGACGCGAGTTGGCGGCTCGCCATTGCGGCAACACCCGGGCCAACCGTTTCGCCGCCACATCTTCTCGGCACACGTAGCCCGGAAGCGAGACAATGCCCAAGTCGGCACAGGCCGCCTGCTTTAATGTGACCATCTCGTTGCTCACGAAGCGTGGGGTAATTTGCACCACAGCAGCTGTTTCTTCCTCGCATTGAAGTGACCAGCTTTTCGTTGTTCCCCGCCCGTGTGCGATGGTGCTGTGGGTCACTAGATCGTCGGGGTCATGCGGAACACCTTTGTCATCGAGATATGCAGGAGAGGCGAACAAAAACCAGGGAACCTCTGCCAATCTACGATGCACGAGCGACGAATCAGGCAGAGGGTCGGTGTGCGCACGAATGGCCAGGTCATATCCTTCTCCAACAATGTCCGTTATCACATCAGAGGCGTGCTGTTCAATATTGACTTTCGGATACATGCGCATGAAGGCCGGAAGAATTTCTCGCAATGCAAACTGCGCGACTGTCACGGACGAAGTGATGCGGATCGTGCCACTGGGTTCGCTCTGTCGCTGGCGGCCGAAATTTTCCGCAGCCTCAGCGGCCCGAAGCAAAGATTGCGCATGGCCGTAAAAATCGTCGCCTGCGTTTGTCAATCCAAGTTTACGGGAGTTCCGATGGAGTAACTGGATTCCCAGATCCATCTCCAGCTGTTGTAGGCGCAAGCTCAATGTCGACTTTGACGTGCGCAGAACTCGTGCGGCAGCGGTGAATCCACCATGATTCACTACTTGCACAAAATAGAAGACATCTCTCAGGTTCAGCATTTAAGTATCATCCTACTTTTTTAAACGATGAGTCAACTTTTTCCCATCTTTCGGGACGATGAGTGAATGCATATAATTCCAGTACTTAATTTATGGGGTCCTAAATGTCGAAGTCCTTCACAAAAAAAGCAGTGGTTCAACTGGTCGCCAGTGCACTGCTTATGGCATGTGGAAGCGCCGCCATGGCGGCCGACGCCAAGTCGGCTCAAGCCGGCCAAACCACCGTAGCCAATATGGCCCAGCTTATGCCAAAACAATTGGGAATGCTGTCGCGCCAAAACACGGTGCTGCTGCTGGTCGATCAGCAGATTGGCTTGTACACCGGCGTGCGCGACATCGCCGTGGCGGACCTCAAACACAACGTTGTTGCACTGGCCAAGGCCGCCAAGGCACTGGGCATCCCCGTCGTGCTGACGGCCACCATGCCAGATGGCCTGTGGGGTCCGATCATCCCCGAACTGACTGCGGCCCTACCCGGGGTTCCGGTTATCACTCGTACGGTGATCAATGCCTGGGACGACCCGAAGGTGCAGGCCGCCGTCGAAAATACCGGCCGCAAGCAGATACTGATTGCCGGCGTCTCGCTGGAGGTGTGCGCGGCATTCCCCGCCATGTCCGCCAAGGCGGCCGGCTACGACGCCCGTGTGGTGCTCGATGCTTCCGGGACGTTCAACGAAGCCAAGCGAGTGAGCGGTCTGCAGCGGCTCACCCTCGCGGGGGTGCCGGTGACGGACTACGCTACAGCAGGTGTAGAGTTGCTTGGCGACAACGCGGACCCGAAGGCGCATGACGTGTACAACGCGCTGGACATTCCCTTCGCGACGCTGGTCTGGCAGTTGAAGAACACCCCACAATCGAAGAAGCAGTGAGGAAAGTCATGAGCATCCGATTTTCAAAAGTAGCGACGGCGACGACGCAGCCAATAGGCGCCGGATGCACCGTCGCTCAGTTCCGGCACGATGCGTTCGGAGGTGCGGCGATGTCCCCCTTCGTAATGGTGGATCACTTCCATATGTGGCAGCCCACTTTTGATATCCACCCCCACGCGGGGATTTCTGCGGTTACGCTCGTTTTCGAGGACACGAAGGGTTCCATGCAGAGCCGCGATTCGATTGACAACAATGCGACGTTCGGTGCCGGTGATCTACATTGGACGATGGCGGGTCGCGGGATCCTGCACACCCAGCTTCCGGCGGAATCGGCGCACATTCATGCGCTGCAGATTTTCGTGAATCTGCCGGCATCCCTGAAGCAACTGCCGCCGGATTCGTTCCACATCGACCGCGACCGGATGCCCATCATCCAGACAGAGGCGGGTACGCGTGTGCGCGTGGTTGCTGGAGATTTCCAGGGTCGGTCCTCCCCAACCCGGGCACCCCGTCCCATCCTGATGCTCGATATTCAGCTTGAAGGGCCTGGCGCGTCCGTCGAAGTGCCTTTGCCGGGCGAATGGAATGCATGGGTGCATGTGGTCCAGGGGAGCGTTGTCGTGGACGGCAGTACCGAACTGCAGCCCGATCAGGCCCTCTGTGCCAGTGCCGACAGCAGTGGCGGCATCATCGGCCTGCGCGCTGACGAAAGGGCGCACTGCGTCGTACTGGCAGCCGAGAGGATCGATGAACCCGTCATTTCTAACGGGCCGTTTGTCTTCGAGAGCGAAGCGGCGCTCGATGCGGCAGTGCGCGACCTTCGTGCAGGAAAGTTTGGATCGGTGGCATCCCGTCTGCTTTGAAGCATGACTAGCCTGATGCTGGCAGTTATACCAAATCCACCCCGATCCCTTCTATGAGCAGGGCATCGGGGTCTCTAACCAAATGGAGTGCAAATCATGACGACGAACAAAATTGCTGTTGTTACTGGCGGCTCACGCGGAATCGGCGCAGCGATTGCCAAGAAACTCGCTGCGCAAGGCACGGTCGTTGCCATTGTGTACCGCGGTAATCGCGCGCAGGCGGATTCGGTCGTGGATGCCATCACGGCTGCAGGTGGCACGGCCGCAGCGTTCGCGGCGGATGTGGCCGATCAGGCAGCAGCACAGAGCGTCATAGATACGATCGTGGCCCAATTCGGCCATATCAACATTCTGGTCAACAACGCCGGTATGTTTGAAGCGCGCACCTTTGGCGATATCGACGCCGAGCACGTAAGCCGCGTGTTCAGTGTCAACATCGGCGGTGTCCTGAATATGACCCAGGCTGCTGTCCCGCATTTCCCCGATGCGGGCGGGCGCGTTGTCAACGTTTCCAGCAACCTCATCTACGCGCCACGTCCCGGGACAGCGATCTATTCGGCAAGCAAAGCCGCAGTTTCCGTCTTAACCAACGCCTTTGCCAAGGAGCTTGGCGCACGCGGTATCACCGTCAATGCCGTGGCACCATCCATGACCAGTACGGACATGACCGCGGCCACCCCCGAAGCCCGTCGTCAGGCGGTCATTGCGGGCACGCCTGCAGGTCGCATCGGGGAGCCGGCAGATATTGCTGACGTCATCGTCTTCCTGACGTCGGATGATTCGCGTTGGATCACGGGACGAACTATCCTGACTGACGGCGGCTTGACCGATGCGCTGTAGGAGGCACCATGCATGTTGTCATCGTGCAGTTTCCCCTATTACAAGGAACAAAATCCGTATTTTGCGCGCGGTTACCGCTAACCAGCCAAAGCGCAGAAGAGGCGTTAGCGAAGACGTTAAGAGACGGAGTAGATATCTACCAGACTCGCCAATCTGCCGAAAATCAGGGACTACCTCTCAATGTCATCGTTCGCTGGATCGGCTGGCCCTCACTACTACTTCAATGATCAGAACCTTGCGATTGGTGCTGCGTTCTGGTCCAGGCTTGTCGAGCGCTATCTTGATCCGGACGCTTGACGACTTGACGACCAGCCATATGTGGCGATCGCAATCAAATTTCCGGATCAGCGCGAAAATCGTCGCCAATACGATTAGACATACCAAGACCAGGGGGGCGAAATGTCTGCCAGATTAGGAACTATCCAACTGCCGTCAGCGTTACCTCGCCCTGCGTCGGCAACGTCCATTCATTTCAATGGTCTTTTACATATCGCCGTCCCGATGTTGCTAATTGCCGTGGCGATTGTCTTTCAAGCAAAAAACTTGCAGCTGAGTCACGAGCAATACAAGGACCGCGCTCGCCTAACTGCACTAAATCTAGGCTCTACTATTGCGGCGAGCATTGCCGGTTCATTCCAAAATATCGACATCACCCTTTCCGCCGTAACCGATCACGCTCGACAGCAACAAGGTTTGAAGAGTGTCGACAAGCAAGCTTTCAACACCATGTTGTCAGAGATACGGCGTCGGGTTCCGTCTCTGAGCGCGCTGCGTGTGACCAACGCGTCTGGTGAGGTACTGTTTGGACTTGAAAATGCTGTCGGGCTTAACGCGGGCGACCGGGCCTATTTTCAACAGTTGAAGGCGAATCCGAACGCCGGCATGGTGATTTCCGAACCTGTGTTTGGCCGAGGGTTAAAGAAGTGGGTGGTGATCTGTGCACGCCGATTTAATTTACCAAACGGAGAGTTCGCCGGAGTTGTATTTGCTGCTGTTGAACTGGACGGTATGGCTGAAAGACTTTTAGGAAAGGAAATGAAATTGGGCGATCAAGACGAATTTGTCTTGTTCGATAATGATCCGCGGGTAGTTATCCGATACGTGCATGGAAAGCAAGACATGCAGGTCAGTGGAAAAAAAATTATATCGTCCAATCTGGAGAACTTTATAAATTCTACCGAGAGTTCCAGATTCGCCGTAAAAAATTCCTCCATTGACGACATAGAGCGTATTTTTTATGTCCAGCGTATCGCCGGGCAACCATTGGGCTTGGTGGTCGGTTTGTCGACGGACGATGTATTTGTCAACTGGCGGCGCGAAGCCCGGAATGCCTGGATAACCACAAGCATTTTCTCTTTAGTTGTTTTGGTAGGCGCTTATCTAATTTATCGGGCCAATCATAGATTAGCGCAATTGAGTACAACCGATGGTTTGACTGGGCTCCCGAATCGCAGGGAGTACGCCAATATTGGAGAGCTCGAATGGCAACGCGCCATGCGGAATAAAGAATGGTTTGCCGTGGCAATGGTCGATATCGATCATTTCAAAGCATATAACGACCACTATGGGCATCAGGCTGGAGACGAATGTCTCTGTGCTGTTGCGCAGACCCTCGCAGCCGGGTTGCGTAATGGTAGCGATTTCATAGCCCGCTATGGAGGCGAGGAATTCATTGTCATTCTACCCGGACAAGACGCTCTGCACGCATACGATGTGCTCGATCGATTGCGCCGCGAAGTTGAAGCATTGGCGTTGCCTCATATAGCGAATAAAGGCTCGTCGATCGTCACGTTTAGCGCGGGTGTAGCAGCCGTCGTTCCAAAGCATGGCTCGACGCTGGCCGCATGCGTGGAAGTAGCCGATCAACATCTATATGAAGCTAAGCGCAAGGGACGGAACCGGATTTATGGCGCTTAAATGCGTTACGTGATGTTGGTCCGCTCTATTGCCGAAAAAATTAACGATGCCACGGCTGCCTTCGGCTGGAAGTGGGCGGTTACTGCGATGAGGTCCACGTTCATAGGTGAAGCTAATGCGACCACGAGAACGTGACGTAGTTTTCACGAGATAATGTCACTCCCGTTCATGATGCGGACCTAAATGCAGGAGACGTAGGTCGCGGGTATCAAAAGCGCTGGGTACTGAAAATTGCAAAAAAAGACAACGGAAAAATGTGTCGGCGAGCATGATATTAAACATGCCTTCTGCTACATTGCTAACGAGAATAAACATCACTAATGACCTCCAGTGATATAAGCCATCAGGAATGGCTCGCGAAACATTTATAAAACAAATACACCCGAAACCCGCACCGGAGTATGTAATGGAATTAGCGCACGATTTCGCCCGCAAGCCGATCATTTTGATTGTCGACGACAGCCCGGATAACCTGCTGCTGATGGCGAGTCTTCTCAAGGAAGGAGATCGCTACACAATCAAGGTAGCCAACAATGGCGAGAAGGCGTTGCGCATCGTCCAGACCGATCCCCTGCCGGATCTGATCCTGCTGGACATCATGATGCCCGGCCTGTCGGGACACGAGGTTGCGCAATCACTGAAGGCCGATCCGCGTACGCGAGACATCCCCCTTATCTTTCTGACCGCAAGGGCATCCTCCGAGGATGAAACGCGCGGGTTGGAAATGGGCGCGGCCGATTACATTACCAAGCCGATCAGCCCGCCTGTGGTGCTGGCGCGAGTGGAGACGCAGCTCAAGGTCAAGGCCGCTGCCGACTTCCTGAAAGACAAGAGCGATTATCTGGAGCAGGAAGTCACCCGGCGCACACTGGAAGTCATGGCGATTCAGGATGTGACCATTCATGCCATGGCCTCGTTGGCCGAAACCCGGGACAACGAGACCGGCAATCACATTCGCCGCACCCAGCATTACATGAAAATACTGGCCGAACATCTACGTGATCATCCACGGTTCCGGCACTTCCTCGACGACGATACGATCAGGCTTCTGTTCAAATCGGCACCTTTGCACGACATCGGTAAGATTGGCATCCCTGATCGTATCCTGCTCAAGCCGGGCAAGTTCACGCCGGAAGAATTCGAGATCATGAAGACCCACACCACGTTGGGACGTGACGCGATCGCTCATGCGGAGCAGCAACTTGGCATGGATGTGGAATTTCTTCATTTTGCCAAGGAAATCGCCTACGGCCATCAGGAAAAATGGGATGGTTCGGGCTACCCCGAAGGCAAGGCCGGAGATGACATTCCGATTTCAGCCCGGCTCATGGCGGTGGCGGATGTCTACGATGCCCTGATCAGTCGGCGCGTCTACAAGAACGGCATGTCGCACGAGGAGGCCACGCGCATCATGACCGAGGGACACGGAAAACACTTCGATCCCGATGTTTGCGACGCCTTCCTGGCCTGTTCTGACAAATTTCAGGCAGTTGCCGCGCAATTCGCAGATTCCGACCACGACATGGCGCAGAAAGCCGCCGCGGTGCAATCCCTTTCCGGTTCGCACTGAATCTTTCGTTGAATGCATGACACAAGGGGCCGCATGAGCTTATCTTTGCAGATGCTGGAGCGCCTGCCGCTTCGCCACAAGCTGGTAGTCGGTTTTGTTTCGCTGCTGCTGCTGTCGCTTGCGCTTGGCATTCAAAGCTTGCAGACGCAGGCCGACCTGAGCCGGGACTTGCAGCGATTGCAGGAAGAAGGCATCGTTGGCATTGCTAGGGTGCAGGATGCGCGAATTCATTTTTCGCACATGGTACTGGCTGCGCATCGCATGGTGAACGCGGAATCCGTCGGTGAGCGCGACGAAGCGCTGCAGGAGATGGACGACGCTTATCAGCACGTACAGCAAGCCATGCAGCTGACCCGGCCGACGCTGTTCAAACCGGATAATGTCAAACGGCTGGAGCAGTTCGAAGTGCTCCTTGCACGTATGCAGCGCACCACTTCGGAAGCACTGGACCTCGCCAAACATGGCATGCGACCGGAAGCGGCATCCTTGATCGAGAGTCTCAGTTTCAAGGAAATCAACCGCAGTGCAGACCAGGTGCTGGAGGAAATTGCCGACGTCAAGGAGTTTGGTGTCCGCGACACCACGGTGAACGTCCAGAGTTTCGCCTTTACCCGCAATGTATTGACTTACGTTTTGCTACTCGGTGGATTGGCGTGGGCCCTGGTTTTTTCATGGCTGATTGGCCGTTCGATCAGGTTTCCTATCAACCGGGTCACAACAGCAGTAGAAGAACTTGCGGCCGGCAGGTTACATCTGGATATTCCCCATACGGATTATCAAAACGAGACCGGCGATCTGGCGCGGGCCATCGCCTCGCTGCAAAAGGAATCCATCCAGCTGGAAGGCCAGCGCTGGATCAAATCGCAAGAATCCAAGATTCAAGCCGCACTGCAGCAGTCAGATTCACCGGAGAAACTGGCGGAGTTGTTCTTCCAGCATCTGGCTCCGTTTCTTCATATCGGCCAGGGCTTGCTCTACCGCTGGGATGAGGCGCGGCAACTGCTGGTTCTGGCAGATAGCTATGCCATGGATGGCGATCATGCTCCGGCGACCACCATTGAACCCGGCGTTGGCTTGCTGGGGCAGTGCGCCAAAGACTGCCTGCCAATAACGATACGGCAAGGGGGCGAGGGCGCCTGGCGCATTCAGTCTTCCCTGGGCGATATCGCCTGCACTGAAATCATGGTGCTGCCGATTCTCAGCGGCGACAAGCTGGCCGGTGTGCTGGAGCTGGCCTGCTTCGATACGGCAAGCGACACCGCCAGGACGCTGCTGCAGGAGGTGCTTCCGCGCCTTGCCATCAGCATGGAGATCCTGGATCGCTCGTTGACCGTGCAGCAGTTGCTGACGCAATCGCAGAAGCAGGCGACGCGTCTGGAAGAGCAGGCGACCGAGTTGGAGGCTCAGCAATCCGCGCTCAAGGAGACCGAAGCCTGGTTTCGCGGCGTCGTCGAGTCGGCGCCGGACGGCATGCTGGTGGTGGATGAATATGGCAAGATCATTCTCACCAATACGCAGCTTGACGGCCTGTTCGGCTATGAAACCGGCGAATTGCTTGGACTGTCCGTGGAACAATTGGTGCCGGCCTCGGTTCGTCCCCATCATGCCGGATTGCGTAAAGGTTTCATGAGCGAAGAGGGAACCCGGCAGATGGGCGGCGGCCTGACGGATCTCCAGGGCGTTCGCAAGGACGGCAGCATGTTCTCGGTTGAGATCGGACTAGCATCATTGCCTGCGGTGGGAGAATACGGTCAATGCGTCTGCGCGTCGGTGCGCGACACCAGCGAGCGCCGTGCCATGGAAGCCAAGGTTCAGGAAAGCGAAAAACGCATGCGCCGGGTGCTCGACAGCAGCCCGGTCGCCATGTCCATCGAACGGCAAGACGACGGCTCGCTAATTTATTGCAACCGGCAGCTGGAAATTCTTACGGGCATGAGCGCGGACGAATTGTCCTTCAGGGACAAGGCATCCGGCTT